>NZ_CP102754.1:2327500-3701500 GCF_024722315.1 Myroides albus
ACGTAAAGTTGTATATTCAAATGTATGAGAACTTTTGTTATTCACTTATTCCTTTTGGTATTCTATTACTTTTAGTGGCATCTCCTTCTTCTCAATTAGACCTTATTTTGGGAGGTGATTTACACGCTTTAAAGTATTTGGGAATAGTGTCTATTATTATGGTTGTTCTAATTTACTTTATTGCCAAGTATTGGATTAAAAAACTATATGGACAATATCTTCTACAAATTGAGCATACCTTACATCAGTTTAAGGAACAAGAATAAAAAAATCCCGATTACTATCGGGATTTTATGTTTGTATCAAGTTATATAAATTTCATTTTTTGGATTCTTACCGCGTTTAAGATTGCTAGTAATGCAACTCCAACGTCTGCAAAAACTGCTTCCCACATCGTTGCAACTCCACCTGCTCCAAGGATAAGTACAATAACCTTAACTGTTAGTGCGAGTACGATATTCTGAATTACAATCTTTCTTGTTTCCCTTCCTATGTGAATAGCAGTTGCTATTTTGGATGGTTGGTCAGTTTGTATTACCACATCTGCTGTTTCGATGGCTGCGTCACTACCAAGTCCTCCCATTGCAATACCTACATCACTTAAAGCAAGTACAGGTGCATCATTTATTCCATCTCCAACAAAAGCAAGTGATTTGTTTGGATTTTCTTTTTTGAGGGTTTCAACTTGTGCTACTTTACCTTCTGGTAACAAACCACCTACGGCATAATCTAAATTGATTTCTTTAGCAACCTTTTGGGTTATAGTATCTTTGTCTCCACTAAGCATCACAGTTTTAGAGACACCGAGCTTTTTCATTAATTGAATAGCTTCTTTCGAATCTTCTTTAATTTTGTCGGCGATTGTTATATACCCTGTATATAGACCGTTAATAGCGACGATTACAATACTTTCTACTATATCATCTATATTACTTGGGTATTCAATCTTAAAGTGCTTTAAAAGCGCTGTATTGCCCACGAGTATTTCTTGATTATCCACTTTTCCTTGTAATCCCTTTCCTGATATTTCATGTACATCTTCCGCTATTTTATCTGTAGGATAGGCTTCAACAATAGCTTTTGCTATGGGATGAGTGGATTGTTTCTCTATTGCAGCAACGATGTGTACAAAACTACTTTGTTCCATTGTTGTTTCTACTTTTTGTACTTTAAATACTCCTTCTGTTAAAGTTCCAGTTTTATCCATAACAACGATATCGAGCTTAGCCATAAGTTCTAAGTAATTCGATCCCTTGAATAGAATACCATTTTTAGATGCTGCGCCTATTCCACCAAAGTAGCCTAATGGAACTGAAATTACCAATGCACATGGGCAAGAAATAACTAAGAACACTAATGCTCGTCCCAACCAAGTTTGGAAAACATAATTTTCACCTAAAAAAAAGAAAGGTAAAATGGTTAAGGCAACGGCTAAGAAGAATACAATAGGAGTATATATTTTAGCAAATTTTCTAATGTACAATTCTGTTGTAGCTTTGCGTGCACTTGCTTCTTGAACCATTTGAAGGATTTTAGCAAGAGAACTATCTTGATACAACTTTGTTGTTTTAACTTCTATTACATTTTGTAAGTTGATCATCCCCGTAAGGACAACTTCCCCTTTTTTATAAGTAGAGGGTTTACTCTCTCCTGTAAGTGCTGAAGTATTAAAACTTCCTTTGTCTGTAAGTAGTTCGCCATCTAAAGGTATTTTTTCTCCAACTTTTACTTGTATAATTTCTCCTATTTGAACTTCTTCAGGGCTAACAACAGTATATTGATTGTTTCGATATACACTTGCTTCATTAGGTCTAATATCTAAAAGCGCTTTTATATTACCTTTTGCCTTGTTAACTGCAGACTCTTGAAATAGTTCTCCTATAGTATAGAAAATCATTACAGCAACTCCTTCTGGATACTCACCAATAAAGAAAGCTCCTAAAGTAGCTATTCCCATTAGCGAAAACTCATTAAAGAAATCTTTTCGTGCTCCTAATTTTACAGCTTCTTTTAAAACAGGGAGTCCTACAGGAAGGTAAGCGACACTATACCAAACTATTCTCAAAGTAGTGTTGTTAATAAACCAATCGGCTTTAAGAATGTAAGTTAATAGTAATCCTATAAACAAGAGTAGTAAACTGAATCCAACGAAGTATTTAGTGTTTTCGTCACCATGACTGTGGTCGTGATCATGATCGTGGTTATGATCGTGATCTTGGTGATTATGAGAGTGATTATGATTTGTATGTTCTTGACACATAGTTCTATTGTTTTTATTTATAACAAATGTACTAACATCTACTCAGTATAAATAATCTCCAACTATGTTTGCAACACTGTTGCATTGCCCTATTTATCTACAAAATTCTTTTTGAAGATGTACATTAAAGGGAAACTTCTGCAACACATCCATACTGCAAATGCAAGCCAAACACTGTATAATTTAAAGTCTAAGTAATCAAATAAAAGCAATGTGGGAATAAACCCACAGAAAGTAGCAAACAATAAATTATTGCGTAAGAATTTAGCATCTCCCATACCTTTGAATATTCCGTCATAGATATAAGCTAAGGCGTTAATAGGTTGCATTATTAGAACGAGCCAGAATACAGATACAAATACTTTAATTACTTCGGTTTCTTGGTTAAACAATAATCCTATTTGTTTATAAAAGGCAAGGCAAATAGCAATAAGTATAATTGCAATTATTATAGCGTATTTGCTTATGTCTTTACTCATTTTCCATAAGGCGTTATAGTTTTTTTCTCCTAATAACCTTCCTGATAAAGCATTTCCAGCACTTGCGTAACCATCAATGAAGAAGGAAAAGAACAGCCATATATTCATTAATATGCTTTGCGCTGCAATATAATTTTTACCGTAACCTGTAGCATAGGCGTTCGCTAAGTAAATAGCAACATTTAATGTAGCAGTGCGAATTATAAAGTTAAAGCTCATAATAATTAATGGCTTTAAAGAGGGATTTATTGTTTTTCTAAGCGCTAAGTTAAAAGGAGTGTATTTAAAGAAATAGTAAAACGCCATAATGAGCATAATGCTTTGTGCAATTACACTTGCATAGGCAGCCCCTTTGATGTGCATAGCAGGAAGTAAGCCGTCTATACCAAAGACGAAGAAATAAGTTAGGATTACGTTGATTATGGCACCTGTTAAGCTGCATTTCATAGCCCAAATTGTATTTTGCAACCCTCTGAAAACACCATAGAGTGCAAAAGTAATTAGGGTAAGAGGAAAGCCCCATGCTCTTATGAGGTAATATTCTTTGGCGTAGGTTAGGAGTAATCCTTCAGCGTTGTAAGCTGTGAATATTTCATTTACAAAGAATGTTGTAAATAAAAAGAGTAGTATACTTAATATAAAATTGAATAAAATAGCTTGTGGTACCAATGTTTTGACTGCAAATATCCTATTGGCACCTAAATGTTGAGAGACAGCTGCAGATATTGAGGTTTTCGTTTGGGCAACTATCCATATTATGGCAGAAAGAAATGAGCCGACTAAACCAACAGCCGCTAAAGCTTCCACGCTATTTTCTTTTACGTTTCCAACTATGGCTATGTCAGTCAAAGAAATAATAGATTCTGATATTCCAGCAAAAATGGCTGGTATGGCTAATTTATTTATATCCTTAAACGAAATGGTACTCTTCATGATAAACGCTACTCTCTTTTATGCGTACAAAGTTCGTTAAAATAAAGGCAATAAAAAACCAACCCACACAACTGTAGTTGTATGGGTTGGTAAAAAAAAATGTCTCATTAAATAATTAAAAACGCATTCCTACACCGAATCCGATTAACATAGGATCGATTTTTACTTTAGCAGGGATGCTTAATTCAGTAGTTCCAGCAGCTTGTGCTTCTGGAGTTAATAAATTAGATGCATTAACTGATACGTCTGTTTTTAAGAATAATTTTTTAAAGTCAACGTTGATGAAGAACTTATCAGTTACATCAATATCGAATCCAAATTGGTATCCCCATCCAAACTTATTATCATAAGAAATATCTTTAGCAACTCCTGATTTTTCATTGTAGAAAATTGTATAGTTTGCACCAATACCTACATACGGTTTAAAGTTATCCGTTACTTGGTGGTGGTATTGTACCATTAAAGTAGGAGGTAATAACCATACACTACCTAAATCAAGGTTTGCAGTAGCTGGTCCTCCAACTGCTTCTGGTAAACTAGAACCTAAAGTACCAACTGTGTGTCTTGAAGTACCTAAAATTAACTCAGCAGCAATGTTTTTAGTGAAGAAGTAAGTAAAGTCTAATTCAGGAATAAAGTTATTGTTAACGTCAATTTGACCTCCAATTCCTCCAATTTCTGCTCTGTTGTGAGGAATAACTCCTACACCACGTAGACGAACTTGCCATTTATAATCTTCTTTTGCTGTAGTAGAAACTTCTTGTTCTTGAGCAAATGCTGATCCACTAAAAAATAGAGCAGCTCCTAAAAAAGAAAGTAGTAATTTTTTCATAATTTTTTTATTAAATTTCTTAGAGTAAAATTAGCACAAAAAACAATTATGAAATATGATTTATGTCATCTTTGGAGTAAATAGTAGTTTTTTTAATAAATTTAAGGTAAATAATTGATGCATTTTGTGTGTTATTGTTATATATAATAATCTTAAGTGATTGTATATCATTAACAAATTAATTATTATAGTGTTTAATTTAAAAAAATAATAAATCGTATGAAGGTATTAGTTATAGGTGCTTCCACTAATCCGGAGCGCTATTCATTCAAGGCAATAAATATGTTACGAGAATATGATCATTCTGTGGTAGCATATGGTTTAAGAGAAGGAGTAGTAGCCGATGTAGTCATTGATACTACTAAGAAAGCGTATAGTGATATAGATACTATCACTATGTATGTTAACGCAAAACGTCAAGTTGAGTTTTATGACTACATACTAAGTTTAAAACCAAAACGCGTAATATTTAATCCAGGAACAGAGAACCCCGAATTTTATGCTCTATTATCAGCAGAGCAAATTACGTATGAAGAATCTTGTACCTTAGTGTTGTTGCGTACTGACCAATTTTGATTTATTGCTAATCAACAGCAACAATAATACAGTTAGGGTTCCATTTACAAGTATAAGTTCATTATCGAATACATAACCAGCAAACCACTGTTGTGAATTATTGCTTAATATAAGCGTTAGGATTGGAGATGCAAGACATATCAACGGGACAATTTTATCTTTGACTCTTCTTGATTTGAATAATATTGCAAAAGCAAATAGACCAAGTAAAGGACCATAGGTATAAGACGCTATTTTAAATATCATGCTCACGACAGATGCATCGTTAATGGCATTAAACAGTATGATTACTAAAAACATTAATAGAGAAAAACTAAGATGAACTACTTTGCGTTTCCAAATGTTAGAGGGTTTGTCTTTTTGTTTATCCATATTTAAAAAGTCGATACAAAAAGAAGTAGTTAAAGCTGTTAATGCTGAATCTGTTGTAGCAAAGGTAGCTGCTGTAAGCCCAAGTAAGAAAACTATGGCAGGGATCAAGCTTAAGTGATTAAATGCTATTTCGGGAAATAGTAAATCGGTGCGTGGTTTACCTGTAATCTGATCTATAGGTACAGCGATTCCCTGTTGTTCAGCATAAATATAGAGTAGGGCACCAACTCCTAAGAAGAACAGATTTATGATAACGAAAATCGCTGTAAAGGAATACATGTTTTTTTGTGCTTCTTTAATATTTTTACAACTGAGGTTCTTCTGCATTAAATCTTGATCTAAACCAACCATTGCTAAAGTGACAAATACTCCTCCAATAAATTGTTTCAAGAAGTGGAATCGATTGGAGATAAGGTCTTCGAAGAAAAAGATCTTTGAATAGTTACTCTCTTTGATTGTTTCAAATGCTTGTATAGGACTTAAATCTAAGCTATTGCAAATAAAAATAATCGTAAAGATAACAGAGGATACAAGAAAGAATGTTTGTAGCGTATCTGTTACTATAATTGTTTTTAAACCTCCTTTGTAGGTGTAAGCGTAAATTAGCAACAAAGCGATTAAGACTGTAGAAAAGAATGGAATGCCATAGTAATCAAAAACATAGCGCTGTAGTACTATTACGACTAAGTATAGGCGGAAAGCTGAACCGATTGTACGGCTTATCAAAAATATCAATGCAGAAGACTTGTAGCTATAATGACCTAATCTTTTTTCAATGTAGGTATATATGGATACAAGATTATACTTATAGTATAGAGGAAGTAAGACGGCTGCAGTTAGAATAAAACCAACAGCATTTCCAAGTACAAATTGAAAGTATTTAAACTGTTCACCCGATGGTGCACCCACTTCGCCAGGTACCGAAATAAATGTTACGCCAGATAGCGCAGTCCCAATCATTCCAAAAGCGACAAGATACCATTTGGCATTTTTGTTTGCACTAAAAAAAGCATCATTACTACTGTCTTTCTTACTTATGTATTGAGATATAGCGATGAGCACGCCAAAATAAATAACAATAATGCTTATAATAGTAATTGGTGTCATAATACTTTAATTTCTTTATTGGAAGATGTCAAAGCTCAAATGTAAATATTTTTAACGTATGGTATCGATTTTCATTTTAGTTTATTCTATGTAGGTAGTTCTCGAAGATGACAAGCTATTGCATGAGACTATTAGTTAGCTACTAAAAACTCCCTTTTTTTGTATATTTGCAGTTATGGAATTTCCTTCAAAATTATTAGAGAAAGCAGTAGAAGAAGTGTCGCAATTACCAGGAATTGGCAAGCGTACTGCATTGAGATTAATGTTGCATTTATTGAAACAGTCTGAAGAGCAAACAATGCACTTGGCCACGGCTTTGACTAAAATGCGTACAGATATAATTTTCTGTACGAGCTGTCATAATATTTCTGATAAAGAAGTATGTGATATTTGTGAAAATCCTCTACGTGATCACAGAACTATTTGTGTTGTAGAAGATGTACGCGATGTCATGGCTTTGGAGAACACCCAACTTTTCAAAGGTATTTATCACGTGTTAGGAGGGAAAATTTCTCCCATTGACGGGATAGGACCAAGTCAACTTAAAATTCAATCGCTTGTTGATAAAGTGAAGAATGGAGAAGTATCAGAAATTATTTTTGCTTTAAGTTCTACTATGGAGGGGGATACAACTAATTTCTACATTTATAAACAGATTAAGGATTACAATATAATAACGTCTACAATCGCCCGTGGAATTGCCGTAGGAGATGAATTAGAATACGCTGATGAAGTTACTTTAGGCCGCAGTTTAGTACATAGAGTTCCTTTTGAAAATGCCTTTAAAACGATTTAGGATAATTTGTATGTAATCTTGGAGAAACAAGAGTGATTTACTGTTACGTTTCTAATCAACTAACTTCTTTACACTTCAAATTTTAATCTGTATAATACTGCAAGTACTTTCCTAATTGCCCTTTAGAGTGCAAGAAGTCTATTCAATAAATACACTTGTTTGTGGGCAAACGTTCAATAAAACACCATTCTTTCTTGTACTATATATTCTTGTTAACCAATTAAGATTCTTATAGTTAACGATATGGGTAGGGGGTTGTATTTTAATTATCTCTAAACTTTGCTGCTGAATCAGAAGGTTTGCTGAAGTGTTTAAAGGGTAACTTATCACAGCGAAGTGTCAAAAATTTGTATGCAGTTATACTCCTTTCTAATTGTTGTTTTTTTGGTTAAAATTTGAATATTGAAATGTCGCAGAAACAGAAATCTACTTATTTAGTTTATTCTGATTGTTTTAGATTATAGTTGTATTAAATTTTTAACACTAAATTAATTGTTAGACAAGTCTAATTATGTAATTTTGTTTCTCTAAAGAATTAAAAGTGAAATTATCAGAACTACATAAAGGGACAATTGCAAAGATTGTGGGAATCGAAAAAGGCTGTGCACGAGAAGTGCATCAACGATTTTTAGATTTGGGATTTGTTCCTGGTGCAGAAATTGCAGTGCACAATATAAGTCCGCTTAAGGATCCTGTGGCTTATACGATACACAATACACTAATTTCATTGAGGAGGGAAGATGCTAATATGGTGTTAGTTTCTATAGAGTAATTTATCAATTTAGGAAGGAGAAAAAAGATTATGGCACATACTGCCTGTGATATTTGCGATTTAAATACTGCAGCTGAATTAAAAAAACTGGGAGATATATCAGGAAAGTTTGATTATTCAATAGCATTAGCAGGAAATCCAAATACTGGAAAGAGTACGATTTTTAACGCTTTAACAGGGTTAAAACAACATACAGGTAACTGGCCAGGAAAGACAGTTACAAGAGCAGAAGGAAGTTTTTTATACAAAGACAGCAAATACAAAATAATTGATTTACCAGGTACGTATTCTTTGATGTCAACTTCAGAAGATGAAGAAGTAGCAAGGGATTTTATCTTATTTGGTAAACCTGATGTAACCGTTGTGGTAGTGGATGCAGGAAGGCTTGAAAGACATCTAAGTTTAGTTGTACAAATACAGGAGATTACCAATAAGGTAGTTGTTTGTCTAAACTTAATGGATGAGGCTCAAAGACACGGTGTAGAAATCGATGTGCGCGGCTTATCGCGTGATTTAGGAGTTCCTGTTATACCAACATCTGCTCGTAAGAAAGAAGGAATAGCAGATTTGTTATTAGCTATCGATCAGGTAGCTACAGGGAAATATGTTCCTGAGCACAAAAGTATCAGTGGTATTTCGGGAGAATCTCGTAGAGCTGTTAGTGATGTTGCGAGCGACTTATTAGAGTTAGACGCTGACTTGCCGAGTGTTTCTTGGCTTGCTATGCGCTTAATTCAGGAAGATAAGAGCATTCAAGCAGCTTTGTTGAATAACACTTTATCTGCAAAAATTAATATTGATAATATTCAGCCTGTTTTAGAAAAAGCTGGTCGTTATCAAAAGACTCTTGGATTTGATTATGCTGATAATGTTGCAGGTGCTATTTTTTCACAGGTATCTAAAACGGTAAAGAGCACAGTACAAGTAGATGAAAATCAAAGAGCATTTCGCATAGATAGGGCAATAGATAATATTGTCACAAGTAAGACATTTGGTTTTCCCTTGATGATCTTACTGTTAGGAGGAGTATTGTGGCTTACAATTATTGGGTCTAATTACCCATCCGAAGCATTATCTACCTTACTATTAGAGAAATTATATCCCTTGTTAAAAAGTGGAGCTGCAAGTTTAAATTTTCCTTGGTGGTTATCCGGATTTTTAATTGATGGCGTTTATTTAGCGACGGCGTGGGTTATTGCTGTAATGTTGCCGCCAATGGCGATATTTTTTCCTTTGTTTACGCTATTAGAAGATTTTGGGTATTTGCCTCGAGTAGCATTTAATTTAGACAGAATGTTTAAGGGAGCAGGTGCGCATGGTAAGCAAGCTTTAACAATGAGCATGGGGTTTGGTTGTAATGCAGCTGGAGTTGTAGCGACAAGAATCATTAATAGTCCTCGTGAAAAATTAATTGCCATCATTACTAATAACTTTTCTTTGTGTAATGGTCGTTGGCCTACACAAATACTGATGGCAACTATTTTTATAGGAGCATTAGTACCCAGTTATATGGCCGGTACCGTATCTACTTTAGCTGTAGTAGGAATTGTGTTATTAGGAATTGGATTTACTTTCTTTACTTCTTGGTTTTTATCTAAGACGATGTTGAAAGGTCATTCTTCATTTTTTACCTTAGAATTGCCACCATATCGTCCACCAAGAGTATTGCAGACAATCTATACATCATTAATAGACAGGACGTTAATCGTCTTGTGGCGTGCTATTGTTTTTGCAGCTCCAGCAGGTGCTGTTATCTGGTTAATTAGCAATATTCTTATAGGAGATAAGAGCATTGCAGTTTGGACGATTGAGGCACTTGATCCTATAGCGATGATAATTGGATTGAATGGGGTTATTTTAGTAGCTTATATCGTAGCTATACCAGCCAACGAAATCGTAATTCCAACGATATTAATGTTGACGGCTATGGTACTTGGTGATGCAAGTATTGGAGAAGGAGCAGGGGTGATGTTTGAAGTATCAGATGGAGAGATTGCTACTATCTTAAAAATGGCAGGTTGGACCACGCTTACAGGTGTTAATCTTATGTTGTTCAGTTTGTTGCACAATCCGTGTAGTACTACTATTTATACGATATACAAAGAGACTAATAGCGCCAAATGGACTACTGTAGCCTCATTATTGCCAGTAGCTTTTGGTATTATTGTATGTTTTGTAGTGACACAGATTTGGTACTTATTTGCTTAAATCTTCGCTTGATTTGCAGTGTATGCTATGAGGTCACTTGTATACCTGAGTTGAAGTTTTAAGCGTTATAGTAGAACCGCAGTTTGTATTTTATATTTGATATGAAAAAAGGAGAACTAATTATTAGTTCTCCTTTTTTGTATCTTATCTATATGAATAATTGCTTGTTTCTCATTCTGGATCGACGATTGGATCTTTCCCTATGATGATTTGTTCCCCTAAATACTTCGGTTTTTTTCCAAACAAGTTGTCTAATATAACCTTCACTCTTGCGAATTTTTCTCGTATCAATGTTTTGAACCCAAATTTTCTGGTGACATCTTGGGCATTGTATCCTATAGTTTGTAAATCTAAATTGTTGGCGATAAAAATTGCTCGTTCATTGTGAAAGGGCTGTGACACAATGGTAAAGCTCTTTTGGCCAAAAATAGCAAAAGCTCTATAAACTGAATCTAAGGTACGAAGTCCTGCATAATCTAGGTAAATTTTATCTGCCGGTATCCCTTTTTCAATCAAAGCCTGTTTCATGTCCTTTGGTTCGTTGTAATTTTGATGACTATTATCCCCACTAACTAAAATATAATCCACTTTACCAGCTTTAAAGAGTTTTGCTGCAGCTTCTATTCTAAATGTAAAATAGTAGTTCAGAGATCCTCCTTGCAAATATTTGCTTGTGCCTAATACTAATGCAGTTGTATTATGGGGAATATCGTCAACTGAGTCATAAAGTGACTCTTGTGTCGATTTTTTGACATAGCTATTGCAAAGGAACACAAAGACAAATAGTCCTACAGATAGGAGTAAAAACAGTTTGATCAATTTTTTCATATTCAGTATTTGTTAATAGCTACAAGCTATATGAGTATTAATACCATCTTTTCTTCTTCTTTTTAGAAGCTTCAGATTTACGTGATTTATTTTTATTTCTATAATCTTTCTTTGGTTGATCAGAAGTTTCTCCCGTCTTTTTTTGTCCCGTTTTCACATCCTCTTTCCAAGGATATGGATGCTCGCTAACCACTTTAGGCTGTGTTCGAGTAAATTTCACTATTGTATCCCAATATGTTTTTTCTGACTTATCACAGAAAGATATTGCAATACCTTCGTTCCCTGCCCTTCCAGTACGGCCAATACGATGTACAAAAGTTTCTGGTATATTGGGTAAGTCAAAATTGATTACGCAAGGTAGGTTATCGATATCTATTCCTCTCGCTGCTATATCTGTAGCTACTAATACTTTTGTTTCTTTGTTTTTGAAACTGTCTAATGCTTCTTGTCTTGCAGTTTGGGATTTGTCTCCATGGAAGGATTCAGCGTTAATGCCATTTTTCTTTAGAGATTCAACCACAGAATCGGCACCGGTTTTGGTTCGAGTAAATACAAGTACATCAGTTAGTTTTTGGTTTCTAATGATGTGATACAACAATTTCTTTTTGTCAGACTTTTCGACGAAGTAAACATGTTGTTTAACTGTTTTTGCACTTGAAGATATGGCGTCTACGGCTACATACTCTGGTTTCTGTAAGAACTCATGAGCCAACTCGCGAACAGGCAAAGGCATTGTTGCCGAGAATAACAGTGTTTGTCTATTGCTTGGGGTTAATTGAATTAGTTTTTTGACATCGTCAATGAATCCCATATCTAACATTAAATCCGCCTCATCAATTACAAGATAGTGAAGTGAATCCAGGTCTAACTGTTTTTGTTTATATAAATCTAACAGTCGTCCGGGAGTACCAATAATCACATCAGCTCCTTTCTTTAATTGTTCTATCTGTGGTTTAATAGACATTCCACCGTAAATAGTGATATGAGTTACATTAGTATATTTAGCATAAGCAGTAAAATTATCCGCTATTTGACCAGCTAACTCTCTTGTAGGAGTAATGATTAAAACTTTTGCTTTCTTAGCTTTTTTCGTATTACCTATTTTGTGTAGATAATGTATAATAGGCATGGCAAATGCAGCTGTTTTTCCTGTACCAGTCTGCGCACAACCAATTAAGTCTTTTTCAGCAAGTACCAGTGGAATTACTTTTTCTTGAATGGGAGTAGGTGCTTGATAACCTAATTCTTCAATAGCTCTTAGAATATTTTTATTTAAATGTAAATCTTCAAATGTCATCTATAACAGTATATAATTTAGACAAAGGTACTTTATTTTTTTTGAGCATAAATAGTTAAATTATAGACAAATGAAAAAAGTATTGGTATTCAAGGGGAACAGTAATGATTAAATTTCGATTAGGCTATAAAGTTTTTTTATTTTATAAAAAAGTTGATTAAATTGTGATAATAATTAATCTTTATAAAATGTATAAAGTATTTGATAAGCTATATTACCCTATTAGTGTATTAATCGTTTTAGTAGTTCTATTAGCAGTCTTTAACGAAATCTCTTACCTATTTTTCTTTCCTATTGTATTCATCTTTCTTGGAATGTGGCGAAATCACATTTGGGTAGATCGTTTGTTACATGAAGGTATTTCTGTAAAAGCAGAAGTCATAAAGTATCGCAAAGTTTCTAAGTATGATGCTGATGTAGCAAGTAGTAGAAGGTCTTATGCAAGAAAAGATCTTTTAGTGATGGAGTTTGTTACTGAAAAAGGGGAGGTGATTACAGGAAGTCCAAGGGCTTATGATTTAAAAGAACCAAGCCAAGCAGAATTGGAAGTTGATAAAATAAATGAACCTCTTGAAGAGGAGCAAGTAGATTTTGATCCTACGGGTAAAAAGTACAAAGTAATTTACTATCCAGATAAACCGACAGTGTTTGTGTTTAAGAATAGTTTAAGTCGCGAACATCATATGCTCTTTTTAAATATCCTTAGGATACTAAGCGTTGTTATGGTTGTTGTACTTGTTTATGTTTTAAGCAAATATAGCTTTATCTATACGTTACAAAACTTATTTTAGTAATGGAAATAGCTTTCACTTATAAGTTGAAAGGAATAAAATAGGAGTAATTTTTACTATAAAATGTAAAAAAGTATATTTCAAATAGAATAATGGTGTGATTTTTGTGTCAGTAGAGCAGTATTTTACAAATGAAAATTGAATTATAAGAAATCTATAAATACGCAAAAAAGGAAATTACTGTTAATGAGAACAGCGAGTGCAAAGCTATACGCACTCGCTGTTTGTTT
Source organism: Myroides albus (assembly GCF_024722315.1). Taxonomy (NCBI): domain Bacteria; kingdom Pseudomonadati; phylum Bacteroidota; class Flavobacteriia; order Flavobacteriales; family Flavobacteriaceae; genus Myroides; species Myroides albus. The sequence goes on from NZ_CP102754.1 coordinate 2,340,982, forward strand.
TTATTCTTGATCAAGTAATATCTCTAACATAGTGATGGCTGCATCGCTAATCTTGGTTCCGGGACCAAATACTGCAACAGCTCCTGATTCGAACAAAAATTCGTAATCTTGAGCGGGAATTACTCCTCCAACAATCACCATAATATCCTCTCTACCATATTTTTTCAGTTCTTCAATTACTTGAGGTACCAACGTTTTGTGACCAGCAGCTAAAGACGATACACCTAAAGCATGTACGTCGTTTTCAACGGCTTGTTTGGCTGCTTCGGCAGGTGTTTGAAATAATGGTCCAATGTCTACGTCAAATCCTACATCTGCATATCCTGTAGCAACTACCTTAGCGCCTCGATCATGTCCATCTTGCCCCATTTTGGCAATCATTATACGCGGGCGACGTCCTTCCACTTCTGCAAATTTATCAGCTAACTGTTTTGCTTTCAGGAAACTCTCATCGTTTTTAATTTCTTTACTATACACGCCACTTACTGATTGAATTTGTGCTTTAAATCTTCCAAATATACATTCTAATGCATCGCTAATCTCCCCTAAGGTAGCTCTGTGTTTAGCAGCTTCAATTGCCAAAGCAAGTAAGTTACCTTGATTGGACTTAGCGCATTGTGTTAGGGCATCTAATGCTTCTTTTACTTTGTCGTTATCTCTTGTAGCCTTAATGTGATTTAATCGATCAATCTGTTGTTTTCTAACTGTTTGATTATCTACTTCAAGGATATGTAAAGGATCTTCTTTGTCAAGGCGATATTTATTCACCCCTACAATGATATCTTGTCCACTATCTATACGCGCTTGTTTGCGTGCAGCAGCTTCTTCAATTCTCAGTTTTGGTATTCCTGCCTCTATTGCTTTTGTCATGCCTCCTAATTCTTCTACTTCTTGAATTAGTTCCCAAGCTTTATTAGCTATTTCACTTGTTAAGCTTTCGACATAGTAACTTCCTGCCCATGGATCAACTGTTTTGCAAATTTTCGTTTCTTGTTGTAAAAAGATTTGCGTGTTACGTGCGATACGAGCCGAAAAATCAGTAGGTAGTGCAATTGCTTCATCTAAAGCATTGGTATGCAAGGACTGTGTTCCTCCAAAAGCAGCAGCAGCAGCTTCTATTGCTGTTCTTGCAACATTGTTAAATGGATCTTGTTCTGTTAAGCTCCACCCAGAAGTTTGACAGTGCGTACGCAATGCAAGTGACTTCTCTGATTTAGGATTAAACTGTTTTAGGAGTTTTGCCCATAACATTCTACCAGCTCTCATCTTGGCAATTTCCATAAAGTGATTCATGCCTATAGCCCAAAAGAAAGAAAGGCGAGGAGCAAAGTCATCGATTTTCATTCCTGCATTCAGACCTGTACGTATATATTCAAGTCCATCTGCTAAAGTATAAGCTAATTCAATATCTGCTGTTGCACCTGCCTCTTGCATATGGTAACCTGAAATAGATATAGAATTGAACTTAGGCATTTTCTCACTGGTATATTCAAATATATCAGCAATAATCTTCATCGATGGAGTAGGTGGGTAAATATAGGTATTACGCACCATGAATTCCTTTAAGATGTCATTTTGTATTGTACCAGATAACAATTTTGGATCAACGCCTTGCTCAATAGCAGCTACGATATAAAAAGCCATAATAGGCAATACAGCTCCATTCATTGTCATTGATACAGACATTTCGCCCAAGGGTATTTGGTCGAAAAGTATTTTCATATCTTCTACGCTATCAATCGCAACACCAGCTTTACCTACATCTCCTACAACGCGTTCGTGATCGGAGTCATATCCTCTGTGCGTGGCTAAGTCAAAGGCCACAGAAAGCCCTTTCTGCCCAGCTGCAAGATTGCGTCTATAGAAAGCATTGCTCTCCTCTGCAGTTGAAAATCCTGCATATTGTCTGATTGTCCAAGGGCGTTGTACATACATTGTAGCATAAGGACCACGTAAATTTGGAGCAAATCCTGCTGCAAATCCGATGTGTTCAATATGTTCAATATCTTTTTGACTATAAGTCTTGTTTATTGCAATTCCTTCAGCAGTTGTGAATTCTGATGTTTCAGATGTTTTTCTACGATCTGTTATATCAATGCTGAGATGTTGTATATCCTTTCTTTTCATCTTATTCAATTTTAATTGATTCTTCCCCTGCTAACCTCTGCTGTTCATACTTCTCAGCTAAGCGGCGTTCGATAATTGGAACAACAAGTGTTTTTCGAGGATTTTGTTTGATAAAAGGATATAATTCCAAATTGGCACTCATGTGGTCCTGTTGATTTGGATATTTGTTTGTACCTAAAAGTACTTCTTCTCCTTTGTCAAATAGCTCTTGCTCTTTGGCAGCACTTTCATTGATTTTACGTTGAATGGTTCCTTCGATTAACGAAGTAATTAAACCATCTCCTTTTTCAATTTGTTTGAAAATATCGAGTGCTTTTTGAGCTAATTGAAGAGTGATGTTTTCTATATAGTAAGCACCTTCTGCAGGGTTGTTAACTGCGTCGAAGTAACTTTCTTTTTTTAGTATTAGCAATTGATTTCGAGCTATGCGATCACCAAATTCATTTTCCTTGTGATAGATGCTATCATAGGCTAAATTGGCAATTAAATCAGCTCCTCCAAGTATGGCGCTCATACACTCCGTCGTAGTACGCAACATATTTACATTGTAATCATACAGTGTTTTGTTGCGCTTTGTAGGAATAGCAATAATCTTGAAGTCAATTTGATGTGTATACTCTTTACGCAAGATATCCAATAGCATTCGCAACGCTCTTAACTTGGCTATTTCGAAAAAGTAGTTTGTTCCTACAGCCAGTTTTACATAGATTATTCCTTCAATTTTCTCTATGCGGTTCAAGTATTCATTTACGTGAGCGAGTGCATATCCAATTTGCTGTACCATATTAGCACCAGCATTTTGGTAGGTTGTCGTATCGATGAGTAAGTTTGTAGAGTGATTCAGGCATTTGTTTAATTGGTTGAAGTCTGCTTCTAAGCTTTTAAACCAGTTGCCTTCATTCCCCAATTTGTAGATTGGATCAATCAGAATGTGAATGTCAAATTGGTTGATCTTTCCCCAATTTGTTAATTCACTAAAGTATGCTGCATCTAAAAAACCAAATCTAAAGTAGTAAGTAGCTTCTTTTGGTAAGTTAGATAATAAGGTTGTGCAATTCACTTGTGGATTATCAATCGTAAAGTGAATCGTATCCGCCCCTCTATTTAAAGTGTCTTTTGCCTTTTCAATAGAACGTTCAAGATCGTATACATAAATACATTGCATAATCTGAAAAGCAGAGGTATTGGTATTTATCGACAAAGGTTTGTCGTCACTATCACTGTGATAAAAGGGACGAACTTTTATACCTTCAAGACTTTCCCAAATCAGCGTTTCATTATAATCAGCTCCTTTTAGTTCATATTGAATTTTGTTTTTCCACTCTTTTGAAGATACTTGGTTAAATTCTTCAAATAGTTGATCATTCATAGTTTTTGGTAGTTTTATTATTGTGCTAATGTATCAAATTCTATAATGAATATATCCTCATTAGCACGTTTCATATAATATTTTTCTCTCGCGTATTTTTCAGTCGCATCCCCATTCTTCAACCCTTTTATTGCCTTTTTATCTTTGTCTATTTCTTTTTGGAAATAGCGTCTATTATCTTCCAACTTTTCTATTTCTTTATCGATTGTTCGATGTTCAAAGTAAGAAAAGCTATCAAAAAAAATTATCCAAACAGCAAAGGAGATAGTAATCCAAAAAAAGACGTTTTTTAGAATCTTGGAATACTTAAAGTTACTAAATATTTGAGATACATTCATATTAGATGGATTTATTATCCGATTTTTTCATTTATCACGGTACGTACAATGTCGATGGCAACTGTATTGTAAGTATCGTTAGGTATGATGATATCAGCATAAGCTTTTGAAGGCTCTATGAACTGATCATGCATTGGCTTTAGCGTGTTTTGATATCTGTTAAGGACTTCCATCATATCACGTCCTCTTTCTGCAATATCTCTTTTTAGACGTCTGATAAGTCTTTCGTCTGAATCAGCATGTACAAAAATCTTAATATCGCACATGTCTCTAAGTTGGGGGTGACACAGAATTAAGATTCCTTCTACAATCATTACTTTTCGCGGATGAGTCAAGACGTAATCATCTGTTCTATTATGCTTTACAAAAGAGTAAACAGGTTGATTAATACTACTTCCTTCCTTTAATTCTTTTAAGTGTTGAACCAAAAGTTCAAAATCAATTGATCTTGGGTGATCAAAGTTAATAAGTAACCTTTCTTCTAAAGATAAGTTATCTGTTGCTTTGTAGTAAGCATCTTGGGAAATAATACCTACTTCTGTTTCGGGTAATTCATTCATAATCTGGTGAACAACAGTGGTTTTTCCACTTCCGGTTCCTCCAGCGATTCCAATGATTAGCATGTCTTAATGTATTTTTAGCAAAAATAGAAATTATTCATCTTGTGCAGAAACATTTTTTGTAGAATGCTTGCTTTTTAGACTTTAAAATCCAAAAGATAGCTATTTTTTAGTTGATTTAAATTATTGTTTGCGAACTTTTTACAAATGGCAATAGTAAGTGCTATTGCGGTTTTTTAAGTATCGTAGCTTGTGTAGTTCAATGAATAGTATGAATACTTTAGGCATCTTATTGATTTTCTCTTTCAAATTTCAGTTCAAAAAGATACCGATTATTTGCAGTATTGGAGATTTGCTGTTTTGCGTATGACGATGGTATCGATAGAATTTTTTAGGTATTGTTTCTTTACTTTGATTTACGGGTGTCTGCGTTGAACTTCTGGTTTATTTTTATTGAAATAGTCTGTGGGAATTTAGACAGAAGGTAATGTGTCTTGTATATATTATTTGCTACAAAAACGAAAGTGCACTTCTTTGTGATCTCAGTATAAACTTTTTTCTTTTCGCTTAGTTTATACACTTGTATATATATGGAAATCTTCCTGTTTATATAGGCACCAGCAATTGAGTATATACTCTTATCTAACAACTGGCATAAAGATCAATGGCAAGGCGAATCATTTTTTTGAGAGAACTTAATCAGTTCAGCAAAAACACATGAATAGACAAGGTATTAGAATAGCACCATATCCTTTTTTATCAGACAGTATATTGACAATTGATTTCTTATCTGTATTTGTAGTTGATTTATTGATAGATTTTTCGCTTTTGCAAAAGGTTTTCTTGCACCTTTCTTGCACCTTTCTTCGAGAAAACCGCTCTCTGGGCAAGTAAACCCCAAGAAAAGTGCGAGAAACCCCCAAGGAAGTGCAAGCTAAGACCTCTATTGAAACATTTTAGTATGCTTTGTAAAGACGATTGGCTTCGTCATTCGTTTTGATGAATATTGCTGGGAATAGTAGGTGAACAGATTGGACAAAGAAGGGAGTAGATTGGACTATTTTGTGAATTATACTATTGTTTATACTGAATCTAAATAAATAGGCTATCTTTGTCCATCTTATAAAGAAGATTTAATCAACAGAACAACAAGATGACAAAGAAAAAAAATATTCAACGTAAGGTATTCAAACTGCTTAATAGAGAATATATCACGCCAAGATTTATTCGATTAACTCTTGGAGGTAATGATGTAAGTGATTTTAAAGAAACAACAATTGGTGTCAACAATAAAGTATTTATTGCTCCGAAGGGATGTTCAGAAGTGTATTTACCAGAGTTTGATTTCGAAAAAGGGGCTTGGAAACCTCAAGAAGAATCGACTAAACCTTATGTACGTACATATACCCATAGGGGAATAAATATCGAAAAGAACGAATTATATATTGATTTTGTCGCTCATGGTGATGAGGGACCAGCATCAGATTTTGCAATTAATGCTGAGATAGGATCTCAGATTGGGGTAGCGATGGGGTGTGAGGCCTCAGAATTAGTACCAGAAGTAGAGTGGTATTATCTAATTGGTGATGCTACTGCTATTCCTGTATTAAGTGCTATTTTAGAATCTCTACCTAACACAGCTAAGGCAAAAGTGATTATAGAAGTCGAAACAGAAGAAGATGTGCAAAACCTATCTTCAGAAGCTACTTTCGATATAGAATGGGTGATAAATCCTACACCAGGACAAAATTCGCAAGTTGCTTCTAAAGTAATCGATTTTGTAAATAGCAATGCTTTGCCAGAGTCTAAGTTTGTATACTTAGCTTCTGAGTTTTCAACGGTCAAAGAATTGAGAAACTTTTTCCGAAAAGAGAAGAATTGGAGTAGAGAAGATCTTTATGCTTATTCGTATTGGAAGTTTGGAAAAGCAGAATCAGCTTCAGAGGCTGATCGTCGAGCAGAAAAGGATAGCGATCAATAAGAGTAAAGCCCTTCAATGATAAAATGAGCAGTGAATAAGTTTATGCTTATTTTTAGTTCACAAACAAACAAACCGATCATAATTAAAAGCAAGCTTCGTTAATCTGAGCTTGCTTTTTGCATTTGCAATGGAGAGAGATTAAAAGATTTTAATTTAAAAAACGCTGTAAAAAAGGATGATAATTAAATAAAGTATTTATATTTGTGTCAAATCAATGATAGAAATGATTATATCTATAATGAAAAAGGGAAAGAAACAGTACTTACGTCCGATGTCGTGAGCAGTAACCCTATGGATATGATTTACAAAATAAAAGTAAGGGGCTTGTCATCACGACAAGCCCCTTTTTTTGATATAATAATTCTTTAACTATTAATTTTATGAAAGTTTTGAAATTTGGAGGGACTTCAGTTGGAAGTCCAGAAAGAATGGAGCAGTTGCTTCCCATTATTCAGTCACAAGCAAGTGATAAACACTTGGTGGTTTTGTCTGCTGTATCAGGCACTACAAATAGTTTAGTAGAAATAGCATGTGAATACCTAAAGGGCGATAAGGATAAAGCACAAGATTTAATAAATACTCTTTACAATACATACAAAACTTTCATAAAAGACCTTTTTAAAACGGCAGATGGTCTGCGGGTGGCTAACGAAGTCATCGATCACCATTTTAAATTGTTAGCAGAGTTAGGGAATGATTTGTTTACGACAATTGAAGAGCGAATTGTTTTAGCTCAGGGAGAATTGATTTCAACCACTCTATTTCACTTTTACTTAAAAGAACAAGGGGTTAGTTCAGTCTTACTAAGAGCGTTAGATTTTATGCGAATCGATGAAGAACACGAGCCTAACTTAGCGTATATCAAAGAGAATTTAAGTAGAGTTTTAGAGAAACACCCAGAGGATAGTTTGTTTATCACGCAAGGTTATATCTGTCGCAATGCCTTTGGCGAAATTGACAATCTCCGTCGAGGCGGATCAGACTATACGGCATCATTGATTGGAGCTGTATTACAAGTGGAAGAAGTTCAAATATGGACGGATATTGATGGATTTCACAATAACGATCCCCGCTATGTTCAAAATACTAAGCCCATTGCTCATTTGAGTTTTGATGAAGCTGCCGAATTAGCTTACTTTGGAGCAAAGATTCTGCACCCACAGAGTGTTTTCCCAGCTAAGCGTTTTAATGTACCTGTACGTTTATTAGATACAATGGACTTGACTGCTTCGGGTACGCTGATTTCTGAACAAATTCAAAATGGCGATCAAATTGTTGCCATTGCAGCTAAAGATGGAATTACAGCAATACGCATTAATTCTTCTCGAATGTTATTAGCTTATGGTTTCCTTAGAAGGGTGTTTGAAGTATTTGAGAGGTATAAAACACCTATTGATATGATTACAACTTCAGAAGTAGCGGTATCTTTAACAATAGATGATACTACCCACTTAAATGCAATTATAGAAGATTTAACTCATTTTGGGCAAGTAGAAGTAGATCACGATCAAACCATTGTTTGTATTGTTGGTGATTTTAAGAGGAATAAGCACGGCTATGCAACAATTGTTTCAGAAGCAGTAAAGCATATTCCAATTCGCATGATTTCGTATGGAGGAAGTGAACATAATATTTCTATTCTCGTTCCATCAAATCAAAAGATAGAGGCGCTAAGATCGCTACACAATAGATTGTTTTAATACATAAGAAGTAAGCATTATGCAGCAAGTAAAAGAAGAATTAAAGAATATACCGACGCCTTTATATTATTACGATTTACCTCTATTAAGAGAAACAGTAGACGTTGTAAAGAGTGCAGCAGATCGCTATGGTTATAAAGTACATTATGCTATTAAAGCAAATAACAACCCGCGTATTTTAAGTGAAATTAGCAGCCTTGGTTTAGGTGCAGACTGTGTCAGCGGTACAGAAATTGAAGTTGCTATAGCACAGGGATTTCAATCAAGTGAAATTGTTTTTGCAGGAGTAGGTAAAACAGATAGAGAGATTGAGATTGCCTTAAAGAATAATATTTTAGCTTTCAATGTGGAATCAGTTCAGGAAATTGAAGTAATAGGAGAAATAGCGCAATCTTTAGATACAGTTGCGAATATCGCCTTGAGAATTAATCCCAATGTAGATGCAAAGACACATCATTATATTACAACTGGATTAGATGAGAATAAATTTGGGATTATGACTCATGAGTTAGAAACCTGTTTAACCCTGATACAAAATAATGCGCATTTAAAGTTAATAGGATTGCATTTTCACGTCGGTTCACAGATAACAGACTTGAATGTGTTTAAGCGTTTGTGTGTAAAAGTAAATGAGTGGAATCAATATTTTTACGATAAAGGGTATACGCTACCTATTCTAAATTTGGGAGGTGGTTTAGGAATTAACTATATGGAGCCAGATGAAGAATCAATTGTGAATTTTTCAAATTTCTTCTACTTGTTTCACCAATTATTAGAGCTTAAGCAGGGACAAGAAGTTCACTTTGAGCTTGGAAGGTCGATTGTGGCTAATTGTGGAAGTCTGGTAAGTCGTGTATTGTATATAAAGAATGGATTAAAGAAGAACTTTGCCATATTGGATGCAGGAATGACAGAGTTACTGAGACCCGCTTTGTACCAAGCCTTTCATAAAATAGAGTATTGGAGTGAAGAAACTGACTTGGAGAGTGATAAAGTTGAGGTTGAAAGATATGATGTAGTAGGACCTATTTGTGAAAGTAGCGATTGTTTTGGCAAGGAGGTTAATTTGCCAAAATTAAAGAGAGGTGACTTGATTGCTATACGTTCAGCTGGGGCTTATGGAGAAGTAATGTCGTCAAGATATAACCTTAGGCAGCCACTGAATTATTTTTATAAAGAATAATTGTATAAAAGTGTTTGTTAATAAAAATAGTTTGCTATTTTTGAGTTCAGACCTATAAGGAATGTATAATTAGAAAATAGATAAGATATGACATTAGGAGACATTGATGTGGCAGGAGAGATAATTGATTTAAACTTTCAATTATTGAGAACGCAAATATTATTAGAAGAAGTTTTAAAGCACAATGCAGATACTTTAAAATTACCTTCTCCAGAGGCAATGACAGAAATTAACGAGTTTGCTTTAAAATCAATTCAGGCTAAGTTCCCGAATATGAATATAGCAAGAAAAGAAGACGAAGTTGCAAAGTCTGAATAATAAAATAAAACGCCTATTGAAATACTCAATAGGCGTTTTTGCTTTATAATGATAAAAAATTATGAACTGATGTGTATGTTAGAGGCATAGACCCGCATTCCATTCTTCGTGACCTCTATCTTTCCAGCATTGGTAACTTTCTTTGATTTTGATTACATAGTACTGATCATTTTGAACTCTCATATCCATTACTACTTTTCGGGCTTTCATGGAATCATCCATAATACAGTCTTCCAACAAGGTCACTGTAATTTTCTCTGGATTATCAGTTGTTCGCTTTAATACGTACAAATAGTTACCTTCTGCATGTTTATCTTCAGGAGCATATTCTTGCATAATTTGCTCTTCAGAAGATAGTCTTTTCTTTTTTATAATAGTATTAAGTCTGTCGATTTGGTCATCAGAAATAATGCGATACTCCCTGTCTTCAGCAGTTTCGGTTGTATTCAGTATTACTCCATCTTTACTTAGAATACTACTATTGTTTCTCTTTGCACATCCTCCAATTAGTAAACTAAATAGTAAGGGGATAGTCATTAATAAGTTTTTCATTCTCAATAACCTTAATCATATAAACAAAGATAGTCATTCGTTAGATGAGTGATTTATATAAATAAGTGAAATGTTTTATAAAGAATGGTTAATTTATTTATTTCTATTTAGTTAATTATGGTGAAAAATAGGTATTATTAAATACCTATTTCAAATTGTAATCTAAAATACCAATTGTTTTTAGAACTTCCTTGGTTAAATGTCAATTTATCATACGTTAACTCAGCTTGGATTTTAAATGCGTGTTCCCATAAATATTTAGTCGCACCCAAAGTGAATTCGGTTGTATTTGGCATATTTAACTGTTTGTATAGATCATCGTGCATTGTTTGTGTAGAAACTCTACCAATTAGCTCGTAGTTGCTTGGGAAAACGTAACTCAATTGATAATCTAAACCGTGTCCTGCATATACAGATCTCGTAAGAGGTTCTCCCGCATCTTGCTGTAAATAAGTGATAGGGTCACTTAGATTTCTACTCATATAAGATAACATCGCAGCCCAACCATTGTACTTCAGGATTGCATCTCCCATAATTGCTCTGAAAGAACGAGCTTCATATAGGTTATCTCCCGTTTGCCCTTGTGTTCTTTCTGCATTATTATTGTAAGAGAAAGTACCAGCAACCATTAATTTAGGAGAAGTTTCTCTTGCTAAATCTCCTTCAAAGAAAGCTCCATTATTTTTGAAACTACCAAATGGGAATAGTTCTACACGTCCAGTTAAGGCATAGCTATCGCTCTCTGAGCCACTCCAGTTTCTCCCTCTACCTGTACTTACCGCAGTTTTTACGTTATATCCGAAGTTGTCCCCTTTTTCTTGTAAATAGTAAGCTTGGATACCAAAATCACGATCGATATTGAATTTAGCATTGTTAATTGATCGATCTGTTAATTGTAAAGCTCCAGAAGAATTGGTTCTCTGTCTGTTTCCTGGTAATTTTGTTTGACCAAAAATAAAGTTCCAATTTGAGTTAGGGCGATAAGTTAAAGCTGCATCTCGAATAATATTAGGTGATTGTCCATCTTTTTGTGTTCCCATATCTTTTGGTGTAAAAGACAATTGGATAACATAAAGGAATTTTGGATTACCAACGTATCCGTCAAAGCGCAAACGCAGTCTTCTTATTTCACCTTCATATTTAGTACTTTCATCTTGATTGCTTATTGCAGTCAAACGATTTTGCATTCTAAAGCGAATGTTTAATTGAAATAAACTATCCGCTGAAGTCATACCCAGTCCTTTACCAAAGTTGTAATAGGGTAACTGAGCTAATTTCATGTCATTATTAGTTTCGATTTTCTTTTCTTCTTGAGCGAAAAGTGTCATGGAAAATAACAAAACGATAATGGTGTAAATTTTTTTCATAGAATTAAAATGTGTTGTGAATTGCAAAATTAGCATTAGTTTTGCAAAAAATTATTTCCTAATGTTTCCTCAGTGTAAAGTTAATGTTATGAAATGGTTAAGTTTTAAAAAAAAATAGAAGAATATGGTATATATTGGTTATCATTTCAAAGTAGAACCTAAAGAGTTAGGGACTGAGATATTGATTGCAGAGTTAGGAGAAAGAGCTTTTGAGAGTTTTGAAGAAACAGAATTGGGTGTTAGTGCCTATGTACAAAAAAGTTTATGGACTGAAGATATCTTAGAAGGTGTATATATATTGGAGTCAGATCAGTTTACTATTACCTATACAAAAGAAGAAATTGCTCAAGTAAATTGGAATGAGGAATGGGAAAAAAACTTTGAACCAATCGATGTTGATGGGATTTGTTATGTAAGAGCTCCATTTCATGAGAAAAATGGTTCGAGATTTGATATAGTAATAGAGCCAAAGATGAGTTTCGGTACAGGACATCATGAAACAACGTTTATGATGATTCGCCAAATTCTGAATAATGACATTGAGAACAAACGAGTTTTAGATATGGGATGTGGTACATCTATTTTGGCTATTTTAGCTTCAATGCGAGGTGCTGCTACTGTAGATGCTGTAGATATTGATAACTGGTGTTATGAAAACTCAATTGAAAATGCAGCGAGAAACAATTGTAAGAATGTTACAGTATATGAAGGTGATGCAAGTATTTTATCAAAAGAGCCTATTTACGATGTTATCTTAGCTAATATTAATCGAAATATTTTGTTGAATGATATGGAGAAATATGTGGCGTGTTTGGTACAAAATGGGGAAATTTATTTCAGTGGCTTTTATACAGAAGATATCAATGCAATAAAAAAATCAGCAGAAATGAACGGATTAAGATTTGAAAATCAATTAGAAAGAAATAATTGGGTATCTTTGAAGTTCGTAAAAGAATAAAAATAGTTATTATTAGATTCATTGACTATGAGTACAAAAGAAAAGATTCAAGAAAGTGTAGACGTAGCAGAATTGATTAATGGAACAAGTGAACTTGTTCTTCACAATGATGATGTTAATACATTTGATCACGTAATTGAGACATTAATTCGAGTTTGTAACCATTCTGATATACAAGCAGAACAATGTGCAATGTTGGTACACTACAAAGGAAAATGTACCGTAAAAACGGGAGAGTTTGACAAATTAAAGAATCAATGTTTACAATTGTTAGATGCAGGTTTAAGTGCTGAAATTGTGTAGGTTGATTCACAGGAATTATAAAAAGAGGGTGTCCCAAAAGGTCACCCTCTTTTGTATTATATAAAACGTTACTTTTCTCTTAGATTAAAAGTTCTTGCAATTAAAACGAGTTTTAGACTTATAATTTGTCATTTTTCGTTTATCAGTCTCTTTTTTAGGATGAAAATTGTTGTTTAAAGTCGATTTTTCTCTATTCTTAGTAAGTTTTCTTAAATTATGTGCAAGAGCCATCAGTCCAAATTCAATTTCGACCATTTCTAATCCTCTTAGAGTAAACCTAGTAAATTTGTTGTTGCTTTTTAGTTGTCCAAAAACAGCTTCTACTTCTACAGGTCTTTTACTTCTATGATATTTACCGCGTTCAGAGTTGAGTAATTCTCTAATATGTTGTTTTATTTGAACCAATCTATGATTCATAGAGACTGTTCTGTTTTCTGCTGCTTTATTACATAGCTCTTTTAACGAGCATTTCAAGCAGTTAGAAGCTTGATACAGATGTATTTTTGACGCAAAACCAGTGGTGGTGTATTTAGTACTACTTCCAATATTAGGTAGCTTTTCTCCATTTGGACATAAGATGTAATCAAACAATTTATTGTAGTAAAGATTGTGTTGTAGAAAAGGGTTGTTCTTCCAAGCTCTTTTCTGTTCCATATGAAAATAATTAAATTTCACATAGGGCGTTATTTCTCTTTCAAGTAAATACAGATAATTCTCTTCGCTACCATACCCAGCATCTGCTACAACTTCTTTACTTTGTTGTGCATAGGTTTGTTCAAAAGTCTCTAGATGATTGATTAAGGTAGTGGTGTCAGTTGATTTTTGTGCAATAGTATAATGTGTAATAAATTGATTTTCAGTACTTATTTGAGTATTGTAGGCAGGTTTAAGTTGCCCGTTTTTCATGTGATCTTCTTTCATTCGCATAAAAGTAGCATCTGGATCTGTTTTACTATAACTATTTCGAGTACCTAAAGTTTCTAGTTGTTGTTCGTATTTTTGCAAGCGAGGTAAATGCTCGTCTTCTAACTGTTTGAGCTGTTTAGCTGTAGGTTTGGGTAGGTCTGCCCTATGTTTATTTAACTGAGTCACTTTTTCTTTAAGCTCTAAACTATCAATATTTTTGGAACAGTGTTCTTTTGCGAGTTCACTTTGATCCTGTTTGATTTGACCCTCTATTTCTGTGAGAACATCTTGAATTTTTGTTTCTAATTTAGCCTTGTTTTTCTCCACTGAACCACGCCATACAAAGGTGTATCGGTTAGAGCTAGATTCAATTTTTGTTCCATCAATATATTGAACTTGTAAACTAACATATTGTAATTCTTGTAACAGACGAACCACATCTGCAAAAAGCTGATGGATTTGACCTTTCAATCGCTTAGCGCGAAAATAATTAATCGTGCGATGATCAGGCAAGCTATTACCAGATAACCACATAAAATAAATGTTCTCCGTCAAAGCCCGTTCAATCTTACGCGATGAATAAATATTATTGAAATAGGCGTAGAATAAGACTTTTATCATCATACGGGGATGATAACTGGTGGTCCCTCCTCCTTTGTATTGACTTAAAATAGAACTAATATCTAACTCATCAACAACAGCATTGATAAGACGAACAGGATGGTCTAGAGGAATTTTAGAAAAAATATCTTCAGGAAATAGACTCGGCGATTTTAAACTTTCAGATTTGAACATTATATTTGTCTTTCTTATTGTTTGGTTGCACCTTGAAGATAATTATTTTTGAGGACAAACAATGAAAAAACCCCGCCTTTTTTAGACGGGGTTTTGTTTTTTAGGCTTTTTAGACAGCCTCTTTGTTTATTTAAGATCGAATTTTATACCTACAAATGTTTTAATCGGATTACCTCTTTCAACTTTTGTTTGGTTTAGCCACGTATTTTTTTCATGTAACTTGACTTCTTTTAATGCCATATTCTGAAGTTTTTCTAAAAGTCTTTCTGTAGCTAATTTTTTATTTTGGTGCTGTGATCTACTATCCATAACCAGTATTGTAATACCAGTAGGAATATGCGTAGCTCGGACAGCTGAGCTAACTTTGTTGACATGTTGTCCACCGGCTCCAGAGCTGCGTACAGCTTGGTATTGAATATCACTATCTGCGATAGGAATATCGCTTATTTGATTGTTTTCAAAAATACCTATATACCAATTCTTTCTTTTGTGATTAGGTCTAAAGGGACTTGTACAAATCCACTGTATAGTACCCAACCAATTTGCTAAGAATGAATCCACTACAGTAGTGGATCCTTCTAATTCAATGAAATTAGATGAGTCATAACTATCTATTTCACTTTCAATTCGCCTTGTTTTAATATTGGACTCAACAGCGGCGTCTATAAAAAGCTGTGCGATTTTCTTAACGGCAAAATCACACTCTTGAGGACCTCTACCTGATGTAATCTGAATAACTTTTGCCATAATTACTTATCCATTCTTACAAATTTTGGGGTAAAGCTTCCCAATACTTTTACTAATTCGCTTTGAGCTTGCATTACTGCATTGATGTTTTTATAAGCCATTGGGGCTTCATCTACACTACCTCCTATAAGCTGTACGCCAGTAGAACTAAGTTCTTTTTTAATCTCACTCTTGGTAAACTTCTGTTTACATGCCGCGCGTGAGTGTAGGCGTCCTGCTCCATGAGAGGCAGAATTTAAGCTCTCTGCATTTCCCAGACCTTCGACTATATAGCCATTAGTAGTCATAGATCCCGGTATTATTCCCAATTGTCCTTCTGCAGCAGGAGTAGCCCCTTTGCGGTGAACAATTAATTCTTTGTTGTTAATGACTTCTTTCCAAGCGAAGTTATGATGGTTTTCTATGGTGAAAGCTATCTGCTTACCTAATGCTTTAGCAATGCGACGGTGTATATCATCGTGGCAAGCTTTTGCGTAATCTCCTGCAAGATTCATGGCTAACCAATACTCTTGTCCATCATGTGTGTTGAGGTCTAACCAAGCTAAATGCTGAGCATTGCTTGGTAGGGGACATTGTTTAGTCGCTAAGTATGTATAATGTTTAGCGATGTTTGCCCCTAATCCTCTTGATCCGCTATGTGAAAGAACTGCAATATATTCTCCAGGCTCGAGTTTCCACTCAGGTTTAGTCTCTGTCAATCTGACGATGCCAAACTCTACAAAGTGATTACCACCACCTGATGTTCCCAATTGTTTATAAGCTTTGTCTAATAAACCTTTGACAAAGGGGATATTCTTAAATTCATCTCTACTGAATACCTCGTGATCAGCTTTTATTTTATGTGTCTCGTACATACCGAATTTAGTGTGTTCTGACAAAATGTTTAGTAACTGATGGTCTTTACCTTTTAGGAAATTAGCAGGTAAATTAAAGACTGACATACTCATGCGACAGCCTATATCTACTCCAACTCCATAAGGGATAACTGCGTTATCAGTAGCTAATACCCCGCCTATAGGTAAACCATATCCATAGTGTGCGTCAGGCATTAGTGCCCCCTGTACTGCTACAGGTAGTTTTAAAGCAGTGAACAGTTGATACTTCGTCTGTTCGTCAATAGCATCTTCCCCATAAATAGAGAACGGAACTCTATTGGTATTGAGTTGATGTTTTTTGACTTCTACTTGTTTGATCATACTCTCTGCTACTTTTCCCCAGATACCATCTCCTATAAAAGATTCAGGATTCTGTAGTACAAGTTTAGCTTCTTCAAGTATGCTGTTTTTATTCTCTTTTTTCTTATATCTATTTACTTGCCCTAAGGCGATGTTTATGGTATTATTTTGAGGAAACCCTATTTTAATAAAGTCTCTCCCAGAAAGTTTCCTTCCCATGATGTAAAATTTAAATTGACTAAATGCTCAGTCCATGTATATAGGACTGATTTGATTTTTACTGAAGATCTTTAGCATCTATCAGTCAATTCGGGGTTAATCTCGTTAAGGGTCCGGAATAAACAAAAAAAAGCCCGAATCAATCTTCGGGCTTTTCTATTATATGTAAAATTTAGATATTTTAGATAAAAGTAGCACGAAGACACACCCCAGCAATCCCTGCTGATGCGAATGATGTAGAAGTATAATTTAGTACAAACATTGTTCTTCGTTTTTAATGGTTAAACTTTATTTCGTTGCAAATATTCAGTAAAATATTTGAATTGTGCAAGGAAAATAAACAGTATTTAAAAAAGAACAATTTGTGTGTAGTTTATTTTAATGCGTCGAGATAAGATCAAAGTGTATTTAAAAATGGAAATAAATGATAAAATTGATTTTAAGGGCAACTAAGCCTTATATTTGTGTATCTAAAAAATAAAAAAATGAGAAAGATTTCTTTATTATTGTTAGGCATTTTGCTAACAACGTTTCAATCATGTGTAATGAAAGAGGAGATACATGTGAGTAAAAAAGGAAAAGTAGACTATGCTTTTAATATAAACTTTTCTGAGCTTTTGAAGGTCTCTCCAGGTGCGAGTAAAAGCATGGGAAAAGATATTGATAATGCAATTGATTTTTTTAATGGACAGGAGCTTACAATAGATCAGTATTTGGATATTATTTTAGCTAAGGAAGATAACGCAGCATTTAAGAAAGATAGTTTAAAGGCTGCTCATCCAGATATATTTGCGAATTTAGAGAATCTACGTATGCAGTTTACTGTAAACGACAGTATAGGAGATATTTCTTTTAAGATAGATTCAAAAGACGTAACAGAGTTGAATAATGCTTTGAAAGGATTAGAACAGATAGGTAAATTGACAGGAAAAAATGATAAAGCAGCTAAAGAGAGTTTAAGTGTAAACTCTGTTATAAGCGATAAAACTTATTACGAGTTTAAAAATAATGTATTTGAGAGAAAGGTAAAGCCAAGTAATAAGGAAGGGGAGAAACCGACGATGGAAGGGATGGAACAAATGTTCACTTATGTAATGGTAGTTAGCTTTGACAAAAAGATTAAATCAGTATCCTATGATGATGCTAAAATTAGCAAGGACGGTAAAAGTTTTACTAAAGAGATTAAGATGGGGGATATCATAAAGGACCCGAGTGTACTCGGCTATACAGTAGAATTGAAGTAAAGTATACCTATAAAAAAACCGAACAATATTGTTCGGTTTTTTTATAGGTATACTAAAATAGATTATAGCTTATTCATGTTTCCAGCTAAAGCTTCGATAAATTTTCCGATAGGACCCTTTACCATCATTGCCATCATTGGATTGAAACTTCCTTCGAATTGAAGTTGGATTTCAGAATTATTGGCATCTATTTCTGTGATATTTCCCGTTAATGTAAAAGGAAGTTTATCGCTTGCTGCTCCTAAGATTACTTTAGAGTTTGGCGTTTGTTCTTTCTTTTTTAATTTGATTTCAGGCATTCCTTTTAGTGCGAAAATAAAAGAATCATCACCCGTAACTTCAAATTTAGCTATAGACTCAGGCATTAATTTTTCAAAATTTTTAACGTCCGTTAATGCGTTAAAGATATATTCAGCTGATTTAGCTACGCTTACTTTTGGGCTTTCTAAGTTCATATAGTCTAGTTTTAGAATATTATTATTGATTCCATTCTGCAGGATTCTTTCTCCACTCTTGTAATGTGTCTAAATCACCGTCAGAAATATATTTTTGATTTACTGCGTTTTCTAATAAAGAAGAATAGTTGCTTAATGTTGTTAGTTCTATTCCTGCATTTTTAAAGTTATCTTCTGCTACTTGAAATTCATACGTAAAGATAGCAGCCATCCCCAAGATATTTGCACCATTTTCCTTTAGTGCTTCTACAGCTTGTAAACTACTTTTTCCTGTGCTGATTAAGTCTTCAATTACTACAACTGTTTTTCCGGCTTCTAATTGACCTTCGATTTGATTTTGTCTTCCGTGTTTTTTTGGTTCAGGACGAACATATACAAATGGTAATTCTAAGGCTTCTGCTACTAAAAGACCAATACCTATAGCACCAGTTGCAACACCAGCGATAACATCTGGTTTGCCATATTTAGCTACGATATTCTCAGCAAACTCTTTTTGCAAGAATTTTCTGATCTCAGGATAAGACAATGTAATACGGTTGTCACAATAAATTGGAGATTTCCATCCTGAAGCCCAAGTAAAAGGATTTTTAGGATTTAATTTAATTGCGTTAATTTGCAGAAGCGACTCGGCAGTTTTGTGTGCTGTTTCTTTATTAAAAATCATAATACAAATGTATAAAGTTTTTGTAAACGACAAACCATTGTTCTTAACAGATAAAATCGAGAAAGAAACCGATTTTCAACTGTTCTTATTAGATAGTGTCGATATTGACAAAATTATCATTAAATATTTTCAAAATAAAATCGATAAGGCTTTTTTATATCATCCGGATGAAAAACAGATCTTGAAAAAGATTAAAGAGAAGATTCCAGTACAAAAAGCTGGAGGCGGAGTCGTTTTTAATGATAAAGGTGAAATACTGTTTATTCTGCGTGGAGGAAAATGGGATTTACCTAAGGGAGGAGTTGAAAAGAATGAAGAAATGGAAGAAACTGCTATGCGTGAGGTGGAAGAAGAAACTGGCGTATCTCAATTGAAAATTATTAGAAAGCTTCCTAAAACTTATCACATTTTTAAGCGAAATGGCAAGTATAAGTTGAAAATTACAACCTGGTACGAAATGAAGAGTTCTTTTGAAGGCGAATTAGTTGGTCAAATAGAGGAGGGGATAGAGCAAGTTGCTTGGTTAAATAAAGAACAGATTCGCGAGGCTATGGATAATTCGTATGAGAATATTAAGTTGTTAATTCACGAGTTAGGAGTTTTAGAAGATTAAGTTTTATTTCGCAATATATGTTTGGTCTTTGATAATACGGAGTAATCTCTTAGTGTTACAACAACAAAAAATAAAAAGCCCTTTGATAAAAATGAATTCAAAGGGCTTTCTTATTTCTTTATTAATGAATTATAACTTGACAGTAGAGGGTACTAATTTAGAATAGTCTCCTTTGTTTCGTATTACATCTCGCACAATACTTGAGCTAATGAAAGAGGTGCTTGCTGCCGTTAGTAAAAACACGGTTTCTAACTTAGTTAAGAATCGATTGGTATGTGCAATGGCTTTTTCAAACTCAAAGTCAGCAGGGTTTCTCAATCCTCTAAGAATGAATTGCGCATCTACTTTAAAGCAGAAGTCAGTAGTAAGACCTTCATAAGTAGCAACTTTTATTTTTGGTTCATCTTTGAATGTTTCTTCAATAAAATGTTTTCTCTCTTCTAATGAAAACATGTATTTCTTATCAGAGTTAACACCAATAGCAACAATTATTTCATCAAATAAGGGTAAAGCTCTTTTAATAATATCACAATGACCATTGGTTATAGGATCAAATGATCCAGGTAGTACAGCTCTTCTCATTTCTTATTATTTTAAGTGGTTTTGTAAAGCTATAACAATTGCATTATCAAACAAGTCAGTTAATGATATATTAGCTTCTTTCGCTTGTTTAGGTAAAATACTTTCTCTTGTTAAGCCTGGTACTGTATTCATCTCAAGTAGAAAAGGAACACCATCTACAATAATAAACTCACTACGAGAGAAGCCATCCATATTTAGTATCTTGTAAATACGAGAAGCAATATCTTCAACTTTTCGCTGTGTAACTTCGTCAATTCTTGCAGGAGTAATCTCTTGCGATTTACCAAGGTATTTTGCTTCATAATCAAAAAAGTCATTTTCTGAAACAATCTCGGTTATTGGAAGGACAGTTACTTCTCCTTTGTATTTGATCACACCAACAGAAACTTCAGTACCATTTAAGAAACTCTCAATGATAATCTCGTTATCTTCTTTATAGGCGATATCAATTGCCTTTAAAAGTTCTTCAGATGTTCTAACTTTAGATATACCGAAACTTGATCCTGATCGATTAGGTTTAACAAAGCAAGGTAAACCAACTCTTTGGATTATTGTTTCAGTATCAATTTTATCACCTAAATTCAAATAGTAAGAAATAGCTGTTTTTATGCCAAAAGGTTTTAGAACAGATAACATATCTCTTTTGTTCATTGTTAAGGCTGCTTGGTAGAAATCACAAGAAGTATGAGGTAAGTGAATTAAGTTAAAGTATGCTTGAAGTAAACCATCCTCTCCAGGCGTTCCGTGGATTGCATTGAATACAACATCAAATGTTATCTTTTTACCTTGGCAGTTTGTAGAGAAATCATTTTTATCGATAGGGTATTCTTGTTTGTTTTCATCTACATACACCCATTTGTCTTTTAGAATATGTATTTTATAAGGGATATATTTAGTTCGATCTAAGCTTTCATATACTACTTGACCACTTGCCAAAGAGATTTCCCATTCACTTGAGTAACCTCCCATAACAATAGCTACATGCTTCATACTTAATGATTTTAATGTTAGGTGTTAATTTATTTTTCTTACCTATGGATTCAAACAAATTTATAATAAAACATAGAAACAAAAAATGTTTTCGATTTTATATCTTTGCCTAAAATCAATAGTTATGAAATTATTAAAGTTTTTTACTAGTAAGGCATTTTGGGTATCAGTTATTGTAGCCGTTTTACTTGTAGTAATTGGAGCTTATTTGGCTCTACAATGGCTTGGAAAGACAACTAATCACGATCAGAAAATAGCAGTACCGAATATTGGTAAATTGACGAGTGAGCAAGCGATTAAGGTATTAGAAGAAAGTAAACTACAAATGGTAGTGCTTGATACTCTTGACTTTGATAAGAATGTTCCTCCTTTGTCTATAGTAGAACAAGATCCGAAGGCGAATAGCTTTGTAAAGGAAAATAGAAAGATTTATGTAAAAATTAATGCTGCTACTTATAAAGATGTAATTGTGCCAAATCTTAGTGAGTTGACTTATCGTCAAGCATTGACTACAATTGTTTCTTTGGGATTAAAAGAGGGGAAAAAGTCTTACCGTACTTATATCGGTAAAGATGTTGTGTTACAAGTTTTGCAAAATGGCAAAGAGTTGAAACAAGGTGATAGAATTAAAAAGAATTCAGTGATAGACTTTGTTTTAGGTGACGGACGTGCTACTTTATCAGAAGAAGAATTAGATGTTGCACCTGAGATTGAATAATTAAGAGAATTATAGATAATATTAAATGCAAGAAAATAACGCAGATATGTTTGAAGACTTTGATGAAGAGTTATTTGAACATTATAGATTTGAAGCAGGAAAAGGACAAGCTCCTTTGCGTGTTGATAAGTTTTTAATGAACTTAGTTGAGAATGCGACTCGAAATAAAATTCAGCAAGCTGCAGCTAATGGAAATATCTTTGTCAATGATGAACCTGTAAA
This sequence comes from Myroides albus, assembly GCF_024722315.1. Lineage (NCBI taxonomy): Bacteria > Pseudomonadati > Bacteroidota > Flavobacteriia > Flavobacteriales > Flavobacteriaceae > Myroides > Myroides albus. The sequence continues at coordinate 2,363,068 of NZ_CP102754.1, forward strand.
ATCTAATTATAAGGTTAAGGCTAATGATGTAGTGCGAGTTTTGATGAAGCAACCGCCTTTTGAAAATATTATTATTCCTGAGAACATCCCTTTAAATATTGTATACGAAGATGATACAGTTTTAGTAATCAACAAAGAACCTGGTTTAGTAGTACACCCTGGTCATGGGAATTACACGGGAACTTTAGTTAATGCTTTGGCTTATCACTTTGAAAATCTTCCATTAAATAGTAGTGAAAGACCTGGTTTAGTACACCGTATTGATAAGGATACAAGTGGATTATTGGTAATTGCTAAAACAGAATGGGCAATGGCTGATTTACAAAGGCAATTTGCTGAAAAGACAACAGAAAGAGAATATGTAGCTATTGTTTGGGGAAATGTGGAGCAGGAGGAAGGTACTATTGAAAGTTATATCGGCCGTCATGTAAAAGACCGCATGCAAATGGCTGCTTTCGATGATGAAGAAAAAGGTAAATGGGCAGTAACTCATTACAAAGTACTTGAGAGATTAGGGTATGTTACTTTAGTAGCTTGTAAATTGGAAACAGGTCGTACTCATCAGATTAGAGTACACATGAAGCACATTGGTCATACTTTATTTAATGATGAACGCTATGGAGGACATTTAATATTAAAGGGGACTACCTTTACTAAATATAAGCAGTTTGTAGAGAATTGCTTTCAAATTTTACCTCGTCAAGCTCTTCATGCTAAGACATTGGGATTTGAACACCCAGTGACAAAAGAATTTATGAGATTTGATTCGGAGGTACCTCAAGATATGCAACAGTGTATTGAAAAGTGGAGAAATTACGCTCATAATTCAATTCACGACTTAGAATAGTAAAAAAACAAAAGCTGTATCAGAAAAGATACAGCTTTTTTTTATGTTTTTTTCTGTTATTTGTTAAAGATATGATAGTAATTGTTTGTATTCTATTTGTGTTTTATAAATTTACGCTTATAAGCAAAAAATAGATATTAGGTTTTTAATAGAATGTATTTATATTAGTAATTATTTTTTATTGAAAACCCTGTTTATTTTGGATATAAAAATTAATAAAGTAAAAATGTTAGAGGATTTTAAACAACATTTTAAAGAGAGGTTTGATTACTTGAATAATAAACAGTTATTAATAGCTGTAAGTGGAGGTATTGACAGTGTCGTTTTATGTTACTTATGTAAGATGTGCGAGATACCCTTTACGATGGCACACTGTAATTTTCATCTAAGAGCAGAGGATAGCATTGAAGATCAGGTGTTTGTTGAGCATTTAGCAAAGCGCTTAGGTGTAGATGTTTTAGTAAAGGAATTTGATACAGAAACCTATGCAAATAACAATAAAGTGTCAATCCAAATTGCTGCAAGAGAATTGAGGTATAATTGGTTTGAGTCTTTAGTAGTGGAAGGGAAGTATGATTATTTGTTGACAGCGCATCATTTAGATGATTCCATAGAGACTTTTTTAATTAATTTCTCGAGGGGGACAGGCGTTGAAGGTTTGCTGGGTATTCCTGAAGTTAATGCCTACATCGTACGACCTCTATTGATTTTTACAAGGGATGAGATCAATCAGTTTGCCTTAGAGCACAATATTCAATGGAGAGAAGATTATACGAATGCGCAAACGAAGTATTTGAGAAATAAGTTTCGAAAATTAGTCGTGCCAATTCTCAAGGAGATTAATCCACAATTTTCAAATAGCTTTTTGGATACAATTAGCAATTTGAGTGATACAAATCAATTAGCAAAAGACGCAATAGATTTTGCTTTTAGTAGAGTTGCTCGATACCAAGAAGATGGTAGTATTATTTTTTTAATAGATGAAATAAAGAAATTATCTTCGCCAAAAGCTTATTTATACGAGATGCTTAAGCCTTTTGGTTTTACTGCTTGGAAGGATATTATCCATCTTTTAGAAGCTAAAAGTGGTAAAGTGATTTATGCAAAAGAGTATATCCTGTTGAAGGATAGAAGTGTTTTTGTGTTGCAAAAAAGAACAGAATTAGAGAAGAATAAAGAACAAATATATTATTTAGAAAAAGGAGAAGAATTGAAGTATCCAATACAAATTAAAACTTTGCCATATAATGGAGGTGATTTAGTCGTCGATTCAAATACGATTTTAGTAGATGAGGCTATGCTAAAATTTCCATTGGTAATTAGAAAATTTGTTGAGGGTGATAGGTTTATCCCTTTTGGAATGAAAGGAACTAAGAAGGTAAGTAAGTATTTTAAAGACGAGAAGTTTAATCAGTTTGAGAAAGAAAATACTTGGCTTTTGTGTTCAGAAAATGAAATTGTATGGATTATTGGTAGTCGAATGGATGAACGATTTAAGATAAAAAGTACAACTACAAACATTATTAAAATACAGATAACAGTATGAGAAAATTAGCTTATTTGCTACTTCTATTAGTGTCGACAATTACTGTACAGGCGCAGATGATGAAGAATCCTGCCGTATGGACGACAAAGATAGAGAAGGAGTCAGACACAGAGTACACAATCACATGGAATGGTGTTGTGGATGAGGGCTGGCATTTATACTCTCAGTTTACATCAGAAGGTGGAGCTCTACCTTTGGCTTTTACCTATAATAACTTGGAGGGGAACTATGTTCTAAATGGACCAACTACAGAAAGTGAAACTGTAAAGGAATACAACGATATATTTGAAGTAGATGAAACCTATTTTGTAGGTCCAATTACCTTAGTTCAAAAGATTACATTGACGAATCCTGAAACTTCGAATATTCAGGTTGAAATGGAATATCAAGTGTGTGAGGAAGTGTGTATTTCACAAAGTAATTTGTTCGTCTATGACCTAAAAACCTTAGCTTCAAAAGAGGTTGCTAACTTCGAGGAGTTTGAACTTGGTAATAAAGCAGAGGCTTCTTCTGAGATTAAAGCAGGTGATTCTTCTTCTAAGGATGCTATAGAAAGCAATAAAAAACAAGAGAATAGAGGATTATTTACCATATTTATTTTATCGTTTTTCTCTGGTTTTGCAGCATTATTGACACCTTGTGTGTTCCCTATGATTCCTATGACGGTTAGTTTCTTTACAAAACAAAGTAAAACTCGTGCCAAAGGAATCAAGAATGCTATCATTTACGGAGTATCAATTATCCTAATTTATGTAATCTTAGGAACTATTGTTACTGCTTTGTTTGGAGCTGATTCTCTGAATGCGCTTTCGACAAATGTTTATTTTAATATCATCTTCTTCTTGCTATTAGTTGTTTTTGCTACTTCTTTCTTAGGGGCATTTGAAATTATGTTACCTAATTCATGGGCAAATAAAGTTGATTCGCAAGCAGATAGAGGAGGATTAATAGGTATAGTATTTATGGCATTAGCTTTGGCTATTGTTTCGTTTTCATGTACAGGGCCTATTGTAGGAACACTATTAGTAGAAGCGGCTTCTAAAGGAGGTTTAGCACCTGTTATAGGTATGCTTGGGTTCTCTTTAGCACTAGCATTGCCATTTATGCTTTTTGCTATGTTCCCAGGTTGGTTAAACTCAATGCCTAAATCGGGTGGATGGTTAAACACAGTGAAGGTTTCATTGGGATTCTTAGAGTTGGCTTTAGCATTTAAGTTCTTGTCAAATGCAGATCTTGTATTGCAAGCACATTATTTAGAAAGAGAAGTGTTTTTAGCAATATGGATAGCCATATTTGGTGCTTGGGCATTATATCTATTTGGTAAAATTAAATTGCCACATGATTCACCTTCAGACAATATATCAGTAGGTAGATTATTTATGGCTTTATTGGTTTCTATATTTACTATTTATATGGTTCCAGGATTATGGGGAGCTCCATTGAAAATTATATCAGGATTCCCACCTCCATTAACTTACGCTGAAAGTCCTTATGGTGTTGGCGGAGGAAAAGGTGGTTCTAATTCAGGAGCTACTTTGGGAGAACTACCTGATGGGGCTAAATTAGGAGCTCATGACATTGTTGCTTTTACAGATTATGAAAAAGGATTGGCGTATGCTAAATCTATAAACAAACCTGTTTTATTAGATTTTACTGGATTTGCATGTGTTAACTGTCGTAAGATGGAAGATTACGTATGGTCAGATCCAGCTGTATTATCTATCCTAAAGAATGAAGTTGTCTTAATTTCATTGTATGTTGATGACCCTAAAAAATTGCCAGAGAGCGAGCAATATATATCAGATACAAGTGGTAAGAAAGTAAAGACGATTGGAAATAAATGGAGTGATTTCCAAATGAAACATTATCACGCTAATGCACAACCGTATTATATCATACTTGATACAGATGAATCGCGTTTAAGTGATGCTGTTGGATATATGCCAGATGTAGAAGAATATAAGACATGGTTAAAAACAGGAATTAGTAAACACAAGTAATCTTTGGATTATTTAACGATATGAGAAAGCCCTTGAGATTTGATTTTCAAGGGCTTTATTTTTTGTTTTTTCTTTTCATTTGCTTGTGTTTTGAGAAAATTTTAAGATATAAGTTAATATCTTTGAAAGGCTCATAATTAGTGTTATATGGTATAATACTACAATTAATAGGCTACTTTTTGGTTTCTATAGTACTCACATTACTAATGATAGAAATTCAATTAATAAAAATACTTTAAAACGCTATTTTAATGAAGAAGAGTTTAATTATTACAGCTTTTGCTATGTTTACTTTAGGTACTTCATATGCACAAGTACACACTCCACCTACCAGTACTAAATCAGAGATTCATCAAGTGGTTGGATTAACCGATGTGAAAATAGATTATTCAAGGCCTAATATGCGAGGTCGTTTAATTTACGGTGATTTAGTTCCTTATGGTCGTCGTTGGAGAACAGGAGCAAACATGAATTCTGTCATTACTTTTGGCAATGATGTCGTGATTGATGGGAAAACACTTAAAAAAGGTTCTTATGCCATTTTCACTGTTCCGAAAGTTGAAGAATGGGAAGTAATATTTTACAGTGATACAAATAACTGGGGATTACCTGAGAAGTGGGATGATTCAAAAGTTGCTTTGACAACAAAGGTGAAAGTGATTAATTCCAATAGAAATTACGAGACATTTACCTTGGCAATTAACAACGTAAATATAGACTATGCAGATCTTGAGATTATGTGGGAGAAAACAGTAGTTCCTGTTCGCTTCAAAGTACCAACGGATCAGTTAGCGATGGAAACGATAGACGAGACATTTGCAGGGCCTAAGATTGTTGATTATTACGCTGCTTCGGAGTATTATTATTTAACCAATAAAGATTACAACAAGGCTTTAGATTGGATCAATAAGGCAATTGAAAAGTCAGGAGAGCAAATACCTTATTACTTTGTTCGCCTAAAATCGCAAATTCAAGCTAAGTTAGGTGATAAGTTAGCTGCTGTAGAAACTGCCAAATGGGCATTAGAGTTAGCGGAAAAAGCGAATAACCTTGATTATATCAAGATTAATAAAGATGCGATTAAAGAATGGTCAAAATAGATATAAGACAGCTTAGGCTGTCTTATTTTGTTTTAAAATATTCATTATAAACTATTTTGCTACAAAGATAGAGCTGGGAAACATTTGGCTTCTTACATTAAAAGATGATTAGAACTGTGTTTTTTTGTTTTACTTTTTTTGGTATTGTCCTATCTTTGTTGCTTAACAACACTTTCTAAAATTATGCTTACACCATTAAATGCTATATCGCCTATTGACGGGCGTTATCGTAGCAAAACAGAAAGCCTTGCTGCTTACTTTTCAGAAGAGGCTTTAATTAAGTACCGCGTATTAATCGAAGTAGAGTATTTTATTGCTTTATGCGAACACGGTATTCCGCAGTTGAAAAATGTATCAGCAGATTTATTTCCTGAATTGCGCAAACTCTATCAAAACTTTACTACTGAAAACGCACAGTGGATTAAAGATAAAGAGAGTATAACTAATCACGATGTCAAGGCTGTTGAGTATTTTATTAAGGACGCATTTGATCGTTTAGGTTTAGAGCAATATAAAGAGTTTATTCATTTTGGATTGACTTCACAAGACATTAATAATACGTCTATTCCCTTATTGACCAAAGAGGCTTTCCACGATGTATATATGCCTTTATTTATTAAGGTGGTAAACAAGTTAAAAGAGTTAGCAAAAGAGTGGAAAGATGTTCCAATGTTGGCTCGTACGCATGGACAACCTGCTTCTCCAACGCGTTTAGGAAAGGAAATATTTGTTTTTGTTGAGCGTTTGGAAGAGCAACTTAGACTAATCCAAAATGTCCCATTTGCTGCTAAGTTTGGTGGTGCCACAGGAAATTTTAACGCGCATCACGTTGCATATCCTACGCATAATTGGAAACAGTTCGGAACTGATTTTGTGGAGCTAACATTAGGGCTAAAACATTCTTTTCCAACAACACAAATCGAGCATTATGACCATTTTGCTGCTTTCTTTGACGGATTAAAGCGCATCAATAATATTCTAATTGACTTAGATAGGGATATATGGACTTATGTCTCTATGGATTACTTTAAACAAAAGATTAAAGCAGGGGAGATTGGTTCTTCTGCAATGCCTCATAAAGTGAACCCTATTGATTTTGAAAACTCTGAAGGAAACTTGGGGATTGCCAATGCAATCTTTGAACACTTAGCGGCTAAGTTACCGATATCACGTCTACAACGTGATTTAACTGACAGTACTGTTTTGCGCAACATTGGAGTACCTCTTGGGCATACGCTTATTGCATTTGAATCTACATTAAAAGGATTGAACAAATTATTGCTTAACGAAACAAAGTTTGCGCAAGATTTAGAAAACAATTGGGCAGTAGTGGCAGAGGCAATTCAAACGATATTGAGAAGAGAAGGTTATCCTAATCCTTATGAAGCTTTGAAAGATTTGACTCGTACCAATACAGTGATTAACAAAGAGTCTATTCACTCATTTATAGATACACTTGCTGTGTCAGAAATGATTAAAGAAGAATTAAAACAAATTTCACCTGCTAATTACCTTGGAGTAGAATAACGATAAGGAAAGAGTTTAGCAGTGTGCAAGATTGAATATGTAAAGCGAACCTATTGAAGTATAAAATAGGTTCGCTTTCTTTTTTATTTATATACTTACCTTTTTATACGATTTGGCTTTTTTGTTACCTATAAAGCCTAATGTGATTAACAAAAGTGATATCGTTGAACTTAGAATATTTAATTCGTCTTTAAAGATGACTGAATCAACATTCTTTACAAACAATATCACGCCGACGACCAGCACAAAAAACGCCATGGTCTTTAATAAATTTAGGTTTGTCCGACCCATATTCTCAATATTTTTTTGGTTAACATTCACTAAATGTACTAAATAAAATAGTATGTTCAAAGGCACTAGAAGGTATAGTGCTGATATTTTTACTGTTTGAAGTCTGACGCTATCTAAATTTGGTTTGTTTTCTAACAAATTGATATGTACTGTCTTGTAATTAATAAAGATGATAATCTATCCCGTTCAATATTGGATTAAAGGACAGTGATTTGTACCTTTGTGACTTCGCATTTTTAGATATAGTAGTAAAATTTAGTCAATTGTAGTAATGAGAATAATCTATCTAATGATCTTTTTCTTTTACCTGATAGGAAACGTTCAAGGTCAAACTTTAAAGGAAAAGTATGGTGCTAACATCGACAGTAAAGAGATTCTGTCATATTATTCTACGGGAGAGGTAAAAGAGGTTATTGTTGGCATAGAAGGAAGTAATTTGAATGTAAAGAAAACCTTTTATGAGCATGGCGAGCTACAAGAAATTCAAGAACAACACGACGGTGTAAATCATGGTAAGGTTGAGGCTTATTCAGATAAAGGAATACTTGTTTGTGAAGGAAACTATGTTCAGGGTCAACTGGAAGGAGAGTTAAAGTATTACAATGATAAAGGAGAGCTATTTACGAGTATTATGTATAGAAATAACCTAAAGAATGGCGTTACAAAAATATATAAGGATGGTAAACTACTAAGTGAGTTTACCTTTGTTGATGGTCAGTTGGATGGCATGGTAAGGCTGTATGGGGAAGATGAAAAGGTGATTAGTGTCTCCCACTACAAGCAAGGCAAGCAGATTGATAAGATAGTTGTAGCTATCTTATTTAAGCCCTGACTGGGCTTTGCTAATCATAGTCCATATAAGGGATTAAGCTGATAGGTTCTGAACCAAACATATAGGATAGTTTTGTCGAGATAGCATTGTCTATTTGTTTATTTTTTTTAAATACTTTGATGTCTTTTCTATAGAAATCATTGACTTGAGTACATGAAAACATTAGGCTACCATTGTCATAATACTTTTTAAAAGGACCTCTGTTTTTTCCATTTTGTACAGTCATTTCCATTATTAATATCCCTTTTGGATTAAATATCTTTATTGGTCCATGCAGTACTCCATTTTCGAAATACTGTTCTCTTGCTAATACACCGTTTTTGTAATAGGCGAGTTGTTGACCATGTAAGCGTCCTTCGATTTGATTGATGACAATCTGTATATTTCCATTTTGAAAGTACTCTGTACATTTGCCGTGTGGTTGGTCATTTTTATAGAAGCCTTGACATTCTATTTGACCATTTGGGTAATACATAGTATGAGGGCCTACTAATTGATTATTGCTATAAACCCCTTTCATTTCTAATTCCCCTGTATCGTAATAATTTGTGTAAACTCCTTCTTTGCGCCCTTCTTCGTAGTTGTACAATTGGAATAACATACCATTTTCATGATATTCTTTGTGCTCTCCATGTAATATATCATTGACAAAGTATCCTTCTATCTTGATATTCCCATTTGGGTAATATTCGATTGTGTGTAATCCGTTTTTCATTTTTTTTATCAAGGTAATACTTATTTTCAAAATCTGAGCGAAGTGTACAAATATTTGATAGTTAGATTTCTTATGTTCCTTAGGATAGGTTTAGGGCGAAGAAATTCAGAACAATGAGTATAGGGGAAATTAAGGAAGATAAAAAAACGGGCTACTTTAAGGTAGCCCGTTTGTATTTTAATTGATTTTGATTCTTATAAGTGGATTACTTCTCCGTAAGCATCAGCAACAGCTTCCATTACAGCCTCACTCATTGTAGGGTGTGGGTGTACTGCTTTTAAGATTTCGTATCCAGTAGTTTCTAATTTACGTGCAACTACTGCTTCAGCGATCATATCAGTTACTCCAGCTCCAATCATGTGACATCCTAACCACTCTCCATATTTAGCATCAAAGATAACTTTTACAAATCCATCAGGAGTACCTGCAGCTTTTGCTTTACCAGATGCTGAGAATGGGAATTTTCCTACTTTGATTTCATATCCAGCTTCTTTTGCTTTTTTCTCTGTCATACCAACAGAAGCAATTTCTGGAGTAGCGTAAGTACATCCAGGAATATTACCATAATCTAATGGCTCAACATGGTGTCCAGCAATTTTTTCTACACATAAGATACCTTCAGCAGAAGCAACGTGTGCTAAAGCTTGTCCAGGTACAACATCTCCAATAGCATAGTATCCAGGGATATTTGTTTGGTAGTATTCGTTTACTAAGATTTTATCTCTATCTGTAGCGATTCCTACATCTTCTAATCCAATATTTTCAATGTTTGTTTTGATACCTACTGCAGACAATACGATATCAGCTTCCAAAATTTCTTCTCCTTTAGATGTCTTAACGGTAGCTTTTACTCCTTCACCAGTTGTATCTACTTTTTCAACAGAAGCATTTGTCATGATTTTGATTCCTGCTTTTTTCAATGAGCGCTCGAATTGTTTTGAGATATCCTCATCTTCTACAGGAACGATATTTGGCATAAACTCAACAATAGTAACATCAGTTCCCATTGAGTTGTAGAAATAAGCAAACTCTACTCCGATAGCTCCCGAACCAACAACAATCATTTTCTTAGGTTGTTGAGGTAAAGTTAATGCTTGACGGTATCCGATTACTTTTTTACCATCTTGTGGCAAGTTTGGCAATTCTCTTGAACGTGCTCCAGTTGCGATGATGATGTGATCTGCAGAGATCTCACTTACCTTACCATCTTTATCTGTAACTTCTACTTTCTTTCCTGGTTTTACTTTTCCAAAACCATCGATGATTTCGATTTTATTCTTTTTCATTAGGAATTGAACACCTTTGCTCATTCCATCTGCAACGCTACGTGAACGTGCTATTACTGCATTGAAATCCTTGTCTACCTCACCATTGATTGTCAATCCATAATCAGATGCGTGTTTAAGGTATTCAAATACTTGAGCAGATTTTAATAGTGCTTTTGTAGGAATACACCCCCAGTTTAAGCAGATTCCACCTAAGTTTTCTTTCTCTACTACCGCAACTTTAAAGCCTAACTGAGAAGCTCTGATTGCAGTCACGTAACCTCCAGGGCCACTTCCTAAAACAATAATATCGAATTTCATATGTATATATTTCTATATTTAATGCTACGAAAATACAGATTTATTTTTGTACTTAAAACTTTCCCATTGAAAAGTTGAATAGTGGACAATTAATGAATTGTAAGTGTAGCAGCTACTATCTATTGGATTGTTGTAATATATAAATAAAACCCTTGTTTTTTTTGACAAAATGTGAAAAAAACAAGGGTTTTTAAGTTAGCTTTTTTAGCTAAGTTATTTTTGTGACTTTTATTTAAAACTTTAGAACTTAAGGTTCTACTATTTAGCTTTTGGATAGAGAAACTCTTTTTAAAATACTATTCTTCTACTGCCATTTTGAATTGTGATTCATATAGATTTCTATAGTATCCATTTTCAATTTGCAAGAGTTCGTGATGTGTACCTTTCTCTACGATGAGTCCTTTGTCCATCACAATGATTTGATCTGCATTGACAATTGTTGCCAAGCGGTGAGCAATGATTATAGACGTTCTATCTTGCGTTAGATATTCGGTTGCCTTTTGAAGTAGTTCTTCAGAATGAGTGTCAATCGAAGAAGTAGCTTCATCTAATATCAAGATACTTGGATTACTTACATAAGCTCTTAGAAAGGCAATTAATTGTCGTTGCCCAGACGAGAGCATTACTCCTCTTTCTTTTACATTGTAGTCATATCCTCCTGGCAGACTCATGATAAAATCGTGTATCCCTATTTGCTTAGCCGCATTTTCTACTTGCTCTCTGCTAATAGCTGGATTGTGCAAAGTAATATTATTGAAGATAGTATCACTGAATAAAAATACATCTTGTAACACGACAGCGATTTGTCTGCGTAGAGAAGCTAACGTAAATTCATTGATATCCGTATTGTCTATCCGTATCTCTCCACTGTCAATATCATAAAATCGATTTAGTAAATTGATAATTGTCGATTTACCTGCTCCAGATGACCCTACAATTGCTACCGTATTACCTGGAGGGATGTGTAAGGTGATTCCCTTTAATACTTCGACTTCTTGTATATAGCTAAAGCGGATATTGTTTAACTCAATCTCTCCATTGAATTGAGGAGCTATTTTAGTTCCACAATCATTCATCTGTTCATCCGTTTCTAATACATCGAATACTCTTTCTGCCGCAATGATTCCCATTTGCATGACGTTAAATTTATCAGCAATTTGCCTCAATGGATTAAACAACATTGTGATTAGCATTGTGTAGGCAAATAAATCTCCAAATGTTGTTAGGTTGTCTCCCTGTACAATTGACATTCCTCCATACCAAATCACAAAACCTAAGGTCAGTGAAGAAACAATATCAGCGATAGGGAAAAAGATAGAGTTGTAAAGTATATTTTTTAGCCAAGCCTGGTTGTGCTTTTCATTTATTTTCTTGAACTTTTCATATTCGATATGCTCACGAGTAAACAATTGAACGATTTTCATACCTGTTAATCGCTCTTGTACGAATGTATTCAGGTTTGAAATCTGCGTTCGGACTTCCTGAAAGGCAGACTTCATCTTTAATTGAAATATTCGCGTTGCATAGACAAGGATAGGCATGGCAACCAAAACAATTAGACTCAGTTTCCAGTTCATGTAAAACATAAAAGCCAAAACGACAAACATTTTTAGAACGTCACTGACAATCATAAAAAGTCCTTGACTAAAAATACTCGCGATCGATTCAATATCAGATACAGATCTGGTAACGAGTTTTCCTACTGGTTCATTGTCAAAATAGCGCATGCGAAAACTAACAATCTTGTCAAAGAGTTTTTCGCGAATATCTTTGACAATATCTTGTCCTAACCAACTTGCCCAATAAGAGAAGTAAAATTGAGACAATACTTCGCCTATAAGGACAACTGCCATAAGCAAAACGTACATTAAGAGTCCTTCTTGATCTCTTGTTTGCACATAGCTATCTACTGTTTGCTTTACCATATATGGACGAACAGCAGCAAAGATTGATAGCGTAATCGCAAACACGATTACCCAGTTAAAACGTCTTTGATAAGGTTTTGCGTAGCTTAATATTTTTTTTAGTGATAGTGATTTCAGTCGTTTCATAGATAAGGATAACTTACTTTTGTTAAAAATAATCCTTTACCAGGGACAGAGAATCCCGCTTGACCTCTATCTTTACTTTCAATGATTTTGCGTACGTCATTCACAGTTATTTTCTCTAGACCTACATTGACCATAGTACCGACAATAGCTCTAACCATATTGCGCAAAAAGCGATTTGCCGAGATGGTAAAAACTAATCTATTGTGATCGATGAGTTTCCATTCAGCTTGGTAGATAGTACAATTAAAAGTGAATACATCTGTATGTGTTTTTGAAAAACACTCAAAGTCTTCATACTCAAACAAAACTTTAGCCGCTTCGTTCATTAGATCAACATTCAATGGCTTGAAGTGGTAAAAACTTTGACTGTTGCAAAAGGCATCTTTATATAAATGTATATGATATTCGTATGTGCGAGCAGTAGCGTCAAAACGCGCATGTGCCTGATCATCGACAGGGTGAATATTATAAACGACTATGTCCTCTGGTAAAAATGAATTCATTTTTTGAATCAAAGAATTTTTGTCAAAGTCTGCTTCATAGTCAAAATGAGCAAACATTTGCTTAGCGTGAACTCCAGCATCTGTGCGACCTGCACCTATTAATTCTATAGGTGTACGCAAAAGTGTAGAAATAGCTCTTGTGAGTGTTTCTTGTACTGTTTTCGCGTTAGGTTGTAATTGCCAGCCGTGATAATGTGTTCCGTTGTAAGAAAATTCTAAAAAATATCTCAAAATAAATCTATTGTTTTTTACAAAGAGCAAATATACTTCAAAATCACGAGTAGGTTGTTTATGTTATTATAAAATTAGAAATAAGGTAGGGGTGCAAAACTTTTATAGCACTGTAATAAAATTAGACGATACCCAGCCTCTGATATTTTGTGACTCATTGTGAATAGCATGTAGAGTATAGTTTGTTGATAGTTGTTGAGATTCGACTTCTACATAATACCATTTGCGTTCTTCACTATAGCGTTCACCTAAGATCTTAATGTTTGAATTTTTCTTTAACTTTCCGAAAAGGTTGTCTGAGAAGTAATTGTAGAAATCATCGCTATCTGGATATTTATTTTCTACAGAAGGATAAATGCGAAGGTTGTATGCTTCGTTCTGAACTATTCCCCATGACTTGTTCTGTATTAACTCGCTATATTGGATGTCTGATTCAGGAATGTCAAGGTTTGCTATTGCGTAATTTTCTTTGACCGTTGCGCCTTCTTCATTTAACTCAAGAACTACATTTCCCATTAATGGGCTTTCACCACAACAGCTTGTTTCTGTATAAGTAATCGTATGGAAACGAGGAGATAGATAAAAATTGTTAAAGTAACTCGTTGTCACAAGGGTATAGTTTTCTTCATACTTGTCGTAGTAAAATAAGAAAAAACAATCTTGTTCTCCATAAGCTAATATATAGAGTAGGTCCTTTTTAGATTTAGTGATTCGAGTATACGTTTTAGTGTAACCTGCCATATAGCTATCTCCTACAAGCTCATCAAAATAACGATCAATATCTTTTTCATTTTTAAAGGTGTATTCTGCTATTCTCGTCTGGTAATGCTCATCATAGAAGGTGTTTATTTGGGCATTAGAAGGTATGTAAGAGAAAATAAAGAGAAGTGTAAGCCAGATAAAATGTCCTGTTTTCATATTTTTTGACTTAAAGGTAGTGAAAAAAAGGAAAATGATTTACCATTAATTGTTTGATAGTAGGTGGATTAGAACTGTACTATTTCTTTGTTTTCGTTATAAGTAGTTAGGTGTCGATAGCATAGTGATAGAAAGTTGATAGGATAGTGGTCGCATCTTTTTAGCACAAAAGTATGCGACCACTATGGCATCACTATGCGACCACCATGCGACCACTTCCTATATTGTTCTAATATAGTTTGTCTCGTCCTAATATAGCTGTACAGCTATTGTTTATAATCCTACTTTTAACTGTACATTTGGTTTTATAATCCTATTATAACTATACAGGTACTTGTTGTTCTTTTTTGTTGGTATAGTAATTCTTCTATCTCTTATTGGTATTTAAAACTGTACAGTTTTTTCAGGACGGGTCATGTATGTGATTTTTTAAAACAATAATGTTTATTTTTACCCAAACTGTGATAACATACAATCACAGTGATTAACTAATTAACCTAACTATAATTATATAAGAATGAAGAAATTATTCGTGTTATTGGGCTTGTTTGTTGGCTCACTTGGATATGCACAAGATTTTAATCAGTATTTTGAAGATAAGACACTGCGTTTAGATTATGTATTTGGAGGAAATAGCGAAAGGCAATTTATTTTATTAGATGAGTTAATTTCTTTGCCTTCATGGGCTGGGCGTACACATAATTTAGGAGAGAATGCCTTAAAGGGAAATGGACAAGTACGCGTATATGATGAAAAGACCAATACGTTGATCTATACGAACAGTTTTAGTACACTATTCCAAGAGTGGTTATCTACAGAGGAGGCACAGAAGACTACTAAGAGCTTCGAGAATGTGTTTTTAGTTCCGTATCCAAAAAGTAATGTGCGCATTGAGTTGGTGTTGTTCGATGCAGATGGCAAGGAAAAAGACAAGTTAGTGCACCAGGTGGATCCTACAGATATATTAATCCATGCAAAGGGAGCTAAGGATGTGACTAAACATGAATATGTACACAGAGCCAAGGATAATTCAAAAGCGATTAATGTTGCCTTTGTAGCAGAAGGGTTTAAAGAAGAAGAAATGGGCAAGTTTATGGATGCTGTGAAGGTTTCTATTGAGCAATTAGTTGCCCACAAACCATTTGATAAGTTTGCAGATAACTTCAATTTCATTGCAGTTCAGAGTGTTTCAAAGGATTCAGGGGTAAGTGTTCCACGAGAAGGAGACTGGAAGAAAACGGCTATAGAGTCTAACTTTGATACTTTTTATTCGGAGCGTTATTTGACGACGAATAGAATTAAGAAGTTACACGATGTATTAGCGGGGATTCCCTATGAGCACATTATTATTTTGGCTAACACAGATGTATATGGTGGAGGTGGAATTTACAACTCATATACTTTGACAACGACGGGACACAAAGATTTTAAACCTGTAGTAGTACACGAGTTTGGTCATAGTTTTGCGGGTTTAGCCGATGAGTATTTTTATCCAAATGACGTATTGAGTGATTTGATTTCCAATCAGACAGAACCTTGGGAACAGAATATTACTACATTAGTTGATTTCGATAGCAAGTGGAAAAAGATGTTGAAGAAAGGAACGCCAATTCCAACTTTAGAAAAGGACAATAAAAAATTCCCTTTAGGGGTGTACGAAGGGTTAGAAGGGCGCAAGATTTACAAAGGGACACTTGATTGTAGAATGAAGACAAATCAGTATCCTGAGTTCTGCCCTGTTTGTCAGCATGCAATAGAAGAATTAATTTTGTTTTATACAGAGTAATAAAGGTATAACCTCTCTTTAAGGGAGGTTGTTTTTTTGTAAAAATAATAAAGGTGAAAAAAATATTATTATTATCAGATACACATAGTTGTGTGGATGAGCATATTTTGAAGTATGTGAGAGAAGCTGATGAGGTTTGGCATGCAGGTGATATAGGTGACCTGTCAGTCACTGATGCAATCAAAGCGCTAAAGCCATTAAAAGGAGTCTATGGCAATATAGATGACAAAGAAGCAAGGCTTGAATTTCCAGAAGAAAACATCTTTGATTGTGAGGGCATGAAGGTGTATATGATTCACATTGGAGGGTATCCTGGGAAGTATCGATCAAATGTAAAGGCGACTATTATGCGTGAGAAGCCAGATATCTATATTTGTGGACATTCACATATCTTAAAAGTGCAATATGATCAGATGTACCAAGTGTTGCATATGAATCCAGGTGCGGCGGGAATAAGTGGTTTTCATCAAGTAAGGACGATGTTGCGTTTTGAAATTGACAAAGGGAAAATTAGCAATTTAGAAATTGTAGAATGGCCTAAAAACAAAAAAGCCGAACTTCTTTAAGTTCGGCTTTTTTAACGCACTAATAAACTAAGATGTTAGGTTTATCGTAAGCGATCTACAGATTTTACAAGATCTTCATCCTTCTTGATGGCTCTGTTGGCTAATACAAGCAACAGGATAGAAACAATAGGGAGGAACATCCCAATACCTTTCTCTGAAATAGCTTCTGCTACTTCTCCAGATACAGTTAGAGAGCGGAATACAAATAATCCTAATAGTAAAACGTTTAATATCATATTAAGTCGATTCATCATGAATTGACGTTTTCTATTTTTATAACCAAGTAAGCTGATGATACTCAAAGCAGCACTAATCCCAAAAAGGATTGCCGTGATAGGGCTGTGTCCAACCATTATCGTTTCATTTAGGCCGTTTGTCCATAATGGAATGAATAATGATAAGATTCCCATTATAACAAAAACAAGTAATAAATAAATGCTTTGAATTCTTTGTATCATAACTTTGTCCGCTTAGGAATTACAAAAATAACGTTTCTTTTTTATTAAAACCTATTGTTTTTTAAAATTAATTCGTAATATTGCATTAGTTCTGCCGTAAGTTCTTCATAATACGGCAATTCTATGAATAAAATTTCCATTCTTATTTAAAGAACACAACTCAATTTATTTTTATAATCTATAAACATTTATATGTTTGACATTTCCGAATTACAAAAGTTGAAGGTTTCAGAACTTCAAGACATTGTTAAAAAATTCAATATTGCAGGTACTTCTGGTTTAAAAAAAGATTTACTAATCGGGAAGATTCTTGAGCATCAAACTACAAATGCTCCAAAAGAAAAAGCAACCGCATCAAAAAGTGAGGCTTCAAAAGTCACAGAGAAAAAAGCAATTAAGAAAGAGAATAATGAAGGAGTAGCAGATAAGGTTAAAGAATCTGTGAAAGCTGCAATGAAGGTAGTAGTTGCAAAAGAGAAGGAACAAGTAAAAGAAAAAGGCAAAAGACCTCGTATAGAATCTACACCGAAAGTTGAAGCTAATGCTGGACAAGTTGCAGAGGCTACAACTCAAGCTGATAACAGAGGAGATGGGCAGCAGCGCAAGAAAGTAGCTGAGACAAGAGAAGGAAATTCTGATTCTCTGAAAGAGAAAACAGGAGAGAATAGAAATCAGCCTAAGGAAAACAGAAGGGACTTTGGAAAGAAAAAAGGGGACAATCGCGATAATCGTAGAGATAATCAAAGACGCGATAATCGTCCACAAAACCAGTCTAATCAAGCTACTTCAAAAGAGAGTGAGTCAACTCAAATAGAAACTACTTCAAAAGAAACTTTTGTATCAAACGAGAATGTTCAAGCTCAAAGTCATGTAGATGCTGGAGTTGAACAAGAACAAAAGAAACAAAATACCAATCAAAATAAGAACAATCAGCAAAACCACAACAATAACAAAAAGAATAATTACAGAGAACCGGATTATGAGTTTGATGGAATTATTGAGAGTGAAGGGGTGTTAGAAATGATGCCTGATGGTTATGGATTTTTGCGTTCAGCTGATTATAACTATTTATCGTCACCTGATGATATCTACTTATCACAATCCCAAATTAGATTATTTGGTCTAAAAACAGGAGATACTGTTAAAGGTGTAGTTCGCCCTCCGAAAGAAGGAGAGAAGTTTTTCCCACTGGTAAAAGTTGTAAAAATTAACGGACATGATCCTCAAGCTGTTCGAGATAGAGTATCGTTTGAGCACTTAACTCCGCTATTTCCAGATGAAAAATTCAATCTGGATGCAAAGCGCAGTACGGTATCTACTCGTCTTATGGATATGTTTTCACCTATTGGTAAAGGGCAACGTGGTATGATCGTAGCTCAACCAAAAACAGGTAAGACTATGTTGTTAAAAGACGTGGCAAATGCCATTGCGGCCAATCACCCTGAAGCGTATCTAATCGTTCTTTTAATTGACGAACGTCCAGAGGAGGTAACAGATATGCAACGCAGTGTAAATGCAGAGGTAATTGCCTCTACATTTGATGAGCCAGCAGAACGCCATGTGAAAGTAGCTAATATCGTTTTAGAAAAAGCTAAGCGATTAGTAGAATGTGGTCATGATGTAGTGATACTTTTAGACTCTATTACACGTTTGGCAAGGGCTTATAATACTGTTCAGCCAGCTTCTGGTAAAGTGTTGAGTGGAGGGGTAGATGCCAACGCTCTACAAAAGCCAAAACGCTTCTTTGGAGCTGCTCGTAATATTGAGAACGGTGGTTCATTGAGTATTATAGCAACTGCTTTAGTTGATACGGGATCTAAAATGGATGAGGTTATCTTTGAAGAATTTAAAGGAACGGGTAATATGGAGTTGCAGTTGGATCGCAAGCTTGCAAATAAGCGCATTTTCCCTGCGATTGACATTACTTCTTCTTCTACGCGTAGAGATGACTTGTTATTAGAACCAGGTGCACTACAACGCTTATGGGCTGTTAGAAAGTATATTGATGATATGAACTCGGTCGAAGCGATGACATCTATTATTGACAATGTGAAGAAAACAGATAATAATGAAGAATTCCTAAAAACATTGAACGGATAATTCATTATACATCATATGAATAAAGAGAGAATAAATACAAGTGTGTTTATTCTCTCTTTTTGTATAATAGATATTTAATTTTTTAGATGGAATGTTAAAAAACTTTTGTGTCTTTATATAATTTGAGTAATTTCGATGCTATAATGAGAGAATAAGAAGCGAAGAAATGAATGATATCATTGTGTTTATTGGGGTTGTTTTGATTGCTTTTTTTGTTGTCAAGAGGTTTGTTACTATTAAGCGATTTAATAGTACAGAGGAGTATTTAGAATATAAGAAGGAGAAGGAGGAGGAGGATTTTTTGGAAGATGATGAAGAATGGGACGATGAATTAATCGATAAGAAGAGTTTTAATTTTCTATTTGTCGGTGCTATTGCAACCATTTTATTTTTGTTTTTTGGTTTATTTACGGGAAATACCATTTACTTCATCTTAATTTTATTTGTGATCACTGCTATTTTGTATTTGTACTATATGCCACCGAGCAATAAGTTTTAAGTTGTTTGGGATTTTTGATTGTGTTAAAAACAATAAAAACTATTTTTTTTTAAATTTATAAAATATTTAAAGTGAGAGTTTTAAAGGAATGAGAAGGAAATACTTTATATTTTTTTAGATTTATAGTTTGTATTTATAGAATAACGTTATATATTTGCACTCGCAATTAAGCAATAGGCCATGTGGCGCAACTGAATAGCGCATCTGATTACGGCTCAGAAGGTTGCAGGTTTGAATCCTGCCATGGTCACAAAATTTAGTGAATAATATAAAATATTTCGGCCACGTGGCGCAACTGAATAGCGCATCTGATTACGGCTCAGAAGGTTGCAGGTTTGAATCCTGCCGTGGTCACGAAAAGCTCCTTTCTTAGGAGCTTTTTTTATTTCTATACTTTTGTTTAAAATTAATCAGGAGGTATGACAAGTAAAGAAAGTTATTTTAGTTTTTGGAAAAAATCCACCAATGAACACGGTGTCCATTCCCCTTTTGTGTTTTGTCTGTTGACAAAGGGATTGTATCCTAAAGATAATAGATGGCGTAAGTTCAAGAAGCGTCATGTTTTCTTTGATCGTATTTACCGTTATTTTAAACCCTCGACTTTGACTTATATTAATCCTACTTCGGATATTCTCGAAAGAGGTTATGAATATGTTGACTTTGCCTCTGTTCAAGGGAAGGTTGATTTAATTTTTATCGGACAAGGTAAGGGAGGAACTTCGATTTCTGATAGTTGTATCATTGATGCAATGCACAATGATTCTATTTTGATTATTGATAGGAGAGTAGATTGTGAAAGCACTGAGAAGTTGTGGAAAAGTATAGTAGAGGATGACAACTTCACTGTTACAATAGACTTTTACTATTTCGGTTTAGCATTTATAAGAAAAGAGCAGTTAAAACAGCACTTTGTACTTCGCATGTGATTTTTTACGCGATATATAGCGATAGTGTAGTTAAGGTTTCTTATTTTTATTACTTGTATGAATACTTGTGACAAGTAACAAGGCTTTAGCTATTTTAGTTTATGACAGAATACATTATCGATATTAAAGAAATAAAGCGCAATTTCAAACTTGGATCTGAAACCGTAAAAGTGCTAAAGGGAGTTAATCTTCAGATTAAACGAGGAGATTATGTCGCTTTGATGGGGCCTTCGGGATCAGGCAAGTCTACTTTGATGAATATCTTAGGTTGTCTTGATACTCCAACTTCAGGAGAATATACACTCAATGGCAAAGATGTAAGCTCGTTGGACGATGATCAATTAGCTGATATTAGGAATAAAGATATTGGCTTTGTCTTTCAAACCTTTAATTTACTGCCTCGTACCACTTCATTGGACAATGTGGCTTTGCCAATGGTCTATGCTGGAAAGTCAAAAGAAGAGCGATATGAACGCGCAAAAGAAGTACTGGGACAAGTAGGATTGGGCGATCGTATGGATCACCATTCGAATCAACTTTCAGGAGGGCAAAGACAGCGTGTAGCAGTTGCGAGGGCTTTGGTTAATCACCCCGCTATTATTTTAGCAGATGAACCTACGGGTAATTTAGATACGAAAACGTCAATTGAGATTATGAATCTTTTTGACGAGATTCATTCAAAGGGCAATACCGTAATTTTAGTAACCCATGAGGAGGATATTGCTGCTCATGCACATCGTATCATTCGCCTAAGAGATGGTTTAATTGAAAGTGATGACCGCATTAAATAGTTTTTTATTGTTAACTTGTACAGTTATTAAAAGATTAGACAACCCACAAATATATTTATGAAAGTATATACTAAAACAGGAGATAAAGGTACAACTGCACTTTTTGGTGGCACAAGAGTACCGAAACACCATATTAGAATAGAGAGTTACGGAACTGTAGACGAATTAAATTCACATATTGGTTTAATTCGCGATCAAGAGATGAATCAGTTGTACAAAGAAGTGTTGATAGAGATCCAAGATCGCTTATTCACAGTAGGGGCTATATTAGCTACTGATCCAGATAAAGCCATATTGAAGAACGGCAAGGAAAGATTGAATATTCCAAAGATATCAGAGGAAGATATAGCCTTGTTAGAGAATGAGATTGACAGAATGGAAGAATCTTTGCCTCCAATGACACATTTTGTTTTGCCAGGTGGGCATACTACGGTGTCATATTGTCATATAGCAAGATGTGTGTGTCGTAGAGCTGAGCGTTTGTCAGTACATTTGAATGAAATAGAAGCCGTAGATGAGTCAGTTTTGAAATACTTAAACCGACTTTCTGACTACCTTTTTGTGTTGGCACGAAAGTTGACTTTTGATTTACACGCGGAAGAAGTGAAGTGGATACCGAGAAAACAAGGTTAAAAGTTTTTTAAATATTCATAAAATAGCTTGAAAAAGCAGTTACGTTCTTATTATTGGATGAAATAAAATAAAAAACGCTTGTTAATTTCATAATAAAATTTATTTTTGCATTAAAATTAAAAACGGATTAGAGATGTATTGGACATTAGAATTAGCATCTTATTTAAGTGATGCACCTTGGCCGGCAACAAAGGATGAGCTTATTGACTATGCAATTAGAACAGGTGCTCCTCTAGAGGTAGTTGAAAATCTACAATCCATCGAGGATGAAGGTGAAATCTATGAGTCGATGGAAGAAATTTGGCCAGACTATCCAACTGACGAAGATTACCTTTGGAACGAGGATGAGTACTAGGAAAAAATAATAAAAATGAAAAAAGCCTCAGTCAAGGCTTTTTTTTTGTTTAAACTTAGAAACTGAAAGTTATAATATTATAAACTATATAATTTATGAGTCTTATAAATACTATATTAAAGGTTTTTGTAGGTGATAAATCGGAGAGAGATATCAAAGCTATAAAGCCTATAATAGAAAAAATAAAAACCTACGAAGGTAGTTTAGCGAGCTTGTCGAATGATGAGCTAAGAGCTAAAACCATTTATTTTAAAGATATTATTCAGCAATCTCGTGCTGATCAAGATGCTAAGATTGCATCTTATCGCGAAGAGATTGAGAAGACACAAGATATCGATGCAAGAGAGTCTATTTATGCAAATATTGACTCATTAGAGAAAGAAGCATACAACAATACAGAAAAAGTATTGCTTGATATTTTGCCAGAGGCTTTTGCAGTAGTGAAAGAAACAGCACGTCGTTTCAAAGAAAACGAAGTGATTGAAGTAACTGCAACAGAGCAAGACAGAGAATTTGCATTGAGTAAAGAATATGTTACTATCGAAGGGGATAAGGCATATTGGGCAAATTCATGGAGTGCAGCTGGAAAGCAAGTTACTTGGGATATGATCCACTACGACGTTCAGTTAATTGGTGGTATTGTACTTCACGAGGGTAAAATTGCTGAGATGCAGACAGGGGAAGGTAAGACATTAGTAGCAACTTCTCCATTGTATTTGAATGCGCTTACAGGAAAAGGTGTACACCTTGTAACTGTGAATGACTACCTTGCTAAAAGGGATAGCCAGTGGAAAGCTCCTTTGTTTGAGTTCCACGGTATGACAGTGGATTGTATCGATAATCACCAACCTAACTCTCCAGGAAGACGCGCTGCTTATGCTGCGGATATTACTTATGGAACTAATAATGAGTTTGGTTTCGATTACCTTAGAGATAATATGGCACATACGCCAGACGAATTGGTACAAAGAGCTCATAACTTTGCTATTGTCGATGAGGTTGACTCGGTTTTAATTGACGATGCAAGAACGCCTTTGATTATTTCTGGACCTGTTCCTCAAGGAGATCGCCATGAGTTCAATGAACTTAAACCTGCAGTAGCTGGTTTGGTTGAGATTCAAAGAAAATTAGCAAATGGTTATTTAGCTGAAGCTCGTAAATTAATTCGCGAAGGAAATACAAAAGAGGGTGGATTTTTATTGTTGAGATCTTACCGCAGTTTACCTAAGAATAAGGCTTTAATCAAGTTTTTGAGTGAAGAAGGAGTTAAGCAAATTCTTCAGAAAACAGAAAACCATTATATGCAAGATAACAATAGAGAAATGCACGTTGTAGACGAGGCTCTATACTTTGTTATCGAAGAAAAGAATAATTCTGTTCAGTTGACTGATAATGGAATTAAATACTTATCTCAAGGAGGTGACGAAACTTTCTTTGTTCTTCCAGATATTGGAACTGAGATTGCAAAAATTGAAGCTTTAAAACTATCTAAAGAAGAAGAGGCAGAAGCTAAGGATAAATTATTTCAAGACTTTGGTGTAAAATCAGAGCGTATCCATACGTTAAGTCAGTTACTAAAAGCGTATACTTTGTTTGAAAAAGACACAGAGTATGTGGTAATGGATAATAAGATTATGATTGTTGACGAGCAAACGGGACGTATCATGGATGGTCGTCGTTACTCGGACGGGTTACACCAAGCTATTGAAGCAAAAGAAAATGTGAAAATTGAAGCGGCTACACAAACGTTTGCTACAATCACACTTCAAAACTACTTCCGTATGTACAATAAATTAGCAGGTATGACTGGTACGGCTACAACGGAGGCAGGAGAGTTTCTACAGATCTATAAGTTAGATGTAGTGGAAATTCCTACCAATAGAGGAATCGCTCGTGATGATAAAGAAGATAAGATTTACCGTTCAGTACGTGAGAAATTCAAAGCAGTCATTGACGATGTTGTTAAGTTATCACAAGAGGGAAGACCAGTACTTATTGGTACAACTTCAGTTGAGATTTCAGAGCTTTTAAGTAGATCTCTTAAGATGCGTGGAATTCAACACAATGTATTGAATGCAAAGTTACACAAGCAAGAGGCGCAAATTGTAGAAGAAGCAGGAAAACCTGGAATTGTTACAATTGCAACGAATATGGCAGGTCGTGGTACGGATATTAAATTATCACAAGAAGTTAAAGACCGTGGAGGTTTGGCAATTATTGGTACAGAGCGACATGATTCACGTCGTGTAGACCGTCAGTTAAGAGGTCGTGCAGGACGTCAAGGTGATCCAGGTAGTTCTCAGTTCTATGTGTCATTAGAAGATAATTTAATGCGTCTTTTCGGTTCAGAAAGAGTGGCTAAGATTATGGATAGAATGGGATTAGAGGATGGAGAAGTTATCCAACACTCTATGATGACCAAGTCAATCGAACGCGCACAGAAGAAAGTAGAGGAGAATAACTTCGGTATTCGTAAGCGTTTGTTAGAGTATGATGACGTGATGAATGCACAGCGTGAGGTTATCTATAAAAGAAGAAAGCACGCTTTATTCGGTGAGCGCTTAAAAGTAGATATTGCCAATATGATGTATGACTTATGTGAGCGTATCGTTGAGTCTAACAAAATGGCTAATGACTATAAAAACTTTGAGTTAGATATTATTCGCAACTTTGGAATTAATACCGTAGTTTCAGAAGATGATTTTAATAAATTAGATTTTGTAGCTATCGCGAACAAACAATACGATATTGTGTTTACAGCTTATCGTGATAAGTCTGCACGTAGTGCTGCTGAAGCTTTCAAAGTGATTAAGAACGTTTATGAGAATAACAGTGGAAGCTTTGAACGCATCGTTGTGCCATTTACAGATGGTATTAAGACTATCAACGTTGTAACTAATTTAGAAAAGGCTTATCAAACTGAAGGAGCTTCGTTAATTGAGGATTTTGAAAAGAATATTACTTTGACAATCTTAGATGAAGCATGGAAGAAACATTTGAGAAAAATGGATGAGCTTAAACAATCTGTGCAGTTAGCAGTACACGAGCAAAAAGACCCATTGTTGATCTATAAATTTGAGGCATTCGAATTGTTTAGAAAGACAATTGGAGAAATTGACTCTGAAGTTACTACTTTCTTGACAAGAGCAGATTTACCTGTTCAACAAGTACCAGAAGAAGGTGGTCAAGTAAATGCTTAAATTTGAATTTTAATTGTTTTTCTATTATAGAAAGTAAGAGAGGTAAAGTAATTTACCTCTTTTTTATTTTATATATTATACTATAAGGCTTTTCAAGAGTTTTTTTGTTATTGTTTTGTGAAATTTGTTAAGAGAGAAATAGAGATATTTATCTTTGAAAGAAACAGAAAACACTTTTATGTAATCTTATGGAATTATTAGATTATCTTTTGCATATAGACAAGTATCTGCACTTGTTTATAGAACAGTATGGTACTTGGATTTACGTTATCTTATTTCTTATTGTCTTTGTTGAAACTGGCTTGGTTGTAATGCCTTTTCTACCGGGGGATTCTCTGTTATTTGCAACAGGAATGCTCATTGCTCAATCAGATGAATTGAGTATTACGCTGGCTATTATTATCTTGTTAGTGGCAGCTATTGGAGGGGATTCATTGAATTATCTGATAGGTAATAAAGTCGGTATGCGCTTGACAAGAGTAAAACTTTTTGGTAAGCAAATTATTAAAGAAGAACACCTTGATAAAACACATTCTTTTTATGAGAAGTATGGTGAACGAACTATTGTTATCTCTCGTTTTATCCCTATTGTACGTACTTTAGCGCCTTTTGTAGCAGGTGTTGGAAAGATGAAGTATTCTGTCTTTATGACTTATAATGTGATAGGGGGCTTGATTTGGGTATTAAGTTTAACTTTGGCAGGTTATTTCTTAGGTAATATTCCGTTTGTACAGGAGCATTTCTCAAAGATTGTCTTGTTGATAATAGTGGTGTCAGTCTTGCCAATTGTTTACGAATTTTTGAAAGTGAAATTGAGTAAAAAAGCATAAATAGTTTCTCTAAGTAAGTTTTAGTTACTTGGGAAATAAAAAAGGTTAGCTTATTTTAAGCTAACCTTTTTCTATTTTATATCGCGATGTTATTTTACCAATTCTAACTCAAAAACTAAGTCAGTATTTGGAGGAATAACTCCACCAGCACCTCTTTCTCCATAACCTAAATGGGAAGGGATAAAGATTACTGCTTTGTCGCCTATTTTCATTTGTTCAAAACCTTCTATGAAACCAGGTAATAGTCCTGTTTTAGTACCATATTTGAATGGAATAGGGATATATTGATTATAAGCAGCTCTTTGTGCATCGTGTATGTCAAATTTTTCAGCTAATTCTTCAACACTTGTATCGAATAGGGTTCCATTTTCAAAGAAACCTGCGTAATGCACAGCTATTTGATTGCCAATATTTGGTTTTTTTGCTCCCTCTTTAGTTTCAGTGATCACATATAGTAACCCAGAATCAGTTTTTTTAGCTTGTGCTTTTAGAGTAGCAAATTTGTCTGCGTATTCCTTTTGAACTGCTGCTAACTTTTCTTCTTTTTCTTTTTTCGCTTTAGATTCGTTCTCTGAGTATTCTTTAAAAACTTTTTCTGCATTAAACTTCTTAGCTGCTTTACCAACTCTTAAGATTTTTACAGATTCAATTTTATCTTTTTCTTGGATTTGGTTTACGATATCCATTCCTTTTACAGTATAACCAAAAACGCTATGGCGATTATCTAAAAACTGTGTTTCTTTATGAGTAATGAAGAATTGGCTTCCGTTTGTAAAAGGACCGCTATTAGCCATAGATACAGTTCCAGGTTTATCGTGGCTTAAAGTTGGGTCAAACTCATCTTTAAATACATACCCTGGACCGCCAGCACCATTTCCATCAGGATCTCCTCCTTGGATAACAAAATCCGCTACTACGCGGTGGAAAGTCAATCCGTCATAGAATGGTTTCCCTTTGAACTTTTTATCCACTAATGGATTTGTTCCTTCAGCTAAGCTCACAAAATTAGCTACTGTAATAGGTGCCTTTTCGTACTCAAGCTCAATCACGATGTGTCCTTTGTTGGTTTTTATATCAGCATAAAGACCATCTGGTAAGTCGCTTTTCTGAGAAGTACATGAAGCAAAGACAGCTACAAGACTTAAAAATAGACTAGTCATATTTTTCATATTTAATTTTATTTTTCTATTGATTTTAATTCGATTACAAATATTAACGGTTGATTCTTTTGGATTTTGTCTTTATCTCCTAAGTAGCTATAGGCTAAAGAAGAAGGGGTTAAAACCTTTAAAATTTCCTTTTGCTTCATCAGCTTTAAGCTTTGTCGTAAAATCGGTAGTAATTCATCTTGATCTACTGTGTATTCAATGTTGCCAATTTCACTTTTGTCGTAAATCAGGCTGTCATTCATACTTTTGACTTCATAGGTAAAGATCAATTTATCGCCTTTTTGAGGGAGGATAGAGTCTTTGATCTGTCTGTTCTGATAAGCGTACCAAAAGCCGTTTTTAGAATTTAAAAACTGTTGATCTTTATTTGATGAAATGTAATGCGAAAGAACTGCTTCTTCACTTTCCAATAGATTTTTATTTCTGTCTATTGAGTTATCTATAACAGTACTTCTTTTTTCGCTAATAGGCTTTCTCGCTTGTTCTTGTTGAAAGCAAGCGGTTAGCGTGAATAGAGAAAGTAAGCAAAAAGCAAATTTTAAAGTCTTAATCATAAAACTCATTTTTATGTTTTGAAACAATATCTTTAAAATAATCAATTGTGTCTGCTAAGGATTTGGTTGATTTTCCACCAGCAGCATTAACGTGACCACCTCCTTCAAAATAGGCTCTTGCAAGCTTATTGACATCAAAGTTGCCCTGTGATCTAAAGGAAATTTTAATTATGTTTTCTTCCGTTCTTTCGATAAAGAAGGCTGTGAAATCAATGCCTTTAATACTTAAACCATAATTGACTAAACCTTCCGTATCGCCCTTTTCGTGCTGGAATTCTTTTAGGTCACTATCTTTTAGAAAGATAAAGGAAGTGTTGTACTCTGGTAATACTATCAGGTTTTGAAGCGCTCTTCCCATTAACTGTAGTTTATTATAACTACTGTTGTCAAAAAGATTATTGTGAATTTGAGGGTTGTCAATTCCCTTTTCAATTAAATCTGCAATAGCTCTATGCGTAGCCGCAT
Organism: Myroides albus; assembly: GCF_024722315.1. NCBI lineage: Bacteria > Pseudomonadati > Bacteroidota > Flavobacteriia > Flavobacteriales > Flavobacteriaceae > Myroides > Myroides albus. The sequence goes on from NZ_CP102754.1 coordinate 2,391,547, forward strand.
TTGTTTTTGGAAAGCGAAAAGAGCCAGAATCGGTCACTATACCTGTGTAGATACACGTAGCAGCATCTTTGCTTATGTATTTGGCAAAGTCTAATTTGCTAAGTATAGTGTATAGTAATTCACAAGTAGAGCCAAATTCAGGATGAGAGAAAGTTAGTTCTGCATAATCGCCAGGCATTTGGTGGTGGTCGATCATGATAAATGGCTTGTCGATGTTTGACAAGTATTTCTCCATTTCATCTCCAGTTCTCAGTAGAACATTAAAATCTAAGGTAAAGATATAGTCAGCAGCTTGCATAAGCTTTGAGGCTTTATCTTTGTGGTATTCAAAGTTTACAATGCTATTTGTACCAGGCATCCAAGAAAGGAAGTTTGGAAAATCATTAGGCGTTATAACAGTTGCTTTTTTATTTAATTTAGTAAGTACATGGTATAGTCCAAGAGTTGAACCAATAGCATCTCCATCAGGATTGCGGTGAGGAATTATTACAAAGTTATTTCCAGAGGCAATAATAGATTTTAATGCTTCTAATTTATTTTCATTTATCATGATATGTGATACAAATTTGGATGCTAAAATAAGGCATATTTATATTAAAATCATAATAAACGACCGTTAAATAAAGTAAAGAGTGTAATTATTGTGCTAAATTTTTAAGTTCAGCTTTGTCAACTAAAATTATCTTTTTACCAGATAATTGAATAATTCCTTCTTTCTTTAAGTCAGATAAAAGTCTGATACAACTTTCTGTTGCAGTACCCACCATATTCGCAAGGTCTTCACGCGACAGTTGAATATTTAAAGATTTAGTCTCAGGATCAACACCACCAAGTTCTTCAAGTTTCAGTAGCATAATAGCTAATCGCTCTTTTACAGTTTTATGGGTGTGATCTGCAAGGCCTTTGTCGGCATCTTTTAAGTGATTACAGATATCCCTTGTTACTAATAGAGAGAACTTGTTGTTGTCAGAGAAGTAGTCTAACATTTCTTTCTTAGGGATAAAACAAACCTGCATATCTTCTAATGCAGTAGCAGTAAGATTTGAAGTTTCTTCATTGATAATTGATCTCTGACCAAGTAATTCACCGCTTTTCGCTAACTTAATAATTGTGTCTTTTCCGTTAGAATTCAATTTGGTTAACTTACAGAAACCTGATTTAACACAATATACTCCATTTAGGTTATCACCTTCCAAAAAGAGAATTTCACCCTTTCTTACAATGAAATGGGTTTTTGTTTCAGAAATAGTTTCAAGCTCATCTCGAGTTAAAGCTTTTAAAGAACTAAATTCCCTTATAATACATTGCTCACATCTGCTCATAAATTTTTTTATATCTGTTAAAATATTATACAAAGATAGGTTTTTTTTATGATAAATATCATATATTCTACTAATATAAACTTTGAAATTTGTATAAGGTAAAATGAGCAAATATTATGGGTAAAAAAGGATGTTATCACTGTGGTAATGAGGTAACTACTTTTAATCGAATCGATTTTGATGGAAAAGAGTTTTGTTGTAATGGATGTAAAACAGTATATGAAATTTTCAGTGAAAATGACTTGAACTGCTATTACGACATGCAACAATCGCCAGGAGCAACCCCAGAAGAAGCAAATGGCAAGTATGATTTTCTTGATAAAACAGAGATTATTAGTAAGTTACTCGAGTTTGACGAAGGAGAAACTTCAATTGTTTCTCTTTATATTCCACATATTCATTGTAGTTCTTGTATTTGGATTTTGGAGAACTTGAATAAACTAAATCAAGGGGTCTATCGCGTTTTAGTTAATTTCCCTGAAAAGAAGGCAACTATCACGTTTAATAAGCAAAAGACGACTTTAAAAGAGATTGTATTATTGCTTAATAAAATAGGTTATGAACCTTATATTAGTTTAAAGAACTATGATGATAAACCACAAAATGTTGACCGTAGTTTAATATATAAAATCGGAATTGCATTTTTTGCTTTTGGCAACGTTATGATGTTGTCATTTCCGGAATATTTTAACATAGATGACGTTTGGATGCGTCAGTATAAAGATTTCTTTCGTTGGTTGATATTGATCATTTCTCTTCCTGTTTTCTTTTATTCCGCTTCTCCTTATCATATAGCAGCTTGGAAGGGAATTAAATCTAAGAATTACACGATTGACATTCCCATGGCTCTCGGTATTATCGTTATGTTTATTCGCAGTACTGTAGATATCGTATTCGATTTAGGGCCAGGATTTTTTGACAGTATGACCATGTTGGTGTTCTTTATGTTATTAGGGAAACTATTCCAACAAAGAACCTATAATTTCCTTTCTTTTGAACGCGATTATAAATCGTATTTTCCCATTGCTATTACCAAATTGGGAAGTGATAATGTAGAAGAGCCTATCCAAATTTACGATGTAGAAAAAGGCGATCGTCTTCTCATTAGAAATCAAGAATTGTTACCTGTTGACTCTATATTAATTTCTGAATCAGCTTTCATCGACTATAGTTTTGTGACGGGAGAGGCTGTTCCAGTTGAAAAGAAATCTGGAGATAAATTGTTTGCAGGTGGAAAACAAGTGGGAGATGTAATAGAGGTAGAGGTTGTTAATTCTGTTTCTCAAAGTTACTTAACTCAACTGTGGAGTAACGATGTATTTCAAAAGAAAGTAGATATGAAATACAAGACGATTACAGATACTATTAGTCACTATTTTACGCCTGTACTATTGACTATTTCTATCTTGGGGTTTGTCGGTTGGTCGATTGTTGATCTTAATAGTGCTTTCAATGTATTTACTGCTATTTTAATTGTCGCTTGTCCTTGTGCTTTAGCCTTGACTGCTCCATTTACTTTGGGAAATGCAATTCGAATATTGGGTAGAAAAAAGTTTTACTTAAAGAATGTGACTGTTGTCGAGCAAATGGCAAAAGTAAATACTGTTGTCTTTGATAAAACGGGAACTATTACTACAAATGCAACTTCGACTATTCAGTACGTAGGTAGTGATCTTACACGAGAAGAACAGAGTGATATTCGCAATATTATTAGGGGGTCAAATCACCCTTTAAGTAGAAAATTATATAGCTTTTTAAAGACGAAGGTTATTGCTAAACCTGAGCGGTTTGAAGAAATACCAGGTTTGGGATTAAATGGTACAATTAACAGTAAAAATTACTTAATAGGTTCACCTAAACTCGTCGGTATACATGATGACAAAGTAATCAACGAAACTGCAGTACACATCCAGGTTGACGGTAAGTATAAGGGGAAATTTATATTTGCTAACCACTATAGAGAAGGTGTAATTGATTTGTTTGAAAGTTTAGACAAGTCAGGTTATAAATTAGTTATTCTATCGGGAGATAACGATGGGGAAGCTGTTGTGTTAAGAGAATTGTTACCTGAGAGTACTGTTTTAGCATTTAATCAGAAGCCAGAAGAAAAGTTAGAATATGTGAAGTCTTTACAAGAAGAAGGTGGAAATGTTATGATGGTAGGAGATGGTTTGAATGATGCTGGAGCTTTGGCTCAAAGTAATGTAGGGGTGTCCATTTCTGAGAATGTTAATGTTTTTACACCTGCAAGTGATGCGATTTTAGATGCTCATATGTTCTCATATTTAGATAATTTTCTTAAATACTCGATTAATTCTGTTAAAATTATTAAATTAAGTTATATATTAGCATTAACGTATAATGTTATTGGTATAACGGTTTGTTTGTTTAACAAAATGTCGCCGTTAGTTGCAGCAATTATAATGCCTGCAAGTACGATATCAATCATCAGTTTCGTGACGATTATGACTAATTATTTTGCGAGAAAAAATCTTAATGAGGATCATATAAATCGATAAACTGACGATTATCATATTTTACCAATTTCGATAATGTTAATTTTGACATATAATTTTTAGGTATGAGTGTTATATATTTCTTAATTAGTATCAGTGTAGTTGTAGCTGGCATTTTTCTGTACTTGTTCATCAAGTCAGTGAAGAATGGGCAGTTCGACGATGCTTATACACCTTCGGTACGCATGCTGTTTGACGATGAGATAAAGGTTAGCGATAAAGAGCCTTCGTCCCAAAAATCAAATAAAGAGAGTTTAAATAAAAATCAAAGAGAAAATCAAATATAAACAACTATGGAAGTGCAACAATTTTACTATGACAACAAAATTGTAAAGAAATTCCTTTATGCATCAATATTCTTTGGTGCGGTAGGTATGCTTGTAGGTTTACTATTAGCGGTAATGTTTATATTTCCTAACATAACTGACGGTATTTCGTGGTTAAGTTTCGGGAGATTAAGACCATTACACACCAACGCTGTAATTTTTGCGTTTGTTGGTAACGCTATTTTTGGAGGAATCTATTATTCTTTACAAAGATTATGTAAAGCCAGAATGTACAGTGATTTTTTAAGTAATCTTCACTTTTACGGATGGCAATTAATTTTAATTGGAGCTGTGATTACGTTACCATTAGGTTTCACAACTTCAAAAGAGTATGCCGAATTAGAGTGGCCAATTGATATTGCAATTGCATTAATCTGGGTAACTTTCGGTGTAAACATGATTATGACAATCATCAAAAGAAGAGAGCGTCATATTTATGTAGCAATATGGTTCTACTTAGCAACGTTTGTGACAGTAGCTGTATTACACATTTTTAACTCATTAGAGTTACCAGTAAGTGGATTGAAATCTTATTCAGTTTACGCAGGGGTACAAGATGCATTAGTACAATGGTGGTACGGGCATAATGCGGTAGCATTCTTCTTAACAACACCTTTCTTAGGGTTGATGTACTACTATTTACCTAAAGCGGCTAATAGACCAGTTTATTCATATAGACTTTCTATTATTCACTTCTGGTCATTAATCTTCTTATACATTTGGGCTGGACCTCACCACTTGTTGTATTCTGCTTTACCAGAATGGGCACAAAACTTAGGAGTTGTGTTCTCTGTAATGTTGATTGCGCCATCTTGGGGAGGTATGATCAACGGTTTATTAACACTTCGTGGTGTTTGGGATAAAGTTAGAGTTGAGCCAGTATTGAAATTCTTCGTTGTAGGTATTACTGGTTATGGTATGGCTACATTTGAAGGACCAATGTTATCGTTGAAAAACGTAAATGCTATCGCTCACTATACTGACTGGATCGTAGCTCACGTTCACGTTGGTGCATTAGCTTGGAATGGATTTATGACATTTGGTATGGTGTACTGGTTAATCCCACGTATGGTTAAAACTGAATTGTTCTCTAAATCGTTAGCAAACTTCCACTTCTGGATTGGTACTTTAGGTATTATTTTATACACAATTCCGTTATATGTTGCAGGTTTCTCTCAACACTTGATGTGGAAAGACTTCAACCCTGATGGAACTTTAATGTATGGTAACTTCTTAGAAACTGTTACTGCTATTATGCCGATGTATATTATGCGTGCAATTGGTGGTACATTATATTTAGCAGGGGTATTCGTGTTAATTTACAATATCGCTAGAACTGTTTCTGCTGGTCAAAAAGTTGAAGATGAATTAGCTGAAGCACCTGCGTTACAAAGAATTTCTTCTGGTAGATTAAAAGGAGAAGGATGGCACGCTCATTTAGAGAGAAGACCTGTTCAATTTACTATTCTTACTACGGTAGTTATTCTTATTGGTGGTATGGTTCAAATTTTACCAACAATATTTGTAAAATCTAATATTCCAACTATTACAAGTGTAAAACCTTATACACCATTAGAGTTAGAAGGTCGTGATTTGTATATTAGAGAAGGATGTGTTGGATGTCACTCTCAAATGGTACGTCCGTTCCGTTCAGAAGTTGAACGTTATGGTCAGTATTCAAAATCAGGAGAATATGTTTACGATCACCCATTCTTATGGGGTTCAAAAAGAACTGGTCCAGATTTATTTAGAGTAGGTGGTAAATATTCAGACAGCTGGCATTACAACCACATGTTTGACCCTCAATCTACATCTCCAAACTCTATCATGCCAGGTTATAAATGGTTATTTAGAAATGAAGCAGCGGATTATTCTAAGATTGAGAAGAAAATGAGTGTAATGAGAACATTAGGTGTTCCTTATACTGATGAAGATATTGCAAATGCTAAGGAGAGTATTGCTGATCAAGCTGAATTGATAGCTCTAAACTTAGAGAGTGATCCAGATTATATTAAGTCTTATAAACAAAGTATAGAACGTGCTGAAGCTAAAGGCGAAACGTTTGTGCCAATGAGTGATAGAGAAATCGTTGCTTTAATTGCATACTTACAGAGATTAGGAACTGATATTAAAAAAGTAGAAGAATAATTTATTAAGTGAATCAATATGCTAAAGTTCATTAAACATACTATGGAAACAATAGGAGGAGTAGAAGTATTTCCAATTATTTCCTTAATTATTTTCTTTACCTTCTTTGTTGGGCTTTTTGTATGGGTAATTACCTACAAAAAGGAAACCATTCAAGAATTGAGCAATATGCCATTCATGGATGATGAAGAGCATAATGTTGATCCTAATTCAGAAAAATTATGAAAAAATATTTTCCAGTATATGTACGAGTACCACTACTATTTGGGTTGTTTTTCCTTTTAGTAGAATGGTTAGTAGGCGGAGAAGGTGAAAAACCAGCCTTTATGGAGTACCCACAGGTACTAATCTTATTAGGTTTGTTCTTGTTCGCTTTAATTGCAGTTGAGATTGTAGTAGCGTCTACAAATAAGATTTTAGATAGATTAATGACTCCAGAAGAGCGAGTGGCAGAAAAAAACAAGCGTTTTTCTGATCTTCCTTGGGTTAAAAGCTTAATGAGCAAATTAACTAAAACTAAGGGAATCCAAGAAGAATCTGATGTAATGATGGATCACGATTATGATGGTATTAAAGAGTTAGATAACGAGTTACCACCATGGTGGGTTGGGTTATTCTACGTTACGATCATATTCTCTGTAATCTATTTGTTGAGATTCCACGTGTTTGACGGAGATAATCAAATTGTTGAATATGAAAAGTCAGTAGCTGAAGCTCAATTGCAAATTGAGGAGTATAAGAAAACTGCTCCTGATATGTTAACAGCTGATGATGCAAAATACTTGACTGATGAAGCTGATTTAGCTGCTGGTAAAAAGCTGTTTGATGCCAACTGTATGGCTTGTCACAAGCTTGATGGTGGTGGTTCTATTGGGCCTAACTTGACAGATGATCATTGGATTTTAGGTGGTGGTGTGAAAAATATTTTCCATACTATTTCTGAAGGAGGTCGTCCTGGTAAAGGAATGGTGCCTTGGAAGAATAACTTCAAACCTTCTGAAATCGAGAAGTTAGCTTCTTATGTAATTTCATTAAACGGAACTAATCCTGCTGATGCAAAAGGTCCTGAAGGTGATATTATTTGGTCTAAAGCTGATTTAGAAGGTGGTGAGGCTACTCCTGCTGAAGAAAGTGCACCTGTATCAGATGTGGCTCCTGAATCAGGTGAGACAAGTGAATCAGAAGTTGTTGCTCCTGAAGCGGATAGCGAGGAGTAATAATTAATAAAAATTCTTCATGCTTACTAGCGACAACTATTTAGTAATGAAGATGGTATAGTTATTAGATTATACATTTTTGTAGCTTTTTTTATAAAAGCTATAAACTAACAATAAAAACATAAAAGCAGAGTAGGTGGTACTCATTTGCTCTGCTTTTTTTAAAACACTACACTATGGCTACAATGAAAGACGAAAGTTTCCGTGACTCCATTGGAACAATCGATAAAGATGGTAAGAGAGCTTGGATATTTCCTAAAAAGCCTTCAGGACCATTTTATGACAAGAGAAAAATTGTAAGTTATTTGCTTATTGCTTTCTTGTTTGCGGCTCCTTTTATAAAAGTTAATGGTAATCAGTTTTTACTATTCAACGTAATTGATAGAAAGTTTAATATTTTTGGTTTTCCTTTCTGGCCACAAGATTTTTATTTAGTGGTTATTTCCTTAGTTATTGGGGTTGTTTTCGTAACTTTATTTACAGTATCATTCGGTCGTATTTTCTGTGGTTGGATATGTCCACAAACGATCTTCATGGAGATGGTTTTTAGACGTATTGAATACTGGATTGACGGTGATAGAGGTGCTCAAGCTAGACTTCGAAAACAAAACTGGAATGGTGAGAAAATTAGAAAGAGACTTTTAAAATGGTTTATTTTCTTTATCATATCATTTATTATTGCAAACATCTTTTTATCCTACATTATTGGAAGTGACGTTGTAATTCAAATGATGAAAGATGGCCCAGCTTTACACTTAGGTAAGTTTGTAGGACTACTAATCTTTACTGGTGCATTTTACTTCATCTTTGCTTGGTTTAGAGAGCAGGTTTGTGTGATTGCTTGTCCTTATGGGCGTTTACAAGGTGTGCTTTTAGATAATAAGTCAATTATTGTGGCTTATGATTATGTGAGAGGTGAGGGAACTAATGGTAGAGCTAAGTTTAAGAAAGATATTGATAGAGAGGCTCAAGGATTTGGTGACTGTATTGATTGTAAACAATGTGTGAATGTTTGTCCTACTGGTATAGATATTCGTAATGGTACTCAATTAGAGTGTGTGAACTGTACTGCATGTATTGACGAATGTGATCACATGATGGAATCAGTTGGCTTGCCAAAAGGATTAATTAGATATGCTTCAGAGAGTGAAATCTCTGAGAATAAAAAGACGAAGTTTACAGCTCGTCAAAAAGGGTATACTGCTGTATTATTTATTTTAATTAGTGTCTTAGTAGGATTATTGTTCTTGCGTACTGATATAGAAGCTACCATTCTACGTGTAGCTGGACAGACATATCAACACCAGGGTGATCAAGTTACTAATTTGTATACTTATAAGGTAGTTAATAAAACGATGAAAGACTTCGACAATATTACTTTCAAAGTTGTAGATCCTGAAAGTGGTTCTGTTCAACTTATTAGTAAAGATATTATTAGTGTTAAGAAGGAAGGCTATGCAGAAGGATCTTTATTTGTTAGGATTCCAGAACTTGTATTAGAGAGTCATCGTACTAAGATTAAAATTGAAGTGTATGATGGAGATAAATTGATTCATACTACTTCTACCAACTTCTTAGGCCCAAGAATTATGGAATAATATTAATAAAATTTATAGGTATGAAATTCAATTTTGGAACAGGAATCGTTATTGCGATGGGTATATTCATGATATTCATTTTGCAGTACGTCATTAGAGTTCAGTTAGATAGCAAATACGATAATCAGTTAGTGACTGAGAATTATTATCAACAAGAGATAGAGGTTGATGGTAAAGCTGAAAGAGAACTTAATGCTAAGAAACTAAAAACACCTTTGAAATTGTCAATTACAGATGATAAGGAGATTTTAGTTGTATTTCCAAAAGAATTTGATTACTCAAATATAAAAGGTAAAATATCTCTATATCGACCGTCTGACCAGACATTAGACTTTGACATTCCAATATCATTGTCTTCTTCCAATTTGCTCATACCTAACACAAAGCTGGGATCGGGCGGTCGTTGGGATATTTCTATTGAATGGGAATATAAAGGAACTTCTTATAGAAATTTAGGAAGTTTGAATTTGAACGATAAAGTAGTAAAGTAGTAGTTATAATTGATTAGCTTGTGATTTTAACAGGATTGATATTTGGATTAGTAAGTAGTTTACACTGTATTGGTATGTGCGGTCCAATTGCATTAATGTTACCTGTTTCTAAAGATAATCAAGCGAAAAAAGTTATGCAGATATTGACCTATCACTTAGGTCGTATATCTGCATACTCTATTTTAGGACTTGTCTTTGGTGTTTTTGGCAAAGGTTTATTCTTAGCAGGTTTACAACAACAAATGTCTATTGTTGTTGGGATTCTTATGATTGCTTTTGTTTTAATACCTCAGAGTAAATTAGGTAAACTGAATTTTATGATGCCTTTTTACAAATTTGTTAGTAAGATTCAGCGCTCTTTAGGTAATCAGTTCAAGAAGCAAACTACTGCCTCTCTTTATACAATTGGTTTCTTTAATGGGTTTTTACCTTGTGGAATGGTTTATGTAGCTCTTTTTGGAGCTTTAGCAACCCAAAGCCTACTTTATGGAACTTTGTATATGGCTTTGTTTGGCGTAGGAACTATTCCTTTGATGAGTATGATGATTTATGTTAGGGAAATGTTTTCGGTCAAAGTTCGAAGTGCAATTATGAAGTATTACCCTATCGTTATTGTTATTTTTGGGATGCTATTTATCGTTAGAGGATTAGGATTAGACATTCCTTTTCTTTCTCCAGATACATTGAATTTGTTTGTAAAAGCTGACGCTACATGTTAGAGTTGTGTTAAAATATGTGACTTTATTATAAAGCATTGTCTAAAGTATAGAACAAAGAAAATAAGAATATGCTATGAAAAGGATTTATTGAATTTGTTCTAATGCTATGAAAAGAAAAAGATAAAAAAAGTAGATCTATTTGATCTACTTTTTTTATTTGTCCTAATCTGAAATTATTTGTGACTTTTTTTAAATAGGTTGTCTAAAGAACAGAACAGAGAATGAACTAATATGCTATGAAAAAGAGTTTGATAATTTTGTTCAATTACTTAGTGATAAATCACTTAGTAGTAGCTATGAAAAGAAAAAGTAAAAAAAGTAGGTCTTTGACCTACTTTTTTTATTTTCTGAATATTCGTACTTGCTGATAAAGTTTTTTTGGATCAGTGACAAAAGTTGGGGATTGAGTAAAATCTTAGAGTATTTAGTAGCACTTTATTAATGACGTTATCTGTGCCCGAGTTAATACTTATGCTTATCGAATTGTCTACTGACTTTTAATTTACTTGTATTGCTCTGCTATATACTGTAATTAAATCTTTTCTATCTATACCTATATTTTTTAAAAATATAAATTTTATTGTGACTTTTTAACTACTTAGTTGTCTTAATGTTGAGTAAGATTCTAAATAGCTTGTGTACTATTACATCTATTTACAATAAGGGGAATTATTCTTATTCAAAACACTATGACAAAAAAAGGTAAGCTAATAGCTTACCTTTTTTCATTACTATTTTAGAGATTGAGTTTTTAAATAATCTATAGCATGTCTACCCTCGTTAAAAAGGAGGTCTAGTATACTAAGGTTATTTATAAATCCTTCTTTTTCTTCAAATACTTGCGTATAAGGCTCGAATTCATTCACATCTTTTTTTCCATTCGCTAGTGCTCTTAAATCCAGTATATCTGTATGTGAATAGTCCTTGTGAAATTCAATCGTTTTTTCAAAAGGGAGTTCTATTCCCAAGCAAGATGTTATTACTTCGTGTATCTTGAAGTTTAAATCAAGCATGTATTTTTGTTTTTCTTCGAATAGAGGCCTTAAATCATCTTCAAAGAACTCAAAGTAAGGAGAAGTTCTGTAAGCAGCTTCTAAGCTCTTAAAATGCTGTTTCTGCCATCCAAAAGCATCTTCTATTACTACATCTTTAAACTTCTGGTGAAGTTCATTACTGTGCTTAATTGGTATATTCAACATCTGTATTCCATTGGCACTATAGATGTACATTCTATTTCTATTCGTTTGTTTTTGAAAATTATCTTCTACTTCAAATAGTATCTTTTCAGATTGCAACATAGCAACAAAGTGACTAATTGATGGAAAATAAGTAGGGTGAATAACTATATTATTCATTACTATTATTTAATTATAAATTCTTTTTCTTTTTTCTACTTCTGTAAGTGCTATATCCAATGTATCCAATTAAAAGCACTACAAAATATGGGAAGTATGAGATTTTTTCTCCATTTCCATTAACAGTTGTAAACATTCTGTCCCAGCGTATTTTATCAAGTGCTTTAGACCAAGGAACGTTTGGGTCTAAACTCATCCAAATAAATACGGGCTTACCAACAATATGATCTTCTGGTACAAATCCCCAAAATCTACTGTCCTCTGAGTTATCTCTATTATCTCCCATCATATAATAATAATCTTGCTTGAATGTATAAGAGTTTGTTTGAACTCCATTGATTAAGAAATGATTATTACTATATTCTAATGTGTTGTTTTCGTATTTAGTGATAACGCGTTTGTAAAGAGGAATGTTATCTTCCGTTAAGGTGATTGTTTCTCCTTTTGCAGGGATGTGTATAGGGCCAAGGTTATTTGTTGTCCACTTTGGTTGATTATGTGGGAAGATATATCCAGGTATAGCTTGATCAGGAAAGCGGTGAACTGCTTTTACTGCACTAAATGTTTTGATATACTCAACTGCCTCATCAGTCAAAGCTGGGAAAATAAACAATGTCTTTGGTGCATTATTGGCTTGAGAAGGCATTTCTGTTATATCAAACTTTTTCACAACTGACATAACATCAAATGGACGACCATCTGTTTCTACAACATAAGCAAATTGAATTTTAGCTCTGTCGTTTAGTTTTAATTGTTCCCCGTTGATAAATACATATCCATTCTTTATTTCTAAGTTTTCTCCTGGCAAACCGACAGCTCTTTTGACATAGTTTGTTTTTTTGTCTATTGGTTTATCTATAGCAGGTCTTCTCAACGGATCTCTAAAAGTATATACAGTATCTGTAGGCCAGTTAAATACAACAATATCATTGTGTTGTACTTTTTGAAAACCTGGTAGTCTAAAGTATGGTAAATGAGGTTTAGTTAAGTATGATTTCTTTTTGACAAAAGGCAATGTATCATGAGCCATTGGCAATGCAACAGTTGTCATAGGAGTACGTGCTCCGTAATGAAATTTACTAACAAATAAAAAATCACCAACTAATAAAGTTTTTTCTAATGAAGAAGATGGAATAGTGTAGGGCTGTATTGCATAGGTGTGTATTATTGTTGCTACAACTACTGCAAACAAAACAGAACTCATAGTTTCACCTGCTTCAGATGCTGCCTTAATGCTTCTATCTTTAATGTGTTGAACATCTGTGGCATAATTGATATAGTAGATGTAGAAGCCTAAAGTAAGCACTACTAAAATCGTGTCAATAGTAGAGTTTTTTCCAAAACTTCTAATGGTTTCCACCCAAATTACGGGAAACATAATTAAGTTAACTATAGGAATAAATAGCAGTATAACCCACCAACCTGGGCGATTGATAATACGCATTAGCAATACAGCATTGTAAATAGGTATTATTGCCTGCCAAGGTTTGTATCCTGCTTTAATATATAGTTTCCATGTTCCTGCAAAGTGAATTACTTGAACAAGTAGAAAAAATAAGAACCATTGCATCATTGTCATAATCTCTATGTTTAGTAGGTTTATTTAGTTGTCATTTAAGTTTAATACATCTCTCATTGTAAAAACACCTTTTTTACCAAGAATCCATTCCGCCGCAACTACTGCTCCAAGGGCAAAACCTTCTCTTGAATGTGCTGTGTGTTTTATTTCAATTTGATCAATGGATGAATCATAAAAAACGCTATGTGTACCAGGCACGCTATCTTGGCGTATAGCATCGATATGAATCTCGTTTTCCTTTGGTTGATCCAATGTCCACTTGTTGTAAGCAGAATTTTCGATAATGCCATTAGCTAAGGAAATAGCTGTTCCACTTGGTGCATCAAGTTTTTGTGTATGGTGAATTTCCTCCATAGAAACATTGTATTCCTTGAGTTGACTCATCATTTTAGCAAGGTATTCATTCAATTTGAAGAAAACGTTCACTCCTAAGCTAAAATTAGAACCATATAAGAATGCACCACCTTTTAATTGATTATACGCTACAATGTCATCATATTGCTCCAGCCAACCTGTGGTTCCACTTATAATGGGAACATGGTAGTCTATTGCAGATTTTATATTAACAACAGCAGAGGTAGGAATGCTAAAATCAATTGCTACATCAGCTTTTTCTAATCCTTCAAATGAATTTTCGCTTCCTTTTCTAAGTACAATTTCATGTCCTCTTTCTAAGGCGATACGCTCAATTATTTTACCCATTTTACCGTAGCCTAATAACGCTATTTTCATAATAAAAGTATAAGATTAGAATTTGTATTGAATATTTACTGCATACTGAAGTTGCATTTGATTTTGTTGTAAGTAATTGTTGTTGACATCAAATACAGGTCTGATAGTCAACTTCTCATTTACGTTAAATTGCGTTAGGTGAGCGTCAACGTTTGCATCAATGATACTCAATACATAGAAACCTACTGTAATGACTACTGATAAATCTCGATTGCGTCTATAGAATTTCTGAGCTTCTAATAGGCGCTCATTGTCTAGACCACCGAAAGTAGGATCTTCTTTGTCGTGAATACCTTGTAAACGCTTTTTATACTCTGATCGGTATCTGGTATATTGACGTTGATTATCCGCCCAAAAGTAAGCAGGAATACCCATACCCGCATATACAAGAGGTACTTTCCAATAACTTTTGTTTTGGATTTGTCCAAGGCCAGGAACGATTGACGTAAAAAATGAAGCCCGAGCAGGAGCAAGGGGATCAATTGGTTTATAATCTGCTTCAGCTTCAGTTACAGATTTGATTTTTTTCTCTTTGTCTTTTTTCTGCGCAAATGCTTGTTGCCCGACAATAGAGAAAAGTAATATTAAAATAAATAATTTGCTTTTCACTAATTTTCTAAAAGTTTGATTAAGCGATTTAAATCTTCTTCAGAGTGGAAAGGTATTGAAATTTTTCCTTTTCCATTTGCTGAAACCTTTATATCTACTTTTGCACCAAAGAAATTTCCAAAAGAATTAGAGTACTCAGCTGGTACTTCAAATGATTTTGTCTTCTTTGGTAATTCTGGGGATTTATTACCTTTTAGATCTTCTTGATATTGTTTTACCAATGCTTCAGTTTCACGTACAGACAAGTTTTCCATAATGATTTTATGGTATATTGTTGTTTGTACATCTAAGTCCTCTACATTGATGATTGCTCTTCCGTGGCCCATAGAAATGAATCCATCTCTAATTCCAGTTTGAATAATTGGGTCAAGGCGAAGCAAACGAATATAATTTGCTATTGTAGATCTCTTTTTTCCGACACGGTCACTTACTTGTTCTTGCGTTAAGTCTATTTCATCCATTAAACGCTGATAAGACAAGGCAATTTCAATGGGGTCTAAGTCATGGCGTTGAATATTTTCAACTAATGCCATTGTCAGTGAATCGTTATCGTTGGCAATGCGTATAAAAGCAGGAATTGTATCAAGTCCTACTATTTTTGAAGCTCTAAGACGACGTTCACCTGAGATTAATTGGAATTTATTAAAGTCAATTTTGCGTACAGTAATGGGTTGGATAACTCCTAACTCCCTAATACTTGTCGCTAATTCATTTAATGATTCTTCATTGAAGTTTGTTCTCGGTTGAAATGGATTTATTTCAATAGAATCAATATCTAATTCAATGATGTTTCCAACAACTTTATCTGCATTGTTATCTTCAATTGATTTAATATCGTTGTCGGGATCTTTTAATAGAGCCGATAATCCTCTTCCTAAAGCTTGTTTTTTAAATGCCTTTGCCATAATTTCTTATATTCTCGACTAAACTAATTGTTAGTTATTCTTAAGTATAATTTCTTCTGCTAAATTAATGTAGTTTGTCGCTCCTTTACTTGTCGCATCATAGTTTATGATACTTTCTCCAAAACTCGGAGCTTCACTTAATTTTACATTTCTTTGAATAATCGTGTCAAATACCATGTCGTTAAAGTGTTTTTGTACTTCTTCTACAACTTGGTTTGAAAGTCTTAGACGAGAATCATACATCGTCAATAATAAACCTTCAATATCTAATTCAGGATTGTGAATTTTTTGAACGCTTTTTATCGTATTCAATAATTTTCCTAATCCCTCAAGTGCAAAATATTCACACTGGATTGGTATGATAACTGAATCTGCTGCAGTTAGTGCATTCAGAGTTAGTAATCCTAATGATGGGGCACAATCGATAATGATGTAATCATAACTATCTTTAATCGACTTTAGAGCCTCTTTTAGCATATACTCCCTATTCTTTTTGTCTACTAATTCAATCTCAATTGCCACTAAGTCAATATGAGCTGGGATTAAATAAACATTAGGAGCCGTACAATCAACAATAGCATCTGCCGGTGTACAACTGTGCTCTAAAATTTCATAAGTTCCGATCTCTACTGCATCTACATCCACGCCTAAGCCTGATGTAGCATTCGCTTGTGGGTCAGCGTCTATTAAAAGAACCTTTTTCTCCAGTGCTCCTAATGAAGCAGCTAAGTTAACTGAAGTAGTTGTTTTTCCTACTCCTCCCTTTTGATTTGCGACAGCAATGATTTTTCCCATTCTGTTAATGAAATTAATTAAGTCGTAAAAATACGATTATTTATCAGTTTATAAAATCTTATTTATTAACAGTTTATGAAAAATATTATAAGTCAATTGGTTAAATGTTAAAATTGTACCTGACCTACTTAAAACTGCCTTTTTTATTGTAATATAATGATGTCAAATTCTTGATTTAACGGTTTTAATTTTGTGAATAATGCAGTAAGCAAATCCTCTCCATATTCTTTGTAATATACTGAAAAATTCACAATGCGCTCTTGTAAACTGTTGTTCGGAAATAATTCATTTTGAAGTAAGGCAATTCGCTCTAATTTATCTGCGTGATTTCTCTTTTCAGCTATGCGAAGTCTTTTTTCTAAATTGTCTAATCCTTTGAGCTGTTTTACTTTTTGTGCTTTTACTGCTCCAATGAATGATTTGTCTGTTTGCAGCGCAATATCTTCCAGTATTTTGAATTGATCTTCTAAAACTTGACGTTGTTGATCAAAGTCAAACTGTATTGTTGAAAATTCTTTTGTCTTAGCATTGATTAATTGCTCTTGTTTGCTAAACATATCTTGCCAAGAGAGCCCTAATTTATCCATCTTGTCCACTTGTTTTGCAGTGGCCAATAATACTGAATTTCTCAGTAATAGCATTGGGAAAGTCACTTGGTGTAAATCGAAAACTTGTTTCAATTCTAACCAATATGCCAATTCTCCACCACCTCCCGTATAGCATAGGTTAGGCAATATTACTTCTTGATATAACGGTCTCAGTATCACATTAGGACTGAAGCATTCAGGATGATTCTCTAATTCTGTTAGTATTGCTTCTTTAGTGAAGGTGATCGAGGTATTGTTTACTTTATATATCTCATCTTCATAGATAATTCTTTCTCTCAAGTTATCCTGTATATAGAATAAGTTGATATCACGAGGATTCACTTGTATGAAGTATTCTGATAGTGTATCATAGCTTTTTTCAACTTCTTTGATAGCACTCTGATGAAGTAATTCTTCTTTGATATGAGGAGCAAACAGTTTTTTTAATCCAGCGTCATCCCCATCTATGATTACTAAGCCATACTCTCCAAACAATTCATTTGCTAAGTAACGCGTAGCTTCTGTTAGATTGTCGTGTTTGAGATAAGCATTTTCAAATAGTTCTTTGATGTACATAGCATTTTTACCTAAACCAATATGTGATTGGAATACTTCATATACTTTATCTAATCCTTCAGTACTTAATCGGCCTACAGGTCCTTTGCTCTCTCTGTTCCAACAAATCACTTTTTCTTCAAATACGAAGTGATTAATTTCTTCGAAGTCGTGATCTTCTGTAGCCATCCAGTATACAGGGACAAAGTTTTCGTTGGGATACTTAGCTTTCAGTTCTTTGGCTAAATTAATAACCGATATAATCTTGTACAAGAAGTACAGTGGACCAGTAAACAAGTTTAACTGGTGTCCAGTCGTAACTGTAAATGTATTTTCTTTTGCTAATGCATTTATATGCTCTAAAGTCTTTTCAGAAGTCTTCGTGTCCTTATATTGACTTAACAACGCCTGACAGAGTACACTTCTGTGTTCTATCGGATAGTTAGTACGTTTTTCATCTATCTGTTGTTTGAAGTTCTGTATAGTAGGGAAGTGATTATATAAGTGTTTTAGATTAGCCTCTTGATTGAGGTAATCTACCATTAGTTTTGAAAAATAGCCCGCGTTCTGAAACGTAATTTTGTCTAAAGGCATAGTGTTTATTTTTTGCTAATTTAAATTATAAATTAATGAGTTATATATAAACCAAAGTTAATTCTATAAACATTTTTACCTGTAATGTTAGGTTTGCTCTTTCTCTGAATGGACAGATTAGTTATAAAAGATTAAAATACTTAGTATTTTCCAATATTGATTATTATTTAATAAATAAGAATCTGACAATTTTGTAACTGAATTTCATTGTTTTAGCTTCTATTTAAATTTAATTATTGTTAATAATTTATCTTAGCCCCTAAATAAGCTGGAGTGAAACTAGTAAATTAATTACATAACTTTGGACTTATGAAATACAAGAAATGGAGCTTATCTGAGAAGCTATCAATTTTAGAAGAAGCAGAAGAAAATGGGGTAATAGAAACTTGTCGTAAACACAGTTTAAGTACAGGTACTTTCTACTCATGGAAGAAGAAATTCGATTCTCAAGGAGAATCAGGATTAAGACCTGCTGTTTCTGACAAATCAAAAGAACTTAAAAAAGCAGAAGAAGAGAATAAGATTCTCCGTAAACTACTAAGTGATAAAGAAATAGAATTAGAAGTTCAACGTGAACTTCTAAAAAAAAAGTTTGGGACATCCGATCCAAAAAAGATCTGGTAGAATACTTTTATAGTAAATATCAAAAAAGTAAAGCTAAACTAATACATTGGGTTGGCTTAAGTGAAAGCACGTACTACTTCAAGGGTTCTGGCAAGTCAAAAGGTAATAAAGCTACTTTATTAACCTATCATAAAACCCAAGGTTGGGTTAATGAACAAACTGTTGTAGAGTCAATTAAAGAGCTTTTAAGGGGTGATTTTATGGATTGTGGCTACCGTATGATGAGCGAGTATCTTAAACGCGAAGGGTACACCATTAACCATAAAAAAGTATATCGTATCATGAAAAACGCCAAGCTTTTACAAACTCGTATAACTAGAGATCATTCGGATAAGAAGTACGTTAAGCATCGTAAAGTAAAGACTACGAGACCCTTAGAGTGTATTGAAATGGATATTAAGATGGTATGGATACCACAAAAAGGTAAAAATGCTTATTTACTTTCTGTAATTGATGTACACAGTCGTAGAATATTAAAAGACTACTTCAGCTTTAATATTAAGCAGAAGCAGGTAATAGAATTATTGTCAGGGCTTTTTGAAGAGTTAGATTACCCTAAAAATGTGGTTATTAGATCGGATAATGGTAGTCAATTTATTGCCAAGAATGTAAGAGAATATCTTTCCTTAGTAGGTGTATCACAAGAATTTACACACGTAGCAACACCAGAGGAAAATGCTCACATAGAAGCCTATCACGGTACTTTAAAAAGAGAGGTTTTTACTAAATTTGAATACTTTACTTTTGGACAAATAGAACAAATATTAAAGAAGTACGTAGTATTTTATAATAACAAAAGACTACATGGCTTGCTTGGAAAAATCACTCCAATGGAGAAATGGGAAAAGGACAAACACTTGATTTGTAGCAGAGAAAAAGTAGCCTAAAACATTATACTTTAAAAATTTAAAAATACTCTAGGTTTATAGGGGTCAAAACAATACAAAAAAACAAAAACAAATGAGAAAAATATTACTATGTCATGGATTAAGACAATGCATTTTCGTTTTGCTTATGTTGTTTGTCATAACTAATAGCGCATTAGCTCAGGTTACGATTGGTACTGGTGAACCTGCTGTAGAAGGGTCTCTTTTAGAGTTAAAGAACTTAGAGAATAAAACAGGGGAAGAAGCAAATGCCAATAAAGGACTTGGTCTACCGAGAGTGGATTTAACAGATGTGGAGATGCTGTATCCTATGTTTGAACCTGGTTATGATAAAAGTGTTCAGGATGAGGCTCACGCAGGCTTGGTTGTTTATAATGTGAATGAAGATTTGCAAGATGGTAAAGGAAAGGGAATTTATGCATGGGATGGAGAATCGTGGGTTTTTATTGGTGGACCAGGTAAAATATTAGAATTGGCACTTAGTACAGATCAACTATTTCTGTGGGAAAATAGCCCAACAGGGGAAGTGACATTGACGGCTAAAAAAGATGGTTTAGCATGGGAGAAAAGTGTTGAAGGAGACATTGTTTCTACATTTGAAAGTGTTACAAACGGCAAAGTAAGTACATTGTCATTTACAAGAAGCGAGACCGTTTTTGGTGATGAGATTTATACTTTTAAATTGGTTGATAAGCCTGAGGTTTTCACACAATTAAAAGTGAGTAATTTGAATTTAGTACTTAGTAAACCAATCATAAGAGTTGGGTCTGGTAGTGTAGATGGCGCAATAAATTCATCGAGTATTGTTACGGCTTATGGAGGAGGAAGTGCTAACTGGGAAGTATTCGATTATGATCGAAACGCTTTCAATTGGACGAAAGAACCTAAAAATGTAAATGGCCATCTTCAGTTCGAGTTAGGAGTTGCTAAAGCAACAGGGGTTGTACGTGGTAATATACAAGTTCGTCATCTTGATCAACCTGAAATTGTGAGAACTATAGTAGTAGAGCAAAATGCTAATTAACGTGAGTTCGATATAAGAAAAAGCAAAAAAAAGCTATAAAAAAAGAGATAGGATTAGTATATTTAAGGTTCTGAATCACAAATATTTAACTAAAACTATCTCTATGTTATCTACAGACAAAATTACTGAAATTTATTATGAAGTCGATGAATTTTTTAAAGCATATTCAAATGTTTTGCAATCTCATAGTATTGAATCAGATAGTACAAAGAAAAAACGTAATCGAAAGTCAACACTTAATGCAAGTGAAGTAATGACTATTTTGATTTTATTTCATGATAGTGGTTTTAGATGTTTAAAACATTATTATATTGATTATGTAAAAGTTCATATGCAAAAGGAATTTCCTAAAACTGTTTCTTATAATCGCTTTGTAGAACTACAAAAAACGGTTATTGTACCTTTAGGAATCTTCTTAAAATCTAATAGATTAGGCAAATGTACAGGAGTTTCATTTATAGATTCTACTCCTTTAAGAGTGTCACACATTAAAAGAGAAAAGCAGCATAAAACATTTAAGAATATAGCAACAAAAGGTCAGTGTTCTATTGGTTGGTTTATGGGGTTTAAACTTCATTTAATTATAAATGATAAAGGTGAAATACTTGATTTCTTATTAACTCCAGCCAATGTTGATGATAGAAAACCTTTAAAAGAATTGAATTTTCATAAACGTATTTTTGGTAAACTCTTTGGAGATAAAGGATATATCAGTAAAGATCTTTTTGAACAAATGTTCGTTGATGGAGTACATTTAGTTACTAAAATCAAAAAAAACATGAAGAACTCAATGATGCTACTTGCCGATAAAATACATTTAAAGAAAAGAGCACTTATTGAAACTGTAAATGATGAATTAAAGAATATGTGTCAAGTAGAACATACAAGACACAGATCCTTTAATAATTTTATAGCAAATATGTTAGCTGCTTTGATTACATATTCATACTTCCCGAAAAAGCCTTCTATTAATAATATTAACGACATTATTGATCAAAATAGACTAATAGCTTAAGTCGAACTCACGTTAATTATAGATTACTACCTCCATTTGACTATTTGGTTATGGAGTATGGATATGTAACACCACCAAGTGACGGAGGTAAAACAGATATTGATTCTGCTACTGAATTAATGAAAACAAATGTAGCTAAAATTGATGGGAAGGTTGTTGGTTACTTTTATTTGAATGAGCTGATAGTAGACAATAAGACTTTATTAGTATATCCAGGAGATGATAGAGTAAGTGGAGGTGAAAATCCTTATGCCGATATTCCTAATTTGAATACAGTCTTACAAGGGTATCCTGAAAGTTCTACTCAGTTTGAGTTCGGTATGTCTGCAAGGTGGACTGACTATGGTAATTCTACCCCACTAACTGCTCCAACTAAAATCACAATTAAAGTGTATAAAGGAGGGCAAATGGTGATAGATCCAAAGAATGATAAACGATTTGTAAACATGCTTGATGGAAAAGAGCAAATGCCAGTCTTAAGTTTTGAATCAGATCCTAAAGATGTAAGAGTTAGACAAGGTAGTGATCCTATTATTAGCAAGGCAGGTTACCGAAAGCTGTATACTCCTATGTATAAATTAGAATATGATTTAATAGAAAATACTGGAGTATTAATACCATGGAATTCATTCGATGAATAATTGTATAGATGTTACAATTATATGAAAAAGCGAAAGGTTGGAGAACTCTCCGACCTTTCGCTTTTTTTGTATTACGTATCGTATATTATAAACTTGATTTACTCTGTACTAACAGTGGTTTAGAGAGATGCATTCACATGAAAATCTATTAAAATTAAGAAACGAATAGTCTCTGCTAATAGCATAAACTGTTTGTGGCATAATGTATGTTTACTGACAGTACCTTAATGCAGAGATAACAGCTGTTTCTAAACAGGTAAAGGACTTACAGTTCTCTTTATACAGTGGTGCTTCCCAGTTGTAGTTAGCAATAACTTGTACGCTAAAATGTCCATTGATATCAAACTCTGGATACCAGCCAATATCAAGTATGATCTGGTTGTCAAACGCTGCTTGAAGCAAATCTTCTTTTAACTCATCTATTACATCTTTTGTTGAAAGCGTAAAATCGAGTTGGGTAAGTATATCGAAAGTAATGTTGCTTTTGGATTGTATGAGAAGTGATTTTAAGTTCATTGGGATTAATATAATTAAAGCTTTGACAAGGTAGCAAACAAAGGAATCAGATAGGGTATTCTTTTTTAATTATTTTATGTATAAGATAACAAATAACTTTATGTCTTTCACCTCGCTTAGTTTTTTTATAACCTTTTTGCTTTACTATTTCGTTGAGTATAGAATGACTTTCAGGTTTTTTAGGCAAGGTTGTATTCCCTATATGTTGCATTTATAAACTCGAAAGAAAAGGTATAATTAACAACTGAATCATAAACAATAACTGTATAGCTATATTAGGACGAGACATATGTTTAGAGGTACTAAGAATGGCATTAAGTAATAGAGCCTACAATGAAAAACTTATCCATCACTCAGATAGAGGAAGTCAATACTGTAGCGAGATTTACACTAAATTGTTAAAAGATAATAATATAGCAATAAGCACAACTCAGAATGGAAATCCTAAGGATAATGCAGTAGCAGAACGAGTAAATGGAATAATTAAAGGTGAGTTTGATTTAAACTATTCAAGCTTAGGTTATAAGAAAACCAAAGAAAAAATAAGAAGAAGTATAAAGTTGTATAATGAAATCAGACCTCACGATAGTTGTGATAGACTAACTCCTGAACAAGCACATCTTAAGAGTGGGATATTAACTAAGAGATGGAAGAATTACTATACCAACAAAAAAGAACAACAAGTACCTGTATAGTTATAATAGGATTATAAACAATAACTGTACAGCTATATTAGGACGAGACAGCTTTTTTTCGAGGTGGTCGCATAGTGGTCGCATAGTGATCGCATAGTGATCACATGATTTAACCTAATTTTCATGCGACCACTATGGTATCATCACCCGATAATAATGTGACCATGTCGAGTTTGTTTTATATAAGAATGACAGTGAATATCGCTGTTATGGTATTTTTAAGAAGGATATGTAAAATTGATTTAGGCAGTTTTTAGGAGTAAATGGACGCAAGTCTATTGAAAAGAGAGCTGTGTTATCCCTGATTATAGCTAATTATGGCCAATTTTAGGTGATTTACAATAGATTGTGAGTAAGTCGTTTGATATATAGCAACTAAAATCTTTTCTTTGAAAAAACTAAAATTTTTAGTGAGGTGGTTGAGCAAGAAAAGAGATTGTCCTATCAGTATTCATTTGGACATTTAGCAGTAAATATAATGTTAGCTATTGTCTTTAGTAGTGTTTCATCGATTCGATTAACAGCAGCTGTATCAGAGAATGACTTTGTTGTTGTGTTCCAAATAGGTGTAGCATTATTCTTTGTAATCTTAGCGATATGTCAGTTATTGTACCTGTGTAAGGCTTATGTTAGAGAAGATAGGATTATACTAAAGAAGTTATTTAGAGTAGAGCAATGTTGCGATTCGAAACAAATCGTGAAGATCAAAAAATATAATCTTGGTCGGGTGCACTACACATTCGTAACTATGCAAAATGTCAATAGTAAGAAAGAGTTGTATATGATTATGAATATTTATGCGTGGTATGCACAGTCTAAGTATGATGCCCAAGAAGTTCTTGAGCAATTACAGCATAAAGTATAAAAAATATCCCTCATTGAGCTAAGTCAAGTATAGAATGGCATATAGTAAACAATCTGTAAAAAAGAGTAACTTGTGAGTTAACTCTTGATATGACAATAGCAGAATTGTAGACAGGATTGCAATATTGACTTCTTAATGAGGGATGTAAATTGTATTTAATCAGACGAAGGTTTAAACTAATAAAGACCTTTTATAAATTGGTATTGAGTTTCTTCTTTAATTTTTTTCTCCCACAACTTTTTGTCTTTTGTTGTGAATAAGTATACTTGCACAACCTTCGAAATTAGTATTCCACAGATTATAAATATGGCAAATATGACGATAAAACATAAGGTTAAAATCATGGTTTAGGCTATTTAATGTTTAAGATATATTGAGTTAAGTCTTCCATATCTCCCTCGTTAATTTGTGGAAAAGGAGGCATCTGTGGTGCATCAGGACGTTTCTTACCAGGAGATTTAATCCACTTGATTAGGTCCGTTTTATTGTTTGCATATATTTCTTGCATCTCTGTGACTGGTGGTCCAACTAATTGTGTTTTTTCTTTGTGACAAGCTGCACAATAGCTATTAAAAACAGCTTTACCTTTAGCAGTGTTATCACCAGAAGCCTCGGCATTTGCTATAGCTTGTTTTTCTTCTTCTTGTGCATTAGCAGCTTGTTCTCTTGCTTCTTTGGATGCTTGTTCAAAGGCGGCTGTCTTTTGAGCCATAAGTTCTCGGTGTGGATTGATGGCATTGGCTCTGTATACATGACGCCCACTTCCCATGAATACAACTACAATTCCCATAGAAATCACTATTCTTTTGAAGTATCTATCCAACTGCTCATCTGTACCTCTTAGTGTTTGGATCATATAGTACACTGCATATACTGCTACTGCTACACCAGATAAAATTACTCCCATCATAGCCCAACTAAATCCTTTGGCAGGTAAAGTAGCCATCACGATTGGGCCAAATAAGAACTGGGCTACGGATGCTCCTAAGGCTAATTGGTATCCAATGCGTTTTACTTTGGCTCTGGTGAAAACTTTAAAGTATTCTTCAAAAGGATAATTCTTACGTCCCATATACCAAGTGATAAATAGACCTGTCAGAGCCAAGGAAGCACAGATAAAATGGAAGTATCTCGGGAACACATTTGGCAGTGCTAAAGCGGATAAGAATCCTCTTACACTCATCCATTTTTCAGGGAATAACATTAAGTTTATATTCACTAAGAAGATTAGGGGAATGAATAGAAACATTGCTACAGCCAAGGCATTGATAGAGATGTGTAACAGTTTCATGTTTGACATCGCTTCCCAAGTATATTTGTGTAAGTAGGTCAACAGAAATACTATCGCAACTAATGGGATGATCAATATCCACATAATCCCTGTCAAGGAGTTTGCAGTATAGAAATAGATCGTATACAGTGCATTGATACTTAGCAATGGCGCTACCCCCAGTACTACGGCTAATGATTTGTTTACAGTTATTGTCGCTGCTATTTCTTGAGCAAGTACATCGTATTCTTTGTTTTTAAGTCCTTTGATTTCAGCCCATAATGTCGCTATAGAGCCGCCTACCATTAGGTTTACAAATACAATATGAGCCAAGAATGACACAACTAATAGAATGACTAATAGCCACTCTGGTAATGGTAAATCTAAGGGTATATCTTTTGGTAATGGAGTATTGTTCATAATTATTGTTGTTTAGATTTTTGTTCTATGAAATGTTCAACCGAATGAGTAGGGTTCAGCTGTGCACCAGCACTCTGTGCACCTTCTAAGGTCGCTCCACTCTGTTGTAGGTAAAATATATAATGTGCTAATGCGTCGAGTTCTTCTTCATTGCCTGGATAGGGAGGCATATAGGTTCTACCGTTATGCATATTCGGGATATACGCTTTCATACCATTTATATCCAAAGGTTTGCCTATGCCATACATTTTTTCGAATACGAAGATGATAGAGTTAATCCCCTGACTGGTATGACATCGAGAGCAAGCAACCATGAATACATCTTTACCAGCTTCCAACTTGTTTTCTTCCGTGATTTCAGTAATGGCTGTATAAGTAGTGTGTTTTAAGATACCATCTCGTTGTAATAAGGGATAATCTTCTTCGCGAATTAAGTTAGAGTACATATAATCTCCGATGACATAGGGTTTGCGAATAAATTCACGTACGCGTTCGAATATACCCAAGAAGCCTAAAGAAAGAACAAATGGAATAATGACCATCACAAGGTTGATTTTCTTTGGCTTCCACAGTACCCAAACGGCTAATAGTGCAAGAGAACTGGTTGCAATAAGTATTATTTTCTTTAGTAAGTCATAGTATAGTTCAAAGTCCATTGTTCCGACAGCAGTACTCATATTCGCTGTCATGGCTTCTGGTATCACATTATAGTAATGTATTGCTGCAAGTATTGACAGTGGTAACCACAATAATGTCCAAATAGCAGTAGTTTTAAGAGCCGTAGGTCTGATCGCACTCGATTTCTTAGTGAATAACATAATCAGTAAGAAACCAAAGGCTCCTGCCACGACCATAGCAGTTGGTGTTCTAAATAATAGCTGAGGTAAGTAAATAGGATTAGTCAAACCATTGATGAAGGAATGTTCTTCTATCCAGTTTCCAGGATCCATCATAAATCCTAATATCGCTACAATGATAGCCATGGTTAGCCATGAGAACGCAGATAAGAACCATCCAAATCGAATGTGGCGTTGTTTGGCACGAAGGGATTTGTTTGAGTTTTTCCAGGTGAGGAAGTATATCATGATAAAGATAACTTCTAATACAAACACGATCCATTCTGTAAACCATCCCCAGTAGAATACGCGGATTAAACTACCGATAGAGTTTGGGCTGATTAACGCCGCGGAGAACCAGATACCTACTCCAGTCATCGCTCCCATTGTGGTCGTAATAACAAAACCTACCATCATCATACGTTGAACCATTTTGTCCCAAGCTAAATCAGTGATTTCATCTGAACCACTTTTTAGTACTCCTTGCTGTTCTAACAGTGTTATATAGGGAATGAATCCAACGGCTAACCCGTGGTTTATAAATACGTGAATAATCGCAATCATCGCAATGAGAAAGCGGTCATTCAACCAGTCTAAATGAAATAGAGGAAAATCCATAATGTCTTATTTTTCAGCAAAATTAGAACCTTAGCTACTGAAAAATATTACACTAAACGTGGTGATATTTACACTAATCAATTTTGACTAGTCTGAGAATGCGGAAAGTGATTTATTAAATCAATTATTTACTTTGTTTTCTAAATTCTTCTGGTGATAATCCTGTGTTCTTTTTGAAAAAACGCGAAAAATAGGCATTGTTTTTGAAGTCGAGTTCATAGGCAATTTCTGTGATTGTGAGATCCGCATTGACTAATAGCCGTTTGCATTCCAGGATGACTCTATTGCGGATTACTTCTCCAACAGTAATCCCCAGAACTTTCTTACATTGCGTGTTTAAGTGATTAGGTGTGATGTGGAGCATTTCTGCATACTCACTTGGCAATCTTTTTTCAACAAAGTGCTTTTCAATAAGTCTTTCTAAGTTTTTTACGATAAACTGAGTACCTTTTGTTTCGTTGTGCTCTTCTATATCAAAGACTTTCTTTACAAGAAACAGTTGAGTTTCTAAAAATAATTCAAGCATTAAAGCTTTCATATAATCTTTTTGGAGCGGTTGATTTTCTAAGTAAGCGTAATATATTTTCTCAAATTTGCTGTGAAGTGTTTCATAGCACTTCTCACATGAGAATTTTGAATAATGTGCGTTGCCACTGAAGAAAGTAAATTCATTTAGGTAGTTCGGATTCACCAAGAAAGTACGCAAAAAGTTATCATTAAAATTGATTAAAAAACCTGTAGTACCTGGTTCAAATTCCCATTTGTGTACTTGAGATGGGTTCAAGTAGAATAAACATTTTTCTTCGATTGAGAATTTTTCAAAGTCAATAGAGTGTACTCCCTTGCCTTCAGATACAAACAAGATTTGATAAAATGCATGTCTGTGCGGTGAAGATACCATATTAGGTCTATTAGAAATGTATTCTTCCAATCTATATACCACACAGTCTTGAGTGATGTTGTTGTTGTCGAGTAAGTTACAGATGTTGTATATTGGAATACTATTGTTCTCCATATTGCTAATATTTTGTACAAAGATAGGAATATGTTAAATCTTATGGTCAGTGTATGCATAGAAATAAGTTATGATGTGATTTAGATTTAGTACTTTAGATTAGTATAAACTGAAACACGAATTAGGATGGAAATAAAGATAACTACAGAGATAGATGATCATAATGCAATGGCGATTAAGGAGATATTATCTTCTTATAATGTAAGTCATACGACACATTTATCAGCTTGTATTAATGAGGCATTAGAGATTACTTTAGTGGAAGAAGGAGAGGTGATAGGCGGGATATTAGGCCGTTCACTATGGGGGACGTTAGAGATACAGAACCTCGCTGTGAAAGAGAGTCATAGAGGACAATGGACTTGGTAACTTAGCCTGGACATTAAGTTAAGCATAAAAACTTATCTTTGAATTATGAAAAGAATTAGAAAGGCCTACGATGCTGCATTTAAGCAGCAAGCCGTTGAACTGGCTAAGGAAAGAACAAACAAATCAGAATTGGCTCGTGAGCTTGGAATCAGACCTACATTATTGTATAAATGGTGTAAAGAAGCTCAAGAGTTAGGCGATGCTAGTTTTCCAGGCAATGGGAAACAAAAACTTACTCCAGAACAAGCAAGAATTAAAGAGTTAGAGAAGAAGTTAGCAGCTGTCGAATTAGAGCATGAAATATTAAAAAAAGCAATCGGCATTTTCTCAAAGACCGGCAAATGATTTACATGTTCATATTTGATCATGAACATGAATTTCCGATTGGGATTATGTGTAAGGTTTTAGAGGTAAGTAGAAGTGGTTATTATCATTGGAAACGGTCTCCTGTTAATAAAAGACAACAAGCCAAAGCAAATCTAAAACGTGTTATTACAGAAGTTTATCTAGAATTTAAACAGCGTTATGGCAGTCCTCGTCTTACAATAGAACTCAATGCACGAGGATATAAGATATCAAAACCTACCGTTGCTAAGTATATGAAAGAGTTAGGATTACGTAGTAAAGTAGCTCGACGATATAGAATAACCACAGACTCTGAACACAATTATTTAGTGGTTGATAATATTTTAGATAGACAATTTAAACAAACTGAACCAGGGAAAGCCTGGGTGTCTGACATTACTTATATCGCTGTTAAAGAAGGGTTTATTTACCTAACTACAATAATAGATTTATATGATAGAAAGGTTATTGGATGGAGTTTGAGTAAAGATATGTCAACAGAAAACACCACCTTAGCAGCCTTTAAAATGGCTAAAAAGAACAGAGCTTTTGAAGAAGGACTAATTTTCCATTCTGACCAAGGAGTACAATATGCAAACTACAAATTTGCCAACTACCTGAAGTCATTTAAGGTTGTTAGAAGTATGAGTAGAAAAGCAAATTGTTGGGATAATGCCGTAGCGGAAAGCTTCTTTAAATCCTTAAAAGTGGAGATGGTTTATGGAAATTTACAACTAAGTACAAAGAAAATGGAGTCTAAAGTCTTTGAATATATCGAAATGTGGTATAATAAAAGACGCAGACACTCCTACTTAAACTACCAGACAATCAACGAATTTAATCAAATAATAAATAGTAATAAAGCTGCTTAACTAATTGTCCAGATTTCGTTTGGATATCCACAAGGTCTTGGGAAGAAACTCATGTTAGTAGCAGAGCAGGTAGCTGTAGAGCGCAACTGTAAGTATATATCACTTAATACTTTTTCGTTTCAAGCTTCTGACTTTTACCAATCTTTGGGGTATGAGATTTTTGCAGAAGAGAAGGATTATCCTTTAGGGTATTCTAAGATATATCTGCGTAAGGTGTTGATGTAGTGTTCTCTGAAAAAGAGGTAAGAACTTTTAGTACTGTGTAATGTGTTGTTTTATAGTTTGTTAAATGTTGATTAAATAAGAAGTAATGTATGTTAGATACAGTTTTTTACTCGGTTGAATAGTAGTATCTTTGCACTCCAAAATTAGATATAGTGAATACAACAATTGCTTTTATAACTCCACCGTTTACCCAGTTAAACACACCTTATCCAGCAACTGCTTACATCAAGGGATTCTTGAATACTTTGAATATTGACAGTTATCAGGCTGATTTGGGAATAGAGGTTATATTGAAATTGTTTAGTAAACAAGGATTGATAGACTTGTTCGACTATGTACATGAACACATAGAAGAAGTATCTCCTAATATACATCGTATTCTTGCTTTAGAAGAGGACTATATCTCTACTATCGATGCTGTGATAGCTTTCTTACAAGGAAAGAACTCTACATTAGCACATGCTATCGTACAAGAAGATTATCTTCCTAGGGCATCTCGCTTTGAACAATTAGAAGAGTTAGAATGGGCATTCGGAAGTATGGGAATACAAGATAAGGCGAAACACCTATCTACACTGTACTTAGAGGACTTGTCTGATCTCATTGTCGAGACGGTAGATACCAACTTTGGGTTTAGTAGATATGCGGAGCGATTAGGTCGTTCTGCTCATACGTTTGATGAGATGTATGAGGCACTACACCAACCTTTGACTTATATCGATGAGATTACTCTTGATTTATTACAACAGCTAATAGATAAGACTAATCCTAAGATAATGGGATTCTCTGTACCCTTCCCAGGTAATTTATACAGTAGTTTTAGATGTGCTCAATACATTAAGAAGAACTATCCTCATATCAAAATCACGATGGGAGGAGGGTTTCCTAATACTGAGTTGCGTTCGTTAAAAGATGTACGTGTATTTGAGTTCTTTGACTTTATCACTTTAGATGATGGAGAGGCTCCACTGGAGAACTTGATTCTATATGTAGAAGGAAAGATAGCACAAGAGGAGTTAAAGCGTACGCTTATTGCTAAGGACAATGAGGTAGTGTATATCAATAATCCGCTGAAGCGTGACTATAAACAGGCTGAGGTAGGTACTCCTGATTATTCAGACTTATTGCTGACAGAGTATATTTCTGTGATTGAAGTTGTGAATCCAATGCATCGTATGTGGAGTGATGGTCGCTGGAATAAGCTAACAATGGCACATGGATGTTATTGGGGTAAATGTACTTTCTGTGATATTAGTTTAGACTATATCAAGGTATATGAACCAATAGCGGCTAAGCAGATTGTAGACCGTATGCAGACATTAATTGAGCAGACGGGAGAGACAGGCTTTCACTTTGTCGATGAGGCAGCACCGCCAGCCCTAATGCGCGAGGTAGCGTTAGAAATCATCAGACGTAAGCTAACAGTATCTTGGTGGACGAACATCCGCTTTGAGAAGAGCTTTACGAAAGACTTGTGCTTATTATTAAAAGCTTCAGGATGTGTGGCAGTATCAGGAGGATTAGAGGTAGCCTCAGATCGATTATTAAAATTAATAGATAAGGGAGTTACGGTAGAGCAAGTAGCCCGTGTGAATAGAAACTTTACGGAGGCTGGTATCTTAGTGCATGCCTATCTGATGTATGGTTTCCCAACACAGACGGCACAAGAGACAATAGACAGCCTTGAGATGGTGCGTCAGTTGTTTGAAGCAGGAGTAATGCAATCGGGCTTTTGGCATCAGTTTGCGATGACTGCTCATTCACCAGTAGGTATGAATCCAGAGGAATACAAGGTAGAGCGCGTAAACGCTGAGATGGGGACATTCGCTAATAACGATGTACCGCACGTAGAAATGAATGGAGCGATACACGATAAGTTCTCTTTTGGACTAAAGAAGTCACTGTTTAACTTTATGCATGGGATGTGCTTTGATATGCCATTACATGAATGGTTTGATTTTAAAGTACCTCGTACGAGTATATCACCTGATTATATCTTTACTTGTCTAAATGATGAGCCTTTAACAGTATGTAAACCGAATCAGAAAGTCGTATGGTTAGGGACATTCCCTTATATCGAGTACTTTGAGAAAAAGAAGAAAAACAGAGTGTTTGAAATGGCTCAATTGGTATTCTATACTAAAAAAGAGACGATAGGTGTAGATGTAGATAGAATGGTAGGAGATTGGTTTGTACATTTTGTGGAGACTTTGAAGGAGAAAGCTTCTCAGACGATGACTTATCAAGAAATGAAAAAGAGCTTTGAGGAGTTTACGAATGAAGACTTTGAACTATTCTGGTATTCTAAACCAGCACAAGCATTAAAAGATATGGCACTACTAGTGCTTTAGATATAGAAAGCCTCGCATTTGCGAGGCTTTTTTAGTTATAGTTGTTTAGAATGTATTATTAAACAAGCCTTTATTTTTTTTAACTAATAAATGGTAAAACAACACAGACAAATAAAGTAATGAAGTATAGTACCCATTCATACCAGCGCATAGGATCTGTAGAATACTTTAATCTCGCATAAATATTTGAAATCAATAATGGGAGTACACTGAAAATAAGTATGATAAAATGTATAAACTCTGATACATCAATAAAATAGAAGACTATTCCTAAAAGAGCTAATACTATACCCGTACAGCGGACTGTGCGGTTAATTATATTAACAGTAGAGGTGATGTCATAAAGCTTTTTGCGCTCTTCTGATAATGTATTGTAACCTGCTAACATACTGTCAGCATTAGTAGGTGTTAGAATAAAACTAATTCCTATATACATTATAGCGATAACAAAATATACGGTCATATTATTTCTTTATAAAGTTAACAATAGTAGGTACTAGTTCAGCGTGAAGAGGCACATCAGGCTTCTTGTATAATGCTAAGTTCTCCTCCTCTTTTACAACTGTTTTTAGTACGTGATTCATTCCTTTTAACGTGATAAGAGTAGCAGTAGGTACAGCTTGTTTTAAGTTGTCTCCCTGATCTGTCTTGACCTGTAAGTCCTTATCCCCTTGTAAGATTAAGATCGGTTGTTTTACTTTTTTAAGTTCTACAGTAGGATCGTAATTCATCCAAGAGATAAGGTAAGGCTGAACAGAAGTGCGATATAAGCTTTGTAGCATAGGAGGGATGCTATCTACTATTTCGCCTTTTCTAAGTTTAGCATGAATGTCTTCTATTGATTTCGCAAAGAAAGGTGCTTGCGCTGTTATCTGTTTATACAGTGTTTTATCTATTGTCTCTCCTGGCCCTTGTAGTGAGATAAGCTTAGATACAGTACTATTGTCTTGACTAGCCAATGTAGCGACTAAAGCTCCTTCGCTATGTCCTATCAATACAATATTTGGATAGTCCCTTTTGAAGTAATCAATAACAAGGTTGAGGTCTTTTACGTTATCATCAAAAGTTACATCAGCTTCATTCATTGTCTGGTTCTTCATTTGAGCAAACATCCTCTTGTTATACGTGAAGGTGTTAATACCATTCTCTTTTAGTCCTTGAGCAAGGTATTTATAGGAGTTCGCATTTACCCCTGCAGGATTGTTTCCATTCTTGTTAGTAGGGCCAGAGCCCGCTATTATAATGGCAAGTTGTTTACTGTCTTTATTCGCTAAGTATAAGTCTCCATCAATTTCACTGTCTACCTGAATAGCTGTTTGTGCAAAGCTAAATGAAGTAGCAAAGCATACGATAAGTGTAGTTAATAGTTTTTTCATAGTGTTGTTGTGTTGATTAATATAATGTAGTGATTAGTCTTGTCAGAGTATCTACAAGTAAGATGATTAGTACGAAGACAATAATCATATATTTCTTTTTGAGATTTGTAGCTAGTTTGAAACCTTGGTAGATATAGTATCCAAAACCAACTAGACATAGAATACTAGCAAATGACGTAATGATAAGATACACAAAACCTTGTGGATTACTTTTGAACAATATTTCAGGATTAGCAATATTGTCAATAAGTTGAAGAGAGAAATCACTTAGGTAGCCATTGATATCAAATAGTACACTTATATCTAGACATATACGTGCAATCAATACAGTGTTGAGTATATCTATTAGTCGAGTCTTTTTGTTGATGATTTTTCCAAATACGAATAAAGCAAGTGTCATTACTATTGTTGTGATAACAAAGTCACTCAAGGTTTGGGCAAGTGTAGGTGCTGACTTGAGAGCTATTTGTTTTAGAATTGCTATACTACGCATATGAGTTAATAGTTGAAGACAACTAATAACTACTCCAGTTAGTACACCGATTGCTAAGAGTGTTTTCTCTTGTACGTTTTCAAATGGTTTAAGAATGTAGTTTTTGAGTGTCATAAGGTTGGTTGTTTATAGTGAGTTATTCTTTTTTCTGTAATTCTTGAATATGTTCTATCATATCATCAAGTTTATTTCGGACAGTAGGGTAACTGATATTCATCTGTAATGCCATTTGTTTTAGACTCCCACTGTTTAAAAAGAAGGCTAAGATAAACTCCTGTTCCTCTTTACTCAGCTGTAAGAGTAGGGGCAAAGTGAAGTTACCATTGACGATAGTCTGACAGTGCTCACAAGATAGCTGAGTGACCTTTAGTTCACTTTCACAACTCGGACAATGTATAGGAAGTTTGGGTTTAATTGACATAATATGAATAGTTTGTTTAATTTTGTTCAAATCTAATTTAATAAAATTAATATTTATATCAAAATAGTTAATTAAAATAAAGAGCTTTTAGATTTCTATGAACAAAAAAATCCCAAGTATAATACTTGGGATTTTAGTATGTAAGAAATTATAGGTCTCTTAGTATGCAGATACAGGTACAGGTACCTCCGCTGCTTCTGCTGCTTCAACTGCTGCTTCTGCTGCAGGTACACCATAATCATAACCGTAGTTATCATGATAATAACTCTCACTATTAAACTCATTGTAAGGGAATAAATTACTTACAGTTATCTTGTTGATAGTTAAAGGATTTAGACTGCTATCGCCTTTTTTCACTTTAGCTTCCATAACGAATAGTTCTTTGTGATCTTCATTCAAAATCTTTACAGTAAGATTTCCTTTTTTACTGGTTAACAGTGTATAGTTACTTGGTGATTCACTGTAATAGTTATATGCATTTTGGTTTAGGTCATTAATAGCCACAGTACCATCTGTTAGAACTCCATCTTTAAAAGTAGCTTGATATTTTATTTTGCCACTTTCGAAGTATTGATACTGACCATCTAAGTAGTTGTCTTTGACATTGTATTTATAAATAGGAGTTCCAGTTGTACTGTCATTAATAGTTCTACTAAAAGTGGCACTATTTTCATATTCTTCATGTAACACTAAGGTAGTTGGGGTCTTTCCATCTATATCTAATAGATACATTTTTTTAGCTTGAATTATTCCATTTACATATTCAGTAGTGTTGTAGTACATATAGTCTATCGAAGTAAGCGTTCCTTCGTATGGATAGCCATTATGATAAACTAAAGTTGATAGTACTTCTCCTTCATTGTCATAATATGTTGTTGCTCCGTGTAATACTCCTTCTTGATATTCAGCGATAGACTGCAACACATTATTACTATATATCTCTGATTTTGTTAAATTACCTTGATTGTCGTAGTAATTGATCGTAACGATTTCATCACTATGAACATATTTTACTATTTCTTTACCTACTTTTAGTCCTTTTTTATAAGTTGTTTCTGTTAGGTAATATAAGTCATTTTCCCATACAGTTCCTTCAAAAGCAGCTCCATCTTTGTAAGTAGCTGTGGAGATTATCTCTCCTTTTTCACTATAGAATTTTCCTTGCTTATTATAATCGATATCAGCTTGTAAATAATATGTCGAATTTGTGTTTTGTTTTAAAGCATATATTTTTTTAGCTAAGGTCTTCCCATCTTTGAATTTAGTGATAGCAGATATTTGCTTATCGTAAGTAAAATCAACTAAAGTACCTGTCTGTGTCAAATGATCGTATATACCTAATTCCTTTCCTGTCTTATCATAGAAAGTTTGTTTGATAGGAGAATAGGTGTAGGTTGCAGGCGAATATTGTGAAATGCTTGCCTTATTTCCATTGTTATAGTATTCTACTACTTTAGAAATATTTTGATTTTGATAAAACGTTTCTGAACTAATCGTAGATTGACCATTAGTAGTTTCATAAGTAGCTTCGTAGACTAATTGTTCTTTTTCATACTTGGAAATACTCGAAATCAGATCATTACTCATCGTATACTGCGTACCAGATATATTGACAACGCCGCCATACATAGGTTCTTCCTTATACGTTAATCTACCTAACTCTTTTCCCTTTGTATCGTAATAGATCGAAAGGTTGTTTTTCGTAATTTCAAATGGTTTGCCATTAGAATATAATTCTATGCGCTCTACTATTTTGGCGTTTTTGTAAGTAATTGTTAAGTTATCACTATAATCTGTTCCATCCTTAGGGGTATATCCATCAGTATCATAAAGTAATTGACTTTTTAGAGTTCCATCTTCATTATAGAATTCCTTCTTAAGAGTCTGATAGTTTTCATTGCTATAGATAATGCTTTTGACTGTATTGTTTTTTGGAGTAACATAGTAATCTTCTGATTTGATCATTACATTGTTCTTATAATGATATACTGAATAGATATCATCAGGATTATTGTCATAGACATTAAAGTAGTATTGAACACCTTCACTTTTAGTTGAGTATCCATCGCTATCCAATTCGCTTCTGTATGTACCTAAGAGCTTTCCATTTTTGTCGAAATATTCTTCTGTAGTTATGTTATTAGAAACGACTGATTTACTTTTAATTTGTCCTGTTGTATAGAAATTAGTAGTTTGTAATATCTTAGAATCAGTATATTTAGAGACAGATTGTACACTAAAATTACTATAGTTAATAGTCACTGACTCTCCTTCTACCAATTGTCCCTCTTGATATGTAGCAGCATACGTTGACACGCCATTTTCATCGAAGTATTCTTCTGCAGAAGGATAGTTGTTTTCGTCAAATTGATAGGTTAATTTATTTTTGTCATTTTTAGGGTTAATAACCTCGTATTTATAATAAACACCATCTTCTACTTCAATGTAAACATATACACCATTCCAATTGAATAAAGCTTCTCCAGAATATACATTGTTATCATAGTATTCACAATTGTATACTTTACCATTGCGAGGATCAATACTTGTTAATTTTGTGATTGAATTGTTTTCATCATAGGTAAAAGTTGAATTTACTTTACCGTTTGTATCGAAGTATTGTACATCACCTTGGTATAAGGCTGTAGCGTTTCCTTCCATGAAAGTACCATTTCCTTTGCTTTCTATCTTATTTGTTTTAGCATTGTAAACCTCGATAGTTTTAAGGTCTGTATTACCTTTGATAGGTTTAGCAATTTTAAAAAATTTAGCATCTTTCTTTTGTACGATATAATCATAGCTATCTACCCAAATTGTGTCTTTGGCTACCTGGCTAAATACTGGAGTAGCGAAAAGGATAGCTAAAGGGAGAATCTTTTTAATCATAGACTTATACTTTAAGTGATTTTATTTGTTTTGATAGGGTAAAAGTAAAGAAGTATTGAGTAATATTTTCTCATATTGGCAATAATTTATAAGATCAGAACTAAAATCACTACTTTCAGCGATTCGTCAATGAGTTGCTTATTTTGTGTATTATTATTGTGCTTTATGCTTTTGGGGATAATAAATATAGAACAGATAGTGTAAATCGTCAGCAAAAAGTGGACAGTTAAGATACTATAAATAAGATAGTGTTTTCAAAAAATGATAACTTTATAATTATGGGAAGAGTCAGTAAGAAAACACCAGAAAGTATGGTAAAAGATATCCGTAAAAATACGCGTAGACTATTTACCTCAGAACAGAAAGTATTGATTGTAATAGAAGGATTACGAGCAGAGCTATCTGTATCAGAACTATGTAGAAAATACTCCATTAGTCAAACTCAGTTCTATAAATGGAATAAAGAGTTTTTAGAGGCAGGTAAAAAACGATTATCAGGAGATATTACAAGAGAGGCTACCAGTGATGAAGTAGCAGAGTTACGCAAAGAAAATGCAAAACTAAAAGAGGTAGTTGCAGATTTGGTATTGCGTTACGATATTGTAAAAAAAACCTTAGACATGCTGGAATAAATGAATTATATCGCAAGTATATGAGACTAACAGCAGCAGAGAAATATGAGCTAATCCAAAGTGTAACCACAAGTGAATTGGGAGTTAAAAAGACTCTTGAAGAGTTTGGTATTCCTAAAAGCAGCTTTTATAAATGGTATAAACGTTACTTAGAAAAAGGATATGATGGATTAGAAAAAAGTAAGCGAATAAGTAATAGGCAATGGAATAGTATTCCTGAGAGTCAACAGAACTTAGTTGTTGAGATAGCTTTAGAATATCCTGAATTATCTTCACGAGAATTAGCTTATAAAATTACAGATGAACAAGGTATCTATATCTCAGAGTCCAGTGTTTATAGAATATTAAAGAAGAGAGGTTTAATACCCGCTCCAAATCATATTCTAATAGAAGCATCTAATGAATTTAAAGATAAAACACAGTTTGTACATCAAATGTGGCAAACAGACTTCACGTACTTTAAAATTATTGGATGGGGTTGGTATTATTTAAGTACGATTTTAGACGATTACAGCCGTTATATTATTCATTGGGAACTATGTGACTCTATGGAAGCTAATGATGTAAAAAGAACCGTAGAAACAGCTATAAACAAGGCAAAACTCAAATCAAAAGCAAAACCTAAGTTGTTATCTGATAACGGACCTTGCTACATCGCAAAAGATTTAAAGATCTTTTTAGAGAAGGATATGAAAATGAAGCAAGTACATGGGAGACCTCTACATCCTCAAACACAAGGAAAAATTGAGAGATATCATAGAACAATGAAAAATGTTGTAAAACTTAATAATTACTATCATCCTGAAGAGCTAATAGATGCTATTGAGGTTTTTGTAGAAAACTACAATAATAACAGATATCACGAGGCAATTGGAAACTTAACTCCTAAGGACGTATATTATGGAAAATCAGATAAAATATTAGAAAAAAGAGCTGTTTTAAAACAAGAAACTTTAACTAAAAGAAGACAGTTGTATAATCAACAAAAATTAATAAATTTATAACTAAAACACTATCTTATGCTTACGTCCTAAAAGTCTACATTAGTTTGAAGACATACAGTGTGCTCTACTTATTTTTGAAATGATGTTTTAAGGTTTTATCCTTCCATTTTTTATCGAATGTTGACTGTTTCTCCTTGCGTTCGTTAAAAGTAAATTATTGACATGATATTCGATACAAATTGATTCATAACTTGAGTCAAACTCACGTTATTGATATTGGTATAGGAGTGTAATTAGTTGAAGGGCAGTGCGTGTAGAGAAAATAGAAAATAAAAAAAAGCCTTCAGAAAGGTGAAGGCTCTTTAAGCTAAACTATGGAAGTTTATATTTTGAATGAAATTACTATTGAAGTTCTAACTCTTTTTTCTTGAAGATTAGACTGCTGTTCATCAGTACAATAGCTGATAAGATTAGCAAAATACCAACCCATTGTATTAGAATTACTTTTTCACCTAAAACTAAGAAAGCTACAGTAACTGACGCAGGTAGTTCTAAGGATGAGATAATACTTCCTAATCCTACACCTGTCAACGGGAATCCCATATTCAAGAACATTGGCGGTAATACGGTACCAAATAAAGCTAATACAATTCCCCAACCGTAGAAGATACTCCAGTCGAAATCCCTGATACCATCTGTGTTTTGAGAAAATTGAAGGTAAAAGTCCTTCATAAACTCAAAGTTATTTGGCCCAATTTGAGTGACAAATACAAAGATAGTTACGATTATAGCAGCTCCAGTAAGCATACACATACTGCGTTTTGTGGCAGGTAAGTGATTTGCAATACGACCAGAGGCAAACATTGTTGTAGCAAACGAACACGATGCTAAGAAGCCAAATATTACTCCTCTAATATCTAACTCAATCTTACTTGCCATGATATTCGTAGCTAAGACAGTACCAAATAGAATTAATGCTATAGCAACCAATTTTGTCAAATTTGGAAATGTTTTGGTAGCTATACTATCTAACACTACTCCAATCCATACAGATTGCATTAAGAGAACAACGGCAATTGACGCGTCGATATAACTTACAGCCATATAATATAAAACAGAAGTGAATCCCATGGAAGTTCCTGCTAATATTAAACTGCGTACGTTTTTAGAGGTAGCTTTTGGTTCATCTGCTTTCTTTTTGCGAAACAAGTGAATCAAGGATACACATAGCAGACCAAGTAGTACCTGAGAATATGTTACTTCAGCAGTGGTAAATCCACTCTTATATGCAAGTTTTACAAATGAAGCAAGCATACCGAAACTTGAAGCTCCTAAAGCGACTAAGAAGACTCCTTTTACTACATTATTTTGTTCTTTCATCTTTTTCTATTTTGCTTAACAAAGGTAGTTAATATTTTTTGAGCGATATAGGACAAATGTCTATATAGTACCTATCAAATAGTAATTGAAAATTGTGGCAGTTTAGGGAACGGGGAATGGGGAACGGGGAACAGGGACGGGGAACAGGGACGGGGAACAGGGACGGGGAATGGTGTAGGTTTCCCTAAAAATCGGACAGTTGTTAATTTGAAAATATTAACTTTAAATAAAACTGTCAATTATGAAAGTAAGTAATTTTAGTGAGAACCAAATCATTAAAGCTCTCAAAGAAAATGAACAGGGAAGATCAGTAAGTGAAATCTCTCGAGAATTAGGTATTGATAAAAGCACGTTTTACTATTGGAGAAAGAAGTATGGTGGAATGGAAAACTGGAGTTGAAACGTTTAAAAGAACTTGAAGAAGAAAATCGCAAGCTCAAACAGATGTATGCCGATGTTAGTTTAGACAATAAAATGCTCAAAGATATTCTATCAAAAAAGTTCTAAGCTCAGCAGATAAAATAGAAAGGGTTAAGTATCTGTTAGAGCAATATAAGTTATCCATTGTTCGTATTTGTTTATTAGTTGGTCTATGCCGATCAATTAAGAGGAGAGCTAACTGAACTAAAGAATATTGTTGAAAAAACGATTAAATACACTAAGAGAAGTGATGCAGATCGTATTGCTTTAAGAAAAGTTTACGACAGTAAAGTCAGAAAAGAATTTTTGAAAGATTTAGCTAAAAATGAAAAATATCTAAAATCAAAAGGGGTTTCCCAAACAGATATTGAAAGCATGAAAAAAGGTTGAAATCCTGAAAACTATCAGGTACATCATAAACTCCCTTTAGATGATGGAGGGACTAACGATTTTAGTAATTTAGTATTAATCAAAAATGACCCTTATCATCAGGCATTAACAAATTATCAAAACAAAGTGACAAAAGAAATGAAAGCAGTTGACAGTAAATCTGTTACATGGTATACAATGGAAGGAAACATCTACCCATAAAACTTGGACTATGAGAAGTATAATAGAAAAATCAAAAAGTATAATAAAGCTAAATTATGAGATTGGCTATAAGATAAATCAACCAATAACCATTGAATCATTAGGGCGCTTAGAAAAATATATGATTGAAAAATTTTCAATATCAGTACCTAACTCCTTAAAGGAAATATTACAAATATCGAATGGTTTAAACTATGATGGAGTCTTCTTATATGGTTTGTCAGAAAAAGTTAATTTAAATCTAATTGAGGTAAATTTAAATTGGCACACTGATGAAGATTTTGCAAAGTTTATCTTTTATGCAGATACTGAC
The DNA here is from genome assembly GCF_024722315.1 of Myroides albus. Taxonomy (NCBI): domain Bacteria; kingdom Pseudomonadati; phylum Bacteroidota; class Flavobacteriia; order Flavobacteriales; family Flavobacteriaceae; genus Myroides; species Myroides albus. The sequence goes on from NZ_CP102754.1 coordinate 2,433,639, forward strand.
CTTTACTTATTCGTACAAGAAATAGAGACAAAAGTATTTAGCTTTCGACCAAGAGATAACTTTGATGAAGTGTTATTAGAAACAACTGACGATGAGCTATTCTTTCAAATAATTTTAGAATGTGCTTTAGAAGGAGGAATAGAAGAGAAATATTGTGAATAATAAAGAAGGAGAATTTAGTTTATAACTGAGTCTCTTTTTGCATTAAACGGTACAAATATGTTCGGATTCTAAACAGTTAGTTGTTGATTACAAAGAATGGTTATTGATTTGTAGTACAGTAAAGTAGGTATCATTATTAAGTAATTAACAAATAAGTATGAAGTTAAAATAGCTAATGGTGAAATCATTCTACCTCAACGTGCTGATAGAAGATTAGCAGCACATTCAAAATTAAGAGCTCTTGATCAAGCTCTTAAGGCAAGAAGAGAAGCAGGAATACATGTAGATAGAAATTCTATTAAAGAAATGAGTTTAAGTAATAGAGCGATAAAACCTAAGGATATATTAGAAAACAATGGAATTCCTCCTTTGAAAAAAAGATGTCAAAACTGTGAATATTTAACAGATGGAATTCAACTACACGGACACAAATAATATAAAAAAACAAAAAAATATGATGAGATTAGAAGATATAGACCACTCGCTTTATGTGCAAGATGATGTAAATGGAGAACATATTTATTACCTAGACCCTGAATTGACGAAGCCTTATACGGGAGTAATATATAATAAATGGCGAGGTAAGATAGAAAGTGAAGCAGAATTTATAGATGGTTTAAAAAATGGATTGGAGCATGTGTATAATGAAGAAGAAGAATTGATACTGATTAGTGAGTGTAGAGGAAATATTGAGTTTGGAATCTCAAAAGAATTTGAGAAGGGATACCTTACATCAGTAAGTATAAACTATAATGGTAGATTAGTAAAATATTTAGAAATAGGTCATAATTATGAGATAATTAATGTTCAAAAATTTTACTACGATGTAACTAAAGGGGACAAAATACCCGAAGGTGATAAGATAATAACTAAGATGTCTTATGAAAGACTACCGAAGTATATAAGAATACTGTTAGAACTATCTGATAAGGAATTGGTAGAATATGAGTTTAAAAAAGGTAACCCTTATTTAAGACCTCCTTATAATATTTAATATTTTTAGAGGTAAACATCTTTATATATATTAATAACTTAAATAATATAGTAAATATGATGAGATTAGAAGATATAGATGATTCATTTTATGTAGAGAATGATGTAAATGGGATAGTAACATACTATTTAGACCCAGAATTAACGAAGCCTTATACGGGAGTAATATATAATAAATGGCAAGGTAAGATAGAAAGTGAAGCAGAATTTATAGATGGTTTAAAAAATGGTTTAGAACATATCTATAATGAAGATGGAGAACCGATACAGATTAATGAATGTAGAGGGAATGTTATGTTTGGAATAACTAAGGAATTCCAGAAGGGATACCTTACTTCAGTAAGTATAGTCTATAATAATAGTTATATAAAAAGCTTAGATGTAAATAGAAATAAAGAAATAATCGATATTCAAAAAAATTACTACGATGTAACTAAAGGGGACAAAATACCTGAAGGAGACAAAATATTAACTAATATGTCTTATGAAAGACTACCGAAGTATATAAGAATGTTGTTAGAACTGTCTGATAAGGAATTGGTAGAATATGAGTTTAAAAGAGATAATCCTTATTTAAAACCTCCTTATAATATTTAATATTTTAGGACAAACATCTTTATACATATTAATAACTTACTTAATATAGTAAATATGATGAGATTAGAAGACAAATAAATACTATTCTAATTGAATAATGTTTTTAAAAAATGATTTAGCTTCTAATTTTGTTTTCATCAAACAAAAAATGGAGCAGAAACATATTACATTCTATTTTTTACCCCAATAGTTTAAACATGGATAAATTGATAATAGAAATTTATATCAACTGTAGTGATATAAATAAAGTAGAATATTTAGTTTCAGAAGTAAATTTAAGAAGAAATGTAGATTTTGATCTATTGATAGAATTAAATTCAGATAGGGATAGTGTGAAAAAACAAATTTTCCCAGATGGATTCTTATACTTTACTATTGTTTTAGCCTACTATAAGGAAACTGACTATTCTTTAGATGATATATATAATAGCACACTGTTATTAGAAAAGTATTGGTCAAACAATATTTGTGCTATAGCTTGTTGTGATTTTGAGGATAAACTTCCTGAAAAAGGAGGTTATAAAAGTGAAGCTATATATAATTTGATGACAATGAATAATTAAAATAATCTTTATGAATTTAAACTTGTATGTAATATTAATGTTATTTTATCATTTGAAGAGGAATTTAATAGGATGATTAACCCATTTGATACATAGATTCTGAAGATTATAATTTTGGGCTTTTATTTTAAACAGAATTAATAACCTTCAAAAAAAACATAATTTTATATCCATACTTATGGTGTAAGGTCTGTGAAAATAGGATAAAAAAGGAATGTCTGCAGGGGAAAGTAAAACAGTTAGTTGATACATAATGAAAAGGAATGTTTATCCTTAAAATAAAGTAACATGAAACAAATTAATGAATTAATCAATGATCTTGTAAAGGTTAAGAGTGAGTATAATGAAGTTATTCAACCATTTGTATCTAATAAACAGTTAGGTGAATTAGACAAACTATTTACTGAACAATTTAGTGTTAACTTATCCGAAATCTATAAGAATATTTTACAAATAACCAATGGGTTTAATGAAAACGGGGTATTCTTGTATGGCTCAGAAACAGCTCTAATAATTGGATATGATGATGTTTTTTTAAGCGGAATCATAGATTCCAACTTAAATTGGCACACTGATGAAGATTTTGCAAAGTTTATCTTTTATGCGGATAGTGACCTTTACTTATTCGTACAAGAAATAGAGACAAAAGTATTTAGCTTTCGACCAAGAGATAACTTTGATGAAGTGTTATTAGAAACAACAGACGATGAGTTATTCTTTCAAATAATTTTAGAATGTGCTTTAGAAGGAGGAATAGAAGAGTGATTGTTTTTTAAATAAGAAATAATGGATTTAAATAAGATTTTAATAGAAAATGGATTAAAGAATGCTACTATTCTAGGGGAAAATTATAAAGGAGTATTCGAACATTCTTTATGGAATGAACTTTTAAAAACTAATGAGTTTGTTAACCGAAAAGAAATAGTATTAAAGTATTGGTTAATATATAAAGAAAAGCTTACTAGAACATATACATTACTTGAAAACAGTTTAAAAGATGTTTTTATTGTGCAACATTTGAATAAGTTTAAAATAGTATACGTTTTTGAAATTAACAATGAAGTACTGATTTATGAAGGTAATGAGCCAATAACGGAGAGTGACTTTTTGAAAAATCTACCTGAAGATATTAGGGCTTATTATATGAATGTACATAATGGTTGGTATGAAAGTTTAAGTGGTGGTTTAGGTTTTCTCCCTCTAGATAAGATAGAGTTTCTAGATGAATCTGAGTGGGGAATCTTAGAAGAAATTAAAACATTAGATATTGATTTGAGTAAAACATATTACTTATTTCACAATGCAGGAGCAGGATACCTATGTGTTGATATAGAAAAGAGTGTTGATGAAGCAAAGTATCTTATTTGGTGGACTAATAAGGAACCAAAGTATGATATTGATTTTTGGAGTTTCTTAGATGCATGGATTGAGATAGGTCTAACAAACTAAGTTTATGTTTATCACTAAAAGGCTGTGTAGACTTCCCTAAAAATCGGACAGTTGTTAATTCATTTGTTGTATCATTATAAAACAAAAAAAGCCCATAACAGTAATGTTATGGGCTTCTATGGAAGTATTATTGTTTATTTCAGATTGTTGAAATTTCTTTTTACGAAAGCAGTAAGTTCTTCCCCTTTTAATAAACCTTGAGATAGTTTGGCAAGGTCCATCGCTTGTTTGATACTTTCTGTTCTGGTTGTTTCATCCGTATTACCAATGATATTAGTTGCAAGTGGAGAGTTGGTGTTTACCACAAGGTTATACATTTCTGGAAAATTACCCATTCCGAACATACCTCCACCGCCAGACTGGCTCATTTCTTTCATACGACGCATGAACTCAGGTTGAGTAATAATAAACGGTTCTGCTGTGCTATCTAAAGCTTCAAGCTTTACAGTATATTTATCCTTAGGTACGATATTCTCTACAATTTCTTGTAATGATTTTTGTTCATCTTCAGATAATTTAGAAATCTCAGTATCTTCTTTCTTAATCAAGTTATTGATGTGGTCAGAATCTACACGCACGAAAGTCATTTTTTCGTTGTCACTTTCTAATTTTTGAATTAAGTGAGAAACGATAGGAGAGTCTAATAGTAATACTTGATATCCTTTGTCTTTCGCTGCAGCAATATAGCTATGTTGAGCATCTTTGTTGGATGCATAAAGGATTACTAAATTGCCATCTTTATCCGTTTGGTTGTCTTTAGTAGCTTCTTTTAATTCTTCTAATGTATAGAATTTGTCATCTACTGTTGGATAAAGCATGAATGCTCCCGCTTTTTCGTAGAACTTCTCTTCAGAAAGCATACCGTATTCTAGTACGATTTTGATATCATTCCATTTACTTTCGAAATCCTCTCTGTTTTCGTTAAATAACGATTTTAATTTATCCGCTACTTTACGAGTGATATAGTTAGAAATCTTTTTCACATTACCATCTGCCTGAAGGTAAGAACGAGATACGTTCAGTGGAATATCTGGAGAGTCGATTACTCCTTTTAACATAGTCAGGAAGTCTGGAACTATGCCTTCTACGTTATCTGTTACGAATACTTGATTTTGATATAATTGAATCTTGTCTTTTTGCATTTGAAGATCAGCACTTAACTTAGGGAAGTATAAAATACCTGTTAAGTTAAATGGATAATCTACGTTTAAGTGGATGTTGAATAAAGGATCTTCGAATTGTGTAGGATACAACTCTCGGTAGAAGTTTTTATAATCTTCATCACTTAAATCAGAAGGTTGTTTTGTCCAAGCTGGATTAGGATTATTGATAATAGTATCTACTTCTACTTTATCCTCTCCTTCACCTTCTTCATGCGTACCGAACTTAATAGGCACAGGCATGAATTTATTGTATTTTACTAATAATTCACGGATTTTATAGTCCTCTAAGAAATCAAGAGAGTCTTCTGCGATGTGTAATACAATTTCTGTACCTCTTTCAGTTTTGTCGCATGCTTCTAAAGTGTACTCTGGGCTACCATCACAAGTCCAATGTGCAGCAGGCTCATCTTTAAATGATTTAGTAAATATTTCTACTTTATCAGCAACCATAAAAGCAGAGTAGAACCCTAAACCGAAATGGCCAATGATTCCTGTATCTTTTGCTGAGTCTTTATATTTTTCTAAGAATTCCTCTGCACCAGAGAAAGCAACTTGGTTAATGTATTTTTCTACTTCATCTTTAGTCATTCCCAGTCCTTGGTCGATAATATGAAGTTTTTTATTTTCTTTATCTATTTTAACTTCGATAATAGGATTACCATATTCTACATTAGTTTCTCCTATTGTAGTTAAATGTTTTAGTTTTAATGTCGCGTCGGTCGCATTAGAAATTAACTCTCTTAAAAAAATTTCATGATCGCTATACAAGAACTTTTTGATAAGTGGGAAAATATTTTCCACGGTAACGTTAATTTTTCCAGATGTCATAATATTATATTTAATATGTTATATAATGTTCGTATTTTGCTTGTACAAAAGACAAAAAAGATACCAAAGGAAATTAATGTGTCAATTTGGCAGAGATGTGTCTGTTGTTATTTGATTATTTGTAAATTTGTGATTGAAAAATTTGAAAAAAATAAAATGATATGAAAAAAGCACTTTATTTGGGAGCTATTGCTTTAGCTGTAGTTTCTTGTAAACCGACTATGGATTCTAAATCTCAAGTTGGATTGAAAGGAGAATGGACTCTTGTAAAGGTTAATCGAATTGGTGGTGAATTTGTAAAAGTAAATTCATTCAATATTGCTGATGCAGATTGTTTTGTTGGTAGTCAATGGAAGTTTGTATCAAATAATAATACAGGCCATATCTCTTTGACAAAAGGGGGAAGTTGTCCAAGTTTTGAAAGTGATTTTAAATGGACTATATCTCCAGCAGGTAAGTTCGAATTCAAATTTATTGATGAAGGCGTAAAAGCAAAACACGTAACTACAGGTTATTCTATGCAAGTTAAAAACCAAACTGCTGCTTCTTTTGAATTAGTGGATAAGTTTTATGCAGGAGGACAAACGTATGATGTAACGTATAAATTTGTTAGAAATTAATAGTAATAGGTATGAGAAAAATTGCAACATATTCTTTGGCAAGTTTGCTACTTGCTACTTCTATCGGCTTTACAAGTTGTGACTCTGTAAAAAATTCTAATAACACACAAAGAGGTGCTGCTATTGGTGCTGCAGGTGGTGCTATTATCGGTGGTATCCTTGGAAATAACCTTGGTAAAGGAGGTAACGGTGCTTTAGGTGCTGTACTTGGAGGTGTTATTGGAGGGGCTGCTGGTGGTGTTATTGGAAATAATATGGATAGACAAGCACGCAAGATTGAAGAAACTGTACCAGGCGCACAAGTTGAACGCGTAGGTGAAGGTATCAAATTAATCTTAGGTGAAAACTCTGTGAACTTTGCATTAAACCAAGCTACTTTAACGGATAAAGCTAAGACTAACCTGGACAAGTTAATTATTGTGTTTAAGGATGAGCCTGATACTTATATTGATATTTACGGATATACTGATAATACAGGTAGAGAAGAATACAACCTTAGTTTGTCAAAAAAGAGAGCAGCATCTGTTAAGCAATACTTAGTGCAAAAGGGTATCGCTGCATCGCGTGTTAAGACTGATGGTCTTGGAATTGCAGATCCTATAGCTTCAAATGATACAGAATCTGGCAGAGCTCAGAATAGACGTGTGGAGTTTGGTATTCGCGCAAATGAGAAGATGATTCAAGATGCTCAAAATCAATCAGGAACTTATTAATTTAGTCATATAAGCTAAAATATAAAAGCTGTTCTATTTTTAGAACAGCTTTTTTTATTCAGGTCAGTTGATACGCTATTTTATCTATCTTGTTTTTTTTGCCAGTCATAGAGCTATTTCACGATTTTTAACTACACAGATTGTTCACTTTTGGCAGAGGGCTCTGCTAATTACTGTGAATTTTGAATCAGTGGATTAGCAGTCAATGCATTCCATTACTTTATTTTCTTTCATTTGGTAGATGTGATTAGGCTTGAATAACTCTTTTTCATTGCCTAATAGTTCTCTTGTTTTATTGTCTATATAGACACTTTTTCCTATGGGTAGATAGATGTATAGTTTTAACTGCTTTGACTCATCTGATAGGTAAGTGTCAGAAATAATAAGGTTGTCTTGTATTTTCTTGGTTTGAATTTGTTCTATTTCTGGTGTATTCACTAACGTTTTGTTTTTTGTAGATACAGTTTTTGAAAAATCTCCTTCTATTTTTATATAAATATATTCCTGAAAAGATGGGATTATTTCAAAAGTAATAGGAACTTGCACTATATTCTTTTCACTTAAATGCTGTATTATCTCAGCATTGTCTGACTCAAAGAAACTTGGTTTAACTAATGTAATATTTAAGACTTCTGTTTGTGGAAAATCGATATTAATTTTGTTACTTACTTCTGCAATCTGAGCAGTTTTTTCGCTTGTATAATAGGAATTGTAATTCTCCATTTTTAAAAATGGCAAGGCAAAGGCAACTATAGCAATAAGCCAAACAATGAATAGTCCCAATAGGGTTGCGAAGACATATCTAATGTTTGTATATATTAATCTAAGTCCTATGAGTAATAGTCCTATAAAAGGTAAGGCTGCAATCATGAAAACTAACAAAGTACTCAAGGTAAATGAAAACATGGCATCATTAAAAAAGGGAATATGATTAGCTATTCCCTCTCTAATGATTGTTTCTTTATTGACATAAGTGGTTATTCCAGCTACAATAATTGCAAAGAGAATGGTACTACTTAACGCGATTATGAATACACCAAAAAGGTTTTTAAACCATTTCGCGCTTTTTTGTCCTACTTTTTCAGTTTCTGTCTTGATCTTATCGTAATCAACTTCGCTGATTTTATTTGCTACGTAGTTGATATTGTCTTTTACTTTTTTCTCTATCGTATTGATATTGATGGGCTCTCTTTCCATTTCTAATATCTGCGATGTCGTTTTTGCTTTTGGTACTACAATCCAAAAAATGAAATAAAGAAGTATTCCTGTTCCATAAAAAAGAACTAGAATCAAGAAGATAATTCTCAACCACAAAAGATCAATTCTTAGGTAATGGGATAGACCTGCAAGTACTCCGCCAAGAATCCCTTTCTTGCTATCTCTATATAGTTTTTTTGAAGTTGTGAATGTATAGTGATTTTCAGATGTTGTTTCTTCTTCACCATAGTTATAATCTTCAGGTTTCCCCATTATATTAATGACTGTATCTACATCGGCAATCGTGATTACTTGGTTTTTGTCACTGATGTTTTCTGAGAATAATTCGGCAATTCTAATTTCTATGTCGTGAATTATTTCATCTTGTTCTTCTTTTAACAATGAATTTTTGATGGCTTTCAAGTAAGAATCAAGTTTTTGATAGGCATTTTCATCTATGTGAAATACTAATCCAGCGATATTTATAGTTAATGTCTTATTCATTGTTAGAGGCTTTAGATGTTATTTTATAAACAGCATTTGCAAGTTCTTCCCAGGTTTTAGATAATTCTTCAAGGAAACCTGTTCCCTTTTCAGTTAAGTTGTAATATTTTCGTGGTGGTCCTGAATTCGATTCTTCCCATCGATAGGCTAAGTAATCGTCATTTTTTAACCGCGTTAGTAATGGATATACTGTTCCTTCTACCACTACGAGTTTTACGCTTTTAAGCTCATCGAGTATTTCAGAGGTGTAGCAATCTCTCTCTTTTAGAATAGACAGGATGCAAAATTCTAAAATACCTTTTCGCATTTGGGCTTTGGTATTTTCAATATTCATAAGTTTTATATTGGCTTCATGTTTCTTATGCAAAGATATATCTAAAAGAAGGTACTTTGTATAGCATAGTACTGTAAATTAACATTATTTTAACCTTAAGATTTGAGTTGGGATTTATGTAAGTGTCTTTATTGGAGTTGATTAAGATGTTTTTTAGGCTTTTTTTACATTTATATAGAGGTATTGTTCCATTATAGAATATATTTACTAAATCATTATAATAATATATAAAACGGATAATATGAAAGTTCTTGTAACAGGTGCAACAGGTTTTATTGGAAAAAAGTTGGTTTCAAGATTGCTTGATTGCGATTATCAGGTGGTGTACTTAACTTCTTCTAAAAATATGGTTTCAGGTGTTTTTATGGGAGCAGAAGGTTATTATTGGGATATAGCGAAGCAGGAAATTGATCGCAAAGCATTTGAAGATGTAGATGTTATTATTCACTTAGCAGGGAGTAATATTGGAGGCAGTTGGTCAAAGAAAGGAAAAGAGCAAATCTTGAGTAGTAGAGTTGATGGATCAAAATTGTTAATGCGTGTGTTGTCATCTATAGATCATCAAGTTAAGCATTTTATTGCTGCTTCAGCTATTGGTATATATAGGAATGGAGATAATAAACAAGAGGAAGATAACTATGTGAAAGCAACTAATTTTTTGGGAAAAGTGGTTAATCAATGGGAGGTTGCAAACGGAGAAATAGAAAAGTTGGGGATTGATGTAACCATGCTGCGTACCGGGTTAGTGTTAGACAAAGAAGAAGGAGCATTGCCGAAAATGATTGCTCCAATAAAATACCATGTTGGATCAGTATTAGGTACAGGAAATCAAATATACTCATGGATTCACATTGATGATTTAATTAGCATGTATATGTTTTTGTTGGAGAATAAAGAGGAGGGGATATTTAACGCAGTAGCTCCTAAATCAGAAACAAATAAAGTATTTACTAACACATTAGCTAATGTATTAGGCTATAAGCTTTGGTTGCCAAGTGTACCAAGCTGGGCATTAAAACTGGTATTAGGACAAAAAGCGTGTTTAGTTTTAGAAGGTCAAGATGTTAGTTGTGCAAAAGTAGTATCTAAGGGATTTGTTTTTCAGTTTCCCGAATTACAAGAGGCACTTGTAGATTTACTGCAAGTAGCTAAACGGTAGTTGTAAGCACTGTTTAAGACATTGTAATTTGCTCTAATAAGGTGTAAAGAACTAGTAGTAATTATAATTTATTTTCATTCAAAATATGTCATTGTGACAGCAATAATCAGTTGGCAAAGGATTTGATAATGGACTATAGGTAAAACTATTATTAAAATAACAATTCTAGATATGAGTACTGAAAATAAAGACATTAATGCTGAGAACGAAGTAATTCAAGAGAACGTTGAGAATACTGAAAATACGATAGTGGAAGATACATTAAGTGTTGAAGAACAGTTAAATATAAAACTGGCAGAAGAAAAGGACAAGTTTATGCGACTTTTTGCCGAGTTCGAAAATTATAAAAAGCGAACAACAAGAGAACGTGTGGAACTTTATAAGACAGCCAGCGAGGAAGTTATGCTTGCAATGATGCCAGTTTTGGATGATTTTGAGCGCGCTATTGCAGAATTGGAAAAACACGGAGAAAGTGACCATTTGACTGGAGTGAGATTAATATCTACGAAACTGAGTGACACTTTGGCAAGTAAAGGTTTAGAAATTGTAGAAGTGAATAAAGGAGACGATTTTAATTCTGATATTTCTGAAGCAGTAACACAAATACCAGCTGGAGATGACATGAAAGGGAAGATTGTCGATGTTTTAGAAAGAGGGTATAAGTTAGGTGATAAAATTATACGATTCCCAAAAGTAGTTATTGGGCAATAGTAATCACTTAAATTATAAATAAAAGAAATATACTAAAATGAAAAAGGATTATTACGAAATATTAGGGATAGATAAAAGTGCAGATGCGAATACCATTAAAAAGGCATATCGTAAAAAGGCTATTGAGTTTCACCCTGATAAGAATCCAGATGATAAGCAAGCTGAAGAAAAGTTTAAAGAGGCAGCAGAGGCTTATGAAGTATTGAGCGATCCAGATAAAAAAGCTCGATATGATCAATATGGACATGCAGCATTTGATGGTGCAGGCGGTTTTGGTGGAGGTAGCCATATGAATATGGATGATATCTTTAGCCAATTCGGTGATATATTTGGAAGTGCTTTCGGTGGTGGAGGTGGCTTCGGCGGTTTTGGCGGCTTCGGAGGAAACTCTGGTCAAAGACGCGTGAAGGGTACAAGTTTGCGTATTAAAGTGAAATTGACTCTTGAAGATATCGCAAATGGCGTAGAGAAGAAGATCAAAGTTAAGCGTAAAGTACAAGCAGATGGAGTAACTTATAAAACTTGTCCAACTTGTAATGGTGCAGGGCAAGTTGTTAAGATTATGAATACTATGCTTGGGCGTATGCAAACTTCAGCTCCTTGTGATACATGTCATGGAAGTGGGCAAGTAATGGATCATAAACCAGCAGGTGCAGATGCAGATGGATTAATTTTACAAGAGGAAACAGTATCAATCAAAATACCTGCGGGTGTGGCTGATGGAATGCAGTTAAAGGTTTCTGGTAAAGGTAATGAGGCACCAGGAAAGAATAGTGTAGCTGGAGATTTATTAGTAGTTATCGAAGAATTAGAGCACGATACATTACAGCGTGAAGGGGATAATCTTCACTATGATTTATATATTAGCTTCGCAGAAGCTGCTTTAGGAGGATCAAAAGAAATTGAGACTGTAACAGGACGAGTGAGAATTAAACTTGAAGAAGGTATTCAATCAGGTAAAATCTTGCGTCTAAAAGGCAAAGGATTGCCATCTGTTAACAGTTATGGCAATGGTGATTTATTAGTACATGTAAATGTGTGGACTCCTAAAAAAATGTCAAAAGAACAGAAAGAATTTTTCGAAAATATGTTAGAAGACGAGAACTTCAAACCTACTCCGTCAAAAAATGACAAATCTTTTTTTGAAAAAGTTAGAGAAATGTTTTCTTAATTGGAAAATTAATTATACTTTTGACGTACACTTATTAAACAGTGGATTTTCTTTTTCATAGCAATTTTTCCCAACCTTATTTTTCCAAATAAGGTTGGGTTTTTTTATACCCTTACTAAAATGTAGAATGCTTCTATATAATTGAAAATAAAAAAGTATTTTTACACAAAATAATAGACCTTAAGTATGCAACCTATATTAGAAGTAAAAGACGTTGTTAAAAAATATTCTGATAAAGTAGCTCTAAACCATGTATCTCTTTCTGTGCCTCAAGGAACAATTTACGGATTGCTTGGGCCTAATGGAGCTGGTAAAACCTCGCTAATTCGTATTATTAACCAAATCACTTATCCCGATAGTGGACAAATCCTTTTGGATGGTCAGCTTCTGAATCCAACTCATATTAAAGATATTGGCTATATGCCAGAAGAGAGAGGACTCTATAAAACAATGAAAGTTGGAGAACAAGCAATGTACCTTGCACAATTAAAAGGATTATCGAAACAAGAAGCAAAAAGACAGTTGCAATATTGGTTTGAAAAACTTGGGATTGAAGAATGGTGGAATAAGAAAATACAAGAACTCTCAAAGGGGATGGCTCAGAAAATACAGTTTGTAGTAACTGTTCTTCACAATCCTAAATTACTTATTTTAGATGAGCCTTTTTCTGGGTTTGATCCTGTTAATGCTAATATCATTAAAGATGAAATATTAGAATTAAAAAAGAAAGGTACTACTGTTATTTTTTCTACTCACCGTATGGAAAGTGTAGAGGAGATGTGCGACTATATTGCCTTAATCAATAAGTCAAATAAGTTGATAGAAGGTAAGTTGATTGATGTAAAGAAAGAGTTTAGAACACATTTGTATCAAGTAGGAATTTTATCTGATAATGTTGAACGCCTCATGTTGAAACTGTCTGAGAAGTTTAAAATGACTAGTACAGAGTTTAAGTCGTTGAACAATGAGCTACAATTGGAGATTGATTTAGGTAATGCAATGCCAAATGAACTTCTTCATATCCTAACTGAAAATGGACAAGTGACTCATTTTGTCGAAAAGTTGCCAACTGTTAATGATATTTTTATTCAAACTGTAAGTAAATAAAATGAATATACTACCCTTAATAATAAAAAGAGAGTTTCTGGCGAAAGTTAGAAATAAGTCTTTTATAGTAATGACATTCTTAAGTCCACTATTCTTTGTTGCGCTAATGGTATTTGTAGCCTATTTAGCCTCTATGAAAGGGGATGCAAAACAAATCGCTATTCACGATGAGAGTGGTTTGTTTATCAAGCAGTTTAAGAGTAATGATGCGTTTGTTTATCAAGATTTGTCTGCAATCGATGTAGGTATCTTAAAAGATAGCGTCGCCGCAGAAAAATACGAAGGGTTAATATATATTCCTGCTCAAGTGAATGTAAGTGACTATGAAAAGAATATTATTTACATTTCAAATGATAGCCCAAGCCTTAGTTTTATTAGTAAAGTAGAGTTGTTGATAGCTGACAAGATCACCCATATCAACCTACAGAATAAAGGAATTAATACAGAAATTATAGATGAGGCTCAGTCTAAGGTAAATTTAAAACTAACAAAAGCCACAGGAGAAGAAACTGTTAGAGGATTAAATGAGATAAAGATCATTATTGGTGGAGCATTTGGTTATTTCATTATGATGTTTATTATCATTTATGGGAATATGGTAATGCGTTCTGTCATAGAAGAAAAAACAAATCGAATTATTGAGATTATTATTTCTTCTGTTAAGCCTTTTCAGTTAATGATGGGCAAAATAATTGGTACATCTATGGCGGGGATACTTCAATTTATAATATGGGGTATTGTAGGTGCTTTTCTTTTAATGGGTAGTAGTTTCTTTTTAGGGATAAATGGTACACCTGGAATGACTACTGTTGAAGTAGTTGAAACTGCTGGAATGTTCTCTCCCGAATTACTTACTGATATTCAAAATTACGTACACGAAATACTAAGTCTACCATTAATTTCAATGTTTGTGTATTTCTTAGTATTTTTCATAGGAGGTTATTTTCTGTATAGTTCACTATATGCTGCAATTGGTGCAGCTGTGGACAATGAAACAGATACTCAACAGTTTTTGTTTCCGATCTTATTGCCCCTTATGTTGGGTGTATATATAGGCTTTTTTACAGTTATAAAAGACCCACACGGTTCAATTGCAACGGTGTTTTCAATGATACCATTTACCTCTCCAATTGTGATGCTTATGCGCATTCCATTTGGGGTGCCTGTATGGGAAGTTTTGTTGTCTATTTTTATATTATTTGCTACATTTATACTTGTAGTTTGGCTAGCAGCTAAGATATACCGTATTGGTATATTGATGTATGGAAAACGTCCGTCTTGGAAGGAACTTTACAAATGGCTGAGGTATTAAAAAGGAACTCCTAATATTTAAGTATGACAAAAGTATCAAAGATTTTAATTGTAGAAGATGAAAGTGCAATTAGAAGAGTATTACAAAAGATTTTAGAGGAGGAGTCAACAAGTTATCAAGTTGAAGTCGCTGAAGATGGGGAACAGGGATTAGAAAAGATAAAAGCAGAAGATTACGATCTTGTTATTAGCGACATTAAGATGCCGAAAATGGATGGTGAAGAATTATTGGTAGAATCGAAGAAAATTAAACCAGAAACTATCTTCGTTATGATTTCGGGTCATGGAGATCTTGAAACTGCTGTGAACACGATGCGTTTAGGTGCTTTTGACTATATATCAAAACCACCTGATTTGAACCGATTACTTACCACTGTGCGAAATGCATTAGATACAAGTAAGCTTGTTGTTGAAAATACTATTTTGAAGAAAAAAGTAAACAAGAAGTATGAAATGATCGGTGATAGCGAGCCAATTAATCGCATTAAAAGTATGATTGAAAAGGTGGCTCCTACAGAAGCACGAGTTTTAATAACAGGACCTAATGGTACAGGTAAAGAGTTAGTAGCACATCAACTGCATTTGCAAAGTAGCCGAGCAGCTAATCCTTTGATTGAAGTAAATTGTGCAGCTATTCCATCAGAATTAATAGAGAGTGAGTTATTTGGACACGTAAAAGGCGCTTTTACTTCAGCTGTGAAAGATCGTCCAGGAAAGTTCGAACTTGCAAATCACGGAACTATTTTCTTAGATGAAATTGGAGATATGAGTTTATCTGCTCAAGCTAAGGTACTGAGAGCCTTGCAAGAGAATATAATCACACGCGTAGGTGCTGATAAGGATGTAAAAGTTGATGTCCGTGTTTTAGCAGCTACTAATAAAGATCTAAAGAAAGAGATAGCTGAGGGGCGTTTTAGAGAAGATTTGTATCACCGTTTGGCTGTTATTTTGATAGAGGTTCCTGCATTAAATGATCGTAGAGATGATATTCCAATGCTTTTAGAGCATTTCGTCAAACAAATTGCGACTGAACAAGGTACTGTTCCCAAGGCTTTTTCTAAAGAAGCTGTACAATTGTTGCAAGAATACGATTGGACTGGAAATATTAGAGAATTGAGAAACGTAGTAGAAAGACTCATTATTTTAGGAGGAAAAGAAGTTTCTAAAGAGGATGTTGAGTTATTTGCGAATAAATAATTATGAAATTAAAAAAGATTAATATTACCTTACAAGAGAACCTTTTAAGCAATGGTTTAGAAGTCCCGACAGAAATGCAAAAGGCGACTTTTGGTAAGATAAAGAGTGGGCAAGATATTGTTATTCTTGCACCAGAAGAACAAGGTAAAACAACAGCTATGATTATGGCTGCTATCCAACGATGTGAAGCTCCTGTCGAAGGTGAAATTGCCACACGTGTACTCATTGTTGTAAAAGATAAAAAGGAAGTAGAGCGCTTGATAGAGTTATTTGAACTTTATAGCAAATATACTGGGTTGCGCATTTTTGGTACGCATGATCACACGGATATGGATGATGATAAGAATCAATTGTCATTGGGTAATGATATCTTGATCGGGACGGCCAATAGATTGAATGAAATGTTTAGTAGTGCAGGCTTTGATGTAAATCAGTTAAAGATGTATATCATTGACGATTTAGATGTACAGTTGAGAAATCGCTTAGAACCTAAATTATATAGACTTTCAGAAAGTATCGGAAAAACGCAGAGAGTGTATTTTGCAAAAGACTATGTAGAAGAAGTAATGGATATGTTCTTGGACAAAACAATGAGTGAAGATATGGAATGGTTAGATTTCCATGAGGAGGATGAAGATTAAATAAAATATAAAGTAAAAGAGGGTGTCCCAAAAGGTCACCCTCTTTTGTATTATATAAAACGTTACTTTTCTCTTAGATTAAAAGTTCTTGCAATTAAAACGAGTTTTAGACTTATAATTTGTCATTTTTCGTTTATCAGTCTCTTTTTTAGGATGAAAATTGTTGTTTAAAGTCGATTTTTCTCTATTCTTAGTAAGTTTTCTTAAATTATGTGCAAGAGCCATCAGTCCAAATTCAATTTCGACCATTTCTAATCCTCTTAGAGTAAACCTAGTAAATTTGTTGTTGCTTTTTAGTTGTCCAAAAACAGCTTCTACTTCTACAGGTCTTTTACTTCTATGATATTTACCGCGTTCAGAGTTGAGTAATTCTCTAATATGTTGTTTTATTTGAACCAATCTATGATTCATAGAGACTGTTCTGTTTTCTGCTGCTTTATTACATAGCTCTTTTAACGAGCATTTCAAGCAGTTAGAAGCTTGATACAGATGTATTTTTGACGCAAAACCAGTGGTGGTGTATTTAGTACTACTTCCAATATTAGGTAGCTTTTCTCCATTTGGACATAAGATGTAATCAAACAATTTATTGTAGTAAAGATTGTGTTGTAGAAAAGGGTTGTTCTTCCAAGCTCTTTTCTGTTCCATATGAAAATAATTAAATTTCACATAGGGCGTTATTTCTCTTTCAAGTAAATACAGATAATTCTCTTCGCTACCATACCCAGCATCTGCTACAACTTCTTTACTTTGTTGTGCATAGGTTTGTTCAAAAGTCTCTAGATGATTGATTAAGGTAGTGGTGTCAGTTGATTTTTGTGCAATAGTATAATGTGTAATAAATTGATTTTCAGTACTTATTTGAGTATTGTAGGCAGGTTTAAGTTGCCCGTTTTTCATGTGATCTTCTTTCATTCGCATAAAAGTAGCATCTGGATCTGTTTTACTATAACTATTTCGAGTACCTAAAGTTTCTAGTTGTTGTTCGTATTTTTGCAAGCGAGGTAAATGCTCGTCTTCTAACTGTTTGAGCTGTTTAGCTGTAGGTTTGGGTAGGTCTGCCCTATGTTTATTTAACTGAGTCACTTTTTCTTTAAGCTCTAAACTATCAATATTTTTGGAACAGTGTTCTTTTGCGAGTTCACTTTGATCCTGTTTGATTTGACCCTCTATTTCTGTGAGAACATCTTGAATTTTTGTTTCTAATTTAGCCTTGTTTTTCTCCACTGAACCACGCCATACAAAGGTGTATCGGTTAGAGCTAGATTCAATTTTTGTTCCATCAATATATTGAACTTGTAAACTAACATATTGTAATTCTTGTAACAGACGAACCACATCTGCAAAAAGCTGATGGATTTGACCTTTCAATCGCTTAGCGCGAAAATAATTAATCGTGCGATGATCAGGCAAGCTATTACCAGATAACCACATAAAATAAATGTTCTCCGTCAAAGCCCGTTCAATCTTACGCGATGAATAAATATTATTGAAATAGGCGTAGAATAAGACTTTTATCATCATACGGGGATGATAACTGGTGGTCCCTCCTCCTTTGTATTGACTTAAAATAGAACTAATATCTAACTCATCAACAACAGCATTGATAAGACGAACAGGATGGTCTAGAGGAATTTTAGAAAAAATATCTTCAGGAAATAGACTCGGCGATTTTAAACTTTCAGATTTGAACATTATATTTGTCTTTCTTATTGTTTGGTTGCACCTTGAAGATAATTATTTTTGAGGACAAACAATGAAAAAACCCCGCCTTTTTTAGACGGGGTTTTGTTTTTTAGGCTTTTTAGACAGCCTCTTTTAGTTTATATAAATCAGTATTTGAACAATTAGGTATAATAGTGTAACCGTAAATATCGGCGCTATTCGCTTTTGAATAGCTTGTCGAAAGGGAACTTTGTAAAATAGTATATCCCGAAGTAATCGGTAAGTAATTATACAGAATACGATTGCAAAAGATATATTCAAGACAAGCTTAATGTCAGTTAATGTTGCAATGCCTGCTATCTCTAATGGCATCGGTGTAAATAAAGATGTTTGTGTTGTTATCAGTGTCATACTTCTTTATTTTAAGAATTGTTTTTCTTAAAGGTAAGTAAATGACTCGGTTAAATAATCTTTCTGTTCTAATTTTTTCTTTTTGCTTATTGAAACAATTGAAATGTACAATTACATATAGACCATCTACATCTTTGATTTGTATAGTGATTTGAGCTGTTTTATAAATTTTAAAGTAGAACTTTTTAACGAAAATAAGGATGTCTCGTAATTCTTCTTTTCAATTTTGAAAAATGGTTAATAAAAAGCTTGGTGTGATAGAATACCTGCAATTTATTATTATGTTTCCCTTTTTATGTTTGATTATTATATAAATTGGCTTAAATTTGAAATAGATGTTAATTGAATTAACGTTTTAGTAGTAGTTATTTTGTTTTTTTATAAAGACATAGGTTTTTCTTAAGACCTGAAATCAAATAGTTTTAATTGTAATAGTAATTGTAATATGAAGAGATTTTTTACTGTAATTGTTTTACTGTGCTCCCTCTGGAGTATGGGACAAACTCCCGGTGGTATTAACGGAGTTACGGTTGAGTATTGGTTAAAAGCAGGTGAGCTGTTACCAACTTTACCAGAAGATGAAGAAGATGTAACAAATTGGAATGACGTTTCTGGGAATAATAGACACTTTGTCTCTCCAACAGCATTTCACCCTCGATTCGTTAAGTCTGCCATGAATTACCAACCTGCTGTTGACTTTTATTTTTTGGATGAGGAAGATGGAGGGAATGAAAAGAATAATAAACAAAGAAAGCTGGAGAGTATAAGTGACTTTGTTGTAGATTCTGATAGATCTTATTTTGTAATCTGGATATCGCGATTAGATGAGGAACATATCAGTAAGGATGCTTCAGTATTTGCTTTTACCGCTGGTATTAATGATTTTTTTGGATGGAATAGGAAGAAAGAACTCTTGTCTAATGTAAGAGGAGCGTTATATGCTTTTTCTGGGACTGACACTCGTAAATATGGAATAGGGATGTCTTTAATTCCCAATAAAACTGGTAGCACTGCTTTAGAGCACACTTTTTACCTCAATGGAGAAATGAGTAGCACAGGTGCTAAAAAAACGCTTTATAATAGAACAGGTAAGAGTGTCTTAGGTAAGCAAGATGGTGGAAATAGTGATAGTAATCCTTTTTTTGGTGAGGTAATGGAGGTTATTGTGATGTCCAAGCCTGCAGGTAGTAATGGTGTCACTCTAACTGCTGATGAAATTAAAAAGATTAATTCTTACTTATCTTTAAAGTATGGTTTAACTTTAAATAGCAATTCACAAAAGGATTATATACTATCAGATGGAACATTAATATACAATAGCATTTTGCCTGGATATAATGAGTTTGGATTTGATATTTTTGGACTTGTTAGAGATGACAATAGTGGACTGTATCAAAAGCAATCCATGAGTACTGAGCATCCAATTATGGGTGCGTTTCTAGGGGAATTGGCTGAGACTAATGACGAGAATACTTCGACTTTAGATAATAACGTCGCTCTTGTTTTTGGAGGAAATGGAAAAGAAGGAAACAGCTCCTATAGCTATAAAGCCGGAACAGCATTTATGAATTATACATTAAAGATAAATACTGATCCTGAAACAGGCGTAGTACAAGAAGAGCGTTTGTCATCTCTTGAAAACTATGTTTACCGTGCCAAATTAACGGGTAAGAGCTCACTGACTGTTAATTTTACTCCTAATAAAGGACAATGGATACTTGTAAGTGAAGATCCGTCTTTTAATCCGTCTACGACAAAGATATATAAGATAAAAGGAGGAGTTGTTAAAGATGTAGAAATCAAAGATGGCGATTATATTGGCTTTACTTATTATCTTCAAGCTCCAGGAGGAGTAACTAATGGCCTTCGTATGTGGTTGAATGCATCGGAAGAATCAACAATAGTTACCAATGAAAAGGGAGAAGTATTAATTTGGGAAGATTATGCAGGTTTAGGTACATCTTATAAGAGAAGGACTGCAAATAAAGCTTCAGCTGTTTACTTAAAAGCAGAAGAAAGAACAAATTATCACCCAACATTGCGATTTGATAAAGAGAATGATTATTTAATCACTGATAAGGCCCCAATGTCTGTTGCAGCACCAAGTAAAGTCTCTTTTTATACTGTTGTCAACCATGACTTCGCCTCAACAAGATCATATTTTATTGGTTTTGGTAGACAAACTTATGGAACGGATGGTAGAAGACCTGCTTTTGGTGTGTATAGAGATGGCTCTGAAGGAAAAGGACGTATAGGGTCTACAGGTCTTAGTAATACTAAAGGAAAACTATTTAACCCCGGTGCAACAACTATTGCAGGGTATATTTGGAATGTAGGAAGTGATGTTACCTTTGAATTTGATGCTCACGCAGAGAATGTAAAACATACTTATGATAATATTTTGATGAATGGACCAGGTATGCTTGGTATGGGAAGTTCTTCTAAAACATATTACTTGCAAGGAGTTATGCCTGAAGTTGTTGCCTATGAGACTATATTAACACAAAATGAAAGAGATAGAATTAATTCTTATTTAGGTTTAAAATATGGAATTACTTTAAAGATTGACAAAGCTTCTGTAGGTAATAATTACGAATATTTATTCTCTGATGGAACATCTATTTGGGAAGGGAATGATGCTGTTCACAATCAATATCACCATAACGTTGCTGCTGTTTTACGCGATGACGATGCTAATTTGAATAACCGTCAATCAAGATCAACTGACGTTGGTGCAATTGTACATATGGGAGTTGGAACAAAATTGGGTATTGATCCTGAATTAGATAATATCAAGCAGAATAAAACTTCAATAAGTTGGGGACACAATGATGGGTCTTTTGCATTGCATTCTTTTGCTGGGAATGATGATGTTTGTGGAGAGATGGACAGTCGATTAGAAGGTAGAATATGGCTTGTGGATAACGAGAGTTTTGATCAATCTATCATGGTTGCAGCTCACGGTCCCACGTTTCCATTCAACGGTGCTAATTACAAAGTTTACTTACTTATAGCTGATAGTGCAGAAAAGTTGATAGACAATAAGTGGGATCGCATAGTTCCGATGTTCTATAATAATGAAATGCACGTAGCCAATTATAAATTCACTGATGAATACACATATTTTACTTTTGGTGCTAAACAAGTTGGTACATGTGAAGGATGTGAATTCGAAGGTGTTAAAAAATTAGACTTTACTAAAGCTAATTGGAAAACTAAAGGCGATAAAGGACCTAAAGTGTTTGATTTAGGCGATGGGTTTAAAGTGAATATGAATATTATTGATTCAAGCAATAACTTGAATCGAGGTTATCCAAGAACATCTTCTTTAAAAACACTAAGAGAGAGTAGAAGAGGTGGGGCTGAGGTTACAACTGAAATTACATTTACTAACCCAGATGGAAATGAAGCGGCTGCTTCTGCTTCTTTTGAATTGTTTGATATTGATCGTACAGGTAGAGTTGTAGATATTGTTCAAGTGATAGGTTACTGTAATGGATCACCAGTTTATCCAAAGTTAAATTACACTTATAATAAACCAGATCGAAGTCGTTATAAAACTGATAATTCAGGAAATGCTAATGCGAAAAGACAAGGAGAAGGTTATAGTGGAAACTCCTCATATACTAATAAACGAGGTCGTGTATTTGTGGAGTTTGAGAATCCTGTACAGAAGATTGACATTGTTTATAAATCGCAAAGTAGTTCAACGACTTATCCAACTAGTTATATAGGTATTGGACCAATGGAGTTTTATTGTCCTGCACCTCTTCCTGAGCCTAATGAGGATGGTTTAATATTTGTTAAACAAGGTACTGCTGAAGTTTTACTATGTGAAGTAGTAGATTATACTTTTAGGTCAGTTAATACGAATTGTGCTCCTAAAGAAGTTAATTTTACTGATACTTTGCCAGAAGGTATGGTTTGGGTGAATAATTCTTTCTCTGCAGGAGGTGTTGATTTGGATGATGCAAATATTACTGGTTATGGTACAAGAACTTTAACTGTAAACGGTTTAATGGTACCTGGTGGAGGTAGTCTTTATACTTTTAGAGCTAATGCTATTTTTGAAGAAGATGCTTTAGCTGGTACATATGAGAATAGAGCAACTATCGATTATGATCGATTAGGAACTCCTGTCACCCTTCAGAGTACTGATAGATTAACAGGAAAAGATATGACGGAAACCATAGCTTTAGATTCAGACAGACCTAAACAAATATTGACAAGTTTTACTACTAATAAAGGTTGCTTTACTTTGGATAAGGAGATCGAAGTTTTATTAAATATTGATAATCCAAATGATTTTGATTTAGCAGATATGTTCTTGTCAATTGACTATGATATAGATGCCTTTAGTTTTGTAAATGGTAGTTTGGCTACCTCTACAGGTTTGAACATTGGTACTAATCAAAGTGATGAAGGTGGTTTCGAGTTCGAAGGGTTTAAAGTGCCAAAAGGAACAAGTTGGGTTAAGTTTAAAGTTAAGGCTTCAAATAATTTAGCTGATTATGATGTTGATCCAGCTACGGGTGATCCTCGTTCGATTACATTTAGTTTTGATTTAATTAGTGAATCTGAAGATGTGTGTATTGATGGTGCTTTAGCAAATGCAAATGGTGAAATAGAATTGCCATACTGTAGTATATGTTATTATCCTTCAGTTGTGGGGGATAAAGGTGATATTCTAAATTCGGATGGTTTTATGGCTGTAAGTACACTTAATAGACCTGATAGTCAATGGGTATCTGAGCGTGGTAATGCTTTTGTTGTATTGGAGTCATATAATAAAGGGTTGGTAGTAACGCGTCTAACTACAGCTCAGATTTCGGCATTGAACCCTGTAGAGGGAATGATTGTATATGATTCTACTGAGAATTGTTTGAAATTATACAACGGAAGTGAGTGGGGATGTATCGCACAGGGATGTGTTGATGAATAATTAATAAGGTTTGATGTAAAAATAGATACTATGAAAAATATTATAGACAAATCAACATTTCTTTCATTGTTTATTTTGCTTATTTGTACGCATTTATCTTTTGGGCAAAGTGCAATTGGAAAGTTTGAAGTTGAGGGAGAAGATGTATTATTAGATTTCAAAGAAGATGATAATCGTGGGATTATTCTATCTTGGGTAACCAAACAAGATGATGTTTTAGATCCTGAGGGAGGAACTCTTATATATGATGCTAACGACAAGAAAGTGAAATATTATATGGGAGGAACAGTTAAGAAATGGGAGGATCTTTCTGTGAATACGGGATTAGTTGATACAAGTATTCAAGCAGGGCTGGTAGATGAAAGAGATCCTACCATAATAGGAAGTCAAGCTTCTACAGCTAAGGGAGCGCTTATTTTGGAAGCCAATGATAAAGCAATGGTTCTTCCAAAGATGAATAGTCCTCACTTAAATATCAAAAGTCCTGCAGCTGGTACAATTGTATATGATAAGGTTTCAAAAATGCTTTGTGTATTCAATGGTAAGGAATGGGCTTTTTGGAAGGTTGATAATTAAAAATATTATTTTCAAATTGTATTAGGGTTTATAGTTATGCCTCATGAGTTTTCTCATGAGGCTTTTTTATTACATAAAGTTTTACTACTTATCTGAAAGGTATAGAAGTTACAATTGAAGGTTATTTAGATAGTAAACATGGATCAATCTCAAAAGTTGTGTGTGAATTAAAAACTACAGATCTTTGTAATAATAAATAATAACCGTGGAAAACTATATTGAGTTTGTAAAAATGATTTTACCTGAGTTTTTAGTAGAACATTTTGATTTAGTAAAAACGATAAAACAAGGTGAAACAATGCACCTATATTTTGAAGAATTTAATAGAGTCCCGGATGAAGCAAAAGACCGTATTCTTATAGGTCATGGATTTCATAATGAAACCACAATACAAGATTTTCCTTTACGAGGAAATAGTGTTTATCTTCATGTCAAGCGTCGTCGTTGGTTAGATAAAACTACTCGCGAATTAGTACAGAGAGATTGGAATCTAGTAGCAAAAGGCACTCGTTTAACTGATGAGTTTGCCTCTTTTTTAAAAGAAATTAATAGATACTAAGGCAAGTGATTGCCATACAATAGGAGGTTTCTTTAATATTGATGGTAAAAAACTACAACGCCAATACAAAGATTCACTAAGTGATTTTCAAGCTTGGGAACATAAAGAACACGCTAAAGACTATCTTCTTTTTCCTGAAAACATAGGTCCTAAACTATCAATAGACGAAACAGCTTTGTCAAAAGGTGAGCTCTATACAATTATTACAAACAAATATAGTAGAGGAAAGCAAGGGAGTATAGTAGCAATTTTTTCTGGCACTAAAGTAGAGCCTATTATAGAGAAGCTTCTTACAATCTCCTCTAAGACAAGATCTAAAGTTAAGGAGATAACACTTGATATGGCAAATTCTATGAAAAAAATTGTTACGAAGTGCTTTGTTAATGCGACACAAGTAACAGATCGTTTTCATGTACAGAAACTAGTAAATGAAGCATTACAAGATATTAGAATACAAGAACGTTGGAATGCTTCAGATATTGAAAACAACTTAATCCTACAAGCTAAAAAAGAAGGTAAACAATTTATTCCAATAGAATTTGATAATGGAGATACAGCTAAGCAACTACTTATAAGAAGTAGATATCTACTAACTATGGATCCAAGTAAATGGACTACTAATCAAATGCAAAGAGCAGATATATTATTTAATCAATATCCTTTGATTAAACAAGCTTATAATGTAGCGCAAAACTTAAGAATAATATATAACACAACCACAGTAAAAGAAGTAGCTTATACTAAACTGGCTCATTGGTACAATGATGTTATGAAGATTAATTTAAAACAATTCGGCACTGTTATCAATACAATGCAAATCAATTATAAAACAATTCTTAACTATTTTGATAATAGAAGTACCAATGCCTCTGCTGAATCTTTTAATGCAAAAATTAAAGCATTCAGAGCTCAGTTTAGAGGTGTAAGAGATATTGATTTCTTTTTATACAGATTGACTAAGCTTTATGCCTAAACACAACTTTTGAGATTGATCCGTAAACATGCTTATCGCACTGACTCGATATGTACCTACATGACTCGATAAATAAAAAAAGGACATAATCTCGTGATTATGTCCTTTTATCTTGTAGCGAAGACGGGAGTTGAACCCGTGACCTCAGGGTTATGAATCCTGCGCTCTAACCAACTGAGCTACCTCGCCATTATTGGTCTGCTTTACTTGTGTAATGCGAGTGCAAATATAGAACAAAATCTTTACAGCGCAAGGCTGGAAGCTTGTAAAACCTCACTTTTCTTTAATTTTAACATTTGTGATTTCTTATCTTTTTAATTATGAGAATCTTATGTTTAAAAAAAACATGATTCCTTTTTTGAGTAGTTGTATTTCACTTTTTACGGTGATTTACGCTCTATTACAAGCAAGGCAAATTTCACTACACTATTTATTTTTTCTAATCTATTTTTCAGATATGAATCTTGTAGGTATAGATTTAGCAATTACAAAGAGAGGATAGTTTACTGTTTGGTCTATTTTGACTTAGAATGTAGTTGCTAATATTTGACTTCTTTTATTTTATAGCTATCATAAATGTTTGAATAATATATTTTATGTTATTTAGATTAAATAAAATTATTAACAAACAATTGATAAAGTTTTTATTTTTTAACTTCTGTTCTTTGTTGTTTTGATATTTGTTAACGATATTTTATGAATTACTAATAATTATTTAGACTGTTTAAAAATAAATAAATCATTGCTATATCTTTGTGCCACTTTTAGACATTTAGAAACATGCGATTTATTACCAACCTTTACTTGAAGGTTATTATTATCTTTTTAGTATTTAGTTTGAGTAGTTATGCTCAAAAAAGGGAAACAGAATTTCTTATTGTAGATAGTTTGAATACCCCTATTGAAGATGCTATTTTGTATATCAAAAATGATACAAATAGTTATACTCTTATTAGTGATAGTAAAGGAACTGTTGCAGTTAGTATTAATCCAGCACAGTATCAAATTACGGTTTCTCATCTTCAATACTATCAATATTATCAACCCAATTTTTTACTTGAAGCAGGGAAGAAGTATAATATAATTCTGAAGCAAAGTAGTAATGAGTTACAAGAGGTTATTATTACAGCAAAAGAAGATGATGGTTTAGTGACTAAAAGTATTATTGATCGCCAAGCAATGCGACACCTTCAACCCTCGAGTTTTAGCGATGTAATGGAATTGCTGCCAGGAGGAAGAGCTAGTACTCCTTCTTTGACCAGTACGAATATTGCTTTGATACGCGAATATAAATTACCTTCTGTTGATCAAAATAAATATAATACCAGTGCTATAGGTGTTCAATTTTATATGGACGACTATTTATTGAATAGCAATGCTGATATGCAAAGTTCATTAAACGCTAAGCAGACTATTGGCAATACGAGTGGCTATATAGGAGAGCGACGAAGCACTACTACGACTGGTATTGATATGCGTACTATCTCTACTAACGATATTGCCTCTGTTGAGATTATCAGAGGTATACCTACAGCAGCTTATGGGGATTTGACATCTGGCTTGATTAAGATTAATCGAGTATCTGGTAGATCTCCTCTTTCTCTTCGTTTAAAAGCAGATGGTTATAGTAAGCTTTATTATATTTCTAAAGGAATAGGATTAAAGAACAACTGGGATCTAAATGTAAGTATGGATTTGCTCGATGCCAAAAGCGATCCAAGAAGGGAGAATGAAACGTACAAAAGAATTACATCTTCAATACGACTGAAGAAATCTTTCTATTTTGAGGATAAAGTCATTGAGTGGTCAACGAATCTTGATCACAATACAACGATAGACAAATTTGTCTATGATTCAGAAAGTGGTGTTTATAAGGATGATAGATATGAGAGTTCAAAACACAAGATAAATATTTCAAATAAGTTATCTTATCTAAATTCCAATGAATCAAGTCCTTTCAGAAAGATGCAGTTTATAGGAAATATTGGCCAGGGATTTGAAGATATTAAGCAGCATAAATTAATGCAGTTAAATGGACCAACAGCTATTCCTATAACCTTAGAGCAAGGAGTTAATGATGGTTATTTTTTGCCGATAAAGTATTTTTCTGATTTCTCTACCGAGGGAAGACCATTGGATATTAATTTAAAACTCAATGCAGATTTTAAATTTAATACAAGTAGTATTACACACGCAGTTGATGTTGGTTTGGACTATAGGTATTCGAAGAATAATGGCAAGGGATATATTTACGACTTATTGACTCCTCCTATTGAAAGAATGGGGGTAAGACCAAGAGCTTTTAGCGATATACCAGCATATCAAAACTTGGCTGGATATATAGGGGATGTCATGACTTATTCTTTCTCAGATCAAAGTATTAGCTTATATGTAGGGACGAGATTTTCAACTATGTTAGGAATGGATAGTCAGTATGCTTTAAGCAATAAAATATTCATAGAGCCTCGTACTAATTTGCAGTGGAAACTTCCAAAGTTTAAAATAGGTCAGAAGGATTTTCAAACGGATTTGACTTTAGGATATGGACAGTTGTATAAGCAGCCTACTATGAGTATGCTTTACCCTTCTGATTTGTATGTTGACTTTGTGCAGTTAAACTTTGGTCATTTAGATGAAAATGTACGTAGAATGAATTATATGACGTATGTCGTTGATCGAACGAATAAAGATTTGACAGCAGCCAAGAACGTAAAGTATGAGGTTAGACTTGACTTTAAGTATGATAGACACAAGTTCTTCATCGCCTACTTTAACGAAAAGATGGATAGCGGTTTTAGAAGTGAGGTAAATTATTTGACATATGATTACAAGAGGTATGATGCTACTGGAATAGATTTAGTAAATATCAAAGAACCTCCTGCTTTAGAAGATTTGCCATACGAGGATAGAAAAACATTAAGTGGACATAGTAGAACCTTTAATGGTAGTCAAACTTTTAAGAGAGGTATTGAATTTGGATATTACTCGCCTCGTATTGACTTTTTAAATACCAAGTTTACTTTAACTGGTGCTTGGCTAAAAACTACTTATCGCAATACAATTCCCATTCAGGAAATCCCACAGGTATCTACTACTCATACAGGATATCCTTATGTAGGGGTGTATCAAAGTAATCAGGGCTACATTTATTCAACATTTAATTACAACTTAATTGTAGATACGTATCTGCCAGCATTGGGGATGAACTTATCTGCTTCTTTTCAAGGAACATTGAGAAGAACGGAAGATAGAGCATTTAAAGACAAGTTTCCTATCGCGTATTTTGGCGCTGATCAACAGAGGTATCCTTTGGATAATCTTCCTGATAACGATCCAAATAAACAATGGTTAATACGATCTGTTTCAGCAACGGATAACATGAGAGATAAGTATGGATTAGATCTACAAATAAATTTGAAAGCATCTAAAGAGGTATTTAAGGGAATGTCTGCTTCATTGTTTGTGAACAAACTATATACTTATGCAGAGCCCTATTATAGACTTAATAAAAGAATAGAAAGAAATAAAAGGGTAACCCCTTATTTCGGAATGGAATTAACTTACAATTTTTAATAATATGAGAAAAAGTTTTTTAGCCATAACAATGGCGATTTTTAGTTTAACATTTGTTGCTACTTCTTGTTCAAGTGACGACAATACAGTAGAAGAAATAGTTGTAAAAGAGACTGGTTTACAGTTGAATTTAAAGTCTGATTTCGCAAATGAATATATTGATGCAAAAGTTGAATTTGTTGAATTAAACACTGCTAAGAAAGAAGTATTCACTATTAAATCTGACAAGACAGAACTTAAAATAGCAAAAGGATCTTATAAAATTACTTTAAATGGTAAAGCAACTAACAAAGAAAAGGTAGAGTTTCATATTGGAGCAAGTGGGGAAGTAGATATTGTATCTGATAATCAAACAATTGATTTAGAGATTTTTGTAAAGAGCTTTGCAAATGATTTTATCATAGAAGAAATATTCTTTACAGGAGTACTTACAAATGAAGGGAAACAATATACAAATGGAAAGTATTTTAAATTAACTAATAATACAGATAAAGAGCTTAAAACTGGTGGATTGTTAATTCTTCAGTCAGAGTTTTATTCAACTTTAGATCACAAAGTAACTCCGAATATTAAAGAAAAGGCATTTGCAGTAAAAGGAGTTTTAATGATTCATGAGAAAGATTCTAAGAATGTGAAGCCTGGGGATTTTATTATTATAGCAGATAATGCAATCGATCATAGTGTAAGTAATGGATATGATTTAACAAAAGCTGATTATGAATTTCCAAATCGCGAAAATCCAAAATTAGGACAGGTTGACAATCCTCAAGTACCAGATGCTGAAGTAATTTACACAACAATGGCAATGAATATGTTTTTTATGCACAATAGAGGATTTGAGAGTTATGCTATTGCTCGTTTTCCTGAGGGTGTTACTAAAGAAGCATGGATGCTTGAGAACGTATATTCATACAGTTACGTAAATGCAGCGGGTAATATAACTGAAAAGAAAGGGTACTCTGTACCAAATGAATGGATCTTGGATGGAGTAAATTGTTCAATTCCTACAAAATGGGAACAAAATCTATTGGGATCGTCAATTGATTCAGGTTGGACAAGTGTAGGAACTATAGACAGTGATCCGTTGAGATATGGCAAGACAGTGAGAAGAAAAATTGTCGGACAAATGGAGAATGGTAAACATATGTATCAAGATACAAATAACTCAACTGATGATTTTGTTCCAGATTCAGAAGCAAGTTTAAAAAAGGGTATTGTTCATTAATAAAATAGTAAATGAAATTAAGTAATCAGAAGATCGTATTGGCAATTTTTTTTTTAGTTGTTAATATGTTTGCTCAAGAAAATCGCGATTTCTTTTCGCGTCTCGACGAGCAGTATTCTTTAGAGAAAACTTTACAAAAACCAATATACTATAATCCGGCATTTATGTCGGATTATAGTATTTACTCTTTTTCCGATTTTCAAATTAATTATAATCAGCATAAAAAAGACGATTATTTATTACAAGAGGGAGGTAAAGAGAAAGGATTTGCCGTACAAGGAAAGTCTTATAAAAAGTTGTCTAAGGGTCAAAATGTTTGGGGTGAAGTAGCTTATAGGAATTTTGATATCTATGACGTACAGTGGAATTTGAATGTAGACAAAGACAAGATAGAACCATATTTTATTGCAGATTCAAGTAAAGGTGATCGAAAATACGAGGTTTACTTTTTTAAAGGAGGTTACGTTAAGTCTTTTTCAAAGATTGATGTGGGAACTGAGTTTAGTTATGAAGCAAAAATGGGATATGGCCAATCAGACCCAAGACCTAAGAGTACATCGTCTGATTTAAAATTGAATGTTGGGGCTAGTTATAAACTGAATATACCATATAAGGTAGGTTTATATGCGCAAGTTGAAAAGTATAATCAAGATAGTAGTATTGATTTTGCCAGTTTAATTGAAAAATCTACAATTTATCAAATGACCGGCTTTTCAGACTTTAATAGTTATTTTAGCTATAATTCGATGAACGCTATCTATTATGGCTATACCTATAAAGTAGGAGGTAGCTTTAAGCAGTTTGAAAAAAATAATCTCTATGCTGGTTTTGCTATAAGTAGTAATAAGTTACATAAAGCAGTTACTCTGTCAACAGACTATGATATCAATAGGTTGGAAACGAATGCTTATCAACTGTCTTTTAGTAAGTTCTTTGACTTTGACAATCATCGTTTGGGAATTCTGTTTAATCAAACTCACCAACAGAAAGATGGATACGATATTTACTATACCAATAATAAAGAAATTCTGACTAAACTGTTGGGAAAAAAACAGTATAAGTATAAGATAGACAACAGTAGATTTGATATTCTATATACTTATAAAATGAATCGTGCAACGTTGAGTTTAAACGGTGTTTACGAGTTAGAAAAAGTAAGTGAGTCAAAGGAAGAAAGTCCTTTATTTAAAAAAATAACAGCACATCACTTTGGTCTTGTAGCCAGTTATAACTACAAAGTAAATAATCGCGATAATCTAATGTTTACAGCCTCTGTATTTCAGCGAAAAGTGAGTCATTCAAAAGCAAAGTTATATGTCGATAACACAACAAAGGAGAGCTTGCGAAATTGGTTGGATAACGATTTTAAAGTAGTTTCAAATGATTATCAAAACGCAAAGATGTCCCTGCGATATAACCATCAAATAGATGAAGTATTTGGAGGTTTTATCGGAGTAGATTACAATTATTTAAATTATAGTGATTTAGGAGCGAATAACTCATATTCACTAAGGGTGGGAATAACTTTTTAAAGGGTAAAAGTGAAGAATAGCGCATTAATATTATTGTTTGTATCTATAAGTTCTTTACTTAGTTTTAAGGGATTGATTAATTTTAACGATGTAGAGTATAAGCAGATTATAGAAAGCTATAAGAAGCCTATTATAGAATGGCCTATACCAACAGTAGATGAAGGGGTAGAGTGGAGGGAATTTGAAAGTATCCAGCGAGATACAGCTTTTTTTACAACACAAGAAAAACCAGAAGTGATCTTAGGTAAAATGCTTTTTTTTGATCCAAAATTATCAAGATCGCAACAGATATCATGTAGTTCTTGTCATGACCCAGAGATGGGATGGACAGATAGACGCACTGTCAGTTTAGGACATGATCATTTGCAAGGAGTTAGAAATACTCCAAGTTTATACAATATAGGAGATAGGACAGTATACTTTTGGGATGGTAGAGCAAGAACTCTACAAGAGCAAGCTATCGGACCCTTAACAGCACCTCATGAAATGGCGGTTGATAATTTGGATGAGGTTGTGGATAGGATAAGCCAAATAGAAGCTTATAAAGACTTATTTATGAATGCTTATGGTGATAGGGATATTACAGTTAAACGCATTTTAGATGCCTTAGCTATTTTTCAACAATCTATTAAAAGTCAGCCGAGCCGAGTTGATTTATTCATTGATGGGAAGTACAATGCTTTGACAGATAAAGAGATTTATGGTATGCATATTTTTCGCACTAAGGCAAGGTGTATGAATTGTCACTTTGGCAAGGATCTTACAGATGATTCTTTTCACAATATCGGATTGACCTATTATAAGCGTAAATATGAAGATTTGGGTAGG
Organism: Myroides albus; assembly: GCF_024722315.1. Classification (NCBI taxonomy): domain Bacteria; kingdom Pseudomonadati; phylum Bacteroidota; class Flavobacteriia; order Flavobacteriales; family Flavobacteriaceae; genus Myroides; species Myroides albus. The sequence goes on from NZ_CP102754.1 coordinate 2,466,343, forward strand.
TATGTGGTAACTCAAAATCCAGATGATGTAGGTAAGTTTAGAACACCTTCTTTGAGAGATTTATTGAATACGCGACCATGGATGCACAATGGGTTGTTTGATAATCTGTTTGGTATTGTAAATATCTATAATAGTGGGATGCACATGATCGATCCTACAGAAGAACAAAAGTTGAAAGATCCCCTTTATCCTGTAACGGATTCCTTAATGAAGCCACTTGGATTAGATAGATTCGAAAAAGAAGCAGTGGTTGCCTTCTTGGAAGCATTAAGTGGTAGTAAATTTAAAATGAGAAGACCTGATTTGCCAAGGGATTCAACGGCGAAAGAAGAATATAAAACACTTTAGTAGAAACGTTTTATCGTTTCTTTTTAAGGCTTGGTAAGGCCAAACTTCACTTGTTTTTACACTGTTAGTTTTAAGTAAAAACAAAAGGTAACTATTGAGTTACTTATGGTATCGTATATGTGTCATCTATAGAAGTTCTTCGTTTCAGATGATAATATTAGTTATTATATCAGTTAAAGAAAATTACTTTAATAGAAAGTAGTCGGGTCATGTCAAAGGTATGGGAGAAAGGTACAAAATGACTTTTGTCTTTTATGTTGGATAGCTCTAAATTACATAACCCAACTTGTCCCATTAACTTAATAGGGGGCCTTAATTTCAATTGTGTATTTGAACTATAGATAAAACTCCATTTCTACTTTGTAGAAAGAATATTTGTAGGGATTGATGTACTACAATGTAATTCTTTTTTAGTGTAATCTACAATGCGAGTATTCTCATAGCTTTATCTTTTAGATGATAATCAGTGTTATATTGCTCGCACTTTCTTTGGGGATTCTGGGGGATTGCTTGGGGTTTCCTTGGGGAAATGCCCCTTTTTGCGTATAAAAGTGCAAGAATACCCCTAGAAAAGTGCGAGAAAGAGCAAACGAAGTACTACTTTTTCTTGTTCAATATAGGGTTGTAACCTGGTCTACATTTCTATAAGAAAGACGAAGTAGGTTAGGTTTTGTTTCAAAGGTATTAGGGAATAAAAAGAAGGTGTATAGCAGTTGCTATCTTCATGTAGCTATATGCTCTGTGAATCGACAGGAAAAGAGCATAGACTAAACTGTATGCTTAGCCATTAATATTGGTAATTGATTTTCAATTAATCTCATTTTAATAAATAAAAAAAGGACATAATCTCGTGATTATGTCCTTTTATCTTGTAGCGAAGACGGGAGTTGAACCCGTGACCTCAGGGTTATGAATCCTGCGCTCTAACCAACTGAGCTACCTCGCCAAGTGTTGGTAATGATTACTTCTGTAATGCGGGTGCAAATATATAATAAAAAAAGTACTAAACAAACATGTAAGTAGGTAAAAAAGATTTTTTTATTTATAAAATATGTTTATATTCGAAAAAATTATTTTAAGATATGGCTATGAAGGAAAAATACGAATTAGAATTTTCGATTAACTCGTCTCCACAGTTATTATATCAATATATCTCTGATCCGTCAGGACTTAGTGAGTGGTTTGCTGAAAATGTAAATTCGAGAGGTGAAATTTACTCGTTTATTTGGGGTGACTCTGAAGAAAAAGCAAAGATAGTTACTCGTAAGACAGATGAACGCGTGCGTTATAGATGGCTTGATGACAATAATAAAGAAACTGAATATTACTTTGAACTTCGAATTCATCGCGATGAATTGACAAAAGACGTAACTATTATAGTTGTTGATTTTGCAGAACCAGATGAAGTGGAAGAATCAAAACAATTATGGGAGAACCAAATAATGGATCTAAAACAAGTGTTAGGATCTGCATAAATTCTCTCAAATAAAACTTATATTTGCCGTTAATAGTAATCAGAATAATTGAATATGATTAATGTTAACGGCAAAATTGTTTCTACAGCAAATGTATCATTAGAAAACAACAGAGGTTTTTTATATGGTGACGCTGTTTTTGAGACATTACGTATACTTGATAATAAAGTATTATTTTTAGAAGATCATTATTTTCGTTTAATGTCTTCAATGCGCATTCTTAGAATGCAGATTCCAATGGATTTCACGATGGAGTTTTTTCAAGAAGAAATCATCAAGCTTGTTCAAGCAAATAACCAGTCTAATCACAACGCATTTAAAGTTCGTTTTACAGTATATCGCGATGGAGAGGGTAGGTATTTACCTAACACAAGAAATATTGGCTATATAGCTACTTATGATAAGTTAAACGAAGGGGTGTACAAACTCAATGAGAGTGATTACGAAGTAGAGTTGTTTAAAGACTTCTATGTAACGGCTCATTTATTGTCTAATTTAAAAACGACTAATAGATTAATCAATGTGACAGGGAGTATTTTTGCACAAGAGAATGGTTATGAAAACTGTTTACTTGTAAATGACAGTAAGAATATTGCAGAAGCATTGAATGCTAATCTTTTTGTAGTTAAAGACAATGTGATAAAGACTCCTCCATTAACTGATGGATGTGTGAAGGGGATAATGCGAAAACAAGTAATGGAATTAATTGAAAAGCATCCTGACTATACATTAGAAGAAGCTTCCATTTCTCCTTTTGAACTACAGAAGGCAGATGAGATGTTTTTAACTAATGCTATCATTGGTATTCAGCCTATAACAAAGTATAGAAAGAAGTCTTATACAAATGAAGTGGCTAAAGATTTAATAAATAGATTAAATGCGAAAATCCGATTCCTTTAATTAAGGTTCGGATTTTCTGGTGCATTTGACCATATCTCATATTCCTTGCCTTGTTCTACAAGGCAATTTTTCCAAAATTTTTCGGTTGTAGTTTTACTGCTAAATAAGTCATCAGTATTTATACTATTTGTCTTTACCCAATAATCATCCTCCATTTCATTGTGTAATTGCTGACAATCCCAACCAGAGTACCCTAAAAAGAAGCGAATATCGTGCTTGCTTAATGCATTTTGATTGAGCAATGTAAAAATTTGATCAAAGTCACCTCCCCAGTATAGATTATCAGTGATGTGCTGACTATCTAAAATTAGCTCAGGTCTTGAGTGTACACAGAAGATTTTATCTTTTTCGACTGGTCCACCTTCAAAAACGGATAGGGATGAATCGGTCGTTGGGATTAATTGGTTAAGCGTTAGATTTAGTGGCTTGTTTAATATAAAGCCAATAGATCCATCGATTGTATGGTCTGCAATTAATATAACACTTCTTGAAAATTGCAAGTCTAAAGGATTACTTGAGGGTAGAGAAAGAATAAAATCCCCTTTTTGAATTTTCAGTTTATTCTGCATAAATATATAACTTTTATAGTGTTGACTAAATATACTAAAAAAGCCTCATTGTTAACAATGAGGCTTTAAATATTTTAAAAAAGAAAAAGTTAATTATTTTTTCTTTTTGTTTACAGCACCTTCTAGTTCTGATCCAGCTTTAAACTTCACAACTTTTTTAGCTGCGATTTTAATAGTTTTACCAGTTTGTGGGTTTCTTCCTTCTCTAGCTGCTCTATCAGAAACTGACCAAGAACCAAATCCTACTAAAGAAATTTTATCACCTTTAGCTAAAGTAGTTTCTACATTTTTTAGGAAAGACTCTAAAGCTTTTTTAGCTGCAACTTTGCTTATTTCTGCGTCTTTTGCAATAGCATCAATTAATTCTGTTTTGTTCATAATAATTTTTTTTAAAAGGTTAACTTTATTAACGTCTTATACAAATTTAGGGTTATTCTATTATTAAGCAAGCATTTTGCGAAAAAAAAAGTTAAAAATTTGCTTTTAAAAATTATTAATTATTTTGACAGAATAATTGATAATATTAAAATACTGTTTTACAGTTAGTTACAAGGCTTTTGCGTTAGCCGAAAAATGTGTACCATTGAGTAACTCATTGGTATTCATTTGTTTTTTACCCGGCATTTGAAGTCTTTTAATATGTAAAAAACCGTCTATTGTTGCTATTTTTAACTCTTTTTTAGTCGAAAGTATCAAACCAACTTCATTATTATGAACACAAGGTTCAAACTCTGACAAGTATATCTTAACAGTTGATTCTTGATCTTCATCTTTAAAAAAACACCAAGCTGCTGGATAGGGACTCAAGCCTCTTATGTGGTTGTGTATCTCTTTTCCAGGTTTTGTAAAGTCAATTTTACAGTTTTCTTTATTTAATTTATAGGCAGTTTTAGTTTCTTCTGCAGGCTGTATAATCGTTTTAACTTCTTGCTTTGCGATTAAACTAAGCGTCTTCAATACAGTCGTTGCTCCTAAATTCATTAGACGATCGTGAAGTTCTCCTGCTGTTTCATTTGGTTCAATAGCGATTTCATCTTTCAGAATAATTGCTCCAGTATCAATCTTTTCATCAATAAAGAACGTAGTCACTCCTGTTTTTGTTTCTCCGTTTATGATAGCCCAATTAATCGGTGCTGCTCCTCTATAGTCTGGAAGTAGTGAGGCATGTAGGTTGAATGTGCCAAGTTCGGGCATTTTCCAAACTACTTCAGGAAGCATTCTGAAAGCAACGACTACTTGTAAGTTCGCATTATATGATTTTAGTTCTTCAATAAAGGAGTCGTCTTTTAAGTTTGTGGGTTGTAAGAGCGGTAAGTTTTTTTCTAATGCATATTCTTTTACTGCAGAATACTTTATTTTTTGTCCACGACCAGCAGGTTTGTCTGCTGCTGTAATCACAGCAACAATATTGTAGTTGTTTTGGTACATAGCATCCAGGATTCCAACTGCAAAGTCTGGTGTTCCCATAAAAACGATACGCAAATCTTTCATATTAATAAAGTATATTGATTTTTATTGTTTACAATTATCTTATTTTCCTCAAGTAACAGCTGTATTCCCAATATAATGTCATTTTGATCCATTTGGGTTTTTAATGAAAGTTCTTCTATGGTAGCGGGATTATCCGCTAAGTTTAAGAGGATTTGTTCCTTGAGTCTGTGATTGTCTAATTTTTGTGCTCTACTCTTTTCAATGCAGGCTGAACAACTTCCACAATCTTCTAAGAATACTTCATCAAAGTATTTTAAGAGAATTTTGTTTTTGCAAATATCAGTATTTTCAATATAAAATAACATTGATTTGAATTGATTTGTTTTTAATGTGTTTTGCTGTTCAAGAAAAGGAAACGTTCTGTAGAGGGGTCTGTCTTCTTCCCAAGCTTCATTAAATACAATTGTCATGTCATTTACTTCTGGAGTATATTCGCAAATCCCCATTTCATTCCATGATTCTAAAGACTTTACGATAAACTCTATTGGCAAATCGACGTGCTCACTTATGAGGTTTAGGTCCAAATCAGTTTCGAATTCGTGTATTCCTTGGTAGTATCTTAGTATAAAATACAGTATACTTTCTTCTCGTTCATTTCCATCAACAGCATCAAGTAATTCACCACTATTAACAGTGAATAACAGTTTTGTTTTGTTGTTATTATCATGTGTGAATTTAATAATACCTTGTCTATCTAAAAATTGCAATGCATTAAAGGCTTGCTTGTAATTGAATTTATAGTGTAGACAAAAGTGATTAAAGTTAAAACTGTGAGTGGTGTTAAAGCCTTCTCCGTAAGCTATCTTGAGGAAGTTATTTAGTTTTCGATATATTTTCTTGAGGTATTCCTTGTCAAATAGCCCTTTGAGAAAGGTTTGTTCACATTCGGCTAATTCATTACCTGAAATGAGTATGGTAGCAAAAGCTTTCTGATTATTACGTCCTGCTCTGCCTGATTCTTGATAGTAATTCTCAATGTTTTCGGGAATTTGAATATGAACAACGTTCTTTACATTGTGTTTGTCTATACCCATACCGAAAGCATTTGTAGAGACCATTATCAAAGTTTTTTCTTCTAACCAGGACTGTAATCTTTTCTTTTTTTCGTTAATAGGTAATCCACCGTGAAAAAAAGTAGCAGAATAACCTAAGTTGTTGAGGTGATCTGAGTACATCTGTGTTTCACGTCTATTTCGCGCGTAGATAATAGTAGGAGCAGTGTTTTTCTTCAGTATTTTCTCTAAAGTATTTAGTTTACTCTCGACTTTATATACTCCATATATGATATTAGACCTATAGAAACTCTTGGTAAATATCTTGGGATCTTTGAGTCTTAGTATTGTACAAATATCATTTATGACTCTTTTGTTTGCTGAAGCAGTTAATGCAATAGTGGGAGTATCAGTAAAGATATCCTTTAGTTTACTTAATTGCAGATAAGCGGGTCTAAAGTCGTGGCCCCATTGGGAAATACAGTGTGCTTCATCAATGGCAATTAGATTTATTCTTAGATTTTCTATTCGTTCTAATATCCAAGTTTGCTGTAACCTTTCAGGGGAGATGTACAGAAATTTATAGTTTCCAAAAAGGCAATTGTCGAACACAGCATCTATATCACTCATGGAACTTCCTCCGAAGATTGCAGTTGCTTTTATTCCCTTGTTATTTAAGTTCTTGACTTGATCTTCTATAAGTGCAATAAGGGGAGAGATAACAAGACATACCCCAGGCATCATAAGAGCGGGAATTTGAAAACAAACACTTTTACCTCCACCCGTAGGCAATAGGGCGAAAGTGTCGTTATTCTTCAATACAGAGTTGATAATTTCAAGTTGTGGCTCTCGAAAACTTTGGTGTTTCCAATATTTTTGTAAAATGTCTAAGGCATTCTGCATAGAAGTGAGTACTGAAAGGTTATAGATACTAAATTACTAAAAAATATGTATGCTAAAAGGGTTATAGTCAGAACTATAACCCTTTTTTATTTATGTGTAGTTTTATACTCTTTCAAGAATGAATTTAACTCTGTTGTCAACCGTATCTCTGGGAACTTCAATTAAGTCATATCCGTATTTTCGGTAAGTTTCTACAAGGTGTTTGTGAATCTCTTGAGCTTCTTCGAAGTTTTCATATCGTTGCTCATCACTCTCGTAAATAGTTTCCCAAGGTGGAAGCAAGAAGATTTGGTGGTACACATGGTTCTTGCATGCTAAATCGAAGCTTTCAGGATAGCTATCTCCTTTGTAATGCATATAGGCTAATACATCGGGAATACCTCTATCTATAAAAACTATATCTGTATTTTCTTTAATGGCATTAATGTGTTGCTTAACCCTTCCTTCTAACAATAACTGACTAAATAACAGTGGTTCAGTTAAAAACAAGTTTGTAATGCCTTTTTCTTGGGCTTGTTTCGTAACCTCACGAGATATTTCTGGATAGCAAATATATCCTTGTCTGGTAAGCTCATCGATTAACGTGGTTTTCCCAGAACCTGGTCCTCCTATAATTAAGATGATTTTTTTATTCATTTTTGCTGTAAATATCAAAGGTGCAAAAGTACAATAAAATGTCAATCACAAAAGAGTTTTAACTACAAGTTTTGAAAATACTACAATTAAAAATGATTATATTTGCCGATTAAAAACAAGTATGGACGATAAAACAAAAGACTTTTATAAAAGGTTAAAAGAAAGTTTAGAAACTGACAAAACTTGGCCAAGACCCTATTTGTATAAATTTATTGTGCCAAGTGATTTAGAAAAAATTGCTCAAGTCGAAGAAGCATTTGACGGCATGAAAGCTGAAGTCTTAACACGTAATTCCAGTACTGGAAAATTTACAAGTGTGTCAGTTAGAGTTACTATGAAATCTGCACAAGCAATTATAGACAAGTACATTGCTGTATCTACTATTGAAGGTATTATTTCTTTATAAAATAATATTTACTTACTTTTAGGCTTTATAGGTTACTTTATATTAAGTTTTTATAACTTTATACTATCTATGTGTTTAACACAATCTTTAATTTGAACTACTCAAGTATATGAAATTTAACACCAAAGAAGCTATTGGACATTTAGGCTATAATACAGATCGAGAACATTTAGTTATACCTGAATATGGTCGTCATATTCAAGTTTTAATCGATCAGATTTGTCTAATTGAAGATAGAGATGAAAGAAATAAAGCTGCAAATTACGCAATTAGTGTTATGGGAAGCATGAATCCTCATTTAAGAGATGTTCCCGATTTTCAGCATAAATTGTGGGATCAGCTTTTTATGATGTCCGGATTTAGACTTGATGTAGACTGCCCGTTTCCTATTGCTACTAAAGAAACAATCTTCACAAAACCGGCTAAATTAGCCTATCCACAGAATCATCCTAAGTATAGATTCTATGGAAACAATATCACTTATATGATTAATGAAGCTCTAAAATTTGACGATGGTGAAATGAAAGATGCTTTGATTATGGTTATTGCAAATCATATGAAGAAGAGTTTTTTAAGTTGGAATAAAGATACGGTGAAAGATGATGTTATTTTTGAACACTTGTATGAGTTGTCAAAGGGCAAGATAAACTTGTTTAAGAAAGAAGAGGAACTTTCCACTACTGCTAATCTTATGCAGGTGAATAAAAAGCAATCTAATAAAACCAATTATTCTAATAATCAAAAGAGTAATAACAATAAGAAGTTTAATAAGAATAATAACCATCAATTCAAGAATAAGAAGTAATGAGTGTTTTTAAGATTGAAGGCGGACATCAACTAAAGGGAGAGATACATGCTCAAGGTGCAAAGAACGAAGCATTGCAAATTTTATGTGCAGTATTGTTGACACCTGAAAAAGTTGTTATATCAAATATTCCTAATATTATCGATGTCAATAAGTTGATTGAACTATTAGGTAAACTCGGAGTTAAGATTGAAAGATTAGCTCCAAATAAGATGTCATTCCAAGCAGATGAAGTTGATTTAGAATATTTGTATTCTGATGACTTTAAAGAATTAGGCAAAGCCTTGAGAGGTTCTATCATGATGGTTGGGCCTTTATTAGCTCGTTTTGGAAAGGGATATATTCCTAAACCAGGAGGAGATAAGATTGGACGTCGTCGATTAGACACTCACTTTGAAGGATTTCTTAAGTTAGGTGCTACGTTTAGATACAATAAAGAGGAGTATTTCTACGGTGTTGAGGCGGATAAATTAGTTGGTACAGACATGCTTTTAGAAGAAGCATCTGTGACAGGTACAGCTAATATATTGATGGCATCTGTCTTAGCAGAGGGAGTGACAACAATTTATAATGCAGCTTGTGAACCTTATTTGCAACAACTTTGTAAGATGTTGAATGCAATGGGTGCTAAGATTACGGGTGTAGGTTCGAATCTTCTTAAAATTGAAGGAGTAAAAGAATTAAAAGGATGTGAGCACGCTATGTTGCCTGATATGATTGAGATAGGGTCATGGATAGGATTAGCAGCAATGACCAAAAGTGAAATAACAATCAAGAATGTGGGTTGGGAGCACTTAGGAATCATCCCTAATACTTTTAAACGCCTTGGTATTACAATAGAAAAAAGAGGTGATGATATCTATATTCCTGCTCACAAGGATGGATATGAAATCCAAAGCTTTATAGACGGTTCTATCTTGACAATTGCTGATGCGCCGTGGCCAGGTTTAACACCTGATTTGTTGAGTGTGATCTTAGTTGTTGCTACTCAGGCCAGAGGAGAGGTCTTGATTCATCAAAAGATGTTTGAGAGTCGCCTTTTCTTTGTCGATAAATTAATAGATATGGGGGCTAAGATTATCTTGTGTGATCCTCATAGAGCGGTAGTTATCGGTCATGATTTTAAATCTCAGTTAAAGGCAACTCATATGTCTTCTCCAGATATTCGCGCAGGTATATCACTTTTGATTGCAGCTTTATCAGCTAAAGGCACAAGTGTTATTCAGAATATTGAACAAATAGATAGAGGATATGAGCGCATAGATGAACGTTTACGTGCAATTGGTGCACATATAGAAAGAATAGAGGATTAGTATTTACTTTAACTCAAACAAAAAGGGGCAAATCACACGATTTGCCCATTTTTGTTTGAGTATATTTATAAGTTAACTTATGCGAATGCTATTTTTGAATTAAGTCCAATACTTTTATACCTAACACAACTCCATGTTTCTTGGGAGCATCTGGTGAGATAGAAGTAAAGTAATCTATTCTAAAAGGTCTAAACTTTTTAAAACCAACGTTGTTTAGTCCAATACTAAATTCTTGGTAAACGTCTTTTTCGGGAACTTCAAGCATGTGAAATCCCAAAACAAGAGAATATCTGGTCTTGTTCAATAGAGGTATTTTGTTCATGAGGTATCCTCTAAAGTCATGCTCCATATGTAATTCTATATACGATTTATTCGTACTATACTCATAATATGGCAATAGGTTAAACTGACTATTGTAAGTAGGGGTTGATCCAATGAAAGTTTGGTTTCCATTAAAGTGTTTGTAGTCGGTAAATGAGATGTCATTTTTCTCTAAGAAACTACCCGCACTCAAACCAACATATAGATTTCCATAATTACCAATGTTGTTGTTGAAATATGTTGAAAAGGATACATAGGTGTAATTGTAGTTAGAAGTACTCGCATTGAGTCCTTTTTCTAAGTTTATCGCAACTATTGGATATCGTGATAAAGGCAAATATTGTTTTTGATTTGGATAACTTATCACTTTCTGATCAAACACTATATTCATTCCCATTTGGAGTTTGAACATGCTGTTGTTTATAAACGGTTCGCTGTCAAAATCTCTTGGATCGAGCGGATTGTTTGATGTGAAATCTGAATTTGGTGCAAACGGCGGCGTACTTACCGAATTTCTTATTGTAGAACGATAGGCATACTCAAGTGCTGTGTTTAGTTTAATACCTGTAAAAGCGTATTGAGAGTAGCTAATCTTGATAAAGTTTTTCTGGAAATACTTTGCGTAGTTTTTCCCAAACCAAGCACTGGCAAAGGAGTTAATAGGTGTTTTAATTGGGTCACTTTGATTAAATTGCAGAATCGTATTACCTCCTGATAAGGTCAAGGTATTGTGATTCATTCTATTGAATATGTGTGATAAATACCCCGAGAATCTGAATTTATTTTCAGAGACTCCATAGTTGACAATTGTCCCTGCTTTCGTTTGTCTTAAGTCTTCGTACTCTTTTGTGAAATCAATTCCTGTCGTTACATTAAACCCTTGTACAGCGTTAAAAGCAAATGTAGAGAGTAGTCCTCTATAGTGGTAGCTTCTATTTTGATATGAATTTAAGTACTCATATCCTTTGACAAGCTTAAATATTGTAAAGTTGTTTGTTCTTTTATCAATAGAATCTAAAATAGCTTTCGTGTTATCTCTTGTATAGATGGACTTGTTGAGAAAGTTACCTCTCTCTTTAGCCGTTAAGGGAGTAGGGCGTAATTCATCCCAATAGTTATTACTTTTATTTAAGAAGTCATCTTTGTATTCAATTAATTCAATAGAAAAATCCCCCTTTTTTAAGTAATCTGCTTTTTTGTAATCAGTGTAAAAGGAGGTGTATTGACCTATGTAGTCAAATACTATGAACTTTCCTTTTAAATAGATGTTTTGTGTAGTCTTTAGATACCTATTAAAGGTAGGGTTGTAAGTGAAGTCCTGAATCACAACAAGCTGTTTGATATTTTCTAAACCAACATTTTCACCAGCCATAGCTCCATAAAAATAGGTTACTTGCCAATCTTTATCGGTGATGATCAGCTCACCTTCCATTATGGGTTCTCTATTTCTTTTGGGTTCAAAAGAGATAGTGTATAGCGTATTTCCAGCAGGATCTTTTTGTTCATTTACAAGTTTGTAGTTGTAATATGAACTGGCGTATGGTGCTATTGGAGAGATAAGTTTTAGGTGTGTACTTACTTGTTTATTGTAGATGTTAAAATCACTATCGATACCTGTTTGAAAGAAAATGTCTTTATTGCTTCCTGTTTCTCTTTGTGCTAAGACTTCTTCTTTTATCTTGTCTTGGCGCAAGTAAGTAATTCTCGATGCAAGTTCTCCAAGATAGACGTATTTATCCGTAGTGTGTAAATCTAATGCAGCATCTAAATCTTTCCTCTTTTGACCAAGGAAAGTTTCTCTATCACTTATAAGTTGTAGATTCCCTTTAGAGTAATGATTTACTGTATACTTCGGGTCATCAAAGTTTTTCTGTACTAAACTAACTAAAAATACTGCATATTCATCTTGTGGATCTTGATAGGTAAAGACGTTGTTATAGTCAGGTTTTCGTAATTCTATAGTATAATTAAGAGGAGTGGTTTTCTCCTCTACTTTCAGTTCCAGCTTTTGGTTTAAGTAACCTTCTTTTTGAATAAATAAAGTGCTTTTACTTTTCATATCAGTTTCAATTGAAAACTGACCATCTACTTCAGACTGAGTTTGAAAAGCTGTGTTTTTGATGAATATCTTGGCTTGTGCTACAGGCATTCCTTCTTCATCAAGAATCTTCCCAGTTATAATATGTCTTTCTTGTGACCAAGATAAACTTATTATAAGTAGAAAGAACAATATAGTAGAGTAAAGCTTTTTATGAGTTAAGAATGTCATTTAATGGAGGAAAGAAGTAATAGCTAAATCATAACTTTTTAAACCAAAGCCCATTACTAATCCCTGGCTTACAGGTGTAATATATGAGTGATGTCTAAATTGTTCCCTTGCAAAGGTATTTGAAATATGTACCTCAATTACTGGAGTTGTAACAGCTTTTATAGCATCAGCTATTGCAATTGAAGTGTGAGTATATGCTCCTGCATTTAAAATAATGGCATCATATACGAATCCAATTTCGTGGATTTTATCTATTAATTCACCTTCGATATTACTTTGGTAGTATTCTAATTCTATCTCTGGGTATTTATTCTTTAGTTCAAAAAAATACTCATCAAAGGTTTTTGAGCCATATACTTCTGGTTCTCTTTTTCCTAACAGATTTAGATTTGGTCCATTAATTATAATAATTTTCATGTCGCATTTTTTGTGTCAAACAAATATATTATATATAATGATAAAGTTACTTTAAAATAGACTTAAGTTTTAGGTAATAATGAAGCGTATTGACGATTATGCAAAGAAATTTATGTTATGTAATTGTTATTTATTTAGGAAATCTTTTTACAGGGTTTATTTTTGTTAAAATTATTTATTTTATTATTATATATGTAGTTTTTTAATATAATGAATTGATATAATGTATATATTAACTTATTTTTAAGAATATCTATTTTATTCGTAAGGTGTTGGTATTTAGTGTTGTAAGTTAATTTTAATAATAATAACAGGGTGTTTTTGTTATATTTTTATTAAAAATTGATATTAGTTTGATTGGCTTACTTAATTTTGACACAGTTAATAATAAAAATAGCTAAATATGAAAAAATTAGTACTTTCAGTTATGTCAGTTGTTGCTTTAGGTATGGCAGCTAACGCTCAAGAAGTAGAAAAACCAAACTTCGGTTTCAAAGAAGGAGATATCATGTTAGAAGGATCTTTCCAAATTTCTGACAAAGTGACTAAACCAACTGAAACAAATGAGGGAAAAGAGAAATTTACTAATTATACAGTTAATCCTAAAGTAGGTTACTTTATCTCTGATAAAGTTGCTGTTGGGGCATCTGTAGCTTTTGGTAAATCTCACGGTGATTTTGCTGATATGGATCAAATCGGAGATGCTTATTCTAAAGACATTTATGCTGGAGCATTTGCACGTTACTATTTCTTAGAATTAGGTAAACGTTTTAAAACTTATGCTGAAGTAGGAGTTGGATTTGCAGAAAATAAAAATGATTTTTCTAAAGAAAAACTTACTGGTATTAAAGCTGGTTTAGACCTTGGTTTTAACTATTTCGTAACTGAGAACTTAGCAGTTGCATTTACTTTAGGAAATGTATTCTCTTACTCTAACCAAGATATGAAATCTGATGGTAAGAAAATAGGTTCTGTTTCTGAAACAAATGCTAACTTAAACATCTTTGATAACTTCTTTGACCAAGCTAAATTTGGTTTAATCTACAAATTCTAATTGATAGAATAGTAGTTACTATAAAGAATCTAAAGCCTCTCTTCTGAGAGGCTTTTTTGTTTTTGTATCTTTGGTATCATTATATTTATATACTATGGCTACAGGTTATTGGGAAGATAAAATTAAGATGTTTTCAAGCTATTTAAGGTTAGAACGCGGTTTATCTGATAATTCTATTGAAAGTTATATTTTAGATGTGCGAAAGTTTTTAAACTACTTAGAAAGCTATGATACAGACTTTAGTGTTGAACAAATTGACGAGGAGCTCGCACAAGGTTTTGTCTATCAGCTTAGCGAACTTGTTGCGGTTAATTCACAAGCTCGAATTATATCTGGGCTAAAGAACTTTTTTAATTACTTTATTTTAGAGCGATATATTGAGCGTTCGCCTTTCGAATTGATTGAAACTCCTAAATCAGGGCGCAAGCTACCTGATATCTTGAGTGTTGAGGAGATCGATCGTTTGATTGCTTGCATTGATCAGTCTACAAATGAAGGATATCGCAATAAAGTCATTCTCGAACTGCTATATAGTTGTGGATTGCGAGTTAGTGAACTTGTTAGTTTGCGCATTTCAGATTTGTTTTTTGAAGAAGGTTTTATACGGGTAATAGGTAAAGGTGATAAGCAGCGCTTTGTGCCAATTGACGAAGATACAATGAAGTATATTAGTAGTTATATTAAAACAATTCGATGCCAGTTAACTATTAAGAAGGAAGATGTGGATATTTTATTTTTGAATAGAAGAGGAGGGCAGTTGACAAGGGCAATGATATTCACTATTATTAAGCAATTAGCAAAAATAGCTAAGCTCAACAAGGTTATAAGTCCACATACCTTCCGTCATTCGTTTGCCACACATTTATTAGAGAATGGGGCGGATATACGCATAATACAAGTCTTGTTAGGACATGAGTCTATTACTACTACGGAGATTTATACTCATATTAGTACAGAGCGATTGCGTTCTGTTATGGAAGACTTTCATCCAAGGAGTGGGAAAAAGCGAGTGTAGTAATTCTTACTCTATTTTTAGAATTAGCGGTGATTTGAATCTATAAAGTAGATAGGAGGGATATAGAAGTACTTCATATAAACAAAAAAGAAAAGGGACTATTGTAAAAAAATAGTCCCTTTTTTATCATAGAAATTAATCTTGTGTCTTCTTTATTTAGCAATGTTTATTGCTCTTGTTTCTCTGATTACTGTAATCTTAACTTGACCTGGATAAGTCATTTCAGTTTGTATTTTTTGAGAAATGTCAAATGATAAAGTAGCCGCCATATCGTCTGTAACTTTTTCGCTCTCTACGATAACACGTAGCTCACGTCCAGCTTGAATAGCATAGGCATTCTTCACACCATTAAACTCATTAGCTATACTTTCAAGATCTTTTAAACGTTGAATATACGAATCTAATACTTGACGTCTTGCTCCTGGTCTTGCACCAGAGATCGCATCACATACTTGAATAATTGGTGCGATAAGAGTTGTCATTTCAATCTCGTCGTGGTGAGCTCCAATAGCATTGCATACTTCTGGTTTTTCACCGTATTTCTCAGCCCACTGCATACCTAAAATTGCGTGTGGAAGTTCAGTTTCAGTTTCTGGAACTTTACCAATATCGTGTAATAGACCAGCTCGTTTAGCTAATTTTACATTCAATCCCAGCTCTGCAGCCATTAAACCACATAGTTTCGCTACTTCGCGTGAGTGTTGTAGTAAGTTTTGTCCATAAGAAGAACGGTATTTCATTCTACCTACTATTTTAATCAACTCAGGGTGTAAACCGTGAATACCTAAGTCAATCACAGTACGCTTACCTATTTCGATGATTTCCTCCTCAATTTGCTTCGTTGTTTTGGCAACTACTTCTTCAATTCTTGCAGGGTGGATACGTCCATCCGTTACAAGTCTATGTAAAGATAATCGAGCAACTTCCCTTCTTACAGGGTCAAAGCATGAAAGAATAATAGCTTCAGGTGTATCGTCAACGATGATTTCAACTCCTGTAGCAGCTTCAATAGCTCTAATGTTTCTACCCTCACGACCAATGATTCTACCTTTTACGTCATCAGATTCAATGTTGAATACAGATACACAGTTCTCTACAGCTTCTTCTGTACCTACACGTTGAATAGTGTTGATAATAATCTTTTTGGCCTCTTGTTGAGCAGTTAACTTAGCTTCTTCAATAGTGTCTTGAATATGCGCCATTGCGTCAGCTTTTGCTTCTGTTTTTAAGCTTTCAATGATTTGGTTCTTAGCTTCTTCAGCAGTAAGTCCAGAGATAGCTTCTAACTGTTCTACTTGAGCGCGGTGAAGTTTCTCGACTTCCTCTTGTTTGCGTTCAATTAGTTCAAGCTTTTGGTCATATTCTTTAATTTTCTTTTCACTTTCATCAGCAGCTTTTTTGGCTCTTGAAAGTTCATTAGAAATTTGAGATTCCTTATCTCTTGTTCTTTTTTCTGCTTCTGCAATCTTTTTATCACGAGCTAAAATTACTTGTTCATGTTCTGATTTCAGTTCAATAAACTTTTCTTTAGCTTGTAATATCTTTTCTTTTTTAATCGCTTCTCCTTCGTTTTTTGCATCACGCAATGTCGTTTTTGCTTCATTTTTTGCACTTTGCAATATTGAAGAAGCGTGATTTTTCTCAAGGTACTTGGCGATTACAAAGCCGATAGCTGCACCAATCACAATTCCTCCTACGACAAATAATATTTCCATAAATGTTTCAAAATTATATATAAAAAAAGCTCACACTAGAATTGAGTTGTATAAACTCTAAGGTAAACAAGTTTTGAGCTAGCTTGCGGTTCAAGGATCTGCGTGAGCAGCGTGCTTTAGATGCAAAGATTTACTCATTTTAATTTGTTAGTGTTGAGTTTATCAAACAGGTACTAATGTGAGCAGTATTTTTAAGTCTCCCTTTTTTTAAAGTAAGAACGTCAATTTATTATTTAGCGAGTATTCGCTCAATAGCCTCATCTAATTTGATTAGTCGATCTAAGGCTTTGTTATAGCCTTCACTTGTATCGATGCTTTTTTGTTCTGTTTGCGATGCGAACTGTAAGGCACACATAGCTAAAACATCTTGTTTATCTCTAACAGCATAGTTCTCCTCAAACTGATGAATCATCGTATCAATTTTTTTAGACGCACTCCTAAGGGCTTCTTCCTGAGAGTAACTAACTGTTAGAGGGTATACTCTATCAGCAATTGATATTTTTATTCTTAATTGTTCATCATTGTTCATGGTTCAGATCTATTTTGTCAGATAAGCGATACACTGATCTATCTCTCTTATCAATGAATTTATTTTGAGTTTCATATCTCTTTTATTCTCTTCACTGCCCAATAAGGAATTTGCTAACTGAAGGGATTCATACTTCTTATAAATCTCATCTAATTGCTTTTCATTGTATTCAACCTCTTCATTTGCTTGGATTAAACGCTCTTTCAGCTGTGTATTCTCTGCTTCAAGTTTGTTTAATCGCTGTACAAGTTTCGCAAACTTAACCTCCAAAGAGCTGATTATGTTAGCCAGTTCACTCATTATACTTTCTATTCAAATATCCTTTAGCACAAAGTTACAATTTGTATTTAAATTTAAAAAAGATTTACAATAAAAAAAAGCTATTTCTCTAATAAATAGAATTGTTTATTATCTATGTGTTTCATTTTTAGCGTTTATAGTTCTTTTAATTTAGTTATTGTTTATTTTAGCAGAAAATGTTAGTAAGTATGAGATTAAAATTGATATCTACACTATTGTTAGGTAGTGTGGCCACTGTTTCTTTGGCACAGGAAAAGTTAGACTTTAGCAACCCTTTGCAAATTCCTGTTAACCTTTCGGGTAATTTTGGTGAACTTCGCGGTACTCATTTTCACGCTGGACTGGATATTAAAACACAACAACGCATTGGACTACCTGTCTATGCACCGGCAGATGGATATGTTTCGCGAATCAAAGTTTCTACTTGGGGATATGGCAAGGCGCTTTATATCGATCATCCAAACGGACAGACCACTGTCTATGGTCACTTGAATGAATATGCAGGAGAGATTGCAGATTATGTACGCAAAAGACACTATGCTGAAAAGGCTTTTGAAGTCGAGATGTTTTTTAAGAAAAATCAAATGCCTGTCAAGAAAGGGCAGTTAATTGCATATACTGGAAATACGGGTGGTTCTGGTGGACCTCATTTACACTACGAATTTCGCGATACAAAAACGCAGAAAATTATCAACCCTTTAAAAGAGGGAATGGATAAAATGGTAACAGATAAAATTGCGCCAAGTGTCAATAGCGTATTTGTTTATCCTATAAGTGATGATGCTGTTGCGAATACAAATGCCAACCCACAACTGTTAAATTATACGACAAGTGCGGATGGTACTTTAGTAGTGCCTACTGTAAAGGCAAAAGGAAAGATTAGCTTTGGAATAGATATTTTTGATCAAGCTGATTACAATGCTAACAAGAACGGCGTTTACTCTTTGGAAACTTATGTGAATGGAAAGCGTTTGTTTAGCTATCGATTTGATACATTTTCTTTTGCAGAATCGGGAACGGTAAACGCATTGATTGACTATGAACGCTACGTAAAAACAAGAGCTAAAGTTCAAAAGTTATTTGTAGAGAGACCTTACAATCTCTCTGTTTTATCCTATAACGAGACAAAGGGAATTATAGATGTTAAACCTGGAGAAAGTTACACCTACAAAATTGTGCTTTGCGATTATCACGGGAATGAAAGAGCTATAAGTATTCCAATAGAATACGATGCAACGGAGGCAAAGACGGCGAGAGAGAATAATGTCAAAGAGTTTAAGATTAACGCAGATAAAGATTACTATTTTGAACGAGGGTTTGCAAGTATCAACATTAGTGGGGCAACTTTTTACCACGATTTAGCGATTGATATTAGCGCTGATCAAGAGCAGTTAGTAGTAGGGGAGCCTGTGACAGCGTTCCGAAAGAATATGGCAATTTCATTTGATACCTCAAAATTAACGATTGACAATCCAGATAAAGCATTTATTGGTAAGATTGACGAAAAGGGCAGACGAGATTTTTACAAGACTACAAAGAAAGATCATATTTACACAATTTATACAAAGTCTTTTGGTACTTATAAAATCATGATTGACGACAAAGCGCCGACGATCTATAAACCAAGTTTTACTGAAGGTCAATGGCTGAGCAATGCCAATGAGATTTCTTTCTTAATTAGCGATGATTTGTCGGGAATAGATACCATTGAAGGAAAGATTAACGACAAGTGGATATTGTTGGATTACGATCACAAAACAAAGAAAATAGTTCACAAGTTTAGTGATGGTATCGTAACTTCAGGTAAGAATGCAGTAGAGATAAAAGTAACGGATCGAATGGGGAATCAAGCTGTATACGTTTCTCATTTCTTTAGAAAATAACATACAAGGGTGGTTGTTCGCTGTAAAGTGCAATCACCCTTTTTTTATTTTCATCAATATTTATTGTTTAAAATATTGAATTACTAATACTTATAAATACTTTAGATTTAGCTTTATAGAATAAAAATGTGTAAAATTTACTTTATCTTTGATACGTTTTAATTCAATAAGTATGAATACAAGAATAAATATATTAATTGTTCTACTTGCGGTTATTGTATCAGCTTGCAAACAAGAAGAAAACTCTAAAGCCAATTTTCCGAACGATACTTCAGGTGTTCTTTCTAAAGAAGTTGATAGTCAAGAAGAAGAAATCAAACACAATGATATGCGTGTAGTTGACCTACCTATCGTTATGGGAGAGGCCAATTACCTAATGTTTCCTGTAGGTGAAGTACGTGTATATGGTTCGTCTTCTAAGTTTGGAAGCAAATCGAACAACAATTCTTATTCATATACTGTTTCTAATTTTTCACCTTATGAATTAACGGGATTCCTGGACAACATTATGTTTCAGCATAAAGATTCTTTAGAGGTTAGACCGTTAACGGATAAAAAATTAAAAATACACTCTGCGACTTATTTAAAGTCAATTGCTGATAAGTATAAAAAACACTTTCTTCTCTATAAGGTATTTGATGAGCAAGTTGTGATCAACCCTAAAACACCTGCCAAGTTGTTGTATATCAGTGAGGCTAACGGTCGCAAGTTTAAGAATGTTATTCAGCCTAACAATGAGCTTTTGGATTGGACTGTAATCGATGCGCAGCACAGATTATATTTCAGGACTATTGAAGATATCAATAAGGATGGTATCTTAGATATAGAGGATACGGTTAACTATTACTACATTAACCTATTGGATCCGAATTTGGAAATAAAAACACATGATCCTTTAGAAGTTGCTCTACCAGTAGCAATGGAAGAAGAAGAAAAATAATAAAGGTAAAAACACGCTATGCATAGCGTGTTTTTTTATTGTTTAGCAATGATGAAATCTTCGCTATGTTCTTCTCCTAACTGAAAGGTGAATACCTCGTCAAAACCAACGGGAATCCTAAATGTATTTTCAAGAGGGATGTCTAAAATGTAATTCCACATACAACGGATGGGACCTCCATGTGTAATGAGTAGAACGTTTTTAAAACTCTGAGTTCTGAGCTCATCCAAGAAATGATTCACTCTACTCTGTACTTCATATAGACTTTCTCCTTGTGGTGGACGATTGTGAGTGAGATTACTATTCCAAAGATCGATTTCTTGTTTCGGAATTTCGCTCCAATTTGCCATTTCCCAATGTCCAAAATTCATTTCTATTAGCCTCGAATCTGTTTGATACTTGGAGTCAAATTCTTCTGCTATAAAAGTGCATCGCTTGAGAGGACTACTAAAGATAGCATCAAAGGCTTTCGGAAGTTGCTTGCGCACTTGTAGCAAGTCATCTCTGTAGCTATTCAATAAGTTCAGATCCGTTTGTCCATAGCAGGTACCGGCTTGGATCTCTACTGCTGTGTGTCGAATTACATATACTTGCATAAGCCTAAAATACTTAGATAGAATATTACTTCACATATTTGTTGAATGGCTCCTAAACAATCACCTGTATAGCCTCCTATGTGTTTTTTGAAGTAGTAAGATAAGTAAATCTTTCCAAGGTAACTAATGGGAAAAGCGAGTAATAAGAGCCAGTTTTGATAAAGCAAATAAGGCAATAAAGTAATGATGAGGGATAACAAGATATTATTCCACGGTAATTTCTTACTGGCTAAGGGTTTTGATTTACTCTTGTCTATATCTTGTACATATTGGTGGGTGTAAATAGTCATGCCTGCGTGAAATCTACTTGTGGTATGTCCACAGATTATCGCAAATATTACGAGGGATAGGGATAAGTGACTTAGATGTACTAAAGTAACTATTTTTAGAATGAGTAGTAGTAAAATACCAATGACCCCATAGGCTCCAATGCGACTATCCTTCATGATCGTCATGATGTTCTCTTTGCCGTATCCTCCTCCAAAAGCATCACAGCTATCCGTAAAGCCATCTTCGTGAAACGCGCCTGTAAGTAATACAGTCAGACAAACAGATAGAATAATACTGATGTCATTTGGAAAAACCAATTGAGAGATATAGTAGGCTAAGGCTGCAAGTAATCCAACCACGAGTCCTACCAATGGAAAGTACTTTTGTGACTTATTCATGATCTCATTGTTATAGGGCAAGTGAAAGGGAATCGGAATCCTGGTAAAGAACATGATAGCCGTGCAGAAATAAGTTAATTCTCTTTTTATCATTTGTTTGAAACATTTGCAGATTCAAAACTTGCCATATTATTGAGAAAATTTACAGCACTTTGTATAATGGGATAAGACAAGGCACAACCTGTTCCTTCACCTAATCTAAGACTGAGGTTTAAAATCGCTCGTGCCCCTATTCTCTCTAAAAGGATACGGTGTCCTTGCTCGTCTGACTGATGGCAAAAGATGGCGTTATTTAATATCGCTGGGTTTATGTGATAAGCAACTAAGAATGCACTCGAGCAAATAAAGCCATCGATCATAAGTAACATATTGTTTTTATGTGCGGCAAGCATAGCACCACACATTTGTGCAATTTCAAAACCACCGAAGGTTTGTAGTATTTCTCTTGGTGTTTTTAGGTTAGGGTGATTGGCATGTACTTGTTGTAGTATTTGCTGTTTGCGCAAAAAGTTTAGATCATCTACTCCTGTGCCTCGACCAGTACATTCAGCAATAGGAATGTCCAATAGGGAACTCATGATCAGCGAGGCTGCTGAAGTATTGCCTATCCCCATTTCTCCAAAGCCGACGATATTACACTTAGAACTTACCAAGGATTCAATGTGCTTTTCTGCCGCTGTAAAACAGTATGTTAATTGTTCTTCAGTCATGGCTTTGTGGTTTAACATATTAGCTGTCCCATAACCTGCTTTTGAAGAAATCAAGTTTTCGTGTACGGGAAAATCTGCATTTACTCCTGCATCTACTATTTTTAAAGCAATGTTGTTTTGGTTGCAAAAAACATTAATTGCCGCACCTCCTTGAAGGAAGTTATACACCATCTGAGGAGTGACTTCCTGAGGGTAAGCACTAACGCCTTCTTTTGCTAACCCGTGGTCAGCTGCATAGACAAGTATTGTAGGATGATGTAACTGTGGAGTAAGCGTCTGCTGCACTTTGGCAATTTGAAATGCGAGGTCTTCTAATGTACCAAGTGCTCGAATAGGTTTGGTCTTTAAGTCAATTTTTTGTTGTAGTTGTTGATCGAAAGTCATCTATGTTATTTTAGTTTTAAAAATTGGTCGATTGTTCTACTTTCTATTTTTTAAGTATAAAGAGTGAGTAGTAGTACAGAGTTTCAAGATACAAAAAAATCAATGTCGATTAGTTATTTAATCGCTTTATACACTTTATTTTAAGGATAGATCTACTTACTGATAACCTTTTCTAATTTCGTTTTTTATTCAATGTGTCAATTAGAGGAATGATGGTGTCAGGTGATGTCTGCTTCACCCAAATAAAGCGTAGTGACAAAAGGAGGAGTGCCTATAGCGACTGGTAGATTCGTGAGGAATATTATTTTGGGGGTAGATTGCTTTCTGTAAAAATTTCACCTTCCTAAAGTAAATCAGGTGTTTGGTATTAAAATTCAATACCTGTGGGATCGCTCTATGCTTATAGAAGCTTTTTTAAGAAAGTAAAGTGAGTAATTCCTCAATGGTATAGGATAAGGTTTAAATTGAAACAGAGAATCTCTTGTGTAAGCAAATTCTTCTTAATAGAAAACGCCTCTATATAGAGGCGTTGATATTTTTGTTATTCTTGTACAGTTGTCATTTCTTTTCGCTCTGCGATGAACTCTTTTAATTGCTTACCGTATTTTTGGTTTGCAATATTGCTGTCTAAAGAGTTGTAGATAGTATCTAAGTATTTGATGTTAGCATCATATAGATCAGTTAAAGCTATGAATGGTGCAACGTCAGAGTTTTTGTGGTTAATGGCAAAGTTAATTGAATTTAAGTATTTTCTATTGTTAAGGCGCTTGTCTAAGTTGACTAAACTGTCTAAGGCATGTTGATTGTTTTCTTTACGAGCATTGAACATCTCTACAATCAAGCCATTCTGTTTGTCTATGACAGATCCGCGTACTTTCAAATACTCCTCGTAGATTGGTTGATTGGTTGACCCTGTCACCTTTGCTTGTGCATAGAATTTCTTTAGGTTGGTCTCAATATTAATCTGACCAGGTTCTGCAAAAAATCCCAATTGATTATCTTGAGAAACAGTATGACCTCTATCTAATGTCAAATACAACATTTCAGGGCTTTCAATATCTAAGGCAAATTTAAAATTGGCATTTCCTCCATTTACGATTAATGAGTCAACAGCTACCAAGGTTGTATCTTGCATCTGGTATAGATAAAGCTTTCCTTGATTCAATCCCTCTACATTTCCTGTAATAACTGTATTCCCTTTAGAAGATGTACCATCATTACAAGAGGCAATTAATAAGCCGCTAACTAATAAAAGTGAGTATACTATTTTTTTCATAATTATTTGAATAGGTCCATTCCTGGAATATTAGGCATACCATCTTTAGCTGCTGCAGCTAATTCGGCGTCATTAACAGCTGTAGCCTTTTCTATGGTACGGTTTAATACCATAATCAAGTAGTCCTCTAACTGCTCTTTGTCATTCATTAATTCATCAGATATAGACAGTGTTCTGATTTGTCTATTGGCAGTCATAGTAACTTCCAATAATCCATCATTGCTTTTTTCATCGATTAATACTGTGTCTAATCTCTTTTTAGTTTCTTCAATTTTTGCTTGGGTTTCTTGTAGCTTACCCATCATTCCCATTAAGTCGCCGAACATATGTTATACATTAAAGTTAGTGAGACAAAAATATTAAAATCTTTTGAAGTTGTATATAGATGTTATAGAATACTTAAAGTAAACGTTAACCTCGTTGGAATTAAGAGTGTTGCGTTTTTAGTTGTTTATCGTACGCTTGTGAAAAAAGAGTGAATAGCCAAAGGGAATAGGTACTCTTTAGACATAAAAGAACATTTTTATGTACAAATCAACCTGTCTTTTTTTGAGCAAAATGCGTGCAAAGGGCTATGTACCCTGACTTTGAAGGTTTGTCCTAAAAATGTATAAGGCATTTTGTTCGGATATTGGTGCGACCAAGTACGGAATTTACTGGGAAAATGGCCTTTTATCCGAACAAACCACCTCTAAAGCCCGAACAAACTGCCTATCCACGTAGGAGTAATTCATTGAAATAACAGTTAGCAGGTAGTTATTAATCTATATTAAGTGTCTTTGAGAAATAATGGCTATATTTTTGAAGTATAAACAATAGATAAATACAGCCTATTATGAAAGATGAGTTTCTAAATTTGAATTTGTATAAGAATATGCAAGGTAATCGCTTTGAATTAACTGTTGATGGTTATACTGCTTTTATTGATTTTCAAGAAGAAGGCAAAGTGATAAAGCTGATTCACACAGAGAGCCCTGAAGAATTAGCAGGTAGAGGAGTAGCTATGGCATTAGTCGAGAAAACGCTACTTTACATTGAGCAGAATCAATATGAGTTAATTCCTCTGTGTCCTTTAGTGTATAGTTTTATAAAGAAAAACAGCGATTGGAAACGAGTTGTTTCCAAGGAGTTTTCGGGATATGATAATTTGTAAGTAAGATATCGGCTTTTTTTTATTTGCCTCGATGTGTTCTTTTGATGGTCAAACTTTTTAAGAAAGATCACTTGTTTTCCACTGTATATAAATCCTGTTAAAAAAGGGGGGGTACAGCTTTGTCTTTTGGTATTTTTTTCATTCCTGTGACGTGATTTGAAGTGACTATTTACAAATGGAAAGCAAAAGAAAAAGCGGTTAGACAACAAACTTTTTTTTGCTGTGATAAAGTGAGGGAAGGGAAAATAAAAATAGTAACTTACAATAAATTTCAATTGATTAATAGGATAGATAGAGTGAATAAACAATTCTGTCAATTAGATTTCCCATTTGTTCTGACTTAGATTCAATCAAAGGAAGTTAGGGATGCAGGAAGTTACCTAAATCTGATAGGCAGTGAGTTTGTCATCACATGAAGTAAAAAAGAGAACATAGAATCAAGTAAATAAAGAATACAAATTATAAGATTGCTAAAAAATTAAATATAACTATGAAAATATTAGCCTTTGCAGGAAGTACATCAAGTACCTCGATCAATAAGCAATTAGTTGAATTTACCTGTTCTCTACTTCCAGTAGGGGAAGTTGAGGTAATAGATTTGAATGATTACGCTGTACCAACATTTTCTGTAGATGAAGAAAAACGAGAGTTTCCTGAAGGAGCTATTCGCTTTTTGGAAAAAATAAAAGGGGCGGATGCAATTATTTGCTCTATGTCAGAACACAACCGAAATTGGACTGCTGCTTTTAAGAGTTTGTTTGATTGGAGTTCGCGTAAGGAGTTAAAAGTGTTTCAAGACAAACCGATGTTTGTGATGTCAACCTCTCCAGGAGGCTATGGTGGTCAGAACTCGCTCAATATAGCTAAAACTGTTTTTCCTTCTTTTGGAGGAGATATCAGGGAGACATTTGCCCTACCCAAATTCTATGAGAATTTTGATGTAGTTAATGGTGTGATAAACGCGGAACTGAAAACAGAATTAATCGACAAAGTAACTAAGTTTACTTCAGAGTTATAGCGAATTTTGACCATTTGAAATGGAGAGCTAAAGGGGAATCTTTGGCTCTCCATTTTTTGTAAAAGACAGTATTCAAAAAGCGATTATATGAAATTATATACTATATTTAGAACTGAATATTAAGTGAGTTTTAGTGCGTTATTACAATGGAAGATTTTGTCAATAATCAGGTGGAAGTGAGTAGTATTCCTACCGTAGAAGAAGTGGTGTTTGTTGGTTTAGATAAGCAATATTTTAAAATTGTGTTGTTCTGGGCTATCATTCGTTTGCTGTTGTGTTTTGTCATTGGATTGAGTGTTTTTTTCTTCAGTGATCTTGTCGAAACGGCTTTGTCAATAGAAAAGAATAAATATGTTTTATCCCTGTTTATTATTTGTATAGGAATATGCAATGTAATCTTGAGTGTACTCGCTTTTAAACAGAAAGGATATGCTGTAAGAAAGTATGATATCATCTATCAAACAGGACTTATTAATAAAAAGCAGATCGTCATCCCCTTTAATAGGGTGCAACATATAGAGGTGTACGAAGGTGCTATTGCAAGAATATATGGTTTGTGTGAATTAGAGTTTTTTACAGCTGGAGGACAAATGGGGGATTTGAGCATTCCTGGGCTTAAACTACAAGATGCAGAGCGAATTAAAGCTTATGTCATCACCAAAGTACAGCCTTTGGCGGTAACGGAAGATAGCTTAAATACGGAGGAGAATGAGTAAAATAATAGACTTTTACCAAGTACATCGACAAGATCCTATCGGTATCATTGTCAACTTTCTCAATGGTTTTCAAAAATTAGCTCGGGCTTTTTTGCCTATTTTATTGATACTTTTCGTTCGCATAAGTCGTTCGGATTATAGCATTTCTATGAGTTTGGTTTATGGCGTTATTTTGGCAATTGTCGTCTTATCGGTATTTGCTTATTTGAATTATCGCTATTTTACTTTTTACATTGATAGAGAAACCGACTCTTTCGTGATTTCAAAAGGAATCATCAATAAGAGTAAAACGATGATTCAACTGAGTAAAATTCAACAAGTAAATATCAATCAGTCGTTTTTAAATAAAATACTGGAAGTCTATGCCATTGAAATAGACTCTGCAGGTAGTAGCGCTAAGGAAGGTGTCATACCAGCAGTGTCTTTAGAAGTTGGACAGCAGCTTAAAGAAACGCTTTTAGCATATAAGCAATCTGTTGAAATACAAGGTGAAACTGATATAGAAAAGCAGATTCAACAAGAGGAAGAGCAGTTGAAGCAGATTAGTTTTTCTACTTTGTTTAAAGTAGGTGCGACATCAAATTATCTGTATACCATTGGAGCGTTTATTGTATTTATGAATACCCTTTTCTATGAAGGATCTCGAATCTATAAGGGCATTTATCAAGAAGATCCTCTGAATTATATCGAAGGTAAGGAGATTGTTCTAATAGAAATTATAGGGTATTTTGCTGTTTTTTTATTGGCAGTGCTACTCGTGAATCTGATACGAACCATTATTCGTTATTACAATTATCAGATTGTATTGAAGAATGGCAGTTTATTTTTGTCTTATGGACTACTTCACACCAAGAGTACAATTATCAAACCTTCAAGGGTACAGATTGTAAAAGCAACAAGGAACTATTTTCAAAAGCTTTGGCAGATTACTAATTTTAAAGTCTATCAAGTTGCTGGGAGTGATGCTAAGAATAAGAAAACGGCTTTGGAAATTCCCGGTTGCTCAAATGAGGAAATGAAAGACTTGTTCTACATGTTCTACAATAAGGAGTTTACAACAGAGGGAGCGACGTTAAAGCACAATTATCGCTATTTTGGATTTAGATTTTTTTTCTTGGTTGTACTTCCCTTGTGTGTGGGTTACTTACTGATGCATAGGGAATTTGACATAAAATGGGTTGTAAGTTCAATGGTTGTGTACTTCGTTTTTTCCACTTTTTTGATTTGGAGATACTATCGAAATGGAGCTTTAATTGTGTCAGATGATTTTATTTGTATCCGTTCAGGGGCGTGGGATATCACCCATACTATAGTTCAGGTACACAAGATTCAGAAGATAGTCGTTTCTCAGCTTTGGTGGCAAGCGGATTATAATGTTGGTAGTTTAACCATTTACACAGCTGGAGGAAAGATTGGGTTTAGTACTTCAAAGTACAGAGAGCTTTGTCGTCTTCGAGATCAGTGGCTCTGTGAAGTGGAGTACCAAAACAAGGCTTGGATGTAGTGACAAGAGGAAATAGGTACTGCTGTGGTCATGGAGTATCAGCAAGGTGTTGAGAGACATAATAAAGAAATATAATAAAATGAAATTAAACAAAGTAATAGGTTATTTAAATGCGCTATTGAGTATGTCGTTAGGCCTTTTATTTTTTATAGGATTAATCTACGATAGTGGTAGTTGGTTGTTAAATACACTTGTTGGAGTAGTTAGTATTGCGATTGGCTTTGTGTTTTACAAGAGGACAAGGGCGATGAAAGTATTAAAGGGCGACCAATTTGTTTCTTTCATTCGCTATGATATTTTGTCTTCAAGTTTAGCACTCTTTGTTGTGTCATTGCTATTTGCTATGGCTTTTTATAGAGTATTTGTGGAGAATTATGCGGTATTTGGTTGATATATAGTGCTTTATTTTTGTGGGTAATTCATTTAAAAGGCGTTAATCTATTTTTTGCTATTAAAACCTTACTTTTGTGTTTTAACAATAGTAATAATGAATAAAGATATAAGAAAAGCTCCTTTAGCAGCTATTAAGCCGCACGAAATTACAGCACATAATCACACGCGAATTGATAATTACTTCTGGCTAAATGACAGAGAAGATCAGGAAGTTATAGATTATTTGAATGCAGAAAACGCATATTACGAAGCGGAAACTGCACATACGAAGGCTTTTCAGAAGGACTTGTTTGAAGAAATGAAAAGCAGAATAAAAGAAGATGATTCATCAGTGCCTTATTTCTACAATGGTTATTACTATATCACTCGTTTTGAAAAAGGAAAAGATTACCCTATATACTCAAGAAAATTAGGGAGTTTAGAGGCTGATGAGGAAATAATGTTTGACTGTAATGAAATGGCTGAAGGCCATTCCTATTTCCATTTGAGAGGAATTAATGTAACAGAAGATAATCAATGGGCAGCTTTTGCCGTAGATACAGTTTCACGTAGAGAATACGTGTTGCACATTAAAAATTTGACTACAGGGGAGATTCTTCCTTTATCTATCGAAAAAACGACAGGAAGTTCGACTTGGGCATCAGATAATAAAACACTGTTTTACTCTCGTAAAGATGAGGTGACACTTCGCGCGGATAAGATTTTTAAACACAAATTAGGTACGGCTGCAACAGAAGATGTATTGGTGTATTATGAAGAAGATGAGACATTTGATACCCATATTTACAAAGAGAAATCTCGCAAGTATTTAGTGATAGGCAATGACAGTACTTTAACAAGTGAATGTCGCATCCTTGAGGCAGATAATCCCGATGGAGAGTTTAGAATCTTTCAAACAAGAGAAAGAGAAGTAGAGTACACGATCTCTCATTATGGTGAGTATTTTTATATCATGACTAACTTGGATGATGCAGATAACTTTAAGTTGATGAAATGTCCGACAGATAAAACTACTTTCGAACACTGGGAAGAAGTTATAGCACATCGCGAAGACGTATTGTTAGAGGGGGTCGATATTTTTAGGGATTACCTTGTTATTTCGGAACGTTCAAATGGATTACCTCATTTGTGTATTATGCCTTGGAACGCCCCAGAGAATGCGTATTATTTGCCATTTGAGAGTGAAACTTATAATGCTTATACAGGTATTAATGTTGACTTTGATACAGAAATACTACGATATGGTTATCAATCGCTAAAAACACCTTCTTCGATTGTTGATTTTAATATGCGTACTCAGGAGAAAACAGTGCGAAAAGAACAAGAGGTAATCGGAGATTTTGACAAAGAGAATTACATAGAAGAAAGAATATGGGCTACTGCTAAAGATGGAGTGCAAGTGCCAATGTCCTTGATTTACAAAAAAGACTTACAGAAA
Organism: Myroides albus; assembly: GCF_024722315.1. Lineage (NCBI taxonomy): Bacteria > Pseudomonadati > Bacteroidota > Flavobacteriia > Flavobacteriales > Flavobacteriaceae > Myroides > Myroides albus. The sequence goes on from NZ_CP102754.1 coordinate 2,496,480, forward strand.
GACGGAAATAACCCTTTCTTGTTATACGCTTACGGATCGTATGGATATTCGATGGAACCTTACTTTTCGACAACTCGATTGAGCTTAATTGACAGGGGATTTGTCTATGCAATTGCTCATGTAAGAGGAGGTGAGGATATGGGACGTCAATGGTATGAAGACGGAAAGTTATTGACAAAATGGAATACGTTTGATGATTTTATAGCTTGTTCTGAGCACGTAATCGCTCAAGGTTATACTTCACCTAAGCACTTGTATGCTGAAGGAGGTTCAGCTGGCGGTATGTTAATGGGAGTAATCGTGAATAAGCGTCCTGATTTATACAACGGAGTAATCGCTCAAGTTCCTTTTGTAGATGTGATGACTACGATGTTGGATGATACAATTCCATTGACAACAGGAGAGTACGATGAATGGGGGAATCCAAACGAAAAAGAGTATTACGATTATATGTTGTCCTATTCGCCAATAGACAATGTCGTTGCTCAACAATATCCCAATATGTATATCTCTACAGGCTTACACGATTCTCAAGTTCAGTATTGGGAGCCAGCTAAATGGGTGGCAAAACTGCGCGTGACAAAGACCAATCATAATCAGCTGTACTTAGATACGAATATGGATGCCGGTCACGGAGGAGCATCTGGGCGATTTGAGTCTTTAAAAGAGGTGGCTAAAGAGTTCGCTTTTATGTTAGATTTAGAAGGAATTAACGCTTAGTTAATTTCCTTTTTAGTAAATTTGTTAGAATAGTAAAATTGACAAATGTTTTCACTAAAAACAGGTTGTCATTATAATTAAATAGTTATGAAAGAAGATATTCAAGCTTTTGATAATGTATTGTCTTTTATCGGAAATACACCTTTAGTTAAACTACCAAAAGTAACGGAAGGCTTAGCAGGAAATTTCTATGGAAAAGTAGAAGCATTTAATGCTGGGCATTCTGCAAAAGATAGAATTGCATTGTATATTATTGAAGCTGCTGAGAAAAAAGGACTTTTAAAACCAGGAAGTACAATCGTAGAAACAACCTCAGGTAATACTGGATTTAGTATTGCTATGGTAAGTGCTATTAAGGGATATAAATGTGTATTATCAGTAAGTGATAAATCTTCTGCGGACAAAATTGATATGCTTCGTGCAATGGGAGCTACAGTTTATGTTTGTCCTGCAAATGTACCAGCTGATGATCCTCGTTCATACTATGAGGTTGCTAAAAGTGTACAAAAGGAATTGCCTAATTCAATTTATATTAATCAGTATTTCAATGAGTTAAATACTGAAGCACACTATATGTCAACAGGACCTGAGATTTGGGAACAGACAGGAGGTAAGATTACCCACTTCGTATGTTGTTCTGGAACAGGTGGAACAATCTCTGGGACAGCAAGGTTTTTAAAAGAGAAAAACCCAAATATCAAAGTTCTCGGAGTTGATGCTTATGGTTCGGTGTTGAAAAAATATCATGAAACGGGAGAATTAGATCCAAATGAAATTGCTCCCTACAAGATAGAAGGATTAGGAAAAAACCTAATCCCTACAGCAACGGACTTCTCTGTTATAGATAAGTTTATGAAAGTAACTGATAAGGATGCTGCACAAGCTGCACGTGAATTGGCTCGAACTGAAGGACTCTTTATGGGATATACTTCAGGAGCTGTATTACAAGCGACAAGACAATATGCTGCACAAGGTGAGTTTGATAAGGATAGTGTTGTTGTGATGCTATTTCCAGATCACGGATCACGTTATATGAGTAAAATTTACAGTGATACTTGGATGGAACAACAAGGTTTCTTAGATGGAGAACCTAAGAATGAAATCAATTATGTGAAGTAATAAAATACGCACACATTATATTTTAAAGAAAAAGCATCAATCTTCGGATTAGGTGCTTTTTTGTTTTTTTTTAAGATTTATTTTATCGTTAAATTTGATTTTTGTTAGATACTTTATTGTAAAATTATGAGAAAAATTATTTTATTGTTAATGGGGTCGGTTTGTTTGTTTTTCTCAAACTGTAAAAAGGAAAAGACTGTAGACGATTTAGCATCAATCAAAGTAGATATAGGTGAAAATGAATTTGGTTATACTTCGACTAACCCAATTTTGATCGGTGGTGCTAAAGATAGTATCGGCCCAGAGAGTGAACGTATATATTTGAAAGAGCTAGTCGATTTAGATGGTAATCCAATTGTATATAATAGAGTAGGAAGTTGCTGTCCTTTTGCTACGGAGAATGGAAGGTATGGGAGGGGATTGCTGGATGTTTATAAAGTTTATGTAGAGGGCAAGAAAGATACAATTGAGCTGTATATGAATATGTATGAAAGAGATACTATAATGGCTCCTAAGGGATTTAAGTTTAAATATGAGATGGATTTTTAAGTTCTAATTGAATAATTATATAATTAAAGGACAATTCTAATTAATAGGTATGGATGTTTTGAACAAGTATAATTTAATGCTTGTATTCTTATTAAGCAGTGTTTTATCTTATGCTCAATTGGCTAAGATTGTGGATATAGATGGATATGTCAATGTGCGCAAACACGGTAATATTAATAGTACTATAGTAGGTAAATTTAAATCGGGTGAGATAGTTCAAATGTTTAGTGCGGATAATGAACCAGAGAATTGGATAGGTGCGAATGGTGGACAAAAGCACGAGCTGGTAGGTATGGTTTATCACAATAGATTAAAAGAGTTGATAGCTTTTACAGAGATACCTTTGATAGAGTCTGAAACAGACTCTGAATTTGTGCTTTCTGGATCTGGAGTGAAAATTGTTGTAAAAATAGCTGATTTTGACTATGAAAAGAATCAAAATAAGTTTACAAGGTATGAGGGAGAATATAGTCTTTTAGAAAAATACAATGGTCAAAAGATGTGGGGTACCGAAGGTGGTGAACCTAATAAATATTATACTTCAATAAAGATAATATGGCATGGTAAAGAAATAGTATTTCCTAAAAAGGCTTATGAGAGTATGTTTCAACCCAATGGGAAGGGTTATACATTTTGTTATTATGATGAAGAAGCTAATTCTTTATATCTAATAGGATATAACAGTGATGGTTCATCAAACTATAAAGTGTTATGGGTGTTTAAAGATGGCGCTTATCAGTACAATAATGTTTATCTTTTTGAAGATTATTATTGGTATATGTATTAGTAAACGCATTTTATTTCTTCATCCTTAATAAGTTTTTTTTGTGTTATGTTGTTGTATGATAGTTATTTATTTAATAAATAATAGGGTAGTCGAGAACTGTATGGTTGTAATTAAAAGCTATTTCAAAAAAGAAGTAGCGTTTACTTTTTGTCTTTAGGAAGATTAAAGATAATAGCAATGATAAAGAAACCAATTCCAGTAATAGTAGGAGGTAACATATCGGCTTTAAGTCCTAAAAAAATAAGGTAACCTCCTAAGATAGCAAGTAATAGAGATAGTGATATTTTAAGCATGATTATAGGTTTTTTTGATTGGTATAAGATTATAACTCAAATATAAAGAATATTGCCTAATAAAAGAATCACACGGAGTTTAATCTAATTGTTTTCTAATATGTTGTTCTTGAATAGTTTGGAGTTTTCTATTAGTCTTTTTCCTTCCGGATTGATATTTAGAACTATGACTCTCTTTTGAATATCTTCGTATTTATCTGTGACTTTTTTTAAGGCTTCTAATGCAGACATATCCACGATACGCGATTCTTTAAAATCGATAGTAATGATCTGAGTGTCTTTATCTGGTGTAAATTTCTCAATGAAAGTGGTTGTGCTACCAAAGAATAAAGGACCATATATGGCATAGACTTTATTGCCGTTCTTATCAAATGATTTTCGCGCGCGAATGCGTATAGCATTATCCCAAGCAAATACTAATGCAGAGACGATAACTCCTATTAATACAGCTAAGGCAAGATTGTGTGTTGTGATGATAATGGCAGTTACCAAGAATAGAACAAGAATATCTGCTTTTGGCATACGGGTAACTAATTGAAAGGAAACCCACTTAAAGGTAGTGATAGAAACCATAATCATTACCCCTACAAGTGCGGCTAAGGGAATTTGTTCAATAATAGGTGCCCCTACAAGTATGACTAACAAAATAGTGATAGATCCGATTATAGCTGCAATTCGGCTTTTGGCTCCTGCATCTAAGTTGACGAGTGTCTGTGCAATCATCGCACAACCTCCCATTCCTCCAAAAAAACCATTTGTCATATTAGCTATTCCTTGCGCAATAGCTTCTTTATTAGTGTTTCCCTTTGTGTTTGTTATTTCATCGACAATACTTAAAGTTAACAGTGATTCGATCAGTCCCACACCAGCCATAACAAGCGAAAAAGGCAGTATAATCTGTAGTGTCTCTAAGGTAAAGGGGATACTCGGAATGTGAAAACTTGGCAAAGCTCCACTGATGTGAGCGATATCCATTACTTTTCTCGTATCTATTTGAAAGAAAAATACGATAGCTGTAATGACCACTATAGCTACAAGAGTTGCAGGTATCGTTTTGGTTAGTTTAGGCATTAGCGTGACTATTATTAGGGTTACTACGGTCAAACCTATCATCAAGTAAAGCGGACTTCCTGTAAGCCAAGTGTCATTTACTTTAAATTGTGCAATCTGTGCAAAGAATATTACGACTGCAAGACCATTTAAAAAACCATACATAACAGGCTGAGGGATAAAACGCACAAATCGTCCAAGCTTGAAAAGACCTGCACTTATTTGTATTATTCCTGCCAGAACAACGGCAGCAAATAAGTATTCTACACCATAAAGAGCGACAAGAGAAATCATTACAATAATAGTAGCTCCAGCTCCTCCAGAAACCATTCCAGGTCGACCACCAAAAATAGCTGTGATTATCCCCATAAGAAAGGCAGCGTATAAACCTGTCAAGGGATGTAAACCTGCGAGAATTGCAAATGACAGTGATTCTGGAATCATAGTCATCGCTACTGTTAAACCAGCTAATAATTCGTTCTGAATCTTAATGTCAGCTTTTTTATACCCAAGAATGTTCGGTAGCATATCGTGAAAGTTTATAGGATGCAAAAGTAGTAGATTATAGGGGTTTCGGTGAGTATCAATTGAAAAATGTGTCTTTGTTTACTTTTTTTTATTTTTTATGCTGTTAACTATTTGTAGTTGAGAATCCTATCTGTATATTGGAAAAGATTTTTTAAACAAGTGTTAACTAAAATAACTATGGGTATGTACTTCAGATTACAATTCAATTCAGTTGCTTATTTTGTGTGTTTTGTTATTGCATTTTTGTTTACTGGCAAGACAAACCTTTTTGCCCAAGAGAAATGGGTAATAGACAAACACGAGGCTGCAGTAGGTATAGGAGGAGGTGTAGGATTTCTGTTTGGCAGTGTTCCTCAAAATTTTGATCGAAAAGTTAAAGCGGAGTTTGGAGTAGATTTTCGATATGATTATTACTTAAATCGTTATTGGACACTGGGTATAGGAACAAAAATAGGTAAGAATAATATTGCTTATGATGCTAAAGGTATTGCGCAAAATGGCTATATCGATGATAGTAAATTGAACATATTTAAGTACAAAGGGGAGTCTTATGTTGAGGAATGGGAGTTTACCAATGTGAGTATTCCAATCAGTATTCAATATATCATTCCAGGTAAAGTAGATGTGTCTATTCGCACGGGTTTCGCATATTCTTTCGCTGCTAATAGTAAAGTTGATATTCAATGGAGAAACGTCAGCACTTCCCTTGAAATGCAAGAGTATTTTATAGAATTAAATGACCCTTCTTTTATGGGGTTAGGTGATTTTTCCAGATTGCAAAAATCAAAGAATGTAAAGTTAGCTAATCGCCTTTCATGGACTATTGAAGTAGGAATTAAAAGAGAATTTGCATTTCGACAAAGCTTGTATCTTGGACTCTATGCTGATGTTGGATTGAATAATCAAGCTTCTAAATTTAAGGAAAAGGGAGCAATGCTAATTGAGTATACTGATAATGAAGATGAGCCTTTGCACCTTAATTCTCTGGTAGAAGCCTTGGGTAAGAAAGTGAATTACAATACTGCTTCATTCGGATTGAAGGCTATGTATTCTTTTAAGTGGTAAAGTGTAAAAGATAAATGTGCTAATATTTTGTAACAAAACTTAATAAATTGCTACTTATAGAGTACAATCAAAAGTGTTATTATGAAATTAGTAATTAAAAACTTAAGTAAAACTTACAAAAATGGTGTAAGAGCATTAGATAATTTGGACTTAGAAATTGGTGCAGGGATGTTTGGTTTATTAGGTCCTAATGGTGCTGGAAAATCTTCTTTAATGCGAACCATAGCAACGTTGCAAAAGCCAGATACTGGAAGTATTTATTTTGGTGATATCAATGTGTTAGAACAACAAAATGAGTTTAGGAAATTATTGGGGTATTTGCCACAAGATTTTGGGGTTTATCCCAATATGTCAGCATTAGATTTACTTCATTATTTTGCTCGCTTGAAAGGGGTGTCAAATACATCACAACGCAAAGAAATTGTAGATAAAGTACTTGAGGTTACTAATTTGTTTGAGGTGAGAAATAAAAGTGTAAGTGGATATTCTGGAGGAATGAAACAGCGCTTTGGTATCGCTCAATTGTTGTTGAATGACCCTAAGTTGATTATCGTGGATGAACCTACAGCGGGTCTTGATCCAGCAGAAAGACATAGGTTTTTAAATGTGCTAAGAGAGATTGGTACAAATAATACGGTTATCTTCTCTACTCACATTGTTGATGACGTCAATGAGCTTTGCCACGAGATGTCTATATTAAATGGTGGTAGATTACTTGAGCGTAATACGCCGCGTGTAGCTGAACAAAAATTAGAAGGCTTAATCTGGAATAAAGAGGTTAGTCGAGAGGAAGCTATTGTTTATAATGAGCAGTTGAATATCTTATCGAGTAAGTACAATCAGGACAACAGAATAAATATACGTGTATATTCAACTGAGTCTTTGCAAACAGAAGGATTTGTGCAAGTAAAGCCAAATTTAGAAGATGTGTATTTTGTAGCACTTAAAAAGGATTAAGCTTATGTTTGGAACTATTTATTCATTTGAGCTTAAACGATGGTTTAAGAGTTGGGTTTTCTACGTATATGCTGTGTTGTTTTTCGTATTGTCTTTTTTTGTAATGGCAAGTAGCATAGGTGTGTTTGATGAAGTAAAAGCGACAACAGCATCACTGTTAAAGATGAATTCACCACTTATGGTTAACAACATAATAGAGTCGTTTAATTCACTGTTGTACTTTTTGTTTCCTTCTATAATAGGAGCTTCTATTTATCGAGATTACAAGTATAATGTACACAATATTCTGTATTCTTATTCTTTTTCAAAGTTTGACTATTTAGCAGGGAAGTTCTTAAGCGCCTTTACAGTTACCTTAAGTATTTCTTTTTTGATTGGTTTAGGTGTCTTTTTAGCGACTTTATCACCAATGGCTAATTCAGACTTGCTCGGGCCTAATCTGTTTTGGAACTATATGCAAGTATATTTGTATAGTATCATTCCAAATATGTTCTTGATGGGAAGTATTGTCTTTGTATTAGTTACGCTTTCGCGCAATGTATACATTGGCTTTGTGTTTATATTAGTTATCATGGTGTTCAAGGGCTTTGTCAATGCGCTTGCAGGAGAGGAAGAATATCGTGTAGTAGCTTCTCTGTTAGATCCTTCAGGTCAGCAAGCAATTAGCTATTATACGCAATATTGGACTATATATGATATAAACAACAATAGTTTACCATTAGAACAGTGGTTTATCTATAATCGTTTGATCTGGATTAGTATATCATTGTTGTTTTTATTGTTCTTGGGAATTGTATTTCAATTTTCTCAGTTTGGTTTTACGCTTTCGTTTGCCAAAAAGGAGAAAGGAGAAAGAGTGACAAAGAATAATTTCGGAGGTTTATACCTAATCAATTTACCTAAAGTAACGTATAATTTCTCGTTTGTTCAACAATTGAAGAACGTCTTTTCGTTTGCGAAGTTAGATTATGTTCATTTGGTAAAGAATAATGTATTCCTGATTTTAGTAGGAGTAGGGTTATTGTTTATGATGTCTGTTGCATCGGTTTTATCTATGATGTACGGAACGGAGACTTATCCAGTAACAAGGCAAATGCTTGAAGTGCCAGGGTCTACATTTCAGTTTTTTATTTTAATCAATACTTTTTTAGGGGCGGGAATTTTAGTTCATAGAGGTATCTTATCGCGAATGAATCTTTTAATAGATTCAACTTCAACTCCTAACTGGGTGTTTTTTGCATCAAAGTTTATCGCCTTAATATTCATGCAGTTTACGCTGTTGATGGTTATTTTGTTTGCCGGTGTTGCAATACAAGCTTATAAGGGGTATTATAATTTTGAGATTGGACTGTATTTTAAAGACTTATTAGGTTTCCAGTGGATAGAATTTATTATATGGGCGTTGATGAGTATTGCATTTCAAAGTGCTTTTAGAAACTATATTGTAGGTTTCTTTGCTCTTTTGACGATGAGTATAGGTTGGAATTATATCAGCAAATTGGGGATTGAACAGCTTATCTTTTACTTTAATGATTTACCTACCCCAAGATATTCAGATATGGATGGTTATGGTGTAGGTGTTGGTAAGTTTTATATTTATGCACTTTATTGGTTGTTATTTGTGTGTTTTATTAGTGGATTAACCTTGCTGTTTTGGAGAAGAGGTGGTTTTGCTGGAGTCAAAGAACGCTTTGCGATTGCAAAAGACAGAGCAACAAGCATCATCGTAATCCCAACAGCTATTTTTCTTGTTGCATTTCTTGCCTTAGGTAGTTATTTATACTACGAGAATAAGGTATTGAATGTTTATAGGTCTGCTAAAGATATAGAGCTTCTGACAGTTGATATTGAAAAGAAATATAAGAAGTATGAACAATTAGCCCAGCCGAGAATAGTAGATGTTAAGGTTGACATGGATATTTATCCTGCTTCAAGGGACTTTAAAGCACAAGGAAAATACATCCTAAAGAACAAGACAACGCAGGCTATAGATACGCTATTGATAAACTGTCGTACTGATTATAAGAATCAAATTAGTATTGATGGTGCTGATTTAGTTACTATTGATAGTATCAGTGGGTATCAGTTATATAAAATGCGAGAAAGTCTTAAGCCAGGCGATGCTGTTAATATGCACTTTGTAGTTGAGAATAAACCCAATACGTTAATTCGTTCTAATTCACCTGTTTTAGAAAATGGTACTTTTATAAATAATGGTCATTTTCCTCAAATCGGGTATCAACGTCAGCGTGAACTTTCGGACAATAATGTGCGCCAAAAGTATGATTTACCAGAGAGAGAACGTTTGGCTGATCAAACGGATCCTAATGCTTTAGCTAATACCTATATATCGAGTGATTCAGATTGGATAACTTTTGAGACAACTGTAAGTACTTCTTCTGATCAGATTGCAATCGCTCCAGGTTATTTAGAAAAGCAATGGGTTGACAAGGATAGAAACTACTTCCATTATAAGATGGATCAGAAAATGTTGAATTTCTATGCTTATAATTCGGCTAAATATGAAGTGAAAAGAGAGAAATGGAATGATGTAAATATTGAAATTTACTATCATAAAGGGCATGACTATAATATAGATAGAATGATTAAGGGAGTAAAAAAATCTTTAGATTATTACACTGAGAATTTTAGTCCATATCAGCATAAACAAGTGCGTATCATTGAATTTCCTTTGACTATGGGAGCATTTGCACAGTCTTTTGCAAATACAATTCCATTCTCGGAAACAATTGGCTTTATAGCAAAAGTAGATGAATCAAATAACGATGCAGTAGATTATCCTTTTTCAGTTACTTCACATGAAGTAGCTCATCAGTGGTGGGCTCATCAGGTCATTGGGGCCAATGTAAAAGGGGCTACGATGTTATCTGAAAGCTTATCAGAGTATAGCTCCTTAAAAGTTTTAGAGCAAGAATACGGCAAAGGGCAGATGCGAAAGTTCCTGAAGGTGGCTTTAGATTCTTATTTGATGAGTAGAAAAAACGAGTCTAAAAAGGAATTTCCTTTAATGTATAATGAGAATCAACAGTATATTCACTATAACAAAGGTTCTGTAGTATTTTATACGATGAGTGATTATTTAGGAGATAAAGTGTTTAATGATGTTCTTAAACAGTATATTAAGAAAGTAGCCTTTCAAGAAGCTCCTTATACTGTAGCAAAGGAATTAGTTGATGATATTTATTTAGCAACTCCTGATTCTCTAAAGTATATGGTGAAAGATATGTTTGAGACAATTACTTTGTATGACAATTATATAGAAAAGGCTGAGGTAAAGCAACTTGAGAATGGTCAGTATGAAGTTAAGTTTAGAGCAATTGTCAGTAAGTATCGCTCTAACGATGAAGGTGAGAAGATTTACGATGAAGATGGTCCACCTAAAATCTTCTATCAAGATAGTAATGGGGAAGTTAAGGAATCTATCCGTTTAAGAGACTATGTAGAAGTAGGTGTTTTTGCGATTGACAATAAAGTTGTGGAGTCAAAAGGTGATGCAGAGAAAGTACTTTATCTACAGAAGGTTAAGATAAGTGCCATAGAGAATGACTTTACAATTATAGTAGATGAGAAGCCAAGTGAAGTGGGGATTGATCCTTATTATAAGTTGATTGATACTCAGACGTATGACAATCGTTATAAGTTGAAATAAATGGTTTTATAATTTGATTTTGAAAAGCTATACAGATTCTGTATAGCTTTTTTTTTCGACATTTAAGACATAAAAAAAAGAGATTGCACATTGTACAATCTCTTTTTTTATAACTCTTAGAAAGTTGATTATCTTCTTCTTTCTTTGATTTTTGCTTTTTTACCAGTAAGTTCTCTGAAGTAGAAGATACGAGCTCTACGAACTTTACCTCTTTGGTTCACTTCGATTTTCTCTAAAGCTGGCATGTTTACAGGGAAGATACGCTCAACACCTACGTTACCTGACATTTTACGGATTGTAAAAGTTTCAGTAGCACCATGTCCTCTTCTTTGAATAACTACTCCTTTAAAGAACTGAGTTCTTTTTTTGTCACCCTCTTTAATTTCGTAGTAAACTGTGATAGTATCTCCAGCGTTGAATTCTGGAAAGTCTTTTTTTGCGATTAATTCGTCTTGAACGAATTTCATTAAATCTGCCATTGTAAAAAATGTATAATAGTTATTGTTCAGAGCAACATACACGGACCTCGCCAGAGGTTGATCTAAATCGAGTGCAAATATATAAAATAAAATAGAAAAACTGATGAATTATTTTTAAATTGTAATTCGCTGCTAATCTATTTGTTAGGTGTTTTAATTGTCTGTTTTTACAAGTTGATACAGAATGTAATTGTCACGGGTGATCGAAATGATTGTTACCTTACTTCAATTACTATTTCTTGTGCTAAACGCGTCTTAGGATTTTGACTTGGTTGGTTAGCATCTTCACTATCTCTATGTCCAATTGCAACAGCAAAAGTACTTTTGTAAATGCCGTCTTGGTTGATAATTTTGTCAAATTCACCAGTGTCAATTCCCTCCATTGGTGTTGCATCAATACCCATTGATCCACAAGCTGCAAGAAAGAAACCTAATGAGATGTATACTTGATTCTTCAACCAAGCTGTAACTTCTTCTTCTGATTTAGGTTTTAAAAAGTTGTTGTAATACATCTTCGAACCTTCAGCTGCATTTGCTAAGCGTAGTTTTTCGTAGTTTTCTTTTGTACTGAGTACATTGAAAACAATCAGATGACTTGCATCTTTTATCTTTTGCTCATTAAAAGCAGACTTCGTGGCAAGTAAATCTTTTAGCTCAGGACTTTGTACAATTGTAAATTTCCAAGGTTGACTGTTAATCGATGAGGGACTAAGTTGTAAAATTTGTTTTAGTTGTTCTAATTGATCTGTAGTAACAGACTTAGTCGCATCGTATTTTTTGGTAGTGTATCTGCTTTTAGCAATCTCTAAAAAACTCATTTTATAAGGTTATGTTATACAATTCTAATTGTCCAAATTTACGAATTAAGAATGGGATACCCATAAGGTTAAGCTGCCGGATTAGTGCAGTTGTGTTTTAAATCATGAAGAATTTCACATTTATGATGTTTTAAGTTTTGCAAGGATGCGGTTATGAAATATTGAAAATGTCTTTACCTCTTAGTACTAATGATCTAACATTAGTAAAACTCAAAGAATGTGGACACTTCTTATTATCAGAAAAGCCAGAAGAAGTGATCGATGAAATAATAAGATTCTTAGCATAGTCATTGTCGTTTTTGATTGTTTTATGAATGAATTTGGAGTGTATAAACGTCTTTTATGGATTTAATTCCAATACGAGGATTAATGTGTTTATCTAGAAATTCAAGTGCATAGTTGAAGTAAGAGCATTGTTTTATTATTGATTATAGTGATATTATTAAAGCTTAGTATAACTGTTTGTTAATTGGGTTGTTGTTTGTTTTAATTCATATTTTTTAACTTTAATTAACTATTTTTGTTTAAAAATAAAAAGTTATGCTTAAGTCAAATATATTGGTTGGTATGCTGTTTATATTTGTGATGTCCTCTTGTTCATCCGTAATAAAAAGTTCAAAAATAACAGCTTTACAACAGAATTATTGCGCTCCTAATATTGTTTATTTGGATAATACAACTGAAGAAGAGAGGCTTTTTAAAGATGAGTTAGTCGCTCAGAAATTGTCTGAACACGATTATACATTAGCATCCCATTTAGGGTTGGTACCAGTATTGGCTAAATACTTGCATAGTGAGGATACTTTAGAAAAAATGCAAGCAACACAACAGATGATTGCTATCACTCAACTTTTTCAAACGGAATTAGATGCTTTAGCAGCGGAACTTAATTGTAATGGGGAGCGATATGATCAATTGGCAAGGGTATTAGATGCTAAAAACGGAACTACCAATACTCAACTTACAGTAGCATCTATCGCGATCGGCGCAGCTGTTACATTATCTACAGCTTTGATAACAAATGACAATACAAATAAAGGATTGAATATAGCAGGTGGTGTTGTAGGTACGGGATTAGGTTTCATGTTGTTGAACCCCAAAGGCAAAAAAGTGGAATTAGTGAATTATCGCAGTCTAATCGGAAACGTCTGGAAAGAGAATAATGTTGACAATGCTTTTCCAGCCACTGTTTGGAGAGTACTGAATGACAAGTCGTTTAGCAATGAAGGAAAACTATCCTTAATACAAACACTTAAGAATAGATGGTTATTATTTGCATTTGATGAAGAAGTCAGTAAAAAAGAAGAGGAACGTTACTTTGGTCATGGTGGATTTTTTAAATCTGATGACATTCATCTAATGTCTGATATGAATAATGAATTGCAAGCCAGTGTAAGAACCTTACAACAGGATTTGCATAGCTTGTTGTTTGCTATAAACTCTTGGAAATAGCAGATAGTATAAAATTAATTAAGCTGTTTTTTGTTAAAAAGTAAGTATCTTGTAGTCGATTTAATAAAAAAAGAGATGAAAAAAATACTATTATTTGTAGGTTGTATGGTAGCTACAATGCAACTACAGGCACAAGAATCTGTTGTCTTACAACTTGATGTGAAGGCAAATACAAATTATAAGATAACTTCTGAGGATAAAGACAGCACAATCACTAACCTCTTAGGTGATAAAGACATGGTGGAATTGTTGAAGAAAGAAGGAGCAGAGTTTCCTACTTATGAGACAACAGAGAACAATACTACTTATAATCTGCAATGGATAAAGGCAAAGAAGAATAAGTTAGACTTTACATTAGACTTAGACAATATTGTAACACGTGAATTTAAAGCTAATTCATTAGTTAGTACAGATGTAGAAAAAGATATTAAGGGATTCACATCAGGTACTTTAGATGTCAAGAAAGGGTTGAAACTAACAAAAGAACTCAATGGAAAATACGCAAGTTTAGAGGAAGATCTAACAACCCTATTAGATGATTTGTTCAACAGTAGTGGTTTTCCTGAAACTCCAATTAAAGTAAATGACACTTTCGATTCGGAAGCTCAAAAGAAAGTCAAACTTTCTGCTGAAAACGAAGTTTTGTTAACAGTAAAAGAAAGTGTAAAGTTAACCAAAATAGAGAATAACAAGGCTTACCTATTAATTGAATCTTTAATTACTTCAGAAAGCACTTCAGAGAAATTTGCAGAGATGAAAGGAAAAGAGAGCAAAGTGGTGGTGTACGATATGAAGGATAAATACTTTGAATCAATTAATGGAGAGGTGTCCATGACTGTCAATATTGCAACTGATGGTGATTTAACAATAAATATGACCAATAATAAAACGCAAAATGTAAAGATAAGTAAGATTTAAACAGTCTTATAGAGATAAAGAGCGTTACTAAACCTACGGGGTAGTAACGCTCTTTTCGTTTATAATAGCATAAAACACATGATCCAGATATTCATTGTCCTTTAGTGTATGTGCCTTTAATACTCCTTCTTTTTGCATTCCTATTTTTTGCATAATCTTTCCTGATGCCTCATTATGTGAGAAGTGAGAAGCAAATATTCGCTTTAAATGCAGTGTTTCAAAACCAAATTAAAGTAACGCTTTTGCAGCTTCTGTAATATATCCTTTATTCCAATATTGCTCGTCTAACCAATAGCCCATTTCAGCTTTGTTATTGGCTGTATCTATTCCTAATCCGATACCTCCGATAATACTGGGGTTATCTCTAAATCGGATAGCAAAGATGTATTTATCTCCTTCTTTTAGCCCTTCTAAAGCTAAGTTCACCCAAAAAGAAGCATTTGCTTCAGTATAAGGAAAAGGGATATTAGTTGTGTTTTGACTATACACAGGGTTTCTCATAATTTCTATAAGACTAGAGACATCGCCTAAGTGAGGTTGATTTAAAATCAAGCGATCTGTTTTTAGTGTAAGTGTTTTCATGGTTGATATTTTTATAAAAATAATAAATTCCTCCATGTATTCAGTGACTTTATTATTTGAAATTAATGGTATTTTAGCCCAAAATAAAAAGAAACATGCTACAGTTTGATTTTACATCAAGAGGGTTTGAGATAAATGGTAATCTATACAGTTTTCCTATAGCAAAAGAAGCTTTGTACGCACTATTTGGAGTGCCTGAGGTATTCACAGGCGAGTATAACGATGTTTATATTTGGCATACATTGGGATTAAGGGCTTTTTCAAAAGATAGAATAAGTATTAATACCATAGAAGTAAATTATAAAGTAAAAGATTATACATCGGCTGTGATATCAGTATTTATAGGTCAATTAAACCTGAATGGAGAATCAGATGCAATGAAGTATTATAACGAGCATAAGTCTGAGCGTATCAAACTTTGGGATACAGATGATGCAGGTGCATTCAGGTTTAATGATGTAACGGTGTGGTATAATATCAGACAAGGAGAACTGTATTCACTATCTTTACAAGCCTATGAAGAGATACAGGAAGAAGAAGTAGCATTACTTCCTATAGATGAAAATTTCGAGTATTTAGAGGCGGTATGGTATGAATGGAAAAAAGCAATAGAGAATAGGGTTGGTGCAGATAATAAATACTATAACCCAACTCACGGTATTACTCAAGAGCAGTTAGACACTGTCGTAGAACAATTAGACGAAGTAGAGTTACCAGCTATTTTAGTCAACTTCTATAAAATAGGGAATGTCAAGTGGAATGCTGTTACTTCAGCTTTAAGTTTGCATGCCAACGGATGGGATTATGATCTACTGCCTTTTGAGAAGATAGCAGATGAATGGGAGAGTATCAATGAACTGTTTGATGATGATGAGGTAGATGAGGATACAGTTGCAGATTATGATACCCGACTTAAGTGTACAGGATATGCTAATCCGAAGTGGATTCCCTTTGCAGAAGGAAAGAATGGAGATTATTTACTGATAGATACTGATCCAAGTGATACAGGGACGTATGGACAAATTGTAGAATTACAAAATGAGTCTTGGAGTAGAACAGTAATTGCCTTTTGTATAGAGGAACTGATCTATAGAGAGATAGAATCTTTAGAAGGAGAAATAACAGAACATCAACAATTTATAATAGATAACGGAACATTCTAATGAAATATATATGTGCAGATTGTGGACAAGAACACGAGGATTGGCCTGCCTTGGTGTTTCAAGCACCTGACCCTTATTTAGCCTTATCTCCCGAAGAGAAAGAACAGGCTGAATTGACTAAAGAAATATGTTGTATAGATGATAAAGAAGGAACACATTGGTATTTGAGAGGTGTGTTGACACAATATGTGTACGATGCTTGTCAATACTTGGATTATGGTGTATGGGTAAGTTTAAGTGAAGAGAGTATGAAAGACTACTATGAACACTATGAAGACAAGGAGTATAAGACAACTTATTTCGGTTGGTTAGTGACTAACTTACCTAATTATCCACCCAATACGTCATTTGCTTTGCCAACGAATGTTGAGGTAGATAATAGCAAGGGAATACCTACTATATTGCCTCATCAAAAGGGAGATTCTATCTTTATAAAAGACTTTTATGATGGAATTTCGACAGAGGAAGCCTTGCGAAGAATAGACGCTTTATTAAATGTATAATTATATGAGCAAAGGACAACAATTAGCCATAGATTTTAAATTGACAGAGTGGAAAACTCCTGATGTTTATAATCAATTAAGAGGATTAATGAAGGACGAAGCAGAAATATATGCTTTCTGCTTAGAGTTTCTGACGAATAATGAGAAGGATTCAACGCTTTTTCACAGTGCATTAAGTTATGTCAATGAGGAAGACTTTGGCCAATTAGTAAAAATAGCAATTGATATTTTAAAAGAAAAAGAAAGTGCTGTAGCAGAGAGTGTGGTTGAGTATGCGAGTATTCAGTTACCTCATATACTGCATTCACATATAGACGATTTAATCTTGCTCAATCCCAATGGGGATAGCTATTACGCAGATTACTATTGGCGCAATTTGCCAGGAGAACTAATAGCTCCTTATTTAGAGCGTTTTCTAAGCGCAAATACTGATTTAGAAACCAAGATACACTTGTTTAATGGATTGGTAGAGACAAGGGATATCGCTACTATAGAAAGCCTTATTCCACATGCGTTAGAATTAGAATTGAGCACTTATGTGAGCTCATCAGATTATATCGATGGTTATTTAGAAGGGGTGGGATTGTGTAGAGAACATGGAAAGGTAAAAAGGTACTGTTCAGATCAAACGTATCATATTTTGTTTGAACCGAAGTATTTAAACAAGCCAAGTGCAGTACATTTAAAACGTACAGATCATCCTACGTGGAATGGAACACCATTATCTACAACTTATAAAATGGGAGGATATCTTACTGAGGATGATAATAATCCCTTTATGCATATGATAACACTTAATCCTATACCAGTGGGGTTGCCAATTAGCTTACCTCAATTGGTTTTAGGTTGTCACTTACGGGAGCTAAATGAAAATGGTGTGGTGTTTTATCAGCACGATGAGCAGGGAATCCCTCATAAAATTGGAGATTTGATGAAGATTGAGTGGGTAGAGGAGAAAGCGATGGTACCGACAGAAGTACAGATAGCACCTACTGATGCACGTTGGGTATTTCAATCTTGGGCAAGTGCGAATAGCCGAGAGAACTTATTTAGAATAGGCGGAGAGCCTTCTTGGGTGCAGAGCGGAGAAGTGCTAACTTGTCCAATTAGTGGAGAGAAGATGAACTTCATTATGCAGTTAGATTCTGAGATTCCCGATGTAGAAGGCGGAGAGGTGTATTATGGCAGTGGAGGATTGTGTTATATTTTCTGGTGTGATAAGACCAGAGTAAGTGGATATACTATACAGCATACATAAGATAAAATAGCAGAGCTTGTATGCACTGCTATTTTGTTATTCAATTGACGATGTTTTTAGGGCAGTAGGAGGTATGCCAAACAATTTTTTAAAGGCAAAAATATAGTGTAATAGCGTATGGAACTTTCTTGATAAGCTCAGGATTACTTTCGTGTAGAGTTCATGTTAAGTTGAACATGTATTTGTCAGTAGGTCTATTGGGTTTGATACTGAAAGATTAGTTCACAAACTAAAGGACGTACTTCTTAATATATTTATTCGAATTAAAACTTTACTATGAGAGGAAGATTAAGTATAGTGGAGGAAGAAATATAAAGAGGTATTTCCGTGAGATAAAATAGGTATAAAAAAACTCCACAAGGAGTAACTTGTGGAGCTTTATATTTTATTTTTTGTTCAATAAATCAGGTCTTCTGTTTTTGGTATGTTCATAGGCCATGTCTTCACGCCATTTGTCAATTGCAGCAAAATTACCACTTAGTAAAATGTCTGGTACTTTCCAACCTTTGTATTCAGATGGGCGAGTATAGATAGGAGGTGCCAGTAAGTCATCTTGAAAACTATCTGTTAAGGCAGAAGTTTCATTGCTTAGTACTCCAGGGATTAAACGGATAATAGCATCACATAGTATAGCTGCTCCTAATTCACCTCCAGAAAGTACATAATCGCCAATGGATATTTCTTTTGTGATGAAATGATCTCTGACACGTTGATCAACTCCTTTGTAGTGTCCACATAGAATAATAATGTTTTTTAGCATAGACATTCCATTGGCCATTTGTTGGTTGAGTGTTTCACCATCAGGAGTCATATAGATTACTTCGTCGTATTCTCTTTCGGCTTTTAAGGCTGAGATACATTTATCAATAGGTTCTATACTCATTACCATTCCAGCACCACCACCAAATTGATAGTCATCTACATTCTTGTGTTTATTTGTACTATAATCACGTAAGTTGTGGAAATGGACTTCTACAAGTCCTTTTGCAATTGCTCGCTTTAATATTGAAGCTTGAAAAGGGCTTTCGATGATTTCTGGTAATACTGAGATAATATCTATACGCATAATTCTTTGATAAATTTGTGCAAATGTACAATGCTATTTTAAGTAAACAAAACGCTATTAATGTGCACTGCTTTTTGAAAAGAGTTGAATGATTATTACACCAATAATGATAAAGGCGATTCCTATTATAGCAGCTAAGTCTAGTTTTTGTTTGTAGATGAAGTATGCTGTAATAGTCACCAAGACAATTCCAATACCAGACCACAAGGCATAAGCAATGCCAATAGGGATTGTTCGCAGCGTAAGGCTTAGAAAATAGAATGCACCAGCATACCCTGCCAAAGTAATTACAGTAGGAAGTAGTTTGGTAAAGTTTTCACTCTTTTTTAGTGTAGAGGTAGCTATTACTTCTAAGATAATAGCGACAATTAAAAAGACAAAGTTTTTCAAGTTGTTATTTTTTGCAAATATAAGAGATGAAATTTAGGTAATAAAAATATTAAGAATTATAGATTCTATGCATTTATTGTAAATATTATAGATTATAAACTTTGTGGTATACTGTGTTAGGTGATATATTTTTATTTTTGCATTTATGAGTTTATCAAAGTCAAACGTTTTTTTTATGGCAGCAATTACAGGGTTAATTGTTGCTAACCTATATTATTGTCAGCCTTTAATTCCTCTAATAGCAGAAGATTTCCAAGTGACAGAAGAAACTGCGGGGTCTTTAACTTACCTGACACAAGCAGGGTATGCAATAGGAATGTTTTTAATGATTCCTCTGGGGGACAAGTTAGAACGCAAGAAACAGATTACTATTACCACTATTTTTGCTACAATAGCTTTGGCATTGACAGCTATTATTACCGATTTTGTTTGGTTACAAGTCATTAGTTTTGTCCTTGGAGCAACTTCTATAGTACCTCAATTAGTCTTGCCAATGGCGGCAAGTCTTTCTTCTGACGAACAGAGAGGGAAAGTGATTGGTACGGTAGTGAGTGGATTGTTAATTGGTATTTTGTTTTCTCGTACTCTTAGTGGTTTTGTTGGTGTATGGCTTGGTTGGAGAGGAATGTTTTGGATAGCAACTGTGATTAGTTTACTCATTGTTATTTCAATTCAGTTTAGATTGCCAATCAATAAACCCAATTTTCAAGGTAGTGTGAGTCATCTCTATACGTCAATGTTTACACTTATTAAACAGCAACCTATTTTAAGAGAATCCACTTTAATTACTTGTTTGGCATTTGCTCAATTTGGTGTTTTTTGGACTACAATGGTTTTATTGTTGCACAACGAGCCTTTTGGTTATGATAGTGCGCTTATTGGGGCTTTCGGTTTGATAGGAGCATGTGGAGCATTTGCAGCACCCTTAGTGGGTAAAGTTGGTGGATCTGGTGGAGCAAGGAAATTAATTCTATATGGCATAGTTATGACATTTTGTAGTTTTATCATTTTTATGTTATCTAGTAGTTCAGTTGTAGGGATTATTATAGGTATAATTTTGATTGACTTAGGGTTGCAGACTATTCACGTGTCAAATCAAACCCGTATATATTCACTTTTGCCAGAAGCGAGAAATCGCTTGAATACTGTCTATATGTCATTTAGTTTCCTTGGAACGGCTTTTGGCTCAGCTTTTGGTCTATATTTGTGGAAGTATTTTGGATGGGCAGGTGTATGCTTAGGAGGTATGCTTTTGGCAGTACTATCTTTTATCATATTTTTAGTATCCAAAAAGAATAATTAGTCATAATTTTGCCTATTAAGGCATTATAAATTAAAAATAAACAAAGTAATGGAAAACGGTATTTACGCAAAATTTAATACTACAAAAGGAACAATCCTTGTGAAATTAACTGAGGATTTAACGCCAGGAACAGTTGGGAACTTTGTAGCTCTTGCAGAAGGTAATTTAGAAAATAGTGCTAAAGCACAAGGAACTCCATACTATGATGGAATGAAATTCCACAGAGTAATTCCAGACTTCATGATTCAAGGTGGTTGTCCACAAGGTACAGGTACAGGTGGTCCAGGATACACATTCGATGATGAGTTTCACGCTACTTTAAGACATGATGGACCAGGAGTATTATCTATGGCTAATGCAGGTCCTGGAACAAATGGATCTCAATTTTTCATTACTCACGTTGCAACACCATGGTTAGATGGTAAACATACTGTTTTCGGTAAAGTAGTAGAAGGACAAGATGTTGTAGATGCTATTGCACAAGGTGACTCTATCGATTCAATCGAAATCATTAGAGAAGGTGATGCTGCAAAAAGTTGGAATGCAGTTGAAGCTTTTAGAGTTTTTGAAGGGGCTCGTGAAAGAAGATTAGTGGAAGCTAAGCAAAAAGCTGATGCTGCTGTTGATGCTATTTCTGAAGGGTTTGAGAGAACTACAAGTGGATTGCGTTACCAAATGATTGTGAAAGGAGATGGAAAAAAAGCAGAAAAGGGTAAAACTGTTTCTGTACACTATAAAGGAGCGTTATCTGATGGTAGAGAATTTGATAATTCATACAAACGCAAAAAGCCAATCGAATTTCCTTTAGGACAAGGATATGTTATTGAAGGATGGGATGAAGGTATTTCGTTATTACAAGTAGGAGATAAGGCAAGATTTGTAATTCCTTCTTACTTAGGATACGGAGAAAATGGTGCAGGAGGTGTTATTCCACCACATGCAACTTTAGTATTCGATGTTGAATTAGTAGATGTTAAATAATAAGAATAAACATATAACTCTCAATCGCATAGATTGAGAGTTTTTTTCTGTTATAGAATAGACTAAAGGCTATGAAACAAGAATTAATTGATTGTCATGAACGCATAAAGGAGTATATTCATCATACTCCTATTATGGAATCAGGACATATAGAACATTTTTTAGGAAATGACCTTTATTTTAAGTGTGAGAACTTTCAGCGTGCTGGAGCCTTTAAGATGAGAGGTGCAACCAATGCCATTTTGCAATTAAGTGATGAACAAAGAAGCAAAGGTGTAATTACGCATTCTTCTGGTAACTTTGCTCAAGCATTGGCTTTAGCTGCAAAAAAACTCAATGTAAAATGTTATATTGTCATGCCACATGATGCTCCCTATGTAAAGCGAAATGCAGTCTTGATGTATGGAGGTGAAATTGTAGAATGTGCTCCGACTATGGAATCAAGAGAGCGCGTTTGCAATCATATGATAGAGGAAACAGGAGCTACTTTTATTCATGCCTCAAATGATATTAATGTAATCTTAGGACAAGGTACTTCTGCTAAGGAATTATTGGAGTCCCAACCAGATTTAGATGTAATTATTGTATCAGTAGGTGGTGGTGGACTTTTGGCAGGAACTATCTTAGCCGCTCAAAATTTTGGCAAACCGGGAATTGAAGTTTATGGAGGAGAACCCTTGGAAGCAGATGATGCTTATCGCTCTGTCGAATCAGGTGTTATTCAATGCAACAGTTCTACAAATACTATAGCAGATGGTTTGAGAACTCAATTAGGCGATGTTACATTTCCAATAATTAAAGAAGGAGTAAAGCAGATTATTCGCGTGAGAGAGAATGAGATTGTATCTTCTATGCGTGTGATTTGGGAAAGAATGAAGATTATTGTTGAGCCCAGTAGTGCTGTAGCACTTGCTGTTCTAATTAAAGAGCGTCCTCTTTTCGAAGGAAAAAAAGTAGGTATAATATTGTCAGGAGGTAATGTTGATTTAGATAACTTACCATTTGATAATTAATTAGATAAAAGCAAAAGGAAGTTAGTTTTAAACTAACTTCCTTTTGCTTTTCTTTATTTTTATTTCTTTTCTACCAAAGTATAGTCCTGCTACAATGAGTACGCCGCCTATAATTTGCATAATACCTAAGTGTTCTTCATCCAGTAATCCCCAACCAAAGGCAATTAAAGGCATGAGCAAAGATACAGATGAAGCAAAGCTTGCATTTGTTTCGTTTATCAACTTATAGTAAAATATATTTGCCAACGCACTTCCGAAGAAAGCCAGTAGAAATACGAAGCCTATTCCTTGTATCGCTTCAGGGTGATCCCATATTGTTTGGAAGAAGCCAGTACTGATTAGCACGATAAGAGCTGGAACTAAAAGAACAAACTCAATAAAAGCGGTCCATACAATTGGGGGAATATCTCCCATATATTTTTGCGTTAACAATCCACTATAGGCATACATAAGTGAGGCTATAATCAGCAATAAGTGGTAGAACCATTCATTGGGAACGACTGTCGCTGTTTCTGGACTTTGTAAGAGTAAGATAACTCCTATGAAAGAAAGAACAACTCCTGTGACTTCACCTAAATGCGTTTTGTACTTAAAGAATAAGGCACCTAATACAATGACGAAAATAGACATCAAAGCGTTTAGTATTCCCGCAATAGAACTGTGAAGGTGTACTTCAGCAATAGGAAATAAGAACATCGGAATAAAGCTTCCTACGACTGCTGTTAAGAATAAC
Organism: Myroides albus; assembly: GCF_024722315.1. Lineage (NCBI taxonomy): Bacteria > Pseudomonadati > Bacteroidota > Flavobacteriia > Flavobacteriales > Flavobacteriaceae > Myroides > Myroides albus. The sequence goes on from NZ_CP102754.1 coordinate 2,519,877, forward strand.
CAATGAAACGTTTTTTTGGGCATTATCTTTATATGCTTAATCGAGATAGGCAATAGGAAGATACCTGCAAAAGTTATTCGCAGGGCTCCAACTTGTATGGGAGTGAAATACTCTAATCCTCTTTTTATCAGTATGAATGAAGATCCCCATACAAGCGATAGAACTATTAAGGTAATCCAGTGTTTAGGCTTTATTTTCAATGTTTATTACTTTTTGGTGCTGTGTATATTATAAAAAAAAGACCACAAATTGTTGTGGTCTTTATATTTTGATGGTTAAGTTAGTTAACTCTTTTTTCTTGTATCTAGTTCACCAAAATACATCTCTTGGAAACTCTTATTAACTCCGTGATCAACGCGTTTGTGGAAAGTTTTTGGGTCAATTTCTACCGGTTTTTCATATCCACATGCACTAATAAACTCACCTAAAGCTTTCATTGTATTAGCATGGAAGTTAGCAACGCGTTTTCTCTTGTCAGTTACATTCAAAGCAGAGTACAATTGCTCATCTTGTGTTGCAATACCTACAGGACAGTGACCACTATCACATTGTAAAGCTTGGATACATCCTAAAGCGAACATCATACCACGAGCACTATAACAAGCATCTGCACCTAATGCCATTGCTTTTGCAATGTCAAACGCAGAGATGATGCGTCCTGATGCTAAGATTCTAATTTTATCTCTTAATCCACTTTCGATTAAAGTTTTATTAGCAAACACTAAAGCATCGTTTAGCGCCATACCCATATAGTCAATGAATTCAAGTGGAGCAGCTCCAGTACCTCCTTCAGCACCATCAACAGTGATAAAGTCTGGGTGGATTCCTGTTTCAACCATTGCTTTTACTATAGCTGTAAATTCATCTTTTCTACCAATACATATTTTGAAACCAACTGGTTTACCATTTGCTAACTTTCTCAATTTAGCAATGAATTGAATTAATTCAGTTGGATTAGAGAATGCAGTGTGACCTGAAGGAGAGTGTACTGTTGTGTGAGGTACAATACTTCTGATCTTAGCAATTTCTTCTGTATTTTTTTCAGCTGGTAACAATCCACCATGACCTGGTTTAGCACCTTGAGATAATTTAATCTCAATCATTTTTACTTCAGGGTAGTTTGCACGTTCTTCAAATAAAGCATCATCAAAGAATCCCTTTTCATTACGACAACCAAAGTATCCTGTACCGATTTGCCAAATTAGATCTCCTCCTGAACGGTGGTATTGACTAATACCTCCTTCTCCTGTGTTATGAGCAAATCCTCCAATTTTAGCACCCTCGTTCAAAGCTGTAATCGCTCTTTTACTTAAAGCACCATAACTCATCGCACTAATATTATATATACTTGCACTATACGGTTGTGAACATAAATCGCTTCCGATAGTCACTCTAAAGTTAGTGTCGTTTACTCTTTTTGGATATACAGAGTGAGATGCCCACTCATAACCAATTCTATTTGGATCATCTTGCATACCAAAAGAAACAGTTTGTTTCTCGTTTTTCGCTCTTTGGTAAACGATAGAACGTTCACGTCTATTAAATGGTCTTCCATCTAACTCACCTTCCCAGAAATATTGTCTCATTTCAGGACGAATAGATTCGAACATATATCTAAAACGAGCGAATATAGGATAGTTTTTACGTATCGTATGTTTTGTCTGCTTCAAATCAATAATTGTAAGGATTGCTAAGAATCCAGAAATTACTGTGTTAACAATAGCCGCTATTGAATTTGGATTAAGGACTAAAGAGAGAATAGAATATGCTAAGTATAGTACCACACATGCAATTGTCAATTGTCCAAAAGTAAATCTGTTTAGGAATTTTTTGTGAAACATAAAATAGAATTTAATGCAATCTAATTGTTGTTTAGTTTGTAAATGTTATTACGGTTATTAGTTTAAATTTTCACTCAAATAATCATTGATTTGTTATAGTCAAATCAATCAATTAATTAAGTGTAAATCGTCGCAAAGGTAGCAAAGATTTTGAATTTACCGAGTTTTTGTAATTATTATTTTGTTAGTGAAAACAGGTAAAAATATCAAATTCATAATTTTTATCTTTTTATTATATAATTATTTGGTAATATGATATTTGATTACGAAGAATACTCTAATTTGTTATTAGATATTGGTGTTTTTCTAAGGCCACTTTTGCGACTTATAGATACTTTGTCTACCCGAAACTTGATAAGCAATGTAACACGCCAATGCAAAGTAGAGCGCATTCTCAATTCCAAACAGTTCGATTGCCATAAGTGTACAAGCCCATGGTGTCTTGGTTGCCCCTGCAAAAACAGCTACAAAACCAATAGCTGCCAAGATATCCACTGGTATATTTAAATAGATAGAAAGAAAACTTCCCAATGTAGCTCCAATGAAAAACAAAGGCGTTACTTCACCTCCTTTAAATCCTGCACCAAGCGTAATGGCTGTAAAGACTATCTTTAGCAAAAACACTTCTGCACTTTGTTGCACAAAAAAAGATTCTTCTATTGTCGGTACACCTAATCCCAAATATTTGAAATCTCCGATAATCAATATAAGTAAAACAAATATTGTACCACCTATCAAGGGTCTAAGTGGAGGATAGACTATATGTTTAGTTAATGTTTTGTTACAGAAATCTGTAAGTTTTATGAAGATTATTGCTGCAAGACCGAAGGCAACTCCCGTTAAGCTTACTTTAGCTATAGATAATAGGTCAAAAGGGAGCGTAGTGTTTTGTTTATATGCTGTATGGGTGATGCCCCATTGTAGGCATATAATGTGTGCAATTACAGCAGATAATAAGACAGGATAGACATATTTGTATTTTACTCTACCTACAAGCATGAGTTCTAAGGCAAATAGGGTTCCAGCTATAGGAGTACCGAAAACTGAAGCAAAACCTGCACTTACCCCAATGAGGAGGATTGTTTTTCGATCGATGCTAAACAAGGAAAATAGCCTTGAAAATTGATCAGCAATAGCTCCTCCCATTTGTATAGCTGTGCCTTCTCTACCAGCAGACCCTCCAAACAAGTGAGTGACTAGTGTACCTAAAAGCACTAAAGGAGCCATTTTGAAGGGAATGATAGCCTTTGGTGTATAATATTCATCTATCAAGAGATTGTTGCCCTTATTAGCTCTACCTGCATAATAGTAATAGAGCAAGCCTATTAAAAAACCAGCTATGGGTAGAAAATAGAGCAAGTAGATATGGTGTGATCTAAATTCAGTGATGTGTTCGAGAAGATAGAGGAATAAAGCTGATGTAGTTCCTATGAAAGAACCTATTACCGCACTTAGTATGGTCCACTTTACAAAGTAAATTACAATGTTTTTTTTAGATAATCCCGCTTTTAAGGTAGTTAAAAAATGATATGCCATAGCCTATTAAATAGTAGTTATACTGTTTTTTTAATAGACGTCATCAGCATATTTAAGCGGTTCGAGGCAGACATCATTGCCTATATTTGTAAAACAAAGGTATAAAAAAAGTCTGATTCAACTGAACCAGACTTTAAATTTTTAGTTTTAATATCATTAAATATCATCAAAACTTACATCCGTGAAAGAATTTACTTCATCTTTTTGATATTCTTTTTTGAAATCTTTTTGATGTCTTTCTGAAATTACTTCTTCACCTTTTTTGTCGATAACATAGTTTGTCATCTCATCTAAAATTTCTCTAAAGGCACCAAAATCTTCTTTGTATAAGTAGATTTTATGTTTTTTAAAGTGGAATGATCCATCATCTTCTGTAAACTTTTTACTCTCTGTAATTGTAATGTAAAAGTCTTCAGCTTTCGTTGCTCTAACATCAAAGAAATAAGTTCTTCTACCAGCTCTTAGTACTTTAGAGAAAATCTCCTCTTTTTCTAACATTTCGTTATCTCTCATAATTCCTTCTTATCAATTAATTGATTTGTTCATATATAGTATTCAAAAGTCTAAAAAAAAACTTAATAAACCAACTTTTTATAATAATTCTTTTTCGCTGAGTTGTTTTTGGTGTAACTCATTGTAATAGCCTTCTTTGGCTATTAATTCTTCGTGAGTACCATTCTCTATGACTTTGCCGTTTTCGAGGATGATTATTTTATCTGCGTTTTTAGCTGATGAAATACGATGCGTAACGATTAAAGTCGTTATGTTTTTACTGTGTTTTTCTAAGCTCTTTAGGATATTTTCTTCCGTTTCTGTATCTACGGCTGAGAGTGAATCATCTAAGATGAGTATAGGTGACTCTTTTATCAGTGCGCGCGCTATCGATACGCGTTGTTTTTGCCCCCCAGAAAGAGTTAATCCCCTTTCTCCTAACACGGTATTGTAACCTTTGTCAAAAGAGATGATATTCTCGTGAACAGCGGCTTTTTTTGCCACTTCTATAATTTCCTGTTCTGTTGCATCTTCTTTTCCAAATCTTATATTATTGCTGATTGTGTCAGAGAACAGAAAAGCATCTTGGGGCACAAAAGCAATAGATTGTCGCAAATCATTTAAGTGACAATCTTTTATAGGATTGTTGTCAATGAGTATTTTGCCATCTTCAATATCGTATAATCTTGCAATTAGGGATAAAATAGTTGATTTTCCTGAACCAGTTTTACCTAATATAGCGAGTGTTTCGCCCTTTTCTAATGTAAAAGATACATTGTCTAAGGCTTTTATACCTGTGTCATCGTAAGTAAAAGATACATTTTGAAATTCAATTTTTCCATCAATAGGAGTATGCTCCTTTGCTGTATTGTAGATTTCAGGTTTAATATCTAAAAATTCATTAATGCGTTTTTGCGAGGCTTCTGCTTCTTGTATCATCGTGGATACCCATCCCAGTGATGCAACAGGCCAAGTAAGCATATTGATGTATAGTATAAACTGGGCAATGATTCCGATATCGGGAATCTGTCCATTAAAATACATGATAGCTCCTATGGAGATTACAACTAAGTTACTCAATCCGATTAAAAAAATCATAAGCGGGCCAATGAGCGAACCTGTCTTGGCAAGTTTTAGATTTTTTTCTTTACTCTCTTGGGTTAGTTTTTTAAAGTCCTCTTGTTTTTCTCCTTCAATAGCATACGCTTTAATTACCCTTATTCCAGAGAAAATCTCTTGTGTGAAAGAGGATAATTGAGATAGGTTTGCCTGAAATATAGAACTTCTTTCGTTAATCTGTCTACTTAGTTTAAAGATAAAGTAACCTAAAAGAGGCAATGGCAACAGCGAATAAAAAGTCAATTGAGGTGAGATTAAATACATCTGAGTTAATACAACCGCAAACCTGATCAGTGTATTGATAGAATACATCACTGCGGGACCTGCATATTGTCTAACTTTTCCTACATCTTCACTGATACGATTCATTAAATCACCGGTTCTATTCTGTTTGTAGAAGGATTGGGTGAGTATTTCGTAGTGCTTGAATACTTCGTTTTTTAAATCAAATTCGATGTGACGAGACATGACGATTAAGGTCTGTCTCATCAAGAAAGTTAAAAAACCTGCAATGAGGGTTGTGACTAAAATCCAGAAGATATTTTGTCCCAATAGTTTAATGACCGTCTCTTTGTGTAGGGCATCGATTTGCTCAAGTGTACGAATGGAGTCCCCAACAAGTTTAGGAGTATATAAGGTGAATATCTGTGCTACAATAGTAATTGTAACACCTATAATAAAACGCGATTTATATTTGTAAAAATATTTATTTAGATGACTTAATGCACTCATTGGTTTGATAAGGCTTGTTGTTTGTGGTTATAATTAACAAGAAATAACTATTGCTATTCTTGTTTTGACAAGTGTTTTAGGATTTGAAAATCAAGGAAATACACTGTTGTTTCGTTTTTTCCTCTTTTTGATATTCTCAACTATTAAACACTTTGTAATTTGTTTGTTTTGACCATGCAAAAGGCAAAGATAGCGTATTATAGAATAGATAGAATTTAAGAGATTTAATAATTTACTAAAAATATCGTTAAAAAATAACTCATCGCATCTTTCTTGTTTGATTAAAAGTATATTTTACTACCTTTGCGCTGTTATAAGAAAACAACAACAAATTTATAAAAAGTTCTTAAGTAGCATGTTAAACAGAAGACACATTCGTATAAAGGTTATGCAATCACTTTATATGATGCAACAAAGTAACTCTGAAAATATCCAAGTAGGAGAGAAGTTTCTAAACAATAGTATAGAAGACGTACAAGATTTATACTTGTTAGTGTTAACGACCTTAGTAGAGGTTCGCAAGAAAGAGGAAGAATATATCTCTATAGCACAGAAAAAACATTTAGCTACATCTGCAGAACGCAATCCAAACAAAAGACTTATCGAAAATAGCGTACTTCTTTTATTAGAGAACTCTATATCTATTACCTCTAAGTTGGAGGAGAAGAAGTTAACGCAGTGGTCAGTATATGACAACTATATCACTATGTTACTTGAGGAAATCAAGGAAAGTGATATCTACAAATCATATATGGCTAAGTCTTCAGTGACATTTGAAGATGACCGCGATTTTGTGGTGGATATTTTCACTGAAATCATTGCTCCCAACGAAAAAATATATTCTTTCTTTGAAGATTATAAATTAACTTGGTTAGATGATTTACCTGTGATTAATACTTTGATTCAAAAGCAATTGAAGAAATTAAAGGAAAGAGATACCCAAGTATTTGTTCCAAAGATTTTCAAAGACGAAGAAGATGCTGATTTTGCAACTAATTTGTACAGAAAGACAATTTTGAACTTTCAAGAATTATTTAGAGAGTTTGAAGACAAAACTCCTAACTGGGATGCTGATCGTATCGCGGAGATAGATACAATTATCTTGCGTATGGCGATTTGTGAAATGTTAAAATTTAATAGTATACCTGTTAAAGTGACAATTAATGAATATTTAGAGATTGCAAAAGAGTATTCTACGCCAAAAAGTAGTATTTTTATCAACGGAGTATTAGACGGTATTTCTAAAGCTTATGCTGAAGAAGGAAGACTAAACAAAGTAGGAAAAGGATTACTTTAAATTAAAATACAATAAAAAATGAAGAAAAGCTTGTTGTTAATCTGTACAGTAGCCTTGTTTGCGGTTGCTTGTGACGGTAAAAAGGAAGATGCTACTAAAAGAATTGACGTAGAAAACGCCAACAAAGTAGAATCTCAAGTTAAGAATACTAAATTTCCTAAAGTTAAATTTGATAGATTATCTCACGACTTTGGAAATGTGAAAAATAACGATGCTGTATACACTGAATTTGAACTTACAAACGTAGGAGAAGATGATTTAGTGATTATCAATGCAGAAGCTTCATGTGGTTGTACTGTACCTGAATATCAAAAAACACCTATTAAACCTGGTGAGACTTCTAAAATTAAAGTGCGTTTTCAACAAAGTCAACAAGGACTTCAACAGAAAACAATTACATTGACTACGAACACAGAAAACGTAGTTGAATTATTGACAATTCAGGCTAATGTAGCTCCAAGAGATTAAGTAATTATAAATTCGAAAAATATAGGACATGGAAGGAATGACAAGTTTTTTACCCATTATCTTAATGTTTGCAGTGATCTATTTCTTAATGATTAGACCGCAACAGAAAAAAGTAAAACAAGAAAAAGCTTTTGAAGCAGCATTAAAAGTTGGGGATAGAGTAGTAACTAAATCTGGTATTCACGGAAGAATTGGTGAGATCCAAGAAACTACGATTATCTTAGAGACTATGGCAGGTAAGTTACAAATTGAAAAAGTAGCTATCTCTATGGATTTCTCAGCTAAGCTAAACGAGAAAAAATAAGATTATCTATTTATTAGAGTAGATTTGAAAATAGCAATCCTCTTTGTTGTCAAAACAAAGAGGATTTTTTATTGTATTTACTTCTATGTCCTAAGATTGCGTAAAGGTGATTCAAGGTTAAAGAATTTCTGGAAAAGTGTAGTCTCTTATTAAGAGGGGATAATAAATTATAGCGAAATACTAAAGCATAGGTTACGCACTTCCTTAGAATAGTGTTTTAATATGCACCTTTTAGGTGAATTCGAAGGCAACCTCTATATCAACTTGAATAAGCGAATGTTCTCAATTGTCTGTATGCTGAAATCAAGCACATTTCTTTAGCTTTTTACAATAAGATAATTATCTATAGTTTTTTGTTATGAGGGAAATGACTGCAATATGGTTGGTACTTTCTTGGGGGTTTCTTGGGGGATGCTAGGGGTTTTCTTCGAGAAACACCCCTTTTTGGCAGTAAAACTGCAAGGATACCGCAAGAAAAGGGCAAGAAAGTCCAAGGAAAGTACTATTTTTTGTTCAACTATTTAACCGTAGATGCTACATTAGCCAAATACTACAAAGCAATTTTACTTCATATCTCTTTTATTAGTTCTAAAACCATACTATGGTATACTTTACTCAGTAATTCAGCGCTATTTTGTGTGATTGTTTTTTGTTCAGATGTCTATTGTGTAACCTGGGTTAAACTCCTAATATGATTTACGTTATTACAAAAGGGAAATAAAAATGAAAATCTTGTTAAAAGAATAACTTGAGGTCTCTACATAGGTACAAACTTTTGTATGCAAACCAAATTTTGATCTTCTTTGTATCTTTGTGAGTATTACAAATTATGCTATAAATGTCCGAATCTATCCCCCGGTTGAATAGGCTGTCTGCAATTTTAGTGCAATTGCAGTCTAAGCGATTAGTGACTGCAAGTGAAATTGCTGCCAAACACAATGTAAGTGTTCGCACTGTGTATCGCGATATACGAGCTCTTGAGGATTCAGGTGTTCCTATTGTTACTGAAGAAGGCAAAGGGTATTCTATTATGGAAGGTTATTCTCTACCGCCTATTATGTTCTCTCAAGAGGAGGCTAACGCTTTGATTACAGTAGAACAACTTATCGGACAGAATAGCGATAGCTCTCTTGTTCAACAGTATTGCAGCGCTGTTGAAAAGTTAAAAGCTGTGATGCGTTTTAGCCAAAAGGAGAAAATGGAGTTGTTGTGTGATCGCATACAAGTAAGACCAAATTCCACAGAAAGAAATTCGAGTGATTTGCTTGTGAGGTTGCAATCAGCTATGGTTAATTATCAGGTAGTTGAAATTGCGTATCTCTCTTTGGATAATAAGAGAACCGAGAGAGAGATTGAACCATTTGCTTTGTACACTACTCAAGAGAATTGGATTTTAATTGCCTTTTGTCGCCTTCGCAGTGAGTTTAGAGCTTTTAGATTAGATCGTATTGAAAGGATGCACGTGTCTTTGAAGTGTTTTGAACCTCATGATTTAACTTTACAAGAATATATAGAAAGCTGTCGTCAAAAGTATCGCAATAGTGTAGAGGAGGTCAAGAACGCATAGCTTGTTTTTCTTCTTTCTTTTAGGTAAGTGTGTTCCTTAGATTTTTTCGTATCCAGTAGTGTCGCCTATGGTAGTTACTTTGATTTTTTAAGGCTATTTAATTACTGTGTGCTAATTTTTTTTTCATTTTTTGTATGCTGATGTGTATTATAGAGAGTGAATTTTTTTCATTTGTGTTTTACCCCTGACATACTGTTGACATTCTGTAGTATTATTTTTGTGGAAGAATTAAAAAAAGATAATTAGAATGAAAACAATTGAAGTAAAGCCATTTTATATCATTGGTATTACCGTGCGAACCTCTAATATGAATAATCAAGCTGCTAATGATATTCCCATGCTATGGCAGCGATTTATTAACGAAAATACAATAGAACAAATTCCCTCTAAATTAAGTAATGAGATTATTTCGATGTATACAGAGTACGAAGGTGATCACACATTGCCTTATACGACTTTGTTGGGATGTAAGGTTTCAAGTTTAGCCCAGATTCCAAGAGGTATGACAGGGATAGCTGTCGAGGGGGGAACTTACTTAAAGTTTACAGCTAAAGGTGATTTAACAAAGGGTGTTGTTATTCAAAAGTGGGTGGAAATTTGGAATCAAGACTTAGCGAGAAGGTTTACACACGATTACGAAGTATATGGTGATAAGGCTTCTAATGCAAGTGATGCAGAAGTAGATGTTTTTATTGCCGTTTGATAAGTGAATATATGTCTACATGAGAAGTAGATAACTACTATTTAAGAAAAGCAAAACCTTTAAGGGGATGTTTACTTGCACTTCGCACTAGTATACTTAGACAAAATATTTACATTTGGGAGACAATGAAATAGGGAGGACCTTTATCTCAGTGGAAGTGTCAAAATAAAAAAGTAAAAAAGAAAAGCAGTTTGCTTTATGTCATCATGTGGACTTCAGTAAACAAACTGCTTCGTAATATTATTTTTTTATGGAATCTACATATAGAATCAAATCAATCAATCGCGAGGAATAGCCGATTTCATTGTCATACCATCCCACTACTTTAACCATCTTGTCGAGTACAGATGTGAGCTGTGAGTCAAACAGGCAAGAATGTGGGTTGCCTATGATATCAACTGACACAATGGGATCAGAAGTATAGTCTAATATTCCTTTTAAATGTGTTTCTGCTGCTGATTTGAATGCTTGATTTATTTCTTCGATGGTAACTTCTCTTTTGACATAACAAGTTATATCTGTCAAAGAGCCATCAGGAACGGGAACGCGAATACCTCCACCGCCGATTTTACCTTCGTATTCAGGGAATATTTTAGTTAATGCCTTAGCTGCTCCAGTGGTCGTAGGAACAATTGATTGGGCAGCACCTCTTGCCCTGCGTAAATCTTTGTGAGGTTGGTCGTGTAAGCTTTGATCTGTTGTATAAGAGTGAACAGTCGTGATATACGCTTGTTCTATACCACACAATTCCTTGATAACCTTCACCATTGGCGCTGCATTATTTGTAGTACAACTGGCATTGGAGATGATTAATTCTTCTCCTGTAAGTATATCTTGATTCACACCCAGTACAATTGTTTTTATGGTATTGTCTTCTGGAGGAACAGATAGGATTACTCGCTTAGCTCCTTGTTCGATGTGCTGCTGTAGAGCATCATATGTTTTTCTCTTACCTGTAGACTCAACAACGTAGTCTATATCAAGGTGTTTCCAATTGATTTGTTGGATTTCACTTTGTCTAAAGAAAAAGATCTTGCGTCCATCTACATAAATGTGATCTTGATCATGGGTAATTTGATTTGGTAGAATCCCGTGAATACTATCGTATTTAAGTAAGTGAGCCATTGTTTGCGTATCCGCTAAATCATTAATAGCAACAACTTCAATTTGGGGATGACTAAGGAGTAGTTTGAAAAGGTTACGACCGATACGGCCAAAACCATTAATCGCTATGCGTATTTTATTCATAAACTATTAAACAAGAAGGTCGCTTACTAAGCGACCTGTTTCTTTATTGTTATAAAAGGTGTTTTTGTGCTCTATATGAAGAACGAACTAAGGCTCCACTTTCTACGTGTCTGAATCCTAATTCCAAACCTATCTCCTCATACTTTTTGAACTGTTCGGGAGTGATAAACTCTTTTACAGGTAGGTGCTTTTTACTTGGTTGTAAGTATTGACCGATTGTCAGTACATCCAAGTTCACTGCTCTTAAATCATGCATGGTTTGGATTACTTCTTCTTCAGTTTCACCAAGGCCTAACATGATACCTGATTTAGTTCTGTTGATTCCTTGGTCTTTCAAGTATTTTAATACTTCTAAACTTCTCTCGTATTTAGCTTGTATGCGCACTTCACGTGTTAATCGACGTACTGTTTCCATATTGTGAGAGACAATTTCAGGAGCTACTGCAATGATGCGATCTATGTTTGTCTCTATTCCTTGGAAGTCTGGAATTAATGTTTCCATTGTTGTTCCAGGACTTATACGGCGTACAGCATCTACAGTTTCTGCCCAAATGATAGAACCTCCATCTTTTAAATCATCTCGGTCAACACTTGTGATTACTGCGTGTTTAATCTTCATTAATTTGATAGAGCGAGCTACTTTTTCAGGTTCATCCCAGTCCACTGTTTCTGGTCGTCCTGTTTTTACACCACAGAATCCACAAGAACGCGTACAGATGTTACCTAAAATCATGAATGTAGCGGTTCCTTCACCCCAACATTCTCCCATGTTAGGACAACTACCTGATGTACAGATTGTGTGAAGTTTATATTTGTCAACTAAACCTCTTAATTCTGTATATTTTTTACCAGTAGGCAATTTTACACGTAACCATTTCGGTTTAGCTTTTGGCTGTATATTTGAATCTAAAATTGAGTCCATATTTTTGATTTTCAAAAAGCAAATATACTTATTCTATCTATTTTTAACCACTCTTTTAAGAGGGATTTAGCTAATTGGTTGTATATCAAAGTAAAGGAGGTCTTGGTCTTTGTGGTTATATGGTGTGATTTGGATGTGAATTGCTGTTAGTCAGATTGTTGATTTTTCAATGGTTATAAGCGATAAGAATGGGGTAGAACAAACAGACTTGATTGATTCAATGCACTACATTGTCAATTTACTTCTATTCAACTTTAATTCATTTGTCTTTTTCAAGGATTAACAAGAAGGTTTAAGTACTGTAAAACCTCGATAATCACAAGATTTAATACAAAAATAAGGTTACTAATTTGCCTAAAAGTATCAGAAAAACTATATTCGCTAACAAATTTAAAAAACGATGGATAACAATATTAAATTATCTCCAGCAGATAAATGGATTACGGCGCCAATGAGTCGATTTATGAGTAAATCTACGTCTGGTGGGATAGTATTATTTTTAGCTGCTGTATTTGCTATTTTTATGGCTAATTCTCAATGGGCTGATGCATATATGAGCTTTTGGGATGATAATCATATTGGCTTTACGCTTAATGATATGACGTTGAATCACTCTTTAAAGCATTGGGTGAATGATGGATTGATGGCAATCTTTTTCTTTGTGGTTGGTTTAGAATTGAAACGAGAATTGACAACAGGAGAACTGTCTTCACCTAAGAAAGCAATGTTGCCTATCATAGCGGCTATTGGTGGAATGGTGGTACCTGCTACTGTTTATTTGATCTTCAATGGTGGAACTGATGCAGCACATGGTTGGGGGATTCCGATGGCAACTGATATTGCTTTTGCCCTTGGAGTACTGTATTTATTAGGTGATAGAGTACCTACTTCACTTAAAGTGTTTTTGACTGCTTTAGCTATTGCAGATGACTTAGGTGCTGTATTAGTTATAGCGATGTTCTATACAAGTGATTTGTCAATTACTAATTTGGGAATGGGACTTGGATTCTTTGGATTGTTAGTGTTGAGTAATTTAATAGGAATCAGAAATACAATTTACTATGCTATTATTGGTATTGGTGGAGTGTGGTTGTGTTTTTTACTATCTGGTGTTCACGCAACGATTGCAGCGGTTTTAGCAGCTTTTGCAATTCCGAGTACGGCAAAAGTTAACGAATCATACTTCGTTACTAAATTAAATAGCTTAAGAGATCGATTCAGTAAAATTGATCCTGATGATAAAATACCAAACTTGACTGGTGCTCAGATGGAGTGTGTTCACGATATAAAAGATTTGTCAAGAGATGCTTTACCAGCTTCTATTCGCTTGGAGCACAGTATGCATAACTTTGTAGCTTTCTTTGTAATGCCTGTTTTCGCACTTGCGAATGCTGCTATTCCAATCAGCTTAGGTGACGGTGGTTTCAGTGCTGTAACTTTAGGGGTGGCATTTGGACTGTTAATAGGAAAAGTTATTGGTGTGTCTGGACTAACTGCTTTGTTGATTAAATTGAAAGTAGTTTCGATGCCTAAAGGAATGACTTATTTGAATCTATTGGGATTAGGATTCTTAGCGGCGATTGGATTTACAATGTCGTTATTCGTTACTGAATTAGCATTTGATATCAATCTACATCCGGAGTTCCCTGATCAAGCTAAACTGGGGATTTTAATGGCTTCAGGTTTAGGTGGAGTTATTGGTTATGTCTTGCTTTTTATGTTTGGTAAAAAGAAAGAAGAAATGGAATAATAAGGGTATATTACCCAATGAATATACAAGCTCTGTGGAAGTTAATTCACAGAGCTTTTTTTATTATTTCAAATCTGCTAAATGGTATCTAACAAATACTATATTTGCAAATAATTATAAAATAGATATACGAAGTTACATGATTACAGTTAACGACATTTCAGTTCAGTTTGGTGGTACTACATTATTTAGTGGTGTCAATTTTTCGATTAATGAAAACGACAAGATTGCTCTTATGGGGAAGAATGGAGCAGGAAAATCTACTCTATTAAAGATTGTTGCAGGGGTAAATAAACCATCTACTGGAAGTATATCTGCACCAAAAGATGCCGTAATTGCTTATTTGCCACAGCACTTATTGACAGAGGATAATTGTACTGTGATGGAAGAAGCATCTAAGGCGTATGCGAGTATATTCTCTATGAAAAAAGAGATTGATGAGCTTAATGAAGAGTTGACTGTTCGCACCGATTATGAGAGTGATGCTTATATGAAGTTGATTGAACGTGTATCTGAGCTAAGTGAAAAGTTTTATTCAATTGAAGAAGTTAATTATGAGGCTGAAGTAGAGAAGATTTTGAAAGGTTTGGGATTCGAAAGAGAAGATTTTACACGCCCAACTTCTGAATTTAGTGGAGGCTGGCGAATGCGAATTGAATTGGCTAAGATCTTATTGCAGAAACCAGATTTGATTCTTTTAGATGAGCCTACCAACCACATGGATATCGAGAGTATTCAGTGGTTAGAGGATTTTTTAATTAATCAAGCTAAAGCGGTGATGGTTATTTCCCATGACCGTGCATTTGTGGATAATATTACAAATCGTACAATCGAAGTTACGATGGGTAAAATCTATGATTATAAAGCGAAGTATTCTGACTACTTAGTGTTGCGTCAAGATAGACGTGCTCATCAGTTAAAAGCGTATGAAGAACAGCAAAAGATGATTGCGGAAACAACTGAATTTATAGAGCGTTTTAAAGGAACTTATTCGAAGACTTTACAAGTGCAATCTCGTGTAAAAATGCTTGAAAAGTTGGAAATAATTGAAGTAGATGAAGTGGATAACTCTGCACTTAGATTAAAGTTTCCACCTGCTGCGCGCGCTGGACAGTATCCTGTTGTGGTAAAAGATCTTTCGAAGTCCTATGGTGAGCACGTGGTGTTTAAAGATGCCAATATGGTGATTGAAAGAGGGCAAAAAGTTGCTTTTGTTGGAAAGAATGGGGAAGGTAAATCTACGATGATTAAAGCGATCATGAAGGAAATTGACTTTACAGGTGACGTAGAGATAGGGCATAATGCTCAAATTGGATATTTTGCACAGAATCAAGCTTCTTTGTTAGATGAGAACTTAACAATCTTCGAAACAGTTGACAGAATTGCAGAAGGAGATATCAGAACGCAGATAAAGAATATTTTGGGAGCTTTTATGTTCTCAGGAGATGATATTCAAAAAAAGGTTAAAGTACTTTCAGGAGGTGAGAAAACGCGTCTTGCGATGGTTAAGTTATTATTAGAGCCATATAATGTGTTGATTCTCGATGAGCCTACGAACCACTTAGATATGAAGACAAAGGACATTATCAAAGATGCGTTAAGGGACTTTGAAGGAACAGTTATTTTAGTGTCACACGACCGTGACTTCTTGGACGGTTTAGCAGAGAAAGTATTTGAGTTTGGAAACAAACGTGTAAAAGAGCATTTTGAGGACATCAAAGGATTCTTAGCACATAAAAAAATGGAAAGTTTACGCGAAATTGAAAAATAGTTACTTTTCTACATAAAAGATAGAGCCCTCTTTAGTTAGAGGGCTTTTTTTATTTATCTACTATTTTATTTTGGTTATGTCTTTCCACTTATAAAGGCAAAGGTAAAAGACGAGTTACTTGTAGTAATCAGTTGGTGTATTTTTATCTTATAAAACTTAGTAGTCAATAGGTTGTGTAGTCGGTGTGTATTGTGTATATTATTATGGAAATGGGTTGTAATGGCATGCGTTTTGATTTACCTACCTTAGTTCCTTTGAACTTGGGTATATGAGTTTCTGTGATAGGTGGTAATAATTTAGGAAAAAACGTGATTTTTTTGTATTAATTAACTTTGTAAAAGAAGGAGTTTTCGCGATTATGACTTCATTTTTAGATAAAATAGTTTAATTTTATGCGAAAATTTGTAGTTACCAAGTGAAGGGATTTTTAGAAAATACAAAGCAAGGTATATATAATATCAAATAGTAGTCAATGAATAGATTGAAATTAAAGGGGATTTTTACTGTTGTATGTGGAAGTATTCTCTGTGTATTTACATCAAACACTGCTCAAGCACAAACGCTGACTTTTTCTCAGGCATATGAAATGATGCATAAAGAGAATAGCGCGTTGAAAGCACAAGAAAAACAAGAAGAAGTGCATGAATACGAATGGAAAGCAGCCAAGGGATTGCGTTATCCAACAGTTAAGGCATTTGGGATGGGCGTTTATTTGGATCGATCTTTAGGAGTTGATTTGAATGGACTTCGCAATGGAGTAGGAGATTTTGTTCATTTACCTAATCCTGAGCTTTTGGGCAACTGGAGTGTTTCTTTTAACAAAAGAGACATGGCTTTTGGTGGGTTTATGGCTACTTGGCCTTTGTTTACAGGAGGAAAGATAAATGCTGCTATCAAGGCAAAAAGTATTCAAAAAGAAATAGGAGAAAAAGATTTAGAGAATAAGCAAAATCAATTGATTTCAGAATTAGCCCAGCGCTATTATGCAGTAAAGTTAGCTGATGAGGCAGTAAAAGTGCGCGAAGAAGTGCTAAAGGGAATGCAACACCATTTGCACGATGCAACTAAGTTAGAGGAGAATGGCATGATCGCTCCTGTAGAGAGGCTATCTGCCGATGTGGCTGTCTCAGAGGCAAGACGTCAGTTGGATGCAGCTATTAAAGATATCAAATTGGCACGCATTGCTTTGGCCAATACACTTGAAGTAGATGAGGTGCCAGAAGACTTGGTAAGTGGTTTCTTTATTTTAGACGCATTGGAGGATTTAGATTTTTACAAAGATGCTGCTTTAATCAACTACCCTATACTTCAAAAATTAGTTCTTCAGAAGGATTTAGCAGAACAAGGAATTAAAGCTAAGAAATCGGCTTACTATCCTACTGTGGCAGCTTTTGGTCAAACAATTTTAGCGCACAATAACCCAATGAGTGCTGGTGTTATGCACGATAATGATAATGTTTGGGTAGTCGGAGTAGGAGTGTCGTACACTCTATTTGAGGGATTGAGAAATCGAAATGAGATTAAGGCTGCAAAGGCTACAAAAGAAAGTGTTGAACTTTTTGAAACAAAAGCTAAGAACGATGTGCAAATGCTTGTGACCAAGTTGTATCAAGATATTGAAAAACAAGTTGAGCAAATAGAAAACTTGTCAACACAAGAAAAGTTAGGAGAAGAACTTTTACGCGTGCGCAACAAAGCTTTTTCAGAAGGGTTTGCTTCTTCTACAGATGTTGTGGATGCAGAAATGAAACTTTCGGGAATTAAATTACAAAAACTTCAAGCTCATTTTAATTATGCTATAAACGTAGCTTCATTATTAGAGTACGCAGGTTTAAGTCAGAATTTTATAGAATACGCAAAATAATATTAAGGTAAAAGATGAAAAATAAAGCTATTAGTGCACTTATAGGAGTAGTTGCTGTTGTTCTCATTGTAGTGATCTCTATTTGGTTCATGACAGGAGATAAAGATTCTTATATTCAAGGACAAGTTGAGGCAACTCAAATAAATGTCGCATCAAAAATACCTGGACGTATTGATGCTATCTATGTAAAAGAAGGGGATAAAGTTAAGAGTGGGCAAGTATTGTTGCAAATTAGTACACCAGAAATAGACGCTAAGTTGGCTCAGGCAGAGTCTGTGCAAAAAGCAGCTCAAGCATTAGATGCCAAAGCGACAAAAGGAGCAAGAGAAGAAGAAATACAAGCAGCCTATAATATGTGGCAACAAGCCAAAATTGGTGCTGAACTTGCCGCTAAAACATATACAAGGGTAGAGAACTTGTTTAATGAGAAAGTACTACCAGCACAGAAAAAAGATGAGGCTTATACACAGTATAAAGCTGCTCAAGAGGTTGAAAAAGCCGCTCATTCTCAATATAGAATGGCAACAAATGGAGCTCGTGTAGAGGATAAGCAAGCTGCTTTGGCTAAAGTACATCAAGCAATGGCTGCTGTGCAGGAAGTGCAAATATTAAAAGGAGAGGGAGAAGTAAAAGCTCCTCAATCGGGAGAGGTACTGACGATTATGCCTAATAAAGGGGAAATTGTAAATTCTGGATATCCTATTGTAAACTTAGTTGATTTAGATGATGTATGGGTATATTTTAATATTAAGGAGAATCTAATGCCTTATTTTAAAATGGGAGCTAAGTTACATGCTAGCGTTCCTGCATTAGGTAATCAAGAGATCGAATTAGAAGTAAAGTATATTGCAGCTCAAGCAGATTATGCAACATGGAGTGCAACAAAAACTAAAGGGGAGTTCGATATGAAAACATTTCTGATTAAAGCTTATCCAGTGAAAAAGGTTGATGGTCTACGTCCTGGAATGAGTGCTTTAGTTTTAGAGAAAAGTTTGAAATAAATCATATTAACGTGAAAAAAGGTTTTGTATCCATATTTAAGAAAGAGTGTGTTAGGATATTTTCTTCTCCAAGATTATTGCTCTTGATGATCGGAATACCGGCTCTGTTATTCTTTTTCTATTCAAGTCTATTGTCGGAAAATGTAGCAAGGAATTTGCCTGTGACACTTTTAGATTTGGATAAAAGTAGTGTATCTCGTCAATTAGTCAGAATGATTGATGCTAATGCTACTATGGATATAGCTTATGAGGTTACAGATGAGTTAGAGGGACAAAGAACGGTTAGAACAGGTAAGTCTTTTGCACTTATTGTTATCCCAAAAGACTTTCATAAGAACGTACAAAACGGATTGGCACCTAATGTGATGTGTTATTTTAATGGACAGTATCTATTACCTGCAGGATTGATTCAACGTGATTTTCAACTGATAGCAGGCTCTTTTGCTGCAGGTGCACAAATTGAAATATTAAAGAAAAAGGGCATGATGCCTGAGCAAACTAAGGGAGTTATTACTCCTATTGGAACAGATAGTCACACTTTGTTTAATCCCTTTTTAAACTATGGTGCTTATTTGAACCTTGGCTTTTTGCCAATGGCTTTTCAAATTGTGGTAATGATTGTTTCGATTTATGCGCTTGGGAATGTTTTAAAATACAAAAGAGGCCATGAATTATTAGAGCAAGCAAACAATAAAGTTTTTGTTGCGATAGTTGGAAAATTACTTCCCTATACAATTGTGTTCTTTATTGTAGGCTTTTTTATGAATAGTTTGTTGTTTTATAAAATACAAGCCCCATTAAATGGCAGCTTTGCTTTTATAAACTTGATTACATTATCATTCATTATTGTGTGTCAATCTATGGCGCTATTTGTAACTTCGGTTGTTACAAGTTTGCGTACGGCTATGACGATTGGAGGAGGATATACTGCATTGGCTTTTTCATTTACGGGTTATACTTTCCCGCCAGAAGGGATGAGCAACTTTGTGCAAGGGCTTAATTATATTTTTCCTTTTCACTCTTATTTGAGATTTGTTATTAGCTATGCTGTTCGCGGTATCTCTTTTAATGGTATGCAACGTACTTATCTGATTGTGTTATCAGTATTTGTTGTTATAGGTATTATTTCGGCTCCGATATATTATTTGCGATTAAAGAAAGGAGGCTACAATGTTTAAGAATCTAATAGCAGGTTTGGCTTTAATTTTTGAAGGTGCTAAACGAGAGGTTAAGTTGATTTTTTCTGATTCAGCAGTAATTACATCTTATATATTTTCCGTTTTATTTGTTTTCTTTTTTTATTCTTACGTTTATTCAAACGAAGTGATAGAAGATTTATCAATTGTAGTGGTAGATCAAGATAACTCTAAGTTAAGTCAACAAGTAGGGCGAATGTTAGATGCAACAGCTCAGGTAAATGTAACTTATAAAACGCAAAGTGTTGACATAGCGCAACAATTGTATAAAGAAGAAAAAGTACATGGTATAATTATTATTCCACCAGATTTTGGACATGATATTCAAAAGGGATTGACTCCTTCAGTTTCAGCTTATTGTGACGCTGCTTATATGCTTTATTATAAGCAAACTATAGGGGCAGTAATGCGTACTATGGGGACGATTAATGCGCAGATAGAAGTAAATAAAACGATGTCTTCTGGTGTACCTATGAAACAGGCAATGGCAAGTAGACGACCATTTAATCCCGTACCAGTTCCTTTGTATAACATAAATTCGGGTTACGGAACATTCTTATTGCCAGTGGTGTTTTTAATTGCTTTACAGACTTTGCAGATTTCTGCTATGGGAGTGATAGGAGGAACACTACGTGAGGGAAATTTGTTTGCGAGAACATTTTCTTATGCGAATAGAAAATATGGTATTTTCTTTTCTACGATTGGAAGGAGTTTAGCTTATTTAGTATTCTCTATGTTCTTAATGATGATTGCTACGTTAGTTGTGACAAGAGCATTTAATTTCCCACTAAGAGGGAATTTATTTGAAATCATCGTATTTTTAATTCCTTTTATTCTGGCAGTTACTTTCTTGGGAATGACAGCCGTTAACTTTTTTAGGAAAAGAGAGGAGGCGTTAATGATTGTAACCATTTTTTCACTGCCAACGATGTTGTTTTCTGGAGCATCTTGGCCAATGAGTTCTTTTCCTCTTTGGATGCAAAAGCTTTCTGTATTTGTTCCTACAACATTAGGAGCACAGGGATATGTTTCCTTGTCGCAATTTGGTGCATCTTTATATGAAATTAAAGATATCTTTATTCAAATGTGGTTAGTTTGTATATTTTACTTTATTTTAGCACTCTGGACCAACAGAAGGTTTATTTGTAAGAAAACTACTAATTCAATATAGCTTTATTTCTGATAAAGCAAAAGCAGATGTATGTGAATACATCTGCTTTTTTATTTGTTTACTGTTAGTTTATATATACCCGTTTGATTTTTGTCGTTGTCGGGATCTTCACATAAGAGAAATTCTATTTCTTTAGCATTTTGTTTGTATATAGTAATTCCTTCGAACTTGTGATTCTCACTGATGACTTTGGTCTTTTCTAATTTGAGTTTCTTTAAGTTGATTTTTCCAATTAAACTTCCTTTAATTTCACCGTCCTTGTAATTGGATGCTACATCTTCTGCAGCAGCTAAAAAGTAAATATCTTCATCTACTTTTACAGCATCAGTAAAAGAGCTCTGTACTTTATTAATCTTTGGTAGTTTAATAGGAAAGTAAGTTAATCTAAAGTTATCTATAATATTCTCACCTGTAACAATGAAGATTCCATTTTGACTTTTAGGTCCATTACCTCTATTAAAAAAATACCAAGTCTCACCGTCTAATATTGCACCTTCGATATTGAAGTTGTCATTGTCTATACCTGCAAAAGCTTTCATCGACTCGTAAAGAATATCCAGTTGCTGGGTACTGATAACTTCATTAGTTAGTTTGTGCACCTCAATTAAGTCAATTCTTTTCTCTGTAGAACCTGAACCAAATATGTAGTAGTTTAATTCATTTTGTGTGATGGATTCAAAATCGGGTTTCATATTCTTAGCGATATTCTCTTGACCATAATCTTCTTGGCTTAAAGGAGTTTTTGTAAAGAGAGTATTAGTCATGTCATAGTGATATAAGTAAGTGCTGTTATCAGCTATGAGGTGTATTTGTTCATCGTTGTATACTATACCGGATGCAGCACTTAATCCGAATATGTGGAATAGAAATTCTAATGTCAATTGTTTCATTTTAAAAATGTTGGATATATAATTTCAAATCTAAATAAAAAATGTTAATTTTTAAGTTCTAAAATAAAGATGATTATGGGATTTGAAAAGAAGTACAAAGTATTAGGGGATATAAAATTAGATGAACTTGCAACTAAACCTGATTTTGAGATGAAATCAAAAAAGGCAGTGCGAAAATTAGATGAAGTGAGTCGCCGATTGGGGAAGTTTCAAGATATAATGTATGCACATAATCGCTACAGTGTTCTGATTTGCCTACAAGGGATGGATGCTGCGGGTAAAGATAGTTTAATCAGAGAGGTATTTAAATCTTTTAATGCCAGGGGAGTTGATGTACAGAGTTTTAAGCGACCTACTTCTTTTGAGTTAGAACACGATTATATGTGGAGGCATTATGTTACTCTTCCAGAAAGAGGAAAGTTTACAGTATTTAATCGCACCCATTATGAAAATGTGTTGGTTTCTAAAGTACATTCAGAAATAGTGCTGAATGAGCGCATTCCTAACATTGAGAGTTTAGAGGATATCACTGATGATTTCTGGGAAAAAAGATACACTGAAATACAAAATTTTGAAAAGCACATTAGCAATAATGGAGTGATTGTGCTAAAGTTCTTTTTGCACATGAGTAAGGATGAGCAAAAGAGTAGAATACTGCGCAGATTAGATAAGGACAAACACAATTGGAAGTTTGAGCCAGCTGATGTTAAAGAAAGACAGTATTGGGAGGATTATCAACGCTACTATGAAATGGCAATCAGTAAAACTTCTACAGAGCAATGTCCGTGGTATGTCATTCCAGCAGATAATAAAGATTTGTGTCGTTATATACTCGCAAGTATTCTTGAGGAGGTAATGAGTCAATATGACGATATTAAGATTCCTGAATTGCCAGACAATGTAAAGGCAGATTTAGCTTTGTACAAGGAGAGGTTAATGAGTGAATAAGTCAATGTAGAATAACCTTTTTAATGTTGCTGTATGACCTTGTTTGTAAAAAGAAGTGAGGTTTTTATTTTTAGATTATTTTTTAATACTATAGGAATAGGGGAAATCTTTTTAAAGCATTAGTATAATTGAGATATATTATCGAAATCAACTCATTATATTTGCAAAAAAGTTTTAGAGGATGAACTTATCGATTTACTTTAGTGAGTTTAGATATAATATAAAGTTAGCGTATCCTATTATTTTAGCTATGTTAGGACATACCATAGTTGGAGTAATAGACAATATAATGGTAGGGAAAATAGGTGCTACTGAATTAGCAGCAGCTTCACTTGCCAATAGTTTTGTGTTTATAGCTATTTCTTTAGGAGTAGGTTTCTCAACAGCTCTTACGCCTTTAATAGCGCATAGTGATGCGGAGAATAATACAAAAGAAGGACGTTCAGTTTTTGTGAACGGACTATTTCTATGTACGACTTTAGGTATATTATTGTTTGCGATAATTTACTTTGCTAAACCGTTGCTTATGCATATGGGACAACCAGAAGAAGTAACAGTTTTAGCAAAGCCCTTTTTGGATATCGTAGCTTTGTCGTTGATTCCCATGGTAATGTATCAAGCCTACAAGCAATTTGCAGACGGAAAATCGCAGACCAAGAACGCCATGTATGCAACTGTAATATCAAATGTAACTAATGTTTTATTTAATTATTTATTGATTTATGGTATTTGGATTTTTCCTGAGCTGGGAATGTTAGGAGCAGCATATGGAACTTTGATTTCTCGATTGGTCATGATTGTTTACATGCATTTTGCTTTGAGAAAGCAAGAAATGTTCAAACCTTTTCTGTTGGATATTAAATTATCAGAGGTAAGTAGAGATATGTTGAGTAAAATTACCAAGATAGGAATACCCTCTGGTATGATGAGCTTCTTCGAAGTAGCATTATTTGTAGGGGCAGTATGGTTGTCGGGCATGATCGGTACTGTATCTCAAGCAGCTAATCAAATTGCACTGAGTATGTCTTCTATGACATTTATGTTCGCCAGTGGATTAAGTGTTGCAGCAATGATTCGCGTGGGTAATCAAAGAGGACTAAAGGATTATGTAAAATTAAAGACCGTAGCAAGATCTATTATGCTGATGGCTGTAATTATTTATATAGGTTTCGCTTTGTTCTTTATAGTGTTTAGAAATTATATTCCAATGCTTTTCTTGGATAACAAGGACTTGGTAAATGAGGTAGTCAATAGTGAAGTAATTGCAGTTGCTGGTCAACTGTTGTTAATCTGTGCATTCTTTCAAATTTCAGACTGTATTCAAGTAGTGACATTAGGAGCACTTAGAGGACTACAAGATGTCAATATACCAATGATTATAACATTCATTTCTTATTGGATTGTAGGATTCCCTGTTTCAATCTACTTGAGTTTATATACTGATATTGGTGCTCCAGGGATATGGATTGGATTATTAGCAGGATTAACAATGGCCGCAATTTTTTTATATCTTCGCTTCCACATATTATCAAATAGATTAATCAGAAACAATTAATACATTATACAATGGAATTACCTAAATTCGTTTTAGCAGATAATACAGATAACCCAGACGATATCTTCATTATTCACTTAGAGTTTCCTCGTTTTATTATTAACTTAAATACAGATGAGATAGAATTTTTAGAGTCTATAGAAGAATCTGAAGAAAGTGAAGTTGAGTCAGAAATGGAAACGCTAATCGTACAAGCAGGAAAGTTTTACGAACGCGAAATGGAACGATATGTTGAAGATGAAGATTTAGAAGATTAATTTTCTGAAAGCTTATTCTTTGAAATAAAGTTTTAAAATATCTTGAGCAGCTGCGAAAGGTGATATCTCACTATTTTGCACTGCTTTTTTATTGTGTACAATTTGCTGTTTGATTATAGGGTCATTATAAAAACGCATCAATATATTTTCATTAATAGTTTCCATCATCCAATATTGATTTTGTTCTTTTCTTCTATTTTCAAAATAAGTATTTTCTTTGGTCAGATTGATGTAATCTTGTATAAGATTCCAAACCTCCAATATACCAGTGTTTTGCAAGGCACTGCATGTACGTACTTTTGGAGTCCAATCAGATGCTTTCTTTGGAAATAGGTGTAGAGCTCTATTGTATTCAAGTTTAGCTTGATGGGCTTTATTGATATTTTCGCCATCAGCTTTGTTTATAATAACAGCATCAGCCATTTCCATAATACCTCTTTTTATTCCTTGTAATTCATCACCTGCGCCAGCGAGGTTAAGCAATAGAAAAAAGTCAACCATACTGTGTACTGCTGTTTCACTTTGTCCTACACCAACAGTTTCAACAAGGATTGTGTCAAATCCACAAGCTTCACATAGGATTATACTTTCTCTTGTTTTTCGAGCAACTCCACCTAAGCTATCTCCCGATGCTGAAGGACGAATATAGGCGTTCTCATCCTTTACAAGGTCCTCCATTCTTGTTTTATCACCTAATATACTTCCTCCAGTGACACTGCTACTGGGATCAATGGCTAAAACAGCAACCTTCTTACCTAAAGAAGTGAGTAGTTTACCAAAAGCTTCAATAAAAGTACTTTTACCTACACCAGGAACTCCAGTTATTCCGATTCGAATAGACTTATTAGCATAGGGTAAGCAGCCTTGAATAATTTGTTCTGCTTGACTGTGATGCTGTAAATTTAAGCTTTCTACTAAAGTAATGGCTTGGCTGAGTGCTACTTTGTCTTGTTGAATGATGCGATTAATTATTTCTTCAGTATTGATTTTCTTTCTTCTTCTTTCCTGAAATCGCTTAATTGCCTGTGCATTGGTAATATTTGGTTGTTCAATACCTTCATTTTCTTGTAAAGCTGATTTGTTTGGATGAGGGTTTGATGTGTGCACGGTAATAAGTTTTTGTAGTTGATAAAAAGTAAATGTAGTAAAATTATCCGTTCGTATAATTTAAGAATATCAAATTATGTTCTTAGGCTGTATATACTACCTTTGCTTTTCCCAATTTTAAATAATCAAATATGAATAACTTATTAAGTGTGCCAAGTAGAGTGATAAGTAAGATAAACGAACAAACTCAAGCACAGCGCACTGTTTATCCAATTTTGCTTGCAATTAGTTTTGGACATTTATGCAATGATTTAATACAAGCTATTGTTCCTGCAGCTTACCCTATGTTGAAAGATAATTATAACTTGAGTTTTGCTCAAATTGGTATGATTACCTTTTGCTTTCAATTATCATCCTCTTTATTGCAGCCTTTAGTTGGTAGTTATACAGATAAACATCCTCAGCCTTACTCTCAAATATTCGGTATGATATGCAGTATGTTAGGTGTGATACTATTGAGTTATGCTCCATCTTATGCGATGGTGTTATGTGCAGTTATTTTAATAGGTATAGGGTCTTCTATATTTCATCCAGAATCATCAAGAGTATCCTATGTTGCATCTGGAGGCAAACGAAGTTTAGCCCAATCTATATTTCAGATCGGTGGAAACACTGGAACTGCCTTAGCTCCTTTATTAGTAGCTTGGCTTGTATTACCACATGGACAACAACACTTATTGTGGTTTGTAGTGGTAGCTATTATCGCCCAGTTCTTTTATATGTTTATAGGTAACTGGTATAAAAAAGTATTGGTTCACCAAGCATCAAAAGCGAAGAAAGTAATCCGCATACCTGAGTTGTCTAAGCTTAGAGTGAATATGTCAATTATTGTATTGCTTTTATTGATTTTCTCAAAGTATTTTTACGTAGCGAGTATCTCGAGTTATTTCCAATTCTACACTATGGAACGCTTTGGAATTAGCGAAGTACAAGCACAAGTTTACTTGTTCTATTTTTTACTGTCTGTAGCAGCTGGTACTTTGATTGGTGGCTTTTTTGGAGATAGAGTAGGAAGAAAGTATATTATATGGTTCTCAGTGCTTGGTGTTGCACCATTTACTATTTTATTGCCTTTTGCAAATCTCTTTTGGACTGGAATATTGATTGTTATTATCGGATTTATATTGTCATCTGCTTTCCCTTCAATTTTAGTTTATGCGCAAGAACTTTTACCTAAAAAGATAGGTATGGTATCTGGATTGTTTTATGGTTTTGCTTTTGGTATGGGAGGTTTAGGTTCTGCTGTTTTAGGATGGTGGGCTGATCATACTTCTATTGAGACTATTTATCATATTTGTGCTTATTTACCTTTAATAGGTATCATTGCTGCATTTTTGCCAAATATGAAAAAGGTCAATTTTAGAGAGGAAGTATAATTTATATTTATTGCTATCTTTGAGTGTATTAACTTTTTGATAGTCAATAGTATGAGTATCTTATATAAACTTAGCGTAATAGCGTTTATCGTTTCGTCTTGTAGTGGTAAAGTTGGTTTAAGTGCTAAATCAAATGACTATAAGACAGCATACAAAAAAAGTGTTGAAGTGTATGATAAGGATGTCAGTTCTGAAATTTACAACAGAGAAATTTCTCCTATTATGACAGGAGAAGGAAAGATATTAAGTCCATATAGAACACTTCCTCAACAGTAGGTAACAAAAAAAAGGTGTAAGTATTCAAGTACTTACACCTTTTTTGTTAACCTGTATTTTTATAATATTTTTCCTGTTAAGAACATTGCTGCAATTGTAAAGTAAATGATTAATCCAGAAACGTCTACTAAGGTTGCTACAAACGGAGCGGATGCAGTTGCTGGGTCCATACCAAGTTTTCGCAAGATAAATGGAATCAGTGAGCCTGATAACGTTCCCCATAAAACAATAAAGAGAAGGGAAACTGCAACACTTAGTCCTACATAAACCCAATGTTCACCATAGTCATAAATGTGCGATTTTTGCCAAATAAGAATTCTAACAAAACCTATAATACCTAAGATACCTCCCAACATTACTCCTGATGCAAGTTCTTTGCGCATTACATACCACCAATCGCTTATTTTTAGCTCTCCTAAGGCCATAGAACGTATAATTAATGAGGCTGCTTGAGATCCGGAGTTACCTCCACTGGAAATGATAAGTGGAACGAATAAGGCTAATACTACTGCCTTTTCTATTTCATCTTCAAAATGTCCCATTGCAGATGCTGTAAGCATTTCTCCAAGGAAAAGGATAATTAACCAACCGGCTCTTTTTCTAACTAATTCAAATAATGGTGTTTGAGTATACGAAAGATCTAATTCTTCCATCCCCCCAAACTTCTGAATATCTTCTGTATCCCTATCTTTAATAGCGTCTAAGATATCATCGAATGTAACAATACCGACTAATACTCCTTTTTCCGTTATAATAGGTAAAGCAGAGCGATCGTATTTTTCAAAAATATCAAATGCTTCCTCTGTGTGTGTAGTTGTCGTTATAGCAATAAAATTACTATCTATCAATTCAGATATAAGTGTATCTTCTTCTGCAAGAAGTAATTCTCCAACTTTTAAGTCATCAATTAATCGATTGTGATCATCGACTACATAAATATAGTTTAAAGTCTCCGCTTTTTTACCGTATTTTTTAATGTGTTGAAAGACTTGTTTGACAGTTCTATTCGCCTTTGTTTGTATATACAAGGGCGTCATTAACCTCGCAATACTATCTTCATTATATCCAATTAGGTTAAGCGCTATCTGTTTTTCTTCCGCATTCAGTAAGTTAATAGAGTATTTGATTAACTCATCAGGAAAATTTTCAAGTAATTCAGTACGGTCATCTGGTTCAAGATTATTTAAAACTTCCGCATAATCCTCTTGAGTCATACTGCGAACAATCTCCTCTTGTATATTTATATCTAAAAATGAGAATACTTCGACCTTCAGATCAGGAGAAAGCTTTAGAAATTCAAGGTTTCGCTCTTTTCTCTTCATCTCAGAGATAGCTTCAGCTATGTCGGCTGGGTGCAAATCTTTAAATGTCATAGATTGAAGTTTTTAAATATTAAATAATCTTTATTTTTTATTAGTGATGCAAAAGTACGTTATCCTATGTACACTAAAAAATTTCTAATGGATTTATAATAGAAAAACAATTTTTATTTATCGTAATAATCTTAATTTTATAAGTTTTGTTGCGTAATGTGTAAGGATATAAGGTTTATTATAATGTCATTGATCTAAATCATTATTGTTGATTTATGATCATATAGTCATTTAACTTTTAAGAGAAATGTTGGCTTAGTATCTCACAGGAATAGTAGAGGCAAATAAAAAAGGTATAAGATTACTTATACCTTTGAGTTGTGAATTGTGTTATTCTATGTCGTCAGAATAGTCTATTCGATTTGTAAAAGAAGGATCAAGACTCTTTTTAGCTTTAGCGCCCATCTCTTTGAGTTTTTGTACAGAAGTGATAAGGTTTCCTTTTCCTTGGCTAAGTTTGTTGAAGGCGCTGTCATATTCGTTCTTCGTTTCATCTAATTTCTTTCCTATTTTACTTAAGTCATTGGTAAGACCAACAAACTTGTCATATAATAACCCTGCCTGTCTTGCTATTTCATACGCATTTTCTTGTTGCTTTCTCTGGGTCCACATTGATTCAATGGTGCGTAGTGTTGCCAATAGCGTAGAAGGTGTAACAATGACAATATTCTTCTCAAAAGCTTTTGTGTATAGTGTATTATCTGCATTAATGGCGATAGAAAATGCTGTTTCTATTGGAATAAAAAGCAATACAAAATCAGGACTTGTGCCTTTATAAAGCTCAAAGTAATTCTTTTCTGATAAGCCATCTATATGTCTTTTTATAGAGTAGAGGTGTTCGTGTAGATATTTTTTTTGTTGATCTTCATCTACTGCATTTATATATTGTTCGTAGGCAATAAGTGATACTTTTGAATCGATAACCATATGACGTTGATCTGGTAAGTGAATAACTACGTCTGGTTGCAGTCTATTGCCATTTTCGGAAGTATAACTTTGCTGTGTTTCGTATTCTCTTCCCTTTTCTAAGCCCGATTTTTCTAATACACTTTCCAAAATCATTTCACCCCAATTCCCCTGCATTTTATTATCGCCTTTTAAAGCTTTGGTTAGGTTAATGGTTTCCTCACTCATCTTTTGATTCATTTGTTGTAAACCAAAGATTTGTTGGCGCAATGCAGCGTGGTGGTCTATGCTTTCTTTATGGGTTTGCTCTACTTTTTGTTCAAAGTGCATTATCTTTTCTTGTAGAGGGGAGAGCAGTGATTCTAAATTCACTTTATTCTGTTTGGTGAATTTCTCGCTTTTGTCTTCTAAAATTTTATTAGCTAAATTTTCAAATTCATTAGAGAACTTTTCTTGTAGTGCAATAGTTTCTTTTTGTTGTACTTCTAATCGCTCTTTTAGATTGTTGTATTCTGTATCTCGAATAGATATACGGGCAATTAGTTCTTGATTGTCCAATCGAAATAGGTCTGCTTGTTCTTCGACCTGTTTTTTTTCTTGTTGTAATTGGGTAATAAGTTTACTTTGAAACTCATTTTCGGCCTTTAATTTTATAGTTTCTTCACTGGTTCCTTGTTGATCTCTTTTCGATGATCTACCGATAAAAAAAGCAAGAACGATTAGTATGGCTAATAATGCAACAAGAATTTCATGTGACATAAGAGGATGGTTTATTGATAAAGGTCAAAAATAACAATTATATCTTGGGTTGTAGGAAAAAGTATTGCTAAGCTTTATCGCAAAAAAAAGAGGTATATTTTACATATACCTCTTTTTGAATATTTAAGTCTTAAAGATTATCTACTTAAGTACATTTTTCTACGAGAATAGATTTCATAGAACTGATCATCTCTTAAGTTCTCAATAAATAAGATACTCTCTCCTGTTGATTTCATTTCAGGGCCTAAAGCTTTATTTACGTTTTTGAACTTATTAAATGAAAAGACTGGTGTTTTGATAGCATATCCTTTCAACTGTGGATTAAAGTCGAAATCTGTTACCTTGTTGTGTCCTAACATTACTTTTGTAGCGTAGTTTACATAAGGTTCTCCATACGCTTTTGCGATGAATGGTACTGTTCTCGATGCTCTTGGGTTTGCTTCGATGATGTATACAATATCATCTTTAATTGCAAACTGAATATTGATTAAACCAACTGTTTTAAGAGCAACTGCTATCTTGCGTGTGTGGTCTTTTATTTGGTTTAATACAAACTCTCCTAAGTTGAATGGAGGTAACATAGCATGGCTATCACCTGAGTGAACTCCACATGGTTCTATATGCTCCATAATACCGATGATGTGTACATTCTCACCGTCACAGATAGCATCTGCTTCAGCCTCAATAGCTCCTGCTAAATAATGGTCAAGTAATAATGAGTTACCAGGAATAGAGTTCAGTAGTTCGATTACGTGCTCTTCTAATTCTTTTTTGTTGATAACGATCTTCATTCCTTGTCCTCCTAATACATAAGAAGGTCTTACTAATAGAGGGAAGTCTAATTGATCTGCAAGTTTTAATGCTTGTTCAGCTGTTTTGGCCACCCCGAATTGAGGGAATGGGATATCTAGTTGCTCTAATAATTCAGAGAAACGACCTCTGTCTTCTGCTAAGTCTAATGCGTCAAAGCTAGTCCCTAAGATCTTAATACCATTCTTTTCGAGTTTTTCAGCTAGTTTCAGCGCTGTTTGACCACCTAACTGTACGATTACCCCTTCTGGTTTTTCGTGTTGGATGATGTCATAGATATGTTCCCAGAATACTGGTTCGAAGTATAATTTGTTCGCTGTATCAAAGTCAGTAGACACTGTCTCTGGGTTACAGTTAATCATAATTGTTTCGTATCCACATTCTTCAGCAGCTAATACTCCGTGTACACATGAGTAATCAAATTCAATACCTTGACCGATACGGTTAGGTCCTGAACCTAATACCACTACTTTTTTCTTATCTGAAACAACACTTTCGTTAGAAACATAACGCGTGCCGTCAGGTCTTTCGATTTCAGCCTCGAAAGTAGAGTAGTAGTAAGGAGTTTTAGCAGGGAACTCAGCCGCACAAGTATCTACAAGTTTAAACACACGTTGAATATTCATTTCATCACGTAATGTGTGAACTTTACTCTCAAGTGTATTTAGCATGTGAGCAATTTGTCTATCAGCGAACCCTTTTTGTTTAGCCTCAAGTAATAAATCTTTCGGCAATGTTTCTAATGTATATTTAGAAATCTCTTTTTCTAACATGTATAGTTCTTCGTATTGTTTTAAGAACCACATGTCTATTTTTGTGATTTCGTGAATTCTACTTAATGGAATACCGTGTTGGATGGCATCATAGATTACGAAAACTCTATCCCAACTTGCGTGAGTAAGTTTATCGATAATTTGATCATAGTTAGTGTATCCTTTACCGTCTGCTCCTAAACCATTTCGTTTAATCTCTAATGATTGAGTTGCTTTGTGTAAAGCTTCTTGGAACGAACGTCCGATACCCATAACCTCACCTACAGATTTCATTTGAAGACCTAATGTTCTATCAGCACCTTCAAATTTGTCAAAGTTCCAACGAGGTATTTTAACGATTACATAGTCTAAAGTCGGCTCGAACAAAGCTGAAGTAGATTTAGTAATCTGATTTTGTAATTCATCAAGCGTATATCCTAAGGCAAGCTTAGTTGCAATCTTAGCGATAGGGTAACCAGTCGCTTTAGAAGCTAATGCAGAAGAACGAGATACACGTGGGTTAATCTCAATAGCTACGATATCTTCTTTTTCGTCTGGTGATACAGCGAACTGTACGTTACATCCTCCTGCGAAGTTACCGATACTACGCATCATCTTGATTGATAGGTCACGCATTCTTTGGAATGTTCTATCTGATAATGTCATAGCAGGTGCTACAGTGATACTATCTCCAGTGTGGATACCCATAGGGTCCATATTCTCAATAGTACAGATGATTACTACGTTATCATTTTTGTCGCGTAATAATTCTAATTCGTACTCTTTCCACCCAAGTAAAGCTTTGTCAATTAAAACTTCGTGGATAGGTGAGGCTTCTAGTCCATAGGTTAATAAATCGTCGAAGTCTTCTTCTTTGTGAACGAAAGCAGCTCCAGTACCTCCTAAGGTAAAAGAAGGACGAATAACTAATGGGAAACCAAATTTTTGAGCGATCTCTTTTCCTTCTAAGAAAGAAGTAGCTGTACTTGCAGGAGCTGCAGGAACGTCTATCTTCTCTAAAAGTTGTTTGAATTGCTCGCGATCTTCAGTGATGTTAATTGCATTAATGTCCACTCCAATCAAACGTACTCCGAAGTCAGCCCAAATTCCTTTATCGTCACATTCAAGACAAAGGTTTAATGCTGTCTGTCCTCCCATAGTTGGTAATACAGCATCAATTTCTGGGTGTGCAACAAGAATTTCGATAATCGATCTTGTTGTTAATGGCTTTAAGTAAATATGATCTGCCATAGAAGGGTCAGTCATAATTGTAGCAGGGTTAGAGTTAACCAAGATAACTTTAATTCCCTCTTCTTTTAATGATCTCGCTGACTGTGAACCTGAGTAATCAAATTCACAAGCTTGTCCGATAATAATTGGTCCTGAACCAATGATTAGTACCGTTTTGATAGAAGTGTCTTTAGGCATTTTTGTGTTGTTTTTCTACTTTATAAATTAAACAAATTAAATATAAAGTAAGTTTAGTGTTGTAGTGTGTGTGTGATGTGATATTGTGCGTTGCGTTAAGACAGAGTATAAAAAAAGGCGTTACGAACAATAGTAACACCTTTATTTATGCTTTCTTAAAACATTATTTTTTATGTCTTGTTTCACAAGAAACAGTTAATTTATGTCTTCCTTTAGCTCTTCTTGCAGCTAATACTTTTCTACCGTTAGGAGTAGACATTCTATCCATGAAACCATGTTTGTTTCTTCTTTTTCTATTTGATGGTTGAAACGTTCTCTTGCTCATTGCTTTTATCTTTAAATCTTAAATTTTAACTATTTCATGATCAGCTTTGAAAGATACGTATCCCCAAAACCGAGTGCAAATATATAAAGTCTTTTTTCTCTTACAAAACCTTTTTTAAAAATATTTTACTTTTTGTTCGTAAGCACTTCAAATATAGGAAAGAAAAGAATGTGGAAACAATATTAATTTAATGTTATCTTATTGTTACTTTTGCTTTTTGAAAAAAAGTAAAACAATTTTTGTAATGAATTTAGATTTGTTCCGTCGTTTAAGTCTAAACGGACTAAAGTATTTTTTATACTTTTTATTTGTTTTTTTCCTCGGTAGATTGAGTTTTTTAATCACCTTCGGGAATTTCACTGATTTGTCTTCATATAAGGTAGGAGTAATAGAGGCTTTTATTGTCGGAGCTCGCTTTGACGTTTCAGCGATCTGTTATGGATTTTTACCAGTTGTTTTATTATGGCTTATATCTTTATTTTTACCCAAGCGCTTTAATATAAGATATAGTCGCTTTTACGGTAGCTTTATCAAGTACTACTTAATCTTTGTATTAGTAGTGTTTTTATCACTTATTATTATAGACTATTTTTTCTATCAGTTTTTCCAATCTCATATCAATCTCTTGTTCTTCGGTATTTTTGAAGATGATACTACAGCTGTTTTGAATTCAGTATGGACGGATTATCCTATCTTCAAAATATTAATTACTTATGTGATTGCAATTGTAGGGTTGTTATTTGTTTCGAAAAGAGTAAAGAAATCATTGGCACGTCCTATAATACAACAGAGTAAAGCTTTATCACTTGTTTTACTATTGTTATTTCCTTTAGTTTTTGTTGGGATGCGTGGAAGTGTAGGAGTGTTTACGCTTCGCAGAGAGCACACCAATATTACAGCTAATGAGTTTGTTAATTCACTGTGTTATAATGCGCTTTATAGTTTAAAGTTTGCCAACTCAGAACGCAAGGAAAATAGGATAAACCCCGATATTGAAAGTGAATTAAAAGCTAATGGTTACGAAAGTTTGCTTGGTGTTTTACAGCACTATAAAGGAGAGCAGCTTGATTTGTTTGACAATAATTTAGAGCGAAAGACTGCCTATAGTGAATTCTTAGAGCAAAATCCTCCTAATGTTATATTCTTACAGATGGAGAGTATGAGTAATCATTACTTTGACATGAATTCAAAAGAATTTAATCTTATCGGAGATCTGGCAGGTCAATTAGATGACCTATACTATTTTAAGAATAGCTTATCAGCTTATAATGGTACGATACAGACTTTGGAGAATTTTATATTAGGTACACCAAAGACGATTATATCCCAATCTGTGTATTTTGACACTCCTTTTAGCAGTGCTATTACACTTCCCTTTAAGAGCAAGGGATACGATACGTATTTCTTGACAGGAGCGAGTATATCTTGGCGTAATATAGATAAGATGCTTCAAAAACAGTCTTTTGATTACATCGAAGGAAAGAATAATATTTTAGAATCCTATCCTGGTGCCGAAGAATTTGCTTGGGGGGTTCACGATGGTTATTTAATGGATTACATTTTAGATAAATTGAAAGTAGATGATGGAAAACCAAAATTCATTTTTGGTTTGACAATCAGTAATCATACGCCTTTTGTTGTTCCTAAAAGTTACACAACGCAACCTATCGTCATGCCAGATAGTTTAAAACAAAAGATAAGAGTTGATGAGCAAACAGCTTATGCCAACTTTTACTCTCATCAATATGGTGCTGCAATGCTTGCTAAGTTGATTGAAGAAGTTAGGAACTCTCCATTAGGTGAGAATACCATAATAGCAGCTTCTGGAGATCACAATATTCGCCAAGTTTTCGAATATTCTCCTGAAGAAGGTTTCCTCAAGCGAAGTGTGCCTATTTTGTTTTATATTCCAGAGAAGTATAAACCAAGTAATTTTGATCAAGAGAGAGTATCTTCTCATAAAGATATATTTCCTACCCTTTTTAATTTGAGTCTATCTGAAACCATTTATACGTATACAGGGGATAATTTATTTGGCAATGAGAGCAAATATCACTTTGCTATTAATGATTACAATTTTATAGCAGATTCAATCGGAGCTGTTGCAATAGAGAATAATCAACCCTATTACTATACATGGTCAAATTCGTCACAGAAGCGAAAGTTAAAGATTGACGAGGCAAATTCTACTCATGCTAAGTATATGTTAGAAAAGATGAAATCATTTACTACGATGAAGACGATTAAGATTTATCAAGATATCAATAAGGCACAAGAACTTAAAAAACAACTTTAGCCTTGGAAAGAGACTCAGTTGGGTCTCTTTTTTTTGCTGTATGGCGAAGAAGTCCTTCTGATTGGTCAGTAGGTAGGTCAGTAATTTTAAGCTATAAGATAGTTTATTTGCAAAGTTTGCTTATCTTCGCTGTCAAGATTCCAAAATAGGAATTAAAATATCAACAAAGAAAGGTTATACTTAGCTGTATACGAAAAGGGAATCGTGTGTAAATCACGAACTGTCGCGCAACTGTAAGTAACTTAAAATTCTTTACCCTCATAGTGTTCCACTGTCTATGTGTAGATGGGAAGGACGGTAAAAGAATGTTACAAGTCAGGAGACCTGCCTATCTTTAGTAGACCATGCTTTCGCGGTTTAGAGCTTATGTCAGAGTTGAATATCCTTAATGCAATCATTGTTTTTACAATGGTGTTTTTATTGTATTCACTTCTCTTTTCATTTGTTTCCTTTCCCAATTTATTATTGTTTACTAATTATAGGGTTCCTTTATTTCTCATCTGATATTTTATCAATATAAGTTTGAATTAATGGTAGTATCTGAATCAATCGAATTACAAATGCAACAAGCTGAAACACGTGTTTTTAAAGTGGTGTTTCCTGAAATAATAAATCATCATAATACGATGTTTGGGGGTAGGGTAATTTTGATGATGACAGAAACTGCTTTTATGACAGCTACGCGTTTTTGCCGCAAGAACTTTGTAATTGTCAATGCTGATAAAATTGATTTTTTAAAGCCAATACCTGCTGGTTCACTGATTGAAATGGTAGGTAATGTCGAGTCAATTGGCAATACAAGTATTCGCATTCGCGTGAATGTATTTAGAGAAAAAATGAAAGATATCGAACGCGTTGAAGTAGTTAGTGGTGTATTTACCTTAGTTGCTATCAACGATGATAATAGACCAGTTCGAATCTTAGATTAAGATATTTAAAATAATAAATTGTGTAAGCATCTTACATTTTTTAGTTTTTGGTAGAAAAATAGCTCCGTTAAGGGGCTATTTTCATTTTGTACTTTACAAAAAGTAGTTTATTTCGAATTCATATCAAAAGACCAAAACTAAGTAAAATGAACTTTTACTTTAAAAGGATAAACTCTTGATTCTTATTTCTCTTTACCTAATACGAATGAATTTGTTATTAGCATTAATAGAACCAGTAGTCTCATTAATGTTTTAATTACTAAAGAAATGAATATTTGGCTTGTCGTGTTTGTTTTAAGCTTCTAATGTGCTTTAGTAATGCTTTTTGATGTTTTTGAATTAATGAATGCACTTAATCTTAATTCTTTCTTGTTGGTTGTAACACTGAGATACTAATTATGAGCTCCTTTACTTCAATAAGTAGAAGTGTTTTCTTAGGACTTTCTTGCGGTTTCCTTGCAGTTTCTTGGGGGTTTTCCTCGCAAAAGGGGGTGTTTTCCGAAGAAAACCCCTAGCATACCGCAAGAATACCTAAAGGAAGTGCGATCAACTTAGTACCTAATCACTCTTGTAGTAGCGATGTTTTTTGGCTAACTACCTTAAAAATGTAGTCAATCAGTTTTCTTTTACAGTAAAGTTTCAATTGCTCGATATCACTTTAGCTGTTTATTTAGTAGTTTAATGAAGAAATTGCATACGTAGTTTGACTGATTTTTCTCGTTGTAAAATGTCTTCATATACTGACGTATTGTGAAAGCAGTTTAAAGTGAATTGTACTGAAGGAGATTGATTCGCGCAATTGTCTTTTCCTTTGAAAATGTTTTACTGTTAGGCTTTTATTTCTTCTATTTGAGTACTGTTGAAGGTGGGTATTGCGAAAGAAGGTAAGAACTGTTTTTGTACTGCGGCACTTTGTAATAGTGGGGAGAACTGTTCTTTTACATTTTCTTCAAAGACTTTTTAAGCTGATCCGACATTTCTACTATTGTAATGTATAAAAAACAACAAGTCTACCTTGATTAGAGGTAGACTTGTCCCAAAAACTAGAAGGTTAAAAATAATTTTAACAATATAAGAACTATTATATGATAGTTGACTTGCTGTGAGTCATGTTATCCTGATATCGATGACCCGTTCTAAAACGCACGTGGTTGGCAATTTTATTGCCTACATCAGTTGTACTATAAGTTGATTCTTTGACTAAGTCAGGAGTTAGCACTCCTTCGTTAATTGTGTGTAATACAGCATCTCTAATCGCTTCGGCAGCATCGTGTTCTCCTAAGTGATCTAACATCATTGCACCACTGAGAATAGATGCGATTGGATTGGCAATACCTTTGCCTTTTGCTTGTGGATATGATCCGTGAATAGGCTCAAATAGCGCTGTGTGCGTTCCTATCGATGCAGAAGGTAGTAGTCCAATAGATCCACCGATTACACTGGCTTCGTCTGAAATAATATCACCAAACATATTCTCTGTTAAGATTACGTCGAATTGTTTAGGGTTCAAAATTAGTTGCATTGCTGCATTGTCTACAAACATATATTCAACTTCTACAGTTGGGTATTGAGCTGCTAAGGATTGCACTACTCTTCTCCACAATCTCGATGTTTCTAAAACATTGGCTTTATCAATTAGGGTAAGTTTTTTGTTTCTTTTATCTGCGGCTTGAAAAGCTAGGTGTGCAATGTTTTCGATTTCATCTTGTGAATAGGAGCAAAGGTCTGAAGCAGCTCGCCCATCTGCGGATATACTCTTTTGGCCAAAGTATATCCCACTAATTAATTCACGAAAAATAACTAGATCTGTATTTTGAATAATATTTTCTTTTAAAGGACTTTGGTTAATTAGCTTGTTGTAAGCTTTGACAGGTCTAATATTGGCGAATAACCCTAATTCCTTTCGTAGGGCAAGTAAACCTTGTTCCGGTCTCACTGCAGCATTGGTATCATTGTCATACTTAGGGTCGCCAATAGCACCAAATAACACAGCATCTGTTCTTTTGCATACAGCTATAGTATGCTCTGGTAGGGGCTCATTTGCTTGGTCTATTGCCACTGCTCCAATTAAGGCATTGTGGTAATGTAGCTCAAAAACATAAGTTTGTGAGACAGCGTCTAATACTTTTATAGTTTCTTTTACTACTTCTGGGCCTATACCATCTCCAGAAAGTACTGCGATTTGGTAACTTTTTGTCATAATTAATTGTTTTGGTTGTTGCGCTCGAAAGCTTCTATTTTGCTCTTTTGACTTAGTAAATAGTCAATATCGTCGTATCCGTGTAGAAGACATATCTTCTTATAAGGATCAAGTTCAAAGTTGTGCTTTTGTTCATTTACTTCTATGGTTTGTGCCTCCACATCAATTTTAATTTTGGTCAAAGGTTCTCGTTGAACTGTTTGAAGTAAGTAGTGCAGATATTCAGAACTAACAGTGATTGGTAATAACCCATTATTTAAAGCATTCCCTTTAAAAATATCTGCAAAATAACTACTTACAACAACTTTAAAACCATAATCTGTCAATGCCCAAGCAGCGTGTTCTCTGCTGCTCCCACAACCAAAGTTGTTTCCGGCAATTAGGATTTCTCCTTTATATTTTTTGTCATTTAAGACAAAGTCCTCCTTGAGAGTATTGTCTTGATGATATCTCCAATCTTTGAATAAATTTTCTCCAAATCCTTCTCGAGTAATACTTTTTAGAAATCGAGCAGGAATGATTTGATCTGTGTCTATATTTTCTGTCGCTAAAGGGACAGCTGTTGATTCTAATTTAATTAACGCTTGCATAATCGTAAAGTTTAGTGTACGAAATCTTTCCTTCAATAGCTACAATTGCCGCTGTCAGTGGACTTGCAAGTAAAGTGCGCGAGCCCTGTCCTTGTCTTCCTTCAAAGTTTCTATTGGAAGTAGAAACACAGTAATCTCCTGCAGGTATTTTGTCTTCATTCATAGCCAGGCATGCAGAACAACCAGGTTGCCTAATGATAAAGCCTGCTTGCTCAAATACGCTGTCTAATCCTTCCTCTTTAATTTGTTGGACTACCTGTTGGGATCCGGGAACAATCAAAGCATTTACGTCTTTGGCAATTTGTTTTCCATTGATGTAAGATGCTGCTATTCTAAAGTCTTCTATCCTCGCATTGGTGCAACTTCCTATAAAAATGTGTTTGACCGCAATACTATCTAATTTTTGCCCTTGTGATAGCCCCATATAGGTCAGCGCTCTTTCTTCAGATTTGGTTTTGATAGCTGGTATGGTTTGATCTACTGCAATTCCCATACTTGGATTTGTCCCATAAGTAATCATTGGTTGGATATCTTCTGCATTGAAGTGGTATTCTTTGTCAAATACTGCATCTTTATCACTTGGCAGAGACTTCCAATAATTAACTTTTTTAGTCCATTCTTCTGCTTTTGGTGCAAATACTTTGTCTTTTAAATAGTCAAATGTCGTTTGATCTGGTGCGATCATACCTCCGCGAGCACCCATCTCAATACTCATATTGCATATCGTCATACGTCCTTCCATACTCATTTGTTCAAATACCTCTCCAGCATATTCACAGAAATAACCTGTACCTGCGTCTGTACCTACTTGAGATATAATATAGAGAATGACATCTTTGGGTTGCACATACTGTGATAGTTTACCTGAAACTGTTATTCTCATCGACTTTGGTTTGTTCATAAGTACACATTGACTGGCAAATACCTGTGCAACTTGACTTGTTCCTATCCCAAAAGCGATAGCTCCAAAAGCGCCATGCGTAGAGGTGTGACTATCTCCACATACCATACTCATTCCCGGCTGAGTAATTCCCAATTCAGGAGCGATGATATGTACAATTCCCTGATAAGGATGTCCAAGATCATAGTAGGTAATCCCATTCTTTTGACAATTGTGAGCTAATTGTTCAACTTGCTGTTTTGACAATTCATCTTTTATAGGCAACTCTTGATTAAGCGTAGGAACATTGTGATCTACAGTAGCCAAGATTTGTTTCGGTCTGAAAATGTCTATTCCCCTTTTTTCCAGTTCCTTAAATGCTTGAGGACTTGTAACTTCGTGTATTAAGTGTTTATCTATATATATGATTTCAGGACCGTTCTCTATGCGTTCTACTACATGAGCATCCCATACTTTGTCAAATAGTGTTTTTGCTGTTTTCCCCATTTTACTTTACTTAAGCTGTACGGTTGATCAAATGATTTTGAGAAAAAGTATGCATGATGGCAAACAAATCTTTCTCTGTTACTTCTTTTTTGACATCGGCCACTTTTAAGAAATAGTCATATAGTACGTCGAGTTCTTTTTTAGTAACGTCATAGCCTATATTCTTAAATCTATATGCCAAAGCAGAACGTCCACTTCTCGCAGTAAGAATGATAGCTGATTCATTGATACCAACATCTCTTGGGTCGATGATCTCGTAAGTATCTCGTCTTTTGATCACCCCATCTTGATGTATCCCTGAGCTATGTGCAAAGGCATTTGATCCTACTATAGCTTTGTTGGGTTGTACCAACATACCCATTGTTGTCGAAGTCAATTGACTCATTTCATTCAACATGACGCTGTTTATATCTGTGTAGAATCCCAATTTTTCATGTTGCTTTAGAATCATGACGACTTCTTCCAAAGCCGTATTACCAGCTCTTTCACCTATGCCATTAATCGTACATTCAATTTGCCTTGCCCCATTTATAATTCCTGCAATTGAATTTGCTGTAGCCATTCCTAAATCATTGTGGCAGTGACAAGAAAGGGTGACATTGTCTATGTCTTTTACGTTTTCTTTCAAATACTTTATTTTTGCGCCATAATCTGCAGGTAAGCAATATCCGGTAGTATCTGGTATATTAATTACTGTAGCACCTGCTTGAATAACTGCTTCGCATACCTTTGCCAAATAGGCATTATCTGTACGGCCTGCATCTTCGGCATAGAACTCTACATCTTCTACATATTTTTTGGCATAGTGTACTGCTTCTGCTGCTCTATTTAAAATATCTTCTTGGCTTGTATTGAACTTGTACTTAATATGTGATTCTGAAGTTCCTATTCCTGTGTGTATTCTCGGTTTTTGTGCATATTGTAAAGCTTGTGCAGCACTGTCAATGTCCTTTGTATTAGCGCGTGTTAAGGCACATACTTTTGCTTTTTTTACAATTTTAGAAATGGCTTGTACTGCATCAAAATCTCCTGGGCTTGAAATTGGAAAACCAGCTTCTATGACATCTACACCGAGTTCGTCGAGTTTTTGAGCGATATATAGTTTTTGGTTCTTATCTAATTTACAACCAGGTACTTGCTCTCCATCTCGTAGTGTAGTGTCAAAAATCTCTATTTTTTCCGTTTTCATAATGATTGGTTTTATAAATAACTTTGAACAAATGTGTAGATTTGGAATTTATTTCTAAATTGTCAAGTAAATTAAAATACAATGCCTAATCATTTATTTTTTTAACCAAACTATTGAAAACAAATGAATTATAAGATAATTAATTACAATGCCAAATTATAGTAAAGACTCCCTTTTTGTTTTGATAAAATCACTTAATCGCTCTGAAAAACGCCAGTTTACACTATACGTAAATCGCCTTCAGAACAATTCGGATGCAAAGTTTATCTTGTTGTTTAATGCCTTAGATAAGATGGAATATTACGATGAACAACTGATTTTAAAGCAGGGGATTACGACAAAACAGCAACTTTCAAATTTGAAAGCAAATTTGTATCGTTCTATTTTGAGTAGTTTGCGCATGAACCCAAGTAAGAAGAACGTGCGCATTCAGATTCGTGAACAGCTCGATTTTGCTACTATTTTGTATCAAAAGGGATTGCATAAACAAAGTTTGAAGATATTAGATAAAGCAAAATTACTTGCTTTTGATTTAGAGGAAAAAACGTTAGCTCTGGAGATTATTGAACTCGAAAAAGTAATTGAGTCACAGTACATCACCCGTAGTATTGCAGGGCGTGCGGATGAACTTATAGAACAGTCGGACAGGTTGAGTAAACAATATGTCTATGCTACTCGTTTGTCAAATCTCTCGCTTAAGTTTTACAGTGAAATGCTCACCTCTGGTTACGCGAAAAGCGAGGAGGATAAACAACGGATTATTTCTCATTTTAAAGATCAATTGTTAGATATAAACTTTGACGTTCTTAGTTTTCGCGAAAAACTGTGGTATTTCAAGGCTCATGTCTGGAGGTGTTTTTTAATTCAAGATTATCGAGGGGCTTATCGCTATTCTCTGTCGTGGGTTAACTTGTTTTACAATCACCCTAAGATGATACAGAGTCACCCAATTTGGTACTTGAAGGGAAATTCCTATTTGTTTAAATTGATTTTGATGTTTAAATCTGTGGAGCGCTATTTATATTGGAATAATAGATTGGAAAACGTACTTAATGTTGACACTTTTCCACAATCGGAGAATATTGATTCACAAGCTTTTTTACTGCAGTTTAGCAATAAATTGAATATTGAGTTTATCAAACAAACTTATGATGGAAGTTTGTTGTTCGTTAAGCAATTGCAGAGAGGATTGAATGAGTATAAGAATATGATAGACGAGCATCACTTTTTGGTGTTGTATTTCAAAGTAGCTGCTTTGTATTTTGGTTATAAGAAATATGAAGATTCCTTAAAGTATACCAATATGATTTTGTTTAATACCCGACATGCTGTACAAGAGGACTTGTTGTTTCACACGAGAATCTTATCCTTGATGGCTCAGTTTGACTCTGGAAATGATGAGAAGTATGACGAGTATGTGAAGGCAAATAAGTTGCTTATTTTAAAGATGAAGAATCACACGCCTATTCACGATTCTTTTATGAAGTTATTTGAGGGGTTATCACATATTTATCCCGATCAACAGAAAAAACTATTTACTTCTTTTGTTGTTGAAGCTCAAGATCTTTTTAAGAATAAATATTACCGCCGCAGTATCTTATACATAGATGTATTGAATTGGGCACGTATGAAAATAGATTAAAAAGGAGGTCCTAATGCTGGACCGCCTTTTTTATTTTTTTGTCAATAGGTTATAGATTACATATAGCCATCCAAAGATGAAGTGAATAATCGCCCATAAAATGGA
Source organism: Myroides albus (assembly GCF_024722315.1). Taxonomy (NCBI): domain Bacteria; kingdom Pseudomonadati; phylum Bacteroidota; class Flavobacteriia; order Flavobacteriales; family Flavobacteriaceae; genus Myroides; species Myroides albus. The sequence goes on from NZ_CP102754.1 coordinate 2,563,959, forward strand.
TTTATTGCGTTTCCACGATAGATATACAGCAAGAATAGAACCTATAGATAGTCCAAACATTCCACCTCCCCATAGTCTTATTGTCGGAGATGAAGCAAAAGCTAATGTGCTACTTAGCGTTAGTAAAATGAGTAATAAACTTTTGAGATTTTTCATAATTCGCGTTTTTTTAGTTCTGTAATTCTTTTAAAGTTAGTTTTTTTTTATTATTAAGTGGATTATATACAGCTAATTAAGTGGTGTTTTAGTTTTTTAAATGATTCTTTGATGTATGAATATAGTTAATTAGTTCTTTTAGGTTGAGGTATTTGAAACATTGCTTTTTAAGTGTAGCCCTTTATTTTGTAGAATAGTGGTACAATTAGTTTATTAGTTATTGATAAGTATAGTTTAAAATGGGGGAGTCTATCAATTATAATCAGATATATCCATAGAGTTTTAGAGTTGCTTTATTTTAGTTTGCACTATATAAGATTCTTTTTATTTTATTTCTACTATAGTATTTGTGTTTTTGAGAATAAAGGTGTGTTAATCCATTAAAATTAGGTTAGTGAGATTAATGAACGTATTAGATTTACCTGAGGTGAAATCAAGGTCTTTCAGTTGGATTTACATTTCAATCTTTCTTTTTTATTGTAAATGATGTATACCAAGCTCTTGTAGATTGTCTGAATATTCTTTGGTTGTTATTTAGAGTTATTATGAATAGTTTGATTTTTGAATTGTTCAATATGCGAATAATTATATCTTTGTAAAAGTTTATTATTTTTAATTAGTTTAAATAATTATAATGAAAAGATATTTATTTACTATGAGCTTAATTTTTTGCTCGTTCATAGTGTATGGTCAGAGCTTAAAGGCCGTGTTTGATAAAACAGATAAAGTTTACTCAGGTCATGATTTGATTAAAGAATTAGTTCAGCAGCAAAAGGATACTCAATTTACTCGTTATTTTAAAGCTATTTATCCTACGGATTCGGTCGATGGATGGGAGCATAAAATAGCGTATGAAGGAGTTCAGCTAAAGGACTCTGTTTATCAGTATACGTTGTCAAAGTACAAGAGAGGAGTGAGTCAAGCTGACAGTGAGGCTATATTGGTATCTACAAAAGTGTTCTTTTTCAAAGATAAGAATTACAGAAACAGCAGAATGATTAGCAGAAAGTTCCTCAAGGGTGGATATATTGAGGAAAAGGAGAAAGAGGGAAACTCTGTTCGCCTAAAATGTCTTAATTCAGAAGGAGAAACTGTCAATGACAATGGATGTCTGAAGTATTCAAGAGTGAATTTTCCTAAGCATAAGTTTAAGAGGCTATATAGTGATATGTATCACAAGCTTTTTAAAGTGGCCAGTTTGGAATTAGGGCAAGATGAGAAAGTTAATATAAGGTTGATGATTGTTGCAGACCCAAAGACAAATAAGTGGAATATTTATTTTAATGACTTGGATAAGTACAATTTATCAGAGCAAAACAAGTATCAAATTATAGCCGCTTTATCTAAGGTAGTTAATAGTGAGCCTATTGACAAGACTTATTTTGATGAAGATTTATATGGTAATCTTTACGAATATCCGATTTCGATTCCGATCCAATTAGAAAATATTTAGTGTTTTATAATTGAGAATGGAGTGTAAGAAGAACATAAAAAAAGCTGTTCGAAAGGAACAGCTTTTCTCAAATAATATTTTAGTGTTTGTGTAAAAAGGCTTGACGTTGTAATAACGTTTCTTCACTTTCTACGTGGTTGTCATCTGGAATACAACAATCCACTGGGCATACTGCCGCACATTGTGGTTCTTCGTGAAATCCTTTACATTCAGTACATTTTGAAGGTACGATATAGTAGAATTCGTCTGATACAGGTTCTTGTGCCGCATCAGCGTCTACTTCTGTTCCATCAGGTAAGACCACTTTTCCATTAAGGGCTGTACCATCTTTGTATCTCCAGTCATCTGCTCCTTCGTATATCGCTGTGTTAGGGCATTCTGGCTCACATGCACCGCAATTGATACATTCGTCTGTTATAATGATTGCCATAGCTTATATTTTGTTTTATATGTATTAACTTTGTATGCAAATTTACACCCAAAAGTATTCACAAACAAATCAATATGAATTTAGATGTTAAAAAAAATACATTTGTTAAATTAGGTGCTTTTTTAAGCCAATTTACTACAAATGAATTTATAAAAAACAATGATGTTTGTCATAATGACGAATTTTTTTCTGCATTTGAGCAATTAATTTATAGTTCTGTAAATTATAATGGATGGTTTACAGAAGAACAAGTTTTAACTTCAATTCGTTCATGGGCAGATGCTTTAACGCAAGAAAATATTGATCAATGGTGTTCTAAGTATGATTTTACATTAGAACCTATGAAGAAAGTAGGCTTGATTTTGGCTGGTAATATACCTTTAGTAGGATTTCACGATTTCTTATCGGTTTTAATGAGTGGTAATATTGCCGTGGTTAAGTTATCTTCTAATGACCAAAAACTTTTACCTCTTTTAGTGAAGTATATTATGGCTATCGAACCAAACTTTGCTGATAGAATTGTGTTTAACGAAGGTAAGTTAGAGGATTTCGATGCTGTTATTGCTACAGGAAGTAATAATACAGCAAGATATTTTGATTACTACTTTAGCAAAGTTCCCAATATAATCCGCAAGAATAGAAATTCAGTTGCTGTTTTAGATGGTAGTGAATCTCATGAGGATATGGTTGCTTTAGGTAAAGACGTTTTTACTTATTATGGGCTTGGATGTCGTAATGTTTCCAAGTTGTTTGTTCCTACAGGTTTTAATTTTGATGGTTTTTATCAAGGAATGTTTGAGTATAAGGATGTGATTGAGTACGAAAAGTATTCTAATAATTACGATTATAACAAAGCCGTTTTTCTGATGAGCGATTTTAAAATATTAGATAACGGTTTTCTTACTGTGAAAGAGGACAAAGGTTATTCTTCGCCAATATCTTCTGTGTTTTTTGAATATTATGATGATTTGGATACTGTTCAATCTCGTTTGAGAGAGGATAGTGAAAAAATTCAGTGCGTAGTTTCAAATGGATTAGTAGAGGGAAGTATTCCTTTTGGAAAGACACAAGAGCCTAATCTGTGGGATTATGCTGACAATGTGGATACTTTAGAATTTTTGCTAAACTTATAACATGAGTCAAATACACAACTTTTGTGCTGGACCTTGTTTACTTCCTGAAGTTGTTTATCAACAAGCAGCGCAAGCTCTAATCGACTTTGACGGGTCAGGTATGTCTATTTTGTCTATTTCGCATCGTAGTTCAGCTTTTTTAGCTGTATTAGATGAGGTTAGTCATTTAGCTTTGGATCTTTTGGGCTTGGATAAAGGGGATTATGATGTCTTGTTTTTACAGGGCGGAGCAAGTATGGAGTTTTTGAGGATACCTTATAATATGCTTTCCACAAAGGCAGGTTATATTAATACTGGTGTATGGGCCTCTAAAGCTATTGAGCAAGCGCATCAGTTTGGACAAGTCAAGATTACAGCAAGTTCTGAAAACAATGAGTTCAAGAGTATTCCTAAGGGTATTGTAGAAACTTCGTCTTTAGATTATTTGCACTTTACTTCGAATAATACTATTTATGGGACACAATTTGATTATGTTCCACAGGCTAATTGTCCTATCGTTTGCGATATGAGTTCTGATATCTATTCAAGGGTATTTGATTATAACAAGATTGATGTCATTTATGCTGGTGCACAGAAGAATATCGGACCTGCTGGTTTAAGTGTAGTTTTTATTCGCAAAGGAGTACTTAACAATAAGGTTCGTTTTATTCCCAATATGTTAAACTATCAAGAACACATTTCTAAAGGGAGTTTGTATCACACTGCAAATGTATTCGCCATTTATACTACGCTTTTGAATTTAAGATGGTTAAAAAGTTTAGGTGGGGTAGAGGCAATTGAGAAGGTCAACATTAAGAAGGCAGCTACTCTGTATGAGGCAATTGATTCTCTTGATTTTGTTCGAGGTATTGCTGAAAGTGACTCTCGTTCTAAAATGAATGTAACTTTTGATTTTGTCCATAGTAGTATTGACAAATTGTTTGATGAAATGTGCGTTGAAGCAGGAATAAAAAATATACGTGGACACCGCACTCTTGGTGGATATAGGGCATCGCTGTATAATGCTTTACCTCTTAATAGCGTTACCGCTTTGGTTGAGGTTTTACGGGAAGTCAAACACAAAATCTAATTATTATTAATTGTCATTGATGAAAATATTAGCTAATGATGGAATATCTCAAGAGGTCAAATTAGCGCTTGAGAAAATTGGTTACGAGATTGTAGAAGTGCGTGTTGCTCACGAACAATTATTTAATTACATCCATAAGAATAAAATAGAAGGATTGCTTTTGCAGAACGGTACTTTGCTTAATAAAGTAATGATAAATGAATTAAAAGAGTTGAAAGTGATTGTGTATGCAGGGACTTCAATTGAGCTCGAATTAATTGACTATATTTCATCAAAGGGTATCCATGTGGTATGGGCAGAGGAAGCCTTGGCAAATGCTACAGCTGAAATGGTTTTTGCTCATTTGTTTACGGGATGTAGGTTGTTGCAAGAGTCTAATCGGAATATGCCTCTGGAAGGGGATAGCAGTTTTAAATCACTGCAAGAATCCTATAGTACTGGAATAGAATTAGCTGGGAAAACATTGGGTATAATAGGAATGAGCAAAGCAGGTGAATTAGTTGCTCAAAAGGCATTAGCTCTTGGTATGCATGTTTTGTACTGTGATAAGGATATTGATAGTTTGAGAGCTGATTATGTATTGCCAAATAATGTTCAGTTTAGAGTAGAATTGGATAGTTCTCCAATTGAAAAAGTAGTTCATGATGCTCACTTTTTGACTGTTCATACAAGACACTTTGAACGTTATGTATTAAATAAAGAATCTTTTGATCAAGCTCATCATCTTATGGGGGTTATCAATTGTGCCTATCCAGAAGCTGTAAATGAGGTAGCATTAGTAGATATGGCAAATGAAGAACGACTTTTGTTTGCGGGAGTTGACCGTTTTGAAGAAGAGCCAAAACCTGCTATACAAGTTTTAATGCAACCTGCGTTTTCTCTATCTCCAAATATAAATACTTCGACAGATGTGAGTAAAATGTTAATCTGGGATGAAATAATTGAAAAAATGCAATTATTGAGAAATTAATTTAGTAGTTTTAGCTTAACAAATAAAAAAGTTATGATAGATCAGATTACTAAATTGATTGAACAAGTAAGTTCAAAAGAAATTAGCCAAGCGGGTATCTCTACAGATCTTGCAGGTGCTGTAACAAAAGAAACAGGAGATAGTATTATTAATGGATTTAAGGATAGTATTTCTGGTGGAGATTTAGGTGCATTGACAAGTCTATTGGGAGGAGGAACATCTAATTTAATGTCAAATCCTATGGTTATGGGAATGATAACAAATTTAGTAGGAAGTTTGACTAGCAAGTTAGGTCTTGGAGAAGGAATAGCAAAGAATTTTGCTGGATCAGTGATTCCTGGTATTATCGAAAGCCTTGTGAGCAAGTCTAAAGGTGGAGAGTCAGGATTCCAAATTACTGATTTAATTAGTAGTTTTGGAGGTGGCGATTCAAAAGGCTTACTTGATTCATTAACAGGAGGAAAAGAAGGCCTTGGAGGGGCAATGAACGCTTTGAAGGGGTTATTTTAATAATAATTTACAATAGTATTAAAGGGAGGTATTCAACTTATGAATACCTCCCTTTTTTGTATAATTTAGACTTAGTAAAAATAATTATTCGCATAATTTGATTTTATGTTAACTTTTACTTTATATTTGCTTTTATTTAAAACAAATCTAAATAAATATAAGTATGAGCAGAATAATTAAATCTTTACTGGTATTGAGTTTAACTACAGGATTTATCGCTTGCAGTAGCGATGATAATAGTTCTTCTGATGGAGATAACAATACAGGAGGTAATGAGACAGAAAACGTAGAGCGCTACGTAATAGCAGCTTCTTCTTTAGAGCATGAGGGTGTAGCTGACTATCTTTTAACAGTAGAGGATATCGAAAGTGGAAGTGTAAACTTGAGCAATAATGGTATTGAGCAAGATGGAGCATATCGTTATTACTTAACAACAAAGAATAAGTTTTACAGTTTGTTATATGGACAAGGTAATCCTGGTGCAGTAACAGTTTACACTTTAAACAATAAGGGGAAGTTAGTTAAGGGGAATGATTTTGTCACGGAGACGGTGCAAGTATATGGAGCAATGAATAATGACTTTGTCATGTGGAAAGTTCCTCGTAGCGGTGTAGAAATCGCTCCTTGGTATATTGTAAATACTGATTCAGATCACATCGTAAGTCAAGGTATTATAAATACAGTTGAATTAGCAAATAACGGTGAGCGTGCACACTTTAGTGGGTTAACTCAAATAGGAAATAAATTATTAGCTCCATATTTCTCAATGAGAGGAATCTCGGGTGATGTTTGGGGAACTTCATTTGCAAATACTGCTTGGGTGGCTGTATACGATTATCCAAGTATGAATTTGGATAAAGTCATCACAAGTGATAAGAGTTCATATATAGGTGCTTATTTTAAAAATGGTTTATTTCAAGATGAAAAAGGGGATGGATATGCTTTCTCAAGTGCGAATGTATTAGGTGGAAAAGGGGAATTAATCTCTACTAATCCTTCGGGAATTTTAAAAATTGACGGTAAAACTTTAGAGTTTGATGACAAGTATTTTTGGGACATTGAAAAAGCTACAAGTGGTTATTTTGTTAGCGGTTTAGTTTATGCTGGTAAAGGAAAGTTTATTGCTCGCCTTGAAAATGATAAGTTAAACAACAGTAGCAATGTAATAAAATACGCTTCTTTAGACGTATATACTAAAACTTATAAGTGGATTGAAGGTTTACCTGAAACTATTAAAGACTTAGGTTTTTCTGATAAAAGCAATTTATCTCTTATGGATGGAAAAACTGTTTATGTGGGGGTGACTACAGATCAAGGAAGTTTTGTTTACAAAATGGATGCAGAGACAGCTACAGCTACAAAAGGAATAAAACTTGAAGGTGGTACAATCACTGCAATATCAAAATTATCTTCTAAATAATAATTGTAATTGATCACTGTGTAAAAAGACAATCTATCTATAAGGTTGTCTTTTTACTATATAAATATATTCGTCATGAAGATGAGAATTTTAATTCAATACTTAGCTGTATTTTTCTTGTTTATTAGCTCTACTGCGTTTGCTCAAGAAACGGCTATACTAAGGGGGATTGTCCAAGGTAGCGAATCAGAACCTATTATTGGTGCTTCTGTCGTTATCAAAGAAAATAATAAGTTTGGACAGACCAATTCAAAGGGGAATTATGAGATTCCCCACTTAAAGAAAGGGCAGGCTTACACTGTGTACGTTAGTTATATTGGTTATCGCGATTATCAGAAAGAAATTCAAGTAAGCGATAATACTATTTTGAATATCCCTTTGATTCCCGATAATTACAATTTATCTGAGATCAACATTTTAGCTAAAAGTAAGAACCAACAAATAAAAGAGAAGGCCTATAATGTTTCTGTTTTGGACGCTGTCAAGCTGCATTCACGTGCAATGGATATAGGTCATGCAATTGATAAAACAAGTGGAGTAAGAGTAAGAGAAGATGGAGGTGTAGGATCTACGATGAATGTCTCTTTGAATGGATATTCTGGAAACCAGATAAAGTTTTTTATAGATGGGATACCCATGGATAATTTTGGTTCGGCTTTTCAATTAAATAACATACCAATCAATTTGGCAAATCGCATTGAGATTTACAAAGGAGTTGTCCCTGTTGGTTTAGGATCTGACGCTTTAGGTGGAGCAATTAACATCATTACTAATACCTATGATAAGACTTCTTTGGACATGTCTTATTCTTACGGTTCTTTCAATACTCATCGAAGTAACGTAAACTTTGTCTATGTAGATGAGAAGACTGGTTTTTATACACAGTTAAATGCCTATCAAAATTATTCAGATAACGATTATAAAGTTCGTGTGAATGTCAACGATATCCATACGGGAACAATTGTCGGAAGAAATAAAAAAGTAAAGCGTTTTCACGATAAATATCACAATGAAAACTTTGTCGGTCAGATTGGTTTAGTAAATAAATCTTTTGCAGATCGAATAGCAATAGGAATAACTTTAGGACAGAACTATAAAGAGATTCAAACTGGAGCGAGGATGGAATCTGTCTTTGGAAATCTTCATCAAAGAGGAGATATAGTCATGCCAACTTTGATGTATGAAAAGAAGAATCTTTTTATTGAAGGACTTGATGTTCGATTAAATGCAAATTATAATCTGGGAAGTGATCAAGTGATAGACACTGTGTATAGAAGATACAATTGGGTACAAGATTATATAGATTATGAGGAGTTGTACGGCAAAAAGGGAGGAGAGCGAAACCGAACAATGTATAAGTTTAAAAACAACAATGGGATGGTAGCTACAGTGATTAACTATAAACTGGGAGACAAACACAATTTTTCTTTTAGCAATACAATTAATTTCTTTAAACGCAAAGGAGAAGATGAACTCAATCCCGATGATATTATAAAGAATAAACCTTCGGAAGTTTTAAAGAATATAAACGGTTTAAGCTACCAATTTACACCAAATACAAAATGGAGTATTACTGCATTTGGAAAGTATTATTATCAAAGAATTAATTATACAGATTCATATAATCCAACTGGTAAGTGGGGGGATACTGCTTATAAGGGGTATAGTGCAGATCACAATTACTTTGGTTACGGAATTACAGGATCTATATTTGTGTTAGATAATTTGCAAATTAAAAGCTCCTTTGAAAAGAGTATTCGATTGCCATCTTCAGTAGAGCTTTTTGGAGATAAGGTAAATATTGCGGGTAATAACAAACTGAATCCTGAAGTAAGTAATAACTATAATTTGGGAGTGAACTATAGCCCACAATTAGGGAAAAATCACTTGATATCTATTGACTTAAATGGTTTCTTTAGGGATTCGGAAGACTTTATCCGTCCTGAACTATCAACACATAAGACCCACCAAACCTATGGTAATTTAGCATCAAGTCAAAACACGGGAATTGAGGGTGAAATTCGATATTACTTTAAAAACAATTTTAATATTGGAGTCAATGGTACTTATCAGAATTTAATTAATAAAACAAAGACGATTGCTAATTTAGCAAGTAATCTTTACAAAGATCGATTGCCAAACATTCCTTACTTATATGGAAATGTAGATGCTAACTATACTTTTAATAAAATATTTAAAGAAGATAATCTTAGTTTAGGTTATGCTATGATGTATATCAAAGAGTTTTACCTCTATTGGCCATCATTAGGATCTAAGTCTGATGGAAAATTTACAATACCTGATCAAATTACCCATGATTTTGTCGCGACTTATACCTTCGGAAAAGAGCAAAAGTTTCAATTTACCTTAGAATGTAGAAATATGTTTGACAAAGTAGTGTATGATAACTTTAGTTTACAAAAGCCTGGTAGGAGCTTTATAGGTAAGTTTAGGTATTTCTTTTAGAAAGTAAAAATAGAGCAGTGATTATTATTATAATAATTACTGCTTTTTTTATAACTTGGTTATAACTTTATAAATTTACTAATGACACTAAAAGAATTATTAACAGATTTCTTTTTATTCGCAAAGAAGCCCAACTTACAAGGAGTTGTTCTTTCTCCTCAGTATAAGCTATTCAATACGCTCAAACTGTGGGGGCTTTGTCTTTTTTCAATTGTAGCTCTTCAACAGATATTAGATTTGGTATTGGATATTCCAGAACCAGATTTAATAGAATTAGTCTTAAATGAATTAGGCGTGGTTCCTTTTATTCTATTTGCTGTTGTAATAGGACCATTTATTGAAGAATTAAGTTTTCGATTGCCTATGCGATTTAAACCGAGCTACTTGTTTATAGGGTTTATTTTGACTTCAGCTTACTTTTTGTTTAGTGTAGATAAACTGAATGAAACTGTTGCAAATGGATTATCTATTGTTACACTATGCCTTTTTGTTGTATTGACTTACCTTATAGGCAAGAAAAAAGAAGTGTTGAAGAAGTTGTACACCACTTATTTTTCCTACATATTCTACCTTTTAACTTTAATTTTTGGGTTTATACATATTACTAATTTTGAAGAAATTACCTCGAGGATTTTAATTTTATCTCCTTTGATAGTCTTTCCTCAATTTGCATTAGGCATAATGATGGGATATGTGCGCATTCGCTACGGGTTTTGGTATTCCTTTTTATTTCACTTGATCAACAATGGATTTGCTGTTTTGGTTTTGTTAATAGCACGTTCTTATTTTCCAGAGTTGCTCTAAGAATAGACTCTATATTGGATATAAATTATTGTGTTTTTACTGTTAATCTTTCTGTATTAAAAAAGGATTATTATAACTTTGAACAGTAGAATTTAAAACGTATTAGTTATGAATAGTATTCACTGGCACACCAAATTGTTTGACGAACTAACAGTCAACGAACTGTACGATATCTTGCGTTTGCGAACTGATATCTTTGTTGTAGAGCAGAACTGCCCTTATCCAGAGATTGACGGAAAGGACAAACAGTGTTTACACATTTATGCTACACATCAAGATAAGGTAATCGCTTGTGCAAGAATAGTTCCTCCTGGACTAAGTTATCCTGAGATATCAATAGGCAGAGTTGCTATTGCACCAGACTATAGAAAAGACGGTTATGGTCGAGTTTTAATGCAACTTGCTATTGAAAAGATTGCTCAAGAGTTTGGTGAACAGGATATTCAAATCGGTGCTCAGTGTTACTTAAAGAAATTCTACGGGTCATTTGGTTTTAAACCATCTTCTGACGACTATTTAGAAGATAATATCCCCCATGTAGATATGATACGCAGCGCTTCAGAATACAGCAATTAGAAATAATATACAATAAAAATAATCCTCAATAAATATCTTATTTATTGAGGATTTTGTGTTTATACTTTTTTGAGTTTCCACTTGCCGCGTTTAAACAAAGCAAAAGCTAATATCGCGATAAGAATTTCTGCTGCGGGAATAGCTATAAAGGATCCTGTGGGTCCCATATTGAAGTAGTAAGTTAGAGCATATGCTAACGGAATTTGAAATAACCAAAAGCCAATAATATTGATGATTGTTGGGGTAATAGTATCTCCAGCACCATTAAAGGCATTCATTAATGTCATTCCTATACCATATACGATAAAACCTGATGCGCCAATGTACATCGCTTGTTTTGCCACAGCTTTAATATCTTCATTAGTCGTAAAGAAAGAGGCTAATAATTCGGCCATAGTAAAGAAGATAACAGTCACAATAGCCATATAGATAATATTGTATTTTAAGGTAGCAATAACCGACTTATAAGCTTTATCAGGATTGAGATCTCCAAGGTTTTGGCCAACGAGAGTTGAAGCGGCATTACTCAACCCCCATGCAGGTAAGATAAAGAACACTAATAGCCTTAGACAGGTCAGGAATCCAGAAGAACCTATCTCCCCACCACTTTGAGCAACTATTCGCGCTAAAATAACCCAACTACAAGTGGATATCATATATTGAATCATACCTGGAACTGCTATTTTAATGATATTCCATATCATCTGCCATTGTACCTTAAAATAGACCCATTTTAGCTGAATGAGAGAATCTTTTCGAGTTAGGTAATAGATTTGATAAGCCACCCCCATACTTCTACCAATAGCTGTTGAATACGCTGCACCTTCTAATCCCATTTCAGGAAATATCCACCATCCTCTTACCATAATAGGACACAAGATAATATTGAATATATTTCCAAACCATAAGCTTTTCATCGCAACAGCTGCATTTCCTGCTCCTCTGAAGATACCGTTGATTAAAAATAACAACATAATTGAGATACTACTGACAAGTAGTATACGTGTATATACATAGCCGTATTCTGCGGAGGCCTCCGAAGCTCCCATCCACAAGAGCCACTCTTTTGCGTATACAAAGCCTAAAACGCTCAGAATAATTGTTATTACAATGGAAATACTAATTGCTTGGGCAGCATTTTGCGAGGCTTTTACTTTGTCCTTTTCTCCAATTCTTCGTGCTACAATTGCCGTTGCAGCCATACTTATACCAATACATATCGCGTAAATTATCGAGAGTAAGGATTCCGTAAGTCCCACACTTTGTATGGCGTAAGCACTTTGTTCTAAATGGCCAACAAAATACAAGTCGACTAAGGCAAATACCGATTCCATCAGCATTTCAAACATCATCGGAATAGCCAGTAAAAAAACAGCTCTGTTGATGGACATATTTGTCAAATCAAAGCTTTCATTCGAGAAAGATTGTTTAAGTAAACCTATAATTGAGGTTTTGGATTTAGATATCAAGGCTTTATCAGACATAGGTGATCAAGTGAACTATTGTTTGAAAATTTTAAGTCAGCAGGTTAGCTCTGGTAAGTAACTTGTACTCTAAGAACTTCTGTTTGCTTTGCAAGCAACAAAAATATATTATTTATTCTCAAGAATTAGGAAAGAGGTTGAAAGTAAATATTTTTTTATGCGAAAGGCTTTTGGGGAGAATTGGTAGTTAAATAAGTATATATAACGTTAAAGGTAAATAGCAAGCCTTTTAATGATTGTTTATCATAGTGTGTTGGCTTAGTCTTAAACTTAAATTATCTATAAAAAAATTGAAAGTCATTCATTTAGGCACAAAAGTTGTTAATACAGAAAAAGTTGATTAACATAAATTATGAAATTCACATATCTGCTATATTAAAATAGAAGATAACAAGTATTTTACCTTGTAATTATTCTCTTTTTGCCGATAAGTTTTTCTACAAAAACAATTATAATTAGATGAGAAAAAATGTTTTTGCAATATTAATGGGGCTCTTGTTATTTTGGGGAGAGAGTCTTTTTGCTCAAGAAAAGGCAACTTTTGTAAATGAAGGGGTCTTCCATGTAAGTTCCAATGAAGTTGTATCTGTTGAGGGAGATTTTTTTAATAAAGAGGAAGCAAACTTTAAAACAGATGGAACTATTTACTACCAAGGTAACTTTGTCAATGATAATTTGTTTTATTCTTCTCCTAATGTAACTACTGCAAAAGTTGTTTTCACACCAAATGATACTAAAAAGGACAAACAATTCATTAGTGGAAATGGAGTTATAGAGTTTAACGATGTGGTGTTTGATAGTCCTAAATCGAATAAAGAAGCTTTTGCTGTACTAAACGATATTAGCATACAGGGAAATGTTGACTTTAAAAGTGGGATTGTAAAGGTTGATTCACTACACGGCGGTGGTATTACGTTTTTGGAAAAAAGTAAGTGGAGCAATGCTTCAGATAAAAGTTATATTGATGGAAGAGTGGAGAAAGAAGGGCGTGAAGAATTTGTGTTTCCTGTGGGAAATAAAGGAAAGTTTAGATATTCTAAAATTACTGCACCACAGGGATTAAAAGACGTATTTCAAAGTGCTTATACATTAAAAGACGCTGCATTCTTTAAAGCGAGAACAGCGAAATCAAGTGTGATTGAAACGCTTAATACTAATGAGTATTGGCTTGTAGAAGCAATAGATAATACCAAAAGTTCCGTTGTAGTAACTCTTAGTTGGGCAGATACAACATTGGAGAAAGTCTTAGAGAATCCTGCAGAAACTTTACACGTTGTGAGATGGGATACTGCTAAACAGATGTGGGTAGATGAAGGAGGTATTGTGGACCTTGATTCTAAAGAGGTTTCAACAATTTCAACAGTAAAAGGTTATGGCTTCTTTACATTAGCTTCTATTAAGAAAGAAATATTGGACGATGGAGATATTGTCATCTACAATTTTGTTAATAGTGGAGGGGAATACAACGAGTATTTTAGAATTTTGAATATCAATAAGTTTCCTAATAATACTGTGGAAATCTTTAATAGATGGGGAAGCTTAGTTTATCGTACAACCAATTACGATAGCAATAATAATGTCTTTAGAGGATATTCGGAAGGAAAAGGAACAACTTCCAAGAATGAAGCTTTGCCTTCAGGAACATATTATTACTTACTGAAATACGAGGTACCTACTGCTACTGGTAGTGAGGTAATTAAGAAAAGTGGCTATTTACACTTAGAAAGTAATTAAGGATCCAATACATCAATACAATGAAGTCAATTATAAAAATATTATTTAGTGCTTATCTTTTCCTTTTAACTAATCTATTGTTTGCTCAACAAGACCCACAGTATACGCAGTATATGTATAATCACGCTGTTATTAACCCTGCTTATGTTGGAACTGTCGATTACTTAACCATTTATGGTCAGTATAGATCGCAATGGGTAGGACTTGAAGGAGCTCCGAAAACATCGAATTTTTCATTGAATAGCCCTTTGGGAAGCAACGGTCTATCTGGGGGGATTAATTTTGTCAATGATAGAATAGGGGCGATGGAAGAAAATACAATTTCCTTAGATTTCGGATATACTATTGCTTTAGATTATCAGTATAACCTTGCTTTTGGTATCAAGGGGCAAGCTAATTTTTTGAATGTAGATTATACTAAATTAAAAGCATTTAAACCGGAGGATCCTCTTTTACAGAGTAATATCAACAATAAGTTTAGACCTAATGTTGGTGTCGGTATTATGGTTTATTCAGATAGGGCATATATTGGTATTTCTGCACCTACCTTGCTATCTACCTATGTTTATGATGATAACGAGGAAATTACAACAGTGCGAAAAAAGACGCATTTGTATTTAACAGGAGGATATATATTTGATGTAAGTGATGAGGTTAGAGTTAAACCGGCAGTTTTAATTAAAGGAGTTCAAGGATCTCCATTGCAAGTAGATTTAACAGCTAATGTTTTGTTTTTTAATCGATTTACTCTTGGAGCAGCATATCGCTGGGATGCAGCTATAAGTGGATTAGTAGGGTTTCAAATCAACAACAATTTAATGATTGGATACAGCTACGATGCGGACACTACTTCCTTGAGAAAAACAAATTCAGGGTCGCATGAAGTCTTCATGAGATACCAGCTATTTAACAATAGAGCACAGAAAGTTACAACAACAAGGTTTTATTAATAGTATAAAACTGCAAATGGTATAGGTTATTTCTTATATAATCTATGTTTATATCTTAAATAATTTTTTTGGAAAAGGCAATCTTTGATAGGTTGCCTTTTTTACAATTACTCGTCAGTAACTAAACTTATTTATCTTTGCATCCATGTTAGAAATACTTTACCAAGACCAATATATTGTAGCTATAAATAAACCGAGAGATTTACTGGTACACAAATCTTTTATAGCAAGTGATATTCAAGAATACGCCATCCAGATATTGAGAGATCAGATAGGGCAATACGTTTATCCTGTTCACCGCTTAGACAGAAAGACATCAGGCGTTTTGTTATTTGCTTTGGATAAAGAGATTTTAAAGCAGCTCAATGATGATTTTGCTACTCGTAAAGTTGAGAAGAAATACATTGCCATTGTACGTGGATATACCAAAGACGAAGAGCTGATCGATTATGCTTTAACTAATGATGCAGGACAAGAGCAAGAAGCAAAGACGTATTATAAAACACTACAAAGAGTTGAGGTAGATATACCTTTTGGCAACCACCTTACTTCTCGTTATTCATTGGTTGAAGCTTATCCCGAGACAGGTAGACAGCATCAATTGCGCAAGCACTTCAAGCATATCTTTCATCCGATTTTAGGTAGTCGTCCTCATGGATGTAATAAGCAGAATAAGATGTGGCTTGATCGCTATGGGCTAATGGCGATGTTATTACACGCATTAGAATTAAAATTCACCCATCCAATTACGAAAGAAGTGATAGAGCTTAGAGCGACTATTGATGATCAGTATCTAAAGTATAATGCTGTGTTAGGGTTTAACTTAGAGCAGTATTATTAGGTTAGCTGAAGGCTGTAAATTAATTAGAGAATATACAGAAAAGGGAATATTTTAAATTAGAATAAGACGAAGTTTTCTTTCCCATCCGTCTTATACTTAGTCATATTTAGCTTATGCCCAAGCTTTGCTTTACTGTAATTAATCCCATCTATAGTTATACAATCTATCTTAACTTTTTTATTGATTTTAAAATTAGCGTAGAAAAAGGGAGGAGAAGAACCACCTCCACTTCGCTCTAAATTTGAAATCTCAAGTGAAGTAATCGATTGCATAGGGAATTTATTACATATATAGACTGTGTATCCTACTTGAAATATACAGATTATAATTAATACTAAAAAGAAAGAGAAGGTAGCTCCCAATAAAATAACCGTAAGTATATCCATTAGACTAAATGTAAAATCGTTATCTATTGCTGTAAATAAAGTAGTAAGTGAAAAGATAATCAGTATTACAGGGAAATTTAGAATTGTTTCATACTTTAATTCTATTTTCATTGCTTTAATTCTACACATATATAAACTTAGTGTATTCAAAAATATTAGTAATGCTAATCTAATTTCGTGATTATCTATTAAAACAGTACTTATCGAGAGTAAAAATACAAGTCCAGCAGTAGATAGAAAGTTTTTAAATACAAAGAACAAGGTGAAAAGAGCACAACTGATAAACAAGACAATACTGAAATCTGCTGTTAACATAGTGTATTATTTTAAGTGTTTAAGTTTAGGGATTCAATTTGTAAGCCTTTATACTACATTGTCAACTGCTTATTCATATCTCAATGCTTCTACAGGATCGAGTTTGGAAGCTTTCAATGCAGGATAAAGACCTGATAAAACGGCCACTATAAAGGTTGTAATGAATGCAGACAAGATTGCACTCCACGGAATAGTGAAGGTAAAATGCATTAAGGAAGACAACCCATAAGCCGTCAAAATACCTAACACTGTTCCAAGTATTCCCCCAAGTTGACCTATAATGACTGTCTCTGTAAAGAATTGTTGGGCAATCGTTTTTCGCTTAGCTCCCAATGCTTTTCTTACACCTATTTCGCGTGTGCGTTCAGTCACAGATACCAACATAATATTCATCAAAGCAATCGAAGAACCTAAAATAGTGATTAGTCCTATTAACCAGGCAGCAAGATTGAGCATTTCTGTTTGTTTGATCATTGAGCGGAGCATATCATCACTTCGCTCGATCCCAAAATCAGAGGTATGAGCAGGAGTGAGTCGACGTATATTTCTAAAATCAATAATTGCTTGGTCTATTGAAGTATTTAAGTGTCCCTCTTGCATGATAGAAACCTTTATGGTATAGTTTATATCAGCTGCATTGAAAATAGAACGAGCAATCTGAATAGGAATAAATACACGTTGATCTTCATTGTTTCCGAAGGTACTTCCTTGTTCTTTTAGAATGCCAATAACCTTAAACTTGTACCCGCGAATAGATATAATCTGATTTATAGGATTGTAGTCTTTGAACATCTTTTTGGAGAAGTCAGAACCCACAACACATACATAATGGTCGTTTTTAATATCTGTATAACTTAAATTCCTTCCTTGTTCTACTTTTAATCCGCTATTGGGTAAGTAGTTTTCATCGCACCCAATAATTGAAATTTCTGGATCAGTTTTTACTTCATCTTTTTTAACTTCAATATTGGTGGCTGCCGTAAAAGAAAGCGAGGTTACAGAGAAGGGATATTGATATTCTTCTTTAAATTTTCTTGCTTGATCATAAGTAATGATGGGATTTGACTTTGCAGTTGATTTATTCTTAGCCATTTTTCCCGCCATGTCGTACTGACTGATAGAGAATGTATTTGCTCCCATAGAGCTAAAGTCTTCAAGTATGGTGTTTCTCAAAGCTGATACTACAGATAAGATTCCCACCAAAGCCCATATTCCAATAGCAATAATGAAAACGGTAATACAGGTACGAAGTAATTGACTTCGAATACTCATAATGGCAATTTTCGTGTTTTCTAAGGCTATTTTCCACATAGTTTTACTTGACTATCAGCTGTAAGGTTTTAGTAAAAATAACTAAAAAATCACAATCAACAGCTCCTTTTATATCAATTCCTGCCGATTGAAAGATAAGATATCAGTAGTTGACTTCATTTTAAAAAAAGATGTACTTTTGTGATGTTAAATTAAATCACTAAAAATTAATTAAAGATGGCAAAGAAACCTGGGATTCCAAAAGGGACGAGAGACTTTTCTCCGAGTGAAGTAGCAAGAAGACAATATATTATGCAAACGATACGACACGGATTTGAGAAATTTGGATTCCATCCCATCGAGACTCCTTCTTTCGAGAACCTTGATACCTTATTAGGTAAGTATGGTGAGGAGGGTGACCGATTAATTTTTAAGATACTTAATTCAGGTGATTATCTGAGCAAGGTAGATGAAACTGTATTAGAGAGTAAGAACAGTTTGAAATTGACAAATCAAATTTCAGAGAAAGCTTTGCGTTATGATTTGACAGTGCCTTTTGCTCGTTATGTGGTCATGCACCAAAATGAGATAGACTTTCCATTTAAGCGTTATCAAATGCAACCAGTATGGCGTGCAGACCGTCCACAAAAAGGTAGATTTAGAGAGTTTTATCAATGTGATGCAGACGTTATTGGATCAAAGTCTTTATGGCAAGAAGTTGAGTTTGTATTGTTATATGACAATGTGTTTACTGCTTTAGGAGTACATGGGGTGACTATCAAACTTAATAACCGCAAGATATTAGCAGGTATTGCAGAAGTAATAGATGCGAGTGATAAGTTGATCGATTTTACTGTTGCTCTAGATAAGTTAGATAAAATAGGAGAAGATGGTGTAAAGGCAGAGATGATAGAAAAGGGAATCACTGCAGAATCGATAGCAAAGGTACAGGCACTATTTAACTTCACTGGAACATTCGAAGAAAAATTGGATAAATTGAGAGTGATGTTAGCTACTTCTGAAGAAGGACTGAAGGGAGTAGAAGAACTTGCTTTTGTCGGAAAAGAAGTAGAAAAAGTTGGCCTGCAAACGGCTATCCTAAACTTAGATGTTACATTGGCGCGTGGATTAAACTATTATACTGGTGCGATATTCGAGATTGGAGCGCCTGAATCTGTTCAGATGGGATCTATAGGAGGAGGAGGTCGCTACGATGATCTTACTGGAATATTTGGGTTAAAAGACATGAGTGGCGTTGGTATTTCTTTCGGGTTAGATCGAATTTACCTTGTAATGGAAGAAATGAATCTATTCCCAGAAACAGTTAGTACGGCTTCGAAAGTATTGTTCTTGAATATGGGTGAAGAGGAGATGAGTTATTCTATGAGTGCTATTATGGCATTGAGAGCTGCTGGAGTGAAAACGGAGTTGTATCCTGATAAAGCAAAAATGGGTAAACAATTTCAGTTTGCAGATAAGAAGGGTATTCCATTTGTTGTATTAGTAGGAAGTCAAGAAATGATGGATAAGAAGTTTGCATTAAAAGAATTAGCCTCTGGTGAGCAAATTGTATTGTCATTAGATGAACTGATTTCGAAATTGAAATAGCAAATAGAGCGAATAGTTATAGAGAAAGGTATGTGTAAATAACACATACCTTTTTTTGATTGTAGGAGTAAAATGAATGAAATTATTGAATATTGCCATGCCTTTACTAATGATATTCTGTAACTTTAGACTTTAGAGACAATAATAGACGTTAACGAATAAATTTAATAGATATGGGTAGTAAGAAATTGGGTAATAGCCCGAAAATGTTAATGTTTCAGTTATTATATAAGGAACAACCAAATATAGATTACCAGGCAGTTTTAGTTGCATTGCAGCAAGTTTACCCTTCAGTTGAGTTTGATCCAGGAGCACATGTTTTTATCTTTCCTGAAATTGAAGTAGAGTTTGAAGATAAGAAGGGGCCAGCACAATGTGTTGTCATGGAAGGTGAAAAGGACAAGCGCTCAGAATTACAAGATACTTTTTTTCAGCAAAACTGGCATTGGAATGAAGCTGCCACCGTAGAGCGTGAATGTCATTATGCCTTGTCAATCAGTGATTTTATGAGTAGAGGTTTAGAACCAAGAGTGCGCATTGTATTAATCCAACAAATGTTATTAGCGCTTATTAAGGTTTCTAAACCAGAAGTATTGGTTTCTATCCATGGAGAAAAGCTAATCGATCCTGAAGTGTTTGCTCATGATTGCTTAGATCCGAATTACGTCGGATTAGACCTTCTTGTAAATGTTCGATTATTTAATATAGAAAACCCTGAATACAAGCAGTTTTTGATGGATACCATTGGCTTGCATAGTTTAGGGATGAGTGATTTCGAAATTTTCTTTGATGAGGAGGAAAACCTTAATGCAATAGCTGGTAGATTATGGGACTATGCATATTATATTATGCAAGCAGGTGACGTAATTGAAGATGGACATACAATACAAGGCCTGGAAGAAGACAGCAAATGGCTTTGTCAAAAGAAATGGTCTGAAACACAACCGAAGCGCACTGTTCTCGATATCGAAGTAGTTTAGATTAACACGCGGCATATATAGTTGGTTTTACCTTAATGAGTATTTACGGTTGTAGGTGCTGAGGTGAACCAACTATTGTTATTTTCTACAGTTGATAGATATAATTGAATTAGTGTTAAAAAAGGCAGTTGTTTTCACTTTATGTGTGTATAAATTAGCAGTAATTAATCATTAGTGAAATAGTAGTTTTAGTTTTTAAATAGTGTAGTTTATCTGGGGCTATACAGTTTATTAATTGTATTTTTAAACCTGAAGAAAAAGTTTAAAAAGAGTATGGATATGCAAATGACAAGTGTTGATTTTCAGGAGTTTATTTTGAATTATACTATAGCAGATAGCGATTGGTTGAGTTTGGATTGGAATGGTAAGTATGGAGCGAAGTTCAAAGATGAGAATCACTTTTTTCGTTTGCAAATTGCAGAGGCTGTTTGTGCACAGTTAGAGAAAGTAGATTTATCTCTTGTGCGCGAATTGTTTATCACCTTAGGACAGGTTACTAAATTAAACTTTTGTGTTTATAAAAATTACCATTTGTTAGCGCAAGAATTATTAGAAAGAGGGGGAAGTGATTACCTTTTTGATTATCTATGCGCAGCACATATTTCGTTTGATACTTATTTAAGCACTGCAAATATCCGTTTATCTGAGCAAAGAAAGAGAGAATTACTTGCCTATTTTGATTATTTGCGTACTACTTCAGATAATCCTCAAGTGATTAAATTGCTAACGGATCAAATGAGAAATCGCTTTATTACCTCTGCCTAAATTTGTTGATAGTGAATAAGTTTATTGTATTTCTGTTGCTGGGATTATCCACAACACTTCACGCCCAAAGTAACGATTTATCTCAAGCTACTGTCTTGCAAATCCAAGATTTGATTGCTTTGTTTCAATCCAGTGATAAAGAGGCTATAGCCATGAAGATAGATTATCCATTAGCACGTCATTATCCAATTCCAAGTATTGAAAATGAGAAAGAGTTTTTAGTTCGATTTGATCAAGTTTTTGATGCTGATTTCATGGCACAAATTGCCGAGTCAGATTTGTCTCAATGGTCTACAGTAGGCTGGCGTGGTACAATGTTTGACAATGGTGCTTTGTGGTTAACAGAAGACGGAAGGATAAGGGTAATTAATCACTCGTTGGCTTTTGAAGAATCTTGGAGACAAAAGTTGATAGCGCAAGATAAAAAGAGATTGCATACATCGGTTCAACAGTTTAAAGAACCAATTGCTTATATCATATCTGTAGGAAAAATCATTCGCATAGACGAACTGAAAGACAGCAGTTATCGAATGTCTTATTGGAATATAAATCAAAATTTGAGTGAGAAGCCAGAAGAAATTATTGGACAGGGTACTTTGTTTACTGAAGGATCTATGGCAAATCAATATGTTGTTTTTCCAAAGAATTTCTTGGGAGAAGAAGTTACTGTTTACCTTGATGATATGGAAGAGGAGCAACCTAATGCTGTAACTATAACTTATCGAGATCAAATGGGAATAGAAAGAGTAGACAAAGGATATATGAAAAAATAAAAAAGGAGAATACTACTATTCTCCTTTTTTTGGCGGTAATCTGTAATAATAAAACTTGGTTATATTTTGTATTTTAATAAGAGTGAACCTTCTGAATTATCAAAAACAATAATCTTAAGTATATTCTGAATTAATTATAGAGAATATAGAATTGCTTACTGATTTCAGTATGAGTTCTTCTAAACGGATTCTTTTTTGATCCGGTATATTACCAAATTTAGTGAATACGATTCTATTTTTGACATTTTATAGCAGTCAAAATATGTTTGATTTGTATAATTTTAACGATGATTTATTTACTTATAGTAATAAATGCGTAATAATGTAAATCCCAAGACCAACAAGCCCTCCTACCAGTGTACCGTTAATGCGGATAAACTGTAAATCTTTTCCTACTTCTAACTCCAGTTTGTCACTTAATTCTCTACCATCCCAGCGATCCACCGTGTTTCGAATTAGCTCTCCTACTTCTTTTGTGTTTTTAAGTGCTAATTTGTAAATCGTGTGTTTGATCCAATTATTGATTTTTAACTGCATCTCTTGGTTCTGTTCTAAGTCAGTTGCGATGTTGTGAATTGCCGTGCTTATATAGTTTTGTAGGGTTGAACCTTCAGTTTCTAATTGCTCTATTATTGAACTTTTTGTTGAAGACCAAAAGTCTTGTACATAAGATTCTATTCTTTCAGGAGTAATGAATTGAGAAAGGATTTCTTGGAACTTGATTTTCCATTTTTCTTGACTGTCTATTTCAGCTGCGAGTACTTCTAATCGAGTTGTTATTTCTCCGCGAAGTTTGTGATTGGGGTTTGAGTTTATGTCTTCTAAGAAAGTGTGAATACCGTTGACTAACTGATTGGTTACTGCCTTACCTCCAACTAAACTTAGTAGCGGTTTTTTCTCTATAATGGCATTGTAGATTTCTTCTCTGTGTTCTTCTACATAGATTTGTGCTTTTGGCAAAATAACATCTAATAATCGTTGATGTTCTTTTTTCTCAATGGCGTACATTAAGCCTTGAGCAATAAAACTTTGTACTCGGATTGACTCTATTCCTTGTTGTGCTTTGCTACTGAAAAAGTTTACTACACTTTGATCATCTATGTCATTGACTATGTTTTTGGCAAGAATCCTACATTCCTTTTCAACAATCTTTTGATTGTGTTCTTGTCTAAGCCAATTTACCAGTAAGGTGGCAATGTCTAATTTTTCAACATAAGGGCGAATATTTTCTGCAGTTAAAAAATTATCTGTTACAAAGTCTCCAAGATTATCTCCTATTTTGTTTTTGCTATTGACAATTAGATTAGTATGTGGAATTTTTAATCCCATAGGATGTCGAAAGAGTGCAGTGACTGCAAACCAATCTGCTAATGCACCTACCATGGCCGCTTCAGAAAACGCTTTCACATACCCCATCCAATCTGCAGGACTGTTTTTCAAGGTGTAAACCATAGCGATGTAGGTAATTGCCATTAAGAAGAATAATCCAGTAGCGATGCGTTTGTGTTTGCGTAATTGGGACTGTTTATCAGACATCATAGTATATTATTTGATTAGTAAAGTTAACAAAAACTTCTCGTTTAGAACTTTTCTTTTACTTGAAAGCTAATCACTTCATAAGTCTTTGGATGTCTGAAAGTGATGCTTTCAGCATGTAAATACAGGCGATTTGCTTTGGTACCATACAGGTCATCTCCTACAATTGGCGTATTTAGTCCTTCTGGGTGTGAGGCGTGAACTCTCAACTGATGTGTACGACCTGTAATAGGGTAAAAGTACACTTTGGTTTTGCCTTCTTTTCGTTCGATTACTTCCCATTTTGTCTTTGCAGTTTTGCCGTATTCATAGCAAACCATTTGTCTGGGTCTATCGTCTAAATCGACTCTCAAAGGTAAGTCAATGATTCCTTGATCTCCTTCTATTGTACCATCGAGTAGCGCTACATAGCGTTTTTCTACCGTTTTTTTGATGAATTGACTTTGAAGTGCTTTGTGAGAATCCTTGTCTTTTGCAATGATTAATATTCCCGATGTAGCCATATCTAATCGATGTACGATTAGTGGTCCTGTAGCATTGGGATATCTCAATTTCATGCGTTCATAGACAGAGTCTTGGATATAAATGCCTGGAACAGATAGAAATTCATTAGGTTTATTGACGATTGCAAAGTAGTCATCTTCGAATACTACTTCTATGGGTTCGCTTAAAGATTGATTGATTAAAAGCGGGTTATCATCAACTTCTAACCCTTGTAACATATGACCTAAGATAGGTTCGCACTTGCCTCGACACGCAGGGTAAAAGTGTTGGTGTTTGCGTATCTCTGACTTGGGTGAATCTCCCCACCAAAACTCCGCCATACAGATAGGAGTATACCCTTTTAGATAAGCATACTGCAGAAGTTTTGGCGCAGCACAATCACCAGCTGCAGCGGGTGGTTGTTGTAGAGCTGTCTGTTTGAATATATCCAGTAAATCCTGTTCTTGTCCGTTGTTATTCAAAAATCGATATTGGTGAAATAACTTTGTTTGAAGGGCATTTGACTTTTGTTTGCGTTCTTCTTTTAAGGCATTAATAGTCTGTTCAAAATTTTGAATAATATCTTTGGTCTGATCAATTTGCTCTTGCCAATAGAGCATTAGTACTTTTAATTCGTGTTTGTCCCTTAGACTTTGTTTGATTAAATCTTCATTTAGCAACTGAAAGTCGCTTTCCGATAAAATTGCACTTTGTTGATCTCGTATCTTTTTACGCTGTGTTTTTAAGGATTTGAGGTTTTCTTTTTTGGCTGTAATAGCTTGTTTTTCTTCAGCAACTTGTGATAAAAGTAACGCTTTTGCATCTTGGTAAACTCGATCCTGTTCAAGAACATCAATCTGTTTGTTTATTTTGTTTAAGGTAGTTTCTTCTTTTACAAAAAAACCATCCTTATTCCACAGGTCAAAAACAGGGGGTACAAAACAATCTATAGCAGTATGGGTTCCTAACTTACCAGAAAAACCAGCCAAGTAACCAAGCTCGCCTAATTGATTTTTTACAATTAGAACTCCAAACATCTTACCAGTTGGTAAACACTGCGAGTTAGCTTTATCAAATAATGGGCTAATTAAATTATGTGAATGCAACTCTCTTTGCAATTCCTCAGCTGCTTGGATTGCAATAGGATGAGGTTCATAGTAAAAGGGATAAGTGAATTTTTTGGGTAATTCTATGTTTTTTATATCGGATTGAAATCTTCTAAATGCAGAGTCTAATGGAGACATATTATTGTTTATTTGACTGCAAAATTAAGGATAAAATTAATGAGAGTAAATATAGGTGGGAAGTAATGTTTTGTGTTAGTTGATTTTATGTGGGGGTAATTGAGCACTTTAGATCTTGTTCCAAAAGTTGTAGTTCGGTTTTTAAAATATGTTGATTTTGTCACTTTAGCAAAAGAGTATTCTAAAAGTGTTGTAATGGAAAATAACGAAGGAGCATAATAATAAGTATCTCTTATTAATACAATAGGGCATGTATCAACTAAATCTGAGACACTTGCGTGATAAAAATGGAGATAGGTGTTTTGGAGTGATGTGGAACTAAAAGACAACTCCTAAAAGATGTTTATTTGTAGTGTGAAATATTCTTTTAGGAGTAATCTTTAGCGCTTAGGGATACCTATTTATTAGCCTCCTTCATTGCTTGCACTATTTTCATTACAGCCTGTTGAGCGTTGGCAGTACCGCTGTTTGCCATGATGATATAGGCTGTATTGGTGATACCGTCTATTTGAGTATAGGTAAAGAATGTACCATCAGAACCAGCATGATCATAGACGCTTATTGTATCGTTCTTGAGTGTATTCCATCCGATGGCATATCGTTCCTTATAATTGAATATGTAATCGTATGTTTTAGCAGATAATACATTGCTTTGACCTGAAAGCCCTTGCAAATTGAGTTGAATGTATTTGATATAGTTTTCTATATTCATACTGAGGTCACCTGCTGGTTCGATCAGTGTGAGTGCATAGTTATAAGTGGGAGGTACGGATTCTAATACATCGTATTGCATAGCGTGTCCCCAAGGTTGGTTCTCCAAATTGCGATTAGGCCAACCAATTACAAATGAAATCCCCAGTTTTTTTGTTAGAATTTCTTTAGCTAATTCTTCCCAAGATTTTTGGCTTACTTTCTCTAACATAGTTGCAGCAATACTATAACCAGCATTTGAATAGGTATATCCATCTTGAGTTTCTATGGGATCCATGGTCAATACGTGTTTGGCAAATGCTTGTCTTTGTTCTTGTTTATTGCCCTTAAAGATTGGCAAAGTCAGGCGCTCTGTTCCACTTGTAAAAGCGTGAACTTTGGATCTATGTGATAAGTAATCCTGTAGCGTGGCCTTGTGATAAGCTGTATTTGATGAGTCTTTCAACTCAGGGAAAAGATCAAAGAAGGTCGTTTGCCAAGACAGCTTACCTTGCTCTACCAAGTTTGCAGCAATAAAACCCGTTATGGCTTTAGAATTTGATCCCAGGTGGAAGTAATCTTTGATATTTGCCGCTGTAGCAGTTGTTTGCTCTGCAAACTTGTGAAATCCTGTAATATCTACAGTTAAGATCTCGTCTTTTGTCACGATAGCGTAGGCGACTTCAGGAACATTGTGCAAGTTGCGGATACTATCAATTTTGTGGTGTAGATCTTGACTGTATACTGTATTAATCAACCCCAAAGTTAGTGTGGCAATGTATATTGTGAATTGTTTCATGTTTTTGATTTTATGTACAGAACTAATGTACAGTAATAAACAACACAAAGTAGTTTCCGCATTAAATAGTACTGCATCAGTAAGGAGAATTGCATTAATTAGATAGAATATTTAAAAAAAATAAGTTTTACTGCTTTTGCTTTTTGTGACTTAACAAGTTAAATACTATCTTTGGCACCTCAAAGTATTAAAATAATACCGATATGTTTGATAATTTAAGTGATAAATTAGATAAAGCCTTTCATATCCTTAAAGGACATGGCAAGATTACAGAAGTGAACGTTGCAGATACTCTAAAAGAGGTTCGTAGAGCCCTATTAGATGCCGACGTTAACTTTAAGATTGCCAAAGATTTTACCAATAAAGTAAAAGAAAAAGCCTTAGGACAAGATGTATTAACTACATTACAACCAGGTCAATTAATGGTTAAGGTGGTTAAAGACGAACTAACTCAATTAATGGGTGGTGAGGCTGCTGGTGTCAACTTATCAGGTACTCCTTCTGTTATTTTGATGTCTGGTTTACAAGGGTCTGGTAAAACGACTTTTTCTGGTAAATTGGCTAACTTCTTAAAAACGAAAAAGAATAAAAAACCTTTATTAGTAGCGTGTGACGTATACCGTCCTGCAGCTATTAATCAGTTGCACGTAGTTGGTGAGCAATTGGGTATTGAGGTTTATTCAGAAGAAGGAAATAACAATCCTGTTCAGATTGCTGAGAACGCAATTAAACATGCTAAGTCAAACGGGTTTAACGTTGTGATTGTCGATACGGCTGGACGTTTGGCTGTAGACGAGGAGATGATGAATGAAATAGCTAATATTCACAAGGCTATTACGCCACACGAAACTTTATTCGTTGTGGATTCTATGACAGGACAGGATGCTGTAAACACTGCAAAAGCTTTCAACGATAGATTGAATTTTGACGGAGTAGTTCTTACTAAATTAGACGGGGATACTCGTGGAGGGGCTGCAATATCAATTAAATCTGTTGTAAATAAACCTATTAAGTTCATCGGTACTGGTGAGAAAATGGATGCAATTGACATCTTCTACCCAGAGCGTATGGCTGATCGTATCTTAGGGATGGGAGACGTTATCTCTTTAGTTGAGCGTGCACAAGCTCAGTATGATGAAGAAGAAGCGCGTAAAATCCAGAAGAAAATTGCGAAAAACGAGTTTGGTTTTGATGATTTCTTATCTCAGATTCAACAAGTGAAGAATATGGGTAGCATGAAAGACTTAGTAGGGATGTTACCAGGAATGGGGAAAGCACTGAAAGATGTGGAAATTGAAGATGATGCTTTTAAACACATCGAAGCGATTATTCACTCAATGACACCAAAAGAGCGTTCTACTCCTTCTATTTTAGATGCAAAGAGAAAAGCGCGTATTGCTAAGGGATCCGGTACGGATATACAACAAGTGAATCAACTGCTGAAACAGTTTGACCAAATGAGCAAAATGATGAAGATGATGCAAGGAGCAAAAGGAAAGAATTTGATGCGCATGATGGGACAGATGAAAGGTATGCAAAGATAACATTAGAAGAAGGTTTAAGGTTCGTTATGAGGTTTAAACCTTCTTTATTTATACACAACAACACACTTATTACTATTTTTAATGCAACTACTAGACGGAAAAAAGGTATCGGAAGATATCAAGAATGAGATTGCTGTTGAAGTACAACAGATGAAATCTCGTGGTGAAAAAGTACCACATTTAGCAGCAGTTATTGTGGGAACTAATGGAGCAAGTTTAACTTACGTAGGAAGTAAAGTTAAGTCTTGTGAGAAAGTAGGTTTTGAATCTACATTAGTTTCTTTGCCAGAAGAAACGACAGAAGAAGAGCTTTTAGCTAAAGTCAAAGAATTGAATGCAGATCCTGCTATAGATGGGTATATCGTTCAATTGCCATTGCCCAAACACATTGATGAGCAAAAGATCTTATTAGCTATCGATGCAGATAAAGATGTAGATGGGTTTCACCCGACGAACTTCGGTCGTATGGCGTTAGAGATGGAGACATTCTTACCAGCTACTCCTTACGGAATCATGGAATTATTAGAGCGTTATAAAGTTGAAACTGCAGGTAAAAATGTGGTAGTTATCGGGCGTTCTCACATTGTAGGTCGTCCTATGAGTATCTTGTTAAGTCGCAAAGGTTATCCTGGAGATGCTACAGTAACACTGACACATAGCCGTACAAAGAATATAGAGGAGATTACAAGAGAAGCAGATATTATCATTTCAGCATTGGGAGTGCCTTATTTCTTAAAAGGGGATATGGTGAAGGATGGTGTGACTGTCGTAGATGTAGGTATTACTCGTGTACCAGATGCTACTAATCCTCGAGGTTATGTGATCGCAGGTGATGTGGACTTCGATGAGGTAAGCAAGAAAGCTGCGTTTATCACTCCAGTACCAGGTGGTGTAGGACCAATGACAATAGCAATGTTATTAAAGAATACTTTATTAGCGAGATCAAGAAGAGCTAAAAAAGGAGAATAAGAAGAAGATAAATTCGTTATATAAATACGAATAGATATAAGGCATACGATTTCGTATGCCTTTTTTTATATTTTGTATGACACTCATAGTATTGTAACATTTGTTACAATATATACGGTCAAGGATTGATATTTTAGTGTATAAAGCAAAACGACAACAAATATGGAAACTCATTATCAAATTCTCATTATTGGAGCGGGGACAGCAGGTATAATGACTGCTGCTCAGTTGAAAAAAAAAGACAGTTCATTAGAAATTGCAATAATAGATCCTTCTGAAAAACACTATTACCAACCTGCTTTTACATTAGTAGGTGCAGGTGTATATGATAAGCAGAAAACAATACGTTATACAAAAGACTTGATTCCTCGTGGAGTCGATTGGATTAAAGATGAAGTAATCACAGTGAATGCTGCTCAAAACAGCCTTTTGACTGCGGCTTATGGTGAATTTACCTATGATTATTTGGTGATCTGCCCTGGGTTGGTGAATGATTTATCTTTGATTGAAGGGTTGGAAGACGCTGTGAATAAGGGGGTGGTATGTAGTAATTATATCGATCCTGAATATACTTGGAAACTTCTGCAAGAGTTCAAGGGAGGTACAGCTATATTTACCCAACCCAATACTCCTATTAAATGTGGTGGTGCACCACAAAAGATAATGTATTTGGCTTGCGAGTATTTTAAACAAAAAGGAATAGATAAAAAGACTAAAGTCTATTTTCCAATGCCGGGAAGTGTGATTTTTGGAGTCAAGATTATTGCCGAAACTCTAATGGAAGTTATCCATCGTCATGATATTGATTTTATGCCATTTCACAACCCAATTCGCATTGATGCAGATCAAAGAAAGGCTTACTTTAAATTGACAAATACTCAAGATAACCACTGTTTTGTAACTACAGATTTAGATCATATTCGTCAATTAGAAGACGGTATAGTAGAGATGGAGTTTGACTTTCTGCATTTGGCTCCACCACAGACAGCTCCACTATTTATAAAGAATTCCAATTTAGTCAATAATAATGGTTGGTTAGATGTAGACTTACACAGCATGCGACATAAAAGTTTTGCTAATGTATTTGGCCTTGGTGATGTTGCGGGCTTGCCTACTGCTAAAACGGGGGCAGCTGTGCGCAAGCAAGTACCCGTTGTAGTTGACAATCTGTACAAATTAATTAAGGGTAAAGAAGCAGATAATTTCGACTATGAAGGTTATTCATCTTGCCCATTAGTGACAGGGTATGGAAAGATGGTATTGGCTGAGTTTAATTATAAAAATGAATTTATCCCTGATCCGAAACTAAAACAAATGTTGATTAAGGATAGCTCTAAGGAACATTGGCGCTTATGGGCTCTGAAGAAATACATCTTACCTTATTTGTATTGGAACAAAATGATGAAAGGCGAGCAAGTGTAGAATGGGGTTAATAGAGCATGTTGTATTGATAAAGAGACAATAGTCTACTCATTATAATAAACAAGAGAATTAGTGGAGTAGGAATGTTATATTTTTATTTAAAAGAACATTATGAGAAGTGACAATATAAAATGGGCAACTTTAGTGCCGGAATTTGTAGTATCTGATTTAGCTAAAAGCTTACAGTTTTGGTGTGATTACATAGGTTTTGAAGTAATGTATGATCGCAAGGAAGAGTACTTTGTCTATTTAGGTATGGGAGAAGCACAAGTAATGTTAGAACAATATAATCCTGCTGATAGAGAATGGGAGACAGGCATTATGGAAAAGCCATTTGGTAGAGGAATAAACTTTCAGATAGAAGTAAATGCTATAGCACCTATTCTAAAACGACTTCAGGAGGCAAATTATAATGTGTTTATAGATGTAGAAGATCGTTGGTATAGAGCAGAAGATGTAGAGTTCGGTCAGAAGCAGTTCTTAGTACAAGATCCAGATGGCTATTTATTGAGGTTAATCGAGAACTTAGGAGAACGAAAAGTAGCTGAATAAAGTGATTGCATTAGAAGACATAAGTCAATACTTTAGTGCTGTGATAAAAATAGAAAAAATGAAAACAAGAGAAGAGCTACAGAGTAAATGGTATAAGATAGGCGAGAAGTATGCTAAGGAGATTAATGAGATGGTTGCTTTTGGTGCAGAACATGGTTGGGATAATTGGGATGGTAAAGAAGCAGAGGATACAAGAGGTAAACTTGCAGAAGCAGTTATTGAGTTATTAAGAGAGGCAAATACTAATAGTACAGTAGATACTTTTAGACAAGAGTTTCCTCCTGCACACGCTCCCATCGTATCTATTCTTGATGATAAAGGGAGTTATATAGGAGATATTTGTTATATAGCAGAATTTAGCGTTGCTTTTATGCAAGGGACTTCTTATGAAGAAAGACAAGCATATATAGCAAAAGGAACTGAAGTAGTTGCATTAGACAAAGAGATTAAAAGCATCGGACAGTCTATGCGCAATCTTGTTTATGCGATAGCATACGCAGATAAGATAGTGACTCGTCAAGGATGGGAAGGAGAAATTATAACAGAGTTTACATTAGATACTTTAGCGAATATAGGCATTACAAGGCTTATTCCTTTTAATGATGGGCAGAAAGTATTGTTTATCTCTTCAGAGGGAATTTATTTATTAGATACTAAAGAAGAGAAACTGTTGTTTCCAATATTAGAAGAAGGTGAAGAAAATAATGGATTAGCAATGGATCACGCTACTTTGTCTCACGACAACAAGTATATTGTAGTAGGAGATCAGTGTAGTGATCACATTGTTTTGGACAATGAAGGGAAGAAAGTAGGAGTGGTAGGACCACAGTCCTCTTATCCACACTACTGCTTGTTTACAAAAGATGATACACAAGTTTTAGTTAACTCTTGTCATTTTTATAATGGGATATCTATTGGTGTGGCTGCCGTAAAACTTGTAGGTGCTGATATCCCAGGCTGGGAAGAGCATGAAGATATCACATACTTAGACGAGGGAATGCGTGTGTATGCTGGTGTGGCTTTTAATGACTACTATATCTTAGGAGATGCTTATGGATATATCAGAGCAATACATAAAGACGGAAGAGAGCTATGGCAGCACTTCTTAGGTTCTACCATTAGTGGAATGGTATTATCAGAGGATGATAAGACACTATATGTTGGTACGTATGCAGGTATATTACACAAGTTGACTTTGAATAAACCCGTAAGAGATACACATACTATAGGTACTGCCGATATTTATGAAGATTTCCGTTTGTTAGTTTGGAAGAATGAGAACAGCGTATTAGTGTGGTAATCACTTGATATAATAAGGAATAAAGCTACTTTACGATATGTTAAAGTAGCTTTTTTATACTAAGCTGATGGAGAAAGTTATGAAATCCATCAAGAACCTAAACAAAAAATAGTAGACTGGGTGTTAAAGCAGTAGTTGATTTACGTAGTACTTTTTATTTTTTAAAAAGAGATTAAAACACATTGTTGTTGAGCTGACTCAATTCCTCATCAGTAGGTTGATTTCGCTCATCTATAAACACTTTAAAAGCGGGAATGTCATCACAATAGATAATGTCAAGTGAGAAGCGATTGTTGCCATACAGTCCTCTGTGGATACTATTCGCAGAGAAGATAAGTAGATCACCTCTGTTTAGACTAATTATTTGCCCTCGCTCAAGAGCATCACTTGGTTGTCGACCATGCTGAGATAGTCTGGTATCTTCTTCTATTGGTAGGTCCCATTGATGGTGACTCCCTGGTATTAATTCTATTCCAGATTCTTCTGTTAGTGGTATTCTGAAGTGAATGACATTTTCTGTTTTAATCTTTTCTTGCTGTTCTTCTATCGAAAGTCCTGTATACTGTATATCGCGATGCCAATAGTTTTTTTGCTCCTTGTTATAAGGATCAAAGAATAGTTGAGTATTTAAAAATTTAGCTTTAGCAGGAAAGAGGTTTTCTACAATAGCAAGCAATCTTTCACTGGCTATGAATTTAAATAGTTGCATGCGTTCAGCCGTAGAGATAGAAGAACTTCCTGTTAGGCTATGACTATTGATTAGATGAGATTTGTAGACGTCTTGATAATCCTTTAACCACTTTTCGTGAAAGTTAATAAGAATAGGCTCTATGATAGCTAATTCACCTTCTGAGAAGAATAGTGGTAAATAGAGATAACTATTTTGATGAAAGTGATTATACATTAATGATTTGATTTGTATTTGATTAGTCGATTTCGAATATCGGTCCGTAAAACTCTCTTTGTATAAAAGGAATTTTAGACTGAAATATACGTCATTTTTTACATTGAGTTTTCAATAATATAGGGCAATTAAACGGGTAAGATATTTTTAATGGTGTATATTTGTTGGTACTTCTTTTTTTAAAGAACTCTAAAAAACAATTATACTCATGGAAATCTATACTAAGAGATATCACTTATTCCAAATACAATATAGTGCAATTCGTAAAAAATATAAACTGGTTGGTATAGCTCGTTTAGTTGTTTTTTTCGCTATTATCTATTGCTTTTATTTAGCTCTCTCCAATGCAAATGCTAATTACCTCTATGTTACATTAGCGGTTATTGTCCTTTTCTTAAGCTTGTTAAAACTACATGCTAATTATTCGTGGAGAATGCGATATATCCAAGCACTTTTAGATATCAATAAAAAGGAGATGGCTTTTGTAGAGAATGATGAGAGACCTTTTGACTCAGGTGATGAGTTTAAAACTACTGATCATCCTTATGCTTTTGATTTAGATATTTTTGGAAGCAAATCCCTGTTTCAGTTTTTGAATAGAACGGCCTCTTTTATAGGCAAGCAGAAATTAGCAGATTTGTTGAAATCAAGGTTAAGTTCGGATGAAATAGTAATGAATCAAGAAGCGATCAAAGAACTTTCTCAGAAGGTAGAATGGAGACAGGAAATTAATGCCTATAGTCAAATCTCTAATTTAGATGAGACAGCGTATAAGCGACTGCAAAAGTGGAGTCAATCCAATGTGGTTGGTTTGAGCAAAGTAAGCGTGTATTTGAGTTATGTTGTGCCCTGTTTATTGTTGCTGTCGATTATTGGATATTACCTTATCGATAGTTATGTATTTGGGTATGCTGTATCTTTATTATTTTCACTGAATCTTATTTGTACGTTGTCTAAAGCGAGGTATATACAAGCTGAACTTGGTGGTGCGGATAAGGTACACGAAACGATTAATAGCTATAGCTCTATAATCAAGCGCATTGAAAGAGAAACCTTTTCTACAGAGAAGATGAAAGGTTATATCAGCAAATTGAATGCGGACTCTTTTCAAGCCAGTAAAGAGTTAAAAGTTTTGTCGCGTTTATTCGAACAGCTTGAGACAGTGGGGAATATTTTTGTATTAATTGTATTCAATGGCTTTATTCAATACCATGTGCATATCTTTAATCGCTTTTCAAAGTGGAAGAAAGAGAAAGCTCATTTGGTACCTACGGCAATTGAGGTGATTGGTCAAGTAGAAGCTTTAAATTCTTTGGCAAATTACTCATATAATAATCGATCTTATACTTTCCCTACGATTAGCGAGAATGGAGAGATGTCTTTTAAAGATTTAGGACATCCTCTCATCAATGAAAGCAAAAGGGTGTGTAATGATATTGACTTTAGCAATCAGCGATTCGTCATTCTCACTGGTTCGAATATGTCAGGTAAGAGTACTTTCTTGCGAACAGTAGGAGTTAACCTTGTCTTGGCTGCTATTGGTGCCCCTATTTGTGCGTCAAATGCATCAGTGTTTCCGTTGCCATTATTTGTATCCATGCGCCTAACTGATTCTTTAGAAGATAGTGAATCTTATTTCTACGCTGAGGTGAAACGCTTAAAAATGATTATAGAACAAGTTCAAAAAGAGCCTTGTTTTGTTTTGTTAGACGAGATTTTAAGAGGAACAAATTCTGATGATAAACAAAGTGGAACCATAGGCGTAATTCACAAGTTGATTCGAGAGCAAACTTATGGTGTTATTGCTACCCATGATTTAGAAGTGTGTAATACTACTGCTGAGTATCCTGAAGTCTTAATCAACAAGTGCTTTGAAGTTGAGATTAAACAAGATGACTTGCATTTCGACTATAAAATAAGAGATGGCGTGTGTCAAAATAAGAATGCAACTTTCATCATGAAAAAAATGAATATTATCGATTAACTATTATCAATAGAAAATACAAAAAAGTCACCGAAGTGACTTTTTTTGTGGGATTATGGAAAATTAGCAAAGGGCTAAAAGTGCATTTAGCCTGCGTTTGCTGTACAACTATATTAGGACGAGACAGCTTTGGCAGGTAGTGGTCGCATAGTGATGGCATAGTGGTCGCATTGTTTTGCCTATTTTTAATGCGACCACTATGGGATCAAATGATTATCACAATGGCATCATCAGTAAGGATATTGCAAAAAGAACCTGCTTAGATCCTTTATCGTATTTGGAAGATATACAACATGAAGAAGCTAAACAGGTACCAAAAAAAAGGAGGCTGTCTAAAAAGCCTAAAAAACAAAACCCCGTCTAAAAAAGGCGGGGTTTTTTCATTGTTTGTCCTCAAAAATAATTATCTTCAAGGTGCAACCAAACAATA
Organism: Myroides albus; assembly: GCF_024722315.1. Lineage (NCBI taxonomy): Bacteria > Pseudomonadati > Bacteroidota > Flavobacteriia > Flavobacteriales > Flavobacteriaceae > Myroides > Myroides albus. Next base: position 2,599,890 of record NZ_CP102754.1, read on the forward strand.
AGAAAGACAAATATAATGTTCAAATCTGAAAGTTTAAAATCGCCGAGTCTATTTCCTGAAGATATTTTTTCTAAAATTCCTCTAGACCATCCTGTTCGTCTTATCAATGCTGTTGTTGATGAGTTAGATATTAGTTCTATTTTAAGTCAATACAAAGGAGGAGGGACCACCAGTTATCATCCCCGTATGATGATAAAAGTCTTATTCTACGCCTATTTCAATAATATTTATTCATCGCGTAAGATTGAACGGGCTTTGACGGAGAACATTTATTTTATGTGGTTATCTGGTAATAGCTTGCCTGATCATCGCACGATTAATTATTTTCGCGCTAAGCGATTGAAAGGTCAAATCCATCAGCTTTTTGCAGATGTGGTTCGTCTGTTACAAGAATTACAATATGTTAGTTTACAAGTTCAATATATTGATGGAACAAAAATTGAATCTAGCTCTAACCGATACACCTTTGTATGGCGTGGTTCAGTGGAGAAAAACAAGGCTAAATTAGAAACAAAAATTCAAGATGTTCTCACAGAAATAGAGGGTCAAATCAAACAGGATCAAAGTGAACTCGCAAAAGAACACTGTTCCAAAAATATTGATAGTTTAGAGCTTAAAGAAAAAGTGACTCAGTTAAATAAACATAGGGCAGACCTACCCAAACCTACAGCTAAACAGCTCAAACAGTTAGAAGACGAGCATTTACCTCGCTTGCAAAAATACGAACAACAACTAGAAACTTTAGGTACTCGAAATAGTTATAGTAAAACAGATCCAGATGCTACTTTTATGCGAATGAAAGAAGATCACATGAAAAACGGGCAACTTAAACCTGCCTACAATACTCAAATAAGTACTGAAAATCAATTTATTACACATTATACTATTGCACAAAAATCAACTGACACCACTACCTTAATCAATCATCTAGAGACTTTTGAACAAACCTATGCACAACAAAGTAAAGAAGTTGTAGCAGATGCTGGGTATGGTAGCGAAGAGAATTATCTGTATTTACTTGAAAGAGAAATAACGCCCTATGTGAAATTTAATTATTTTCATATGGAACAGAAAAGAGCTTGGAAGAACAACCCTTTTCTACAACACAATCTTTACTACAATAAATTGTTTGATTACATCTTATGTCCAAATGGAGAAAAGCTACCTAATATTGGAAGTAGTACTAAATACACCACCACTGGTTTTGCGTCAAAAATACATCTGTATCAAGCTTCTAACTGCTTGAAATGCTCGTTAAAAGAGCTATGTAATAAAGCAGCAGAAAACAGAACAGTCTCTATGAATCATAGATTGGTTCAAATAAAACAACATATTAGAGAATTACTCAACTCTGAACGCGGTAAATATCATAGAAGTAAAAGACCTGTAGAAGTAGAAGCTGTTTTTGGACAACTAAAAAGCAACAACAAATTTACTAGGTTTACTCTAAGAGGATTAGAAATGGTCGAAATTGAATTTGGACTGATGGCTCTTGCACATAATTTAAGAAAACTTACTAAGAATAGAGAAAAATCGACTTTAAACAACAATTTTCATCCTAAAAAAGAGACTGATAAACGAAAAATGACAAATTATAAGTCTAAAACTCGTTTTAATTGCAAGAACTTTTAATCTAAGAGAAAAGTAACGTTTTATATAATACAAAAGAGGGTGACCTTTTGGGACACCCTCCTTGAAAATTACATTATATAAAAAAACTAAAATTACATAGTTTTTATTAGCTCGTTGATTAATTGACGTGCAATAGGTTCTGCTGCTGCAACAGCTTTAAGTACGTCTTCGTGATGTGCTTCAACAATTCCTTCTTCGTTACCCATATCTGAGATAACAGAAATACCGAATACTTTCATATCCATGTGACGTGCAACGATAACTTCTGGTACAGTAGACATACCAACACAGTCAGCTCCTACAATTCGCACCATTTTGTACTCAGCTAACGTTTCAAATGTTGGGCCTTGTAGTCCGTAGTAAACTCCTTGTTTAATGTCGAAGTTCTTAGCTTTAGCTATTTCTTGTGCTTTCTTAATTAAAGTACCTGTATAGGCATCGTTCATGTTCACAAAGCGAGGTCCAAAGCGCTCGTCGTTGTGTCCTCTTAATGGATGGTCAGGGAAAGCATTGATGTGATCTGTAATGATCATAATGTCACCAACTTTAAATGACGGGTTCACACCTCCTGAAGCGTTTGATACAATAAGAGTTTCAACTCCCATATATTTCATCACTCTGATAGGAAATACTGTTTTAGCCATTTCGTATCCTTCGTAGTAATGGAAGCGCCCTTGCATAGCAACAACTTTTTTACCTCCAATGGTACCGAAGATTAAAGCCCCTTTGTGTCCTTTCACAGTAGATACTGGAAAGTTTGGAATTTCTGAATAAGGAATTTCATGCTCAATTTTAATATCAGCTGTTAAATTCCCTAACCCTGAACCTAAAACAATACCAATTTCAGGTTTGAAGTTTGTTTTCTCACTTAGATACTTAACTGTTTCTTGTACTTGTTCCCACATAGTCTAAAATAATTTTGTCAAACACTTCATGATTGTTAATGAAGGACGTTTGAATTGGTAAATAATACAATCTTTCAGAAGGGATTAAGTTTTGTAATCTAACATAATCCTTTTCTGTTGTTATAATGTTTTTGTTTCCTGCTTTCTGCAAAATTAGCTCTACGTCTGAAGGGGAAAAATGATGGTGATCGGGAAATGTTAAGCATTCTGTTTCTTCGTTCTTTAGGTGATCAAAAAAACTTTGTGGTTTAGCGATTCCTGCCACTAAAATATAGTCCTCATTTTTCAATAACTCAAGACTTACAGAACGTGATTTTGTATATGCAAGTTTACTGAATTCAATATACGTAAAAAAAGACAATTGTCCTGTTTTAAGATTTAATTTTTCAGTAATATTTCTTTGATTTTCTAAAGTTAAATTCTTTGGGCATTTTGTGACGATGACAATATTTGCTCTTTTGGCACCTGATCTTGATTCTCTTAAATTACCTGTCGGCAACATATAGTCTGAGTAGTAAGGTTCGTCATAGGTCGTCAGTAGGATATAAAACCCTGCTTTTGCGGCCAAATGTTGAAAGGCATCATCGAGGATGACAGCTTGCGTATCGGGTTTGTTTTTAAGGATACTGTGTATGCCATTCACTCTTTTTGCATCGACAGCAACATTGATATTGTCAAATTTGCTGTGATATTGAAATGGCTCATCGCCTATTTCTTCCATAGTCGTGTGGTCATTCGCGAGGATAAAGCCTTCGCTTTTTCTTTTATATCCTCTGCTTAATGTTGTAATTTGGTATTGATCTTTGAGTAGGCGAATAATGTACTCTACCATAGGAGTTTTACCTGTACCTCCCACACTGAGGTTTCCGACAGCTATAGTAGGGATGTCAAAAGAGGTTCTTTTGAATAAGCCAATGGTGTATAAGCAGTTGCGAATACTTGTAATTATCCCATATAAAATGGCAAAGGGAAAGAGTAAAAATCGTAATGTTTGCATAGTACGAAATTACCATTTTTTTATCTTTTGAGAAAATATATTACTTTAGTCCCTACATAGTAAATTGATAAAATGAAGATAAGAGAATTTATTCCATTAATGGAGGAGTTAGCACCGTTATCCTATGCTGAAGATTTTGACAATGTAGGTTTACTTGTCGGAAGTTATGAACAGGAAATTAGTGGTGTTTTGGTTTGTCATGACGCTTTAGAGGAAGTTGTTGACGAAGCTATTGAGAAACACTGCAATCTAATTGTTTGCTTTCACCCCATACTGTTTTCTGGTTTAAAGAAGATTACAGGAAAGAACTATGTTGAGCGCGCTGTGATTAAGGCCATTAAAAACGATATTGCCATATTTGCTATTCACACTGCTTTAGACAATCACCAGGAAGGTGTCAATAAGATTTTCTGTGATACTTTGGGAATCTCAAACCCTAAGATCTTAATTCCCAAGGCTAACTATATTCAGAAATTAGTTACTTATGTACCAGTTAAAGATGTTGAATCTGTGCGTGAATCGTTATTTAAAGCAGGTGCAGGAGCAATAGGCAACTATGACAACTGTAGTTTTATGTCTAAAGGACAAGGTACTTTTAAGGGAAATGAAAAGAGTAATCCCGTAATTGGTCAGCAGAATGTAGAAGAAAGAGTAGAGGAAGTCAAGCTTGAAGTTACTTTTGAAAAGCATCTACAGGCAAGTATTTTGAAAAGTTTGTTTGCCAGTCATCCTTATGAAGAAGTTGCCTATGAGGTATATCAGTTAGAGAACAAGTTGCAAAATGTCGGAATGGGGATGATAGGGGAGTTAGATGTAGCTATGGATGAAGTAGCGTTTCTTCAAATGGTTAAAGATAAAACGCAAACAGGAGGTATTCGCCACAGTGCTTTTCTCGGAAAACCGATTAAGCGAGTTGCGGTATTAGGAGGATCTGGAGCATTTGCGATTCAAAGTGCCTTAGCTCAAAAAGCGGATGCTTATATCACGGCAGATTTGAAATATCATGAATTTTATCAAGCTGAAAACCAGATAGTTTTGGCCGATATAGGACATTTCGAAAGTGAAAGATATATTAAAAATTATATTGTTGAGTATCTTAAGAAAAAAATGACTACTTTTGCAGTTATTTTATCAAATGTAAATACGAATCCAGTTAACTACTTATAAAGATGACAAACAAGAAAGAATTAACCGTTGAAGAGAAATTAAGAGCTTTATACGACTTGCAATTGATTGACTCAAGAATTGACGAAATTAGAAGTATGAGAGGAGAGTTACCTCTTGAAGTAGAAGATTTACAAGACGAGGTTGCTGGACTGAACAAACGCTTGGAAAAGTTACATTTAGACTTAAGCAATATCGAAACTGGTATCAAAGATAAAAAAGGTGCTATCGAAGAGTTTAAAGATGCTATCAAAAAGTATACTGAACAACAAAACCAAGTAAAGAACAACCGTGAATTCAATTCACTTGAAAAAGAGATTGAGTTTCAAAATCTTGAAATCGAACTTGCAGAAAAGCATATCAAAGAGATGAAGGCAAGTATCGAAAGCAAGAAAAACAATATCAATGATACTGAGACAAAACTTGCTTCGAGAAAAGAACACTTATCTCACAAAGAGGCTGAGTTAAAGAGCATCATGTCTGAGACTGAGCGAGAAGAGAAACTATTGTTAGAGAAATCTGAGGAGTTTAAAGCAAGTATTGAAGAGCGTCTTTTAACTGCGTATTCTCGTATTAGAAATGGTGTAAAGAACGGATTAGCTGTGGTGTCTATTGAACGTGGAGCTTCTGCTGGATCATATTTCACTATTCCTCCACAAACTCAAGTAGAAATTGCTGCTCGTAAGAAGATTATTACAGATGAGCACAGTGGACGTATTTTAGTTGATAGCGCTTTAGCTGAAGAAGAAAGAGAGAAAATCGATGCAATCATCGCAAAAATATAATTAAAATGAAAAGCCTCTTTTAAAGAGGCTTTTTTTATCTTGATAATGAAAAAGTGTATTGGTGCTTGTCTGAATCTTTTGTCCTACTTTAGTTTGCCTAAGGCTGTATCTATAGCTTTTAAGTTGTTCTCTACACCGAGAAAGGGAAGACTAAAAGCAAGAGAGTTGTCTGATTTCCTAAGTCAAGCAGAGCAATATGCGATTTCTATCGACGGACAGCAGATACATTGTTATAAGTGGAATGCTCATTTGGTTTCTAAGCCTCTTGTATTACTTATACACGGTTGGGAAAGCAATAGCAATAGATGGGAACAGCTTGTTGCTTTTTTAGGGCGAGAAAATTATCGATTTGTTGCTTTTGACGCTTTTGGTATGGGGTTGAGTAGTGGCAAGGTCTTTAATGTACCAGCTTATTCTAATTTGATTAGACAAATGCTCTTACACTTTGAACCAAGTAGAGTAGTGTCACATTCATTGGGATCTTTTGCTTTATTGAGTAGCTTAGCGGGACATTACTATTCTTTTTTGGAAAAGGTAGTTTTGTTAGGATGTCCAAATCGCTTTAAAGATGTTTTGGTGAATTACGGCGATATGATGAGTTATAACAGTAAGTTGAGAAATGGAATATACGATTATGCTCAAACTTTAATCGACGTGCCATTAGATGATTACGCTGCTGAGTATTATATTGAGAAGTTCAATCTTCCTGTCCTATTGATACACGATCGCCTTGATGATGTGGTGGTCTTAGAGGAATGTCATTTGTTTCACGAGAGAATCAAGGTTGCAAATAGCCATTTGGTTTTAACTGAAGGTTATGGACATTCTTTGCAAGATGCTAAAGTGTATCAGGCTATTGAGGATTTTATTCAATAGTTTTTTTATTTTTAAAAATTATAATTATTTATAATACCATATGGAAAATTCTGGTAAGACAAGATTAAATAAATATTTGTCAGAAGTTGGTTTTTGTTCTCGACGTGAGGCAGATCGCCTTATAGAAGAAGGGCGTATCACTGTTAATGGAGAAGTGCCAGAAATGGGACTAAAGGTGAGTGAACAAGATGAAATACGCGTGAATGGACGTCTGATACAAAACAATAACGAAACCCCTATTTACTTAGCATTTAATAAACCCATTGGCATTGAATGTACTACTAATCAAAAAGTAAGAGGCAATATCGTGGACTATATTAACTATCCTAAAAGGATTTTCCCTGTAGGAAGACTTGACAAAGACAGTGAAGGCTTGATTATCATGACTAATGATGGGGATATTGTCAATAAGATATTGCGTCAAAAGAACAACCATGAGAAGGAGTACTTAGTTACTGTTAATAGACCTATTACGGATCGTTTTTTACAGCGAATGGGGGCAGGAGTACCTATTTTAGACACAGTGACTAAACCGTGTAGAGTGGAACCTGTGAGTAAGTTTGTTTTCCGTATTTTTCTAACACAGGGGTTAAATCGTCAGATTCGACGTATGTGTGAGTATTTCGATTATGATGTGGTCGCTTTAAAGAGAATTCGAATCATTAATATTTCTTTAGATGTACCTGTCGGGAAGTACAGAGAAATCACCAAAAGTGAGTTAGATGAACTCAATCGTCTTATAGAACCTTCTATAAAAACGGAGGAGGCAAGCCTTGTTGAGCAACAAGAAAGTCAACAAAGTATTCGAAAGAGAATGCAAAATACCACTTCAAGAGAATCTTCACAAGAAAATAGACCCAGAAAGAACTTTGATCGCGAGAAGAATAATAGTAAAAATAAAGGTATTAAGCTCAAAAATGAGCGTTTAAGTAAGAGAAGAGAGAATTAATTTTAATTCTCTCTTTTTTTGTTTTAAAAAATAGATTGACATAATGCGAAATTAGTTTCTGCTGATATGTTAAAAATATATCTATTTTTTTAATAAATTATTATGTCTTTTTTTGTCTTTCATTTGGTCTTATTTAAAATCATTCTTTATAATTAGGCTATTTGTTTATAAACTCTCTATATTTGCTTTTAAATTTAATTAATCTAAATAAGTTAAACATAAAAGAGCATTAAACAAATGAAAAAAGCTTTACTACTAATGTTTTTGTTTATAATTGGAATTTCTCAAAATGTCCTTTCTCAGGATAGGCCAATTGTAATTACAGGAACAGTTAAAGACACTAAGGGAAATGTAGTTGACTACGCTACTGTTAGTTTAAAGGGGAGTCAAAGACATCACGATTTGACAAATGACAAAGGACAGTACAAACTCAAAATGGGAACTCCAGGGGAGTATACATTGGTAGTACAACACGTTAGTTATCAAACGCAGGAAGTAAAGATAAAGGCTACAGATGCTATAACCTATACACAAGATTTTACATTGTCTGAGAATACTTCTTATCTGGATAATGTTGTTTTAAATGTCAAGAAACCAATCGATAAAGTTCGCGAATCTGCTTATAACGTAATTGCAATTGATGCCAAACCGCTTTACAATTCATCTTTAGATGTGTCAGGTGCTTTGGATAGAGTATCAGGTGTAAAAGTTAGACGAGACGGTGCGGAAGGTTCTGATTATACGTTTTCAATGAATGGGTTTAGTGGACGTCACATCCGATTTTTTATTGATGGTGTACCTATGGAGGGGTTTGGAAGTGATTTTAAGATCAATAATATTCCTATCACGATGGTCGATCGTATTGAAGTATATAAAGGGGTAGTGCCCGTAGAGTTTGGTTCGGATGCCTTGGGTGGTGCGGTAAATATCATTACTAACAAGTCAAAGGAAACTAAGATTGATGCTTCTTTTACGACAGGGTCTTTTAATACCTACAAAAGTCACGTTAACGTAAGTAAAGTTTTTGACAATGGATTGACTTTTCAAGTAAATGCGTTTCAGAACTATTCTGATAATAACTATAAAGTATTAGTTCCTGTGGTCAATTTGAAAACAGGAGTTTACTCAAAAGAGAAACAATGGGTAAAGCGATTTAATGATCGCTTTCAAAATGCTACTGTAGTGGCTAAAGTAGGTGTTGTCGACAAACCTTATGCCGATCGATTACTTTTAGGATTTACTTATGGTGAAGGTAAAAAAGGCGTGCAGACTGGGACAATTATGGAAAAAGTTTTTGGTCAGAAAAAACGCCGTTCTGTTACAGTGATGCCTTCTTTGGAATACAGTAAGAAGAATCTGTTTGTTGAGGGATTAGATGTTAGTTTAACTTCAAATTACAATGCGGGATACAATCAGAATATCGATACAAGTGCTTACAAGTACAACTGGGCTGGAGATCGAATCAAAACTTTTAAGAAAGGTGAATCTGGTGGCGGAGCTTCAATGGTTAAGTTCTACGATCACAATGGTTCGACTTCGTTGAATGTGTCTTATAAGTTGAATGATAAACACGCTTTCAGTGCTAATAGCGTCTTGTATTACTTTAATAGAAAAACAGAAGATCCTCTTGCTGTAAAAGAAACGGAGGCTGAGAAAAATAGCGAATTGACACGCCGTAGTATGAAGAATATTTCAGCCTTGTCTTACCGTTATAACATATTAGATAATTTGAATGTTTCTATTTTTGGAAAACACTATCACATCAAACATACTTACCAAAGTGAGTCAACCAGTGTAGATCAAAGTGGTTACGGGATAGCTGCAACTTACTTGTGGAATGATTTTCAGGTGAAGTCTTCTTTTGAGAGAACCTTTAGATTGCCAACTGACTCTGAGCTTTTCGGTGATGGTGATTTAGTTTGGGGAAATACAAGTTTAAAACCAGAACAAGGAAAGAATGTTAACTTGAATCTTAGTTATTCATCAGTTATCGATAAAGTGCATTCTGTCTTTGGAGACGTTGGATTTGTGTATAGAAAAACGGAGGATTACATTCGAAAGAATCCTTATGGTTCTGGTTCAAGAGCCAATAGTGTGAATATTGGTGGTGTGGAGAGTATAGGGCTAAATTTAGAAGCGCGTTATATCTATGCCGATTTTATTCAAGTGGGAGGTAGCTTAACTACACAGAATATTCGCAGTAAACAAAAGTATACAATTGGTGGGTTTAATGTAAAGAACCCGTATTACAACGAGCGAATTCCAAATGAGCCTTACTTCTTTGGTTCAGTTGATGCCGGGATAATTTTTAAAGACCTTGGGAAGAAAAATAACAATCTAAATATCGGATATAATTTGCGTTATATCGATCATTATAGTTATGATTTTAAAGGCATAGGTATGAATCCTATCTGGATTCCTTCTCAAGTTATTCACGATTTAAATGCTTCATACAGTTTGATGAATAACAGCATTCACTTAAGTGTAGAGGCAAACAACTTGTTTGACAAATTGGCTTATGACAACTACAGCTTTCAAAAGCCAGGTCGCCATTTTATGTTTAAGATAAGATACTCATATTAAAATAATTACTAAATATAATAAACACTTTTAAAAATGAAAAAAAGATTATTCTCAGGAGCTTTGCTTGCTCTTGTATTTTCAGTATTTACATTTGTTTCGTGCTCAAGCGATGATAATTCAACTACTCAAGAACCATCTGAAGGTGGTGGAGAAGGAGATCCTAATAAAGAATTAGTAGAGCGTTATGTTATAGGTGCTTCTGCTTCAAGTACAAGTTTGCTATTAACAGTGCAAGATTTGAAAAAAGGAAGTATTTCTGTGAACGGAAATGGTGTGAATGCTTTGGGAACTACTGTTTATACCCACGGAGGTAATCGAGCTTATGTATTTGAGTATAGAAAAGGTGATCCTTCAGGTTCGCAAAGTTGGCTGTTAAACGATAAAGGACAGTTAACTATGAATACAAAATTAGATTTACCAACGCGTGAAGAGTTTATCGCAAGTATGGGTAAATATATGATTGCTACAACAGGAGGTGTGACACTTGATGGAGAAGATCCTAATAGTAATAAGGCACAAGCGTTTAACTTTATCGATGGTGCTACTGGAGAGGTAGCTTTCACATCTTATGTCAATGTACAAGAGATTGCTGAAAAAGGCGAGTATGCAAACTTTGCAGGATTAGAAACTATTGGTAATAATCGCTTTGTTATGGCCATTGAACCAATGAAGTTAAACAGTGAAAGTACTACTTCTGATCATAGAGATAGTGCATGGTTAGCTATTTTTAAATTCAATGAGAATGCTGAGAACGAAAATGATAAAGTAGTATTAGAAAAGGTAGTTAAGAGTGATAAGATGAGTTTTGCTGTTGCGCGTTACCGTTCAAGTCGTATTTCAACTATAGGAAAAGCAGGTGATGGAAATGTGTATTTATTCTCACCAAATGCTACTGATTCAAAAGGAGTTCCTTTTTCGTCTAAGCCAAGTGCCGTGATAAAATTTGATTCTAAAAAAGGTGATTTTGATCCAGGGTATTACTATGATTTAGAGGCAATTTCTGGAACGAAAGTGTATAAGGCTTTTGCTATAGGTGGTGAAAACTTCTTGTTGAATATGTTTGTAGAGCCATCAAATGCGAGTAATAGAGCTCCTGCTAATAAATTGGCTGTTTTCAATGTAATTACAGGTGATTTTAAATGGGTAGAAGGTCTGCCAGAAGCAGAGAATATTGCTGTAGCAGGTACTCCTTTTGTTGAAAACGAGGAAGTTTTTATCCCTGTTACTGCAGAGTCTAAGTCTAATGTGTATGTGTTAGATCCAAACACGGCAACAGTTACAAAAGGTCTTGAAATTAAAGATCTTGGAGATGGAAGTATTGGTACTATAGGGAAAATTAGCAATAAGTAATTGGAATTATAGTTTTTAGTTAGTTAGATGTTTTATAGTCAGAGAGGTCATATATTTTTTATATGACCTCTTTGCTTTTTAATTACTGTTGAGCTAAGCTGTCCTTAGTTTTGTTTTACAAAGTTTTTTTCTTGAGATGTAATCGGTTGCTCTTGTTTTACCTGTATGAAGTATCTGGCTGTCATCTATGAGTTCATATATACATATAGATAATTCCCATGTGAGTTTTGCTGGCGTAACTCATTGTAAAATAGTATAATAAATGAATTTCGTTTTCAAGTGATAGGTAAAATAAGAAGAAGCTGTAGTTTTAATGAAAAAAATCGTATTTGTGTTTCACTGCTATTGACCTGGTAGTATTAGTTTGTTTGAATAAGTAAGCTCTATTAATGATTTTGTATTTCAACCAAATGAAAGGTAAATACTATTGAAAATGCATTATTTTGTATTTGATTTGATATAATACAAAAAAAGCTCTAACAAATGTTAGAGCTTTCTTTTTTGTAGTCGGGGTGGCAGGATTCGAACCACTCCTCGTAAATATCTTTAAATCAATCTATTGTCTTTTTTGTAAAAAACCAACTCACCTAATAGCTCACCTTAGCAAATTAGGTTAAAATCAAATATAATGATTTTAAATGTATTAAAAAAGTACTAAAAAGTTAAATAATCATCTGTTTTTTTGATTGATGGAAGCGAATATTTTAGTAGAAATATTAGTTTTAGCTTTTGTTTATTTTTATTTTGTTTTTCAGTGTTTTGTTGTATTTGTTTTATATTATTAGTTAACTAATTTAATTTGATGTATTTTGTTATGGAATACTAAACTTGTTAAGGTGTTTTTTGGTTGTCGGGGTGTCTATTTGGCTTTAGTTAACTATTTTTATGGAGTAAAAGATTGAACTATTTTTAATTCTATCTTAGATTCAACTAATAAATGCTGTTGCATTTATTAGTTGAATCTAAGTAGTAAAAATCTTATAAAAGTTAAATAAGGATAAGAATTCATAGAAATAACTGTCGTATAGTAGCTAACAAAATTAATTTTCTATTTTTGAGTTTGTAAACTATGTATAACATTAAAAAAGAAGAGTTATTTTTATGAGGCAATTGGACAAAACACCTATTGAGAGGATGGTATCACCGATACAGCGATTTATGCAACAAGAAAAATCTGGAGGGATCGTTCTAGGTATAAGTGTGATTATAGCGTTAATATTAGCAAATACATCATTTAAAGAACAGTACCATCACATATTAGAGTATAAATTTGGTTTTCAATGGGCAGGCAATAGCTTCTTTGAATATAGTATTCACCACTGGATTAATGATGGGTTAATGGCTATCTTTTTCTTTGTTGTAGGGCTAGAGTTAAAAAGAGAGATTGTAGCTGGAGAACTATCAAACCCACGTAAAGCAATGCTTCCTATTGGAGCTGCATTAGGAGGAATGATTGTTCCTGCGGGTATTTATTTTTTTCTAAACCCAAGTGGAGAGATGTCTAATGGATGGGGAATTCCGATGGCAACAGATATTGCTTTTGCCTTAGGAGTCTTGTATCTATTGGGTAGTCGTATACCCTTGACATTAAAGGTTTTCTTAACTGCATTGGCAATTGTAGATGACTTAGGAGCGGTACTTGTGATTGCATTCTTTTATACCTCTGAGATTTCTATGTTACATTTAATCATTGGTGCTGCTATTTTATTAGTGATGTATTTGGGAAATAAAATGGGAGTTAGAAATATTATATTTTATGCAATCTTGGGTATTGGTGGAGTTTGGACAGCATTTTTGCTTTCAGGAGTACATGCGACAATTGCAGCAGTATTAGCTGCTTTTACAATTCCTGCAAATGTGAGAATTAGCGAGAAAGTATATGGCGATAAGATGCAAGGTTTGTTAGATAGGTTTAGAGGCATTGATCCCAATGATAAAATTCCGACATTAACAAACGAACAATTGCATATCTTAGAAGAGATTGAGCATACAAGTAGTGCTGCTACTCCTCCATTACAACGTTTAGAACATATGATGCATCCGATGGTAACCTATCTAATTATCCCTATATTCGCTTTAGCTAATGCTGGGGTATCTTTAGATATTGATATGGATCACTTGTTTAGTACTAATGTAGCTCTTGGTGTAGCTCTTGGCTTATTAGTAGGGAAAGTAGTTGGAGTAGTTGGATTTACAGTGCTTTTAGTGAAATTAAAAGTAGCTCCTTTCCCTGAAGGAATGAATGTGAAAAATCTATTAGGATTAGGTTTGCTAGCTTCTATTGGATTCACAATGTCTTTGTTTGTAACTTCGTTAGCATTTACTAATGAGGAGTACATGACTCAAGCGAAGATAGGTATTTTTGTAGCATCCATCATTGGTGGTGTGCTAGGCTATATGGTATTGAGTAAGTCAACGAAATAATGTTTTAAATGACTAGTAAGTTTTTTGATTACATCAATCTTCACAAAGGTGAGGAGAAGGGCGAAAAAGTCCTTGAAAATATAGTAGCAAATATTGCTTTTAAAGGATCAAATCTTTGGATTTTGGCATGTGCAATTATCATTGCGTCGATAGGGTTAAATGTAAATTCTACAGCGGTGGTAATTGGAGCTATGTTGATCTCACCATTGATGGGACCAATTGTAGGAGCTGGTTTTGCACTTGGTACCTATAACTTTTTATTACTGAAGATTTCTATTAAAAGCTTGGTTATAGCTACAATTGTAAGTTTGGTTGTATCTTCAGTTTATTTTTATTTAAGCCCATTTAAAGATGTACAATCAGAATTACTTGCTCGTACTGCACCGACGATTTATGATGTGTTGATTGCTTTTTTTGGTGGATTAGTGGGAGTGATTTCAATTACTCGAGTAGAGAAAGGAAATCCTATTCCAGGAGTAGCGATTGCTACAGCCTTAATGCCTCCTTTATGTACTGCAGGATATGGTTTAGCAACTTTTAATTTTAGTTATTTTTTAGGAGCATTTTATCTGTATATGATTAACTGTTTCTTTATTTGTATAGCGACGTTCTTAGTAATTAAATACTTGAAATATCCTACAGCGACTGCACTAGATACAAAAAAGGAGAAACGTATGCGATACGGTATTAGTTTATTGATTTTAGTGTTGATTATACCAAGTTTTTACTTGGCCTATAATTTATTCAATGAGAAGAAATTTACCAAGACTGTTGAGGAGTTTATCAATACAGAGTTTACTGCTAGAGGGGTAACAGTTATCTATAAAAAAATTAATTATAATACCTCGCCACGTAAGGTAGAGTTAGCCTTTTTGGATAAGAAATTGTCTAAAGAGAATATAGAGATGTATAACCGACTTCTACAGGAAAAAGGGATAGATAATGTAGCTTTGACCTTCAAGCAAGATGAGCAAGATATCAAGTCTGAAATCATGAAGGAAATCAATAAACAAAATAGTAACCTATCCGAGAAAGACGTTATTATTAATGATTTAAAGCGCGAGTTAGCTAAGTACAAAGTGAGCGAGCCTGGTTTGGTGAAAGAGATCGGAGTATTGTTCCCATCACTCGAACAAGTATCTTTAGGTAAAGTAGAGCGAAATCTAACCGATACAACTAGTCAAGTTGATTGGGTGTTAATGTATAAAGATAGTGTTGTACCTATAAATTCGGAGAAGATACGTATCACGAATTGGTTAAAAGCTCGATTACAAGTAGATACTGTTTTAGTAGTGAATACATACCAGCCGGCTGTATATACTAAAGAGTAGCTTAGTAATTAAAAACATCGCAAAGAGCTCCTTACTTATTTTTTTGAGTAGGGGGCTTTTTTTTTAGTGGCTCACCAAAACAATGTAATTGTTTTTAGAAGGGATCACAAGCAGGATTTAGCGTTAGATTTATCAGCTAGATGTATTACAGCAGCTAATGGTTTTCAACGTTGGGATTTGAATGGAAAGTATCTCTCGGGAGACAAAAAGCAGAATTTAGTTCTCATCCGGCTGTCTGATGAGTATTGGTTTTCTTGCAAACGCTTTCATCCAAATACTCAGTTCATTGATTTGTAATATATAAAAAGAACCATATTAACTTTAAGCTAATATGGTTCTTTTTTGATACTAGAATAAGTTGACTAGTAATATATTATCTTAAACGATGATTGGAATCACTACTGATAAACATTTCATTTTTCTCTTCAGATATAATTTCAAGGAATCGTTCATAGTGTTTTAATACGTCAGAAATTAGCTCATTTTTAGTAAAGATGTGAACATCATAACCTTGTCTATAATCACCAAAATAAGCTTTTGGATAAAAGGTTTTATTATCGTTAATATCAGGTAAGTTTTCTTCTGATAATAAGTAATCAGAAACCATTTTAGACTCTGTTTTGACACCGTAAATAAAGTTATTTACCAAGTCGTGTTTAATCTCAATTTCTAGTCGATAAGGACCTTCATAAGTATTGATAACAGCATCAATATTATTTTTAGCAAATTCGGTTTCTAGCTCTTTAAAGGCTTCTTTGACTGTCGTATCAATAAATTTGTGTACAGATTCTTTATCGTCAAAGGATACAATTTGTTTTAATCGCTCTTTCCATGAATCTCCTGACCATGTAACCGTTGTAGTAGAAAAGTCAGTTTCATAATATTTTTTATCGATAACTAGTGCTTTGATCAAGCTTACGATAAATAATAGCATTATAATAGAGAATGGAAGAGCTGTAATTAAGGTCATGCTTTGTAATGCACCTAATCCACCTGCATTTAACAATAACAAAGCTAATACAGCTAGTAATACTCCCCATCCAATAGTTTGCCATTTAGGGGATATTATAGCATTCTTGGTTGATATACTGTTCATTACAAACATTCCTGAGTCTGCAGAAGTAACAAAAAATATGATGATAATTGATATAGTTAAGAAGCTAGTAATTGAACTTAGAGGTAAGTACGCTAAAAACTCAAACATCAACGCATCTGGGTTGTTAGCAATAGTACTCAATGCACCATCAGCTACATTCATATCAAACCAAATGGCACTATTCCCGAATACAGACATCCAAATAAAGTTGAATAGTGTCGGTAGTAATAATACTGCAGCAATATATTCACGAATAGTACGTCCTTTAGAGATTTTAGCAATAAATAATCCAACATATGGAGACCATGAGATCCACCATGCCCAGTATAGGATAGTCCAGTCATAAAACCAGGGTTGTGTTTTATCATTAAAGGAGTGTGTACTAAAAGTCATGGTAAAGAAGTTTGATATATAATTACCAATACCTTCTGTAAAGCTTCCAATTAAATAAACGGTAGGGCCTAAAGCGAGTACGAAAACAAGCAATACGACTACAGCAATGATATTGATACTACTTAGTAGTTTTACACCTTTGTCTAATCCACTAACAGCAGAGATAATAGATAGAGATACTAATACAGCTACAATAAGTACTTGATAGATAAAGCTGTTTTCAGGTAAAATATTTAAGGTTTGAAGTCCAGAGTTAATCTGTACAACACCAAAACCTAATGTTGTTGTAATACCAAAGAAGGTACTACACAAGGCAAATACGTCAATCATATTTCCCCATTTACCTTTTATTTTATCTTTTAAAAGAGGATAAAAACAACTTCTTAGAGATAGCGGTAAACGATATCTATAAGCAAAATAAGATAGTGCTAGACCAACAATAGCATAAATAGCCCATGCGTGTATTCCCCAGTGAAAGAAGGTGTACATCTGTGCATCTTGTGCGCGTTGTAGTGCGGTATTGTTACTGAAAACTTCATTTGAATAGTGTTGGATCGGCTCAGCAACACTGAAGTACATTAGCCCAATCCCCATACCAGCAGCGAATAACATTGATATCCATGAAAAGAAGGAATAATCGGGTTTACTATTATTTCTTCCTAAGCGAATATTACCGTATTTACTGGCCATTAAATAAATCAAGAAGATAATAAATATAGTTACAGACCATACATATATCCAATTGAGGTTAACAAAGATGAATGTTTTGATTACGTTTAATAGCTCATTAGTTATCTGTGGAAAAATTGCAGCAAGTAAACTGACTCCAATAATAAAAATTAAACTTGGTAGAATAACACCTTTACTCAAGGTTGTACGTATTCTAGGAAATTTAGACATAATTTTTGTTTTTATGTATTAAAAATATAGTTTTATTGTTTTTGTTTCGAATATACATAATGTTTAGTATTTTTTGTGGTTTTATTCTGTGTTTTTCGTTGTTTAGAATTAAAAAGAAGATGTTTTTGGAGTTTTTATTTCTAGTAAACTTTCATTTTTTTAAAGGTTAAAAATTGTAGTTTTGTCTTCTATAAAGCCTCAGAAGCATATGTTTTTTTGTTGCTTTATTTTGCTATTTTAGTTAAAAAGAATGCGGCAAATAATAAGAAATTAATACAAAATTGTTTTGAATTTATCTAATCGTGATAG
Source organism: Myroides albus (assembly GCF_024722315.1). Classification (NCBI taxonomy): domain Bacteria; kingdom Pseudomonadati; phylum Bacteroidota; class Flavobacteriia; order Flavobacteriales; family Flavobacteriaceae; genus Myroides; species Myroides albus. The sequence continues at coordinate 2,617,584 of NZ_CP102754.1, forward strand.
TAGAGTAACTTTAATTTTTCAATTAGTAATCTTTTTTATTTTCACAAAGGGTATTGCACAGCAACCAGTGAGAGTTACTATTGACTCATTATCGAAAGTGTATTCCCAGAATGTATATTCCAAACCACTTGAAGCTAGAAAGGCCGCATTTGCTTGGTTAGCTTTAAGTGAAAAGCATAACTTAGAGAAGGAAAAAGCTCGTGCTTATTATTCTTTAGGAAATTTGAATTCTATTAATGGAGATTATAAGAAGTCTATAGAATATGCATTGAAGACTATTGAATCCTTAGAGAAATTAAAAATGGAGCAAGGTTTACCTGCTGCTTATAATCTATTAGCACTTAGTTATAAGAATTTATCGCTATACTCCAAGGCAATGGAGAGCTTTATGATATGTATTGAAAAAGCTAGAGCTGTAGACGATGTACTTCAAGAGGCAAATGCGTATCAGAATGTTGCTACACTATATATACAAAAGGATGAATATGATAAGGCTATAGAGAGCTTGAAAAGAGCGAATGATTTGTATAAATCTATTGAGGATACCGATGGGGTATTGACTACATTGTTTAACTACGCAAATATTTTGAAAGAGCAGCGTAAGTTTGATCAAGCTAGGGAGCATTATATGACTGTATTAAAGTTTCGTCAAGAGGAAGGAAATAAAACAGTGGAGGCCTATGTTAAAATTAACCTTGCTCAACTATTAGTAGAACAGCATAAGTTTAAAGAGGCTATACCTCACTTGGAGAATACTTATAAGCTTCTTGAAGAGTTAAATTATGTCACTGATATGGCTATCGTATTGAATGATTTAGGAGTGTGTGAGAGTAAAGTAGGGAATACAAAGAAAGCAATTAAGTATTTTGAGAGAGCATTGAGTATTACTGAAGAACGTTCTATATTAGCCTATAATACTAACTTTTTTTTGAATTTAGGTTCCTTATATGCAGATCAAAAACAATATGAAAAAGCATATAATTATTTATATCGAAGTATAATAGATAATACAAAATTTAATAGTATTGAGAAAGAGAAGCATTTAGCAGATCTGCAACAACAATATGAAACAGAATTAAAGGAAACTAAAATAGAGTTGCTGGAGAAGGAGCAAGAATTAAAAGAAGTAGAGCTTAGAGAAGTAGAGCAAGCTGTCATTCGTCAGAAACAACTTCGTAATACTTTTATCATTGGTTTTATTTTGGTGTCAATTCTCTTTATTATTGTGATGTATTTTTATCTACAACGTTTGAAAGTGCAAAGACAACTACAGGTGGAGGTTGAGAAAAATGCGAATCACAAGATTAATGAGATGGTTAAAGATCATAAAATTTCTATGATCGAGCGCTATCAGAAAGGACAAGAGGAAGAAAGAGCTCGATTAGCACGAGAGTTACACGATGGAATAGGAAGTGATTTAGCAGGAATTAAGATTGCTTTTGAACATCATTTCTCTCAGCAAGATACGGGAGAACAAACTAAGCGTTTGCAAGAAGCAATTAACAATGCGTGTAAGGATCTGCGTTTGCTATCGCATCAATTGCATCCACTGGCTTTCTCTTCAATTGGATTTAGTAGTTTTTTGAAAGAATACGTCGATACTGTAAGTCAGAAAAATAATTTGACAATTAAAGCTTATTTTTTTCCAGAGACAGAAATTAATAAGTTGACAGATGATGTATTGGCTGGTGCATATCGCATCGTTCAAGAGTTGGTCAATAATATCGTTAAGCATGCTAAGGCTTCAAGTGCTGAGGTACAATTGACCAAACACGATGACCACCTCAATATTCTTATTCATGATAATGGCGTTGGGTTTGCCAATGTTAAGAAACAAGGGATAGGACTGCGCAATATAAGAGAGCGTTTAGAAAAACTCAAAGGAAGTATAGAAATAGATAGTAATGTTAAATATGGGACTTCCATAACAATTAATATACCTTTAAATAAATAAGTAGTGAGTAGAGTAAATATAATCATAGCAGATGATCATTTGATGTTCTTAGAGGGGTTAAACACTATATTACTTGATATGGAGGAAGTAAAACAAGTGCATTTAGCAACAGAAGGAACACAAGTATTACGTTTATTAGAGCAATTTGACATACAATTAGTCATTACCGATTTGAATATGCCCAAGATGGATGGAGTAGAGTTATTAACTAGGGTAAAGAGTAATCAATCAGATGTCAAGGTTCTAATTTTGAGTATGCTTGATAATCCTCGCGTTGTTCATAAGGTAATCCAAAAAGGAGCAGATGGTTTTGTACCTAAATTTACAAATAAGCAGGAGTTACAAGTTGCTGTACGGGAATTAATCAATGACAAGCAATATTTCTCAGAAGTTATTAAACAGCGCTATATGGAAAGTGTATTTGATAAAAAGAAGTATCAAGATATTGAATTGACTCAACGGGAGAAAGAAGTTCTAGCACTTTTATCAGAAGAAATGACTTCTAAAGAAATTTCTGAGAAACTGTTTATATCAGTTAATACGGTGGAGACACATCGTAAGAATATCTTATTGAAAACAGGATCTAAGACAACTACGGGAGCAGTAAAGTTTGCTATTGAATCAGGACTATTTGATTAGTGAATAATTAAAAGGTATACTTTATTGCTAATAGCGGTTTAATCTCTTCTAAAATAGAAATAAACGAATTTGGTTCAGTAATCGGTACGATTTCTCGATGAGTGACTACTTTGTTGGTAAGATTAATCGTTTCTAATAAAACAACTGTTACAGGAGTCTTGTGATAGCTGTTTTTTTCTTGTTCTACTTCTTTTGTATCGATTAACAGATGTACCCACACAGCTTTAGTGAAACAAGCTGTATCTACATATAATAAAGAAAAATCATGGGAACTGTAGAGGTGGTCTAATCCCGCTAAATAATCCATACGCTTCGGCAGCAATTTTTCTTGTAAAGTTTTGAAATAATTAGTTTCTTGTTTTAGTAAGCATTCTTTGACCTGCCATGAGTCCTCTATGCTATGTATAACAATCATAAAAATATCCTCATTATAGGTTGGAAGATGGATAGTAATTGTGAAAATACTATTGATTTTTAGTGCGTCCTTTTGTTGATTTAGTAAGTATAAGAGTTTTTTAGTTTTCGTTTTCAGCTCATTGGGATTTGGGTTAAAAAGATATGTCATGGTTAATGAATCATAACTAATGTCAATACGACAATCTAAATCAATCATTTTTAGTTTTATATCTTCTTTGGTATAGTAGTCAGCTAAGGCATCTTGGTATTGTTCTTTTACTGGTTTAGCATAGGAAACACCTTGTTCAATTCTGTTTTCATTTTTTAAAATCTTGGCGTCAAAGAATAAAACCCATCTTACTTGTGCTAATTGATGATCGTAGATAATAACCGAAAACATATTGGGATTCATATTAGAGGCATTAAAAAAGCGTCTAATTTCAACTGCTTTTAATTGACCCTTGAATTCATGTTCAAGATATTCTTGTATTAAACGATTTGCTTTTTTCTTTCTCATACCTCCCATAATGAGAGATAGATTATTTACAGCTAGTGTTAGTGATAGAAAACAAAACCCAATTATTAAAAGTGTTTTTAGCATTTTTTGTAAAGTTTGAATACAAGGTAAGATACTTTTGGAAATTTTCATATCACGGAATTCCGTGATAAGCGCAATTACCGAATTTAGGTCTATGAAACCAATAGCAAAGATAAGACCTTTGAAATGTTAATAATAGTAATAATATAAATCATGGGATTACAAGAAAAAAGAGCTTATACAGCAATAGAAGAGCAGTACGTAACTGAGTATCAAAAAGAATTGAATGCGATTGTAGGTAAAGAACTACCTATCCAAATCAACTGGGATACTTTCGAATTAGAGCATATTAAGTTTGTGCCAAGTGTATGTTTACAACGCTTAATGGATGCAATGAAAGAAGTGTGTAAAGATAATTTTGGGAAAGAAGCAGTACAAGAGTCAATGGATAAAATTGAAGTAAACTGTATTGTAAATGAAGGAGCTGAAGAAAATAAAAAATTAGACCTTTCTGGAAAAACTTTAACAATGACAGCTTGCTGGGGAGGACATCATAGTGGTTTCTTTACTGATTTAGTGATTAGAGAGTATTTAGAAAGCAAGTTATAAGGATATAAGGATTCTTTTTATAAAATTTTTAGTCTGACTTTTAATTTTTGATTTAGTTAATATCAACTAGATAGATAATAAAGGGGGATCATAATTAGATGAGTCTCCCTTTTTATTTTTTAATCATCGTGAACTAAGTCAGTAATAACCTAGTGACTAATTATATCTATAGAAGTATTTAATTAGTTTACAACTATAATTTAGAAGTATGAGTATAGAAAATTTTCCAAAGCTATTAGAAAGTATATTGCGTAAAAAAGGAGCGACGACAGAAGATATTGAGGCATTAGCAGATGCTGGAATTCAATCTAAAGAGGATTTCGTTATGATTGGTGATACGCGAACTTTGATAGAAGTTACAGCTATGGATATCGAAATAGCACATGTAATTATGCAGTGGGCTTTAGGTACACAAGCAGCAAGCTTGGCAGTTGCTGAAACCGTGGTAAAGCAAGAGGCAGTAATCGTAGAGAGTGCAGATGTTGTAAAATGTGCACATTGTCAAGCTAAGCAGCCGAAGGATTATAAAGTTGGTGATTTGTGTTTGTCTTGTGGACTTCAAGCAGAACCAGTTCACAATTGTTATTGGTGTTTGAGTACAGGACCAGGTCAGTTTTGCCGTTCTTGTGGAGCTGAGTTTGTCGCTTCTTCCGATTATGAGGTAGCTTTACAATTAAAGTTGGAAGGTGAATCGAAGTCAGCTATCGGTAAGTTAGTTAAAGAAATGACAGCAGTTCAAAAAGAAAATATTTGGGCAAAAATTAGAAAAGGTAGATAGAAAAATAGTTCGTATAGTATGGCAGTTATCACTTATTGTGAATCGTGCTCTACACCACAACCGGGCGATTATCAGCCAGGGGATATATGTGTGGCTTGTGCGGGTAGCGTTCGTGTAGATGTACGCTGTGGATGGTGTGCTTCTCTTACTCCTGCTCAGGGGAATTTTTGTAGAGGATGTGGAAGTAAGGTAGTAGAAGAAAAACACTTTGGAGTAGCAAGAATTTTAAAGAGTTTAGGATATAATCAGGAGCAAATACCTGAAAAAATAAAACAGCTTTCTGAGGCAGAAATTACAAAGTATAAGGATGAGTTTTATAAAAACTATCGAGTTATACAGTATGCAAAGCAACAGTTGAAGTTGTTAGAACCTTATTTGTTATTACCTATAAATGAGGCTGTAATAGCTATGGAAACGGATCTTCTAAATTTTATTCCATATTCAAAGCAGATACTAGAAGAGTATGAAGATTTGCTAGCTGAGCCAGCTTCACTGGATTCTTTGTTAAAAGAGGAAACTTACGGTATCCATCGTATTGTTAGACAGTTAGTAAATCTAGTTCAGTTAAAACAATATCCCCTCAATGAGCAGGTCAATAGAAATATTCATTTGAAATGGGCAGATTTGACTACTGTGTTTGAATATGAATTTGTTCGTATAGAAGGCTTTTTATGGTTTGCTCATCCTAATAGTTTCCTTGGAAATTTTAAAGTGGACGAAGCCTTTGAACATCTTGAGCAAAGTTCACCAGAAAAAGATTTAGTTGAAGTTTTCGATAAATTAACTGATCGTATAAAAGGTATAAATAGACTTAAGCCTTATTTAGATGTAGCTCGTCTTCATTTATATTCTTTTTTAAATCAAATAGAAGAAGAGGAGCCGACTCGTCTTTTTGATGTGATACCAGCTTATACAGCGCATACGGATTATGATCTAGCTATGAGTAGTGCACTAATCGTTGATGATCAAGATAGTTTGGCTTCATTGACAGCTAAGAATAAAGGTGCAGCAACTACAGGCTATCACTATTTGCTTTATTATGGAGAGGAGCACTTGATGCTTCAAAGCTTAAAAGAGAGTGGTTTAAATTATTATCAACTTAATGGTTTACTTCAATTTGTAGAATACAATAAGTATTTACAAGATCAAGGAAATACAGATGTATATACGAAGCAAATAGTTGTAAATGAAGCCATCGGTTTATTGCTTAAAAAGTTTAATTCGCATTTTGTATTCGAGCGTCATACAGATACTTTTTCTGACAATGAAATACGTTCATGGGTGGATTTTATTAGTCTTTATGATCATCAGGAAGTAGAATTGGATTACTCAGGCTTTGTAAACTTATTGATTAGCCGTAATCTTCGTCATTCTCTAATTCAATTATTAGAAGAGGCGCCAGCGCATTTAGTGTTTACAGATGAGCTTGCCAAGGAGTTATATCTTATAGGTAATGAATTTGACAATACTTTAGACGGGTTTAATCTTATTGCAGGCTGGAACAAAGTCTGTGAGTTGGAATACTTCCCTAGTGTAGATGCGGTAGATCGCATGCTTATTTTTATAGGTGATAATTATAAAAATTATACAAGTAGTGAGGAAGAGAATGGCATACGTTTAATGGTTGTTGATGTATTAAGCATATTGGTTCAAAAGAGTCCGAGACATTCTTTTAAAGTAGCTGCTAAGCTTATAGAGCTGTTGCTGATTAATGAAGACACGTCAAATACATGGTTGCCTAACGAGGAACTTAAAAATAGTGTTTTAAATAGTCATTATTGTGTTCGTTTGGACAATGGTTCTTTTCAGAGAAGACCTTTTGCAACAACAGATGTTTTTATTAATGATTTTTTTAATGGAGAGTGGAGTGAATTTATAGCTGCGTTAAATGCTAGTTTGAGTATTGGTAACCGCTATGACTCCTCACCTTATAATATCTTCCTACTTTGGATTTGTGAATCAGGTAATCACTTCGCAGATGTGTTAAGGAGAGATATGACTTTAACAAATACTATTTCTGATGTGTTAATCGAGAGTCTTGTCGTGTTAGATCAAGGACAGGAACTGTTAGGTCTTCATGATGGTTGTAAACAATACCCTTTATTGGAAGTACTTTGTGATAGTCAATGGAACTATCAACAAGCGTATTATTATAGTCGTCGCCCAGCTAATCTACCCATAGCATTGGAGTATAAAATGCATGCAGCACTTGTGTCGTGGCTATCTGTTGATATAGAGGAAAAGTTGTTGTCTGAGTTGTTTCAAAAAAATATCATTGTTCAGTTTCAACAAAAGCCAAGTGGACAATTGCCTCTATGTTTCTTGACACTATGGTTTATCTATAGCGATCGAGTAGTTTTTAAACCTTTTGTAAATCAGTTAGTTGAGTTGATTTTTAAAAATATTGAAATAGGCCCTTATGAATACAAGTTGCCTAGGTTATTAACGGCAAAAGGCGTAAATCAAGAAGTGGAAGGACGAGAAATAGTCCAAACTGTTTTTCACAATACTGATCAGTGGTTAAATTGGTTAGATAATCGCACAGCTACGGGAAGTTTAAGTGAACCTATTCATCAATTTATGTTGTTGGTGTTACTTGATTTTGGAAGTGATTTAGAGGCGTTTATTCAAGCGCCACGAATTACATTCGACGATTTAGAGATACCTACTGAAGAGCAACATAAAAGTAATAGAAGTATTCTATTTGGCTATTTAAAACAAATGGTAGCTACATTAGATACAATCGAGGAAGTTAAGTTTAAGTCGTTATATGCTAAGAAGATATTAAAGATTGTAGAAGACTTCTATTATGAGGATAATTTAGAAGATTGTATTGATATCGTAACCTTAGTGAATGATAGTTGCCATGATTTAAATGATGAGTGTGATCAAGTGGAGATTACCTTACGCATTGATAAATCAACAATAAATTGGTTTACCTTACATACTGGGTATATGGCATTGGAAGATTATTTGCTAAGTGAAGGAGAGCATGAGCGTTGGGTGGGCAAACTATTAAAAGACTATAGAAAAGATGCCTTCAGGGTAATGAAAAGTGATGCGTTGACTTCAGAGCAAGTTAGTGTTTTAGCAGATTTATTACTGCGATGTCTAGGTAAGGAACATTGGATGGTTGATATAAGTTATCAAACAGAAAAGGTCTTTAGATTGGTTGTAGATAATCTTGGCGATATGCTAGAAGAACTTCCTCCTGAGAAATTTGATCCTGAATTTGTTATTTATATTGACAATTTTATTCAAAAAAACAGTTATTGGTCAAATTACTTAGATCGTTTACAGGTGGCTGTTAGAGAGTTGAAGAAGTATCATTTTGAAGAAGTAGAGAAGCAAGAAGACTCGTTTTATGGTGATCAGCAGCAAGAGCAAATAGATGAGATCGCTAATCAAGCTATAGTAGATGAAGGCGAACAGTACTTTTCTGATGAGGAACAACAAGGAGTAACTACAGTGTTGTCAGATGTGGAAATAGCAGGGCTAATGATGAGTTTTTCGATTGACAAAGAAAATTTACTAATGATTAGTTATCACTTTAATGATTACACTCGTAGCGCTATTGATAATCCAATTGTCTTTTCTCCGATATTGACCAATATGGTTGGTGTGAAGGAGTTCTTGGCTGCTAATGTTGATCAAACTATAGCGTTTTATCAAAAACTATATCTAATTGTATTAGATCCACAGACAGCCCCATCAGGTACTTATCCTTCAGTAGGTGCGATGGCTCGCATGGTATTTGCTCAATTGTTACATGGTACGATGTATAGTGGAGCTTATGCTATAGGAATAGAAGCAATGGTTCAATCTGGAGTTTATACGACCGATTATTCTCAAGCATTAACTGAATTAGTAAATCAATTAAAAGTGTAATTATGAGTGAATGTATAGCATTAAGTAGTTTTCTTGATAATCCAAAATCTATTTCTAACGGTTTATTGTTGTATTATTTTCAAGATGTTTTATTAGACACGCCTTTCGGTTTAGATCCAAATAATGAAGAACATGTTTATGATGTACAAAGGTTTATGCAAATGCATCAAATCAAGAATAGTAAGTCGTTTCGTGTTTTCTTACATAATTTAAAAAAAGGAGAATATTTTCATGCTAACGTAAAAGATATTATTGAAGAGATATATCACTTTGATGAGGTTGCTTTTGCAGAGCACCTAGAGCAACTAGAAGGCGCTTACTTGAAAAATAGATATCGTTTATTGTATCCACAACGCTATGCTATTGTAGGTTATGGTATTTTAGGATTTAATTATGCGCTCTATAGTTTAGTTTGTAGAATAGGTGGAGTGTTGGGATATATAACAGAGAAGGAAGTTTATACTAGACATTGTGAGTTATCGGAATTCATTTCGCGTGTATTTGTAAATGGAAGAGAACTACAGGAAAATATCATGTTGGGAATTCAATTTTATGAAGCTTCTTTACAAGCAAACCCTACTAGCTTTTCTCGAAAAGGAAATTATTGGAATATAGTACGCGAGTTACAAAATGATCAGCTAAATAGTAATCCTAGTTAAAAGTAAAAAGAGAAATGAATTTTAAAGAGTTAGTTACTTTTATTGCTCAGAGTATTAATGAAAGAGATTATCAATCCTGTGAACAAGCGTTGATTGAAGGATATGAATATCTTCATCAAGAAGAGAAATCACCAGTAGAAAGCGTAGAGGAAGTTTCTTTTTATCGTTTTTATATTGAGTTTTTTACCCGATTTATTGGTTCGGATAATTTCGACTATGATAAAGTAATGCTGGCCCTTTCTGTTTTAGAGTATTATGGAGCAGAACAACTGAGAGAGTTTGAGCTTATTGGAGGGTTAGAGCAATATTGTGATATTGCATTTTATGAGCGAGCATTAGATTATCATCCTAATAGCTTAGCTCTGCTTTTAGGATACGCTAATAAGATGGAAGAGATACAAAAGTATGATGTAGCCATTGGGTGCTTACATCATGCTTTATCTGTTTATCCAGAAGCAAATAATCTTCGTCTTCGCTTATGGGATTTACAGGTGAATTATAGTAAACAACTATTAAGTAAAGAAATTCTTGAAGAAGGAGAAATTGATGTTTTAGTAGATTATGCTGTGCAGACACAAGTACATAGCGTCATAGAAGATTTACTTAATCAAAGTCGTTTTAATTTATCTGATAAGCAAGTAAATGAATTATCAATAGCGCAGTATGTTGCTAAAGACATTTTTGATTTAGAGGAGTGTGTCACTTTATGGGAACAAAAGTGGAGTAAGACATTATTGAGTGCTCAAGCGGGAATATACCTAGTTGATTGTTTTTATAGCTGTGGTATGTTAGTACAGGTGGCGGAAGTTATGGAAGTAATAGCTTTTAAAGAAGTAATACCTGTTGATATGCGAGAGTTGACAGAACAATACGTTGAAGATTTTTTTAAATCTTATAGTTGTGAAGACAGAGAGTTAGTTGTGAATTATTATAACTATAAAGCACTTTATCACAAGCATCAATATGAATTAGATCTAGCCTTGAAATATGTCAATGTAGCTAAGGTAGTTGTAGAAAAGCACCCTAGTATCTTATTAACAGAAGGAAGTATTTTGACCATGATGCGAAATCCTGAAGATGAGACAGCATTAGGTGTTTTGATAGAGGCCGCATATAAAGGAGCCAGTTTGCCTAACTATCTCTTAGAAATGGCTCACTATTATGACATGTTGGGAAGCTATCATGATGTTCTTGGTTTGGTGAATACCTATCATACTTATTCGCTCCCTACAGGGGAATCTTTATATCTTCAAGGAAAAGGAAACTTTGGTTTAGGTCAATACCGTCAAGCCTTAAAACCATTAGAAGTAGCAATGAAATTAAAAGAAGATAGCCCTTATCGATTGAGTATTAACTTTCTTATTATGACCTTGTGTAGGTACTTGAACGATACACCTAAGTTTGTAGAAGCTTTACAATATAGACTTTCTTGTTTCCATGTTTCAAGACCAGAACATTGGGAGACGCGTAATTATTATGTAGTATTCCTTTATGAAATGAAAGCATATGAGCAGTGTGCTAAATTAATTGTTCAATTGCATCAGATTAATCAATTATCTAAAAGTAATGAGGCTATCTTGTATTACTTGGTGGATGCTGAGTATTTAAGCAGTTCTGAGATGCAACTACCTAAGGTTACAGAGGCAATGATTGTTCAAGATCCACAGTATATAGAAGACTATCGTTCGAATGCACTATATTATTGGATTATGGGTAATAATTTAGAATCGGCTAAGGCTTTCGAAGCAGCAGCTGATTTTAGCTATGAAAAAGGTTTTTATCTAGCCAGAGCTTATTGGCGTACAACTTATGATGAGTCCTTATATGAGTATTCATTAGCTTTAATAGAAAGGTTAAAAAAAGAAGACGTAACAAGTGTAGATTATCAAATGTTGTATTGGGAACAAAATATATACTTTAGAAATGATCTAGCCCAGCCAGCCTATGATAGCTTTAAAGAGTTAATTACCAAGTTTCCCGTTACCTCAATGCGCAAAGATAGCAGTGTTAGCCATTATGCAATACGACAAAAAATAAATACAGAAAAATTGGGTAATCAGTCAGAATGTAACCGATACCTTAGTATGTATACTAGTGTATTTCGAGAGAAATAAACAATTTCACTATTGTAGAACGTCCGCTGATAAAAAAATAAATTATTTTTGTTTCACTTAGTTAGTGATTAATGATGAAACACTTATATTTTGGAACTGTCTCCATTGATATTACGACAGACTTGTCTAATCTAGACCAACAGTATAGTGGCTTTTTTAAAATTTTATTCTTGAAAGCAGGGAGCCAAATACAAATTGATTTTACCAATTATACTTGTGAACAAGATGCATTCTTTTTTTTTAATGAAGAACATGCCTTTCAAATTCTAGATCAATCAAAGGGAAAATTAATCTATTTTCACGCTGATTTTTATTGTGTAGAAATTCACGATCAGGAATTAGCGTGTGACGGAATTTTGTATAGTAATGTATTAACAACTCCCTATGTCTATTTAAAACAAGAACAAAATGAGGTATTGTGCAATCATATTCTTGAAATTGAAAGAGAAAAAGATTTAGCAGATAGTTGGAGTGAAGAGAAAATTAGAATATTGATAAAATATATTATTATTGAGGCAACTAGGACTTGGGTAAAACGAGAAAATAACAATACGGGAGTATTATCTGAACACCAAGAATTTTCAAGAAAATTTAGTCAATTAGTTGATCGGAACTATATGAATTTACATAAGGTAGGTGATTATGCAGCACTTCTAAATGTGACTACTAATGTTCTAAATAAGCGGATAACTAAAGGTTGTGGTATTTCTCCAAGTTGCGTGATTGTTAATCGTCTTATACTACAGGCAAAGCGCTTGTTGGCTTATACTGATTTAAGTGTAAAAGAAATTGCCTTCTCTTTAGGATATGAAGATGTGTCTTATTTCAATAGATATTTCAAGATTCAAACTAGTTATACTCCCTTAGCTTTTAGACGTAATCAAGAACTGTCCAAGCGACCTTATTGAGCTACTATTATAGTATGGAGAGAATGTCCTATAATTGAGGCGTTTTCTCCATTGAGGAAAATGAGTATTACTTATACTTTTGTAGAATTAAAATGGCACTACTTTTTGTGTACAAGGATTTTAATTAACTAAAGTAATATTATGAAAGTATCAATTAAGGCAATCTGGCGAGATGATTTAAAACAAGGAAAAGGGAATTATGTGTCTGATAATCAGTTGTTGAATCAGATGAATTACTCATTTTTAAAGCAAAAGGATTATGCTGTAACACTACCAGAAGAAATGATAGCAGCGGCTTATTCTGCTTGTTTCAATATGACACTTACCCTGTTATTAACTCAAGCATCGTATAAGATAGAGGAGTTAGAAACTAATTGCGAAATCACCTACAACAATGAGGTTATCGTACAAGCTGATTTGGAAATTATGGCAGTCATTTCAGGATTAGATAATACTATTTTTCAGCAAGTAGTAGCGCAAGCAAAACAAATGTGTCCAATTGGAAACAGTTTTAATTTTCCTACAATTTACAGAGCATTACTGAAATAGTCATGTTTGTTATTTTCAACACCAAAACAGATATAATAGCATGAAAGATGGACGTAATAAGCAAGTGAAGTTCGGCAATGAAATAGGAGCTGAACAAATTCAATATTATACAAGTACTATAATAGACGCTTTTTTGCAACGTAATTATTTTTCTACCCAATTAAATGAATGTCAGCTTTTTATTGAAGTTCAACCCAGCGGGATGGGGTGGGAATCTTTACTTATAACCTTTGAAACAGTAGGGATATTCTTAACTGCTGAAACAGTAGGGATAAACGGTTACTCAACTAGTAAACGAATGGGGTATAGCGTTGATATTGGGATTGTTGTAGATCAATATTGGCCAAAAACTAAGGTGCTAGAATTGGTTGAGATTATAGATTTAGGGGTGAATTATTCAGATAACCCAAAGGTGTTAACTATGATTGAGGGACTAATAAAAAAACTAAATTAATATAGCATATAGAATGAATTTATCAGAATTACTTATTAAAGATAATGAAGCACTAGCTTTTGAAGATGTATTTTTGGATGAAAAACAGCGTATAATACTCGATCAGTTGGTAAAAGAATATACCTATTTTTCGGAACTGACAGATTTAGGACTTCCTGTTAACAATAAAGTATTTTTACACGGAAGTTCAGGTTGTGGAAAGACAACTACTGCTAAAGCTCTTGCCAAGAGACTCAATAAAACAATTATTATTTTAGATTTGAGTACAATTGTTTCGGCAAAATTAGGAGAAACTTCTCAACATATTAAGCTAGTGTTTGAAAAAGCAAGTAGAGAACGTGCTGTTCTATTTCTAGATGAATTTGATCAAATAGGTAAATCTAGGGCTGTAGATGATAAAGATGTGGGCGAGATGAGAAGAATCGTCAATACCCTCATTCAATTAATCGATTACTTTTCACCTAACTCGGTTTTAATATGTGCCTCTAATCACGCTGATATCATTGATCAAGCACTAATGAGAAGGTTTCAACTACGACTAAACTATGAGCTACCTTCTCAAGAACAATTAGATAATTATTACGATAGATTAATTTCTAATTATCCTTCTCATTTTGCTTTATTTAAGAGAAAATATAATGTTTCTTATGCAGAGGCTAAGGATTATGCTCTTACTAGTATAAAAAAACAGGTGATTAATCAATTGGAAGCTAGAGATAAGATCTAATTATAAACAGAGAGTTTACATAGCTAAATTGTTTGTTAAGCAACAAGTTATTTGTTTTGTTGTAATTTTAACGCATAATAGATAAAAGATTGATGTTAAAACAAATTATTATATGTAGCGTTTTCTTGTTATGTACACTGGTTCATGCACAGAAAAATGATACACTTTATACTAAGCTTATTGATGATTTTCAGTTAGTCAGTCCAGAAAAGGCAAATTTTTATAAAGTGATAGGGCCGATGGATAAGCAAGGGTTTAGTGCTGTTGAAGATTATACTATTGAAGGATATATTGTATCCAAAGGTTTTGCAAGGAGAGATATGCTCCGTTTTATTTATAAAGGAGAGCGTTTTTTTTATGGTCATGATGGTGAGGTTACGGGAGTATACAAATATGATGACAAAGGGAATCAATACAGTATTGAATCATTCGATTCATTGAAGAAAAAGTCTTATCGTTTAATTACTAAAGAAGGGAAGCCTTTTGCAGGAGAAATCTATGATCTAGGTGTTTTGTACACTTATGAAAAAGGTAAACAGATCAAAGTAACTTGTTATTATAATAATAGTACCCAGCCATATGCAATTAAGAAAGTAGATACCATACAGTATTTTGACATGAAAGGCGATGTAGTAGGAGAGCTAAATTATGCAACAGATAATGGTGAGTTTGTACCTCTTAACGGTGATAAATATGAGTACAAACAAGGAAGGTTTGTCAGTTATTTAAAATATCAAGATAGAGTGATTGTTTATCAAGGGAAGTTTAACTTGGAAGCTAAAGCAGTTTTTCAATTGCAGCATGAGGTGTTTTATAAAAATGAAAAGTACTATAAGGAAAATGTATATTATACTGATGGAAAGCTCAGAGTAACAAACTGGTATAGTCAAGATGATTTAAATGTTTTGATAAGTAGTGATTATTACAACCAGAATGAAGAGTATTTAGGTACATATAATGAACAAACAAAAGCAGGTGTAAATGTCTATTTCTATGATGATTTTTTTATCAAACAAATAAAAACTGAGAAAGAAGGAAGGGTTTTAAAGGAAATTAATTTTTTGAAAGAGATTGAGCCCGTTGTAAAAACAAGAATATACTATAAATTAAGTGAAATTGATTATGCTCAAGGACAGGGATGGTTTTATGATCAAAAGGGTGAGTTAATTTCTAGTGTCGAGTATAAAGATGGGATTCCTTGGAATGGAACTACTTACGAATTTTCTGATGGTAATGTAGTCATTAGTCCTTATGTCAATGGATTTATAGATGGTATTCAAGAGATTTATGCAGATTATCCTAATACACCTTTGATTCTACGAAAGAATGTATATAAAGACAAAAAACTTCGTTTGGAGCAATGGTATGAACAAGGGGAGCTGTTACAGGAATTAGAATATGCTTCAGCGAATGAGGCAAATGCTATCGATGAATTGATAAGTAAAGGAAAGAAATATATTGTCTATCGCGATGGACAGCCGTATCACGGAAGTGAAACTACGGAGGAATTAAGTCATATACGAGAAGATATTTATCGCAAAGGCAAAAAGATTGAAACTACCTATACAGCGCACAATGGATTAGTGTTTGCTAAAGAGTATTTTTTTGCAGATTCAAAAATAAGACGAATCTTCTATAATGATCAAGGAAGAGAGATTATTAGTTATGAAGTTCAGTTTGAGCGATTGAATGGTGACTATAGCTATACTGATAAAAATGGGATTACCTATAAAGCAACTTTTCAGAAGGGTTACTTAATATCAGGCGAGGTATTATATAACTATATAAATGAAGATGATCAGCATAACTTGTATTATATATATGTTAAAAGACTTGGTAGTAAGGTGGATATAAAATTAAAAGATGTGAGTGAGAATAAATGGTTAAATGAGCAAACTATTAGTACAGAGGATATTGTTTACCCAAATATTTCATTATTAGCGGCTCCTATTGATGCTCAGTTCTTATACTTTGATTCAGAGTACCGTTTTTTATTTACTGATTAATTGATAATAAATAGTTTAAACTGTTTGTTTGGTTAATTGTTTTTTCAAGATTAAAAGATATGTTTTTGAATTATTTTGTGTTTTGATATTTATTTCTGATTAACGTATTTTTACCCAATAGTAAAAAGTAAGTATTATATGAAAAAAATGTTTTTAGGCCTTTTCGCCTTGTTTATTATGACTTCTTGTTCTACCGAGAGCAATGATGCTGTAAATGTTGGTAAAGAAACTCCTGAAGTACCAGGTGAAGTGGTGACTACTCCTTTTGTGGAAGGAAAGATGACTATGAGTCTTTATACTAAGGAAATAAATGTCGGTGGACTATTGGATAAAATAGATTATTCAAAAGGGGACGTATATGGACAGTTCCAAACACTAATGACAAATTTGCCAAAAGATGAAAATCCTTTTTTAGCATGGGGAGATTTATTTGATAAGAAACCTATGGCTGCTTTTGCATTAATGATGAGTATGACCAAGGCAGATTACTATGTGAAAAATAGTACAGTCTTAGCTAAAGCGAAGGGAGCAACTTGGCAGATGGATCATTTTTACAGTGAAGATCAAGATCAAGCGTCTGTTTACTTAAAAGCAATGGCTCCTGCTACTGATATGCCAGTTGAAAATCAAACAGCTTATGCTATATATACACCTTCTAAAGGAGAAACTTATACAGAAGGTAGTACTATTGACTATAAGGAGTTTAATAGAAGAAAATTAGATAAGGTAGCTTATGTAAGCAATTATGCTTGTGATGTGATTGAATATACACGAATTAAAGCGCCTTCTGATCCAAATAATGAGTTTTCATTTGGTTATAACAAGTTGTTGGTTTATACTTCTCCACTGTTTGATAAGACTATAAACTTTACTCATTCTACATATCTTCCAGAGGATGGAGGTATTTTGAAAATTGAAATGTATGTAGATGGAATAGAAGAGCCTTTTATGGTTTTTCAACCTGAAAAAGTAGAAGTCAAGACCATTGCAGATAGTGAATTAGAGACTAGAGTTTCTACACCAGTTTATGCTATTGACGATTTAGAATTTAGTGCTAAGGTACTTGGAATTATGTTTGCTCCTACAGATGAGCAAACTGAAGAACCTTTTCTTGTAAGTAAATCCTTGTAATTAGGTATTCTGCATATATTCTGTTTTCATAGGGTAAGCTAAGTAAGAAGTGAATAACTAGTTTTTTAACTTCTAGTTATCTTTTTAAATAGTTGTTAGATACTGAACTCCCGTATAACTAAGGAATTGTTATACGGGAGTAATATATAAATAGTTTTTTTTTCAGTTAGAAGTCTAATTGTTTTTTAGACTAATCTTCATTAGTGAACCACTTCACTAAATCAGTATATCCATCGGTGATGAGGTTGTTGTAATATTTAGGGTTCATATTTGCTCCACTGAATTTACTGATAGTATATTGTAATTTTTTTAATTTAAGTGATCTAAATGATGCAGGAATAGGTTCGCTGAAATTACATCCTTCAATACTAAGACGTTCAAGATTTTTAAGGTCTAATAAAGAGTTTGGTAGTCCTTCTGTATCAAAGTTGGTAAGGTGTAGTGTACGCAATTCTTTAAACTGACCGATATAGGTTGGTATCATGTCTATTTGATAGCCAGATAAGTATAGTTCTTGCAACGGTAAACATGTAAGTTCTTGAGGTACGTAGCACAAGGAGTCGTTAGTTCCTTGAAGCCTAAGTTTTTTAAGTTTAGGATATTTGACCAAAGCATTCGCACCAGCTAATCCAAATTCATAACATAAAGATAGATCAACAACCTCTAAATTTGGAGCATCTAATCCTTCTAGTGTAGGTATTTTTGAATAAGATAAATCAACTATTTTTAAATAAGGTAATTCAACAGCGGGGAAATGATCATATCCTCTTAATTTAATAGATTCTAGTAAAGGACTGTTTGTTAAGAGTTGATCTAAGTTATCAAGCTCAACGTTTTCTAATTGTAAGGTGTGCAATTTGGTCTCTTGATCCACAGATAAGCAAGGACAACTATCAGGTAAGATTGCGTTACTGTTTATTTTTAAAATTTTTAGGTTTTCACAATTAACCAGCACATTAGTCAATAGACCTATTGGCAAATTGGTGTCCAAACTAATAAGCGTATAAGGCTTAACCATTAAGTTAGTGATATCATTTACTTCATAAGTATCGTTTTTTAAAGGAAAGTATGTGAAGTGTTCTACGGATAGATAGCTGAATAAATCGCTGTGCTTTTCAACTTTGCAGTTTTCAATAGAGGCTTTACCAACGCATATAATTTTGTTAGATACTTTAATTTCAGCGCAGTTTATGATTTTTAGTACATCTATTACACTGGGAAGAAAACAAGTGTCTATTATTAGTTTATTAGATTGTTCTATAGTTACAGACATCAGCTTTTCAATACGTCCGATTGATTTAGGTAGTTGCACTGTTTGGTAGTTAAAAAAACTAAGGTGTTTAAGCGAGGTACATTGTTCTATATTTTGCGATAAAGAGTTATCACCAATTAAATTTTCAAATGTAACGGTCGTTAGTTTATTGAATTTAGACCATGGCACTTTTATTTCCGTTAGGTTTTCCATATTGGAAAAGCTCAATTTATCTAAGTTAGGAAAAGACTCAGGGTTTTGAGATAGATATAGTAGTATTGCCTGGTCTGAAACTACTAGGTTTGTCAGTGAATCAAAAGTATATTGTTGTTCTAAGTTGATCAATTCTCCAGAAAAACAAGTAATCTTACCATTAAAAATTACCTTAGGATGAATTAGCTGGAGTCTATCATTTTTCCAAAGGCTCAACACAGTTAGGCTAGGTACGTTTAACTTGTCACTTATCGTAGTAAAATCTGGACATTTCATGATTTTAATTTTGTTCAGCTCAGGAAGTGTATTTAGTTCTTCTCCAATGGAATTAAGAGTGCTTACTAAAGAAAACTCTATCGCTTCTATACTTCTAGGCAGGGTAGGTAGTGTTGGAGTAGGCCAATTGGTGTTCATACACTTTAAAGACCTTAGAGCAGTTAGTTTTGTAAAGTCAAATTTGATATGTGTTAATTTAGGAAGCTCCAATTCCAAAGACTGTAGTGTCGTTATGTCTTCTATTGATTTTGGAAGTATAGTATATTCTCCTTCTATGCTTAAGTGTTCAAGTTGAGTAAATTTTTCAAAAACATCAGGTAGTCCTTGTTCAAAGTTTAAGGTTTCGATGTTGATAATTCTAACTGAGGGGAACCTCCCTAGTAGTATTGGATTTTGAATCAGAGTAGTTGGGTCATGACTATCCCTAACGTCAAGTACATCAAACCCTAGTTTACTATACATAAAATCAACATCTAAATCATCCGATATATTTGCATATTCTAATAAGGTATTTAAAACCTCGTACCATTGGGGAATACCAATTGACTTGATTAGTTTTTTTCGAATTTTGAAGGCTTTAATAACTTTCTCACTAGCATTTTGCTCTAAAGTTTGTCTGATTTCTTTAACTGTGTTTGTGTCTTTGCTACATTTTCCAATCAAAAATAAATCATTGATATAGTCTTTAGGAAAGTTAGTTTGACTTTGAATAGTAGCATAGTATTCAGGTAATGATTCAATAAACTTATACATATTATTTTTTTTTCTTTTTTTGTTTCTGATTTTAAAATTATTTTTGGATTTTGAGTAATAGTATAAATCAGTTAATGGTAAAAAATATTTATGGATCAAAGTAAATATTTTGTTTAGACATATTATTCACTGAATTAGGTGATATTAATACAGGAGTTAGAAAGAAGTAGGTCGATCTTTTTGAGTTTTTATTTAAACTATATTATTGATATATAATATATTATTTAGGGTGTGATTTTTAAATAGTGGTACATCTAGTATGGTGTATAAACAAAGAAAAATTTAATAAAAATGGGGAGTTTATTTAGAAATGTGGGTTATGTTATAGCTATTGTTTTAACAGTGCTTTGTGTCTTGGGAATGCTACTTAGTTTCTTGGACTTTAGTAGAACAAATGAACGGGCTGCAGCCAATATAATATCTTATATTGCAGCTCCTATGTTATTTTTGATAATAGTAATTATTACTTGTACTATTCTAATGATTGTTAATCTTATTGACGGACAAACTTTATTTTATGATTTTAATCGTTTTGTCAAGTTTTTTAGGTATTCAGGTTTAATCGTAGCAGTTTTATTTTTATTAAGTTTATTTAAGCTATAGCAGTAAAAAAGAGAAAGTCCAAAAGACATTCTCCTTTTAAAGACAACTAGTAAATAAGGAGAACTAGTTTAGTGCTGTAAATCTCTAATATTTAATAAAATTATTTTTATCTAATTTAGAATTACAGTAGTAAAAATAAAGAATGAGATTTCTCACATTCAAAAATAGTAAAATTAATAGGTTAATGGTATTAATTACTGTTTTTTATTGAAATAATTTTGTGAATCAAAAAATACGCTAAAATGAAATTTAAAATTATGTTTTTGTTAAGTTTATGCTATACCATTTTATTAGCAAGTTGTGGTTATAAGAGTACAATTCAGGATGTAGTGCCTAAACATGATACTTTTAAACTAGAATCAAATCAATTAAAAGAAGAAAGAACTATTAATGTATGGACACCAAAAAATTATGAGAGTACTCAGGATTCTTTGCCCGTAATCTATATGGCTGATGGAGGAATAGGAGAGGATTTTCCTCATATCGCATCTACCATAGAAGAGCTTATAAATGAGCAAAAAATTCCTGCTGTAATCTTAGTTGGAATTGAAAATACACAAAGAAGAAGAGATTTGACAGGATTTACAACTGTTGCAAAAGATAAAGAAATTGCACCCGAGGTAGGAGGTTCTAATCAGTTTAGAGCCTTTATTAAAGAAGAGTTATTTAAGGAAATCGATAAAAGATATAGAACCAAAGAAGAAAAAACGATATTAGGAGAATCTGCTTCAGGTTTGTTTGTGATGGAAACCTTTTTTGTTGAACCCGCCATGTTTGCAAACTATATCGCCTTTGACCCTTCATTATGGTGGAATAATCATTATTTAGTTAGAACCGCAAAAGCTAGTTTAGATCAAAATAGTGCGGTAAAAAGAAAGCTTTGGTTTGCAGGATCGAATGCTGCTGATATTTCTCCCTATACAAATAAGTTAGCTACTATTTTAGCAGAAAATGAAAATAAAAATTTAGTGTGGCACTATGTAGATGAGCCAAATGAAGGACATACAACTATATTTAGAGCAACTAAAAAACAAGCCCTAATTTGGATATTAAATAATTAAAATAGCAGTAGTTTAGCATCTTATAATAAGATATGGATATAGATATTAAGAAAAAGACATTTTTAAATTTTGTTGGACTTTTAAGAAGTTTTTTAATCAAGTGTTTTATTGGGATTGTTTTATGTAGTAGCATAGCGTTTTTATATACTAATTTTATTTTTGAGCAAATATTATTTGCTCCTAAGAACCCTAATTTTCCTATTTATATTTGGCATCGTTCTTTGATAGATTTTTTTAATTTGAGTTCATCATTGTATATGGAAGGGATTGATTTTGATATTCAAAATCGAAAAATGGATGGTCAGTTAATGATTATGATTTGGACTAGTTTTACCTTTGGACTAATAGCTTCATTTCCTTGGATTTTGTATCAAATTTGGAAACTTGTACAACCTAAATTATATAATAGTAAGACAAGATACAGTATTGTATTTGTAACAATCACAAGTCTTTTATTTTTTATAGGTGTCTTGTTTGGATATTTTATTATAGTTCCTTTATCAATAGCGTCCTAAATAAATTTAGTACATAGAATATCCTCCCACTTTAGTAGGATACGAGTATATATATGATGATTTTTAAAACAGAACCCCCTGTTGTAATTTAGGAGGTGGTTTTTCTACTTCATTTAGCGGATTATCGAGCCATAATTTCAGCTGAATCTTCACAAAGAGATTTAATCTTATAAAAGCGACTAAATTGGATAAATGCCACTTGAATTTAGACTGTGCTCGCAATGCTTTTAGTATTAAAATGGTAATTAACGCCGTCCAAATTTGTATCATCACAGCGTTTTCAGATGTTCCTATAAAAGATTTGATATGCAGTAACTGCTTTAAATCTCTAAAGAATATTTCTACCATCCATCTACTTTTATACAATTCACTTATAGTATTTGCAGTCCAATTAAATTGATTGGTAATGAGTTCAATGACCTGATTATTTTGCTCATCCCACACTGCTACACGCCTTAATTTTTTCGGATATATCTGCTTTGACCTTGTATTAGTTAAGCTAATTAACTCATCTTTTAAGATGTTTTGATGTCTGTTCTCTGGAAGCTCTAATTCCTTAATAGTTTCAAATTTCAAATTGTCTTTATGTCTAATCACAAAGAATACTTGTTTGCTGTCCCAAACATTTAAAAGGCTAAAATCATTGTAGAATCGATCAGCAACTATAACACTGCCTTTGAGTAATGGGATATCATAAGCTCCTTTATTATCAGCCGTTTTACCATTTGTAATATTAATATAGGCTGGTAAATTCCCATCAAAATCAAGGAGTGTATGCATTTTAACAGCACCTTTATTGGTCTTGTATTTTGCCCAATCAAAGATGCTCAAACACAGAGATATGGTTGTGGAGTCTAATAACAGGATTTTTGACTTGATTCGGAACTTCACCTGCTTAAACTTGGGATGCTGTCCTAAACTTTCGAGCAAAGTAAAATAGTACTCTTTAAAGAGCTCATGGGATCTTTTTTTATTCTGATAACTGATTGATGATTTAGATGGGGCTATAGTTAAACCTAAATGATTTAAGTTTCCAGTAGCAGAGCGAAGGCCATTACTAATATCACGAACAGATTTACTACGGGCAAAATGGCAAAATAGCATAGATACTAAATGACTCCAACTATCAAAACCCTTGTTGTGTTTATCTGTTTGCCTTTCCTTTACTATTTTCTTAAACTTTGAACGATCTAGTTTTTGGATTATTTGAGAAAATAAAGTTACATTTGTCATAGAGAGAGTGTTTTTTGGTGTGCAACTCAAAGATAATTTGAGATCCTTAATTTACTCTCTTTTTTTGTACCTTTTTTTTAAACGTTTAGGACGTTATTGTTCCTTTATCTATTCATTTTTTTATGAATATAGAGATTAGTAGTATTGTTGCCAATCAAATCGATCTTACCTCATATATTTCTCTTGTTAGAACCACCATACTAGCATCAGGTATTGTGTTTGTTTTGCCAGTTGTCATTCTAGTATTATACAAGATGGGAATTTTATCAACAGATACACTCAAAGGTTATCGCAGATATGCTTATGTTTTGATTTTAGTAGCATCAGCAATTATTACACCTCCAGATGTATTGAGTCAAGTTATTTTGGTTATACCATTAGTTTTATTGTATGAAGTGAGTATTTTCTTTTCAAGGTTTATGAAGTCTAATCACATTACAGAATAATTTATTATCGTATTTGCTATCAATATTAATTAAACTTGCATAGTTTAAATATACATCGTAATATTGCGATGTATATTTAAGTATAAAACAATGGGAGTAACAAAATCAGAATTATTTAGTGATAAAAAGAATAGATTATCGCTTATGTTTAAGGTTTTAGGGCATCCAGCAAGACTTGCCATTCTTCAGTATATTATCAATCAAGATGCTTGTATTTGCAATGATTTGGTAGAAGAACTTGGATTGGCTCAAGCGACTATTTCACAGCACTTAAAAGAGCTTAAGAATAGTGGACTTATCAAAGGAACAATTGAGGGTAAATCAGTTTGTTATTGTATTGACGATGCAGTTTGGAATGAATTTTTCAAGGAGTTTGAATTGTTCTTCGCTCAAAAAATAGCATCAAACGATTGCTGTTAATATTTTTTAATTATTATCATCGTAATATTGCGATTATGAAATAAATTTAAAACAAATAAAATATGAAATTATCAGAAGTAAAAGCCGTTTTAGAAAAATTAGATCGAGTAGATTTTCAATTTGAAGATGGAACGTTTGTAGCCGAACACTTCCATGTAACGGAAGTAGGTCAAGTAACAAAAAAGTTTATTGATTGTGGGGGAACAATGAGAGAAGAGGTAAAGGTAAGCTTTCAATTGTGGAATGCAGATGATTATCAGCACCGTTTAAAAGCGGGTAAACTGCTTCATATTATTCGATTGTCAGAAACAAAATTAGGTATTGTTGATGCCGAGATCGAAGTAGAAGTTCAAGGTAAAGAAACGATTGGGAAGTATTTCTTAGCATTTAATGGAACTCACTTTTTATTAAAAAACACATTGACTGCTTGTTTAGCTGAAGATGCTTGTGGAATTATCCCAAGTAATCAAGAAGCTCAAACTAGTTGTTGCGATCCTAATTCTGGATGTTGTTAATCGTAAAAAAGTAAAAGATGTATAAAACAGTATCAACTACAATTAGCGCTATGCTTGAATCACAAGAGATAAGCGCTACTAGAAAAGAAGTTTTAGCTCCTTTAGTGGCTTATATTCAAGCGAAGGTTGATTCAAAATCTCCAATTCGAATCAATTTTATCTGTACACATAATTCAAGAAGAAGTCATTTGGCTCAGATTTGGATGCAAGTAGCAGCAACTTACTATGGTATTCCAGAAGTTATTTGTTATTCAGGAGGGACTGAACAAACAACGATGTATCCCCTAGTTGCTACAGTTTTAAAAGAACAGGGATTTAACGTATTTAAAATTTCGGAAGGAGAGAATCCTATATATGCGATAAAGTATGGCGATAATGAAGTTCCTATTATTGGTTTTTCTAAGAAGTACGATGCTGCTTTTAATCCAAGTGATGATTTTGCAGCTGTAATGACTTGTTCACAGGCTGATGGAGGTTGTCCTTTTATAGCAGGTGCTGAGCGAAGAATCCCTATTACATTCGAGGATCCTAAGGCATTTGATGGAACAGCAAACCAACAAACAGGATATTTTAATCGAAGCCTTGAAATTGCAAGTGAAATGTTTTACATCGTGTCACAAATTAAAAAATAAGTCATGCAAGTTAGAATGAAATTTTTAGATCGATACTTAACCCTTTGGATTTTCTTGGCTATGGGGATTGGTGTTCTCTTAGGAAATGTATTTCCAAGTGTTTCTAATGTGATGGATAAACTATCTATTGGAACGACCAATATTCCGTTGGCTATAGGACTAATCATCATGATGTATCCTCCACTGGCTAAGGTTGATTATAATCTATTACCATTGGCTTTTCGGGATAAAAAAGTCTTAGGCTTATCTCTTTTCTTAAACTGGATTGTAGGACCTGTTTTAATGTTTGTTCTGGCTATTATTTTCATGCGTGATGAACCTGATTATATGGTAGGGTTGATCCTTATTGGTTTAGCCAGATGTATTGCAATGGTGATTGTATGGAATGATTTAGCAAAAGGTAATCGAGAATATGCAGCCTTACTGATTGCATTAAATAGTGTTTTCCAAGTGCTGTTTTATAGCTTCTTTGTTTGGCTTTTTATCAACGTATTACCTTCTTATTTTGGATTTGCTGATTATGCTATTTCAATTAAGATGAGCGATGTTATACAAAGTGTGCTTATTTATTTAGGAATTCCATTTTTAGCAGGTTTTTTAAGTCATAAGTATCTCATTAGAATAAAAGGAGAAGCTTGGTTTACCCGCAAGTTTATCCCTTTTATTTCACCTTTTACTTTATATGCTTTACTGTTTACCATTGTGCTTATGTTTAGCTTAAAAGGAGAGCAGATTGTACAATTGCCAATGCAAGTTATCAAAGTTGCTATTCCACTTGTTATCTATTTTGTTTTGATGTTCTTTGTTAGCTTCTTTTTAAATAAATTCATGCAGGTAGATTATGATAAAAATGCGGCTATTTCTTTTACTGCAGCAGGTAATAATTTTGAACTAGCTATCGCTGTTGCTATTGCCGTATTTGGAATTCACTCGCCCCAAGCTTTTGTAGGAGTTATTGGACCTTTAGTTGAAGTTCCTGTACTGATTTTACTTGTACGAGTGAGTTTATGGATGAAAAAGAAATATTATACAAAGTGATAAAATATAGTTGTTTTTAAATGGTGTAAAGTCGTTTCTATTAAATTAATCACTAGAATAAATCAATTCATTATTTATTTTTTTATTTTTGAGATAAACTAATATTTTATGAATTTACAAGTGTTTTATCGAATAAGTTTTTTTACTATTTTATCTTTTTTGTTTGTGTCATGTAATGCAAGTACAATACCAGAAAAAGCTAAACCCGTTGAAAATTTTGATGTAAATCGTTATTTGGGAATTTGGTATGAAATTGCTCGATTTGATTTTTATTTTGAAAAAGACTTAACTAATACCACAGCTTACTATAGCTTGGACGAGAACGGAAATGTCAAGGTTTTAAATCGAGGTTTTAATGTTAAAACCAAAGAATGGAAACAAGCAGAAGGAATAGCTAAATTTAGAGCAGAGCAAAATGTAGGGGCACTTAAGGTTAGCTTTTTCGGGCCTTTTTATTCGGGTTATAATGTCATTGCATTAGATTCAGATTATAGGTATGCTCTAATAGCAGGAAAAGATCTTGATTATTTATGGATTTTATCTCGAGAAAAAAGTATCCCCGAAGCTATTAAAGAACAATACTTGACACTAGCTAATGAAATTGGTTATGATGTATCTCGTTTGATTTGGGTTGAACATGACAAGGAAGATATGTCGGTAATAAAGTCTAAATAAATACAAGAAAAGCGAACAATTAAAAGAGAAGATACCCCAACAAAGCTCCTACTAAAACAATAAAAGCACTATTTACTTTTTTAAATTTAAAAACGAGTATGCCACTAAGTAGTGTAATAACAAGGGTTTGCCAGTTCAGCAATACATCTCGTGTCATCGTTATACAAACAGCGACAATCAAGGCAACAGAAGCAACATTCACCGCATCTAAAAAGACAGATAATCCTTTTGAGCTGCGAAGTTTTTTCATCAATGGGTTTAGTAAGGCTACTAGAATAAAGGATGGTAAAAAAATTGCAACAGTTGAAAGAATTGCTCCAGATAAACCATTAATTTGAAAACCAATAAAAGTAACGGAAGAGAAAACAGGTCCTGGTGTGAATTGTCCTACAGCAATAGAATCTATAAGTTGTTCTTTGGTGAGTAAACCTGTTTGCACGAGTTCTGTATCTAAAAAGACAAATAGAACATAGCCACTACCGTACAGTATAGCCCCTATTTTAAGAAAAATCCAAAATAGCTGCATATTGGTATTGGTGAAAAGAGTATTTTGTATACTAAGTAAGAAGGGTAATGGAAGAAAACTTTGTAAGGTACTTCGCTTTGTAGTATTAATATAAAAAACTACATAAGCTAAAAATCCAGCTCCAAACATTAAAATGATCTCATTAGTCCCAAATAAAGAAGCTACTAAGACAATAAGTCCTATAAAGGCTAAGAATAAGGATTTAATGGATTTTTTGGCTAGTGGAAATACAGCTCCAAGGATAATAGCAATAATGGCAGGTTTAATTCCATAGATAAATGGTTGAACTTGTGGTAATTCTCCATAATTTTTATAAAAATAAGCCAATACTGAATATTCCACTGAAAGTGAACAGCCTATTCCGGTGTGAAAGTGAACAGTGTATTCCAGTGTGAAAGTGGACAGTTCTTCGCCTTGTTTTTTAGTAGTATAAATATAGCTAAAAAGAGTTATTATTTTTTGATTATTTTTCTGAGAGATTCTCCTTCTAATTCAAAGCGAATAGCAGAGTGAATTATTCTATCTAAAAACGCATCTGCAATTGTTTTTTCTGAAAATAAATCATGCCATGCTTTTACAGGTAATTGTGAGCAAAAGATAGTTGTTTTATGATGATTACGATCCTCAATAATATCCATTAGTATAAGTTGCTTATCACCAGTAATGGGTTGTAATCCAAAATCATCTAAAATAAGTACATCAGTGACGCTTAATTTTAGCAATTCTTTTAAATAACTACCATCAGCTTTAGTCATAGCCAAACGATGTAATAATTTACCTAAATTGTAGTATTTTACTTTATAACCAGCTACACAGCTTTGGAAGCCTAGTGCAGTAGCTAAGTAGCTTTTCCCTGTTCCAGTACAACCAGTAATAATGATATTTTGATTTCGATCAATAAAACTACAATCAGATAATCTTATAAAAGTATTTTTATCTAAGTTTCTCTCAGCAGTAAACTTTACCTCTTGTAAACTAGCTTGATAGTGGAATCTAGCATTTTTTATAAGCCGCTGAGTCTTATCATTATTTCTTTGGTTATCTTCTGCCTCAACTAACCAGGCTATAAACTCGTCATTGGTAAAAGAGTCTATAGCTTTAGTTTCTAAGGATGATTCATAGGCTCTTTTCATACCATTAAGCCTAAGTTTTTGCATTTTTTCAATTGTTGCATTAACATTCATAAACATAAAGATTTAGTTAAAATAATTATTCCCTCTGATATTCTCATGTTGGGGTATAGCTTGTAAGTTTTGTTCTAATTCCTGTTGATCTAATCCGTTTTTTAAAATATTTTCAATAGCCTTATAGCTTATATGTTCATAAGCTAACGCTCGTTTACAAGCTAAGTTTAGTCTAGAATTTCCTACTTTACTAGCAAAGGACAAAACAGCTATACATGATTTAAAGCTCTGTTCTACAAAGGTTTGTTTGTGCAGTATTTTCCCAATAAAAGCTTTTGTTTCAGGGCCTATTTTATTGGCCCAACTAATAAAATACTCTTCACTCCAACCTGCATTATATTGACTTTTTGGCGGTAAATGCTCCTTTAAGGTTGAGTATCCACTAGTTCTCCTATTACGAGGATGAACAGCAATGCGTTGATAGTTATGATAGATTTCAACAATATTTTGATCTACAATAAGAGTTACTTTCTTTCCTAAGTACTGATATGAAACACTGTAGTGGTGTTTGTCCTCTCTAAAATCAACGTGATAGTTTTTTAATACAGTAGCTGTTTTATAAGTTTTAATTGGATATAAATCGATTGGTAAAGCTTTAAGAGCTTGTTTTTCAAAATCCAAGAACATCTCTGTTCGGCTGCTTTGTTTCTTCTGAAAAGGATAGTCATTGTAAGGCTTTAAAAGTTTTTTAATAGCTGTGTTTAGCTGATTTATACTGAAAAATATCTGACCATGTAGTTTGGTGTAGATTCGGCTATAGGTAATATTAACTGCCATTTCCACTGGAGATTTGTCCTTAGGTTTTCTAACCCTAGCAGGCATTATAGTGGTATCATAATGCATGGCAAATTTTAATAGTTGCTGATTTAATTCCGGTTCAATACGGTGTGGTTTAATTACTGCTGACTTTAGGTTATCTGGTACAATACAATTAGGTACACCACCAAAATAGTGTAATGCATTTTCAATACTTTTTATAAAATCAGGGGCTTTTTGACTTGCACAAGCCTCTACATAAGTATATTGACTAGCGCCTAGAGTGGCTACAAAAACTTCTACTTTACTAATATTTCCTGTTTGTGGGCATACAATTTCTAATTTTTTG
Source organism: Myroides albus (assembly GCF_024722315.1). NCBI lineage: Bacteria > Pseudomonadati > Bacteroidota > Flavobacteriia > Flavobacteriales > Flavobacteriaceae > Myroides > Myroides albus. Next base: position 2,647,381 of record NZ_CP102754.1, read on the forward strand.
CCAGCATAATCAATGAATAGCTTTTCACCTGCTTTATGCTCAATAGGTACATAACCTTTTCCTTGAGCACACCAATTACTATAAGCCTCACAAAACCTACTATATTGGACCCCTTCAGGGTATTTCTCTTTGTATTGCTCCCATAGTATTAACCTTGTAAAACCTACTTGTGGTAACATTCTATCTACATAGGGAAAATACTCTAGTAGATCTGTAGTAACCTTATCGTTTTTGATTTCTGTCAGCAGATTAGGAGTATGGAATAAATCTGCTAAATCTTTTTCACTTAATTTGTCTAATTCACCAAAACTAAGCCCTGATTTACAGATATTATCTACATATTTAATCAATGTAGTTCTTGAAATTCCTAAACTAGATGCGATTCTAGAATTAGAAATTTCTTTGATTTTCATCTTAATGATACTTTTTATCATGGTCGTTGAGATAGGTTTATTAGCCATAACTTTGTGATTTTTAATCACAATTTACACTAAAAAACTAAGCTCAGAACTGTTCAGTTTGCACCGGAATCATCTGTTCAGTTTGCACCGGAATCACCTGTTCAGTTTAGACCGGAATCACCTGTTCAGTTTAGACCGGAATTACCTGTTCAGTTTAAACCGGAATTACCTGTTCAGTTTAGACCGGAATCACCTGTTCAGTTTAGACCGGAATCACCTGTTCAGTTTAGACCGGAATTACCTGTTCAGTTTAGACCGGAATACCCATATAGGCTAAACCAGTATAACAACTAAACAAAAACATATCAAGAACGGATTGTAATCGTTCAATAGCGAAATTCTTGTTTATAAGGATTTCAAGTTCTGATTTAGTTAGATGCCCTCTTTCTGTCTTCTCAAATTGAAGTTTATATTTGGTAAAGGGATCTTTCTCCATCCATTCCATTGTAATAGCTAAGTTGATTAACTTTTTAAACCTTTCAATGTGTTTCATAATACCATTGTTATTTAATGGTTGATGCTTGTGAATAGGTTTGCAGTTTCTCAAGAAGTTTTCAAAGTCGAAGATAAATTTGTAGTTAATCTCACTTAAATAGATGTCAGTTCGATTGTGTACTTTACGCAAATAGCTTTTAAGGTACTTTTCCGTAGAAAAGTAGTTCTTTAGCGTACCATAAGCTAATTTACTTGTAGCAATCTCTCTGTGATAGTCTATAAGCTTTAAAAGTGATGATTCAGTATCATCATGTCCGAGAAAGATATTTTTAACTGCTCCTATAGAGACAACTCTTTTTTGTTGAACTAATTGATGATAGGCATCTGTAATGAGGGAACGTACTCGCTCAATATGTGCGTTGATTCGAACCATGTCCTCACTTTTTCCTTTTGCTTTTCCTTTAATACTATCCCAAGAAGTAGGGGATATTTTTAGTTTTAAAGAAATTTCTGTTCGTTGTCCGTTTACTGTAACCCTAGCGTATATAAGGGATGGGACTGTTTTGTTTGAATTAGAAACACGTATAATGAAGTGTATTCCAAATGTGTTTTTTGTTTTCATATCAATCTATTTTAATGTTAACCGAACTGTTTTGATATGGTTTTAAAAAACTACTCACCTGAATAGTACCCAAACAAGACCAAAAAGCACTGAATTAAACTAAAATAAATTGTATTTAATTTATTGAAATACAATTAGTTAAACTCGATTCGGTGAGCTAATTTACCTTTTAAAAATAGCTCACCTAATAGCTCACATTTAGATTGATTTACAATGGATTATTATGATATATTTAAAAATAAAAAAATCCGTAAGTAATTGATACTTACGGATTTAGGCACATTTTGATGCCGAAAAAGTCGGGGTGGCAGGATTCGAACCTGCGACCTCCTGGTCCCAAACCAGGCGCGATGACCGGGCTACGCTACACCCCGCTTGACTTATTATGTCATTGCTAGTGCAAAGGTAAAATATTTTTTTTTACATGCAAGAAAATAAATCAATAAATAAAAATTATTTTGCTATCAGTCTTTTCTTTGATTTGTAGTTTTGAAAAGATAATAAAAAAGGTATTTTTGTTTAAAACAATTAAAATCATTGAATATGTCTGATATAGAAAGAGTAAAGTGTTTGATTATTGGTTCTGGTCCAGCTGGTTATACAGCTGCTATTTATGCTGCACGAGCGAATATGAATCCAGTATTGTATCAAGGAATGCAACCAGGAGGTCAGTTAACTACAACTAACGAGGTAGAGAATTTTCCAGGTTACCCTGATGGAATCACAGGACCAGAGATGATGATGCAGTTTCAAGGGCAAGCTGAGCGCTTTGGTGCTGATATCCGCGATGGATGGGTAACAAAAGCGGAGTTGACAGGTGATGTTAAGAAAGTTTGGATAAACGAAACACTTGAAATACACGCAGATACTGTTATTATTTCTACAGGTGCTACTGCTAAATATTTGGGATTGCCTTCAGAGCAACACTATTTGGCTCAAGGAGGAGGAGTTTCCGCTTGTGCTGTATGTGATGGTTTTTTCTATAGAAATCAAGAGGTAGTAATTGTTGGAGCAGGAGATTCAGCATGTGAAGAGGCACATTACCTTTCAAAAATGTGTAAGAAGGTAACTATGCTTGTTCGCAGTGAGAAGTTTAGAGCATCGCGTATTATGGAAGATCGCGTTCGCAATACAGAAAATATTGAGGTTCTTTTGAATACAGAGACTGTTGAAGTATTAGGAGATGGGAACGTAGTGAGTGGTGTGAAAGTATTAGATAAAACTAAAGGTGAGGAGAAAGAAATTGCTGCAACTGGATTCTTTGTCGCTATTGGACACAAACCAAATACTGACATCTTTAAAGGTGAGTTAGATATGGATGAGACAGGTTATCTAATTACGAAAGGTAAAACAAGTAAGACAAATATCGAAGGTGTGTTTGCTTGTGGAGATGTACAAGATAAAGATTATAGACAAGCTATTACTGCTGCTGGCTCAGGTTGTATTGCTGCCTTAGATGCTGAACGTTATTTAGCGAGTAAGTAATATAAATTAATATTTGTTGTTAGAGCGTAAGGACTACATAGTCTTTGCGCTTTTTTTTGTTTTTGTTAGTAATTAATTGTGTTAAAATTAATTAACATTTGGTTCGATTTGTTATGTTTGTAATCTACAAGTGATAAACTAACTATAAAACAAAATCTTATGAAATTAATTAAACAATTACTGCTTGTCTTATTGGTGAGCACGCTAAGCTTGTCGTGTAGTAGTGACGACAGTACTCCTTATTCTATTCCAGATCCTAATACAGAAACTCCAGGAGTTACAGATCCTGAACCGGAACCGGAACCAGAGCAAAAAGATATCATGATTGGAATTTGGAACATAAATGAATTATATCTAAATGACTATGCTTTGCTTTTAAATGACTGTGAAAAACAAGCAACTATTACTTTTAATGAAGATGGAACTCTGAAAGAACATATCGTTGAGGATGACTGTGCTGTAAGAGAAGGTGAATTTACTGGAACTTGGAAAAATTTAGAAGATAATAAGTATCAGATCAGAGTGGATAAATTAAGTAACAATAGTTATTTTAACGATGTAGATTATTATACTTTGGAAGTTATAGAGGAAGGAAAGATTAAATTAACACAGCAAATTCAGCATGAAGGTGAGAATTCTTATATCCTTTCAGTTGAATTGCTTAAGAAGTAGATTTTCATTTTTGATAAAATAGAATAGAAAAAGTTTAAAAGCAAGGCTCTTGGTTTCAAGAACTTTGCTTTTTTTGTTGGTGTTAACTTAGTTAAAAGACTATTTCCCTATTGGGTTATTGCTATATTTGTAGCTATTAAACGGTAAAAATGTTAGTAGTAAATAATATATCATATAGTTATACAGAGGGAAATCCTATTATAAAGAACATCAGTTTTACAGTCGAAAAGGGCAGTAATGTTGCCTTAATAGGAGAAAGTGGATGCGGAAAGAGTACATTGTTGAAGTTAATATACGGATTATACGACTTAGAGGCAGGAGATATTTACTGTGGAGATACTCAAGTGTTAGGACCTGCGTATAATTTAGTTCCAGGAATGGACAATATGCGTTATTTAGCACAAGATTTTGATTTAATGCCTCATACTTCGGTGGCTGAGAATATTGGAAAGTACTTATCAAACTTTAATTTAGATAGCAAACAAAATCGAATTAAGGAGTTGTTAAAGGTAGTCGATTTAGAGGCTTTCTCTGATGTTAAAGTTAAGCACCTTAGTGGAGGTCAACAACAGCGAGTAGCTATAGCAAGGGTGTTAGCGTCAGAGCCGGAGTTATTATTGTTGGATGAACCGTTTAGTCATATAGATTATTCAAGAAGGAGTGTTTTAAGACGTGAGTTGTTTAACTACTTAAAAGAAAAGGGGATTACCTGTATTGTAGCTACACATGATAGCTTGGATACTCTTGGTTTTGCTGATCAGACAATTGTGTTGCAACAGGGACAGGTTGTCGATATGGGGCAAACCAGAGAAGTTTACGAATACCCGATTAACAGATATGTCGCTTCTTTGTTTGGAGAAGTTAATGAATTAATGATTTCAGACTTTACAGGTAGTAAGTTAAATGATGAGGCTTTGTATATTTATCCGCATCAATTAATGCGTTCAAATTTAAGAGGTCAGTTAGATGTTGTGGTAAAGGAGTGTTTTTTTAAGGGAGATGGATATTTGGTAAAATGCTTATTTAAAGGTAATCAGGTAATCTACTTTGACCATCCTGTGATGATTGAGAAAGAAACTCCTATTAAATTAGCATTAAAGAAATACGAGTAAGGACAATACTTTCTTTTTTAAAGAAATTTATGTTTAGAATATAAAAAAAGCTCAGCATTATGCTGAGCTTTTTTACTTTATATAGTATTTGGTCTTACTTTTTATTTTTAAGGTGTTTCTCTAAGAATTGATCTTGTTCCCAAAGAAGGTGTAAGATGTTTTCTTTAGCAACATAACCATGACTTTCTTTTGGTAGAATAACCATTCTTACTGGAGCTCCTAAGCCTTTTAACGCTTGGAAATAACGCTCAGTTTGCAATGTAAATGTACCTGGGTTATTGTCTGCTTCTCCGTGAACCAATAACATAGGCGTTTTCATTTTGTCTGCATTCATAAAAGGAGACATCGTATTGTACACTTGTGGTACTTCCCAATAGTTTCTTTGTTCTGTTTGGAATCCAAAAGGAGTAAGAGTACGGTTGTATGCACCACTGCGCGCAATACCTACAGCAAATAAATCGGAGTGTGTCAATAAGTTTGCAGTCATAAAAGCACCATACGAATGTCCACCTACACCCACTCGTGAACGATCAATGAATCCCAAAGCGTCAACTGCATCAATAGCAGCCTTACCATTTGCAACTAATTGTTTAACATAAGTGTCATTAGGTTCTTCTTCTCCTTCTCCAACAATTGGGAATGCAGCTTTATCTAATACAGCATAACCTTTGGTTACCCAATAAACAAACGATCCGTATGAAGGGAAAGTAAATTCGTTAGGGTTATTTGTTACCTGTCCTGCACTGTTTTTATCCTTGTATTCTCTTGGGTAAGCCCAAATTAACAATGGTAATTTTTCAGATTTTGACTTGCGATCATAGCCCTTTGGTAAATATAAAGTACCAGATAATTCTAAACCATCTTCTCTTTTGTAAGTAATTACTTCTTTGTAAACTCCATCTAAGCTTTCAAAAGGATTCTTGAATGTTGTGATTGCCTTTAGGTCGTTCTTTTTCTTGATGTTTCTAAAGTAGTAATTTGGATATTCTGTAGGAGATTGAATAGATACCAATACAGTTCCTTTTTTCACATCCTCAATAGATTGAATCGTCTCTTTTTTGTCTGTATAATTAGATTGGTATAATCTTTTTGTCTTTAGTGTTTTTGTATCAAATTCATCGATAAAAGGGAATTGACCTTTCGCCGTGTATCCATCTCCGATCAAGTACATTTTGTTGTTTTCGATATTTAAAACATAGCGACCATACTCATTTCGCTTTGTTTGAAACTCTCCTGGATCGCTGTAAACATCTTGAGAATTTCTATCTTCAATCTTTACTGGGTTTTCATTGAATTTTGAAGGATTGATAATAAACGTTCTTGTATTACGCGTGTCATACCATTGATCAGAAACTAAAGCTAAATTATCATCACCCCAAGCTATACCGCCATAACGCTGTGATAACTTAACAATTGATTCAGGAGTTTTGTCAAAAGGAGCAGCCCAAGTAAAGACTTCGTCTCTATATTCAACTTCTTTTGCTGGATCCCCTCCATCAAGTGCTTCTACAAAATATAGTTCAGCAGCTTTATCAGCTCTCCATCCCATATTTCGCTTGCCTTCTCTGGTAGCCATAAATCCTTTAGGCATAATTTCGCTTAAAGGTATTTCGTTTACAGTCTTTACCTGATTTCCTTCTTTGTCATAAACAATTGTTTTCATAGGGAATCGGTTTAATGCTACTAAATAAGAAAAAGGCTTTTCTAATGTAGTCAACATTAAGTATTCACCATCAGGTGAGAAAGATTGAGATACGTATAAATCCCCTTTCTTTAGTAAAGTTTTCTCTCCATTTAGATTTACTTTGTATAATTCAGAAGTAACTAAAGTTTCAAAGTTAGCTTCATCTGTTTTATTTTTTAGCAAATCTTGGTAGGTTCTATTTTGAGATACTACTCCTTCACTCACAGAGACAATTGGGCCTGCAGGTATAGTGTTTTTTGTATCAATTAATGCTGGTCTGTTAGACGGGATAACATTAACAAGAATGTTTTTACTGTCTTTGTACCAAGTGATTGGACTTCCTAAATTAGCATTAAGGTTATCTTCAGTAAGTTTAGTTGCTTGAGCTGTTTTGATATCCACAACCCATAATTCAACTCCTTTTTCCGTAGTATGTGTAAATGCAATTTTACTCTGATCAGGTGACCAAGAAAGATTAGTTATACGCGGATTTGTAGGTAGGCCTTTTACTTGAACTTCTTTTGTATCTTTTACTTTTCTAACTTTTAAGTTTTCAATGTATGTAACCGTACTTGAGATATTTGTATTTACATCAATACGCAGTCCAGCTAATCTCATTTCATTGACATTTAAGTCCATTAGCGTTTTGTAAGTACTGCGGTAAGTAAGTAACATATACTCTTTGTTGTAGTCAATAGAGATACTTGGAGCTCGTTCAAAATCTGCAAGCTCTAAAATTTCTTGAGAGGGTTTTTGATAAGTAATGTTTTCTTGTGCATACATAGATGTTATCAAAAATAGTGATAATAACGATGTTTTTACTAATTTCATGGGTATAAGTTAAGGTTAGGTCGCTAATATATATCAAATAAAATTAAATAAAAGCTTAGAATAGCTATTTGTAGATAATTTAATACTTTTTAGTTGTTAAAAAGCTTATTTTTGCTGTTTTAAAATAAAAAGCTTATCAAAATGTATAGATCAAAAATAAGTGGATTAGGTTATTACGTTCCAGATAATGTTGTAACAAATGATGATCTTTCAAAAATAATGGATACCAATCATGAATGGATTGTTGAGAGAACTGGTATTCACGAAAGAAGACATAAGTTATTAGAAGAAGATACTACCTCGGGAATGGGAGTGAAAGCGGCTCGCATTGCTATGGAAAGAGCTAAAGTAGAGGCACAGGACATTGATTTCGTTGTTTTTGCAACCTTGAGTCCTGATTATTACTTTCCTGGTCCAGGAGTGTTGTTACAAAGAGAATTAGGATTAAACAACGTTGCTGCTTTAGATATTAGAGCACAGTGTTCTGGTTTTATATATGCTTTATCGATTGCTGACCAATACATTAAAACGGGGATGTATAAAAACGTCTTAGTGGTTGGTTCGGAAGTGCATTCATCTGGATTAGATATGACTACTCGTGGTAGAGCAGTTTCTGTGATTTTTGGAGATGGGGCAGGAGCAGCTGTTTTAACGCGCAGTGAAGATGATACAAAAGGATTGTTATCTACTCATATTCACTCTCAAGGTGAACATGCAGAAGAGTTAGCCTTATTAGCTCCAGGTATGGGAGGTAGATGGGTTACTGAGATCCTACAAGATAACGATCCAGATGATATTAGTTATACGCCTTATATGAATGGACAGTTTGTCTTCAAAAACGCTGTTGTTCGCTTTAGTGAAGTTATCAATGAAGGGTTAGAAGCAAATAACTTAAAAGTTGAAGATATTGATATGTTGATTCCTCACCAAGCTAATTTGCGTATTTCTCAATTTATTCAAAATAAGTTTGGTTTACCTGATGAAAAAGTATTCAACAATATCATGAAATATGGGAATACAACGGCTGCATCTGTGCCAATTGCATTAACTGAAGCATGGGAGCAAGGTAAAATTAAAGAGGGAGATTTAGTTGTTCTGGCTGCTTTCGGAAGTGGGTTCACTTGGGGAAGTGTTGTGATACGTTGGTAAAATTATTATATTAGCTTAAGACGATTAAGTTAATATACCATGGAATTTGAAAAAATACACAACAAAGGCCAAGCTAAATTATTTAAGAATCCTTATTTAGAAATGTTGACAAAGGGTCATCCTGCTATTATTTGGGGGATGTATATTCCTTTGTTATCTTATATTATTTATCTCGGTTATCGAGATTATCAATTGACGGTCCAAAATCTCGTTCTTCTTTTCTTAGGAGGAATGGTATTTTGGACTTTTTTTGAATACTTAGCACACCGATTTATCTTTCATCTCATTAGTGAAAAGAAAAGCTTACAAAGGTTTGCTTACATCATGCATGGCAATCACCATCATTATCCGAGAGATAGGCAGCGGTTATTTATGCCACCAGTACCCAGTATACTATTGGCGGCTGTGATATTTTGTGTCTTTTATTTTGTCTTAAGAAAGTATGTGTTTGGTTTTTTTCCTGGTTTTATGTTAGGTTATCTACTTTATGCTTCAATGCACTATGCTATCCACGCTTTCGCACCGCCTTTTAAGTTTATGAAGCCACTTTGGCGAAATCACCATCTGCATCACTACAAAGATGAAGATTTGGGCTTTGGCGTTAGTAATACCTTTTGGGATCGAGTATTTGGTACTATGTTTGACTTGAAAAAAGAAAAAGAGGATAAAGAGAAGGTTAAGGAATTGATGTTTGAAAAAAAGAGAAAATAAAAAATGAGCTGTACAAAATCTGTACAGCTCATCTTATATAGTTAAATGTGAAGAAAAGTTCTATTTATTCAATTCTTTCCCAAATATTATCTGCAACAAGTTCTTCTTGATCTTGCCCTCCCCACCAGATTAGATTAGCTAAATAAGGGTTGTCAATAAATGGGTTGCGATTTCCTTGTGAGTATCTTTTGTTTTGTTCACCATGAACTTTGTTTCTTAGTTTTTCATTTGGTGAGACAGGAACTTCCGCATTCCACTTTAAAAATATACGCATCATTCCTGTTCCTCCATAATCAGGAGTAGCTACTTCATTTCCTGCTGCTATTTTTCTTGGATTACATTGTGCTCCATATCTAACATACATATACATCATCATACGGGCAACATCTCCTTTCCACTCATCACCTGGGTACCAAAAGCCGTTACTCATACCTGCATTACCACTTCCTTCTCCAAATATTGTATTACCTCTATCTTCATTCCATTGACCATTAATAGCTCTTAGATTATGGGCATCTACACCTGCAATTAAACCCTGTTCAGAGTATCCTTTGTCGCCTCTTGAGGTAACAAGTTTTGGATCTGCCTTAGATTTTGCAAATACATGTTCTCTTTCCCATTTTTTATCTCTATTAATATTTATTTCTTTAGGATTGTTGTTTTTTGCAAATTTATCTATCGTTCGCTTGTGTTTGTTTTCCTTTTCTTGGTTTTTAGGCCAACCATACATAGCAAGTAATGTTTGACCATTTGGGTCGTCAAGATTAATATCTGTTGCAATACAGGCATCCCATAAATCTGGAGTATACATGAGTTGTTTATGAGTTTTTACTAATAAAGCATGCAAGGCTTCTTTGAGCTTTTCACCACGTAGTGTAAAGTCAATGCCTTTATAATATTGTTGTTGAGCTTCATCAATAGGGCGATAATTTGCCTTATCTTTCATTACAACTGAAGGCTTTGGCTTTGTTCCTCCACCATTATTTTCAGTTCCAGTATCTTCAGTGATAGAATCATCACTTGATGAGCAGCTATAAGTAAGGCTCATAAATACCATTAGAGGTAGTATAAAAAACTTTTTCATCTGTCAAAAATTTAAAACTTTGTAGTTTAACTTTTCAAAGCTTTTGTATTAAAGGACAACAAAGGTACAAACAATTATTATGTCAATAACTGATAAATGTTTTTTATACTATTAATCTAAAAAAGAAAGGCCATATAGAATACTATATAGCCATGAATTATAGATTTTAAAAGATAAATTTGTTACTTCCAGTGATTATCTGCCTTAGGGCCTCCCCAGATGTGAGTTGCTAAATAAGGGTTATCTATGAAAGGATTGCGATTTCCTTGCCCAGCTTCATTGTTGACATTACTCAAGTAGTCATTTCTTCTTTTTTCGCTTTCAGATACTTTTACTTGTGCATTCCATTTGAGAAATAGATCAATCATATTATCAAAAGAAGTCGTTTTACCTTGTCCTATTTTAGTAGGTGCACATTGTTCGCCATATCTAACGTACATGTACATCATCATACGTGCAACACTGCCTTTCCATAGGTCGCCAGGATACCAGCTATCTTGTCCTATTGGCGTAGAATTGCCTTTTCCTTCCGCAAATTTTCGATTAGCTCGAGCAGAGTTCCAATCCGTATCTGCAGCTCGAATATTGTGTGCATCTGTTCCAGCTCCAGGCTGTTTTGTGTTAAATCCTCCTGCATGTTGTGTGAATACATGTTCTCTATTCCATGTATCTACACTTGGGCCTCCTGAAGCTTGCTTACTCATTTCTCTTGTATAAGCTTGTTTTTCAGGTGAGAGTCCAATTTCTTTGTGTCCATAAATTAGATATACTTGTTCTGGATTTGCATTGGGAACAAAGTCTGATTGTTTGACTGCAGTCCAAACTTGTTTATAGGTAATTGTCTTTTTATGCGTACTTGTTACTTTATTGCTTAGTTGCGTTTTTAATTCTTTTCCTGTTTTGGTAAAATCGATATCAGCATAGTATGGTTTAAGATCGGAAGGTATATTGTATTTATAGGGAGTTCCTCCACCGTTATTCTCCCCTCCAGGATTCGGTTGAATAGGTATTGGTTTACCAGGAGAGGGGGTAGTTACAATTGGGTCTTTACTACAGGAATAACTTAACCCCAAGGTACAGCATGCAATTAAGAAAATGGTTAATTTGTTTTTCATTTTATATAGTTTTTGATTTATATGAGTAAATCAAAAACTATACTAAAAAACAGTATTACATGATTAAATTTCGATCAGTATATCTTTTTTTAAACTAAACTATTCTTACTTCCATAAGTTGTCTGCTGTGTATTGTGGCATTCCCCAAATTTGATTTGCTAAATAGGGATTATCGATAAATGGGTTGCGATTTCCTTGAGCGTATTTATTGTTTAAGTTACCATGATATTTATTTCTATTTACTTCAATCGCAGAGACAGGGTCTTCTGCATTCCACTTGAGAAACAAATCAATCATTCCGTCTTTTGTTGTTTGCTTTGCATCTATTGGCAGTCCAATTTTATCTGCACTGGTGTAATTGTCGCTCTTATGGTATCTGAGATGCATATACATCATCATGCGAGCAACGTCTCCTTTCCATTCATCTCCAGGATACCAGTAGTTAGCTATTTTATGTGAATTGCCTTCTCCATTTACAAATAAGCTGTTATTTCTATGATTATTCCAATAACCATTAATGGCTGTGATATGATGTACATCTTGTCCTGCCAGTTGTCTAGTATGCGCTGCGTGTGGAATACTGCCTTTTGCGTCGGCTATTAAACCTTTTAATTTAAGTGTATTGCTTTTGGCTCTTGATTTCGCAAATACATGCTCCCTTTCCCAAACTTTTTTTCTTTCGCTATCTTCCTGCTCTCCTTTACTAAAGTATCTCTTATTGATACTTCTTTGGTGTTCCAATGCGTTGCTTTCACCTTTAGGCCAACCATAAAGCAACACGACGTTATCTTTGTTCTCAGGATCTTGATCTGTTGTTTGGAGAGCTTGTCTTATACCAGGGGTATAACTAATGGGGTTATGTGTTTTTTCAAGTAAATAGGCGAGTTGTGATAGTAGGGCAGGACCTGTTTTGGTAAAATCCACTTCTTTGTAATAGTCAGCTTGTTGTTTTGGGATTTTGTAAGTTGGAATATTTAAAGCAGTAGTATTTTGCGATTGATTATTGTCCTGTGACAGATGAGCTTGTTTATCTTTCTGAGTTTTTGCACACGAGATTGTCAAAAGGCAAATTGCCACAAGCGTTAGTAATTTATTATTCATTTTCTTTTATATAGTGGTTATTGAAAAGTACTGAAAAGTTATTAAATAAAAAAGAGGCTCTTAAAAATAGAGCCTCTTTAGTGTTTTATATTTTACTACCACAGATTTGCTGCTTTGTATTTGTTTTCCATTCCCCAAATTTGATTAGCTAAATAAGGGTTGTCGATAAACGGGTTGCGATTTCCTTGTGAATATTGATGATTCCCACCATGATATTCATTTCTTCTTTTTTCTAAAGGAGATACAGGATCTTCAGCATTCCACTTTAAGAATAAATCAATCATTTCATCTGCAGTCGTTCCGTTTTTAGTATCGATAGGTTTTCCTACTTTAGTAGCTTTGGTATATCCACCTCCATTTTCATTTTCATAGCGGATGTGCATATACATCATCATACGAGCTACATCTCCTTTCCATTCGTCACCTGGATACCAATAGTTTCCTTTAGGACCTGAATTTCCTGAACCATTTACAAACTCTTTATTACCTCTTGATCCATTCCATGATCCATTAATTGGTCTTAGGTTATGTGCATCGTGTCCTGCTATTCCTTCTATAGCCGTTGGTATTGTACCATTTCTTCCTTCTGCATGAAGAGCGACTTGTTCTTTAGACTTATCTACAGCAAGTGATTTAGCAAATACGTGTTCTCTCTCCCATACTTTATCTCTTCCACTACCTCCAGAACTTTGTTGACTTTTTGGCATTGTTCTTCTTTTTACAATGTCTTTTTCATTGTTTGTCCAACCATAAATAAGTATTACATTATCACTGTTTTCTGGATCTTGATCAGTATATTTTGAAGCTTCCCATATTCCAGGAGTATAACTCTGAGGTTTATGTGTTCTTGTTACAAGACTTGCCAATTGAGCCTTTAACTCCATTCCATTTTTTGTAAAATCTATACCAGCATAATACGCTGCATATTCTGCAGGAATAGTATATTCACCAGGGTTAGTAGGACCAGTCTCTCCACCGTTTCCAGGTACTTCCGCATCATCAAAAGTAATCGAGTCTAAGAATAAATCATAGTCAGCTTTGTTTCCTATTTTGATTGAGAATAGAGGGCCATTACCTGATTTATTGTAATCTGCGCCTTCAAGGTTTAGCGTTAATTTAACCCATTGATTAGCTGTTTCAACAGTCGTTTTCGTATAGTCGTTATTTCCGTTTTTTGGATTATAAGAACTCATGCGAGTAGTTTTTTCCAATACTGTGTTTTGAGAGATAACTACATCTTGCTTAGATTCAATCTGTGCATCTGTGCGCAGGTTATAAACATCATAAGTACCATCTGCTCTGTATAGGTTAAAAGAAAGTGATTTAGCTGCTTTTCCTTTAATGTATACTATAATCGTTTTAGCAGTAGTGGAAACACTTTGATTCTCGATAGTAAATACGTAATCATTTTTGTCGGGATATTGCCCTTTGATATGCATTGCATTTTTACCATCTCTTCCTTGTCCAGGTGCTGCTTTAGCGATAGAGTTTACTCCATAAGTATTAGTGGTTTTAACAAAAGTTTCCCAATCATTGAAGTTTGCTACAATGTCTGGTTGGTTAACATTAACTCCATCTACTCCTTGACCATCAGAGTCTGTTGTTTCTTCATTACCTCCTTGACCATTATCCTCATCTGGATCAGCTGGCTTTTCTGTCCAATCTTGATCAGTAGGATCAGTGACAATAGGATCTTTCGTACACGAGAGTGTTAATAACGATAGTCCTAAGACTAGTAAAAGTGACTTTTTTTTCATTGTAAAAGTGTTTTCAATTAATAAAAGTGTTTTCAATTAATAAAAGTGTTTCAGTTTTGTGTTTGTTTGTTGTTCAAATTCTGTCAAAAATATTTGATTTTATAAAGTTAGGGTTATTTAGTGGTATAAAAAAAAGAGCCTCTTTAAAGAAGCTCTTTTATACTATATTTAACTAAGTTTTATTTCCAAAGATTCTCTGCCGGTTTTCCACCCCAGATTTGTGTAGCTAAGTAAGGGTTGTCGATAAAAGGATTACGGTTACCTTGTGAGTATTGATGGTTTCCACCGTGGTACTCATTTCTTTTTTTCTCCATATCAGATACTTTGTCCTCTGCATTCCAATCCAGCAACATATCTACCATTTTAGGATCTACTTTGTTTGTAGGGCCTATGGCAACACCAGTTGGTAAACATTGATTATCATAATTAAGATACATATACATCATCATACGTGCTACATCACCTTTCCATTCATCTCCAGGGTACCATCCTCCACTTACTGGCCCAGAGAGACCTGAACCTTTAGCAAATTTTTCATTATCTCTTTTTCCGTTCCATTCTACATCAGCTGGTCTTAAATGGTGAACATCTGAATTAGCTTTTTCATTTCCCTTTAAATTAGGTGTTCCTAATGCTCTGGCATAGGTATGTTCTCTATTCCATTGTCCTTTATTACCTCCGTGATTAGCTTTGTTTCTTGAAAAAGCTTGAACCCCATTTTTTACCCCAGGATGACCATATATTAAATAAACTTCATTAGTGTTTGGTACTAAATCTGTTATACTCATAGCTTCCCAAAGTTTGTTAGTATATCCTAATGTTTGGTGATGTGTTTTTTTAACTAAATCAGCTAAAGCACTATACAAAGCCATTCCTTTTGTATCTTTAAAATTAATACTTGAGTAATATGCTTTTTGATCAGCAGGAATTTTATAGTCTCCTGGATCGACAGGATCTGTACCTGGCTCACCATCTCCACCAGCATCACTTTCAGTTCCGTCTTCGTATCTAATCTCATCGATTACCAAGTCATAAGCAGCATCTTTACCAACTTTAATAGCAAAGGTTTTACCAGTTCCAGTAGTATTATATCCAGTCACACCAGTTTTAAGGTCTAAAACAACTTTAACCCATTTTCCTTTTGTATCTATAATTCCTGTATAGCTTGGTGTAGTACTATTTGGATCGGATGTCTGTGGTTTTGTATCTGCAGTAATATTTTTGCTATCAGACATATCACCTACATTATAAGCATAGTAGGATTTACCATCTGGTTTGAAAACCAACAAGGTTAACGATTTTGCTGAAGTACCTTTTACAAGTAAAGATAATTTCGTTGCATTTTTGACTACTTTTTTTACGTTTTCAACTGTAAATACATAGTCGTTTGCTGAAGGTGTACCCTTTAAACTTAATCCATTTTTATTGTCCCAACCTGTACCAATGGCTTGAGTAGCATATGGTTTTATTTTGGTTCCTTGATAATCTTGAAGTGTACCTAAGAATGTATCCCAAACTTCGAAATCTGCTCCAGGGAAAACTACTGTTTTTCCAGGTTTAACTTCAATAGGTGTGTTGGGGTCGGGGTCAGTTGGATCTGGATTTGGTTTTTCCGGATTCGTAGTTTCGGGATTCTCTATATCAGTAGGATCCGTCACAATAGGGTCTTTGGTACAAGAAAATATAGCCAAAGCCATCCCTAATACTAAAAAGATTGAAATTTTCTTCATTACTAATAAATTTTAGTATACAATTAAATATTTTAAGTGAAGTGTATTTCTATGTTTAGAAATTCACATAAAGTTACTTAATTGTATGAAGAAATCAAAGTTAAAGAGCAAGCTTTTATTGAAGCTTGCTCTTGTTTATTTTATTTCCATCTGTTTTCAGCCACTGGGCCACCCCAGATTTGTGTTGCTAAGTATGGGTTATCGATAAAAGGGTTTCTATTTCCTTGTGAATTAGCATTTTTAGGATTTCCATGAAAATCATTTCTCTGTATCTCTAAGTCAGCTACAGGATCTTCTGCGTTCCATTTTAAAAACAATTCAACCATTCCTTTATCTGTCGAAACTGGTGAGCTTATTGCGATTAAATTAGCATCACACTGTTGATTATATACAAGGTACATGTACATCATCATGCGAGCAACATCTCCTCTCCACTCATCGCCTGGATACCATCCACCTCCAAGTTTTCTTGCTTTACCAGATCCTTCAATAAAGTGTAAGTTTCCACGATCACTATTGTGTTTAATAATCGAAGGTCTTAAATGATGGGCGTCTACACCTGGTCCTTTGGATCTTCCCAAAACAGGGTTTCCTTGCGATTGTGCAAATACATGTTCTCTATTCCATCCAGAGTTTGAAGTATAAGTGTGATTACCACTTGTTGTACCTTTTTCTCCGTAAATCATATACAATTTTCCATCTGGAGATCGATCGGTAATTGCAATAGCATGCTTATTAGCTGTATATGATATATCATTTTTTTTCTGAATTAGTTTAGCTAAAGCAACTTTTAGCTCCATTCCAGTTTTCTTGAAATCAATATTAGCGTAATATGCTTTTTGATCAGCAGGTATGTTTTTAAAATCTCCTGATTGACCAGTTCCTGGATCAACTGGATCTGGATCTACCGGATCCACAGGAGTTGTAGGTTTAGCATCGTCAAACACAATAGAAGAAACAAGTAGGTTATAAGCAGCTTTGCTACCAACTTTGAATCCAAATACTGAACCTGTTTTAGATTTGTTGTAATCTACATCAGAGATATCAAGTGTGATTTTAATCCAATTATTAGCGTTTATTTTTACTCCAACATAGTCATTAACTCCAATGTTTGAATCACTTTCTTGTTTTTTATTAGTTTTTTTAAGTATTAAGTCAGAAGATAGCGTAATATCCGTTTTACTGGCAATTTGTTCATCTGTACGCAAGTTGAATACTTCATATCCTGCGTTAGTGTATACATTAAAAGACAGTGATTTGTCAGCTGTTCCTTTAATGTAGAAAGTAATACTTTTTGCGTTAGCAGCCACAGTTTGGTTTTCGGTAGTGAAAACATAACCGTTTGCCTGAGGAGTACCGTTTATTTGTAAGGCATTTCCGCCATCTTTTCCTTGACCAGTAACAACTTTAGCGTAAGTGGCTAATTTGAATTTGTTCAAAGACTTTAAAAACTCTGTAGGATTGTTAAAGTCAGCAACAGTTTCCGGTTTGTTAATGTCAATACCTGCATCTCCATCTGGTTGCGGTTTTGAAGGTTCTGTAGGCCCTGTAGGGTCAGTTGGTTTTGAAGGTTCTTCAGTATCAGGACGAGTTGGGTCCGTTACAATAGGGTCTTTGCTACAAGAAAAAATGGCCATAGCCATCCCTAAAGCTAAAAAAAATGAAGCTTTTTTCATTTCAAAGGGTGTTTTTCAATTAAATCAGTGAAGTGTTTTGTCCTATTGATATATAAGTAGTGTTTACAATAGGATATTATATAAACAACAATAGCAAGCTTTAATTAAAGCTTGCTATTGTTTATTTTATTTCCAAAGGTTATTAGCTGTTGGTCCTCCCCAAATTAAAGTAGCTAAGTATGGATTATCAATAAAAGGATTTCTATTTCCTTGTCCATATTGATTACTTGCATTTCCAAGGTACTCATTTCTTTGTGTTTCTATTTCCGAAACTGGATCAATAGCGTTCCATTCTAATAATAGGTCAACCATTTTACTGTCAACTTTGTTTTTAGAACCAATTGCTACTCCAGTTGGTAAACATCTAGATTCATAACGTAAGTACATATACATCATCATACGAGCTACATCACCTCTCCATTCATCACCAGGATACCATCCTCCTGATACTTTTCCAGAAAGTCCACTTCCGTTAGCAAATTTTAAATTTCCACGAGTTGAATTCCATCCTGTATCTGATGCTCTTAAGTGGTGAGCATCAGCACCTGGTCCAGAAGTACCTAAGTTAGGTGTACCCAATGATTTAGCATAGGTGTGTTCTCTATTCCACTGATTGGCATTTCCTCCATTAGCATTTACACCTCTTGTATAGGCTTGTTTACCAGAATTTGTGCCTTTGTGACCGTATAATAAGTATACAGTCCTTCCATCAGGTGTTAAATCAGTGTTTTTGATAGCTCCCCAAACACCATCGTAGCTTAATGTCTTCTTGTGGGTAGATTTAACCAAAGTAGTTAAAGCTTGTTTTAAAGCCATTCCTTTAGTTGTTTTAAAGTCTATTGTACTATAATAGCTTTGTAGTTGAGCAGGAACTTTTATATCACCAGGCTCTGTCGGATCAACGGGATCCACTGGATCTACCGGATCCACAGGAGTTGTAGGTTTAGCATCGTCAAACACAATAGAAGAAACAAGTAGGTTATAAGCAGCTTTGCTACCAACTTTGAATCCAAATACTGAACCTGTTTTAGATTTGTTGTAATCTACATCAGAGATATCAAGTGTGATTTTAATCCAATTATTAGCGTTTATTTTTACTCCAACATAGTCATTGACTCCAATGTTTGAATCACTTTCTTGTTTTTTAGTAGTTTTTTTAAGTACTAAGTCAGAAGATAGCGTAATATCCTTTTTATTGGCAATTTGTTCATCTGTACGCAAGTTGAATACTTCATATCCTGCGTTAGTGTATACATTAAAAGACAGTGATTTGTCAGCTGTTCCCTTAATATAGAAAGTGATACTTTTTGCGTTAGCAGCCACAGTTTGGTTTTCGGTAGTGAAAACATAACCGTTTGCCTGAGGAGTACCGTTTATTTGTAAGGCATTTCCGCCATCTTTTCCTTGACCAGTAACAACTTTAGCGTAAGTGGCTAATTTGAATTTGTTCAAAGACTTTAAAAACTCTGTAGGATTGTTAAAGTCAGCAACAGTTTCCGGTTTGTTAACGTCAATACCTGCATCTCCATCTGGTTGCGGTTTTGAAGGTTCTGTAGGCCCTGTAGGGTCGGTTGGTTTTGAAGGTTCTTCAGTATCAGGACGAGTTGGGTCCGTTACAATAGGGTCTTTGCTACAAGAAAAAATGGCCATAGCCATCCCTAAAGCTAAAATAAATGAAGCTTTTTTCATTTCTAAGGGTGTTTTTCAATTAAATTTTATAAGTGAGTTTAAATTTTAGTTATGTTGTTTGTTTTAGTAGGTAGTTTATTGTTTCTTTCTTTCTAATAAAGCCATGTAAAAACCGTCAAATCCCGATTCGTGGGCAAGAATCTTGTGGTCTTTAACGAAAGTAAAGTCTTTACCAGCCTCGCTATTTAAAAAGTGTTCTATTTGTTTTTCGTTTTCTGAAGGTAAAATTGAGCAAGTAGCGTAAACTAATTTTCCTCCAGGTTTTAATATTTTAGAATAATCTTGAAGAACTTGTCGTTGAACTTGTTTGATTTCTTCTATAAACTCTGGTTTAAGCTTCCATTTGCTATCTGGGTTTCTCTTTAGCACACCAAGTCCACTACAAGGAGCGTCAATTAGTACACGATCAGCTTTGTCGTGTAGTTTTTTAATTGTTTTAGTTCCTTCAATGATGCGGTATTCTATATTGAAAGCACCGTTTCTTTTGGCTCTTATTTTAAGTTGTTTTTGCTTGCTTTCATAGATATCCATAGCAATAATTTGCCCTTTGTTTTCCATTAACGAAGCAATGTGTAGTGTTTTTCCACCTGCACCTGCACAAGTGTCTACCACTCTCATTCCAGGTTGTACATCTAATAAAGGAGCAACAAGTTGGGAAGAAGCATCTTGAACTTCAAAAAGTCCTTCTTTAAAGGCATCTGTTAAGAAAACATTTGCGCGTTCTTTTAAAACTAAGGCATCTGGATATTCAGTAGTTTTGATTGTCTCAATGTCTAAATCCATTAAGATACCATAAAGTTTGTCACGTGTAGTTTTTAGGGTATTTACACGTAGAATCACACTAGCTTGTTTGTTTTGTGCCGCAATTTCTTTTGTCCACAATTCTTCACCCAGTTCTTTTATACCTAATTCATCCATCCAATCAGGGATAGATTCTCTGTATTTTCTCGTTTTTGTTAACTCGTCAAATCTTCCTTTGATTCTTCGAACCGGAGTATTTTCAAAGTATTTCCAATCTGGTAAATTATAACCTCTCAGAACAGCCCATACAGCAAATACGCGCCACATATCATCTCTGTTAAATGGCTCTTTTACTTCAGCTATTTCGGCATATAGTCTTTTCCAACGTACTATTTCGTAAATTGTTTCTGCAACGAATTTTCTGTCAGCACTTCCCCAGCGTTTGTCTTTTTTTAAAGCTCTTGCTACCACTTTATCAGCATATTCTCCTTCGTTGAAGATTGCAAGTAGTGAGTCAATAACTGTAAATACAAGGTTTCTATGTAGTCTCATTAATATATAAATAAAATAGCCCACAAATATACATCTTTTGTGAGCTATTAGAACATGACTAATGTTATTTTATCGTTATTAAATATTATTTCTTTTCCTTGTATTTACGAAGTAATTTTCGGTTGAAATCATCTTCGGCTTTTTTAAGTAATAAGATTTTTTTATTTGACAATATTTTTTTTGCTTCCGTTAAGAAGTCTTTTCGCGTACTAAAGTAAGCCTCTTCAAAATCAATGAGTTCCTGTATCTTTTTTGAAGCTTCTTTCTCACTCATGGTTTCAATCTCTGAAATTTCATTGTGTTTTAAGAATTTGACTATTTCATTGTGTCTCAATTCTGACATTTTATGGTCATAAGTATTGTACAAAGGCCAAAATTTTTCAGCTTCAGTTGTGCTTAAATTTAAAACTGAAGTTAGGTGAGCTATTTTTAATGAGCGAATTTGTTCTCCGTGATCTTGTGCTTTGATTGAAAGCATGCAGATAAATAGAAAGAATAGGGTTATGTGTTTTTTCATAAATTAATCATTTAAATAATACTCAATATCAATGTTTGTCAAGACGTAATCATTAATCTCTTTTTGATTGAGTTCAATGGATTGCTCTAATTCTTGGATGTCTTGTTCATCAAATGAATTGATGAAGTCACTTGATAGGGTGAGTGTTGTGTTGTATTCAATGTAGTTGCTTATTGCTTCGTCTTTGAGTGTTTCTTGTTTTTCAGAAGTATAGAAAAATGTCAAACCTATGACTAAAGCAATAGTGGCTGCTATTGAACTGTAATAATAGCGTTTGATTCTCTTTTGGGGTTTAGAAACGCTATTGTTTTTTTGTTCAATATTTTGCATCAATCTACCTTCAAAAGATTCGAAGTAGTTATCTGGCGTTTTAAAAAGCTTTTTATTATTAAAAGAAGTTTTTCTTTCCATGTTTTTAACCTTTCCATATTAGACGAAAAAAAGCGTCTTGGGTTTAATTGTCTTTTAAATATTCTTCTATTTTCTTCGATGCGATGTGGTATGACGCCTTTAGTGCACCGACACTTGTCTGTAATATTTCAGATAGAGAGTCATAGTCAATCTCTTGATAATACCTCATTTTAAATACTAATTGTTGTTTTTCAGGCAGTGTGTTAATAGCTTTTTGCAAGAGAATCTCAGCTTCATCTCCATTGAATAATTCATCTGCGTATAACTGGTCTATGATGAGGTCATTGAGTTCTTCAGTAGAGACGCGTTGCATTCTACTTTTAGACTTGAGAAAGTCTAATGCCTGATTTGTAGCTATTCTGTACAACCAAGAGAATAACTTGCTATCTTGTTTGAAGGAATCTATATTATTGAAAATTTTGATGAAAGTCTCTTGAAGTATATCATCAGTGTCATCATGGTTGAATACAAGTGAGCGTATCTGATGATACAATCTTTCCTTGTACAAATGAACCACCTCGCGAAAAGCTTCGTTTTTTGTAGAAGGATTTTTTAACCGCTCTATTAAAGTTTGTTCGTCAAGATCCAAGGTGATTCTAATTTAAGATTGCGCTAAAAGTAAAATTAGGTAAACTCTCTGAGATTATACTAATAGTATTCTTATTTTTGCTAAAAAAAACATGGTAAAGACAGTGATTTTTGATATGGATGGTGTTATTGTGGATACAGAACCTGTACACAGATACGCTTATCACAGACATTTTGATGAATTGGGGATAGAAGTGAGTGAACATGTTTACAACTCTTTTACGGGACATTCTACTAAAAATACCTATGAGCGCATTAAAGAATTGTATGGTGTTCAAGGTGAGGTTAAGGATTTAGTCTTGCGCAAGCGAAATTTGTTTAATGATTCTTTCGACACGAAAGCAGATTTAGATTTGATTGCTGGAGTTCGCCCTTTGATTGAAGGTCTATATCAAGCAGGAGTTGAGTTAATTGTAGGTTCTTCAGCATCTAAAAGTACCATTGATAGAGTCTTTACTCGTTTTGGATTATATCCTTTTTTTACCCATATAGTTAGTGGAGAAGACTTTCCTAAATCAAAGCCAGATCCCACTATTTTTTTGACTGCAGCTTCATTAGCCAAAAACAGTGATAAGCAAGATTGTCTTATTATAGAGGATAGTACAAATGGTATAAAAGCAGCAAATGCTGCTGGTATTCGCGTTATCGGATATAAAAGTGAAAATTCGAAACAACAAGATTATACGGGAGCTGATTATATCGTAAGGGATTTTCGTGAGATAGATGCTCAGTATATCATTGGACTAAAGTAAGCTTGTATCATTTTGCAATTAGCACTTTTTATTTTTGAACAGATGGATTGGCAAGCTATCATTAAGTAACTATATAGCTATTGTATCAAAGGATAGGATCAAAGGTGCGTTTAGCTGGGAGAGGATTATAATCTTTTAATCTTTGAGTGACTTACATTTAAAGTTAATACAGGTTTCTGATTGTTTTTATGTTGTCAATGTTAAGTTATAATAGATTCATTGTAGAGTTAATTCAAGTGTATCTATGTTATGTTTGATTGAAGTTATAAGGAACATAAAGATTTAAATAACAAGTTGAGCTTAGAAATAAAAGTGATTTGTTTTTTAAGTAGGGGGAATTTTGTAAATTTGCGTTCTTTGATTATAAACACAAAATATATAAATGTTTCACAGGTATATTAAATTAGGTATTGCAGCTGCACTTTTTGCAACAGCAATTTGGCAATTCGTAGAAGGGAATATAGGGAATGGGATTTTTCTATTGTTTTTAATGGGGTTAGTAATCCTATTGTACTTCAAAAACGAGTATATTCTTTTGGCTTTTTTAAAGCTGAGAAAACAAGATTTTGAAGGTGCTCAAAAATGGTTGGATAAGATTAAAAACCCTGAAACAGCTTTAGTGCGCAAGCAGAATGGATACTATAATTACCTAATGGGAATTATGACATCTCAAACTAACTTGAACGCTTCTGAAAAATACATGAAGAAAGCAATCGAATTGGGATTGAATATGGATCAAGATTTGGCCATGGCTAAGTTACAATTAGCTGGAATTGCTATGACTAAGCGCAGAAAAATTGAGGCGACTAAGCTTTTAAGTGAAGCGCAAAAACTTGACAAACAAGGAATGCTAAAAGAACAAGTAAAAATGATGAAAGAACAAATGAAGAGATTCTAATCTCGTTTGTTTACAATATAAAAAAACCTCTCAATTTATTGAGAGGTTTTTTATTATATAATATCTTCAGATGTAAATCTCAGTTTTACTGAAGGGTATTTGCTTTGTGTCATTTGAATAGAGAATTCACTATCAGCTAAAAACACCAATTGTCCAGATTTGTCAAAGGCAAGGAACTTTTGTTTTACACGTTTAAATTCTTTAAACTCATCATTTTTAGGATCATCTGGCTGTACCCAACATGCTTTATAAGCAGGGAAGTTTTCATACGTACATTTAGCTCCATATTCATGCTCTAAACGGTATTGTATTACTTCGTACTGAAGTGCTCCAACAGTACCAATTACCTTACGACCATTCATTTCAAGGGTGAATAACTGTGCTACTCCTTCGTCCATTAACTGATCAATCCCTTTTTCTAATTGCTTAGATTTCATCGGGTCAGCATTGTTAATGTATCTAAAGTGTTCAGGAGAGAAACTTGGAATACCTTTAAATTGCATGATTTCTCCTTCAGTTAATGTGTCTCCGATCTTGAAGTTACCAGTATCGTGAAGTCCTACAATATCACCAGCATAAGAGATATCTACAATTTCTTTTTTCTCTGCAAAGAAAGCATTCGGACTGGCAAACTTCATCTTTTTACCTTGTCTTACATGTAGATAAGGAGTGTTTCTTTCAAAAGTACCAGATACGATTTTAATAAAAGCTAAACGGTCTCTGTGTTTAGGGTCCATATTAGCGTGAATCTTAAATACAAAACCAGAGAAAGCATCCTCTTTAGGATCTACTAGTCTTGTGTCAGATTCTTTGGCTCTTGGAGAAGGAGCGATTTGAATAAAACAGTCTAATAGTTCGCGTACACCAAAATTGTTTAATGCAGAACCAAAGAATACAGGTTGTAGTTCTCCTTTTACATATTGTTCTCTGTCGAATTCCGGATAAATACCTTCAATGATTTCAAGTTCTTCTCTCAGTTTTCCTGCTGCAGTTTGCCCTACTAATTTGTCAAGTTCTCCAGAAGCTAAGTCTGAAACCTTAATGACATCTTCTATGTTTTTGCGGCTGTCATCACTGAATAAGTTGATATTCTTCTCCCAAATATTGTATATTCCTTTAAAGTCATACCCCATACCGATTGGGTAACTTAAAGGTGTAACTTTCAATTGAAGCTTTTGCTCTACTTCATCCATTAAGTCAAAAGCATCGCGACCTTCACGGTCAAGTTTGTTGATGAAAACAATCATAGGAATGTTTCTCATGCGACAAACTTCCACTAATTTTTCAGTTTGTTCCTCAACCCCTTTTGCCACGTCAATTACGACAATCACACTGTCCACTGCCGTTAGTGTACGGAATGTATCTTCAGCGAAATCCTTGTGACCAGGAGTATCAAGAATGTTGATTTTTTTATCTTTATAATTAAATGCAAGAACAGATGTTGCAACAGAAATACCTCTTTGACGTTCAATCTCCATAAAGTCAGAAGTAGCTCCTTTTTTTATTTTATTGTTTTTTACAGCACCAGCTTCTTGGATTGCTCCACCAAATAATAGTAATTTTTCTGTTAAAGTAGTCTTACCAGCATCTGGGTGAGCAATAACACCAAAGGTTCTTCTGCGTTCAATCTCTTTTAAAAAACTCATTATTAAAAATTTTTAGGCTACAAAAGTAGTTATATTTTAAATAATTTGATAGTTTTTATTCCACAGGGCTAAAAGCAGAGATAAGACAAAGGAATATTGGAGTGTCTTTTAATAAGTTGATCAGTGATTGTTTCCCGTTAAAAGCAAATCCATTGTAATACAGATGGTGCTTTCTTGGGGTTTTCTAGGGGGATGCTTGCAGTTTGCTTGGGAAAACACCCCTTGTTCCCAGTAAAAGTGCAAGAATACCCGAAGAAAAGCGCAAGAAACCCCAAGAAAGGCTCCCTCATTTTATATTCTTAATAAACCTATATTGTAGCTTTAAAGAGGGGCAATGATCAAGTACAAGTCAGTATGTCAATTGACTGATACCCCAATAACAAACAAGTTTGTGTTTTTAAATAATCTCCTAAGTAGAAATATACTCAGTAAAAAAGCTGCGACTTGGTGTAGTCATTGGTTCAAGGGACAAAAAGAAATTCTAATTAGATACTTTATGTTGTTTTTGGGGTTTTTGGTCAACAACTCAGCAATATTCTTCTTGATTCTGGTTGATTAGGTTTGATAGCTGTTAATTAATCTTGTATTGCGTTTACCAAATTTTTTCACATAGGGTCAGCAGAGCGTTAGAGAATGAAGTTCTTCTTTTATCCACCTGATTAAATTTGTATTGTATAATTTAGTTTTTCAAGTTAATTGCGTTTCTTACGTTGCACTATTTCGCGTAGTGGTGAAAGTGAAAAAAAGGTTTAGAAAGAGAATTTGGTTTATTTTTAAATACTCAAGCCTCTAAAGTATATATAAGTAAAGTATTTCGTTATTTTTGTAAGATTGAATTTTAAAACAATAAAACTATTGTATTTGGAAATGACTAAATTTAAAAAGAAATGCCTGCAGTTGTGCTTTTTATCTCTTTCAGCATTAGTTGCTTATTCATGTGATGGCAAGGATGCAGAAACAAAGAATAATATGGCTGCTCGAGTAAACAATACTTATTTGGCAAAAGATAAATTAGAAGATATTGTTCCCGTAAAGGTAACTGGCAAAGATAGTCTTGCTTTTGTACATCGTTTTATTGATAAATGGGCTACAAAGCAACTGTTAATCGAAGCAGCACAGTTAAATTTACCAGAAGATAAAGTCGTGGAAATCGATCAGTTGGTAGAGAACTTTAAATCTGATTTATCTATAAAGGCTTATTTGGAGCTATTAGTGCAGAATAAGATAGACACCATTATATCAGATAATCAGTTAAAGGAGTATTACGAATCGTATAAGAGTAATTTTTTAGTAGATGATATGTTGGTTCAGTTGGCCTACGTGAATGTATTAAATGACAATACAAACTTTGCAACTATTAAGAGAAAGTTTAATTCTACAAAGTCAAGTGAGATTAATTCATTAGAAAATTTATCTTTGCAGATGAAGTCTTATTTTCTAAATGACGATGTGTGGATTGAAGTAGGTAATATTTACGAAAGATTGCCGTTTATTACATTAGAAAATAGGAGGGATTTTTTACGTTCGAATTACAGTTTTGAATATAGCGCTGAATCAAGTACATATTTTGTACGTGTGAAGTCTGTAATCCCCAAAGGGGGAATCATTCCTTTCGAGTTTATAAAAAAATCATTGAGATCATTAATTATTAATGACCGCAAAGTAGAATTAATGAAACAGATACAAGAAGATATTATAAAAGATGCAAAAAATAATAAGAGGTATGAGATTTTTTAATAAGAAGACATTATTGGCTTTAGCTATGTCATTGTCTTTTGTTGGTATTTCCCAAGGTCAATCAGCCAATACTCAAAAGAGAAAGATTGATGGAGTAGTAGGAGTAGTTGGTAAATATGTGATTTTAGATTCTGAAATTGACAAAACATTATTGGAGTTAAAAGCACAGAATATCCCTGTGGGAAGTTTATCTCGCTGTGAATTATTTGAAAAATTATTAGAGGATAAGTTATATGCTCACCAAGCGTTGCAAGATAGTTTAGATGTTCCAGATGCAGAGGTAACTACTTTTATGTCTGAACAGATTAATGGGATGGTAGAGCAAGTAGGATCGATGGATCGCATCTTGAAGTTTTACAACAAAAAGAATGAAGAAGAATTTCGCGAGTACTTTTTTGAGATTGTAAAGCAGAATAAATTAACTCAGAATATGCAAAAGCACATTGTAGAGAAAGTAACTATCACTCCAGAAGAAGTGCGTCAGTTCTACAAATCTATTCCTGAGGATGAATTGCCAATGATTGGAGATGAAGTGGAGATTGCAGAAATTGTTGTCAGACCAGAGGTTTCAAAAGAGCAAAAACAAAAAGTAATTGACCGTTTAAATGAAATGCGTAGAGATGTTTTAGAGAACGGGGCGAGCTTTTTTAGTAAGGCTGTATTATTTACAGACGATAAGGGGTCCGCAACAAATGGAGGATTTTATTCTATAACAAAGAAGTCGCCATTTGTAAAAGAGTTTAAAGAAGTTGCTTTTAGTTTAGCAGAAGGTGAAATTTCACAACCATTTGAAACTGAGTTCGGATATCATATCATTTATTTAGAGAAAATTAGAGGTCAGAATTTAGATTTGAGACATATTCTCTTGGTACCAAAACCTACAGATGAGGCTTTAGAAGAAGCAAAGAAAAAAATCGAGGGGATTCGCGAGAAAATTGTCAATAAAGAAATTAGTTTTGCCGATGCAGCAGCAGCGTCTTCAGATAATAAAGATACCAAGCAAAACGGCGGTATTATGAGAGATCAGATGACAATGGATCCGCGTTTCGAGTTAAATAATATGGATGATAGAGAATTGTATCAGTTAGTTGCTAATCTTGGAGAAGGAGAAGTATCTCAACCAGCGATTAAGTACGATTTTCACAAACAAGAAAAAACTTACCGCATTGTTACGATAAATAAAAAGTATCCATCACATAAAATGGATTTTGCGGAAGATTATACGAAGATTAGAAACCTTGCATTGAATAAAAAACAAGGAGAAGAACTTCAAAAATGGATATCTAAGAAGCTAAATGATGCTTATATCAATATCCAAGGTGAATTTCGCGATTGTAAATTCCGTAATAATTGGGTCAAAAAATAAGAATTTAATAATCTGAGATAAAGAAAACGACATTTTAGCAATAGGCTGAAATGTCGTTTTTTTATAAAATAAAGGGTAAATTTTACAAAATCCTATTTTAACCATTAAAAAAGAATTAATATCAAATAAAATGGTTTTAATTATTAAAAGTACTGAGTTTTATTCATCAAAATAGAATCTTTATAAATAATAATTTTTGGTTTTGAGGGTTTGATTAAAAATTTTTGAAAATAAAGAAGTTTGATTAAATTTGTGATGACAAAAATAAATACCAGTACAACTCTTTTTTAGATTAAAAGTTAATTGGTCTTGAATCACTTAAAGCAAGAGTGATATGAGTTTCTTAATCGAAACTTATTTTATTTAATACAATGTTATTTAAGTAGAGAAATCACAGTTATGCTAAGTTTTAAAAGTAGTCCGTTTACCTTTTGTTTGAGAAATGAAATTGTCTTGTATGATAACTAATTAGGAATAATGTTTTACGGGTTGATTAACAAGTTGTATTTAATCAGTCAGCCTTAAATTTAATAGAGATTAATTATGAGCCTTTATAAGGATTACATCAACGAGATTGAAGAAAGAAAAAATCAAGGACTTAACCCTAAGCCAATTGACGGTGCTGAACTATTAAGTGAAGTTATAGCACAAGTAAAAGATGCTGAGAACGAATACCATGAGGATTCTCTTAAGCTTTTTATTTATAATGTTTTACCTGGCACTACAAGTGCTGCTGGTGTTAAAGCAAAGTTTTTAAAAGAAATTATCTTAGGTGAGGTTGTAGTAAAAGAAATTACTCCAGCTTTTGCTTTCGAATTATTATCTCATATGAAGGGAGGTCCTTCTATCGAGGTTCTTTTAGATTTAGCATTAGGTAATGATGAAGCTATCGCTTTAGAAGCTGCTAAAGTACTTAAGACACAAGTGTTCTTATACGATGCAGATACATTACGTCTAAAAGAGGCTTTCTTAGCTGGTAATGCTATTGCTAAGGATATCTTAGAGAGCTATGCTAAAGCAGAGTTCTTTACTGAACTTCCTGAAGTGGCTGAGAAAATAGATGTAGTGACTTTCATCGCTGGTGAAGGGGATATCTCTACAGACTTATTATCTCCAGGTAACCAAGCTCACTCTCGTTCTGACCGTGAACTTCATGGACAGTGTATGATCACTCCTCAGGCTCAACAAGAGATTAAAGCGCTACAAGCAGCTCATCCTGGTAAAAGCGTGATGTTAATCGCGGAAAAAGGAACAATGGGAGTGGGGTCTTCTAGAATGTCAGGTGTGAATAACGTAGCATTATGGACAGGTAAACAAGCAAGTCCTTATGTACCTTTCGTTAATATTGCTCCAATTGTAGCAGGTACAAATGGAATTTCTCCTATTTTCTTAACGACTGTGGATGTAACAGGAGGTATCGGAATTGACCTTAAGAACTGGGTAAAGAAAACAGACGCAAATGGAAAAGTTGTCCTTAACGAAAAAGGAGAGCCTATCTTAGAGGAAGTTTACTCTGTAGCAACAGGAACTGTATTGACAATTAATACAAAGACAAAAAAACTTTATAACGGAGAAAAAGAGCTTATCGATATTTCTAAAGCCTTAACTCCACAAAAAATGGAGTTTATCAAAGCAGGTGGTTCTTATGCTATCGTGTTTGGTAAAAAAATTCAAACTTTCGCTGCAAAAGTATTGGGTATAACAGCTCCAACAGTATTTGCTCCTTCAAAAGAAGTTTCTGTGGAAGGACAAGGACTTACAGCTGTAGAGAAAATCTTCAATAGAAATGCAGTAGGAGTAGCTCCAGGAAAAGTATTACACGCTGGATCTGATGTACGTGTAGAAGTTAATATCGTTGGGTCTC
Source organism: Myroides albus (assembly GCF_024722315.1). Taxonomy (NCBI): domain Bacteria; kingdom Pseudomonadati; phylum Bacteroidota; class Flavobacteriia; order Flavobacteriales; family Flavobacteriaceae; genus Myroides; species Myroides albus. The sequence continues at coordinate 2,677,767 of NZ_CP102754.1, forward strand.
AAGATACAACTGGTCTTATGACTGCTCAAGAGTTAGAGGCAATGGCTGCTACAGTTATTTCTCCTATTGTAGATGGAGCTTACCAATCTGGATGTCACACTGCTTCTGTATGGGACAAAAAAGCGCAGGCTAATATCCCTAAATTGATGAAGTTTATGAACGACTTCGGTTTAATTACAGCACGTGACCCTAAAGGTGAATACCATTCTATGACTGACGTTATTCACAAAGTATTGAATGATATTACAATTGACGATTGGGCTATTATTATCGGTGGTGACTCACATACGAGAATGTCTAAGGGAGTTGCTTTCGGTGCGGATTCAGGAACAGTTGCTTTAGCTCTAGCTACAGGTGAGGCTTCAATGCCAATTCCAGAGTCAGTTAAAGTTACTTTCAAAGGAACTATGAAACCACATATGGATTTCCGTGACGTGGTGCATGCTACACAATCTCAAATGTTGAAACAATTCGCAGGAGAGAACGTATTCCAAGGAAGAATTATCGAAGTACATATCGGAACTCTTCTTGCTGACCAAGCCTTTACATTTACAGACTGGACTGCAGAGATGAAAGCTAAAGCATCTATCTGTATTTCTCAAGACGATACTTTAATTGAATCATTAGAAATAGCAAAAAGCCGTATCCAAATCATGATTGAGAAAGGTATGGATAATAAAAATCAAGTGCTTCAAGGCTTGATTGACAAGGCTAATAAGCGTATCGAAGAGATTAGATCAGGTGAAAAACCAGCTTTAACTCCAGATGCTAATGCTAAGTATTATGCTGAGGTAGTGATTGACTTAGATATTATCGAGGAGCCAATGATTGCTGACCCAGATGTAAATAACGAAGATGTTTCTAAACGCTATACACACGATACAATTAGAGAGCTTTCTTACTATGGAGACAACAAAAAAGTTGACTTAGGTTTCGTAGGTTCTTGTATGGTACATAAAGACGACTTGAAGATTGTTTCTCAAATGCTTAAAAACATTGAAAAACAAAGTGGTGAAGTTAAGTTTAATGCTCCATTAGTAGTGGCTGCTCCGACTTACAACATCATCGACGAGTTGAAAGCTGAAGGAGATTGGGAATACTTACAAAAATATTCAGGATTTGAGTTCAGTGACTTGTTGCCAAAAAGCAATGCTCGTACAGAGTATGAAAACATTATGTACTTAGAGCGCCCTGGTTGTAACTTATGTATGGGGAACCAAGAGAAAGCAGCTAAAGGTGATACTGTAATGGCTACATCTACTCGTTTATTCCAAGGACGTGTAGTAGAAGATTCAGAACGCAAAAAAGGAGAATCTTTATTAGCTTCTACACCAGTAGTAGTATTATCTGCTATCTTAGGAAGAATACCAACTATCGAAGAATATAAAGCTTCAGTAGAAGGAATTAACTTAACTAAGTTTAAGCCAATTCCTACTAAGTAATTTAAATAGTATTTATATATACCAAGCGAGGTAGTCCATACAGACTACCTCGCTTTTTTTATGATATACTTGATTATAATATGATGCTTGTTTTAACTGAAACATTGTGCATGATGCTCTATTTCAAAATTGCAAGAATTAGCAATAAAACAAAGTTTATTGGCTTGGGTATGCAGTTGTAGGGCTAATTCTTTTTGCGATTCATCTTTGATGCGTATTATCGGATTTAAAACTACTTTAGTTATACGTCCACTGCCATCATCATTTAGTACCAATGTAGCTTGTGAATTATCTTCGTAAGTAAGCACCTCTATATTGTGTTGTTGGCATACATACAGATAAGACATCATGTGGCAAGAGGTAATGGCACTCAATAGTAAATCTTCTGGATTTAGCAAGTTAGGATCTCCTTTAAAGGCTTTGGCTGCTGAAATAGCTAAAATATCTTTTCCCTCTATTTTGATAGTGTGACTTTTGGCATACACCTTTTTGTTTGACTCTTTTTGCTTGTCGGGCGCTATCCAATTTAAGGCTGCTTTAAAAAGATGTTTGTACATAGTATTGGCTTATCTAAATGTTTTGTTTTGTGTATTTAGATAGTAGTGGAGTTAGAGTAACTCTTACTATCAATGATTTATTCAAATTTAAACAAAATACACATCTATTTTTTTGTTATCATGTCGTCTTTATACTTTGTATTTGGGTATTCCTTGCAAATCTACTTTGTTTAAGTAGAATCATTTTAAATATATTGTTTTAACATTTATATAGAATTTATAAGCCTTAAAATATATTAAATTGGGTGTAAATATAAATTTGTAAATAAAAGTATTTTACTATGGCTTTTGATATAGAAATGATTAAGAAAGTGTATGCAAAGATGCCTGCTCACGTGGAGAAAGCGAGAGAGTTAGTAGGGCGTCCTTTGACACTAACAGAAAAGATTTTGTACACGCACTTATGGGAAGGGAGTCCTTCTCAAGTATTTGAAAGAGGAAAAGACTATGTGGATTTTGCGCCAGATAGAGTAGCTTGTCAAGATGCAACAGCACAAATGGCATTACTACAGTTTATGCATGCTGGAAAAGATAAAGTGGCAGTACCAACTACAGTACACTGTGATCACTTGATTCAAGCAAAAGTTGGAGCTTCTACTGATTTGCAAGTTGCACAGAATCAATCTTCAGAAGTATTTAATTTCTTGTCATCTGTATCTAATAAATATGGTATTGGTTTCTGGAAGCCAGGAGCAGGTATTATTCACCAAATTGTGCTAGAGAACTATGCTTTCCCAGGAGGATTAATGATAGGTACAGATTCACATACAGTTAATGCTGGTGGTCTAGGTATGTTAGCTATCGGTGTAGGTGGAGCTGATGCAGTAGATGTAATGTCTGGTATGGCTTGGGAATTGAAGTTTCCTAAATTAATAGGTGTGAAATTAACTGGAAAGTTAAATGGTTGGACAGCACCTAAAGACGTTATCCTTAAAGTAGCTGACATTCTAACTGTGAAAGGTGGAACTGGAGCTATCGTAGAGTATTTCGGTGAAGGGGCTACTTCTATGTCATGTACTGGTAAAGGTACTATCTGTAATATGGGAGCTGAGATAGGCGCGACTACTTCTACATTTGGATACGATGATTCAATGAGAAGATATTTAGCTGCTACAGGCCGTCAAGATGTAGTCGATGCTGCTGATAAGGTAGCTGAGCACTTAACAGCTGATGCTGATGTGTACGCTAATCCAGAAAAGTATTTTGATCAATTGATTGAGATTAACCTATCAGAATTGGAACCGCATATTAATGGGCCTTTCACTCCTGATAGAGGAACCCCTGTATCGAAAATGAAACAGGAGGCTCAAGCTAATGGATGGCCATTAAAAGTAGAGTGGGGACTAATAGGTTCATGTACAAACTCTTCTTATGAAGATATGTCTAGAGCGGCTTCTATTGTAGAACAAGCAGTAGCTCAAGGAATCACTCCTAAGGCAGAGTTTGGTATTAACCCAGGTTCTGAACAAATACGTTATACGATCGAAAGAGATGGTATCATTGAGACTTTTGAGAAGATGGGGACTAAAGTATTTACAAATGCTTGTGGACCATGTATTGGTCAATGGGATCGTGAAGGAGCAGATAAGCAAGAGAAAAACACGATTGTGCATTCGTTTAACCGTAACTTCTCTAAACGTGCAGATGGTAACCCAAATACGCATGCTTTCGTAACTTCGCCAGAAATGGTAGCTGCATTAGCTATTGCTGGAGATTTAAGTTTTAATCCTATCACAGATACTTTAATAAACGATGAAGGTCAAGAGGTAAAATTACTTCCTCCAACTGGTGACGAATTGCCAACTAAGGGATTTGATGTAGAAGATCCAGGTTATCAAGCACCAGCTGCTGACGGTTCAAATGTCGTAGTGGAAGTAAACCCAGCATCTAATCGCCTTCAGTTGTTAGAACCGTTTACTCCGTGGGATGGAAAGAATATTACTGGAGCTAAATTGCTAATCAAAGCTTTTGGTAAATGTACTACGGATCATATCTCTATGGCAGGTCCTTGGTTGCGTTTCCGTGGCCACTTAGATAATATTTCGGACAATATGTTGATCGGGGCTGAGAATGCTTTTAATCATGAAACAAATAAAGTTAAGAATCAACTCACAGGAGAGTATGGAGCTGTACCTGCTGTGCAGCGAGCTTATAAAGCGGCTGGTATTCCGACAATCGTAGTAGGAGATCAAAACTATGGTGAGGGATCATCACGTGAGCACGCAGCTATGGAGCCTCGTCACTTAGGCGTTAAAGCGGTTTTAGTGAAGTCTTTTGCACGTATTCATGAAACAAACTTAAAGAAACAAGGTATGTTAGCTTTAACGTTTGCTAATGAAGCAGATTATGATAAAATTCAAGAGGATGACATTATCAACTTCTTAGACTTAACTGAGTTCGCCCCAGGTAAGCAATTATCATTAGAGTTTGTACACGCAGATGGTTCTAAAGACGTGATTAAAGCTAATCACACATATAATGCAAGTCAAATAGAATGGTTTAAAGCAGGTTCTGCATTAAACTTAATTGCAGCAGGTAAATAGATATTAATATATCTACTATAATCAGAAAGGGTATCCTATTGGGTACTCTTTTTGTTTTATTAAAATTGATTTATAAAGTCTTTTTTAGCTACTAAAAGACATTCATTAATGGATGATTTTAGTAAGTCATAATCTCCTACTTTCCATTTTTTCTTGAATTTATTGATATTCTTTTTGTGATATTTTTGTGTGACAATATTATTATTCAGGTCTGTTATGGTAGAGGTAATGTTAATAAATAATTCTTTTCCTACTACGATAAAACCATAGTAATTGACCGTAAGTCCATAGTGTAAATCAATTTCTTGAATTTGATTTACATTATATTTATTTCTTTCTTTCTTATATAATCGTAGTCTAATTCTGTTGTTTCTGCTTTGTGTATTACAGGAAGAGCATTGATATTTTTATAAAAATATATTCCTTATTAATAGAATCGTACTTTTTCTTTATCTCATTATTTATAGCTGTATAAATAATAGGTTTGTAAATGCTATCTATTTGTTCTAATCCTTTTTTGAACTTTGTTTGAGATGTAAGAGCCATATCTAACAAACCTTGTGCTCCACTTTTTAGAACATGGACTTTTGGTTTATATATTGTAACAGCTATTTTTTTATTGTCTTTAAATACTTCTTTATTTAAAACTATCTGCCTTGAACTACAAGAACAAAATAAAACGATAATTGTAAGTAGATAGAATGTTTTGAAAGGTCTCAGAGTATTAGTTTATTTTCAAATTTTTGATAAAATTGTTATTTATTACTGTGATAGTACTGATATTATTATAGTATTTTTTGTACGACACTGTATTTTATAGTTATTTTGCGGTTATAAATACACAATAACACAACATGAGTGAATTAGACGATAAGAAGATTGTTTTGGCAATTGATCAGAAACCAAAGTTAGGACAGTGGATCCTATTGAGTATTCAGCATTTATTTGCCATGTTTGGCGCTACTGTTTTGGTGCCGACTTTGACAGGAATGAATCCCGCAATAGCCCTTATATCAAGTGGGATAGGTACATTAGCTTTTATTGTTATAACAAAAGGGAGAGTGCCTTCTTATTTGGGGAGTTCTTTTGCTTTTATTAACCCGATTATAGCTCTTAAATTATTAGAGGCAGATCCTGCATCAGGTATGCCTGTGGGAAGTTTTTTGGTTGGGAGTTTTTTAGTGGGGGTAGTTTACTCTTTAGTGGCATTGTTAATTTCAAAAGCAGGTACAGGTTGGTTGATGAAATTGTTGCCACCTATTGTAGTAGGCCCGGTAATTATGGTAATCGGGTTGGGATTAGCCAATACAGCGGTAGGTATGGTGACGAACAATCCAAGTGGAGAGTATGATTTAACTTATGTTCTCATAGGATTAGTGACACTTGCGATTACTATTATTACTGCGATTTTTACGAGAGGGTTCTTAAGTGTTATACCTGTTTTGGTTGGTATTATTGGAGGATATTCATTTGCAGCAATTATGGGGGTGGTCGATTTTACCAAAGTAATAGAGGCTCATTGGATAGAAGTACCAGAGTTTATGCTTCCATTTGTTGATTATACTCCTTCTATATCTTGGTATGTTATTTTGTTAATGTTGCCAGTGGCTATTGTGCCGATTGCTGAACATATTGGACATCAGTTAGTATTGAGTAAAGTGATAGGTAAAGATTTAATAAAGGATCCTGGACTACATAAGAGTATGTTAGGGGATGGAGTAGCCACTATGTTGGCTTCATTGATAGGAGGACCACCAAATACTACTTATGGAGAGAATATAGGTGTGCTTGCTATAACACGTGCATTTAGTATCTATGTGTTTATAGGTGCTGCATGTTTTGCAATTATTTTTGGATTCTGTGGAAAGGTAGCGGCTTTGTTAAGTACTATACCAGCTCCAGTAATGGGTGGAGTATCTATTTTGTTATTTGGAATTATTGCATCAAGCGGATTGCGTATGTTAGTTGAAAACAATGTAGATTTTAAGATAAAGCGAAATCTAATTATTTCTTCTGTTATTTTGATTATTGGAATTGGAGGCGCAGCAATTCACATCGGAGAAGCGTTCTCATTAGAGGGGATGGCACTTGCCTCAATCATTGGTATTGTTTTAAACCTTGTTTTACCTGGAAAAAAGAATGTGAAATTCGAGGATATGTTTAAAGATGAATAGGTTTTACATATCTATTAAATAATAATCAGGCATTATTTTATATAAATAAATAATTATGTTAAAATAAATAGAAAAACAGTGTTTGCTTAAGTTTATAGATGATTTTATTTGAATTATTGATTATATTTGGTTTTGACAAGATGAGAAAATGAAAGAAAAGAAAAGTAAACTTCGACTATTATCAAATATCCTTTTTTTTGGAATATTAATTGTTATCCTTTTTACGCCTTTGGGAACAAGTGTTAAAGTGTGGGTTAATCAATTAGTCGCCATGAGTCCATCATTGGAAAATGAAAGTGATTTTGAGAAAGTAGTTTACAATGGTTGGGAGGTCTTAGATAGTCAAGGAAATAAGGTCGACTTTTCTGATTTGGATGGCAAAGTTGTAATTGTTAATTTTTGGGCAACATGGTGTCCTCCTTGTATAGCAGAAAAACCAAGTTTTCAAGAATTGTATGATGACTATAAAGATAAAGTAGTCTTTATGTTTATCACAAATGAAGATAAAGATAAGGTTAAGGTTTTTCAGGATAAGTACAATTATTCATTGCCTGTATTCTATGAAGTAGCTAATACGCCAGTAATGCTTTTTTCAAAGTCTATTCCTGCGACTTATGTCATAGATAAAAAGGGTAATATTGTTGTAAGAAAGTTTAGGGCAGCAGATTGGAACAGTTCTAAGTTTAGAGTTGAGTTAGACTCTTTGTTGAAGTAATTAAGCTTTTGCACTATAAATAAAGCCTTGTAAGTAATGCTACTTACAAGGCTTTTTTATTAGATTGTTCTTTGTGTGTTAGTCTTTTTTTAATCGATGAATAAGATAATCATGGACTTTTACCCCATGAGCAAAGTGACCATTATATGTAATAGATATAAAAAAAGGGAACTGCATTAGCAGCTCCCTTTATACTGATGTATGTAATTCAATTTATATATTGAATGCTTTTTTGATATCCTCAACTCTATCTAATTTTTCCCAAGTGAATAGTTCAACTTGAATCTCTTTTACATCTCCACCTGGTCGAGTGAAAGTTTTAGTAACGACTTGTGGTTTTCTTCCCATATGTCCATAAGCAGCCGTTTCACTGTAAATAGGGTTTCTCAGTTTTAAGCTTGTTTCGATAAAGTATGGTCTTAGGTCAAATAGTTCACTTACTTTCTTGGCAATTTCACCGTCGGTTAAGTTAACTTTAGAAGTACCATAAGTATTTACATAAACTCCAGTAGGCTTAGCTACACCGATGGCATAAGAAACTTGAACAAGTACTTCATCGGCAACACCTGCAGCAACTAAGTTTTTAGCTATATGACGTGTTGCGTATGCGGCACTTCTATCTACTTTACTTGGATCTTTTCCTGAGAATGCTCCACCACCGTGAGCTCCTTTACCGCCATAAGTATCAACGATAATTTTTCTTCCAGTTAATCCAGTATCCCCGTGAGGTCCTCCAATAACAAAAACACCTGTAGGATTGATTAGGTATTCAATGTCGGCGTTTTCAAATAAGTATTGATATTGTGGATACTTTGCAAGTACTCTTGGAATAAGAATATCAATGATATCCTTTTCTATAATAGATTGCATTTGTTTTTCAGCGTCAGCTTTTGCAGCAGCAGACTTATCTACTGGTTTGATAAAGTCATCATGCTGAGTAGAAAGTACAATAGTGACAATGCGAACTGGTTTGTTATTATTGTCATATTCTAAAGTCACTTGACTTTTTGCATCAGGTCTAAGATAAGTGATTTGCTTTTGCTCTCTTCTTAAACCTGCTAATTCTTGTAATAATTTGTGTGATAAGTCTAATGCAAGAGGCATATAATCTTCTGTCTCTATTGTTGCATAACCAAACATCATCCCTTGGTCCCCAGCTCCTTGATCTTCTTTTGATGCACGGTCAACTCCTTGATTAATATCTGCTGATTGTTCGTGTATTGCAGATAATATTCCACACGAGTTTGCCTCAAACATATATTCACTTTTGGTGTATCCAATACGTTGGATTACATCTCTTGCAATTTGTTGAACGTCAAGATAAGTTTTAGACTTAACTTCTCCTGCTAAAACAACTTGACCAGTAGTAACTAATGTTTCACAAGCTACTTTTGATTCAGAGTCAAAAGCTAAGAAATTGTCAATTAGAGCATCAGAAATTTGATCTGCAATTTTATCAGGATGTCCTTCACTTACAGATTCGGATGTAAAGTAATAAGCCATAGTAATTATTATTTTTAAAGTTGTAAAAAATAGAGGAAATGGCTAAAGGGGAGATAAATACACTTCTGCTTTAGCATTTTTTACCGAGGTTGCAATCAGTTCAAATTTTTCCTCCTGTTTATTGTGATGCAAATGTATTAACTATTTTAGTATCAATGCAATTTTTTTTACAATTTATATTATTGTTAACTATTGTTGATTTTCTTACTTCTATTTCGCAAAGCAATTTAATATTAAAAGTAAATAGAAAAGATGGTTTGAATATGTGAAGTAAAAATATTGATATATTGCATAATCGGTAAAAATTACAAACTAAAATACGAATAATATATTTTAGGGTGTATTTTTCCCTACATTTGCTATCAAATTATAGAATTGAAAACAATTAAGTAATGAGATTACACAATATAGAGGATCAAAAGTCTTTAACACCAGAGTTAGCATTGTCATTTCTAAAAGAAGGAAATAAACGTTTTGTTGCTAATTTAAAGGCTCATAGTAACTTATTAGAGCAAGTTAACGACACACAAGCTAATCAGTTTCCTTTTGCTATTATTTTAAGCTGTATAGACAGCAGAACTTCGGCAGAATTGATATTTGATCAAGGATTAGGTGATATATTTAGTACTCGTATTGCAGGAAATGTATTGAACAACGATATAATCGGTTCAATGGAGTTTGCTTGTAAGCTTGCAGGTTCTAAGTTAATTGTTGTATTGGGGCATTCTCATTGTGGGGCAATTACTGGTGCTTGTCACGGAACAGAATTGGGGCATTTAACTGATTTGTTAGCGAAGGTTAAACCTTCTATTGAGTATGTAAAACAAAACAATAAAGATTTAGATATTCATTCTAAGGAAGCTGTGGATAAAGTAGCTTTTCACAATGTTGAGTATACCATCGATCACATTCTCAATAAAAGTACCGTTTTAAAACAAATGTATGAACAAGGAGAGATTGGTATTGTAGGTGCGTTTTATAAGGTGGAAACTGGAGAAGTAGATTTTGTAAAGGAAATGTTTGTAAAAAAATAGTTGTTTTGAAACACAATGATTTTTATTTAAAAATACTTGAGAATAATAAAGCTTGGGTTGAGGAGAAGTTAGCTATCAACCCAAATTATTTCAAGCGTTTGTCTGAAAGACAAACACCACCTGTATTGTGGATTGGATGTTCGGATAGCCGTGTTCCTGCAAATGAAATTATTGGTGCAGAACCTGGGGATGTGTTTGTCCATAGAAATATTGCCAATATGGTCATTCATTCAGACATGAATATGTTGAGTGTTTTAGATTATGCTGTGAATATTCTCAAAGTGACTAATATTATAGTATGTGGACATTACGGATGTGGAGGTGTTTTAGCAGCAATGAAGAATGAATCTTATGGTTTGATAGATAACTGGATTCGCCATATAAAAACTGTTTACAGACTACACAATGTCGAGCTTGATCAGATAGATGATGAAGTTGTACGATTTAATCGCTTTGTAGAATTGAATGTTCAGGAACAAGTTTATGACTTGGCAAAGACGTCAATTGTACAAGGTGCATGGGCAAGACAACAGGATCTAAGTATACACGGATGGGTTTATGGACTCAATTCTGGATATGTGACAGATTTAGAGGTTAATGTTACCAATAATCAAGACCTTGATGAGGTTTATCAATTGCGTTTTAAAAAGATTTAATCCTCCTCTAAATTTTCATTGAATGAACTCGGTAGGAGAGAGGGAATAAAATTAAGGATAATAGGCAAAATGATTGTACCTCCTGGTAATAAAAAGATAGCTAAAGAAGGTATGGTTTTAATAACTTCGATGGTCTGCTTTTTTACAACTTTTTTCTCCTGCGAATTTAAATCGCGGTAAGTAGAATCCATAAGTAATTTCATCAATTGCTTATTTTTTTGAATTTCTTTTACCAAACGCGTTTTGTTTCTACTCAAAAGGAGCTCGATATTATTACTTGAGTTAGTGATTATATTGTTGAATAAAGTTGTGGACTTATAAAAGTGGTATTCGCTATTGTGTTTCACAACAAATTCTTCAAACTTGTGCTTGCTTAACGAGTAGATATGTTGATTGATATCTAATAGACTAAAAGGTATCTGTTCTAATTTTGGTAGTTCTACCTTCTTAGTTGTATTATTCCATGAATTACAGATTATAAAATCCGCAAGGCAATTCGCTTCTAAAATGCTTGTAGTTTTTTGAAATTTAAAATCTTCTAAGGAATCAATGGATCTTGATAGTAATGCAATAAGACTTTGGTCTTGCTCGTTTTTAATTTCTTTATTTTGTTTGAATTGCAGTAAAAGGGCAATCAGTGTACCAATAAAGTTTTGACTAAATGCTTTAGGTTTTACTTGATCAGGGTTGTTTAAAAAGTGTTCGAAGCTAATTACATCAGAACAAAGAATTATCTTATTGAGTATAAAATCATTTGATTTTGAGTTAGAAAAGAAATGTTCTTTCCACCTCATTGTAAAGATATTTTCAAGTTTAGCATAAGCATTTTTATCTTGAAAGAAAGAAGATAAGTAATTGTTTTTGTGGGGTATTAACAAGGTGTAAAACTCGATGACTTTTTCTATAAAGGCATTTGGATCGGCAGAATTGCTATTGATCTGGTAAACTTTGTAAAATAACTGTAGAACTGTGATTTTTGATAGTTCTTCTTGTGTATATTTAAACTCCTTGAATATAGAGGGTAGGGCGTTAATATCGATTATTCCGAAACTAAACCCAATAGCTCTTATTTCTTCAACTAATAGATCAATATTAGTAGCACTAAATATGTTGTACTTGTCTATTTCTGCTATGTATTTATTAATCCAACCGTTTGTACTTGGGTTCATATCTATACAATTTTAAACAAGTAGTGATAGCTAAATTAACTATCACTACCTTTTTAATTTACCATTTTACTTGTTTCTCTATTGCTTTAATCATTTCAGAGGCAATATCTTTATTAGTAGCGCCTTCTATACCTTCTAATCCTGGTGAGGAGTTAACTTCAAGTAATAAAGGACCTTTTGCTGATCTAATAATATCTACTCCAGCAACTTTAAGGTTCATTGCCTTAGCTGCTTTGATGGCGATTCTTTTCTCCTCTGGTGTAACTTTAATTATCGATGCGGTACCTCCTAAGTGGATATTGGCTCTAAATTCTCCAGGCACTGCTTCTCGTTGTATTGCAGCTACTACTTTACCATCAACAACAAAGCATCTGATGTCTTTACCATTGGCCTCCTTTATAAATTCTTGAACAAGAATATTGGCATTTAAACTTTTAAAAGCATTAATAACACTTTCTGCGGCTTTCTTTGTTTCTGCGAGTACAACACCTTTACCTTGTGTACCTTCCAGTAATTTAACTATTAAAGGACTTCCCCCAACCATTTTGATTAGATCATTAGTATCTAAAGGAGAATTGGCAAACCCTGTAGTGGGAATGTCAATACCGTTATTTAGGAGCAACTGTAGTGAAAAAAGTTTATCTCTTGATTGTGCAATTGCAGCAGCACTATTCAAACTGTATACTTTTAGGGACTCGAAATGTCTAGTTAAGGCACATCCGTAGTATGTCATACTTGGGCGAATTCTTGGAATCACAGCATCAAAGTCATTAAGTACTCGACCTCCACGATAGTGAATTTCTGGCTGATTCGCATCTAATTTCATATAACAGTACTTTAAATTAAGAAAGTGCATTTCATGACCTCTTAATTCCCCTGCTTCAATAATTCTCTTATTGCTGTATAATTCAGGATTACTTGCTAACAGCCCTATTCTAAGTCCTTTTCTATCAACTTTATTTTTACTGTAGTATTCATCGAGTTTTTCAGAAGTTGGTTGACCTAATAAGAAGTGTTTTTCAGGATCAACTAATATTTTACCACTCATCGCTTCTCTTCCAAGAAGCATGCGGTATCCCATCGAATCTCTATTTGTTAGTGTAAGTTCTATTTCCCAAGGAGTTTCATTTAACACGATGTCAGTGCGAATAACATAGCGCGATTCTCTTGATCCACTAGAGCTTTTTACAATTCTTTTATCAATTACTTTAGCTTCACAACTAATGATTGTTTTCCCATTGTTTTGAAGAGGATTGATGTCGAATTTTACCCATTTATCTCCATCCTTTTCAAATGGAATAATATTAACTGCGTGTAATGCAGAAGTTTTCGCTCCAGAATCAACTCGAGCTTTAATTGCAGGAATTTTAAAAGTAGGAAAAGAGCACCACTCTTCACTACCAACAATAACTTTATCTAACATATAATGATATTATGTTGCGAATGTAGTACAATAAATATAATGCTTTTATATCTGTATGTAAAAAAATAGTAAAATTTAACTCTTTAATATATTGTGTTTTACGATTTAGTCTTTTCAATAGATAGGTAATCATTTGTGGAAGTGGATTTACCTAAGTGTTTTTTATATTGAAATAGGGAAAGGAATTGTGTTTAGATTACCGTTTCTAATTGCTAAATAGACCAAAAGTAGATGAAAGTAGGAATCCTTAGATAGTTATATAAAAAAATAGCCTACTAATTAGTAGGCTTATTTTTTTCAGTATCAATTGATATTTTTAATTCTTCTTTATTTTCTCCCAGGTTCATTGATATATTATCACCTAAGGAAATCTTCGAATTTACAATTTCTTCAGCAAGAGGGTCTTCAATGTACTTTTGAATAGCTCTTTTAAGAGGTCTTGCTCCATATTGTTTGTCATAACCTTTCTCGGCGATAAAATCTTTAGCTTCCGTACTCAATGTAAGTGTGTAGCCAAGATCTTCAATTCGCTTGTAAAGTTTAGATAACTCTATATCAATAATTAAATCGATATCACTTTTCTCAAGTGCATTGAAAACAACGATATCATCGATTCTGTTTAAAAACTCTGGAGCAAAGGCTTTTTTAAGCGCATTTTCGATAACTGATTTAGAGTTTTGATCGGTTTGTTCTTTTCTGGCTTGCGTTCCGAATCCAACTCCTTGTCCAAAGTCTTTTAATTGACGTGCACCTATGTTAGAAGTCATGATAATGATTGTGTTTCTAAAATCAACTTTTCTACCAAGGCTATCAGTTAAGTGTCCATCGTCAAGAACTTGCAATAAGGTGTTGAATACATCTGGATGTGCTTTCTCAATTTCATCAAATAAAATAACAGAGTAAGGTTTTCTTCTTACTTTTTCAGTTAGTTGACCACCTTCTTCATATCCTACATAACCTGGAGGTGCACCTACTAATCTAGATACAGCAAATTTCTCCATGTATTCACTCATGTCGATACGCAATAAAGCCTCTTCAGAATCAAACATTTCTTTAGCAATCACTTTAGCTAATTGCGTTTTACCTACCCCTGTTTGGCCTAAGAATATAAAAGAACCAATAGGTCTGTTAGGGTCTTTTAAACCAGCTCTATTTCTTTGTATTGCTTTTGCTATTTTGCTAACAGCTTCATCTTGTCCGATTACTTTACCTTTTATTAACTGTGGTAGATTTGCCAGTTTAGTAATCTCTTTTTCAGCAATTCTATTAACTGGAATCCCTGTCATCATAGAAACAACATCAGCAACATCATCTTCAGTAACGGTAATCTTATTAGTTTTAACGTCTTCCTCCCAGCTGTTTTGTGCAGAAGCTAAGTCTTTTTCTAATTGTTTTTCATCGTCTCTTAAGCCTGCAGCTTCTTCGTATTTTTGTTTTTTGACCATTTCATTCTTTTCTTCACGAACTTCTTCAAGTCGTTTTTCTAAGTCAAGAATATTTTGTGGTACATTGATATTTGTAATGTGAACACGTGAACCAACTTCGTCAAGAGCGTCAATAGCTTTATCAGGTAAGAATCTATCGCTCATGTATCTGTTAGTTAACTTCACACAAGCCTCGATTGCTTCGGGTGTATAAGTTACATTGTGATGAGATTCGTATTTTTCTTTAATGTTGTTCAAGATAATGATTGTCTCATCTACGGTTGTAGGTTCAACAATAACTTTTTGAAACCTTCTTTCTAAAGCTCCATCTTTTTCGATATGTTGTCTAAACTCATCTAAAGTAGTTGCACCAATACATTGAATTTCACCACGAGCTAAAGCAGGTTTAAACATATTAGAGGCATCTAAAGAACCAGTAGCTCCACCAGCACCAACAATTGTGTGAATTTCATCAATGAAAAGAATAATATCATCATTTTTTTCAAGCTCATTCATCACTGCTTTCATTCTCTCCTCAAACTGACCTCTATATTTTGTTCCCGCAACTAAACTTGCTAAATCAAGTGTTACAACTCGTTTGTTATATAGAACTCTTGATACTTTCTTTTGAATAATGCGCAAAGCAAGTCCTTCAGCAATAGCAGATTTACCAACTCCAGGTTCTCCAATCAAAAGCGGGTTGTTTTTTTTGCGTCTACTTAAAATTTGTGACACACGCTCTATTTCTTTATCACGGCCAACAACAGGATCTAACTTTCCATTCTCAGCCATTTCAGTTAAATCTCTACCAAAATTATCTAATACTGGAGTTTTTGTACGCTTAGATGTTTTTGTAGAAGAGCTGTCAGTTTTGTCAGTGTTTTTACTGTCATCTTGTCCTTCTTCATCAAAAGTTTCTGCTTTTGGTTGTTCTGTGATGTCCTCTTGATCAAAGATACCTGTAGCGTCTTGTTGACTTAAGTATTCTTGTTTTACAGCATCGTACGTAACTTTAAGTTTGGTTAGTATTTGAGCTGTAGGATCATCACTGTTTTTTAGAATACACAATAGCAAATGAGCTGTATTTATCTCGTTGTTTTTAAATAGCTTAACTTCTAAGTAAGTTAGCCTAAGTGCTCTTTCTGCTTGTTTAGTTAAATGCAGGGAAGCCTTTTCATTTAAAGGGTTTTGACCTGTTGTATTTGGATTTAAAGCTTCTATTTTATGTCGTAGAAAATCTACATCTATATCTAAATTGTTTAAAATATTTGATGCTTCACCTTGTTCAACTCTCAGTAGCCCTAATATAAGATGCTCTGTACCAATAAAGTCATGACCAAGTCTTAAGGCTTCGTCTTTACTGTAAGAAATTACATCTTTAACTTCTTGTGAAAAATTATCGTCCATTTTTTATAATATTAAATAGGTGAATATTTATTGTACAGTATAATTGCAAAAAGCATACCTACTAAAATATACTGACATAATAGCTAATATGGTGAAAAAAAAGATATTAAAAAAGCAGCGAAATATGTTTTTTTGAAAAATGTATAAACTGTATGTTTTTCTCTGAAATACTAAAGAAAAAACATGGTATAAAGCTATTAATTCTGTATATTAGCACGTTTAATATTTGAGAATTTTAATTTTATATACTTATGTCTGAAGGAGAAAAGTTGATTCCTATTAACATAGAAGAGCAAATGAAATCTGCTTATATTGATTACTCAATGTCAGTTATTGTTTCTCGTGCTCTTCCAGATGTTAGAGATGGCTTAAAACCTGTTCATCGAAGAGTATTATTTGGAATGTATGAATTGGGGGTATTATCTAATAGAGCCCACAAAAAGTCTGCAAGAATTGTAGGGGAGGTTCTAGGTAAGTATCACCCACACGGAGATAGCTCAGTGTATGACACTATGGTACGTATGGCTCAAGACTGGAGTATGCGTTATTTACTTGTTGATGGACAAGGGAACTTTGGATCAGTAGACGGTGATAGCCCTGCAGCTATGCGTTATACTGAGGCGAGAATGAGAAAGATTTCAGAAGAGATTCTTGCTGACATTGATAAAGAAACTGTTGATTTCCAATTTAACTTTGATGATACTTTAGAAGAACCTAAGGTTATGCCTACGCGAATTCCTAACTTATTAGTGAATGGTGCTTCTGGTATTGCTGTAGGTATGGCTACTAATATGGCTCCTCATAACTTATCTGAAGTTATTGATGGTATATTGGCCTATATAGACAATAACGATATTGAGATTGATGAGTTAATGAATCACATCAAAGCTCCTGATTTTCCAACCGGAGGTATTATCTATGGATACGAAGGAGTAAGAGAAGCTTTCAAAACTGGTCGTGGTCGTGTTGTCATGAGAGCTAAAGCTAATATCGAGGAAGTAGATGGAAGAGAGTGTATTATTGTAACTGAGATTCCTTATCAAGTTAACAAAGCAGAAATGATTAAGAAAACTGCTGAAGCTGTTAACGAGAAGAAGATTGAAGGTATTGCTACAATCCGCGATGAATCTGATAGAAAAGGTATGCGTATTGTTTATGTTCTTAAGCGTGATGCTGTACCTAATATTGTTTTAAATACACTTTATAAGTATACTCAATTGCAATCGTCTTTTAGTGTAAATAATATTGCATTAGTAGATGGTAGACCACAGATGCTGAACCTAAAGGATTTGATTTATCACTTTGTTGAGCATAGACATGATGTGGTTACTCGCCGTACTGAATTTGAATTGAGAAAGGCTGAAGAGAGAGCTCATATTTTAGAAGGACTTATCATTGCTTCGGATAATATTGATGAAGTAATTGCTTTGATTAGAGGGTCTAAAAATGCTGATGAAGCAAGAGCTAAATTAATTGAGCGTTTTAGTCTAAGTGAAATTCAAGCTCGTGCAATTGTTGAAATGCGTCTTCGTCAATTAACTGGACTAGAGCAAGACAAACTGCGTGCTGAGTATGAAGAAATCATGGAATTAATCAACCATTTAAGAGCTTTATTAGCAAGTAAAGAAATGAGAATGGACTTGATTAAAGAAGAACTTGTTGAAGTTCAAAATAAATATGGCGATGAACGTCGTTCTCAAATCGAATATGCTGGAGGTGATGTTAGTATTACTGATTTAATTGCCGATGAGCAAGTAGTGATTACTATTTCTCACGCTGGTTATATTAAGAGAACACCACTTTCTGAATATAAAACTCAGAACAGAGGAGGAGTTGGACAGAAGTCTGCAGGTACTCGTGATCAAGATTTCTTAGAGCATATGTATGTGGCAACTAATCATCAATATATGCTATTCTTTACTCAAAAAGGAAAATGTTTCTGGATGAGAGTTTATGAAATTCCTGAAGGAACAAAAACAAGTAAAGGTAGAGCTATTCAAAACTTGATTAATATTGAGTCAGATGATAAGGTAAAAGCATTTATCTGTACTCAGGATTTGAAAGATGAAGAATACATCAATAATCACTTTGTGATTATGGCAACTAAAAAAGGACAAGTTAAGAAAACTCCTTTAGAGCAGTACTCAAGACCAAGACAAAATGGTATTATGGCAATCACTATCAAAGAAGATGATGAATTGTTAGAAGCTAAATTGACTGATGGTAAGAGTAAAGTATTAATTGCTGTACGTTCAGGTAAACTTGTTCGTTTTGATGAAGAGAAAACTCGTCCAATGGGAAGAACTGCTTCTGGTGTTCGTGGAATCACTTTAGCTGATGACAAGGATGAAGTAATCGGAATGATCTCTGTTAGTGATTTGAACAGTGAAATTCTTGTTGTTTCTGAAAATGGATATGGTAAGCGTTCTGCATTAGATGAATATAGAGAAACTAACCGTGGAGGTAAAGGTGTTAAAACCATGAATATCACGGATAAAACTGGTTTACTCGTTTCTATTAATTCTGTGACTGATGCTGATGACCTTATGATTATTAATAAATCTGGTTTAACTATCCGTATGCGTGTTTCTGACTTAAGAGTTATGGGGCGTGCAACTCAGGGTGTTAGATTAATTAATATCAAAGGAAATGACTCGATTGCTGCTGTTTGTAAAGTGATGAAAGAGGACGATGAAGATATTGAGGATATTGATTTTACGGACATAGAAGATCAAATTGATACAGTGTCAGATGATCAAAACACTGAAGAATAATTGAATTAAACACTTTAAACTATAAAAAGATGAATAGAAAGTATGTTTATCTATTATCTGCTTTAATGATTTCAGGGGCTTCTTTCGCTCAGAAAAAAGAACTTAAAGAGGCTGAAAAAGCAGTGAAAAAAGGAAACTTAACTGAGGCACAAGCTGCACTTAAGAATGTTGAAGCAGTACTGGGTTCTGCTACAAATGAACAAAAAGCTACTTATTACGCTTTACAAGGTAACTTGGCTTATCAACAAATCGAACAAGATAAAAACGTTGATGCTAACGTGGAACTTATTTTAAATTCATTTAAAAAAGTTAATGAATTTGAAACCAATAAGAACAGTAAAATTGTAAAACAAGCTGACGAGGAAATTAAAGCTGTAGCAACTAAAGTTGTTAATCAAGCAATTGAAGACAATGGTTCACAAAACTATAAAGGGGCTTCAAGACGTTTTAATCAAGCATTTTTGTTGAATCCTACAGACACAATCTATTTATATTACGCTGCTTCTACAGCTATTAATGCAAAAGATTACGAAACAGCTGTGAAGCATTACGAACAATTAATTGATTTAGATTATAATGGATCTGAATCATATTATACAGCTGTAGAGAAAGCTTCTGGTCAAGTTCAAAGTTTTGGTAATGATTCAAAAATGCGTGACCTTATGGTTAAGCAAGGAACACATACTGACCCTAAGTTTGTAAAAGAGGATTCTAAAAAACCAGAAATTGTAAAGAACTTAGCTCTGATTTATTATCAAGAGGGTAAATACGATGAAGCAGAGAAAGCTATCGTTGCTGCTCGTGCGGCTAATCCTGATGATATGAATTTGTTGTTAACTCATATGGATTTATATTTAAAATCTAATAATATGGGGAAATATGAGGAGTTAGCTAAAGCAGCTTTAGCTAAAAATCCTAACGATGATGTATTGTTGTATAACTTAGGAGTAACTAGCTACCAAGCTGGTAAATACAAAGAGGCAAAAGAGTATTATACGCAAGCTCTTCGCATTAATCCTAAATCAGAGAATGCATATTTAAACCTTGCAATTTTAAAACTTCAACCAGACGAAGAGATTACTAATAAAATGAATAACCTTCCTTTAAATGCTGCTGGAAATAAGCAATACGAGGAACTGCTTAAACAAAAGCACGGGATTTATAGAGATGCAATGAATGACTTAGAAAAAGTGATTTCAATTAATCCAAATAATCAAGAGGCTGTTCAAACTTTAAAGAATATTTATCGCGCATTGGAAATGAACGATAAATTAAAAGCTTTAGAGGCTAAATCAAACTAAGAGTATTTGTTTTAGAATATGATAAGAAAAAGGAGTTGTCTATAGACAGCTCCTTTTTTTGTATGGCATTGTGGGTGATGCATATGCCAAAAAAAGCATTCCTTGGAATGCTTTTTTTGTCTTTGACAAGATAATCAGATAACTCTATTCGTTATTACTATCGTCTTCTCCAATATGTTTAATTTGATCTAATTTGTCTGTCCAAATTTTTAGATCATCTTTTAATTTATCGATATTCTTGCGAACTTCTTTTACAAAACTATTGCTTTCAGAAGGGTTTTGAATATAAGCCAAGTTGTTTTCTAACTGCAATATATCGCCATTAATCTCCTCAATTTTGCGTTGGATAAAGATAGCTTCACCTTGCAGCTTTCTCTTGTCGTTGGTCTCTAAAATAGTTTCCAATCGATTATTGAATTTAACCGCTTCCATTTCTCTTCTGCTTAGATTTAATTTTTCAAATAAGCTATCGAGAATTTTGTTGAATTTACCTTCAATAAAACGCTTATGTTGAGGAACTCTACCTAAGGTTTTCCAATTGTTGATATGGTTTTTAATCTCAGATAAATCGGTTTTATGATCTCCCGATAACTCAAAAGTTTTCATTAGATCTAAATACTCCTTTTTCTTATTGTAAGCATCTTGTTCTTCTTGATTCTCTTGATTTTTGATTGAGTGTAAACGATCAAAGTAGTGGTTACAGGCATCTCTGAATTCTTTCCAAAGCTGATCAGAATATTTTCTTGGGACATGTCCAATTTCTTTCCAATCATTCTGTATTTTCTTCATAATAGGAGTAGCCTTGAGAAAATCTTCACTGTCTTTGTATTGTTTGGCTTTCTCTATTAGAGCC
Source organism: Myroides albus (assembly GCF_024722315.1). Classification (NCBI taxonomy): domain Bacteria; kingdom Pseudomonadati; phylum Bacteroidota; class Flavobacteriia; order Flavobacteriales; family Flavobacteriaceae; genus Myroides; species Myroides albus. Next base: position 2,698,742 of record NZ_CP102754.1, read on the forward strand.
ACTTTCTTAGCATAGTTCTCTTGTTGTTCTTTTTTTAATGTCTTGTAGAAAGTGTTTTTCTCTGCATTAAAATTACGCGTTGCTAATTTGAATAAATCCCAAACTTCATCATTGTTCTCAGCAGGTACTTTACCTATAGAAAAGAATCTATTTCTAAGTTCTTCTACTTTGCCAATTTCTTTCTGCCACTGATTGTGATTAGTAATAGGAAGCTTAGAGATTTTATCTATCTCACTGATGATATTTACTTTTTGTGCTAAGTTTTGTCTTTCAACTAATCTTAGTTTATCTAATAATGATTCGCGTTTTTCGTGTAATTGTCTTGTAATTTCACTGAATTGATCCCAAATTTGTTCTCTATATTCACGCTCAACAGGTCCTATTTCCTCTCTCCAGATACGGTGTAGAGTTTGTAGTTCTCTAAAAGCTTTTACAATATCTTCTTCTTGTAATAACTCCTCAGCTCTTGTTATAATCTTCTGCTTTTGTTCTAAATTGTGCTTGAAGTCAAGATCTCTTGATTCTCTATCTAAATGCAATTGATCGTAAAAGCGCTCAATGTGAAAATGGTAATTATTCCAAAGGTGATTATATTTATCCTTAGGTATAGCTCCAGCGTTTTTCCATTGATCTCTTAGATCATTTAATTGTTTTAAAGCATCGTCTATTGTTTCTTTATTATCTACAAGGTCTTTTAATTGCTCGATAATGCTTAGTCTCTTTTTGTAGTTTGTATTCAAAGAGTCTTGCAATTGTTTGAAGTAGGTATTTTTCTTTTCTCGATATTCCTCGTAATATTCTTCAAATTCGTGCTTAATTGGTAAGTTAAACTCAAAATCTGAATCATTCGCATCGGGATTCTCCTCAAAGAAAGCTTCTTTTTTTTCTTCGATTAAATCAGCATACTTACGTGTAAATACTTTTTTAATTTCTTCTGCATGGTCTTTGATCTCAGTTACCTTGTGCAGTCTTGTTAGTTTATGAAGTTCCTTAGTTAGTTTTTCTAAATCGAAAGTTTCATAATTTTCTAAGGGAATGTGATTCGCTTCATGTACTGCATGATCTTCGCTCTCTTCCGCATTAGAAGCATTAATGGAATCTAAAGCCTTTTCTTTATCAGTTTGGACAACCTTGTTACTATTGGATTCCTGGTTTGGTCCGTCTGCTGGCTTGTGCAGGTTATCAGTCTCGTGATTTAACATAATTAAGATGCTTATAGTTTAACAATTAATTAATTAAAGTAATATACCTTCTTACCAAATTTAGCAAAAAAAAAACAAATAACCTTGTAAAATAGGTGTTTACTGCTAATGTATTTTAGCTATATCCTTTGCGTTTTATTAAATTTCAATCTAAAAACTGCAACCTTGTTGTTTTTATCAATTTTGTTGACATTCAATAGCAAGAATATTTTTATCTATTATTTACTTTTGTTATCTATTCCATATTTTCCATGCTTTTTCAGCTTGAAGCACTAACATTTCATATCCATTTTTGACAATAGCTCCATGTTGTTTGGCATGATGCATAAAGCTTGTCTGTTCTGGATTATAGATTAGGTCATAGGCAATGTGTCTTGGGGAGAATAAGCTGTAGTCTAATGCTGGTTTATTTTGTATATCTGGTGATGTACCTAAGGGAGTTGTATTAATAACAATGGTGTATTTTTGCATTAGTTCAGCTGTTATTTCACTATATGTTATTGTTTTATCAGTTTTGGTTCTACTGACTTGTAAATATTTAATATTTAGTTTTTTTAAAGCGTATTTTACTGCTTTGCTTGCTCCACCTGTACCCAATATTAATGCGCGTTTATGATGAAACTTCAACAGTGGTTTTAGAGAGTGATAAAATCCGTACCAGTCTGTATTATATCCTTTTAGATTACCTTTTTTAGTGACTCTAATTGTGTTGACTGCGCCTATTTTCTTGGCAGTCTTTGACAAACTATCTAAATGTGAAATAATATCTTGTTTATAAGGGATGGTTACGTTATAACCACAAATGTCTTTTTGTGTTTTTACAGCTGTAGAAAACAGATCTATTGTATCAATGTCAAAGTTTTCGTAGGTGTTGTTTTTTAATTTCTCGCGCTCAAACTTTTTGTCAAAGTAATTTCTTGAGAACGAATAATCTATATTCTTACCGATTAAACCAAAGCGTCTTGTCATAAGGTGTGTTTTATAAAAATTAGTTATTATAACCTTTATGCATAGTTAGTTATTTTATGTGACTCAGCAATAAAAAAGAGCGAACCTTTTTCGGGACGCTCTTTTGTAATTTATTGTTTGGTAAATTTTCTAATTGTGTTTTGAACAAACGGACTTTCCCATTGAATAGGGAAGTAGGTTTTGATGATTTCTCTCTTTTCAAAGTTTTTAGTTAAGGCTATTTCTAAATACTCTGATCCTTTATCGTAATTCTCTATCGTAAAGAACAATACTGAGAGTCTGTATAAAATATCAGCATTATCAGCTTCAAAGTCTATTACTTGTAAAAGTTTGTTGATAGCCTCTTCATAGTCACCTAAAACATATAAGGTATCTGCCCAACCTATCCAATGCTCCATAATATGGCTGCCTAACTCTGCTGCTTTTTTATACCCTTTTTCTGCCTCTTTAAAGTCCAGAAGTGTTTTGTTTAAGACAGCATATCTCAACCAGTATTTATCGTTGAATTCATCGATATTAATCGCTTTCTGTAAGTACATTAAAGCTTTGTCGTACTTTTCCTCTTTGATGGATAAGTCAGTTAAGGAAAGCCATCCTTTGTCTAATGATGGATCTTCGTGAACTGCTCTTTTATAATATTCCATAGCTTGAGGGAAGTTGTTTAAGTCTTCATAACAACTACCTATACGCAATAACACATAAGAAGTAGGATCATCTAATTCCAGTGTAACGACATAATTCTCTATAGCTTCTTTGTATTTTTTAAGTTTTTCAAGAGATTTCCCTTTCTCAAGGTAAGCTCCCAAAAATTGATCGTCAATTAAAGTAGCATATTCAAATGCCCAAACAGCTTTTTTGTAATTCTTTAAAGCAAAGTATTGTCTTCCCAATTGATGCCAAGCAATTTCACTGTACGGTTTTCTGTCAATATAGGCAGTTAAGAAATCAATTGCTTCGTTGTTTTCTGATAGAAAATCAAAACAATAGATCACATTGTAAAGTGCTGATTGATCTTCTTCGTCATTTTCTAAACACTGAATAAAACTGTCTTTAGCTAATTCAATTTCATCTACTAACAAGTATTCCATCCCTAAAAGAGAGTACACATCAGCTAAATCCTCTGTTAGCTTCAATGCTTTCTTTAAAGATTCTATTGCGTCGAGGTGATTGCCTTTCTTCGAATAAACTGTTGATCTTTGGATGTGCACTTCTTCGTTTGTAGGGTCTATCTCCTCTATTTGATCTAATAACTTATCTGCTGCTTCTAATTTATTTTGAAATATAAGCAGTTCAACTTCTACTAATTTTAAACTTGTAGAATTTGGGTGTTGTTCTTGACCTAATTTAAGTGCTTTTTTAGCAAGGGTCAATTTACCTGAATCCAAATAATGAAGAATAATACTTTCAAATTCTTCAGAGTCGAAAAATAGTACTTTATTCGTCTTTAACATTGATTCAAAACGAGATAAAGTCATTCTGTACTCTTCCTCTTCGTTATCTAAATGCATTTTGTTTTGTCTTTTTTAATATAGGTATTAAAGTCCTAATTCTTTTTGTACTTCATCAAGTGCTTCGATTATCATAGCACATCCTTGTTCTATTTCCGTTTCGCTTATCGTTAGCGGTGGTGTTATGCGTATTGCTTTTCCTTCAAATAACAACCAAAATAGGATAACTCCTTTTTCTTGACACTTAATGATGACTCTATTGGTAATGTCTGCACTTAGTGTCATTGGAGCTAACATCAAACCTCGTCCACGTATTTCTGTAATAAGTGGGTGTACAAGTAGTTTTCGAAATAGCTTTTCTTTCTCAAGGGTTTGCTCCATGATGTCTGTCTCTACCAGCTCTTTTAATGTTGCAAGACTTGCCGCTGCAATAACTGGGTGACCACCGAAGGTAGTAATATGACCAAATTTTGGATTGTCATATAACATATCCATATGTTTGTCACTTGCAGTAAATGCTCCAACAGGCATTCCACCACCCATACCTTTTCCCATGACTATAACATCTGGTACAACATCGTAATTTTGAAATCCAAATAGTTTCCCTGTTCTACCAAAACCAGGTTGAATCTCATCTACAATCATTAATGCCCCAACTTCTTCACAACGCTGTTTTACTTTTGTAAGAAAACCGTCAAACGGTTCTACAAATCCTGCTCCACCTTGAATAGTTTCCAAGATAATTCCAGCAGTTTTTGTAGTTATTTTTTGCAAATCATCTACATTGTTAAAGTGTATGAAATCTACATCAGGTAATAGGGGGCGGAAAGCCCTTTTTCTTTCTTCAAATCCCATTACACTCATAGATCCCATTGTGTTTCCATGATAGGCATTAAAGCAAGATATCAATTGACTTCTTCCCGTTACTCTTTTAGCTAATTTTAGAGCTCCTTCTGTAGCTTCTGTACCTGAATTAACCAAGTATGTTTTGTTTAAAGGAGCAGGGATATTCTCTGCTAATAATTTACAAAACTCTACTGCAGGATCTTGTATATATTCTCCATAAACCATTACGTGAGAATATTTATCTAATTGATCTTTTATTGCTTGATTTACTTTCGGGTGTTGATGTCCTAAAGTACAAGCAGATACTCCTGCTACAAAGTCTAAATAGGGTTTGTTGTTAATGTCGTATATATAAGAACCTTTAGCATAAGCCACTTGCATACCTATTGGATTAGGCGAAGTTTGTGCTTGGTATTTGTAAAAATCAGTTTTCATGATCTAATCTTATCTTATTTTAACTTTAGCGTTTTCTCTGGTGCTTTTTCTTCTTTTTTCAACATCTTAGGTTGCTCTTTCTTTTGCTCAGAGAATTTGTTTAAATCTTTTTCTTCTTTCTTTGTGTTTATCGCTTTTGAAGTAGGCGATGGGCTACTTACATTAGTACTACTATCGGTTTTTCTTGGAGATCGATCTAATAGGTTCTCACCCGTAGATTCTGCTTCTAATGTTTCGGCTTGAATTGCCATTGGCAAGTCATAGATGTGTTTCTTAGATTTTAATTCTTCAAGTAATAGTTTTTCTTTGTCTAATTCTTCTTGAGAATAGATATTTTGTAGACCCGTAATCTTTTCATCACCTCTGTATAAAAATCCCCTTAGTTTTCTTGCATTTGTAGGTAAAAAATCATCTGGGTAAAGGGTACTTGTAGGTGCGACAATTCGCGAAGCAGTAGCAATTTTGTTTTCTTCAAATGTAACGTTAATGTGACTGCAAATACCTTTGTCTATACCTACGAACTCATTTTTCTCATTGTACATATAATATACAATTTCGGCATTTTTGATTACGTCTATTTCATTGAGTTTATTGTCTTGGAATTTGCCATATAAGTTCACACCTTTGACTTGATTAAATCCATCGCCAATAGTATCTCTCTCGATAACAAAAGCATCCTCTAATACTTTTAATGAATCCATCTTTTGCGTTTCAACATTGCTAAGCAAGTGAATTAACTTACCTGAGAGTTGACTTTCTCCATTCCAAAGTACTGGCTTACCGATCATTTTAGTTATTCCAGTCAGCTCGCTTGTGTGTATAGAATCCGCTTTACCACTCATACTATCTCTGAGTATTCTCGCACCTTGATATGCCTTAATGACTCTTTGCTTCTCTTTGCCAGTAAGCGTTATAATTGGAGCGTGGAGATAAAGAGTGTCTTTGGGTTCGTTTTCTTTTTTTACTAATGGTTTTTTAGTAACGAAAATAGAATCTTTCGCTTTGTGCATTTCAGCATAATGACTTGTTATGACAGCTCTATTAACAGTGTCAGTTATTCGCACATTATAGGAAGCAGAAGCAAAGTCTTGTAATTTTGCATAGTAGATCGAGTCGGCTTCTAATTTTCTCTTATCATACCATATATAGGAATTCTTTAAGAGTTTTCCTAAATCTTGTTGAACGTCATAAAAGCCATTTTCCGTGTATATAAAATCTTCCTCACTCGTAATAGTAGATGGACCGAACACATAAGCATGTTCTGGTACTTCATAATAATCTAAGTGGTTTGATTTTACTATTGTTCCCTTTTCTGTAGTGATCTTTACTGCATTGAAAAATTGAAATTTCTTTTCATTTGAAAAGTATTTCCCTTTATTGCTTTCTAAGACATTTCCCTTATTTGTAATTTTTGCATAACTATCGTAATACACAAGGTTTTGACCTCTGTCAAATTTTAGTGTATCTGTGACAAGAGTTGAGTCAGGACTGCGAAGCTCTACATCGCCTTGAGCATAAGCAAAACCATTTATTGCGTTATATTCAGCATATTTGCTGTCCATAATTAATGTGTCCTGTTGGACAATATGCACATTGCCAAATAGTTTTAGATATTCTTCATTTTTGAAGTAATAAGCTTTATTACAGCGCATAGTCATACCATCGTGTTCAGCAAGGATATTACCTGTCAAAATAACTGCATTAGGCAAAAGTTCCTCATTGATATCTGATCGATCAGCATGGTGAATAATGATTTTATTCTTATTAGGAGTTTGGCTGAAACTTATGAAAGTGAAGAGTAAAAGTATAAATGAAATATGTATTGCTCTCAAGTCTAAAATTTTTTTCAAATTTAAGTAAAAAATGTGAACAAAGATTTTAGTTATGAATAAATTATAACATAGCCTATTAAAGCAAAAAACACTTCCGAAAGGAAGTGTTTTTTATATATCATTTATTTGATGATTGTCTGTGTTCTATCAGGACCTACAGATACTATTTTTACAGGTACTTCAAGTTCTTTTTCAATGAACTCAATATACTCTTTTAATTCTATAGGTAATTCTTCGTATGAAGTCATTCCTGTTAAGTCTGCTTTCCAACCTTTTTTCTCAACGTAAATTGGCTCAACGTTTTCTGGTTCAATGTTAAAAGGTAGGTGTTCTATTTCTTGACCATTGTATTTGTATTTTGTACAAATCTTTAAAGTGTCAAATCCAGATAATACATCGCCTTTCATCATGTAAAGTTCAGTAACCCCATTTACTTCAACAGCATATTTAAGAGCTACTAAATCCAACCAACCACAACGTCTTGCTCTTCCAGTAACTGATCCAAATTCACGACCTACATTTGCCATTGTTGCACCTATTTCGTCGTGTAATTCAGTAGGGAAGGGACCACTACCAACGCGAGTAGTATAAGCTTTAAATATACCAAATACGTTTTTAACTTTATTTGGAGGAACACCTAAACCTGTACATGCTCCAGCAGCAGTTGTATTAGATGAAGTAACAAAAGGATATGTTCCAAAGTCTATATCTAAAAGAGAACCTTGTGCACCTTCTGCTAAGATAGATTTACCTTCTTTGAGTGCTTGTGTGATATAATGTTCACTATCAATAAAGGTTAATTTTTTAAGTTGCTCTACTGCTTCAAAAAATTCTTGTTCTAATTCTTTGAGGTTATACTGCATGTCCACATCGTGAAACTTTATCATAGCTTCGTGTTTGTCAGCTAAAGTGCGGTATCTATCTTTGAAGTCTACTAATTCAATATCTCCAACTCTTAATCCGTTTCTACCTGTTTTGTCCATATAAGTTGGACCAATTCCCTTTAATGTAGAACCAATCTTAGCTTTTCCTTTTGCAGCTTCAGAAGCAGCGTCAAGTAAACGATGTGTTGGCAATATCAAGTGTGCCTTTCTTGAAATCAGTAATCGACTATAAATATCGATGTTAAATTTCTCCAGACCTTCAATTTCTTTGATGAAAACAACAGGATCGATAACAACTCCGTTTCCAATAATATTGATTGCATTTTTGTGGAATATTCCAGAAGGAATCGTTCTTAATACGTGTTTGATTCCGTCAAATTCTAAAGTGTGTCCCGCATTTGGTCCACCTTGAAAACGAGCAATGATATCATATTTAGAGGTTAAAACGTCTACGATTTTACCTTTTCCTTCATCGCCCCATTGTAGGCCTAGTAGTAAATCTACAGTCATTGTTTGTGTTGTTAAATGTTCTTTTATTAGTTGTTTGTGCTTTCAGAACCTTCTTGTGTAGCTTCTTCGGTTTTCTTTCTTGTTCCGTAGAAGTATAAAGAGTGATTGTGAATTTCGATATTGAATATATCTTCTATCGTTTTTTTAATCGTTTGTATACGCGGATCACAAAATTCTACTACTTCACCTGTATCAGTGATAATAATGTGATCGTGTTGTTTATCAAAGTAAGACTTCTCATAGTGCGCTTGGTTTTGACCAAATTGATGACGTCTTACTAAGCCACATTCTAATAGGATTTCAATCGTGTTGTAAAGAGTTGCTCTACTTACGCGATAGTTTTTATTTTTCATTTTGATATACAAAGACTCAATATCAAAATGTTCTTCACTATCGTAGATCTCTTGTAGAATAGCAAATCTTTCAGGTGTTTTACGATGTCCTTTTTCTTCTAAGAACTTTGTAAATACGTTCTTAACTATTTCTTGATTTTTTTCACTTCCCATATCAAAAATAACTTAGTTGCAAATATATAGCTATTTTTATTTTTAATTGTATAAAACTACATATTGAACATTTATGTCGCTATAATTATTACTTATTTTTATCTTTCAAAAATACATTTTTAAAACTTATAAAGTGTACTTTCTCTTAGTTTAGACTTGTTCAAGGCCTAATTTGGATTGACTCTACTTACTTTTTCTATTCCTTCGATCTTTTTAATATTATTGATCATTTTCTTGAGAATATCATTATTTGGTACAATTACAGTGATTGATCCCTTAAATATTCCTGCATCTTCGCTTAATGAGATACTTCTGATATTACTCACTTTACTCTCCATGATTATTTTGGTAATCTCTGTAGTAAGTCCAGCTGAGTCCAATCCTGTGATATTAATTGTCGCTTCAAAGTTGGCTGCTGTTGAAGAATCTACCCATTGTGCATTCATGATGCGATAAGCGTAATTTGAACGCATGCTGATGGCATTTGGACAATCTGTACGATGTACTTTGATTCCTTCATTTATTGTTACAAATCCAAATACGTCATCTCCTGCGATTGGATTACAACAGGTTGCTAACTTGTAGTCTAATTTCTCTTTTTCTTTGCCAAATACTAATAAGTCAGGCGTTTTAGTATCGCTGCTTTCATTGTTGATAGCAGGGATAGAAGGGGCTCTTTTAATAGTCTTCTTGAAGAAATTAAACAGTGTGTTATTTCGGTTAGAAGCATATTCTTTTAGCTGTGTATTGTCTATCACTCCAGCTCCAATGCGATAAAACAGGTCTTGACTGGTTTTTAGTTTAAAGTGAACAACCATTTCGTTGATCACTTTTTCATCCATATTCACCTTAAGGTGTTTTAACTTGCGCTGTAGTTGCTCTTTTCCATCATCGGCAATCTTCTTAGTGTCTTCATTTAAAGCACTTTTTATTTTATTTCTCGCCCTTGAGGTTGTGACATAGTCTAACCAGCTGACACTTGGTTTTTTACTTTCTGAGGTGATAACTTCTACTTGATCACCACTTACTAAAACGTGATTCAAAGGAACCAATCGTCCATTTACGCGTGTTCCCCTTGTTCTCAAGCCTACTTCTGAGTGAATAGAAAAGGCAAAGTCTAAAGCAGTCGCTCCTTTTGGAAGGGATTTAATCTCTCCTTTTGGCGTAAACAAGTAAATCTCTTTTGCGTATAAACTTAACTTGAAGTCTTCTACAAAGTCTACAGCATCTGTCTCTGCATTTTCAAGGGCCTCTTTCAATTGGTTAAGCCACTTGTCTAAGCTGTTTTCTTCTGTGATTCCCTGCTTGTATTTATAGTGAGCTGCATATCCTTTCTCTGCAATTTCATCCATTCGCTCACTTCTAATCTGTATTTCTACCCATCTACCTTTTGGTCCCATCACTGTAATGTGCAAGGCCTCATAACCAGTAGATTTAGGAGCAGAAATCCAATCCCTTAGCCTGTTTGGGCTGGGTCTAAAGTGATCAGTTACAATGGAATATATTTTCCACGCAATGAATTTTTCATCGTGTGGTGTTGATTTATAGATAATTCGAAGGGCAAATTTGTCGTATACTTCATCAAAAGTTACATTTTGAGCCTTCATTTTTCTGCGTATGGAGTAAATCGACTTAGGTCTTCCCTTCATCGAATACTCGATTTGTTCTTCATCTAATGATTCTTTCAGTATATCCGTTACTGATTTGATATAGGCAAGCTGCTCCTCATTAGATTCTTGCATTCTGTTTACAATATCCTTGTATATACGGGGTTCAGTATATTTTAAACCGAGATCTTCTAACTTAGTTTTGATGTTAAATAACCCCAAACGATGGGCAAGGGGGGCATAAATATACAGGGTTTCTGAAGCAATCTTAGCTTGTTTGTAGTCTGCCATGCTCTCCATCGTCTGCATATTGTGCAAACGGTCGGCAATCTTAATTAGGATAACGCGAACATCATCATTTAAAGTCAATAGCATCTTGCGGTAGTTTTCCGCTTGCATAGAAATATGCGGGTCTGGTTCTAATAAAGCCATTTTAGTTAAACCTTCAACTATCTTAGCTATTTTAGGATTGAACCATTCTTCAATTTGCTTGACTGTGATATCCGTATCTTCTACTACATCATGCATTAATGCAGAGGCAATAGAAGTGGCTCCCAACCCAATCTCTGAGGCAACTATTTTAGCCACAGCAATAGGGTGGAAGATATATGCTTCACCTGATTTACGTCTTTGATCTTTGTGCGCCTCTACTGCAACATCAAATGCTTTGCGAATTAGTTTTTTATCTTCATCATTTAGTGTCTGATAACTAATTTTCAGTAACTCTTTGTACTCTTTTGCAATCGCTTTGTTCTCTAATTCAATCTCTTCCTCTGTCATAAAAATAATAGCACTTAAATGAGTTTGTATATTGTATTAAATATATGAAAAAATCAAATTAGCCTTAGTATGACAACTGTTAAAAGTTATTATACTGGCCGTAGTTTTTTCAGTTTTTTGATCTCCCAAATGAAAAAAACGCTTTTGAATCTATTTTACCAAGGGAAAATAGAAAAAGTAGGTTTGTAATTTGATAGGGGGTAGCAATTTTTTTAGATTGTTAATCTTCTTACAAATATAAGATTAAATTGAAGATTTTGTATTTGACTTTCTATGTATTGTCAATAGATATTTCTATTGCGTTATAAATAATTGCAATTGCTCTTTAATTCTGTTTCTTCATTATTTTATTTAGCTTTTCTCTTATGATGTTTGGTGATTTTTACTTGAGATCAAGTGTCTGCACAATAAGGTGATGTTACAATGGAAGGAATAGAGCGGGAGGGTGAGCAATGTTTGTGGCACTATCCTTATACGTGTTTGATTTAAGTTAGTTGTCTATCTTTAATTGGGATGTTGTGATTAGTATGCTTGGAGGAATCTGTGTTTGGGATATACTATTTCTCGTATAATCTTTAATTTACTCTTGTATCGTTTGCGTATGCACTTTTTTCTTCAACTGTATTTTACCCACTAATAGCAGTAATTTAATTTTTACTTTTTTGTCAGAATCCGTGAAGTAATGGCGACGTTTATTAAAAATCAAATTGACAAGAAACAGAATATCACTTTTAAAAACTGGTAGGTAGATGATCTATTACTTACACTTATAATAGGAAGGGCTACTTATCACTTTGTGCTCATCTGATAAGAGATAGATTGCGAGTATCTGGTACTTTTCTTGCGCCTTTCTTGCACCTTTCTTCGAGAAAACCGCGCTTTTGACCAGTAAACCCCAAGCAAACTGCAAGAAATCCCCAAGAAAGTGCAAGGAATCCCCCTTAATTAAGCATGGGAATCTGCTTTTTATGGCTGCTTTCTTTTTTCGACCATCTTAGTGATTTAGAGAATAGTGTATATTGAAGTGTCCTCGGGTCTATAGTTGTGAATGAGTATCATTAATTCAAAATCCGAGTTAGCCCAATATCGCAACGCAATGCTATTTCATTGAATCTTCATTAACTCTAAAACCGGATTATGGCATGTTTGTATTACTAATGCTGACTTATTTTGTAAAATGAGTTGTCGTTTATAGGTCTATCGTCCCTTTTGGATTATAAGCACTTATTCTACATTGTCTCTTTTCGGATGCTGAATTTGCATTGAGATTATCTATAGAGTAGTTCATTGTGATAGTATTGGAAAGGCACAAAAAAAGCGATGAGATCTTCATCGCTTTTTTGTTTTTATTTAAAGTCCCTTTGTCTTTTTGCTTCAAACAATAAAATCGCCGCCGCAACTGAAACATTCATGGAGTCAATTTCTCCACTCATTGGAATAATAATATTCTTAGTACTGGCCTCTCTCCAGGGCTGTGTAAGTCCTGTAGCTTCAGTACCAACTACAAAAGCAGTTGCAGAGGTGTAATCTCTTGTGTGATAACTGGTCGAATCTTGTAGAGTAGCACAATAAATGGCTATATTTTTTTGCTTTAAAAAAGCAATAGCTTCTTCTGTACTTGCCATGGCTATTTGGTTGGTAAACACGCAACCTACACTTGAGCGAATGACGTTTGGATTGTACAGGTCCGTTCTGGGATTCGCGATGATAACAGCATCTATATTTGCAGCATCAGCTGTGCGCAATATTGCTCCTATATTCCCTGGTTTTTCGGTAGCTTCAGCTACAAGAATAACTGGGTTATCTGACAATTTTAAATCGGATAGGCTCAGTTGTTTTGTTCGTGCAATAGCCAAGACTCCTTCTGTGGTATCTCGATAGGCAAGTTTTTGATAGACCTCTTTAGATATCTCTATTAATTCTGTAGATTGATTCAGATATGGCTTTAATTGGTCAAGAGAAATAATATCAGCTTGATACAAAATAGTGTTTATTTGATAGTTTCCTTTTGTAGCTAATTCTATTTCTCGAAGGCCCTCAATTAAAAATGTACCAGATTGTCGTCTGTTTTTTGACTTTTCTTGCAGTTGTACAATGCTTTTTATAAAGCTGTTTTGAGGACTTTCTATCTTTTTAGTAATCATATTATAACTTTCCTTTTGCCTTGATTTCGAGGTATTTGTTTATTGTGTTTATCGACAATTCATCTGGTTTGGTTAGGACAGACATGATACCGTATTTGGTAAGTTCGTTGACGATTAAACGCTTTTCAAAGTTAAATTTTTCTGCGATAACTTTGTCAAATATATGATCGGTATTTAATGCCTTTTTATTGGCAAGCTTTGTAAGTTCTGTGTTTTCGAAAAAGACCACTAATAACAAATGACTTTTAGCAATGGCTCTAAGGTACTTTAACTGTCTATTCAAATTCGATAGGGATTCGAAGTTTGTATATAAGATAATTAAACTGCGATGTGTGATATTGTATTTTATTTGGTTGTAAATCAATCCAAAATCACTTTCCTTAAAGTTTGTTTCTATACTGTAGAGTTGCTCTATTATTTTGGTTAAGTGACTTTTTTTGTTTTCAGCCAAAATTTTGTTTTCTACTTTATTCGAGAAAGTCATCATACCGATGCGGTCATTTTTTTTAATGATGACATTGGACAATGCTAAAGTTGAATTGATAGCATAATCTAATAAGGTCATTCCATTAAAGGGCATTTGCATGGTTCGACCTTTGTCCAGGATACAGTAAACATTCTCTGTGTTTTCATCCAAAAATTGGTTGACCATTAACTCATTTCGCTTAGCTGTCGCTTTCCAGTTGATAGTGCGTATATCATCTCCGATGACATATTCCTTAATCTGTTCAAATTCCGTAGTCTGACCAATTTTGCGTATTTTCTTTAAACCAAAGGCAAATTTGTTTTTAGAAAAAGCTATTAAGTCGTACTTCTGCATTTGAATGAAAGAAGGATAGCAGGCCAAGTTCTGTTTGTCTGAGAATGTGTATCTTTTTGCAACTAACTTTAAAGGTGAATTAACAAAAATATTAAGTTTGCCGAATTGATAAACTCCGCGTTTTTTGGGAATTAAGGCGTATTGAAAATTTTGTTTTTCATTGCTTTTAATCCTTTGTTTTATAGTGAAATCTCGCTTTTGAAATTGAAAGGGGATTTCATCAATAATTTGACAGTCTATCGAAAAAGTGTATTTGTTTTGTACAGCTATTTTTATTGGATTTTCATCTCCATTTGACAGGCGTTCAGGTAGTGTTCTCTCAGCTACTATTTTGTTATTACCTAAAAATAGAGCCATTATATCGGACAATATTGCAATTAAGAAAAGCCATAGTAATATCCATACCAAATCGTAGAGGACTGGTACAAAAAAGGATATGACGAACAGGCAGATAATTACTCCAAAGCCTATATATACTCCTTTTAAAAGGTATAATCGTTTAAGTAAATCCAACATACAATGCTTTTTAATTATCTTGGAATATCTATCGATTCTACGATTTGATAAATAATGTCTTTGGCTGTCATGCCTTCCATCTCTCTTTCTGGAGAAACAATAATCCTGTGCTGTAGAACTGGGTATACTGCTTCTTTAATATCTTCAGGAGTGACAAAGTCACGGTTATTTAAGGCTGCAAATGCCTTTGATGCATTTAAAATGGCAATAGAGGCTCTTGGAGATGCTCCCAAATATAAAAGGGGATTAGTACGTGTATTGGCAATAATTTTTGCAATGTACTCCATGAGGTTCTTTTCGATAATAATCTGTTTGACTAATTTCTGAAACGCTACTAATTCCTCTGGTTGGATTACCTTGTCAATTTTTTCCAATTTTGTTTGATCCACTAATGTGTGTTCTTTTTCAATAATCTGAATTTCTTCTTCCAAATTCGGATATTCAATATTGATTTTAAACAAGAAACGGTCAAGTTGTGCTTCGGGTAATCGATAGGTTCCTTCTTGTTCGATAGGGTTCTGTGTTGCAATAACTATAAAAGGTTGGTCCATCTTATAGGTGTGACTATCAATTGTAACTTGTCTTTCTTCCATTACCTCAAACAAGGCTGCTTGCGTTTTTGCTGGCGCGCGATTAATCTCGTCAATCAGAATCATATTGGAAAAAACAGGTCCTTTTTTGAACTCAAATTGACTGTTTTGAACATTGAAGATCGAAGTACCAAGAATATCTGAAGGCATTAAATCCGGAGTAAACTGAATACGACTAAAGCCCATATTAATGGTTTGCGAAATAAGTTTAGCAGATAATGTCTTGGCTACTCCCGGAACTCCCTCTAAGAGGATATGGCCATTTGATAAAAGCGAAGCTAAGATTTGATTAATTGTCTTGTCTTGTCCGACGATTACTTTTGCAACTTCTTGCTTGATCGCTTGAACTTTTTGTGTCAATAAGCTCAAATCTAAACGCGATTCAAACTGTAAGTTTTCTGTATTTTCTTGTATGTTTTCCATAGTGTAATTAGTCAATTATTTTTTCTGTAAGTTTATTAAATTTTATTAAATCGGATTCACTTGCCCCATATTTAGCTTTTCTAAATGCGTTGACAAAATTGACATAGGCTACAATATCCTTTCTATCCTTATTTGTCTTGATATGATAAGACTCTACAAATTTTTCATCTAATTTGGAAGTGTCTATCCAATATAGCCTTCTGATCTTTTCTAAGTTGTAGATAATACTCTTATTTATGATATCGCTATAATCTTTATTTTGAATATACAGGTTTGATACTGTCTTAGTAAAATCTACTGTAGTATTGGTTAATGGTACTATAATAGGTACTACTCGTTGCTTGCGTTTAGCTGTAAAGACGACAAAGACAATTAAGGTGGTTAGACAAAGGTACCACGCCCATCTAAGTTCTTTGTTTCTCAGTATAAAGCTCAGTATTGAATCATCATCACTAAAAGGTGAATCACTGTCCTTATCGGTAACAAAGTAAGTTATTCTATCCTCTGGTAGATAAGAAAGTACACCTTGAATGTATAGGTGATTATTACTCTTTAACATATTGTAATTGGTAAAGATAGTTGAGTCAGTCCCCAAAATAATTTTACCTTTTCCATAAGAGTACTCAATCAAATTAGGATGTTTTTGGCCGTCTAATAACGTTTTATATCCCAATACTTTTACTTTGTTTTTGACACTGTCACTTATTTTAAATACGTTGCTGTTATTGTTCTCAAAGGTAAAGCGTGAAGTATTATTATTCTTATTTGTTAACTCTAAGGTGTAATTGTCTTTCTTATATTGTCTTATTTCGGGTGATACAATGTGAATTTTTAAGGATTCAGCTAAACTTTCAGAGCCAAGCCTTTCAAATACTAAAGCTGTATTTCCTTTTTCAACGTAATCAAGGAGTTGATCCAATAAATAAACGTCAAAATTAGTTTGATTTCGGATACTAATCAATGATGTTTTTACATTGGTGTCATAGCGTTCTTGAGATAAGAAAGTATAGGTTTTTGGACCTACGTGTTTTAATTTATTCTTGGGAAATAAAAAGTCAATTTCTTTATTTAGAATATACATTCCGTATGGATTCTTATCCGTAACACTATAAGACTCCTCCCAGCTAATGGGTGGCTTTTGATTTTTTTTGAAGATTACAACCAGTCCAATAACTACGACAATTGCTATAATAAATTTTTTAGTAGCACTATTCATTTTTACCTGGTTTTAATGTTAAGTCAAAAGCTGCTTTGGCTTTGTTGAATTCTTCTTCAGTGATAAGGTGTTCTCCATACCAAATGTGATTGTATAAATAAGACAAATATTGAAACTGTTCTTTAGTTTCGATATTCTTTATCTCCAGTAAGTAATCCGTATTTGTTTTGTCCACATGCCATTGAATGATGTTTTGTTCTTGTAAATGTTGTAGTAGCCATAAATAATAAAAGCGAATACCAATTCTGTATTCCTTTCGCTGAATCATTTCTTTTATCAATGTAGGGAAATCAGCATTTTCAATATCATTCTCAGCATTTTGCAGTTTAAATTGCAAGTCCTTGCCTTTGCGTTTGAATCCCCAATAAATATCTTTTTGTATAAATGCTCTTATGACATAGTAAACAATAAGGAAAAATACTAATATCCCCAATATTCTCATCCCTGTTACAACGTTAGATACATCGTTATGAGTGATCGTTCTATTTCCAAAAATATTGTCGAAGAACTCATTTATTGCTTTTAATATTTTTTGTAAGAAATTGTCACGGACAACTAAGGATTCATCATATTGGAAATCCTTATCTTCTAAATATCTCTTTTTGTAGTCACTTCTAAATTTCCTTAAAGTAAGAGCAGAATCCGTATCTACTGTTAGGGGTAGGTCGTATGTCCATGGTTTTGATTCTTTTTGGCCAATTACTCCATATGGTTTTTCTGCTATGGAATCAAGATAAGTTTCTACTTGCTGACTATAGCCATAGGGTATAGTTAGAATAAGACAACTAAAAAAGATATATATATTGATTAATTTACTATTCATGTGCTGTGCTTTGCGTATTAGTCTAAATGATTTTGTGTCTCACAAACAAGTTTAATTATGCTGTAGTGTTATCACACATTTCATTTTCAATCTTGTAATAGTTAGGTTAGTGTAGAGGATTAAGTTTTCGATGTACCTTGTAAGGATAAATAAAAAAGTAATAAACAATTATTCCCAAGGTTCCGAAAATAATCAAGTAATTAATGATATCGGGCATCTCTTTGGCATATCTTGTTATATATCCTTCAATAAACCCGGCTGCAATAGTAAAGGGAATTGTCGCTATAAATATTTTGAACCCAGCTTTAAAGCCGATTTTAAAAGAGTTCATTCTCGAAAATGTTTTTGGAAACAGTAAACTTCCACCAAAAATAAAACCTGCAAAAGCTTCGATAACCATCGCTGTTATTTCCATCGCTCCATGTAACCAAATACCTCTGAAGCTATCCATAAAAGCATTGTGTTGTACAAATAGATATTGGAATGTTCCTAGCATGATCGCATTTTGGAATAGAAAAAATAACGTTCCAATTCCGCCAAATACACCATAAACAAAAAAACGCAGTCCAACGTTAAGGTTATTTGCAGTTATACTAATAAAACTCCCCCAATTACTTCCAGATTTATAAACCCCCATAACATCGCCACTCTCTATATTGTTAAGGGTCATATTTACATAACTATCACCTAAAATAGCTCTACTAAAGTTTAAATCATAATGCGCAGAAATCACTCCAATGGCCGTAATAATTAAAAAGGCTAAAACAGAGAATTTTAAGTAATTTCTGTATTGGTATATCGTTAATGGAACTTCTGTCTTAAAAAAATATGAAATTCTATTCTCTTCAATGCGTTTTAGTTTGTAAATTTTTTGATAAGTTTGTGCAGCTAAATTGTTTAGATATTGCGTAACTTTACTTTTAGGGTAAAAAGTCTGCGCGTATGATAAGTCATTCATTATCTGAATGTACATGTCCGCTAAGAAATCAGGTTTTTGAGTTTGATTTGAAAATATCGTTTTTTCAAAAGCTAACCATTGATCTTTATTTTGTTTTATAAAAGCAACTTCTCGCATGAAGTGAAAATGTTTTGAAATATTATGGCTAATTTAACAATAAATACAACACAACATATACAATTAGAGTTTAAAAGTGCTCAAGTTGGTAGCCGAGTGATGGCTTTTTTTTTAGATACTTTGTTTAAAGTGTGCTATATTGTTCTAATCATAAAGTTATTCGATGGTTTTTATTTGTTTGACAATGTAATGGATAGTTGGTCACAGATGGCAATAATTATTGTGTTATATGCTCCTGTAATTTTTTATACATTATTTTTTGAAATTGTGCTACAAGGGTTTACTCCTGGTAAAAAGATAGCCAAAATACGTGTGATTAAAATAGATGGTTATCAAGCCACAATTATGGATTATGCTATTCGATGGATTATGAACCTGGTTGATATTTACAGTTTTAGTGCATTGATTGGTCTTGTTTCAATGTCTTTTTCAAAGAAAAACCAAAGGTTAGGGGATATGTTAGCAGGTACTGCCGTTATAATTTATAAGGAAAGAACGGATTTCTCAGCTACGATCTTTCAAGAAGTTGAGGATACTTACGTTCCTGTCTATAATCAAGTTTTGAATCTCTCAGATAATGATTTGCGCATTATCAAAGATACTTACCTTTTGTATAAGAAAAACAGAGATTCTCGATTGCTTCGCAAATTAGTCAATAAAGTAACAGAGGTTATGTCTGTCGATGTTAAGCACTACAGTAATCAAGAATTTATTGAAGTAGTACTGAAAGACTACAATTATTTAACTGCAAGAATTTAATTTTTTATTCATTTAATGTTTAGTTTTTTCGAGATTTTAGACTTGCTCGGAACCTTAGCATTTGCTATTTCCGGCGCATTGGCTGGTCGTGAACGTAGGTTAGATCTTTTTGGAATGACCATATTGGCATTTGCAACAGCCATAGGAGGCGGAACCATTCGGGATATGATGATTGGGTTTACTCCTGTGATGTGGTTGACTAACTTGAGTTATTTCTACGTTACACTTATTGGGGTTGCCATGGCTATTGTATTTTACAAGAAATTCAATGTGCTTCGCTATTCGCTATTTTTATTTGACACTATTGGTATAGCTGTCTTTACTCTTATTGGTATCGAAAAGGGAATGAGGATTGGGCTACACCCCGTTATCTGCGTTACTTTAGGGACAATTACCGCTTGTTTCGGTGGGGTAATTAGGGATATCTTAGCCAATAAGATTCCAATTATCTTTAGAAAAGAAATATATGCAACTGCTTGTATTTTAGGTGGGGGGATGTATTACTTTTTACATTATTTTCAATTGCAGAAGGATGTGATTTACATTGCTACGGCTGGTACAATCATGATTATTCGTGCGCTATCAGTTAAGTATAAATGGAGTTTGCCATTTGCTCATGACTAAAGCAATGCATCGTTGAAGAAATATATAGCCCAATCCCTTAACCAAAGGATTGGGCTATTTTTTTGCATATTGTTAGTAGGCAATGGCAAAACAGGGAAGTTTGTTGTTAAGTTAGAAAAGGAGTGTTGTCAATCTTTACGGTGTGTCTTGTTGTCAATTTTCTATCCTAAATACTTAATTGGGGCATTCTTGTAGTAGATGTCGTCTGATATGCCGGTGTGTAACTTTTACATTATTCCCTTTTAAAGGAACAAAAAGTAGATTTAAGGAGTGACTTTGTGATGATGTAAAATAAGCGTATTAAGAGTATCAATGAACTTAGTATACACAATAGTTAAATCGTGAATTGCTTTAATGAAATGCTCGTATTGTTGTGGAACCTTTTACTGTTAAAGTTAATCCGCATTGAAGTAATGGGATTTAAGGAAGCTATTTTGTAAGTTGAACATTACTTTAGGCTTGATCTTTACTCTGTGTAGGTAACCTGATATTTGTAAGGGCCTTACTAAGTATTTATGTTTTAACAATAAAAAAGCGAAGAATGTAAAGACAAACTTCGCTTTTTACTTTAGAATAATGGGGGTATTCTAAACAGTATAAATATTAAATTGTTATGAAAAAGTTTCAAATCAAAAATCAAAAAAAGCTAGTTACAGAAAGGGTCCATAACTAGCCTTAACCACTACCATTTGACTATTAAAACCGTTTAGCTTAAAAACAATTTCTATGCCAATATTTTATATTGTAGGAAAATTTTCTTCAGATTCTTCTTTTGAAACAATGACAATCCCTTTCTGTAGCAGTAAACTGTTGGGATAAGAGATCTTTTCGTTTTCTTTGGAAATTATTATTGTACAGAATGCTTTTATATCTGTAATAGTTCCTTCAATTGGAAAATCTTTATCTTGTATTCGTATTACATCTCCAATTCTAAATGGAAATGAAAAGAATAAGAGTATTCCTGCTGTTATATTACTTAGCAAAGACCATTGAGCAAACATCGCTACACCTATTACTGTAAATACCGATGTCAGTGTAAGCATAAAGTTTTCGGGCTGTACTCCCCAAATGGTTAAGATTAGTATCAGAAACAAAACCAATAAGAGTGTATTGAATAATCTTATGACCAAAATAACTCTGTTGTCTTTACGCTTCTCTTTGTTAGAAAAGGAGCGTATGATATACGATACTAATTTTCGACAAGGAAAATAAAGTATAATGATTATTGCTGTAATAACTATTTTCGGATAATAAATGTGTAGCATATTATTCTTTTATAAAAGCGATCAATTCTTGTACTAATTCTGTTGTAGGTAATCCTACGATATTGGTGTATGAACCGTCAATTTTAGAGATTCCTATAAGCCCAATCCACTCCTGAATACCATAAGCGCCAGCTTTGTCATAGGGTTTGTATGTATCTATATAAAAGTAGATAGCCTCATCAGACAATTCGATAAAATCAACTTTAGTAATACAATTAAATATCTTGATTTTGTTCTTGCTTCTTAGACACACAGATGTTATTACTTCGTGTTGTTTACCAGACATCCCCTTTATCATGGTGTAGGCCTCTTGACGATCTACAGGTTTTCCTAAAGAGGTATGATTATTCCAAACTGTGGTATCACTAGTAATGATTATTTCATTGTGAGCCAATAGTGGAATCGCTTGAGATTTTGCATTAGCGATAAAGTCCGTAATAGCTTCCCTTTGCAGTGTACTTGGATACGTTTCATCAATATCCGATGCTCTTACTGTAAAAGGAATTTGCAAGTCTTGCATATATTGTTTTCGCCTTGGTGAGTTTGAACCAAGTACAATATTGTAATCTTTAAATATTTGTGATAACATTCGCGTGAATTAATTAATCGTATTTAGCATCAAAGTGCTGAAACCATTTTTGTTGTGTTTTCATCACTTGTTCGATGACTTCTCTTACTGCGCCTTTTCCTCCATTGACATGCGAAATGTATTTAGCTACACTTTTTACCTCTGGTACTGCATCTTGTGGGCAAGTAGGTAGAGCCGCTTTTTGCATAACGTGGTAGTCTGGTATGTCATCACCCATATACATTACGTTTTCAGCGTTAAGGTTGTATTTAGCAAGAAGTTGATCGAATACTTCAACTTTATTAGATACACTCATGTGTATGTCTTTAACTCCTAAGTTTTGCAATCTAATGCGTACACCTTCGTTATTTCCTCCTGAGATGATAAATACGTTATAACCGTGTTCGATTGCTGCTTTGATTGCATACCCATCTCGGATACTCATCACTCTAAGTAAGTTGCCATCTTGTGCTACGTGTACTGAACCATCTGTAAGTACACCATCTACGTCTAAAATAAACGTAGTGATGTCATTCATTATTTCTTTGAAGTGTTTTGACATTATCTATTTAGTATTGAATTAGTTATTAATTGATAAATTTCTTTTTCGTTTGTTCCTTCAAGCATTTGAAGATGACTGTCAATCGTGCCTATATCCTTTCTTGCTGCAGGTCCTGTTTGTGCTTCTTTTGGAGAAAGTACTTGTAGTTTCTCAGCAGTTTCCGCTATTAGTGGCTTGAGAATGTCAAAGGGAACGCTGTTTTTCTTACAGATGTCTTCAGCCAAAGTGCATAGGTGATTAGTAAAGTTGTTTACAAATACTGCCGCTAAATGAATTACTTTTCTTTGTTCAGAGCTAATCTTGTATACTTTTTCAGAGAAACAAATGGCAATTTTATCCAGTAGTTTGAAGTCAGTAGGTTTAGCCGCTTCTAAACAAAAAGGCATTTTGGAAAAGTCAACTTCTTTGTCATACGAAAAGGTTTGCAACATATAAAGTACTCCTTTGCGGTTTGTTTTCTGTATAATATCCATTGACTGTGTACCTGAAGTATGAACTACAAAGGCATTGTCAAAAGGAATGGCATTGGACACTTCTGCAATAGCATCATCGCTGACTGCAATGATAAAAATATCTGCAGGCTTTAGCAAATTGATGTCTGTTATTATTTGATTCTCAGAAACTAAGTCGTTAACTTTGTTTTTGCTTCGTGCATACACTTGTTGCAGTGTTAGGTTGTCTTGTTCTAAGATATTTAGAATAAGATGATGAGCTACTTTACCAGCTCCTAAGATTGAAATTGTAATCATAATAAGTACTTAGCAAACAGTTTTTTCAATTGGAACAATTTTTGTAAAATTAAGCAATTTAAGATGAAAAAGGATATAGAAACTTTAGAAGATATCAAGATACTTGTCGATACCTTTTATGGACGAGTACAAGAAAATGAAATGATAGGGCCTATTTTTAATAGTAAGTTAGAAGGGAAATGGCCAGAGCACTTGGAGAAAATGTACAGCTTTTGGCAGACTATTTTATTAGAGGAATACACTTATAGAGGTAAGCCTTTTCCTCCTCACGCTCAGTTACCAGTGAATACTGAGCATTTCGAAACTTGGAAAGTAATCTTTAACGGTACAGTTGATGAGCTATATGAAGGTAAGATTGCCGATGAGGCGAAGTGGAGAGCGGAGAAAATGGCAGCTATGTTTTTAAGTAAAATAGAGTACTTTCGAGAATTTGGTGGTAAGCCATTGATGTAAAGAATTTTTGTGGGGTAAAGTATTTCAATTTATCCTGTGTTTGTCAAAATACAGAACAGTGAGTTAGTAAAACCCTTGAGCTTTTTTGGCAAAAAAAGTAGTTAATCAAACGTTTATAAAAGAAAAAAGGAAGATTAATCTTCCTTTTTTTCTTTTATCGTTGTTGCAATATTTCGGTCAAAGATATTGACAAATGCATTTTTAATTGTACCATCTGCGTTTAAGACAATACTTCTTTGGATTTTTGTAATGATCCACTTGTCTTTCATTTGATTAAAATCTGTACTCCTTAATTCAATTAAATTAGCATGTTTATACTTGCTGACAAACTTTACCCACTCAGTGTGCTCTCCATCAATGCAAACAGAGATAATTTGTATATCTGGATTTTGATCCAATAACTGCATTGCTCTTCTGTGTGCACCATCTGCGTGACCAAGTGTGTTTTTGGTCCAGACAAACATTAAGGTTGGTTTGCTTATTATATTATTTACCTCTACCGGTATTCCATCAGTATTTACTAAGGGAACATTTGGCAAGCGTTTTTCGTATTTGAGATTTTGAACAGCTTCTTGGATTTGTATAATCTCCCCGTGCTGTGATTTATCTGTAGAAAGTTCGAAGTATCGGTCTAAGAACTTGTCATTGTTGTTTAAGTTCTGATCTTCTAATAAGTATATAAAGGCAATATTGTCTAAAATAGCATTTTTGACTTTTTTATTCTTGATTAAAGTATCTACTATATTTAGTTTTTCAATGTTCTTATCAAATTTTCTCGATGCGTCAAAATCAATTTCAGTTTCATTGGTAACTGAGTTAAGCATCATGGATAGGTATCGGGTATAAGAAGAATAACTGATCAATCTTTCCTCGTTGAAGTTGATTTTCTTTCTAAAACTGTAGTAATCTTCTGGTAAATTTTGACGTATATCTTGATTTGTTCTAATGTAGTGAGCTAAAGGGTATATTTCCTTTTGAGCAAAAAAGTGTAAATCCAATTTTGCTTTAGCATAAATGTCAAAGTCATTAGACCACCCAATGAGTGTTTTACTTCTAAGGTAATAGGTTGTTCTTGCTGCGTGCGTTGAATCAAGCTTGCGAAGAAATGCTCCTGGTTCCAAGTCGTAATTCTCGTATTTATAGTTTTCGTCCACAAGATTTTTCATGTTTAAAGCCATCAAGAAATTATTCTTTTCAGCTCCACGTCCAGAAAAAATAATAGAATGGTCAAAATCACGAGTATTCAAACGAAGGTTTAAACTGTCATTCTTGTCCAAGTAAACATATTGAAATTCGGGTCTGTGTCTGTAGATATACATCCCAGGAGTCAATGAATCAAACTTATGTGAAAACTTGTTGTGCTGGTCTAAATAGAGTGTATCTAAGACCTCATTGTCTTTGCAAAATAAGACATAGTCACTGTTGGGGTTTACTATTTCACCCTGAAAATAGGCACTGTAA
Organism: Myroides albus; assembly: GCF_024722315.1. Classification (NCBI taxonomy): domain Bacteria; kingdom Pseudomonadati; phylum Bacteroidota; class Flavobacteriia; order Flavobacteriales; family Flavobacteriaceae; genus Myroides; species Myroides albus. The sequence continues at coordinate 2,723,809 of NZ_CP102754.1, forward strand.
TCACTATCGTCAAATTTGGGTTGACAAGAAGTAACAGATAGTGTAATAGGTATTACAGCAAAAAATATATTTTTACTTATAGTTTGAATATTCATTGTTATAAAAAGCCTCTTAAATTGGTCTTTTAAAATGCGCGCTATAGCAAATGTAAGTTTTCATGTTGGCAATCGTCGTTAACAAGCTGTTAAAATGCGATATTAAGGAAGTATTGAGAATTAATCTTATATGTGGGATAATTTTATTAATTTTGTCGGCAATTTAAATCAATAGATAATAATGTTAACAGTTTCGAATCTGTCAGTTCAGTTTGGTAAACGAGTTTTATTTGACGAAGTTAATGTAACTTTTACACAAGGTAACTGCTATGGGATTATTGGTGCTAATGGTGCTGGTAAATCTACATTCTTAAAAATATTATCTGGAGAGATAGATCCTACATCAGGACATGTTTCTTTAGAACCAGGAAAGCGTATGTCTGTTCTTAACCAGAACCACAATATGTTTGACGAGTATACAGTTTTAGAGACTGTAATGATGGGTAACAAGGATTTGTATAATGTAAAGAAAGAGATGGATGAGCTTTACCTAAACTATACAGATGAAAATGCTGATAGAATAGGTGAGTTGCAAATTCGCTTTGATGAGATGGGCGGATGGAACGCTGAATCTGATGCAGCTACTATGTTATCTAACTTGGGAATCAACGAAGAGTTTCACTATACGACAATGGCGGAAATGGATGCTAAATTAAAGGTACGTGTATTATTAGCACAGGCTTTATTTGGTAATCCAGACGTGTTGATCATGGATGAGCCTACCAACGACTTGGATTTTGAGACAATTGGTTGGTTAGAGAATTTCTTAGCTCATTACGAAAATACAGTTCTTGTTGTGTCTCACGACCGTCACTTTTTAGATGCTGTGTGTACGCATGTATCTGATATTGACTTTGGTAAGATTAACCACTATTCTGGTAACTATACTTTCTGGTACGAGTCAAGTCAATTAGCGGCTAAACAAAGAGCTCAACAAAACAAGAAAGCAGAGGAGAAAAAGGCTGAATTGGAAGAGTTTATTCGTCGTTTTAGTGCGAACGTAGCAAAGTCTAAACAGGCTACTTCTCGTAAGAAAATGATTGACAAATTAAAATTAGATGATATTAAACCATCATCAAGAAGATACCCTGCTATTATTTTTGATCAAGATAGAGAGGCAGGAGATCAAATCTTGAATATCGAAGGACTTGCTGCTTCTGTAGATGGAGAAGTATTGTTCAAGGATGTGAATCTGAACATGGCTAAAGGAGATAAGTTAGTTGTTATTTCTAAAGACTCTCGTGCTACAACCGCTTTTTATGAAATTTTGAATGGAAATAAACAAGCAGATGCAGGGAAGTTTGAATGGGGTATTACTACTACTCAATCTTATTTGCCAGTAGAAAACCACGAGTTTTTTGATAACGACTTAACTTTAGTAGACTGGTTACGCCAATGGGCTAAAACAGAAGAAGAAAGAGATGAGGTTTATGTACGTGGTTTCTTAGGAAAGATGATTTTCTCTGGAGAGGAAGCGCTTAAAACTGGGCGTGTGTTATCAGGAGGAGAAAAGGTACGTTGTATGTTATCTCGTATGATGATGATGAGAGCTAATGTATTGATGTTAGATGAGCCAACTAACCACTTAGATTTGGAGTCTATTACAGCATTCAACAATACGTTGAAGAACTTTAAGGGGACTATTCTATTAACGACGCATGACCATGAGTTTGCTCAGACGGTTGGTACTCGTATTTTAGAATTAACTCCAAATGGTGTAATTGATAGATATATGACTTTTGACGATTACTTAGATGATCCAAAAGTAAAAGAGTTAAGAGAAAAGATGTATTCTTAATTAAATATCAAAGTCCTACTGTTTAAAGTAGGACTTTTTTTATGCACTTCATTTTGATTAGTAACACCATTTTTAGAAACAGTTTATAACAAAAAAAATAGTTCAGCTTTTTAACTGAACTATTTTTTGTAATAGAATGACTTCTATCTATTAATAGTAAGTATAACGTCTAACTTGAGCGATGTATTTAGCTAAGCGAATAACTTGATGGCTGTAACCATATTCATTATCATACCAAACATACATTACAACGTTTTTACCATCTGCTGATACAATTGTAGCTTTACTATCAAAGATAGATGGAGCCGAAGTACCAACAATATCAGATGATACAAGTTCGTTGTTGATTGAATATTTGATTTGCTCTACTAAATCACCATTAAGAGCAGCCTTGCGCATTGTTTCGTTTAACTCCTCAACTGTAGTATTTTTTTCTACTTCTAAGTTTAATACCACTAATGATCCGTTAGGAACCGGTACACGGATAGCATTTGAAGTTAATTTACCAGCTAAAGAAGGTAAAGCCTTAGCAACAGCGCTTCCAGCACCTGTTTCAGTAATAACCATGTTTAGTGCAGCAGCTCTACCACGACGGTATTTTTTGTGCATATTGTCTACTAAGTTTTGGTCATTTGTATAAGCGTGGATTGTCTCTAAGTGTCCTTTTACCACACCGAAGTTGTCTTCCATTACTTTTAAGATAGGTGTAATAGCATTTGTAGTACAAGATGCTGCAGACCAAATATCTACTTGAGCTGGATCGTATTCTGTGTGATTTACTCCGTGAACGATGTTTGGAACACCTTTACCAGGAGCAGTTAACAATACTTTAGAAGCACCTTTCGATGACAAGTGGCGTTTTAGATCTTCATCTGTTTTAAAAGCACCAGTATTATCGATGATTAAAGCATTGTCAATATCGTATTGTGTATAGTCAATTTCTTCTGGAGAACCTGCAGAAATCATGTGTACTGTTGTACCATTGATGATTAAAGCATTGTTTTCATGATCAGCGATTACAGAACCTTCAAAGTCACCGTGTACTGAGTCATATTTAAGTAAAGAAGCGCGTTTTTCTAAAAGAATTGGATCGTTTTTATCACGAGTTACAATTGCTCTAAGACGCATTTGTTGTCCTTTACCAATTTTATTCATTAATTCACGAGCTAATAAACGACCAATACGTCCAAATCCATATAATACAACATCTTTTGGTACGATTTGTTCAGTTTCTTTAGCATCTTTTAATTTACTTACAACGAAACCTAAAGCATTATTGTGTTTATTGTCTTCTAAGTGGTATTCGTAAGTCAGTCTTCCGATATCTATTCTTGAAGGCGGTAAATCAGCTTGTTGAATAGCTTTAGCGATTTCTACAGAGTCGAAAATGTTAATTGGTTTTCCTACAAATTTTGCAGCATACTCATGAAGATTAATAATGTCGCTAACACTACGGTCAATTAGTTGATTGCGGAACATTAAAAGTTCAATAGATTTATCATACCATAAATCGCTAACGATTTTGATGAACTCTACACATGCTTTTCTGCGATCTGCTTGAAAAGCCAATTCCTTTTCGTATAAACTTGTATTTTTCATTATAAGATTGTGTTGTATAAAATTAGTGCAAAAGTCTGCTTTTTTGTCGAATAAATCAAGAGTTAAAAATAAAAAGACCTCTTTCGAAGTCTTTTAAATGATTATTTGGATTTAAAGCAGTATTCTTATTAGTTCACCCGAAGAACTAATAACTTCAAGCTTTATTTTTTGTGAATTTACTATTTTGTCGAATAGCATTTTAGCTTGGGCAGTGTTTTGTACTCTTTGCCCATTTATAGATAGGAGTATCCCTTGTTCAAGTTCGTCTTTATATGGTGCGTAATTAGGGTTGTCTACTTTAGTGATTTTTAGACCGTAATTGATCTTAAGCCTTTCTCTTTCTTGCTCAGTTATTTCTTCAAATTCAAAACCATTGTAACTTACTTGTTGGGATTGTGCTTTGATAAGCGCGACCATATCTGTTTTGCTCTGACCATTTCTAATGTAGGTAACTTCTACTTTGTCTTGTGGTCTTTTGGTGTTTAGAATGGATTTTATATCTACAAAAGTTTTGATTGGCTTGCTATTGATCTGCGTGATGATATCACCTTTAGTTAAGCCTACCTTTTCAGCATCGGATTGCTTTACTACATCTTGTATGTAAAAACCATGCGTTTGTTCGATCTTTAGATCTTTTGCTATAAGGTTGTTTAGTTCAAGACCTGAAACACCTAACACGGCCTGTTGCACATCGCCATATTCTAATAAATCTTCAATTATTTTTTTGGTAATATTGGACGGGACAGCAAAAGCATATCCGACGTACGAACCAGTATTGGAAGAAATCATTGTATTGATACCTATAAGTTCTCCTCGGGTATTAACAAGGGCACCACCACTATTACCTGGGTTGATTACTGCGTCTGTTTGTATAAAGGATTGAATACCTGATTTGGATAGGTTACGTGCTTTAGCTGATACGATACCCGTGGTCACAGTAGAGGTAAGGTTAAATGGATTACCTACAGCGATGACCCATTCTCCAAGTCTTAGGTTATCCGAATCTCCAAATACCAAGTACGGTAGTTTCTTATCTGCTTCTATTTTTAATAAAGCAATGTCCATTTGTTTGTCTGTACCAATAAGCTTTGCTTTATAGGTCTGGTTGTCGTTTAAGGTCACCTCAAGTTCTGAAGCATTAGCTATTACGTGATTATTGGTTACGATATAGCCATCTTCTGTGATGATTACTCCTGAACCCATTCCTACTTGAGCTTGTGTTTCTCCCTTGTATCCGTAAAAGAATTCCAGTAGCGAATTACTTCTGGTGCGTGTATAACTCAAATTCTTAACGTGAACAACAGCATTTACTGTGTTTTCTGCTGCTTGAGTGAAATCTGTCGGTGCAGCACTACCAGCAATGGAAGAGGTTTTTAACGGCAGAGTGTGCTCTGAATTAGCAGTTTGCTCTAAAGTCGGAATTGACTTATTTTCAAAAAAGTATTTGTAACCTCCAAGGGTTATTGCACCACTGAAGATGCATAGGAATAATAAACTGATTGTTTTCTTCATAATTAACTAAAAGCTTATTGATTTGATATGTAAAAATAAAAAAGGAAATAGTGATTTCGAAGTTGTTTAACCAAGACTTAACATAGTGAGATTAACAACTTAATTTGTAAATTTGCTTTTTATCAAACCGTAGAGTATATGTTGAAATTTTATAAATATCAGGGAACAGGTAATGATTTCGTTATGATAGATAACAGAGATAGCCACTTTCCTAAGGCTAATCAGGAGTTAATTGAGTTGTTGTGTGACAGACGATTTGGTATAGGGGCCGATGGTCTTATTCTATTGGAGAATGATAGAGATTTTGATTTCAAAATGGTATATTTTAATGCGGATGGCAAGCAAAGTAGTATGTGTGGTAATGGAGGAAGATGTATTGTCGCTTTTGCAAAGGACTTAGGTGTGATTCAAAACCAATGTCGCTTTATTGCAGTAGACGGAGAGCACACTGCTAAAATCAGTAGTGAAGGATTAGTTTCTTTGCAAATGATAGATGTGGATAAGGTTCATGTAGAAAAGAAATTCAGCTTTTTAAATACAGGATCTCCACATCATGTTGAGGTGGTTCGTGAATTAGATAGATATGGCGTTTTTGTAAAAGGCAAAGCCATAAGAGAAAGCGAAAGGTATGCTCCTTTTGGAACCAATGTAAACTTTGTTGAACAAGAAGGTCCGAATCGCTTTAGAATCCGAACATTTGAACGCGGAGTTGAAGATGAAACACTGTCGTGTGGAACAGGTGCCACTGCAGTAGCTATCGCCATGTATCACCAAGGAAAGGCTGATGCAAATGACATTGTCATTGAAGTAGAAGGAGGGGAGTTGTCTATTAGTTTTGACAAACGCGACAATACCTATACAAATGTTTACTTAACGGGACCTGCAGAGTTTGTTTTCCAAGGTACTTTTAATAATTAATATACAATGTTTATTCAAGGGGAATTGATCTATCTACGCGCTTTAGAGCCTGAAGATTTGGAGTTTATTTTTTTAATTGAAAACGATGTGAAGCTATGGGAAGTGAGCAATACACAAACGCCTTATAGTCGATTTCTCATTAAGCAATATTTAGAAAATGCCCATCAAGATATTTACGAAGCCAAACAACTTAGATTGGTAATTTGTCATCGAGAAACTCATAAGACATTGGGCTTAATTGATCTATTCGATTACGATCCTCAGAATAACCGCGCTGGTGTTGGAATTGTAATTCAGTATGAACAAGAAAGGGGAAAAGGCATCGGTACAGAGGCTTTAGATTTAATGATTCAATATGGAGAAAATCACTTATATTTGAATCAGTTATATGCAAATATATCTACTGATAATAAGGCGAGTATTAACCTATTTGAAAGTGCTGGTTTTGAGTTAGTAGGTATCAAAAAAGCGTGGACTCGCAAAGGAAATCAATACAAAGACGAAGGTTTATATCAATTAATTTTTTAACAAGAATAATGAAAGTAAAGAACATTATAACTTTAATCGCTGTTTTAGGAGCCTTTGGTCTCTTGGGATATTTGTACATCTGGTATGGTAAGGCATTTAATAGCAATCTTGAAGGGTGGAACGAGAAGGAATACATCTACGTTGCAGAAACTGACAACTTTGAAAAAGTGGTGAGTATGCTATCTCCTTATTTGAAAGATGTTGAAAGTTTCAAGACTATTGCGGAACAGAGAAACTATGATGCACTTGTTATCAATGGTCGATTTCAGTTGAGAAATGGCATGAATAACTACGACATTATTCAGGCTTTGAGAGATAATAAACCGACACGAGTAACTTTCAATAATCAAGAGCGAATAGAGAATTTGGCAGGTCGTATTTCGAGTCAAATCGAAGCAGATAGTCTTGCTTTGTTGGAAACATTTTTGAATAAGAAGTTTTTATCTGACAACGGATTCACACAAGAGAATGCACTTGTTATCTTTTTACCGGATACTTATGAGTTTTATTGGAACGTTAGCCCAATTAAATTGAGAAATAAGTTGCAAAGTGAATATGTTCGCTTTTGGAATGAAGAACGATTGGCTAAGGCTAAGGCGATAGGATTGACTCCAATTGAAGTTTCTATTTTGGCGTCTATTGTACAAAAAGAAACGGTAAAAGCAGATGAAAGACCTAAAGTGGCAGGAGCATATCTAAATAGATTAAAGATTGGTATGCCATTACAGGCTGACCCTACACTTGTGTATGCACATAAGCTTCACACAGGGGATTTTGAACAAAAAATATACCGCGTATATAATAAACACAAAGAGTTAGACTCTCCATATAATACATATAGAAACGCAGGGCTACCTCCTGGACCAATTGCCATGTCAGACAAGACTTCAATAGATGCTGTTTTGAATCCAGAAGAGCACGATTATATCTATTTTTGCGCAAGTGTTGATAGACCTGGTTACCATGAGTTTGCAAGAACATTGGCACAACACAATGCTAATAGTGCGCGATATCACAATTATTTGAATCAAGCAGGAATACGATAGTATCCTTTAATCATAGAGAATCAAAAGAGAAACTGCTCCAAAGTAGTTTCTCTTTTTTTTGCATTTCATCAGAGGATAGGCAAACTAATAGCAGTCGTCTGGTCGATATTGTGTTGCAATCAACCAAGTCTTCTTGGGGTGAGTTATACTTTGTGTATTATTAAAAAAAAGAGTGTATTTAGTATATTGACTAATAAAAAAAGACTGCTGTATAGCAGTCTTTTAAGGCGTGTTTTGTTGTTTGTGAGTTTGGCTATTCTAACAGTGCCTTTATTTATCTTGTTTGAATGATAAATAAAGGATGGACTGTTTATTATTTCCAACCACCACCAAGTGCTTTGTATAAGTTCACACGTGATAGTAATTTGGCTTGTTTGAATTTATTTAAGTTTAATTCACTGTCTAACAAGTTTTTTTGTGCATTGATAACCTCAATATAAGTTGCATATCCACTGTTAAATAGTAAGTTAGATTGTTTAACTCCCAATCTTGACGTAGTTACTTGCTCTTGTGCAATGTCTATCTGTTCGTCGATGGTCTGTAAGTTAATCAAAGCATCAGTCACTTCAGCTATTGCACCGTAAACAGTTTTCTGTAAGTTGATTTCAGATCGCTCTCTTTCTATCTTAGCAACTTTAAAATCAGTTTTCAGCTTTCTTTTGTTGAAGATAGGAGCAGCCACTTCACCTATTAAACCTCCGAAGAGCGACCCTGGAATATTGAACCAGTTCTTGCCCAACATACTGTTTAATCCCCCTGTAACGTCAATAGACAAAGAAGGGTATCTACTTGTTTGTGCTACGCCAACTAAAGCATTCTTCGCTTTTAAGTCTAATTCGGCAGATTGAACATCAGGTCTTTGGCTTAGCATATATAAGGGAACTCCTGTAGCAAGTGTTTCATTCGCCTTGGCATCTGCCAGTTTCGTATTTCTTTCTATTTCATTTGGCAATTGTCCAGTTAGAAGTGAAAGCGCATTTTCCTGATTGGCAATTTGTTGTTTTAGAGATGGAATTAACGCTTTGGCAACCAACATCTGGTTTTTCGTTTGTTGAATAGCCAAAGAAGTAATTTGTCCAGCATCTCTTTGAAGCTCGACTATCTTCAGTGTATTTTTAGTCAGATCATAGTTGGTTTGGGCAACTTCCATTTGTGCATCCAAAAGCAGTAAGTTGTAGTATCCTTCCACAATACTGGCTATTAACTCTGTTTGTACAGCTTTTGTAGCCTCTGTTGTTTGTAGGTATTCCGCTAATGCTGCAGCACTCTTACTTCTAATTTTTCCCCAAATATCTAATTCCCAACTTAGCGATAGGGCAGAAGTATATTGAGCTGAGTTTACATACATATTCTCAGGAGCTTCTTTGCCTTTGTGGTCATAGTAATTCCCCGAAGCAGAACCATAGTAATTCTTAGATTTATATTGGTAATTTACATTTCCTAAATCGGCATTAAGAGAAGGCAGCCATTCGTGTTTTGCTTGTTTTGCTCTTTGATTGGCAATTTCCAGGTTTTTAATAGCATCTAACATATCGAAGTTATGAGCCAAGCCTTTGTCAATTAGTTCAATTAATTGTTCATCTTCAAAGAACTCTCTCCATGGAATATCTGCGATACTTGTAGAGTCACTTGCCATCGTTAGAGTATCTTGACCTCTATAGTGATCAGGAACGTCTAATTTAGGAGCTCTATACTTTGACTGTGGAGCACAAGAGGTTACTAATAAACCTCCTGTGACCATTGCTGAGTATAATGTATATTTTAATATTTTATTTGCGCTATTCATGATTGTTTTGTTCTGTTAGTCGTTAGTAAATTTTGCTTTTAGTTTTTCATCCCAATTCTGGAAAACATAGAATAGTACTGGGATAATAAAAATACCTGCTACTACTCCAAATAACATTCCGCCTGCAGCAGAGAAACTAATAGAGTGGTTACCTTGAGCAGAAGGTCCAACAGTAAACATCAATGGAATCAATCCCGCTACGAAGGCAAACGAAGTCATTAAGATTGGTCTTAACCTCATCTTAGCACCTTCTACAGCCGCATCAAAGATAGATAAACCATTTTTGCGTTGCTGTAATGCAAATTCCACAATCAAGATGGCATTTTTAGCTAAAAGTCCAATTAGCATAATTAATCCAACTTGAACGTAAATATTGTTTTGCAAGCCTGCTAAATTGACAAATAAAGCAACTCCTAATAATCCTGTTGGTACTGTCAATAGAATTGCTATTGGCAATAAATAACTTTCGTATTGTGCACACAATAAGAAGTAAACAAAGATTATACTCAATGCAAAAATTAATACTGCTTGACTTCCTGAGTCTTTTTCTTCCAATGACATACCGGTGTATTCGTACGAATAGTTACCTGGCATCTTAGAAGTTACCTCGTCAATAGCCTTCATCGCATCTCCTGTACTATATCCTGGTGCAGGATTTGTCTTGATTGAAATGGCATTGTACAAGTTGTATCTTGTTACGGTTTGTGGTCCTAATACTTTTTTCAATTTGATTAGCGTATTGGCAGGAAGCATTTCACCGTCTTTGTTTTTCACATAGATAGAACTGAATGATTGCGGACTTTCTCTGTACTCAATGTCTGCCTGCATATATACTCTATAAGTACGACCAAATCTGTTGAAGTCCCCTGCTTTTACACGTCCGTAATAGTTCTTAACTGTAGTTAATAAATCTTTTACGCTTACTCCAAGTGATTTTGCTTTTACATAGTCAATCTCCAAGAGGTATTGTGGGAAATTAGCTTTGAAAGAGGTGAACGCATTGTCTATTTCAGGTCTTTCATTTAGTTGACTGATTACTTGATCAGCCATTTTACTAAACTCATCAAATCCACCACCCATACGGTCTTGAAGTACGAACTCAATACCTCCAAAATCACCAAACCCTTGAATTGTTGGTCTTGGGAATACGTTGAATGTCGCTTCGTTGATTACAGATAAATCTCTATGGATCTCTGCCATGATCTTGTCGATGTTTTTTACTTTCCCTCTTTCTTTATAAGGTTTTAAGTTAATAAAGCCTACGGCGAAAGACGGGCTGGCATTTCCATCAATAGCGTTATATCCTGAGATAGCCGTCATTCCTTCGATATCAGTTCTCTTTTGCAAGATACTATCAGCTTTAGCCAATACTATTTTGGTACGCGCAAGAGATGCTCCAGGAGGCATAGCCAAAGAGTAAGTGATATAACTATCATCTTCTCTTGGGATAAATGAAGATGGTGTTTTGTATAAAAAGAATACACCAAGTCCAATGATTAGGGCTAAACCTGAGATAGCTACCTTTTTGTTTGTAATTAGCTTTTTGATTGTCTCGACATATTTATTAGTAAAGCTATCAAAAGCTGTATTGAAAGAGTAAAAGAACTTAGCTCTTACTCGTTTAAATTTGTTTTGTTCTTTCTTAGCTGCATATTCTTCGCCTGATGGTTGTTTTAAAAACAAAGCACATAATGCAGGACTTAGAGTCAAGGCATTTACAGCTGAAATTAAAATTGCAAAGGCTAAGGTATAAGCAAACTGTTTGTAGAAGATACCAGCTGGGCCTTGCATAAAACCAACAGGTAAAAACACGGCAGACATCACAAGTGTAATAGAGATAATCGCTCTGGTAATTTCACTCATCGTCGATATGGTAGCTTCCTTGGCTTTGAGTCCAGTTTGATGCATTTTTTCGTGGATTGCTTCCACAACTACAATGGCGTCATCCACTACAATACCAATGGCAAGTACCAAGGCAAACATTGTAAGCACGTTTATTGAGAACCCCATCAAATAGATAAAGAATAGAGTACCTACTAATGAAATCGGGATAGCAATAACTGGGATTATCGTCGATCTAAAATCTTGCAAGAAGATGTAAACAATGATAAATACTAAGAAGAAAGCTTCAAATAAAGTGTGTTGTACTTGACTAATTGACTCGTCAATTTGATCCTTCACAGAATAACTTATCTCATAGTGAATTCCCTTTGGAAAAGCTTTTGAAACTCGTTCTAATACTTCTCGAACAGCAATGTCAATATCTCTTGCATTAGATCCTGCTGTTTGGGTGATGTTCATGGTAAGACCAGGATAACCGTTTACACTGTTATCACTACCCACGTTCGATGCGCCAAATTCTACTCTTGCTACATCTTTAAGCTTTAATACAGAACCGTCTTTATTGGTTTTGATTACTATATTATCATATTCTTCAGGAAGGCTAAATCTCCCTTTGTGTTTTAATGCTGTTTCAAAAGCTTCGTCTGAAGTTTCCCCAAAATTACCAGGTGCTATTTCAAAGTTTTGATCTTTTATAGCAGCGATAATATCTTGAGGTGTTAAGCTGTACAAGGCAAGCTTCTCTGGGTTTAACCAAGTTCTCATTGAGTAGTCACGTGCTCCAATACGACCTACAGAAGCAACTCCAGGTACACGTAGTAACTCACGGTTGATGTTAATCTGAGTATAGGCCTGTAAGAACGTTTCGTCATATACCTCCTCAGGGTGGTCACTATAAAAGTTTATAGTCATAATATTACCACTCTGACGCGGGGTTACTGAAATACCATTTTCGTTTACTTCCGAAGGTAAATCACTTGAAGCCTTACTCACGCGGTTTGACACATTCACGGCTGCTTGATCAGGATCTGTTCCTGCTTTAAAGAATACGTTGATTGTACCAGAACCACTGTTACTTGATTTAGAACTAATATAAGTCATATTATCAACCCCATTGATTGATTCCTCAATAGGTAATAAGACACTTTGTGCTACAGTTTCCGCATTGGCACCAGGGTAAGATGTAGAAACAGTTACACTTGGTGGAGCAATTTCTGGAAAACGAGTTATAGGCAATAATGTAAGTCCAACTAAGCCCAATAATACGAACATGATCGATATTACCGTAGCAAGTATAGGACGGTTTATAATGGCTTTTAACATATTATCTTAATTTGTAAGGTGATATTTGTTTGAGTTTGGTTTTTGTTTTGTGTATTAAATTATTGGATAGGCTTTACATACATCCCTTCCGTTAACTTGTCAAAACCTGTTCTTATTACGCGATCTCCTACTGCTAAACCTGTAGGTACAATAAAGTTTGAACCAGATACTCCATCTACTTCGATTGATTGTAACTTAACTTTGTCTTCTTTATCTAAGATGTAAACAAATGTTTTATCTTGAATAGAAGTAGTTACTTCCTGCGGTACCATGATGACACTTGGCTTAGTTTCTTTCACTTTTACAGTACCTGTATTTCCAGAACGCATGACGTCTTTAGAATTTGGAAATGACGCGCGAATAGAGATAGAACCAGTAGTGCGGTTTACCTGTCCATTAATCATATCTACTTTCCCTTTTTCAGCGTATTCATGTCCATCAGCTAAGATTAAGGTAACCTCAGGCAACATTAGACCAGAGTTGGTGATACTTGTTGAATCTGCCTTATTTGGATTGTCTTTACTGAAGTATAAAAAGTCTGATTCACTCATTCCAAAGTATACATAAACTTCACTTACGTCTGAAAGAACAGTTAGAGGCTCTTTGTCAGTTTTAGATACTAAGTTACCAATACGCTTAGGCATTCTTCCGATATACCCACTTACAGGCGCTTTGATAATCGTGTAATTTAAGTTGATTTGCGCACTTGCAACAGCAGCAGAAGCTTTTGCTAAAGAAGCGCGAGCAATTTCGTAATTTGCTTTAGCTGTTTCCAACTGAACTTCAGCAATTACTTCATTGTCGATTAATGGTTTTAATCGGTCAATTTCAAGCTTAGCATTCTTTAATTTCGCTTTCTCGACATTTTCTGTAGCGATCATATTGTTTAATACCTCTTGGTATGGTTGTGGATCAACTTGGAACAAAGGTTGACCTTCTTTTACAAAGGATCCTTCATCTACAAATATTTTTTCCAAAATACCCTCTACTTGTGGTCTGATTTCCACATTTACTTTCCCTTCGATATTTCCGATATAGTCTTTTACTGTAATAGCAGTAGCAGTATCAACAGTGATAATAGGTAATGCAAGAGCATTTTCTTTAGGATCTAATGTTTTTGAAGATCCTATATTACAGCTGTTTATCCCTATCAAAGTTCCTATCATGATTAAAGCTGAAAGTGCTACTAAAACCGTTTTTCTATTTGTTATCATTTGTATAAAAATTCTTTTAATTGTTAAAAGGTGAGATTTAATCTACAGTATTATACTCAATACTAATGCCAAACTTTAGTATTTGACAATATAACTATTGGGTGTCTTTGTTGTAATTCATTTAAAGACAATGAGTTGCTTTGGTTAAAATGATATTTTTTATTTGTAGCAGGCAAAGGTATAAATTTAATTTTCAAATGTAAAAAGTGTTGCCTTTCGTGGAGCAGTTCTACACTGTGAACTGCCGAATATGTTGAAGTATGCTCATGTTACCGAGGGTTACTATATTAATTATGAAAAAATTATTATAATATTCAAATGTATGTTAACAAAGGTTTTTGGCAGTGCCGTATTGGCAATAGAAGCAAAACAGTACAAGTAAGATATTAGATATTGCTTGGTGGGCTTATCTAGGAGTGTAACTAACAAGAACACCTCTCGCATTGTTGAGGATAAATTGATATTTGATAAACAAAGTGCTCTTAGAGCTGATAAGTAATTTGTAGAGTCTAGTTGGATAGTTTTTAAATGCGTTGTTCAAACTAGTTAATTAAGAACATTTGATTCAAAACGCCTCAAACAATGAGCATGTGAGTTACTCTTTTTTAAGATAGTACTCTCTTTTATACTCGTTACTGGGAGATTCGATAAACAAAGTAATATCTTATCTCACCATATAGGCGAGGCTATTCAGTATAGAAGTTTAGATAGAGAAGGATGGCTCGGTTAACTATTTAGTTCTGTGTTTGGTTGTTTTTATATAATGAAAAACGGATAGTAGCTTTTGCTCTATCCGTTTATCTATTTGTTAGCGAATCTATATTAGTGTTTCGGTTGTCCTTCTTCTGGATAATAACCTATGACTTGTTTGTACAGTGTAAAGTAAACTGAGAACAAGTAAGGTAGAAATAAGAATATTCCAATCAAGAAAATAAACAAACTACTCATCAATAAAAAGTAGTTCAAGACAATCGTTAAAATGATTGGAATTGGTTGTTTATTCACTACCATGATACTGTCTTTGATAGCGGCTAACGGATTACGGTTTCCAAAAATAATTAAGGGAATAGTAAAGATCGTTAGTGTATGTACTAACCAATTGATCGCAAGAGCAACCATGCTTAGTCCCATTAATTGAAAAGGTACAGAAATAGCCATAAAAACTGTAGTAACAATTAGTGCTGCTATAAAAACGTAAAGTCCTTTTATACTTAAAAAATATTTGAATGCTCCTAAGAAACGGGGTAACCTCCCATGTGAAGCATCGGCATTGAGCTTAAAGAAACCTGCCATGACAATACTTCCAATAGCTGTTAAGAAGATCATTGCAACATAATAATAGTAGATATAAGGGGTAGTAATTAATAGATTTAAAAAGTTGTTCATGATCTCAGCTAATTGCTCCTGCATGACACTTTGATCTTCTTTGTTTAAGTCATAATTATTGGAGATAATACTCGAAATAAGTAACATTGTTCCAAAGATGATAAACATCAGTGTCGCAATAACAGATAGAAAAGTGCGCTTATAATAAGTAAAAGCTTCACCCATTACCTGAAAAGGAGCAATTTGATAACCGTTTTCTTTTATGTTTTTTAAAATATCGTTTAAGTTATTCATTGAAAGCATTGGCTTAGAGCCATTTGTTGTTTGTAATTATTAATTGTTTTTATCTGATATAATCAAAGGTGTTACCCTCTTTTATATCGCCAGTATGATATCCCTTCATAAACCATTCTTTGCGTTGTTTAGAAGTACCATGGGTAAATGAGTCAGGGTTAACTTGGCCTGTTACTCTTTTTTGTATAGCGTCATCTCCAACAGCTTGGGCTGCACTAAGGGCGATATCGATGTCTTTGGCTTCGAGGTATTTTTGATTGTACTTAGTCCATACTCCTGCGTAGAAGTCTGCTTGTAATTCTAAACCAACCGATAATTTATTAGCTTCTTTCTTGCTTAAGCCTTGTTGAGCTTGGTGTACTTTACTATTTGTGCCAAGGAGCGTTTGTACGTGATGACCTACTTCGTGAGCGATAACATAAGCAATAGCAAAGTTCCCTCTTTCTGCGCCAAAGCGAGTGTGAAGTTCTTCAAAAAAGCGCAGATCCATATAGACAGTTTCATCTGCAGGACAGTAAAAAGGGCCTACATCAGCTGTTGCACTTCCACATTTTGTATTTACTTTGTCGTCAAATAGCTCCATCTTTGGTTCGCGGTATTGGAGTCCATTTTCCTTGAATACTTTATGCCACACATCTTCTGTGTCAGCAAACATAACAGCAACCATCTTACCCATGGCAACCTCCTCTTGAGAGAGTGCTCTGGTTTCTACTTGCTCAGTTTGTTGGCCTGTATTTAATTGTTCTAATACGGGTGCAATTTGCTTACCTGTATCTCCTCCAAAAATGTACAATAGCATAGCTATAATACCAATTAGACCTCCACCGATAGCAGTTTTTCCTGCTGCTGATTTACCTCGGTTGTCCGTTACGTTTTTACTTTCTCGTCGGCCTTCCCATTTCATACCTTAGAATATTTTCGAACAAAAATAGTAAAAATTGAACAGTGTACCTTAAATATTGCGAATATTGATGAATAGCTTTTTTAAAACAATAATCCCTTTCGAAACTATGTTAGAAAGGGATTGTATTTATTAGAATGAATATGCTAAACTCAGTTTAAAGGAGAGTGGTGTAGTAGCTCTCCATCCATAGTGTGTATATCCCCAAGCACCTGGAAAGTGACCTACATAATTATATCTATCTGTGATATTATTTACAATTAGGTTAAATGCATAGTTGTTTTTTTTGTATGATATTCCTCCATCAAGAGTGAAATAGTCGTGTGGTAAAAACTTTTTAGCTTGAACAGGAGCTTGAGAACGATCTTTTTGGTATTGGTACCCAAGAGAGAAACCTAAACCTTCAAATGTTCCTGATTGAATTCTATAAGTAAGCCATGCATTTGTACTGTGTTTGGCAGTTCCTGGTAATAGCTGACCTTTTTTAGCCGGATTATTATCTTTAGTTATCTTTGCATCTGTATAAGCATAGTTCATTGTCAAGGTTAAGCCATCTGTAATGTGTCCATTTAAGTCAAACTCTACTCCTTTAGATGTAGCTTTTCCACTCTGTACCATGATTTGATTATTCGCAGAGGCATCACGTGGGGTAAGGATATTTGTTTTATCTACTCGGTAGAATGCTAATGAAGTAAATAGTTTTTTATCAAACCATGTTTTCTTTAATCCAAATTCTTTATTCGTTCCTTTGGAAGGATCAGCTGTCTTGTTGTTTTCTAATTGGCCAACTTGTTCTTGGAAGCTTTGATCATATAAGGCATAAGCTGAGAATGATGGGGAGATATTATAAGTGACACTGAAGCGAGGTGTATACGCTTGATTCTTTACTACATCTCCCTTAGAAGCACTTGTTGTTTTCTCTGTTGAGGTATAGCGTACGCCAAATCCTAATCTAAGCTTCTCGTCTAATAATAGTAACTCATCTTGTACATATAATGAGATATAGCTGTACTCTTGAATATTGCCTGCCGCTCTTTCTCTTAATGAACGAGAACGGTCATAGGTAGGAATATCTTTTTTAGTAAGTTTACCATACACTGGATTGTAGATATTAAATAAAGGACCTACAGGAATAGCTTTTCCTTTAGCATCAGAAACAAGAGACCAATCTGCCATATGCTCTTTTTGTCCCATATCTAGACCAAATAGCACATTGTTTTTAATCTTATCTGTGATATTAAATTTACCATTCATATAAACTTGACCAACCTTAGCTGAGTTATAAGCATCGTTGACTGAAAGAGCTCTTTGTACATTCCCCTTATCATCTATAGAGTTGTAGATTGAATATAAACTTTCTCCTTCCATTGTAGCTTCAACATAGCCTAGTTTGGCTGTAAGATTCCAATCGTCACTTAATCTGTGATTCAGATTAATAAATACATTGTGTTCTTTAACTATAGTAGGGTCTACGATAGGGTCAGTAAAAGTGAATTTGCGAGGTAGTTCTTTAAACTCTTTTTTAGAATAAGCATATTTAGAAAACCCACCTTCAAACTCATTAGAGTTGAATATGTATTCAAAGGTAATATTTGTATCATCACTAATATTGTATTTTAATGAAGGTGCTAAGGATAAATAGTTGTTTTTATTATATAGTTGGAAAGAACTTGCTTTGGTAGCCATTGCGTTAATGCGGAACAGAAGCTTTTCATCCTTTGTTAGTTTAGTATCCAAATCTACCTCTGCTCGATATAGATTAAAGCTACCTAAAATAGTTTTAACAGTCGTTTTGTTACTACCCTTTGGCTTTTTGGTTACGATATTATAGAAACCACCTGGTTGGGTATTTCCCATCATGAAGCCTGCAGGTCCTTTTACAAATTCAACACGTTCTATGAAGGTATTGTCTTCTCTAATAGGACCAAAACTTCCAGAGATATCCATTCCATTTCTTAAGTTACTGGCACTATAACCCCGTACATATATTCCTGCACTTGCCTGTTCTTGATGCAATACTGATCTTACACCGCTGACATTTTGGGCAATAGCATCACTCATTGTCATACTAATTTGATCATCCATTAACCCTTTGTCAATCACTTGGATATTTTGTGGAACATCTAATAAGTTAGCTGCTGTTCGCAAAGAAGAAGAAGAGCGGATATTTTTGTTAGTATTAATCACTACTGTCTCAAGAGTTTCACTGTTATCATCAAATAGCATGAAATCTTTTGTAGTAGTTTGATTTGCGGATATTATAATACTGTCTTTTGCAATTGTATTTTTGTACTGTAGAGTGATAAGGTATTTACCTGATTCTATGTTTTCTAAAAGATAATATCCGTTATTATCTGATATTGTTTTATAAGAGTAGTTATTTAAAGAAACAGTAGTTCCCGCTAATTTTTCTTGAGTATGGCTTACTATTGTTCCTCTGATGTTTCCTTTTTCTTGGGCATAAACACTTAAGTTGATCAATAATAGACCTGAAAGTAAGAGTTTATTACTTGTGTTGATTAAAAAGAATCTTTTCATCGTATAATTAATTTAGATTTAATAAATTTGAATATGGAAGCAAAAGTAGACTCTATATTATGAAATGACTTAGCCAAAAGGGAGTAAAAATTAGCAGTTTAGTAATCAATAGGTAGCTTTATGGAAAAAGGTGACCAGATCGTTGAGTTTTTTGAGTTAGAGAATATGGTAACTAACGAGATGAACCAGAGTAAAAAAGAATTAATTAATGACTCAGGAACTTTTGTAACCTATCATATTTTTGATTCTGCAGATATTGTTATTCGCCAATATTATCTGAAATATACACAAAATTATGCCTTACACTATGTTTTTGAAGAAATAGAGTATGTTGAGTTAAGTTTCTTTTTCGGCAAACATATCGTCAGAGATGTTATAAATGGAATACCTAATATGTATTTGCCTTTTCATTGTTATTTAACTTATTTAAGTACAGGATCTATTGCGGATGTTATATTTGAAAAAGATGCTATATATGAACATATAGATATCTATCTCCCTTTAGAGTTCTTTAATGAATGGAGCCAGCATGATGAGACTATTATAGAGTTTACTACTGCGATAAAAAATGACCAGACCTGTAGATTAATTAAGGATATTAAAGTAACACAAGAACTTTTAGTATTACTAAATGAGATTAAAACATGTAGTTACAAAGGGATAGCAAAAGAGATGTATATAAAAGGCAAAGTGTTAGAAGTAATATCTGTGTTATTACATGAGAAAGAGGAAGGGAGAGTGGAGTGTTCTAAGTTACAATTAGGCGTAAAGCTGACAATAGAAGACGAATTAGTATTATCTAATATAAAAGATTTCATCGACCTTAATTATCGCGAATTTTATACTACTGAGGAGCTATCTAAATTATTCTTTATAAATGAATATAAATTAAAGAGAGGGTTTAAGCATTTATACAATTTTGGTTTATTTGAATATGCTCAACATAGAAGAATGAATATCGCTATAAAGAAATTAGAAGAGGCACATCATACTATTGCAGAGATAGCTTTTGATTTAGGCTATTCTTCTTCTGTAACTTTCTCTAAAGCTTTTAAGAAGCACTTTGGATATTCTCCTAAGCGATTTCATTTGACTAAGTACGACTGAATAAAAAAAGACGAAATACTCTATTATAAGTATTTCGTCTTTTTTTAATACAAACGAAGTCGCAAAATTATGCCATTGTAGTGAAAACGTTTTGTACGTCGTCATCTTCTTCGATTTTCTCTAATAGTTTTTCCACATCAGCTATTTCTTCTTCAGAAAGCTCTTTTGTTACTTGTGGGATTCTATCAAATCCAGAAGATAAAATCTCAATTCCTCTACCTTCCAATTCTTTTTGGATAGCACCAAAACTTTCAAAAGGAGCATAAATCATTACTCCATCCTCATCTTCGAAAATTTCATCAATACCAAAGTCAATTAACTCTAATTCGAATTCCTCTAAATCTCTGCCTTCTTCTGCTGGAATTCGGAAGTTACAAGTGTGGTCAAACATAAACTCAACTGATCCTTGAGTACCTAATGTACCATTGCACTTATTGAAATAACTTCTAATATTAGCTACTGTACGATTATTGTTGTCAGTTGCTGTTTCTATCAAGAATGCAATACCATGAGGACCGTATCCTTCAAAGATTACTTCTTTATAGTTTTCAGTATCTTTATCTGTAGCACGTTTAATGGCACGTTCTACGTTGTCTTTAGGCATATTTGCTGCCTTAGCATTTTGTATTACAGCGCGTAGACGAGCATTAGCTTCGGGATTCGGTCCACCTTCTTTTACAGCCATTACAATGTCCTTACCGATTCTTGTAAACGTTTTTGCCATAGCAGACCAACGTTTTAGCTTACGTCCTTTTCTAAATTCAAACGCTCTTCCCATAATAAATTGTTACTTAATTTTAATAGTGCAAAAATATAGTATTATTCATATATATCATAAAAAAAATGGGAGCTTATTTTTAAACTCCCATTTGCTTTGTCTTATTTTTTATAAAAAGGTGTTTTTACCACTTTTGCCTCAACATCGTTTTTGCGGATGCGGATAAAGATTTGACTACCTTCAGTTGCTAATGCTACAGGAACATATCCCATACCAATTCCCTTTCCTAATGTAGGAGATTGTGTACCAGAGGTAACTTTTCCAATTACATTTCCTTGTGCATCTACAATTTCGTAGTCGTGTCTTGGGATTCCCTTTCCTATCAATTCAAAACCAACTAATCTATTTTTAATACCAGCTTCTTTTTCTGCTTTTAAAATGTCAGATGCGATAAAATCTTTTGTAAACTTCGTTACCCATCCTAAACCTGCTTCTAATGGTGAAATCTCATCATTTAGTTCATTTCCGTATAAGCAGTACCCCATTTCAAGGCGTAGAGTATCACGAGCAGCTAATCCGATTGGTTTGATTCCCCAGTTTGCACCAGCTTCAAACACTTTGTTCCACACTGTTTCGATATCTTCATTTTTTACGTAAACTTCAAACCCTCCAGAACCTGTATATCCAGTTGCAGAGATTACTACGTCTTTTACTCCAGCGAAAGTGTCAACTACAAAGTTGTAGAATTTAATCTCAGCTAAGTTTACAGAAGTTAAGCTTTGCATTGATTCAATTGCTTTAGGACCTTGAATAGCTAAAATTGAATAACCATCTGATAAATTCTCTAAAGTCGCATTTACGTCATTGTGAGAAGTAACCCAATTCCAATCTTTTTCAATATTAGATGCGTTTACCACCATTAAGTATTCGCTTTCATTCACTCTATACGTAATGATATCATCTATAACACCACCTTTTTCATTTGGGAAGTAGCAGTATTGTGCTTTACCGTCTACTAAAGTAGATGCGTCATTTGAAGTAACTTTTTGGATTAATGCCAACGCATTTGGTCCTGAGATTTTGAATATTCCCATGTGAGATACATCAAATACCCCAACTCCGTTTCTTACGGTTTCGTGTTCCGCATTTACTCCTTCATATTGTACAGGCATATTAAAACCTGCAAAAGGAACCATCTTAGCTCCTAAACCTTCGTGTATGTGATTTAAAGTTACTTGTTTCATCGTGTTGTTATATGATTAATATGAATTTTAAACTGTGCTAAAGTAAGTTTTTTTTATCTGATTTAAAAACCCAGAATCCCAAAGTTTGAGTACTTCTCCAAAAACACAGTCCTATCCAAATGGTTCATATACTTTTTGCTGAAAAGCCTCATTTTACCAGATATTCTCATGCAGGGTAACCTAAGTTACACTTAACCTAGAATAGAAACTCTATTTTTACTTTTTTAAACAATAAAGAGATGATCAGTTTTATCAATAAATTATTGGGATTCGGGAATAACGAGCAGTTGGCAAACTATATTCGAGAAGGAGCAATCTTAGTAGATGTGCGTACAATGGGAGAGTTTAAAAGTGGTTCTGTACCTGGTGCAGTGAATATTCCTTTGGATAAGTTAGAGGGGCAATTACACAAATTACCTCAGCAAAGTAAAATTGTTGTATTTTGTAGAAGTGGTATGCGCAGTGGACAAGCCAAACGCATTTTAGAAAACAAAGGATATACTCAAGTCATCAATGGTGGAACAAAAGCCAAGATATCAAAAGCAAAAAGCAAATAAGAATGAAAGAATTTTGGGATAAGAGATATAGTGAAGCTACGTATGCCTATGGTATAGAACCTAATGCGTTTTTTAGTGATGTAATAAGGGATATAAAATCTAAGGGAAATATACTTATGGCCGCTGAAGGGGAGGGACGAAATGCAGTCTACGCAGCTAAGCAAGGATGGCAAGTAACAGCTTTTGACCAAAGTCAACAGGCAAAACAGAAGGCTTTACAGTTAGCAGAGCGATTCAGTGTATCGATTGATTATACAGTTAGTGATATAGAAGAACTGCGTTATGCAGAAGAACAGTTTGATGCCTTAGCTTTAATTTACGCCCATTTTCCAGAAGAAAGAAGAAGGGCTTACCACCGCCAATTAGCTACTTACCTAAAAAAGGGTGGGGTACTCCTTGTGGAGGCTTTTGAAAAAAAACATACAGTCAAACAAAAAGAGAATCCCAATGTTGGTGGTCCAGGTAATGTTGCAATGCTATACAGCATAGTGGAATTAATGCAGGATTTTGAAGGTTTTGACTTCTATATCTTAGAGGAAAAAGAGGTTGAACTAACCGAAGGCCTTTACCACAGAGGAAATGCTTATGTATTGAGAATAGCTGGTCGAAAGCAATAATCTGCAAGAGAGCATAGTTTATCAAATTGTTGTTAAAAAGACACTGTTCAATCAATTAAATATACATCTTTGTCAGTATTAAAAAATTAAAGTATGAAAAGAATTAGTATGATTGCTATCCTTTTAGGAGGTTTAGCGTTTGTTTCATGTAAGAAAGAACAGAAAGCAGCAACAGTAGTTCCTGCAGAGGTAGTAACAGAGCAACAAGAGTCAAAAGCTGAAACTTCACTTTCAGAAGTGGCAACAGGGGTAAGTGATTTCTTGAAAACGGAGTTTTTGACTGAAGCTGATTTAAAAGTGGTCGCTGAAGCTGATCGCCAGTTTAGAATGTATCTAGTAGATTTAAACAACGATGGAAAAAAAGAGATATTTGTTAGTCTTGTAGGTTCATATTTCTGTGGTTCAGGTGGATGTACTATGTTGTTGTTAGATTCAACGTATAAGTTGATCACGAAGTTTACCGTGATGGAGGGAGCTGTTTTTGTTGAGCCAACTATGGAAAATGAGTGGAAAATATTAAATGTTAAGTCAGGTGGAGAGTGGAAAAAAATGGTGTATACTGACGGAACTTATCCAACTAACCCTTCTATTTTAGAGAAAGCTCCTTATGATGCACCAAGTGGGCACGCTGAGGTTGTATTTGAACAGGGAAATACATTGGATATTTACACATTTTAAAATAAGTATGTAAAGTGTAGTAACAGTACTACATTTCTATATAATGAGTTAGGTCACAAGTAGGCGATGTCTATTTGTGACCTTTTATTTTTATAGTGTTGTTGAGAGCTAATTGAACACAGCGTATTGATGATTGAAAAATAGTAAAACAGTGGAGGCTTTATGTTTCATACTTTTTTTGTGTTGCTGTTTGGTAAGCTGTGCTGTTAGACAAAAGAAATGGAGCAGTGGTTTTGTGCATTCTGATAGCGATTGGTCACATGGTGATGGGAAGTTGATCGCATAGTGGTCGCATGTTTTTTGCCCAATAGTATGCGACCACTATGCGATCACTATGCGACCACAAGCCGACCACCCCCTAAAATCTCTGTCTCGTCCTAATATAGTTGTACAGTTATTGTTTATAATCCTGCTTTTAACTGTACACTTGTTTATATCATTTTATTATAACGATACCAGTTACCTCGGCCTAATATGTTTGGCTATACGTCTTTTTTAGGGAGATGGCTATTGCTTTTTTGTATTAGTTGTTTAAATGTAAACTTTTCTTTATTAGGTGTTTAGTTGCAACATGGTTAATTGGATCGCCAGTTTGTTTGTAGGAAAGTATCCCTTAGCTCACAATTGAGGGGCAGGGAAGTATAGACAGTGTATGTAGTTTGGATAAATACTTGCATCCGTTCAGAGATATACAGTGCGTCACAACAATGGTTTTTATTGGAAGCCACTGATTTTTGGTGTAAGATTAAGTGTATCTTTGCATAGAATAAAAACAAGAAGTATGCAGGAATCTAAAGATCCTTTACACAGAAAAAAGTTAGTAAATATAGTAGAGGAATTAGTAGAATATTATGGAGGTTTTGAAGGGTTAGGCGATCAGATTAATATCCGCTGCTTTACACACGATCCAAGTATTAAATCCTCACTTACTTTTTTGAGAAGGACTCCTTGGGCCAGAGAGAAAGTAGAAAGTCTTTACCTTTATACTTTACGCAAGAAAGCACAAAAAGGAGAGTAAGTACGAAGATTACTAATTTTTTTGTATCTGTATTACGCGATACATGGAGTCAGAGGTGTCTTTGACTTGCTTAGATTTAGATTTAAAGTAAAAAATGGCTTGTTCTTCATCGTTAATGAATTCATATTCATTGTTGAAGAATTCAAAGTAATCTATCCCCTTATTTGTTTGCGCGTATTTCAAGGCGATTATAGTTTTTTCTCCTGTGTGATTAAATCCCTCTAAATAAAAAGTTTTACCTTCTTCTACGTAAAACAATTCCACATTTGTCAAAAAAATCTGTTTGTCAAACTCCTCTTTATTGACATAGATTATCTCGTAAGCAATTAGAGTATCACTTTCTGTTTTTTCTTGGCTAAAAGTGGATAAAGTACAGGTAAGACAGAGAAGTAAGAAGTGTTTTTTGAACATTTGGATATTATTTTTCTTTTGGTTCTTTGTGATTTAAGATGGAGTAAATAAGGCTAATCGATACGATTATATCTACTATATTCCATAGAGCTCTTCCCAAAGCTATTTTAAAAAATGGTTGAAACAATAGCGCAAGGGCTCCAAAAATAAACATTTCCGTATCATTATCCTTCTTTTTAGCTAAATAAGCTAAGAAGCCAAAACCTGCAAAACACGCAAATCGCAATAGAGAATAGTAGCCATAAGGCATTTGTAACAAACAAAACAATAGCATGATGGCTAAAACAAGCTTGATAACTCTTTCCATGATTTAAAATATTACAGTGCTGAAAAACAGAGTTAAATTACAAAATTATCTTCGATTTCGGTCATGATAAAAATCCTTTGTGATTAAAAAATAATTGGTTATTTGTTTTGTAATCACAAAGGTATGAAGTATTGTTTTTTTGTTTTAGTAATGTATTGCTTAGTGAAAAAAATAAAGTACTGTGAGTTTTTAGTTCACAGTACTTTATTTTGGCAATGTTGGTTTTTCTATTAGCATAGGTTTAGAAGATAATGCTTCTAAAAATGCTATAATTGCTTGCTGTTCTTCCTTGGTTAAATTCAATCTTTTAAGTAACGGGGAAGTAACAGGAAATAAAGTATCATTTTTGTATTCTTCTCTGCGGTAGGGTATATTCATACCTGCATTATACATAGCAATGACGCTTTCTATATTGGGAAAAATACCTTGGTGAAACCACGGTGCTGTATGCATGACGTTTCTTAATCCAGGAGTTTTCATTTTGCCAACATCAGAGGCTTTGTGTGTAACGTTAAATCGCCCTAAGTCTTCTCTTTTCCGCTTGTAGAATGTAAAACCTTGGTTGTGATATTGTAAATCTGTAAAGTAAGGTCCGCTGTGGCAATTGATACATCTGGCTTTGGTTCGAAACAAGTGTAGACCGTGAACTTGTTGGTCTGATAGTTGCTTGTAATCACCGTCAATGAAACTATCAAAAGGCGTAGGATTAGAAACAATGGTCTGCTGAAATAAGGCAATTGCATTTAGTATTTTGTCCTTTGTGATATTGTTAGTTCCGTAGGCTTTTTTGAATTGTTTTTTGTATCCTTTTATTGCAGCAATCTTCTTGGGAAGTTCATCTATATCTTGAAACATTTCGACGTGATTTTCGATAGACATGATTTGTTGCTCTTGTAGGCTATTAGCTCTTCCGTCCCAGAATAGCTCTTTTTGAATCCATACATTTTCTATGCTTGGTGTATTTCGTGTTCCTACTAAACCTTCATGTCCAATTGCTAAGGTTTCTTTGTCTGCCCAATGTGCAGTATCAATATGGCAAGTAGCACAAGCTATTTTGTTCGATGAGGATAGCCTTGGGTCGTAAAAGAGTATTTTGCCCAATTCTGCTTTTGACTTATCTTCTTTACGTAGTCTTGGAGCAGGTAGCAAAGTACCTAATTCTGTGAAAACTGCCGTACTATCTAATGTAGGGGACGGCCATAAATTCGTTGGCTTTTCATAAGCTTGACGCAAATCTTCAATAGTTTGATATTCTGCATAAGGCTTTTCTATTCGATGAAAACTAAAAAATAAAATAGAAAATAATAAGATAGCTAAATAGATAGCTCTGTTCATTATAAATATAGTTTTAAGCTAAGATTAATACTACTGCGATCTTGTCCTTTTGACTGAAGATAGTGTCCTGATAATCCCAAGTATATACTGTATTGGTTTAGCCAAGTTTTGTTTCCATAGCCAATTTCGCCTTGTAGCCCCATGGCATTGTCATTGTTATATTGGTAGTTAGGAATGACTACTTGATCTGTAAAATTAGTGTATTGTGTTTCAGGAATGGTCAAGTCATTAACAAGCTTGAGTCTGTATAGGGGAGTAATATTAAATTGATAAAAGTGATTAGGTTGATCAATTATAGTATTCAAAATAATCTTGTTTAATAATTGCTTTTCTTCGCTGTATACTCCTATGGCGAAATCTTTTCGAATAGTAGAGTAAAGAGTGTGATCTATACCTATTTGTACATCAGTATTCTTCCATAGTTTAGAAAATGAAGCAAGTAATTGAGCATTTGCATTGAAGTGATCAACTTTATAGTTAAGACCTTCTATTTGTCTTAGGTTTTTACCGTCGTAATTGTTGTATTTTAGGCTTAATTGATATTGATTGTTTTCTGTAGGAGTAAAAGTAAGTATACTCTGTACAGTAAGTTGTTCATTTTTAAATTGATTATAGACATCAAAGCTTTGCTTATACTTATTTAGTTCTGCGTTTTGGTCAAAATAGCTCATTTTTACAAGAGTCGCAGTTTCTACTTTTTTTGCTTTATAATGATGAGCAAAGGTGTATGAATTCTCTTTGGTCTTGCGATCCAATAAGAGGTTTTGGTCACTCAAAACAATATCACCATATCCAAGACTGATATTCAAAAAGCGTTCTTTGTATTTATTACTGCTTTTGTATTCATTGTTTTTATACATAATATTGTTTTCCTCCGTCACCTTTCCATAAGCGAATCCTACTCCTATTTTGTGTTTGTTTATATGCCATGCGATATCTGCTTTATAGCGTATGAAGTAGTTTACTACATCGGGTCTTGGGTCGTTATTTCCTGTTGTCCAATTGTAGTTAAAGTCTATTCCAAATCCTACAAATACCCTTTGTTTAATTAACTCATAACTAAATAACGTGTTGGCTAAATATTGTTGGTTTTGAAAATTGTTTGGATGATTGGCATAGAAGTAGAAGGGATTAAATTCGTCTTTCACTCCTCTTAGATCATTAGCCAGTTTATCATGGAATGTTTTGGCATATGTGAATTTCCCATAGACTTTGAATTTACTTATATCTGTAAATCCTTCAGCTGAGAAGGCATATTTTCTACTGCTTTCAGAGTCTTGACTTTTCTTGTAATCTCCCTTTTCTTTAGTATAATCTATCGATAGACGACCATACTCTTGGGGCTGTTGATTGAGAAATAGAATGTGTTCAGGAACATAGGAACGTTTGTTTTTCTCAATAAGCCAAAGATCTAAGCGCTCAGAATAGTTCTGAGCACTTAGCACTTGAATGAAAAATAGAGTGATGAAGATAAATAGTGTTCTCATGAATTAATTAGTGAAAGAGTCTTCTCCTTTAGAAACAATTGGCTTTTCGATGACTACAAAATCCTCTGTAGAATTGTCAGTGTCTTGTAATACGCGACGGCCATTTTTTAATTTGTATTTTGTCTTTCTCAATAGAGATTGACTTGAATAAGTTCCATTTGGAACAAAAGTACTACCTCTGTCAATAGATTCAGGTACTTTACGAGGAGCAACACGACTGTCTTTCGAATGTCTAATTTGTACTCCATCTAAAACATATTCCACTGGAATTCTTAAACACAGTGTTGAATCATTATTTTTTGGAGCTTTGATAGTAGGGAAGGTTTCTACTGCCACTTCTTTCGGCAATTGAACTAATAGTATTCCATCATCTGTAGCAAATCGCATTGCTAAATCACTCTGTTGTACTCTTAGCACTTCCATTTTAGCAATACCTAAAGTATTTAGGTTGTAGCGATATTTTGCTTGAGTAATATCTATGCCATATTCTTTTTGTAAATAATCTAAGACGTAAACATCAAAATCAGCTTGGCTTAAATCAACTGTTTTGTTTGGGTCAACAAATTCTGAAGGTTTACCGATGATGAAGTTTTTGGTATGATCTATAGCTGTTGATGCAATAATCATGCTTTTACCTGCTTCAATAGGATATTGAGTTCCAGTTCCAGGGAATCTCAATACTTTTTTAGCATAAACATAGTCATTGTTTAGGTTTCCTTTACCTGTATTACCAGTTGCTTTAGTCCAGTCGTATTGACGTGTAGGTAAGTAACTTGTATCATCAGGACCATTTGCTTGTCTATTCGTAGTATTGTGAAGCATGACAAGCATGATTCCATCTACATATTTTGTTTCTGCACTATTGTTGTAGATTTCAATGAATTGATCTCTATATCCAGAACCATCTTGAAGACTTGAACCGGCATAAAAGATTTGTTTTAGAATTAAGCCAGATTGACTAGTTTTATTCATTTGTAGTTCTATTTTAATATCATCAGCATTGTTAACAGCAAGATTGTCGATATTCGCTGTGAAAGTGATGCTGTCATCCTCGATTTTATCTTCTTTGCTTTTCGATGCATCAATGAGTTGGTTAAATGCCTGTTTGCTCATTGTTTGTTTTGCAATGATATTGTAGTTTCCTACTCTTAGGTTTGCAGTTGCTTCCCCTTTTTTGTCAAGCGTAACAGTGTTTTTGTTTCCATTAGCTCTATTGGTAAACTCTATTGTTGTACCTTCTAATGGAATAGTTAAATTTGTATGTTCTTGTGATACAGATGCAACAAATTTGACATTGAGTGTGTTGGCAAAATCACTTGAGTTATCATCTTTACTACAACTTGTTGTAAAGATTGAAATGATTAGAACCAAAGCTAATAGTACGGTGTTTCTCATTTTAGGTTAAAATTTAATTGATATTGATCCTGTTATACTGAATGGAGCGTTGTAGTTGATCACTGATCGGGTTCCATCAGATAGTTTTTTTTCTTTATTTATTCTGATATTAAAGAAGTTATAGGTGTTTATTCCTATTCTTATATTTTTGCGTATTTCTTTTGTAGCATTGAGGTTTATTACATAGAATGTTGGCTGTTCATAATTACTTCCAGCAGTAGAAATAGTTTGTTGAATATCCTCGGGAAGTTGGACTTTAATTGGTTGCATAGCAACATCTAAATATTCATTAGCATATTTCTGTTCTGTATTTAAACTTTTTCTAAACCAAAAGATATCACTGTTCATCGTTATGATAAATCCTATTTTAGGAATGTGGTAGGTTAATCTTAGTTTACTCATCAAAGAGAGCGACTTGGTTTTGGCTGGATAAAAGACAGTATAGTACACACCGTAATCTCGTTTGTAAGATTCTTCGGAAATTTCATTATACGTTGGATTTTGATCGTAATACTCACTGTAAGAAAGGCTGTTAGATAAAGACACATACATATTTAAAGGCTTTATCTTTTGCGTAGATACAGTCCAGTCAAATCCAAAAGATTTTGAACGCACACTATTGGTCATTCTTCGTATACTATAGTTGGTTAGTGTATTATAGTTACCAGTCGCTTCATATTCGATAGGCTTGCCTTTTTCTAACTCACCGATAACTCTGTATTCGGGCACATCTATTGGGAAATACTCTTTCTTTACACCAAAACCATTCTTGTTATCCTTGAAGTAGCCAAAGAAATTATTGGTTAAGAATTTGTTTGAAAAAGTGTATCCTACTTCAAATTGTGATGAGGTAGAAGGTTTAAGATGATTGTTGTCTGACTCGATTTTTACGGTCTTAACCAAGTACAAACTGTTATTAATATTCGAGTCATCAAAGAAGTTTAACAGGGGGAAATCTAACCAAATAGGAGCAGGGTAGCGGTGTGCCAAAGAAGGAGATTTACTCGCGATACCATATCCTAAGGTCAATCTGCTGTTAGGAGTTAATTGGTAAGCTATATTTACCCTCGGTTGATAGCTAACTTTTCCATTTTGAATATCTGTTCGAAAACCAATATTACCATCTAATGGCTTATTAAAGAGATAGGATTTAAAGTTGTCCATGATATAGATACCATAGTCAGCTTGTCCTTCATTTCTCCTGAAATCATAGGGACGTTCATTTTGGTTGTTGTTTTGAAACCATCGAGGTTGATCTGCTTTATAGATTGTTCCTTTACCTAAATTGTCGTGGTAATTAAGAGAAATTCCCGCAGTGATTAAGTGTTCAAATTTGTTGCCAAAGGTATTAGAGGATACATTAAGTGTTGAACCTAAGCTCAAAGGCCTACCTTGAATTTCTTCTACAGCTATATAGCGACCATCTACGTAATAACCTTCGTATACCCCTGTTGTATCTCTGTTTGCAACTGGAAAAGGACCTTTGTTAATTCGCTCTTGATTATATGTATTGCTAATTCCATAAGAACCATTAAGGTTAATATTTAACGATTTAATAATGCGCGAATTGAATTGAACCGATGTACGATTAGACCATCTAAAAAATTCGTCTGTAGCTTTTAGTTTTCGACTTTGTTGATCATCTGGATCTTCGCGTACACCATCTAACCTCTTACTAAAGCTAAAACTTAAGTTATTCTTTACATTGGATGAGAATGATTTTGTCCATAGTATACTTTGATTTATGCGATTGTATTCTTTGATATTATCTCGAGGGTCATTATTACTCTTGGAGTAATTTACAGATAAGTTTATGGCTCCCCATTTGTTTGGCAGTCCAAACCCTTTAGACAAACTATATGAGGTGGCTCCTCTATTTATATTAGTAGTGAAACTGTAGGGAGTTCTTCCTGCTTGTTTATTAATGATGATTGCTCCATCGGTAAGCTCTCCATATTTGGCTGATGCTACCCCTTGTACAACTTCTATGCTTTCGATGTTTTCTACTGGAATTTCGCGTAAATCTACTCCTTGATAGGTTAAATTGGCGATACTTCCTGTATTAGAAGCATTAGTCAATCCAAATTGATTCAAACTACGGGTTTGCATATTAGCATCATTAGAGATAGTGACATCGTCTATGATGATAGCAACTCCAAAAGAGTTATTCATTTGTTGCAAAGTACCTCCTGTAAACTTGTCGAAACTTCCACCTCTTAAATTGATAGTTTGTGCTGTATTTAGATTAGGAGCTACTGTAGCATGACCAGGTAAAGTATTTAAGACATCTTTTAAACTGAAAGCTTGTGCTTCGCTGATTTTTTCTCTGTCAATAATAATGGCAGAGTTAGATCCTGATTGAGCTTTGTGAATAGGAGCAGTGATGTTAATTTCCTCTAAGGTGATGGATAAGTCAATCATAGTGAATGATTGATTGTAAGAATGATATGTTTTTAAATCCTTTATGTAAATAGATTTTTTATTGGCATAGTGAATACTAAAAGGTTCGAATTCTTTTCTTGTTGAAAAAGAAAAGTGACCAGTACTGTTAGTGTAATACACTTGGTTGTTGTCAAGAGCGATAGAGGCGAATTCCAAAGGGTTACCATGTGCATCTAATACTAACCCTGTAAATGTTTTAGAACTCTGGGCGACTACATTTGTTGCAATCAACAGGACGCTTATGTAAATAAAGTAATGAGATAAAGACTTTACTACATGAAATAATGTTTTCATTATTTAGACTTAATTAAAATAAAATGCAAATGTATTGAATATCTGAATATTTAAAATTTAGTTAAAAATTAGCATTTTCAATGATGGTTTAAATTGCTGATATACAGGTTTTTGTTTTTATTTTGGATATTGAGTATTTGGGAGAATACTGATTTGTTTTTAATTGTATTCATTCTAAATAATGTTATATTATTTAGATATATTATATAAGAAGGGCTTTGAGATTAAAATATTCGCAAAAATGGTAGTCAGGGGTATTTTCTTGTCTTTTTAAAGGCTTTTTGTCATGAAAACTCCATTGTTTGTTCGTGGATTTATGCTAAGTAAGACATATTTTGACTTTTCTTATGATTATAGTCATAAGAACGGCAGTAGTATAACTTCTAACTTTGATTTTACAATATAAAACAACTAAGACATGTTAACAGGAGAGCAAAAACAGTTAATCTTAGCAACAGTACCGTTGCTAAGAGAAAGGGGATTAGAGTTGACGAAACATTTTTACTTGAGAATGTTTGACCATCATCCTGAGTTAAAAAATGTATTTAATATGGGAAATCAACGAGCAGGAAAACAACAAATGGCTTTAGCTATGGCTGTGTTGGGGTATGCAGAGAATATTTCGCAACCCGAAAAGTTGATGTCTGTAGTAGATTTGATTGGACATAAACACGCCAGTTTACATATTCAGCCAGAACAGTATGAAATTGTAGGAACGCATCTATTAGCTTCTATTAAAGAAGTTCTTGGTAGTGCTGCTACTTCTGAAATTGTACAGGCCTGGGCTGTAGCTTATCAACAGTTAGCTGATATCATGATAGGTCACGAACGTAAAATTTATCATGCTAAAGAGAATGAGCAGAATAATTGGGTAGGATGGAAAGAGTTTGTCATTAAAAGCAAAGTAGAAGAATCAGATGAGATTACTTCCTTTTATTTAGTTCCCAAGGATGGAGCCTTAGTTGCTTTACATCAGCCAGGTCAGTATATCAGTGTTAAGGTATTTTTAGAGCAAATAGGCTTAGAGCAAATCAGACAATATTCCATTTCATGTGCTCCTAATCACGAGTACTATCGCATATCTGTAAAAAGAGAAGTAGGAAAGCAATTGGATATGAATGGGCTGATTAGTAATTATTTACACGATCATGTAAATGAAGCAGATTCTATAATGATTAGTTCGCCATCGGGCAATTTTGTCTTACAAGAGAATAATAGAGATAAAGTGTTTATTAGCGGAGGGATAGGACAAACACCTTTGTTATCTATGTTAGAGGCAATTGAATTAAGTGGTAATACTCAGGAAAATATCGTTTGGATTCACGGCTGTAGAAATAAAGAGGTTCAAGCCTTCAAGGATAAGTTAAATTATATAAGTAATAACTGTGCACAAGTAATGCCTATTTACTTTTATGATCAAACTCCAACTGAAAGTATTCAAGCAAGCGTTTATTCGGGGATAGTTGATTTATTTGCTATTAAAGAATATACTTTTGACAGTAATGCAGATTATTATTTATGTGGACCTCGTCCGTTTTTAGATAAACAGTTAAGAGATTTAAAAGCCATGAATATAAATGAGCAACAGATCTTTTATGAAGAGTTTTCTCCTGCGTCATTAGTCTAATTTTTTACTTTAAGAAAGCGAAAATACCCTTTGTGTTTTCGCTTTTTTTAATGTATTAGTTTAGCCTTTATTAGTAGCTTTGACAAAGAGTAAATTAAATAAACATGATAAGTGTAGAATTATTACTTCAGTATAGCGCTGAAATTAAAGAATACAAAAAAGGAGAAGTAATATTCCAAGAAGGGCATTACCCAAGTCATTATTACCAAGTACTTCTGGGAAAAGTAAAAATGAATAATTACAGTGCAGATGGCAAAGAGTTTATACAGAATATATTTGCTTCAGGGCAAAGTTTTGGTGAACCGCCTTTGTTTATAGACGAATGTTATCCTGCTAATGCTATAGCTGTTACCCAAGCCAAAGTAATTCAACTACCTAAAGCAGAGTTCTATGTGATGATGCAAGAAAATAATGAGGTTTCTTTAGCAATAAACAAAAGCTTGTCAAAGCGCCTTTATTATAAGTCTATTATGGCACCTGATATAGCTACTCAAGACTCTGAGAATCGGATCATGACTTTGTTAAACTATTTAAAGACACACCAACATAGTGGAGATGATAATCAGCGACTGTTAATTGATCTGACCAGACAACAGATTGCTGATATGACAGGTCTTAGGGTAGAGACGGTTATTAGAACTCTTAAAAGGTTAGAGAGTATTGATAAAGTAGAAATTGTCAATAGCAAGATTGTCATCTGATTTAAAACCTTTGCTTGCTTTAAGAAATTCATTCTATTGTGATAAATTATCACTACATATTGCTTTTTACTTTTATTTCAAATTCCTTATCTTTCCTCTTTGAAAAAGAAAGAGATTATGGCTGTAAAGCAAGTGAATATACAGATCAAACAATTGAATAGACTAAATGATGAGGTAGAGGGACTGGCGATAGTGATAGCAGTGCCTACTGAAGCAGTTACGGTAAGAGAGTTTCTTAGTGCCGT
The DNA here is from genome assembly GCF_024722315.1 of Myroides albus. Lineage (NCBI taxonomy): Bacteria > Pseudomonadati > Bacteroidota > Flavobacteriia > Flavobacteriales > Flavobacteriaceae > Myroides > Myroides albus. Next base: position 2,758,712 of record NZ_CP102754.1, read on the forward strand.
AGTGATACAGCAGGTAGAGCAACACATACAGAAGTTCAAACAGCGCGATACTGTAGAACAATTAAGCACTACACAAGAAGCACTAGATACTATTCTGTTTAGTAGTAAACTTCGCTTCAAGTCACCTGAGAAGTACAGAGATATCGATATAGCAGAAGAAGTACAGCGCGTGATACAGGCGTATGAAGATCAGTTGTTCTTATTGTTTTATGCAGAGAGAGAGCTGCTGTCATTAGAAGAGGTCATTGTTTTAAATGATACTGATGCCTTTGTCTTTATTCCCCTTAATTTTTTAAAAGCTAGTTTTTAAACAGACCCCGATGAATAATAATATTGTAACTATACTAAGAGACTATCAAGTAGATCACCGTACTTACGCAGAGATGCATAAAGAGCTTTATGCGATGGTGCATAGCGAGGATTATGTAGGTGTGAAATTAGAACCACATATTGCTATGTTAGGACTACATTTTACTGGCAATAGCAGTGATCCAGAAGATTCTATTTATAGCCCTAAGGTGTTTACGCGTTATGATGAGAGTTTTGTAGATATATTAGTAAGTAATTCTGTTGGAATGTGGAGAGAAACGGAGTATTACGCTTTATTGGTATACTTTTTTGGAGAGAGGTTAGCGCCTTGGGTACAGGAATTATTAGATCGAGTGGATCAGTATATCTTAGGAGGACAATATGATATAAAAGAAGCGACATGGCGTAATCAAGAGCATTCTTTCTTAAAGCAATGTAATGTTATTTCAGGACTGTTAAATGGTATTTCGTTCTATGATAATTATGATTATGATTCTTATAGTGTAGAGTTGCCACTTCATAAGCAGGTGGAGTATAGTATGCACCTCTCGCTACCTAACTATCTTCCTTATCTATGGGCAGTGGCTTTAGATAAGGGAGATATGGAATTAAGCAAAACAGTTGAGGATATCTGTGATGGAGATAATGAGTATGGGCGATGGACACCTTCTTTTTTATTGATGTTAATGGCATCAAAACAATCAAAGTATTGGGAGAAGGTAAAAGATATTCTTGTAAATGCAGGGCGCGAAGAGGGAATTAGACAAGATATTACAAGGTTGTTATCACATGTACAGGTAGCTAACTTAAAGTATTTTTTAGAAGTTATTCTCTCTTATAACTTAGTGCGTTATGAAGCAGTGCGTACAGAGTTAGCATACCACTTTAGAAGTCATGTAGAGGATGACAAACAAGATAATGTAAAGCGACTATGTGAGTTGATGATTTATACTATAAATCACTATGAGTATTTTGATGATAAAGAATTATCTACATTCAACGAAAAAGAGTTTTACGCATTGATGCACTGTTATCTGTGGATACACAGAGAGATAGCATTTGACTTTGTAGAGAGTGCATTTGAGCAAGTAAAGCGCAAGTTTCAGCTTGTAATATTAGAGTTCTTACCTAACTTTAATGAATATACGGTAGAGTCTGTTCTATTTAGTAAAGTATTAGCAAGTAGAGATCAAGAGTTTATCGCTATGCTTCTAAACCGAATAAACCAATATTTGGAAGGAAGCAGATCTTCAAGGTATTTTATACAACAAGAAAATTATAAGGAGGTCTATCAGGTATTTTATGACTTATATAAGCAGTATAAAAGTGGAGAGACACTTATCTTAAAGAGTAGTGTAATACCAGATTACTACAGAAGCTTTGAATTGAATAAAGAAGAGTTGTTGACTTCACTTTTGTATCTAACAGAAGAATCATCAGAAAAGGCGAGACTGTTTATTGATAAGCGAAACACTTTTACTACAGAGTTTAAAGAAGAATTATTAAATGTCTTGTTGTTTGAAGCTAAAGAATATGGGCTTCAGGGATATGGATATAGTTTTACAGGAGAGATACAGTCTACCTATGAAGTACAAAATGAGTTAGCTTTCGCTTATTTGAAAGAGCGCAAAGAAACAATAGCCTTTGGCTGTATGCGCTTTTTAGCAATCGCTACCTTATCAAGTAAAGACGAAGAAGAAATAGTAGCATACTTTAAAAGAAAGTTTAAAAAGGCACAACAGCACTTTATCCGTTTATTAATCTCAAGACAAGATGATTTTAAGGATAGACTATTAGAGCAATTGATACTGAGTGAAGATGTGAATCAACGCTTAGCCGCAATGGAAGGACTATTGGTGCTTGCTCAGAGAGATGAAATACATCGTCAGTTAGGTATTTGGCTTGCACAGTTAGATGCTCTGGATATTAAATATTCAAAACAGGAAGAAGAATACTTAGTACTCTTGCGCGACTATGGACGTCAAGCAGAACAAGGACAAGATACAGATATAGCATTATACGATGCTACTGTGATGAGTGCTATCACATTGCCTTTAGTGGAAGAGAATACTTTATTTAGTCAGCGCATTGCACATAATTGGGGACTTTCTAAGAAATGGGAGGAGGTAGTACGTGAGTTAGATAGTCTTGAGCAGTTGATAAAACAATATGCTACGTATGAATATGAACATTTTAATTATGGAAAAGCAGAGAAGGTACTCTTAGCAACGCACTTCACGAAGATGCATGGTTATGCAGATGATGGTGAATGGACAGCAGAACAGCACTTCCAAGATTACCCACTGTATGAAGTATGGCAGCAGTGGTACATGGATAGTAAGTTGGATACTTTAGACTTATTCTTACTGCATTGTGCTACTTTAAAAACAGAGGTTCCAGATTTAGTAAAACCGTTATTAGAAGGGAAGTTACCTTATTTTTATAATGAACTCTCAGCTAAATATGACAACTATTGGTATGCGATGGGAACGGTGTTTACTTGCCTAACCTATCAGTATCCATTTAGGGAAAAAACAGCCTATTGTTTAGATGGTTTAAAAACAATCTATAACAGTATTACTCAAGAGGTTTTAGATATAGAAATACGCACTTGTGTTTATGGAGAAGAGTATAACTATACATGGGTAGATTATACAGATTTATCTTGGTATGCAGAGTTTATATCTATAGAGGACTTAACAGAAGAACAGTGTTTAGCATATTTCAAACTATTGCGTTGGCGTCAATTGAATTGTAATAAAGCAGATGATAGTTATTATCTGTTGCCTTTTGAATTGATGGCTTTTGCCTGTGATAAGAATGAAATTACGCGAGATGAGTTTATACAGTATTTAGTTGCCATAGATAATAGAAAGACTTATTTCAGTTCAATGTTACCTCCCTTGACAAAGCGATTTATAACTGATAAAGTAGAGCAAGTCTTAGTTGAGTTTAAAGCGTATTATTTACAACAGGTTATGGATAGGGATAACCCTACGACTAAGGTATTTGATATTGTCTTTGACTTTCAGGAGATAGAAGGAATGCAGTATTTCTTTGGGTTATTGCATAAGGTAAAAACGGCTGGGATTTCACAAGAGAGTATTTATTACTATGCAGAGATGCAAATCACGATTAAGGAATTAGGCCAAATCTATAGTAAACTTATTCGTAGAACAACACCTCTAAGTACTGATACTCAAGAGATGTTTAATGCACAAGTAGCAGAGATAAACTTCAGTGCAGCACAATGGATCGAAGTGGCTGTAGCATGTCCGCAGTGGATAAAGTACATCACATCTTACTTAAACTGGCAAGGAATAGAGTCAGCGATATGGTGGCTGTTCGCTCATCTGCTGGATAACCAACAAGAAGAAGAACGAAACAAGATACAAAAACAGATACAACGCTATTCTGCTATAGCGTTAGAGGAATTTGAAGCAGGTGTAGTAGATATAGATTGGTTCTTTAGTTTTTATCACGTATTAGGAGAAGAACGTTGGCAGATGCTTTATGACTCAACTAAGTTTATGGCTGTAGAGGGCCATACTCGTGTGAAGCTGTATGCGGATGTACTCTTGGGCAAGGTGTCTATGAAAGACTTGAAAACGAAGGTTATCTCTAAACGCGATAGAAACTATGTACGTGCATGTGGTTTGTTTCCCTTATCTGAGACAGATAGAGAAGGAGACCTGATGGATAGATATGAGTTATTAGAACAGTTTAAAAAAGGTTCTAAGAAGTATGGCACTATGCGCCAAGAGAATGACTTAAAGATCTATAACGTAGCGATGCAGAACATCGCAAGAGCAGCAGGGTATACTGATGCAGTGCGCTTTCAATGGTCTATGGAGAGCGTACAGATTCAGTCTATTTTGTTGAATTATAAGGGATTGGTATTGGATGAGTATACATTCTCTTTGACTGTATCTGATCAGGGGAAAGTAGAGTTGACAGTGACAAGTAAAGGGGATAAACCTTTAAAAGCGATACCTGCTAAACTAAAGAAAAATGAACAAATCATAGATTTAGTAGAACGTCAGAAGGCACTAAAAGAACAGTATAGTCGCTCTCGTGTGAACTTAGAGCAGGCCATGCTAAGACAGGATGTATTTTCTTATGCAGAGATGCAGAAGTTGTTACTACACCCGATTGTTAAACACCACTTGACTAAGTTGGTTTTAAAGTGTGGTGAGGTTTACGGTTTGTTTGTAGAGGGAGTATTTACTACTATGGATGGAGAGGTAATGGAGGTGAAAGAGGAAGAAGAGTTCGTAATAGCACATTGTTATGATTTATATCAAAGTGGGCAGTGGGTCAACATACAAGCTTATTTGTTTGATAAACAGATAGAACAGCCCTTTAAGCAAGTCTTTAGAGAGTTGTATTTACACAACAAAGCAGAAGAAACAAGTATAGGTAGTTCTAATCGTTATGCTGGCTATCAGGTTAAAGATAAACAGACTTTAGGATTGTTTAAGACCAGAAACTGGCAATATGAATATTATGCTAATTACAGTAAGCTGTATTTTGATGAGGATATTCGCGTTGAAGTTTATATTGACTATTCAGGGGGGAGCAATGCAGATTATGGAGACTATGTCAGCTTAGAACATATCTTATTCACTAAAGCTTCTACCGATGAAGTAATTGCCTTAAGAGAGGTTAATCCTATTGTCTTTAGTGAGGTCATGAGAGATTTGGACTTGGTAGTAAGTGTCGCTTATGTAGCAGGAGTAGATCCAGAGACTAGTCTATCTACTGTACAGATGCGTATGGCTGTTGTCAGAGAAACAGCACGATTATTGAGACTAACAAACATAGAGTATAAAGAACGCCATCTTGTGATCACAGGAACTAAGGGAACCTATAGCTTACATGTCGGTAGTGGTGTGATTCACTTGATACCAGGAAAACACTTGTATATCGAGCCTGTACATACACAAGATAGAGGGAATTTGTTCTTACCTTTTGTAGATGATGATCCTAAGACTACAGAGATTGTATCTAAAGCTTTAATTCTATCCAGAGATGGCAGTATCAGAGATACAGGAATATTAAGTCAGATAGAGTAGAATAAACTAAGGCTGAGTAGTTTTATACTCAGCCTTAGTTTATTAATATTGTTTTTGAGATATAGTATTATTCTACAATATTAAGTTGATATCTCATGAATATATTTTTTTGTTCCTCAAATTCATTACTTGCTTTACTGAAAGTAAAATCGTTAGGGTGTTTTTTAGCAAACTCTGATTTTAGTTTGTTTAGTTCACTTCCCATAAGAACTTCTTTAAATCCATCAGTAGATTTACTTCCCTTAGCATCTAACCATTGATTAAATTTTTGTACTTGTGCCTCTAATGCTTTTTTGTATTCAGGATTAGAGATATCGTTTAGCAAGGTTAGATCTATTTTTGCTTTTGGTAATGAAGCATAAGGTGTTTTCTCGACTAAGAATTCTATTGTAGCATCATTCACCGTTTTAAGATAGTCTTTAAATTCTTGTTCTCTGAATATTTTGTAAGCAGTCTCTTGGAATTTCCCTGCTTGATAGTTAGGGTCATTTAATAGACTGCGGTTACTTCTTGTGATAATAGAGGGAGTTAAGGTTAAACCTTCAGGCATAGGTTCATCTAAATTATACTTCCAATCAAAGTCATGTTTGTCAATAATTAGCTTATTACAAGGTTTGAAAGGAATAAATACAGTCACAATAGAATCGTTTATTTTTAAACGAACAGAGTCACTTTGTGTTCCTATAGCCCATTCAATGAATTCTTCAGTAGCTCGTTCATCATTTTCATTTATAAATAGTTGTTTGTAAAATATGTAAGTGCTCTGTGTAGGATTGATAATCGCTTGTCCTTTATTGACACGACCACCATTGTGAATAGTGATTTCTTGATCGTTGTATTTAAGTTGGTGTTTACCATATTCCAAGGAAATTTGTATCATAGTTACAGGTGGAATATCATAAGCAGTATCATCGATATAGACAGTGATAGGTTCTTCTGTTGGATTGTCTATCCAATAATCGTTGGAACTACTATTACAAGAGGTAAATAGTGCACTTATAGATATTAAGCACAATAAGATTAATTTTTTCATTTAGTGTAATTTTTGTACAAAGATACTTATTATTTAAGAATAAGGTTGTTATATTGTTGATTATCAAAAGGGTATTTAAGTAGTATTGCTTGTTTTTTGTTAAGGAATGTAAGAGGATTTTAAATATATTTGAAAGGATTTAATGTATTATGAAACAAATATATATTTCGTGTAGCTTTTCTATGCAAAAGGAGCTTAGAGAAGTGATGAATCAACTAAAATATCAGATAGATACGATAGGTTATCGCCCTTTTGTGTTTATAGAGCACTATAAGTTTGAATTTCATCAAGAGAAAGAGATGATGATGCAAGCGATGAAGGATATTGATGAGAGTTGTTGTTTGTTTGCAGAGACTACAGATAAGGGAATTGGTATAGGGATAGAAGCAGGATATGCTAAAGCACAAGGCAAACCTGTAGTCTATCTACGTCAGGCTGACGCATCACATTCTACTACAATGTCTGGTATATCGGATTATCATATTCTCTATCACAACATAGAGGATTTGGGCAGACAAGTAAAAGAACTGCTATTTCAAATACAATTAGAGGTAGAATTAAGAAAGTATATTTTAGATTTAGTACGTGAAGAAAAACAGGCTTTTACAAAAGAAGTATTAGCTTACTTAAAAGATTACAAGTTGAAAGGCGGAGGACAAGAAAGAGCGGTAGAGATACTTACAGCATTGGGCAATGTATATGATGAAGTCCCTCAGTGGAGAGATAAGATAGAGGATGTATTAGATATGATGACAGGGAATTGTTCACCTAAGTGGAGAGTGTGAGAAGAGTAAGTATATTTGTAGATAGAAAAAAGTAAAAGATGACAATAGCACAGTTATTAAAATTTGTAGAAAGAGCTACTGTAAGAAAAGCAGCCCAATTATCTATACGTGAAGTAGAGGAGGAGAGTAAAGGACACTGGATAGCATTTGTAGATGATAAAGAGGAAAGTTATGATGTACAGATTGTTATTGAGGGGAAACAAGTCCTTAGTAGAAGTTGTGAATGTGAGATTGACAATATAGTTATGTGTTCACACCAGACTAAGCTACTCATGGCAATAAATGATGCCTTAAAAGGGAAGAAAATTGCTACGAAACCTGTTGTGAAAAAAGCTTTGAGTAAAAAGAAAGTAAGCGAAAGTGTAGCATTACTTCAAGATGTTAGCCAGGAGGAGGTATATACATGGCTGACTGAATTGTTTAAGAAAAATAAGGAGGTAGAGCAGGAGTTTATATTGACTTTTAAAAAACAAGATATTGCTGAGTATACTGTAGATATCGTGGATAAAATATTGAAAGATATTTATACTTCTGTTTTTGGAAAAAGAAAGAATGCTGATACTAAAGATATTAAGAAGCTGGTAGATTTGGTTTCACTTGCATTAGAGCCAGTGGATAAATACATCGTTGTTAATATAACAAAACCTATTGCTTTAGAACTTTATTTAAAGATAATGTCTTCTCTATTTACGTTAAAGTATAGTGTGAATTATACAAGTAAACGAGTTGATACGTATATGAATAAGTTTGTTGAAAGATATGTATTAGCATTATTAAATGTCAAAGACCAAGATGTTGTCAAGAAAACGATAATCAATTTATTGAAACAACTGTATGAGCCTAAGAATAGTTTACAATACAGTCTAGTCTCTGCATTAGTTATAGAACTATACGAAAGTAAAGATGAGAGATATACTTCTCTTTGTGGGGATGAGGTAGTGAAAATAATGAAGCATTATCAAGATAATAATTATGTTGTTGAGATAGAGATGTATTTGTTCTTTTTGATAATAGCTGTTGAACAACAAGTTTTAAAAGATTGTTATAAATTGTTTAAACCAGTTAGGTTTCAGAATGAATACAATTTGCTATTACTAAAAGGGTTAATGGATATAGATGTTAAACTAGTAGAGGAGTATTGTTTAAAAATAATAGAGAGTAATATTCAGATAGAGTATAATGAGCCATATCTAGAGATACTAGAAGAGATTTATGAGAATAATGGGGATAAAAGTGGTATAGCAAACATAAAAAAGCAACTTTTCTTTCAGACCTATGACCTTGAAGATTATAATTATGTAATTAAGTATTTAAAGGATCCGGAAGAGGTTAAGAGGTTTAGAACTAAAGTTTTAAGTATTTTAAGAAATAACTTTCATCATGCAAAATCAGCCTCTATGTTGTATTTTGCAATTCTGGAAACAGAGCATAATTATAAGAAAATGCTGGAAGTACTAACTAGAGATGTTCCTCAAGATGTAATGTGGGCTTATGGTGAACAGATGTGTAAGTTTAATGCTGCATCGTACTTAGACAAGGTTATGAGCATTGGACAAACTCCTGTTTATCCTAGATATACTGATGAAAGATTGGCTGAGTTTATTGTAGAGAAATTTTCAACAAAAGATATCGTGCAGAAATTGATGAAGTATAGGTATACAGATGGAAGTTTGAATAAAAAGATCAAGACACTTGTCGAGAAAAAACAAAAGTAGATAGTAATGAAACAAGCAATTTTAGATAGAATAAAGGCTTTAGGTGGAGATATTAGTCAAGTAAAAGGAAAGTCATTACAAGAAGACTTAATGGCGATTACTTTTAATACTGTACTATACCAGCGACCAGAAGATACAGCATGGGCAAAAGCAGATGAACAAGAGCCTATCTGTGGGTTAGCAGAGTACATAGACAAGCATCAAGAGTTGATTAATATAGACAGAAAAGTTTTCTACGATAAAATGATTGCAGACTATTATGTAATAACTAAGGAAGGTAGAGGGCAGATGTTTTGGACAGCAACTCCTTTTACACCCTATAAGGAAGGAACAGATGATTATGAGGAGTGGAGTAGTGATTTTTTACGTGAAGAAGAGGTAGATCTTACTGAGATTATTTCTGCTACAGGGTTAAAACAGCCTGAAATGATGGAGTTGTTTTATAGTTATAGTTTTCCTGATCAGTTTTATATTTGTATAGACGATCCCAATCAAGACAATCCTACATTATTTGGTACTGATCATGAGGTTTTCTTTAGAGAAGTGACTAATGAAGGAAGTTTAGAGGAATTTATGCAAAAGTTTATGACTCCACAGGAGCTAATTAATATAGTTAACAAGGCATTCGAGGATATGTTTAAATGACTTGTTGATTAGTAAGTGTTTTCTGAAGATTAATAAAAGAAAAAGGTATTGTTTTTAGCTTGCTTTTTAGAAATTGTATATTCAAATTAGCTGATTGTATAAAAGGGTGGTTATGAGAAAGTTGTTTGTTTTTTTAAGTCTCTTATTCACCTGTATTTGCTTTGGGCAAAGTGATTGGAGAGCGTATAAACCAATTGTGAATATGGGGTATCAATTCAATTCTCACAGTCAAGTTTACGCTGGTTTAGAATATAGTTTTATTTCTGGAACGCGATTAAGAGAAAGGTGGAATTTTGTAGGAGCAGGTGTAATGGCAACTCCCTATCGAGATAAGTGGTATTGGTTACCTTACGCAGATTTTACAAGAAGCAATGGCTTAGCATTTATTTCAACTCGTTTATCTACACATCACATACAGCCTCAAATAGGTGTAACTATGCTAAATTTGTTAGATATTGGAGTTGGATATTCTTTTGCATTTAAACAAAGTGTTAGTAATCCTGTTATTAAAGGGTTTACTTTGTCTTTTAAGTTGAGAATCACAAAGGATAAGTCTAATTATCTTGAAGTTATGAGATATTAATTGACAGGGAACATAAGCGTTCTATTTAGTTGTAAACAAGTAATTTCATTCTAAGGATAACGATATATTACCTTTGATAATATTTATTAGCTTGTAGGTTGGGTGTAGTAGTATTAAATATTTACTTTTGAGCAGAACTAAAACAATAGGAATATGAAATATACAGCTGAACATTTTATCCCTTCAGAGTATGATGAGCAAACACTAGAGTGTATTATTGATTTTCAAGATCAACCTGTGATCCTAAGTATTTATAACGGAGATGATAACTTGGAAGAGATTTTGGTAGATGTAAACAAGACAATGGAAGATTTTGAGCATTTGAATAAAAGAGGTGTTCGCTTGATTACAGATGAATTGTTTGATGCCTACACAAAGAAAAGTGTTATAACAGAAGAGGAGTTTATGGAAGACATAAAATTAGTGTCTTTGTACTTTACAGGAGATCAGGAAGTAGAGTTTACTTATGAGGGAAACAAAGAGCTTTTTGGCGAACATATCTTGACTATTTCTTTAGTTGAAGGACACTTTGAAGATGGTGTTGCTATAGATGGATAAAAAGTTTAAAACCCAGCAATAATATAATAAAGAGGTTGACAGAATAATATCATGTTAACCTCTTTTGTTTATTATAGTAGTATTGGACAGACTAATTACTGTAAGTTTGCTGTATTTTAAGCAGAGTGTTTTTTTATTTGTCAAGGGAAGATTAGATTTGTATAGTGTGTGTTTGACAAGAAAGTAATTATGACTATTCAAGAATTTTTAAAAAAGCAAAGTAGACAAGATTTAAGTAAGTCTAAGAAATTCCCTGTTAGAGAGTTGGAGTTAGATCCAAAGGGCAAATACATTGCTTTTGTTGATGATGCGCAGCACAGTTTTGATGTTTCTATTGTTTTGGATGACCAGGTGATTATTGCCTCGAACTGTGATTGTCATGTACAAGAAGATAGTTGTTTGCATAAAATAGCTGTGGTAATGGCTATTAAAAATAAGTTTACTGAACAAAAGCGACTTACCAAAAACAAGCAAACCAAAGGTAGAAAAGCAAAGCTAAGAGAAAGCGACGAGTTGTTATTACAGATGGACAAAGATGTTTTGGTGCACTGGTTAAAAGAGGTGTTTAAAAAGAATAAACCTTTCGAGAAGCAGTTCTTACTTACCTTTGGAAAGAAAGAAATTAGCTATACACCAGAGCAAGTAAAGGAGACCACCGAACAAGTCATTGCCTCGGTAGCTGGTAAGCGAAAAACATTAGAAGCTGTTAAGATAAAAAAGATATTAGATCTACTAACTATTGCCTTGGAGCCAGTGGAGACTTTTGTTGTGGCAAATATCAATAAACCTATTGCTTATAAGATTTTTTCAACTTTTTTAGATACCCTTTATGCCTTTGATCATAGGGTATCTCATTATAGTAAAAAACTTGGTGTGTACGTTGATGAATATATTGAACGATTTGCTTTGTCGATTAATAATATACAAGATGATAAACAGTGGAGGCATATTGTAGAGATACAACTTTACAGGCTTTTTGAATTGCCGTATTTGACAAATAAGGAATATGATTATATGTTGGTGCAGTATATTTATCTAACAGCAAGTCACCAGCGTATGAATCAATATGTAGACTTGCTAAAAGAAATACTACTTGCTAAGTCCTCTAAACGTTATTTGTTCAGAAATGACTTTACACAGTTTCTTTTAAAAGTGTCAGCCAAGCACAATATTTACCAAGATGTAAGGGTATTCTTTGATAATTGATATACTTGTTTTTTTTATTGTTTGTAATTTTATCTTGTTTGTTAGCGATGTTTTAGTACATTAGTAACCAGTGAATTCCTTATAATCAAGAAATGGCATATATGAAAAGAATAATAGTTAGTTGCTTTGTAACTTTGGCACTCTTAGGTTCTGTACAAGCACAGCAAACCAAGAAAGAGGATAACAGTAAATTACTCTTAGGTATAAAAGCAGGGTTTAATCGTTCAATACTGACTAATCACGATGACTTTTTAGGAAAGTCTGGATTTCATATAGGTTTTGTTGCAGAGAAATTTGTTACTTCTAATATCTCGCTACAAACAGAATTGATGTATTCTACTTTAGGAGCAAATTTTACATCAACAGATTTTATACCTAATAATTTTGATGGTAAGGTTACTTTAAACTATTTGTCTATTCCTATTATGGCAAAGTTTTACCTCTACAAAGGCTTTAATTTACAAATGGGACCGCAGCTAAGCTTTGCATTACATACCAAGTCGAAGTTTGATGGGTATTCTTATTATGAAAATAAGAAGATTGAAAAAACAGATTTTGCTGTTAATTTTGGTCTGGGATATGAGTTTGATAATCGTGTCTTTATTGAGACTCGTGGAATATTTGGAGTTACAAATGTCATTAAACTTGAAGATGACGAGAGTAAGAATTTTGGAGTACAGTTTTCGATTGGTTATAAATTTAACTAAACAATACAGTAAAGGCTTTCTATGAAATAGATGGCCTTTTTTTATGCTTATTTTAGAGGATCTAATTCAATAAAGTTGTTAACTTAGGAAACTTAAACAACAACACTATGTTCAATAAAGATACTTATATAAAACGCAGACAAAATTTAGTAAACAATGTACAGTCAAAAGGTATATTGTTATTCTTTGGAAATATTGAAAACCCTGTAAATTTTGAAGATAATACCTATCACTTTAGACAGGATAGTACTTTTTTATACTACTTTGGTATCCAACAACCAAAATTAGCAGCGATTATTGATTTAGACGAGAATAAATCAATTGTATTTGGAAATGAAATGTCAATCGATGAGATTGTGTGGATGGGACGTCAAGAAACACTAAAAGATAAATGTGAAAAATCAGGAGTTTTAGATGTTCGCCCCTACGCAGATTTAGCTACTTATTTGGCTACTGCTTTAAGTGTTAAGCGTCCTATTCATTATCTGCCACCTTATCAATCAGTAAATAAAATCTTATTAAGTGAATTACTACAAATTTCACTTGGAGATTTTAAACCTTCTGTGGCCATGATTCAGGCTATTGTAAAACAGAGGGAAATCAAGGAGTCACAAGAGATTGAGCAAATTGAGAGTGCCCTTAAAGTTTCTACCCAAATGCACTTATTGGCTATGCAAATGGCAAGACCTGGAGCTAAAGAATATGAGATTGTGAGTGCTATCGAACATGTGGCTGGAAGTCATAATTGTGAGCTTGCTTATCCTTCTATTGTAACTGTGAATGGGGGTATATTACACAATCATTATAAAATGAATACCCTTGAGTCAGGTAGATTGTTATTAAACGACTCTGGGTGTGAGACATCAATGGGCTATGCATCAGATTTGACGCGCACCTATCCTGTGGATAAAACTTTTACATTAGAGCAACGTGATCTGTACAATATAGTTTTGAACTCTTTTGAGGGCGCTAAGGCAGAACTTAAAGCTGGAGTAAAATATAAAAACGTACACCTAAAAGCCTGTGAGATATTAGCGCAGGGGCTAATAGATTTTGGTTTGATGAAAGGAAACGCACAAGATGCTGTAGCTAATCATGCCCATACGATGTTCTTCCAATGTGGATTAGGACATATGATGGGATTAGATGTACACGATATGGAAGACTTAGGTGAACAATACGTTGGATATACCGCTGAAGAACCTAAGGATACAAAACAGTTTGGTATTAAGTCACTTCGTTTAGGAAAAGAATTAAAAGCAGGACATGTATTAACAGTAGAGCCAGGCATTTACTTTATCCCAGAGTTAATCGAGATGTGGCAGGCAGAGAAGAAATACGCGGAGTTTATTAATTATGAAAAACTCAATAAATTTAAAGACTTTGGAGGTATTCGTATAGAGGATAACTTTTTAATTAACAATGACGGTTATAAACATCTCGGACCTGAATTGATTAAAACAGTAACAGAAATTGAAGATTATAAAAGACAGTTCTAAAAAGTAAAGTATAGATTTGAAAAGCCCAAGAGCATTGCTTTTGGGCTTTTTATATAGTAGTATTTTAACCTTATTTGAGAAATTTTAAAAAGGCATAACTCTTTCTATTGTGTAAATAATTAACTGTGTCTTCGTGTGTATAGGTTTCTTTTTCAAAACTGATGCATCGATAGGCATGAAAAGAGTCTTTATTCTTTATAAAGTGGTAGGTAAACTCAATGACATACCAGATAAAGAATGGGATAATCAATAATTCCAACTGTTGTTTTAAATGGATGCATTCATGTTGAATTAAAATGTGATTATCAATCTCTTGTTTATCTTTTAGGATAATAAAAGGAAAGATAGTTAGTCCGTCGAATTGTTTAGGTAGTAGATTCTTTATAATCAATATCCTATTGGGATGGATTAGCATAATGTATGTTTTTTGTAATATTTAAAGGTAATTGATTTATAGTGAATCTCGAATTTTGTGAATAAAAATTAAATATGTAAATATTCTATGTAAGTTCTGTAATAAGTTTGATAGTCAAAGCGTTTACCTTTATAGCAACGGATATTCACCTTATAAAATATAGCATAATGCACTACTATCAACTTCATGAAGAATTAAAACAACTTTTTCATCAACAAGGTGATTTTCATTGTGATGAAAACTTGGGAATAGAGATTCACAAGTATCCTTTTAAATCCACTAAAGCAGATGGAATATTAATAGGTTCAGAGCGATTATTTTGTGAAGATCACCAGGTTGAATTCCAAGAGTGTTTTGTTAAATATACAGCGGATACCGATACGCTTTTAGATGTTCCAGATTTTAGTGTAAAGGAAAACTTAGATTTTAAAATTATTGTTGTGAAACCCAACGATGTGAAAGTTTGCCAAGATGTGATTGTTATGTTTCATGGTCTTAACGAAAAGAAATGGGATAAGTACTTACCTTGGGCGTATGAACTAACTAAAAGAACAAAAAAAGCTGTAGTCTTATTTCCTATTAGTTTCCACATGGATCGTACACCCTGGCAGTGGTCTGATCGCAAAATGATGTTTGAAATTGCACAGAAACGAGCAGCAGATTGGAAGGAGAATTCTGATAGTAGCTATGTCAATGCTGCTATTAGTACGCGAATGGAGGCTCATCCTCAACGGATGTTTTGGTCGGGCTTGCAGACTTATTACGATTTTATCGAATGGGAAAAGGCTCTTAGAAAAGGAGTTTTTTCTACTGTTTCTTCTCAAGCAAATATTGATCTTTTTGGATATTCTATTGGGTCGTTTTTATCTATTATTTTAATGATGGCTAATCCTAACAATATATTGGATAAGGCTAAGTTGGTGTGTTTTTGTGGTGGGATGACCATAGATCGTATGTTCCCAGTTTCAAAATACATCATGGATGGTCGTGCAACTATAATGATGCAGAAGATATTCGCACAATTATTAACCACAAGCTTTGCTGCCGAACCAAGATTAAATCACTATCAATCATGTGAATTACATCCTGGAGAGAGTTGGTTTAAAACAATGTTGAGGTATAATCATTTTCAAGCTGAACGTGAAGTGCGGCTAAGAGAGTTACAAGGTCAAATCATGTCTATTAATCTAAAAAATGATGAAGTAGCACCTCCAGTGGAAGCCTTAAATATGCTAAAGGGACCTTATAGGGATATTGATATTAAAGTGGATATATTAGACTATCCTTTTAATTATACTCATATGGTTCCCTACCCATTGACAAGTAAAAATGCTGAAGAAGTAGATATACATTTTAATCTAACAATGGATAAAATGGCAAATTTTTACTTAAAGTAATAATCTTGTAAACTTCTTGTTTTCATTGGGTTTGAGTATTGATTTTAGAAGCGAATGTTTGAAAAGTATAAGAAATAAATAAAAAATATTTGTCGAGGGTATGAAAATAATACCTACATTTGACCTATCAAATAAACAATAAAAGACATGTATCTTAATCAATTACATCATCGTCATCATTCTACTTGTACTCTTACGAGCTGGTAATGATATGGTGTATTTGAATCCAAAATATCTAATTATCCCGTTTGAGTAAATCAGACGGGATTTTTTGTTTTTAAGCATATTGCTATTTTATATTTCCTATTGATTTACTCAAACATTATAATCTAAAATATGATGAGTAAATTAAAAATTGCAATCCAAAAAAGTGGACGTCTTAGTGAGAAATCCCTAGAATTATTAAAAGAGTGTGGTATTAAGTTTCCCAATGGTGGAGGTAAACTAATTGCCGAAAGTAAAAACTTTCCTATTGAAGTATTGTTCTTGCGAGATGATGATGTAACCAAATACGTAGAACAGCAAGTAGCTGATATCGGTATCGTGGGAGAGAATGTTTTCATTGAAGCTAATCTTTCTGTGAATGTTTTAGAATACTTAGGCTTCGGAAGTTGTCGTTTAAGTTTAGCTGTTTCAAAAGAAGTAGATTATCCTGGGATAACATACTTCGAAGGAAAAAAGATAGCTACTTCATATCCATTCATTTTAGAGAAGTATTTGAAAGAGCAAGGAGTAAGTGCTACTATAGAGTTTATTTCTGGTAGTGTTGAGATTGCACCTAGTATTGGATTGGCTAGCGGTGTGTGTGATATCGTGAGTAGTGGATCTACGTTAATGTCTAATGGGCTTAAAGAAGTAGATAAGGTACTGGATAGTCAGGCAATACTAATTAGTAATAAAGCTTTAAGTATTGAGAAACAGGCGCTGTTAGATAAACTCTTGTTTAGAATTAAGTCCGTTTTAAATGCAAAAGAACGCAAGTATATCTTATTGAATGCGCCTAACGATAAGTTGGAACAAATCATTTCAATATTACCAGGTATGAAGAGTCCTACTATTCTTCCATTAGCTGATGAAGGATGGAGTAGTTTACACTCTGTCATCCAAGAAGATCAGTTTTGGGATATTATCGATGAGTTAAAAAACTTAGGAGCAGAGGGAATTTTAGTAGCTCCAATAGAAAAAATGATTTACTAAACTAAGAAGTTATGATTACAATATACAAACCAACAAAAGAGGAATGGATAGGATTGATCAAACGTCCTATTATTACTACAGAAAGTTTAAATGAGAGTATTAGTACTGTACTAAAACAAGTTAGAGATAGAGGGGATGTAGCTGTTGAGAATTACACCTCATTATTCGATGGAGTACAACTGAAAAACTTCAGAGTAAGCAAACAAGAAATTGAAGAAGCCACTACTTCAGTCAGTCAGGAAATAAAAGAAGCTATAAAGATAGCTGCATCTAATATCAAAAAGTTTCACCAATCTCAGATCATACAAGAGGAAAAAGTAGAAACAACAGAAGGGGTTAACTGTTGGAGAAAGAGTGTGGGAATAGAAAAGGTAGGACTTTATATACCAGGGGGAACAGCTCCTCTATTCTCTACTTTATTAATGTTAACTATTCCAGCTCAGTTAGCAGGTTGTAAAGAGTTGATATTGTGTACACCGTGTAACAAACAAGGCAAGGTAAATGAAGTAGTACTTTATGCTGCTCAATATTTAGGAATAGATACAATTTTTAAAATAGGAGGAGCTCAGGCTATTGCTGCTATGGCCTACGGTACAGAGACTGTTCCTCAAGTTTATAAGATATTCGGGCCTGGTAATCAGTATGTGACTAAGGCTAAGGAGCTAGTACAGGCAGAAGGTGTAGCTATTGATATGCCAGCGGGGCCTAGTGAAGTTTTAGTTATCGCTGATGAGGTGGCAGATGCAGATTATATAGCTGCAGATTTGTTGTCACAGGCAGAACACGGGACAGATAGTCAAGTAGTCTTGGTAACGACAACGAAACAAAAGTTAAGTGAAGTAACAGAGGCTTTAGAAAAACAATTAGAAGAATTACCTCGAAAGGACTTAGCCATACAGACATTGAACAATAGCTTGATGATAGAATTATCGACTATAGAAGAATGTATTGCTTTTAGCAATGCTTATGCACCTGAACACTTAATCTTGAATATAGAGAATGCCGAGAAGTATATAGACTTAGTGATCAATGCAGGTTCAGTATTCTTAGGCGCTTACTCATGTGAGAGTGCAGGGGACTATGCTAGCGGAACGAATCATACCTTACCTACTAATGGATATGCCAAGAGCTATAGCGGGGTATCTGTAGATAGTTTTGTAAAGAAGATTACTTTTCAAAAGTTAACAAAACAAGGGCTGAAAAATATAGGTAAAACAATAGAAGTAATGGCAGAAGCAGAGGAGTTAATCGCTCACAAAAACGCTGTTAGTATTCGCCTTAAAAAACTAAGTAATGAGTAATAGTAAAATAAATATAAACGAATTAGTACGCCCTAATATTAAGATCTTATCTCCTTATACCAGTGCAAGAGATGAGTATAAAGGAGATAAGGAGGTATTCTTAGATGCGAATGAGAATCCTTATGGTAAAGTGAACCGCTATCCTGATCCTTATCAACTTGAGTTAAAACAAGTGATTAGTAAGGTAAAAGGAGGTAGTGCTGACCAATTGTTTTTAGGTAATGGAAGTGATGAAGCTATTGACTTAGCCTATCGTATATTCTGTGAGCCCAATAAGGATAAAGCTATTGTATTTACACCAACCTATGGAATGTATGAAGTGTATGCTAATATCAATGCTGTAGAGCTAATTACACTTCCTCTAGATGAGATATTTCAGATCGAACAAGCAATGGTAGAGCCTTATCTAAACGATGATACTGTGAAGTTGATGTTTATCTGTTCGCCTAATAACCCTACTGGCAATCTAATCTGTGAAGAAACAATAGTCACATTGCTTAATCGCTTTAAAGGAATCGTTATAATCGATGAAGCGTATATTGATTTTAGTAATGAACCTTCTTGGTTAGATAAATTGTCACAATATAGTAATCTAATCATTTTACAGACCTTGTCTAAAGGGTGGGGAATGGCAGGTCTACGCATCGGTATGGCATGGATGAATGAAGAGGTGCTTTACTATTTTAATAAAGTGAAGTCTCCTTATAATTTGAGTGTTGTTAATCAGCAACTTGCGATTGAAACGTTAAGGGATGTCGAGGGCTTTAAAGAGAGAATAGCACTACTTTTAAGTGAGAAAGAAAGAGTGATTAGAGAATTAAGTACATTGTCTATTACATCGTTTATCTATCCTTCAGAAGCTAATTATCTCTTAGTTAAATTCGACAAGGCTGATCAACTGTATCAAGAGTTAATAGATAGACAGATTATCGTGAGAAATAGAAGTAAAGTAGTAGAAAATACTTTGCGTATTTCGATAGGAACACCACAGGAAAACAACCAATTAATAACTGCATTAAAAGCTATAGAACGTGAAAAAGAAAGTATTGTTTATAGATAGAGACGGAACTATTATTAAAGAACCTGAAGACTTTCAGATAGATAGTTTTGAAAAATTAGTATTCTTACCCAAGTCAATATCTAGTTTGTCTAAAATTGCTCGAGAGTTAGATTATATACTTGTATTAGTTAGTAATCAAGATGGTCTAGGAACTGCTTCATTTCCAGAAAACACTTTCTGGCCAGTACAGAACTTTATTTTGGATACACTAGCAGACGAGGGAGTGACATTTACAGATATTTATGTAGATGATTCTTTTGACTATGAGAATAAACCTACGCGCAAACCTGGGCTGGGAATGTTAGGTAAGTATGTATATGGTGATTATGATTTGGCTAATTCGTATGTATTAGGAGATCGATTTACAGATATACAATTGGCAGAGAACTTAGGGAGTAAAGCTATTTATATCAATGAATTAAAGGATGATAGAGCTGCTCTGTCTACAATGGACTGGGAAGAAATCTATCAGTTTTTAAAACAACAGCCTCGTATAGGGAAAGAATATAGAAAGACCAATGAAACGATTATTGATATATCTGTAAACTTAGACTGTGCTAAAGAATGTAAGATTAATACTGGATTAGCCTTTTTTGATCACATGTTAGAACAGGTGAACAGACATGGTAATATCGGTTTGGAGATTCAGGTAAAAGGAGATTTGCAAGTAGATGAGCACCATACGATAGAGGATACTGCTATAGCCTTAGGTACAGCCTTTAAAAAAGCATTGGGTAGTAAGAAAGGGATAGAGCGATATGGATTCTTACTTCCGATGGATGAGTGTTTAGCACAGGTAGCTATTGATTTTGGAGGAAGGGCATGGTTAGTATGGGAGGCTGAGTTTAAGAGAGAAAAAGTAGGTGATATGCCTACAGAGATGTTCTTTCACTTCTTTAAATCGTTCTCTGATGCAGCGAGTTGTAACCTAAATATTAAGGTAGAGGGAGATAATGAACACCACAAGATAGAGTCTATATTCAAAGCCTTTGCTAAGGCAATAAAGATGGCAGTGAGCAAGACAGAAAATTACAATATCCCTAGTACTAAAGGTATACTATGATCGCAATTATAAAATACAATGCAGGTAATGTACAGTCTGTACAGAATGCAATAGAACGCTTAGGGTATAAGACTATAGTGACAGATGATCTAGCGATGCTCACCTGTGCAGATAAGGTGATTTTTCCAGGAGTAGGAGAGGCTTCATCTGCGATGAGATACTTAATAGACAAGGGGTTGGATAAAGTAATTATAGGATTGCAACAACCTGTTTTGGGAATTTGTTTAGGAATGCAGTTGTTGTGTAAATCGAGTGAGGAGGGAGGAGTAGAAGGTTTAGGTATCTTTGATAATGAGGTAAAGCTGTTTCCTGCCTTAGACATAGTTCCTCACATGGGATGGAACAACTTTAGTAGTGTGAAAGGACCTTTATTTAAAGGAATACAATTGGCAGATGATTTTTACTATGTGCATAGTTATTACGCAACATTAAGTGAGAGTACTATTGCTGTGAATACCTATATACAACCTTTTTCGGCGGCTTTACAAAAGGATAATTTCTATGCAGTGCAGTTTCACCCTGAGAAGTCGGGTAAAGTAGGAGAACTATTAATAAAGAATTTTTTAGAATTATGAGAATTATACCAGCGATAGATATAATAGCAGGGCAGTGCGTTCGACTATCTAAGGGGGATTATAACACCTCTAAAGTGTATAATACCAGTGCAGTGGAAGTGGCAAAACAGTTTGAAGATGCAGGAATTGAGTATCTACACGTAGTGGATCTAGATGGTGCTAAGTCGAGCCAAATAATGAATGCTAAGGTATTAGAAGAGATAGCTACTCAAACCAATCTACAGATAGACTTCGGTGGAGGTATTAAGAAGGATGAAGATATCATTACTGCTTTTAATAGCGGTGCTAAGCAAGTGACTGTAGGAAGTATAGCAGCGACTAAGCCAGAACTATTCTTAAGGTGGTTAGATGCTTATGGAAGTGAGAAAGTAATATTGGGAGCAGATTGTAAGCAACGCAAGATTATGACTCAAGGATGGTTAGACTCTGCCGATACAGACGTTTTAGAGTTTATCCAGTCGTATGAGCAGAGAGGGGTGTCTTATACCATAGTCACTGATATAGAAAAAGACGGAATGCTAAGCGGACCTGCCATAGAGCTGTATAAAGAGATTATAGCGAATACAGAAGTTAAGTTGATCGCTAGTGGTGGATTAACTACTGTAGCTGAATTGTACAAGCTAAAAGAGATAGGTTGTGAAGCAGTAATCATAGGCAAAGCTATTTATGAAGGAAAGATAACCTTAAAAGAGTTGAGTGAATTATGCTAAAGAAGAGAATAATAGCCTGTATGGATATTCAGAATGGCCAGGTGGTCAAAGGGATTAACTTCGTTGATATACAGCGAGCTGGTGATCCTATAACATTGGCAAAACGCTATGTAGTGGAAGGCGTAGATGAATTAGTCTTTTTAGATATCACTGCTACAATCGAGAATAGAAAGACATTAATTGGTTTAGTAAATGAGATCGCGAGTCAGATAAATATACCATTTACAGTAGGAGGAGGGATTAGCACTAAAGAACAGGCGATCGAATTAGTTAGGTCAGGTGCGGATAAGGTAAGTGTTAATTCTGCTGTGATTAAAAGACCAGAACTAGTTAGCGAAATAGCACAAGCCCTAGGGAGTCAGTGCGCTGTTGTAGCTATAGATACAAAATATGAAGATGGAGAGTGGTGGGTATACAGTGCAGGCGGGCGTATTAAAACAGATCTTAAGACTGTAGAGTGGGCAAGAGAAGTAGAGCGCTTAGGGGCAGGCGAAATATTATTAACTTCTATGAATAATGACGGTACAAAAGACGGTTTTGCACTGGATATTACAGCTGAGGTAGCCAAGGAAGTGAATATTCCTGTGATTGCTTCAGGTGGTGCAGGTGCTATAGAACACTTCACACAGGTATTCACTCAGACGCAAGCGACAGGTGCCTTAGCAGCGAGTATTTTTCACTATGCAGAAGTAGGTATACCAGAGTTAAAGCAGGCGTTAAAAACAAATAATATAAGTGTAAGATGAAATTAAATATCAATTTTAATAAAGGAAATGGGTTAGTA
The DNA here is from genome assembly GCF_024722315.1 of Myroides albus. NCBI lineage: Bacteria > Pseudomonadati > Bacteroidota > Flavobacteriia > Flavobacteriales > Flavobacteriaceae > Myroides > Myroides albus. The sequence goes on from NZ_CP102754.1 coordinate 2,781,329, forward strand.
CCTGTGATTATTCAGGATAAAGATTCTATGCAAGTATTGATGCAAGGATATATGAATGAAAAGGCCTACCAACAGACAATCACACAGGGAAAAGTAACGTTCTACAGTCGTACTAAGAATAGGCTTTGGACCAAAGGAGAAACCTCAGGAAATTATTTATTGGTCAAAGATATTAAGACGGACTGTGACCAGGACTGCCTTTTGATATCCGTAGAGGCAGTAGGAGCAACATGTCATACAGGAACTACTTCTTGTTTTGGAGAAATGGCAGACAAAGGCTTTGTCTATCAATTAGAACAAATCATCAGTGAGCGAATAGATGATAATATAGAGTCATCATATACCAATCAACTTTACAAAAGAGGTATAAACAAGGTAGCTCAAAAAGTAGGGGAAGAAGCAGTTGAGTTAGTTATCGAAGCTAAAGATGACAATGATGATTTGTTTAAGAATGAAGCAGCAGATTTATTGTACCACTATTTAATCCTTTTAAAGGCAAAAGGTTTTATGCTAAGTGACATAGAGGCTGTATTAAAACAAAGACACACAAAATAAGTGTATTGTTATAAATACTCTGTGAACAAGAACAAGGTAATACAAATAACAAAGCCTCCCATTAGGAGGCTTTGTTGTATGTAAGCTATTTGATTATTTAGCGTTGTTTGCTTCAATCCACTCGCGTGCATTAACGAATGCTTCCATCCAAGGAGAAACTTCATCTTTTCTTCCTTCTGGATAGTTAGCCCAGTGCCATTGGAATAATGAACGCTCGATGTGAGGCATCATTACTAAGTGGCGTCCTGTTGTATCACACATCATAGCAGTGTTAAAGTCAGAACCATTAGGGTTAGCAGGGTAAGCCTCATAGGCATACTTCGCTACGATATTGTATTTATCTTCTGTCTCAGGTAAGTTGAATTTACCTTCTCCATGAGAAACCCATACTCCTAAAGTACTTCCTTTTAAAGTTGAAAGCATGATAGAGTTGTTCTCTTGAATAGTTACAGAAGTAAAGATACTCTCGTGTTTTTGAGATTCGTTATGTTGCATCTTACCGTGTACTTCGTGCTCAGGATTGATTAATTCTAATTCCATAAACAACTGACACCCGTTACAGATACCTACAGATAAAGTGTCCTGACGAGCAAAGAAGTTTTTCAATGCTGTATTTGCTTTCTCATTGTACATAAATGCACCAGCCCATCCTTTTGCAGATCCTAATACGTCAGAGTTAGAGAATCCACCTACAGCTCCGATAAACTGGATATCTTCAAGGGTTTCTCTACCAGAGATAAGGTCTGTCATGTGAACGTCTTTTACATCAAAACCAGCTAAGAACATTGCATTAGCAACCTCTCTTTCTGAGTTACTACCTTTCTCGCGGATAATAGCTGCTTTAGGTCTTGGTTTAGAAGCGTCAACTACAGGTTTCTTTCCGTCAAACTGAGTTGGGAAACTGAAGTTTAAAGGTTGTACTTTATAGTTGTTATAGCGATCTGCGGCCTTGTTATTCTTTGTTTGTTTTTGGTCTAATAAATAAGACGTTTTCATCCAAGTATCTCTAATAGCAGGTACGCTAAATGCGAAGTGATCTGATCCATTAGTGAATGATACTTTCTCATCAGTAGTAACCGTACCGATCTTAGCAGCTACAACTCCTTTAGCAGCTAATGCTTGTTCTAAAGTAGCGTCGTCTTTAGCTTGAACGATAAGCGCGATGTTTTCGTTAAACAATGCTTTTACGGTGTCTTTCTCGTTAAGAGCAGTCAAGTCATATTTAGCACCTAAGTTCACATCTGCAAACGTCATTTCTAAAAGAGAAGTAACTAAACCACCACTTCCGATATCGTGTCCAGCAGCGATTTGTTCGTTAGTTACTAATTCTTGAATAGCATTGAATGCATTTTTAAAGTAAGCCGCATCAGTGATAGTAGGAACCTCTTGACCAATCTTGTTTAATACTTGTGCAAAAGAAGAACCACCCAATTTGAAGTTGTCTTTAGACAAGTTGATATAGTAAATAGAACCAGCATTTTTCTTTAAAGTAGGTTCTACTATTTTAGTAATATCTGTACAGTTTGCTGCAGCAGAGATAATAACAGTACCAGGAGCGATAACTTCATCGTTAGGATACTTCTGCTTCATGGATAGAGAATCTTTTCCTGTAGGGATATTGATTCCTAATTCGATAGCAAAGTCCGAACACGCTTTTACAGCTTTGTATAAACGAGCATCTTCTCCAGCATTGTTACATGCCCACATCCAGTTTGCTGATAAAGAAACGTTTTTGATTCCTTCTTTAAGAGGAGCCCAAACGATATTAGATAAAGCCTCAGCAATAGCATTTCTACTTCCTGCAGCAGGATCTACGATAGCTACTACAGGAGCGTGTCCTACAGTAGTTGCGATACCTTCTTTACCTTTATAGTCAAGTGCCATAGCACCTAAGTTATTTAATGGCAATTGTAATGGGCCTGTACATTGTTGTTTTGCTACACGACCTCCTACACAACGGTCTACTTTATTTGTCAACCAATCTTTAGAAGCTACAGCCTCTAATTGTAACAATTGGTTTAAGTATTCTTCTACTTTTGATACAGAGTAATCTAAATCAGCATACACACGGTTGATTGTTTGATCATCCATGATTGTCTTAGGAGAGCTTCCAAACATATCTTCGATAGCGAAGTCCATTGGTTTATCTCCTTTTGTTTTAGATTCTATCGTAAAGCGGTGATCATTAGTAATCTCACCAACAGTGTACATCGGAGCGCGTTCTCTTTCTGCAATTCGCGCTAAAGTATCGATGTCTTTTTGACCGATTACTAATCCCATTCTTTCTTGAGACTCATTACCGATAATTTCTTTAGCAGATAGCGTAGGGTCACCCACAGGTAGAGCATCTAAGTTGATATTTCCACCTGTTTCTTCTACTAATTCAGAAAGACAGTTTAAGTGTCCACCTGCACCGTGATCGTGAATAGATACGATAGGGTTATGTTCAGCCTCTACCATCGCACGGATAGCATTAGCAGCACGTTTTTGCATCTCTGGGTTAGAACGTTGGATAGCGTTTAACTCAATTCCAGAACCGAAAGCACCTGTATTAGCAGAAGATACTGCCGCACCTCCCATACCGATTCTGTAGTTCTCACCACCTAAGATGACCACTTGGTCACCTTCAGTTGGTTTGTGTTTTAAAGCTTGGTCTAATTTACCGTATCCAATACCACCAGCTTGCATAATCACTTTGTCAAATCCAAGTTTACGAGCGTCTTCTTCATGCTCGAATGTAAGGATAGACCCTGTGATTAAGGGTTGACCGAATTTGTTACCAAAGTCAGAAGCACCATTAGAAGCTTTGATTAAGATATCGATAGGCGTTTGGTATAACCATGCTCTTTCCTCCATTGCTTGTTCCCATGGACGGTTTTCTTCTAAGCGAGAGTATGATGTCATATAGATAGCAGTACCTGCTAACGGCAATGAACCTTGCCCACCAGCTAAACGGTCGCGTATCTCTCCTCCAGATCCTGTAGCAGCACCATTAAAAGGTTCTACAGTAGTAGGGAAGTTATGCGTTTCTGCTTTTAATGAAATAACAGAGTCAAACTCAGTCTCTGCATAGAAGTCAGGTTTGTCTGCCGATTTAGGAGCAAACTGCGTTACTTTAGGTCCTTTGACAAAAGCAACGTTATCTTTATAAGCCGAAACAATATCATTAGGATTTGTCTCAGATGTTTTTCTAATTAATTTGAAAAGAGAAGTAGGTTGCTCTTCTCCGTCGATGATGAAGGTACCGTTAAATATTTTGTGACGGCAGTGTTCTGAGTTCACTTGTGAGAATCCGAATACCTCAGAGTCTGTAAGTTTACGTCCCAATTTAGTCGCTAAGTCATTTAGGTAAGTAATCTCTTCATCGTTTAAAGCTAAACCTTCTTGTGCGTTGTATTTAGCGATGTCCTCAATGTAGTTAATTGCTTCTGGAGCAATATTGATTGCAAAGATGTCTTGGTGTAGTGTTTCGAACTCTTGTGATAACATTGGATCGAATGCTTCACAGTCTTCTGCTTTTACGAACTCTTCAATGCGAATAATTCCAGTGATTCCCATATTTTGAGTAATCTCTACAGCATTGGTACTCCATGGAGTAATCATCGTAGCACGTGGACCGACAAATTTAGCGTTGATTGTTTTCTCGTTGATGTGCTTGGCATTGCCAAATAACCAGTTTAACTTTTGGATATCTTCATTAGATAAGTTGTTCTCCACCTGTACTGTGTAGAACTTTCTCGAAGGGTTTTCGAAGAAATGAATCATTGCGTTAAGAATATTTAGTTGTTGTTGTAATGCACAAAAATAGACTAAAAAATAAGATTTTAAAAATTAATGTTTCAATGGACTTAAAAAGATAAAATTGCCTTTTACTATAGCTAAAAAGCTTGTATAAAAAAAGGTTTCAGACTCAAGCCTAAAACCTTTTTTACTATGATTATTTTTCAATATTATTTCGAAGCATCCACAGTTTTACATACCTTAAAAAGGTAGCATAACCATTTAAAAATGACAAGATAAGTCCTGGTATTCCATCTCTAAAACCTTGTTTTAAAAAATAGTGTTTTAAAAAACGCAATCCTGGTTTTAAAATAAAGTGAAAGAAGGTCAGCTTGCCTGTTTTTAGGTTGTAATCTTCTGCTTGTAATGTTGCATAGTGACTTAATTTCTGTACGTGAAAGTCAAAACCCCTATAGGTATTGTGATAGAGTTTATTCTTTAGAAAACCTATTTGGCCTTCCACTTGTAAATTCTCGTGAACTTTATTTACATAAAAACTATTATCTTTTTTAAAAAGGCGAACTACTTTGTCATTCTGATATCCTGAATAATTAATTGGTCTTTCAAAAAAGTAATTACGTCTAAAAACCCAGTAAGCTTGATATTGATTTTGTTTGTTGTTTTTAAAGAGTTCGATTATTTCTTCTCTTAATTCTGCAGTTAATTGTTCGTCTGCATCTAATAATAAAACCCATTCTGTGTCTATTTGTGTGATAGCCCAGTTTTTTTGATCGGAGTAGTTATCAAATTTTCTTGTTAACACTTTTGCTCCTAACTCTGTTGCTATCTCTACAGTTTTATCCGTACTACAAGAATCGATTAAATAGACCTCTTCTACTATATCAATAGCAGATAAAATGCAGTCCCTAATTTTAGTTTCTTCATTTTTGGTTGGAATTAGAAGTGTTAGTTTGTTTTTCATTTTATTTGGTCCCTACTTTATAAAATAGCTATCTGTTTAATATAACTTTATGTGATTTATTTTATTGCTCTATGTAAATTGATTAACTTGACATACTTCATAAAAGAAAAGAAAGATTGTATTAAGGAAAATGCAAAACCATCAATTCCGTTAAGAATGCCTTTTTTGAAGAAATAACATCTCACAAAAGCAACTGTTCCATTTAAAATAGGTTTAAAAGCCGAGACTTTTTTTCCTTTTTCAAATAATTGTTGTGCAGCCCAAGTAGAATATTGATTCTTCTTGTCTATTACTTGTTTGTAAGATTCCCACCCATAGTGCAAGATGTGTACATTAACGCTTTTTTCATTGGTAGCGATAATGTATTGATGAGCCATATGATCTGAAGGAAAAGCTGTTTTTTTATTAAAAAAGCGAACTTTTGAATCGGGATACCATCCAGAGAAATTAATAAGTTTGTTTCCTAAGAAATTTTTGACTCTAAATTTATAGGCATCAAAGGTGCTGTTTTCATATTCTTTTTTGCGAATAAATGCTAAAGCATCCTCGTCTAAGAACTCATCAGCATCTAAGTTCATTATCCAGTCATTTTTACAATATTGCAAACCATACGTTCGTTGTGGACCATCACCTAAGTATGCTTGCAAATAAACTTTTGCTCCTTTGCTCTTTGCTATTTCGACTGTTTTATCTGTGCTATTTGAATCAATGATGATTACCTCTTCACAGTACTGAAATAATGAATCTAAACACTTTCCAATGTTTTTTTCCTCATTAAATGTTATTACTAATCCAGTTATTGGCATAATTGTTCGTTGTATATAAGCTGTATAAAGATAGTGTTAATGTTGTAATTTTTAATCTATGGTAAGTTGATTATTTCTTACTCTAAAATTAAATGATTGTATGTAAGCTTTGATGAAATCTTCCATTTGTTTTAGAACCTCTAATTCAGTATTCATTAGATTGTTCTTAAGTAATGGATCTGTTTTCCAATTGTATAATCCCAATGTTTTCTTTCCATCAAAAGCTAAGTAATAATCGCCTTTTTCGTAGTTGTATATATTGTCTAAGTAGTTAACAACAAAATCTTGCTCTGATTTATACGATTTACCATAAGTAACTATTTTGGTGTTAATTTGCAGATAATCCATTAAACTTGGCAAGATATCAATCTGTTGAAAGTTCTTTTCTACTTTTTCTATTGAAAGACTTTCGTCTCCAGGTGCAAAAAATAGGATTGGAACTCTGAACTTACCTACATTAGTTTTCCAATGGTCTTCCTTGGGTTCTGAGCAAGTGTGATCAGCTGTAATAACAAAGATTGTGTTGTTGTACCACTCTTTAGTTTTAGCTGTTTCAAAGAATTTCTTCAAGGAGTAGTCTGCATAGGCAATAGATTCGTGAATGTCAGCATTTCCCTTTGGAAATTTCCCTTTGTATTTCTCAGGTATGGTATAGGGGTTGTGTGATGAAATTGTAAATAAAGTCGTAAAAAAAGGCTTTTTAAACTCATCTAATTTTTTTGCATAAAACTGTAAGAACTCTTCATCGAATATTCCCCATGCACCATCGAATGCCTCTGGACCTTGATATTCATTCTTTCCATAATACTCATCAAATCCCGCCACATTTGCATATTGGTCAAAGTTTTGACTTCCGTTATATGCTCCATGGAAGAAAGCGGTGTGATAACCATTTTCTTTTAAGATTTTGGGTAGTGTATATACATCGTTTAGTGCATAGCTCGATGATATAAAGGTTCTGTTCATTAAACTTGGAATGCTTGAGATAGCTGAAGGTACAGCATCTATAGAAACTTTACCATTGGCAAAAGCATTTTCAAAGAAATGACTGTTTTGTGCTAAAGAGTCCATAAAAGGAGTTAAGCCTCTGTGCATGGTTTCTCTACCAAAACTCTCCACTATTAATAGGACAACATTCTTTTTATTTATGCTATCATACTTGAATTCTTGTATAGGATTAAAGACTTTATTTAGTTCGCTATCAGTGAAAAATTGTACTTCTTCCAAGACCTCACTTTTCCCCATTGTCTTGATAACAGAGAAAGGCGTGTTTAAGACAAGTGCTGTGTTTTTTAGCCCACCGTACTGAGAAGCATCTACTAATCTTATGGGTTTATGCTGTAAACCACCACGGCCTAAAACAAGCATAATACCTACAACTAATATTGCTATAATGATATCTTTTACGTTGATATAACTTCTTTTTATTTTGTAATCTATCTTTCTGTAAATCAACCAAAAAATAAAGAAAGATAAAAACATGAATAGCGGTATCCACCAATAATCAACAATAAAGTTTTTTAGTAGACCTGGTATTTCTTGCTCCATTCCAGTAGCTGTAATGAAGGCATAAGAGCTACGGCGACCAATGAATTTAAAGTATTCGTAATCTACGTAGTTCAAGCATAGAAAGAAAATATTGACTAAGTAAAAACTGTAAAATAAGAATTGTTGGTAACCTGTTCTGGTTTGAAATTTACCTGGAAAGATATGAAGTAGGGCAAAAGCCATATTTAAAAATCCCAGCGCAGCAAGGTCAAATCGCAATCCACCTATAAATACTTTCCAATCCCATGGATCTAACAAGTGACTGTTATAGAAATAGAACCCTATTCTACATACTTGATAGAAGATAAAGATTAAAGCAAATCTTTTGAAAAATAAAATACAATTTTGAGAAAGAAGTTTACTCATGATATTTGATTAATAATTTGTAATAAATTAAAACAGAGTACCCGTAAGTACTCTGTTTTAACAGATGTAACATGATTATACAGCTACATTATATTCTCTTAAGGCATCGTTTAACGATGTCTTTAAATCCGTTGATGCTTTGCGTGTTCCAATTATTAAAGCACACGGCACTTGATATTCACCAGCAGGGAATTTCTTTGTATACGAACCTGGTATCACTACAGAGCGCTCTGGTACATATCCTTTTATTTCCACAGGAGTATCTCCTGTTACATCTATAATTTTAGTAGACGCTGTCAGTACCACATTAGCACCTAATACAGCCTCTTTTCCTACTCGAACACCTTCTACTACGATACAACGCGATCCGATAAATGCATTGTCCTCTATAATAACAGGAGCTGCCTGCAAAGGTTCTAGTACTCCTCCGATACCTACACCACCTGATAAGTGTACGTTCTTTCCAATTTGAGCACACGATCCTACTGTAGCCCATGTGTCTACCATCGTCCCCTGATCTACATAAGCACCTATATTCACATATGATGGCATTAATATCACCCCAGCAGAGATATATGCTCCATGACGAGCCACAGCATTAGGCACTACTCTGATTCCCTTTTCAGCATAATTCTTCTTCAGAGGCATTTTGTCGTGATATTCAAAGATACCAGCTTCTAAAGTTTCCATCTTTTGGATAGGGAAGTATAGTACCACTGCCTTTTTTACCCATTCATTGATTTGCCATTCTGTTCCCTTAGGTTCAGCTACACGCAATTTACCACTGTCAATCAGCTCTATAACTTCACGGATAGTATTTTGAGTGTTTTGATCTTGTAAAAGTGAGCGGTCTTCCCACGCTTTTTCGATTACTTCTTGTAAGTGCGTCATCTGTATTAGATTGAGGTTTGTTAATATATAATTATAAAATGGCTTTGATTACCGCCATTAAGTCTTGTTCTGCTAATCCTTGTTCACTGGCCTTTGCATACGCTTGTTCTGCAGCCTGTGTCAGAGCAGTATCCCATCCTGCCTCTTGTGCTAAGCGAATGTCCTTCAGCATAAATTTTAGTGGAAATGCAGCAGGATAGTTATCGCTTAGTATGGCGGAGGTCTTTATCTTACTCATACCAGAACCGCATGCACTATCATTTACAATAGCAGTCATCATCTCTCTATTTATTCCATTTTGTTCAGCGAATAGCACAGTCTCAGCTAGCCCTTGTACTATTACAGACATATAGTAGTTAATGGCTAATTTAGCTTTGCTACCACTACCAGATTCTCCTAAGTAGTAATGACTTTTTCCCATAACCTCGAAGTATGGTATAGTGCGTTCGTAAATCGTTTTGTCTCCACCTATTAAGAATAGTAGTGTACCATCTACAGCAGGCTTTACACTTCCTGATACAGGAGCATCTAGATAATGAGCCTTTTTTTCTTGTATTTGTTGATATAGTTTTTTAGCTAAGACAGGTGATATAGTACTGCTATTGACAAAAGTCTTTCCCGTTATCTCATGTGTGAGAATTTGGTTGAATGTATCTTCTACAATTGCATCGTTAGGCAAGGTTAAGAAGACTATATCAGATGCTTTAATGAAAGCAGTTAATTCTTGAATAGCAACAGCTCCTTTGGCCACTAATGGGGATACTTTATTAGGGATGCGTTGGTATATATTAAGCTTATATCCAGCCTTTAAAAGGTTTTCTGCCATTGGGTTTCCCATATTTCCAAGTCCTATCCATCCAATTGTCTTCATAGTCTATCCTGTCTGTGATTTTGTTCGAAAAGCAAATATAATTAATAATGTTCATTTTTATCGTGTTTGAGTTAAACAAGCGCTATATTCTACAAGTGAATCAAGTCGTGGGTTATTGTAGTTATTGTCAAAATAAAATATATTTGCTTACAAGGATATACAACCAAAAGTATGAAGGACATTAAATGGGAGACACTCGATAGACTAAAAGCAGGTTTTAAAGAACTGGAGGCTAAAGGTGAGTTTATTTATATGCCTACTATTAACTTGGACTATTATCCAGGGGAACCTTATCGATCTAATTATTATGGAATTGGTCTATTAGAACAAGGAGAGATTACTTTCTATATTGATTTAACGCGTTATCACATCCAAGCTCCAGCTATTATCTTTGCAGATACCACTTCGATTAAACGTTGGGACAAAACCAAGCGCACTTATGAAATGCGTACTATTTTGTTCTCTGAAGACTTTATGCAGAGCAAGCTTATTGAGAATAATGTGTTGAATTCTTTTTCTGATTTGTCGAGTTTAGGTGGTTGTGTGACTCAATTAAACGAAGTTGAGTTTACTAATTTTCTGACTTTGTTTAAAGTCATAGATAGTCGTGTGAACTCTGACAATCCATTTCACATTGAAGTTGTACGTGGTGCAATCTACAGCATGATTAATGAGGTGGCGTATATGTATGAAAAATACGGTAACCAAACTAAAGCACTTCACTCTTTAGATTTGCGTTTTCGAGAGGCTGTAGCTAAGCATTGCAAACAACAACGAAGTGTTCAGTTTTATGCCGAGTATCTACATGTACACCCCAAATATCTCAGTCATGTTATTTCTACAGAAACAGGAATGACTGCCAGTGAATGGATACAATCTCAAGTAGTGTTAGAAGCAAAAGTTTTGCTGCAAGATCATACGATATCAGTGGGAACTATTGCTGAGGTATTAAACTTTCCTGACCAAAGTACTTTTGGTAAATACTTTAAAAAATACGCGGGAATTAGCCCAAGTAACTATCGAGAGAATCTATGATTGTCTTTTTGATTGAATTTTCTTTACCAATATCAAGTGTTTTTTAACCTTCAATTGGCCTACTTGTCTTTTTTATAAGACACTCTCTTTTTGGTTTGTAAGGATGTTTTTCCTTCTCAAGTAATTTGTTTACAGTGATTTATTGGTTTTTTAGGCTCATTTTAATCTAAATATTAAAATATACTTAAAAGTACTTAATCCGTGTTTTTGTACAATTATACCGAACTTTATTAATTGTTTGTAGTTCACAATACAAGGAATTTTGCCAAAGAGTTTTTAGAATGTAATAAAACTATTTTTTAGGATTGTGATTTGTAACAGGCTGTTTAAGGAATGTTGCTATACTTCATAACTATTTGTTTGGTACTTGGTTTATTGATGGGAATCTTACCTTTTGACTAAAAAAACTGCTTTTTAGCCCTTTATACCTACCCTTTGAACAGATAATTTTGCCATTGATAAAAATAGAAGATTTACTTCTAAGCTTTTTAGTCATCATTAATAACGATTAAAAAATGAACAAAACAACAGCATTTTTGACCTTATCCATTTTAGCCTTTACAGGGGCTTGTCAAGATAAAAACCAAGATGGAGGACACGGATATACAGGCCAAGTTGAGGCTTATCCAATGCTTTCAATACAAAAAGAGAAAGCAAATATATACAGCGATTACCCAGTAGTCTTACAAGGGGTAAAAGATGTGGAATTACGACCAAAAATAGATGGATTTATTGAGTCTATACTGGTTGATGAAGGACAGTCTGTTCGCAAAGGGCAAGTATTGTTTACGATTTATGCCCCTCAATTTCAAGAGGAAAATGCAAGTGCTATTGCCAATGTAAAAAGAGCTGAAGCTGAATTGAATGATGCTATAATGCAAGTAGCCAAAGCTAAACCACTTGTTCAAGAGGGAATTATCAGTAATTACGAATTAGAATCTGCCCAGTATGCTTTGAGAAGCAAGGAGGCTCAACTTGCACAAGCTAAAGCAAATCTAAGCAATGCAAAAGCTAATGTTGGATATACACAAATTGTAGCGCCATTTGATGGAGTTATTGGACTTATTCCATATAAAGTTGGTGCATTAGTAAGTAGTGCTTCTGCTCAAGCGTTGACCACTATTTCTGATATTACTTCTGTGAATGCTTATTTCTCAATGAACGAAAAACAGTTTTTTGATTTTATGCAGAAAGCACAAGACAAGTCATTATCTGAGCGTATTGCATCGCTTCCAGAGGTGAGTTTGATTTTAGCTAATGGAGGGGAATATGGATACAAAGGAAAGATTAATACAGTAAGCGGGCAAATTGATCCACTAACAGGGAGTATTAATTTTAGAGCAGTATTTTCAAATCCAAAAGCATTATTGAGAAGTGGTAATAGTGCTACTCTTCGCGTATACGAAGATATACAAGAGGCAATATTAGTACCTCAAAAAGCTACTTATGACGTACAAGGAAAGCGATTTGTCTATGTCGTAGGAGCTGATGGAATTGTAAAAAGTACTGAAATCAAGATTATGGATAAAGTACCTTCAAGTCAATTTTTCATTGTAGAAGATGGATTAAAACAAGGAGATAAAATTGTCAGTGAAGATATTGGTGGCCTAAGTGATGGTACTCAAATTAAACTATAAAGTAAGGGGATATAATTATGTTGAGAAGATTTATAGAGAATCCCGTATTATCAACAGTAATATCAATTATTATTGTGATACTCGGGGTGTTAGGACTGTCATCTTTACCGATGACACAATATCCTGAGATTGCTCCACCTACGGTACAGGTTACTGCAAATTATCAAGGTGCTAATGCAGAAGCTGTGATGAAGAGTGTAATCACACCATTAGAGGAGCAGATTAACGGAGTAGAAGATATGGCTTACATCAACTCAAAAGCGAGTAATGATGGTTCTGCTGTTATAACAATTACATTTAATCAAGGGGCAGATCCAGATATGGCTGCCGTTAACGTTCAAAACCGCGTAAGTCAGGCTATGAGTCAACTTCCAGAAGAAGTTGTCAAACAAGGGGTTACCACTACCAAGCGATTGGCAAGTGAGATCTTTAGTTTCCTTTTCTATAGTGAAGATGGACAGTTTGATCAGGCGTTTTTAGAGAATTATACACGCATTAACTTATTGCCAAAGATAAAGCGTATCAATGGTGTAGGAGATGCTGCGATATATGGAGGAAGAGAGTACAGTATGCGTATTTGGTTGAAGCCAAATGTCATGGCATCGTATAGTTTGACTCCAACAGATATTATAAATGCTTTGCACGAGCAAAATGTGGAAGCCGCTCCTGGTAAGGTAGGGGAGAATAGTCAACAGAGTTTCCAATATGCGCTGAAATACACAGGACGATTAGAAACTCCAGAAGAATTTGGAGATATTGTTATTCGATCTTTAGGCAATGGTAAGGTATTGTATTTAAGAGATGTTGCCGAGATTGACTTGGGGGCTTATTCGTATGCAATGACGATGACTGCCTATGGAGAACACGGTACCTATGTAGCAGTAAACCAAACAGCGGGTTCGAATGCTTATGATATTATTAAGCAATGCGAACAAGTCTTGCAAGAGGCTGAAAAAGACCTGCCAGCAGGTGCTAAATTTGCTGTTTATGCAAACTCAAATGACTTTTTATTAGCTTCGATTGACAAATTAATATCAACATTGATTGAAGCCTTTGTTTTGGTGTTTATTGTTGTATTGGTATTCTTACAAGATTGGCGCTCTACACTTATTCCTGCTATTGCAGTACCTGTAGCGATAATTGGAACATTCTTCTTCTTGAATTTGTTCGGATTTACCATTAACCTATTGACTTTGTTTGCCCTTGTACTCTCCATTGGGATTGTAGTGGATGATGCCATTATCGTTGTAGAGGCGGTACACGCCAAGTTATATGAAGGTGCTGAAAGTGCTAAAAAGGCAACAATCAGTGCAATGGATGAGTTAACTACTGCGATTATCTCGATTACCTTAGTTATGTCAGCAGTATTCGTACCCGTAACTTTTATTGAAGGATCTGTTGGAGTATTTTACAAGGAGTTTGGTATCACCTTAGCAGTTGCTATTTTAATCTCAGCTATTAATGCCTTGACTTTGAGTCCAGCATTATGTGCGATTATGTTAAAGCCAGAATCTGGTATACATCAAGAAAAAAGAGGAGTGGTTAATAGGCTGAAAACAGCTTTCAACAGCAGTTTTGATCGAATGACTGATCGCTATGTTGGTGTTTTGAAGTTTTTAAACAAGCGCTTGTGGCTTGCCTTAACTACAGTAGTTGTTTTTGCGGGTGTATTTATGTATTTAACCAAAACAACTCAAACGGGATTTGTTCCTAATGAAGACAGTGCTTCAATATATGGTAATATTATCTTAGCTCCGTCTACTTCTTTAGAAGAAACAGAGCGCATTTCCAATCAGATTGACAGTATTGCTATGAGTATCCCAGAGGTTAAGTTTACTTCTCGTTTGGCAGGTATGGACTTTTTTAGTGGAAATGGTAGTTCGTATGCTGTTGAGTTTATCAAATTAAAACACTGGAGTGAACGCAAGGAAAAAGGGCAAGATATTCACAGTGTAGTAGGACAGTTATTTGCCAAAACAGCACATATCAAAGATGCTAATATCGTTTTCTTTGCCGCACCTACCTTACAAGGATTTGGTAATAGTTCGGGATTCGAAATTCAACTTCAAGATAAAACCGGTGGAGATTATAAAGAATTTGAACAGGTGATAGGTGGCTTTTTAGGAGCCTTGAATCAACGTGCTGAAATTATGTATGCCACTTCTTCATTTAATACTAATTTTCCTCAGTATGAAGTATCTGTAAACGTTGCAAAAGCGAAAGAAGCAGGAGTAACTGTAACAGAAGTTTTGACGACATTACAAGGGTATTTAGGAGGTATTTATGCTACGAATTTTAACCGATTCGGAAAACAGTATAAAGTGATGATTCAAGCTGATCCTAACTTTAGAGAAAATAAAGAAGCAATAGATAGATTGTATGTGAAAAATAGTCAAGGTGTTATGACACCTATCACTGCCTTTATCGATTTGCAGAAAGTATATAGCCCAGAGTTCTTAACTCGCTTTAATTTGTTTAATTCAGCTTTTGTAAATGGTAGTCCTAATGCAGGATACAGTTCGGGAGATGCAATTAACGCAATTGAAGAGGTAGCTGCTCAGACTTTGCCAAAAGGATACGGATTCGAGTATTCTGGTTTGTCAAGAGAAGAAAGTACAAGTGGAAACCAAACCATAGTTATTTTCATATTGTCCATTGTATTTGTTTACTTCTTACTTAGTGCGCAGTTCAAGAGTTATATTTTGCCATTAGCAGTATTATTTTCATTGCCAATTGGGCTTGCAGGAGCCTTTTTGTTTGCCAAGTTATTTGGAATAGAGAACAATATTTTCTTGCAGATTAGTTTGATTATGTTAATCGGATTATTGGCCAAAAATGCTATTCTTATTATTGAATTTGCACTGCAAAGACGTCTGCAAGGACAGCGAATTGCCGATGCAGCAATAGAAGGAGCGCGTTTGCGTCTGCGCCCAATTTTGATGACTTCCTTTGCTTTTATATTTGGTTTATTACCACTTATGTTGGCTACTGGTGCCGGAGCATTGAGCAACAAATCAATTGGTACTGCTGCCGTAGGAGGAATGTTGATTGGTACTTTAGTGGGGGTAATGGTAATACCAGCTCTTTTTATTGTGTTCCAATCCCTTCAAGAAAAAATTTCAGGAGCTCCTGAAACGCTGGCAGATACTGCTATGGAGGAGGCTAATTAGTTATATAAAAAGGGTGGGAGGTATTTTTTAGACTGAGTACCTCCACTCTTTTACTTAACTGTTTTGCCCAGAGAATCAATTGTGATTTTAAATTATTAGACAATGAAAACTCATTATAAACTTTTACTTGCTTTAGCCATTGCGGGAGCATTGACCTCGTGTGGTTCAAGCAAAAGGTATCAACCTCAAGAAAGTGTTGATACTCAACTCTACAGAGATATTCAATCGACTGATACAACAAATATAGCTGATGTGAGTTGGCAAGAGTTCTTTGCGGATCCTTATTTGCAAGATTTAATCCAAAAAGGATTAGATAACAATCTTGATTTAAAGATGGGGATTGAGAGAATTAATGCTGCTCAAGCAATGCTCAAACAATCAAAGGCAGCCTTTCTACCTGATTTGAGTATCGGTGGTGGATTAAAGAGGTCACGTTTAGCTTATCCACAGGGCTTTGGCTTTGTAAAAGATGCAACCCAACACGATGTCTTTGCCAATACATCATGGGAACTTGATGTGTGGGGGAAACTCGCTAGTAGTAAACGCGCTACTTTTTATAGGTTAATGCAAACCGAAGCGGTTCAGCAAGCTGTACAAACGCAATTAGTTGCTCAGATAGCTGACTACTATTATCAATTATTGACCTTGGATGAGAAGGTGCGCATCTTGAAGCAAACTATTGAAAATAGACAAGAAGATGTCAAGACTATGAAGAACTTAAAGGAATCTAGTGTTGTTACTGGAGCTGCGGTTGTTCAAAGTGAAGCAAACTATTATGACGCTCAAGCAGATTTGCCAAGAGTGTATCGCCAAATCAGAGAGATAGAGAATGCGCTAAGTACCTTGATAGGTCAAGTGGGAGAGGTGATTGATAGAGGAAGTTTTGAAAGTCAGAAAATGTATGAATCTATTCAAGTAGGTATTCCTGTTCAACTACTACAAAACAGACCCGATGTTCGAGTAGCAGAGTATGAATTAGCCTCTTATTTTGAAGAAGTAAGTGCAGCAAGACGTGCATTTTATCCCTCTCTTACTTTAACAGCAGGGGTGGGATTCTCGAGTTATGAGTTTAAGGATTGGTTTACATCTACGGGGTTCTTTGCCAATGTAGCTGGAGGGTTATTGCAACCTATTTTTAATAAACGTTTAAACAAAACCAGATTAGAGGTTGCTAAAGCAAATTACCAGGAGAAGGTTTACAATTTTCAAAAAGCACTTTTAATGGCTGGTCAAGAAGTTTCGGACGCACTTTACGCTTATCAGACTGCTGAAACTCAAGAACAAAATAGGCAAATACAAGTAGAGAAACTTTCCTTGGCCGTAGATTACACCAAAAAGCTACTGTTATACCATTCTTCGACTAATTATACGGATGTATTGACAAGTGAACAATCATATTTGTATGCGCAAATGCAAATCACAAACGATCGTTTACTCAAGTGGCAATCCGCTATTAAACTTTATCGTGCTTTAGGTGGTGGTGTAGATTAAAAGAATCTACATGAAAATATTGAAGGTTAGAGATTGACGTCATTTTTTAATCTGTGTTCTAAATGTTGACTTTGTTTTCATTTAGATAATAGCACTCCTTGATCGTTAGCAGCTTTACAGTTCTTGTGTTTCTTATTTTTTATATGCTAATGAGAGTTGAAATACAATGTGTTTAAATAGCTGATTGTTCGAATTAGCTTTTGACAACTAATGTGTTGAGGAGTGTTTATTCCACAAACTGAATTATCAATTTAAAAACAATAAATATGTACGTAGGGATAAAACATTTACATTCTTTTATGGGATATGTGGTGCTATTAGGTATTTTAATTTCAATAGTATATGCTTGGAAGGCGTATATGAGTAATCAGCCGTACAATAAAAAGATAGCGGCTATAGGGCTGGGAGCAACCCACTTTCAAATTGTAGCAGGTGTTTTGATGTATTTTCTTTCTCCTTGGGGTATGAAAAGCCTCAGTGCAGATGCCATGCAGGATACTTTATTGCGACTTTACACAGTTGAACATCCGCTTGTTATGATTATTGCTGCAGTGATCATCACTATAGGTTTTTCAAAGGCAAAGCGCTTGAAAGATGCTAAGAAACAAAACCGTACTGTTGCTGTTTACTATGTGATTGGTTTAATATTAATATTAAGCCGAATACCATGGATGTTTTGGCCAGTAGCTTCTTATTAATTTTACTTTTTAATTATCGATTTTTTTTGTTTAATAGGGTGACTGAGAAGTCACCCTATTATTGTTTACTTTAAAATGATAAACGTATAATGCGGTCTAATTTTTCTTTATCAATATCAGGAGAGAATTCATTGTATAGTTCTTGTTTTAATAACGATACAATCGAAAAGAAATCCGAAGTAAGAGTTAAATAGTATTGTTCTACTTTCTCTACAGATTGATTCTCAGCAACTTTTATTTGACTGCTTTCTATCATCAAATTGCCTACGTGAACTAAGATTTTATCGAATGTCTCTGCTGAGGTATGCATTTGAAGAAAACCGAATTCAAATATAAGATCATGTAGGTTGTTCACTTCCTTTTCTATCTTCTTACCTGTAGCCAAGTGAGGACTAAGCGATTCTCGTTGTAAGATTGTGTTTAGTTGTGTTAGGAATTGAAAGAAAACTTCCTGTTTCTTTTCAAAAACCATTAAGTGTCGCTCTCTTTTTTCTTCACTTTTAGTTTGTCCTTGTAGTAGTAAGACTGTTATAATAGCCGTAATTACAACACCAAGTAATGTTCCAAAGAATTGAGCAGGTAAGGTGTTTAATTCAAATATTTCGAAGGTAACAGCTGTAATCAAGAAAATGATTGTACATGCAATAATACCAAGCCTTGCCCAATCTGTTTTTTTTAGTAGGTTCATCAGTTAATAAAACTAAATAATTATACTAATCAAAGTAAGTCTATTTTTTATTGATAATCAATAGGCGTATAGTATAATATCTATGAATTTGTTTGTATGATAGTATTTTAAAGTCTTTTTTGAGCATTATTACCTGACCGTATATTGTCCTAAAGTTGTATTAAAGTTATAGTCATTTGGAGATAGAATCAGTAATTTTACTTCTTGTAAACAGGTAGATAATCCTGTTTTTCTATTTGTTATAAGTTGAATCAATAATATATGAACATTATTTAGTCAGTCATAGTAGTAAATAAGTTTATTATTGCATAACCATAGTTTAGGCACTCTTTTATAGGGTGCCTTTTCGTTTTTATATCGTTGAGATCTTAATGATTAAGGATCTGCTTGATCAATTAAGGGATGACAGGATATAAGTTTGCTTCACATTGGGTTATTATTCAAATTATGTTTCAGCTTTTTCTTGTTGATTATTCAACTTTGGATTGAATATAAAACCTGTTTTCTTTGGACTTTCTTTCACTTTTCTTGCTGTATCCTTGCACTTTTACTCGCTGAAAGGTGCATTTTAGCAGGAAAACCCCTAGCAATCTCCTAGAAAACCCCAAGAAAGTCCCATCTATTTAGTACTGATTTACTAATTATCCTTTTGGATAAGCACTTTTGATATAATGCCAGTTTTATCTTTTAGCTGTTAAGGTAGTTTTAATAGATGCTTTATTACTGATTTCAATTTTGTGGTCTTTGACTACGCTGTAAATGGATTTCATTTCAGACTCAATAGGCAGTAATTATATGACTTGCTACGTAGGCTAACTTTTGATGCTGGTACTGTATTTTGAAGAAAATTCAGTAAAATGATTTTTATTTGAGTTTATTATATAGAATTGGTTTAAATAGTGAAAATGAAATAATAATTGCTAAAATTGTATTAAAATTTAATCCAAAAACGGGCTAAGCCTATTATATGTGCTATATTTACTACAGTAGTAAAGAAAAAAGTTAGATTATGAAAACAAGAGCAATGTTCGATTACGCACGTTTAGTTTTAGAAAATGTTAGTTTCGATCCTAAGTTGTTTTATAAGGAACTAAGAAAAGCCATCAACCATTTATTACCTTATGATGTAGAACAACTATCGAATTGGGTAAATGGATATGTACAAGATAAACCAGAGCTACATGATTCATTAAATTTAATAAACGCATAATATTAAAAAGCACTTCGCATGAAGTGCTTTTTTTATTTTTGTTGCGAATTCATACTGATTCATTAGCTTGATATCGGTTTTGAGATAACAATAAAGAATATTAACGCAATAGTTTATTATTTATTGTTCTTTTTAGATTGAAAAAAGATAATATTTTGTTTAGTTATTAAAATTTTATTAATTTTTATTTGAATAGTATATAATAAATAATTAAATGCTTAAGTTTATAGTATAATAAAAAACACTAAATGTATAAAGAATGAAATCACTTAATATGTTTGAGTTTGCTAGAACAATTTTAGAAAATGTAAGTTTCGATCCTCAGTTGTTTTACAAAGAGCTTCAAAAAGCAATTAAACAATTGTTACCATATGATGTGGATCAATTAACGAGTTGGGTATCAGGTTATGTAAAAGAAAAACCTGAACTACAAGGTTCATTAAAATTAATTAACGTTTAAAATATGCAAGCATCCCTTGAATTGGGATGCTTTTTTTATCGTTATTTCAAAGCTCTAATTCGTTTTTTAGAGTAGGTAAAAGAATTCATAAGGTTGGTTATTGATAGATTAAATCCCTTGCTTTGTTGTCATAGTAGGGGATTTTTATTAAGGCTAATTTGTTTTGAACTTCATGCGATGTCTGGGTAAATTGATCTCAGTTACTTTAGGATAGGCAGCGCGATTGGTACCACTGAAATCTTCTTTTAAGATTTGCTGTGATTGACTACTTTTTTCATCCTCATAATGATAGCGTGGATCATTTATAAAAGGCATTTTTGCCATTTTTACTATTTGGATAGAAGGGAAGTGATACTCTACTTCGACTCTACCAAGTAGTAAATAACAGCCTCCTCCTTGAAAGGGGTATTGCTGTAAACTATAGGGAAAGTGTATAGTGTCAAAGTAATCTCCATTGCAATCAATCCAAGTACCAAAATACATAGTCCCTTTACTTGTAGGTACGTGTTTTCTCGCAATGAGATAGGCTAACATACGCACTGTTGTTTTATGGTGTTTCATGAGGTCTTGCACCATTACATCTCCTCTAAATTTTGTTTTTAATAGGTCAAAGGGGGTGCATGAGATACTAAATCCCAATAGTTCTATCTCGTCAAAAGCATCTTCGTAAACGGAGCGTTCCAGTACGGGGAAGTTATACTCTTGTATTGGCTCTTGAAGCAAAGTTAGTGTTTGTGGTTGTTTGGGATGTGCAAAAAGTAATCTGGCCTGTATGAGTAATTCATTTTTTTGTTTGCCAAAACTGTGGAAAGCTCCAATAAATATCAATTTTTGTAGGGATTCTATTCCAATATCTACCCGCTGTGTGAAATCAGCTAAAGAAGTGAAATCGCCTTTACATGCTCGTTCGTGTAGTATGGCCTGTATTAACTCTGTATTGATACCCTGAATAAACATAAAGCCCAAATAAATGGTCTTGCCTTGTATAGTGGCCTCCATATCGCTGTGGTTTACACAAGGTGGTAGGATAGTGGCTCCAGACATTTTGGCCTCGTGTACATAGACTTCTGTGCGATAAAAGCCTCCTTGATTGTTAATCACAGCGGTAATAAACTCCAAGGGATAGTACACTTTCAAGTACAAGCTTTGGTAGCTTTCTATAGCATAGGAAGCAGAATGTGCTTTGCAAAAAGAATATCCTGCAAAAGATTCGATTTGACGGTAAATTTCCTCACTTAGTTCTCTTGGGTGGCCTTTGTCCAAGCAACATTCGAAGAATCGCTCTTTGATTGAAGTAAGTGCGTCTTTGCAGCGCGTCTTTCCACTCATTGCCCTACGCAGTATATCGCCATCTGCGGCAGGTAAACCAGCGTAATGTAATGCAATTTTGATTACGTCTTCTTGGTAAACCATAATGCCGTAGGTCTCTGCTAATTGCTGTTGGAATACAGGGTGGAAGTATTCAAAGCCTGTTGGGTGGTTATGTCTATAGATGTATTCTTGCATCATTCCACTTTGTGCTACTCCTGGCCTTATAATAGATGAGGCTGCGACAAGTACTTTGTAATTGTCGCATTTTAATCGTCTCAGTAGCCCTCTCATGGCTGGGCTTTCAATGTAAAAACAACCTATTGTATGACCTCTTTGCAAATAGTCATTGCAGTTTATTTCGTCTTTTGATATAGCAATATTTCTAATATCCAGGTTAATACCTTGATTGGCTTTAATCAGCATGACTGCATCGTTAATATGACCTATTCCGCGCTGGCTCAGAATGTCGAATTTGTCAAAGCCAACCATTTCAGCAATATGCATATCAAATTGTGCTACAGCAAATCCTTTGGGTGGATAATCCAAAGCTGTATAGTTTGTTATAGGCGTTTCTGAAATTAGAACTCCACAAGGGTGCATAGTACGTTGATTGGGGAAGCCTTCCAACATTTGACCATAACGGTGAATGAGTTTTACAATGCTGTTTGGCTCATGTTGCTCAAGTGTATGGCGAGTCAGGCTGTCTAACTCTTCTTTGGGTAGTCCGTAAACTTTACCTATTTCGCGTATAATTGAGCGGTATTTAAAGGTGGAGATCGCTCCACAGAAAGCTACGTATTCCGATCCATAGCGTTTAAATATATAGGCTAATATAATATCCCTGTCTCTCCACGACCAATCGATGTCAAAATCAGGTGGTGATTTTCTGTTTTCATTGAGAAAACGCTCAAAGTATAAATCCAGTTCTAAGGGACATACATTGGTAATGCCCAAACAATATCCAATGATACTATTGGCTCCGCTACCTCTACCGATATGCATAAACCCCATGCTATTGCTATATCTGATAATGTCCCAAGTAATTAAAAAGTACCCAGCAAAGTTTAGTTGATCTACTACCTTGAGCTCTTTTTCTATGCGCTGTTTTGCCTGTTGATGATCTTGTCCATAGATGTGTTTCATCCCTTGATAAGTGAGTTGGGTCAACAGTTCCATATCCGCTTTTCTATTTTGGGTATAGTGTTGCTTATTTCGCGGCTTATGCAATTCAAATTCATAGTTACAAGTATCGATGATTGCCTTTGTATTTTCGACAATCACTGGATAATCTGCAAAGTGACTTATTAGTTCAGACTCCAAGATAAAAGTATCTGTTGTACAGGCGCAATCTTCTGGAGCTAATTTAGACAGTAAGGTATTTTTGTCTATTGCTCTTAGAATTTGATGCACAGTAAATTCATCTTCACTGTGGTGATTAACACTGTGAAGGACAACCATTTTATCTATCTTTTGTTTCCATTTGTTTTGGTAGAGTAGGTTTACCTGATGATTAGTAATGCCGATATACTCTTGCTTATTTAATTGATTGGGTACATTGTCAAGGGGATAGATAACAATACAATGTTCAAATATTGGAGCAAATTCAGGTAAGGGGGCCTTTGATTTATTGTAGGCTGTTCTAAAGGAGCTTATCTCAGCTATGGCTCTTGTCTCTTTTGCTAAAATAATATATAAAAGTCCGCGATTATCTCTAAACTCCATTCCTACAAGGGGCTTTATTTTGGCCTGCTCGCATAGGGTGACAAAGTCATAAATACCATTAAAGGTGTCAATGTCTGTTAGGGCAATAGCGCTTGCTTGGTGTATTTGGGCTTGCTTGACAAGTTGGTCTAAAGGCAGCATACCGTAGCGCAGACTGTAATATGAATGACAGTTTAAAAACATAGTTTTTAATAGTGAGAATTAATGTGTGTTTGCTATTTGTCGATTATCTGTTTGATTTGCTTTTCTCTGTGCTTTAAGTTTGCGGCCGCACAACGAGTTACAGCATCTATTCCATATCTCTTTTTCATTTTATCCATAGCCTGATACAAGGCCATGAGCTCTTGGGTGTCTTCAAATAAATCTATTTGATAGGTCCCTCTAACTAGTCCGCTAAACTGAATGCCAATTAGTCGAAGCCTCATTCTCCTAAGGTATAAACGGTCGAATAATTCATAGACAAGTTGACTTAGGGTGTGATCAGCACAAGTATAGGTAACTCTTTTTTGTTTTGTTTCGGTATCGAAATTTGCATATCGAATTTTCACTGTAATCACTGAAGTAAGCCATTGCTCTGTTCTGAGTTGAAAAGCCAATTTCTCTACCATCCCCAATAAAATGGATTTGATTAAGACAATATCAATTGTATCTTGATCAAAAGTGTGTTCTGTCGATATAGACTTGCGTTCTCTATACGGCTCTACAGGAGTAAGGTCGATTCCATTGGCTTTTTTCCATATATCTACACCGTTTTTCCCGAGCATCTGCTGCAAGACTTGTATAGGCATTTCCGATAGTGTTTTGATATTTCGTATTCCTATTCTGGACAAAGTAGTATAAGTAACCTCGCCAAGCATGGGAATCTTGCGAATCGACAAAGGGTTGAGAAAAGGTCGAACTTGTAAAGAGGGAATGCTCAATGCTCCCATGGGTTTGGCCTGACCAGTTCCAATTTTAGAAACTGTTTTGTTGATCGATAAAGCATAACTCAGGGGAAGCCCAGACTCTTTTTTTATTTTTTCAATCAGTTCACTTGTCCATTTATATGTCCCAAAAAAACGGTCCATTCCCGTGAGATCCAGGTAAAATTCATCTATACTTGCCTTTTCAACAACGGGGGCCTGCTCGCAGATAATATCCGTTATTAAGTGGGACATATTGGAGTAGAGTTGCATATCTCCTTTGATGATTTTGGCTTGAGGACACAGTTTCATCGCCATGCGAATAGGCATAGCAGAACGCACGCCAAAATAACGAGCTTCATAGGAGCAACTCGCAACTACACCGCGATCGCCTCCTCCAATAATAATGGGAAGCCCATTGAGAGAGGAGTCCTGTAAACGCTCACAAGAGACAAAGAAAGTATCTAAATCTAAATGTGCTATTGCCCGATCCATTTTAATGAAGTTCAAAATTTATTAAACGAAATTACTATATATGTTAGCAATATTTATTATATTTGATGCTATAAATAGTAGCAAATGTCATTTTTAGCAGATAACATCCGGTATTTGAGAGCACAGAAAAGTATGTCACAACAAAAGGTGGCAGACGAATTAGTAATTACACGTGCTCGTTATTCGAAATATGAAGAGGGAGCCTCTGAGCCACCTTTGGAAGTATTGTTGCGCATCTCTCGTTTTTTTCACGTGAGTGTCGATCTTATGATTTCGGTAGATTTGCGCAAAGTTCCTATGCAAGATTTATTAAAGCTTGAGGATAATCGTATTTTGTTGCCTATTATGGTGGATTCTACCACGGGGAACAACTATATAGAGATTATTCCTCATAAAGCTCGAGCTGGATACCTTACAGGATATGCGGACCCTGAGTTTATTCAAAATTTGGAGCAAATATCTCTTCCTTTTCTTAGAGAGGGAAAATATAGGGCTTTTCCCATAGAGGGGGATTCGATGCCTCCTCATCAAGAGGGGTCTTTTATCATTGGAAGTTATATTGAGCGTTTAAGCGATGTTAGGGACGGTAGAACTTACATTGTGATAACAGCTAATGAAGGAGTGGTGTATAAGCGCGTGTATCGCATAGATGAAGAAACTTTCGAGTTGCACTCAGACAATACCTTCTATGAGCCTTATACTGTAAAGGCTTATGATATTATTGAAATTTGGGAATATGCTTGTAGTATTGCCACTCAGGAATTCAAGCCAGAGGATTTAGAGGAACCAGATACCAAGGCTATGTTTAAAGAAATTCGATATATGTTACACAATATCGCCAGTCATGTAAAGAGGTAAAGACTATCTTAACTGTTAGTCTACAATAAATAGTAAGCGTTTAAAAGAGCAGTATGGTTCTTTTAAGCGCTTTTTTTGATCTGTTTAAAACTAACAATAAGGGATGTGAATTGTGGATTAATTAAAAAAATCACTCATTTGTAGGTGAATTTTATTACTTTGCACGCCTTAAATAAAACAACAAATAAATGAATTTAGCTGTGATGGTATGGGACGTTGATCCTGAGATATTCAAAATAGGAAGTGTTCCAATTAGATATTATGGAGTATTGTTTGCTTTGGGGTTGATTCTGGGGTACACTGCTGTAAAAACAGTATTTAATAAAGAGAAGATAGATATTAAATACCTGGATAAACTGCTTATTTATATTATAGTGGGGACGGTAGCTGGAGCGCGTTTAGGACATTGTTTGTTCTATGATTTTGAATATTATAAGAATCATATATTAGAAATTTTTATTCCTTTTCAGGAGATTAATGGCTCTTATACTTTTGTTGGGTTTCAAGGACTTGCGAGTCATGGGGGAGCAATTGGAGTGTTGTTGGCTATTTACTTGTTTTGTAGAAAGTACAAGGTAGGAGTGTTTTGGGTTTTGGACCGCATTGCTTTAGGCGTGCCAATTGCGGGTGCGTTTATTCGCTTTGGAAACTTTATGAATTCTGAGATATACGGAAAGCCAACAAGTGGAACATGGGGTGTTATTTTTGCCCAAGACGATATGATTGCCCGTCATCCCACTCAGCTCTATGAGGCATTGGGTTATTTGCTTAGCTGTGTGTTTTTGTGGGTATTGTACAAGAGCAATAAGGTAAAATCAAACGGAGTTATCTTTAGTTGGTTTTTAATATTGATGTTTACAACGCGTTTTATATTGGAGTTCTTCAAAGAAAATCAAGTAGAATTCGAACAAGATATGCTCCTTAATATGGGACAATGGCTTAGTATTCCTTTTATTGTTATTGGGGCAGGGCTATTGATTTTCCAAAGTAAGCTAAAGGGAGTAAGCGAGTTTGATCCTCGAAATTTGAAAGTAGAGTAGTTTACTTTTTCTATATGGTCAAATAAAAAACGCTTAGGGGATAACCTCTAAGCGTTTTTTGTCTATTATTGAATTTATCTATTGATATCAATAAGAATTTTTACCTGTTCAGGATTGCTTACTAAAGCTTCAAAACCTTGGTCTACAATCTGGTCTAATGCAATTTTGTTAGTTACTAATTTCTCTACTTGCATGCGGCCTGAATCAATTAAGTTGATTACCTCTGGGAATATATTTCTATAAGCAATAACTCCTTTAACAGTGACCTCTCTTAGTACTTGGTCCAAAGCATCGTGTTGTACTGGTTTTCCAAATAGAGCTACCAATACAGCAGTACCTCCATTGCGAGTAGAAGCAATCCCTGTGTTATAAGAGGCTTGTACACCTGCGCAGTCTAAGAATACGTTTACTCCTAAGCCCGCTGTTAATTCCTTAATTTTCGCAGGTAGATTATCTTCTGTGGCATTAAACACATGAGTAGCTCCGATTTCTTTTGCCTTTTCTAAACGCTTTTGAGCAACATCAGTGACAATAACAGTCGAGGCTCCTGCCGCTAAAGCCGCTTGAGCGCATAATAGTCCAATTGGTCCGGCTCCTGATATGAGAACAGTTTGTCCTACTTTTAACCCACTTTGAAGTACAGCATATACAGCCACAGCTGCTGGCTCTACTAATGCTCCTTGTTCAAAGGACATTGTATCAGGAATCTTGTGTACCATATAATCTTCTACTACCACGTAGTTTGCAAATCCACCGTTGCCAGATAATCCAATAAAACCTAAGTGTTCTCCTAAGTTGTATTCTCCTGAGGCTACAAATGGGCTGTCAAAGTTTTTGTAAATTGGTTCAACAACAACGCGATCTCCTTTTTTTAGATTTGTCACGCCTTGTCCTACTTCTTCGATAATTCCTGAAAACTCATGCCCAAGTGTTGTCACCCCTTGGTGTCCGTTTAAAGGGTATGGCTTGTCAAAGGGGATAAGTTGAGGCCCATGTACGTATTCGTGTAAGTCAGATCCACAAATCCCAGCATATTGAACGGCAATTTTTACTTGTCCTTTTGCAGGAGTGGGGATGTCGATAGTTTCCACGCGGATGTCTTTTGCTGCATACCAACGTGCTGCTTTCATAGTTGCCATAGTATAAATCTTTTTTTATGTCTTGTCCAAATTTACTGTAAAGACAATTTATTTTTAGTTTTTAAAAGTTAAAATAGAAGAAAAAAGTATATTGATTAACATTGTTTGTATTTGTTAACTTTTAAAAAAAGACAAGATTAGACTTTGTTTAAGAATAAGAGGATATAACTGTGCATCTGAATTGTATTTTAAGGTGTTATTTACTTATTTTACAACATAAATTACTTTTGTTGGTAATTGTTTTTTTTATTGTGTTAATCTGAAGGTTAGGTTTATCTTTTGTGTAAACAAAGTGTTATTGATATAATAAAGTATTAATAATGGCAATAACTACTTAGCTTTGTAGCTTTAAACTGACTTTAAAATGAATCGCATTTTTTCCGATGTAATCCAAAAGTATTGGGCTAAACAACTTATGGAGGGCAAAACTTCTACATACCGATGAACTGTTGACCTTACTAATTAGTAAAAATGTAAGTGAAAGTGAACAAATTGCCCTTGTGAAAATGAACAATGGACATTGTATTGCTACTGTTTGTGCGAGTAGTGAGTTTGCCAAACGAATTGCAAAAGAAGAGGATATGAGCTTGGAAATATTCCACTCTATTGTAAAGCAGATGGGGTTGAGACTCTCATGTGTTTATGGGCTTTACTACTTTGGTGAATTAGAAAAAGAAGATTTGATAGATGATTTTGAAGATGGGATTATTAGTACAGTTGGTGTTCGCAAGTTGTTAGCAGAAGATTCAGCATTACTCAAAGGGTTTGAATCATCTCTAATTGCAAGTGGTGTAGATGCGTTATCAGTTGATTTTGAAAAACAAAACTTATACGGGATAATTGAAAATGCGGAGTTAATCGCTATAGCCATTGCTGTTAAATGGAGGCAAAGTAATGAGATAGTGGATGTACAGCCTGTGGTATTACCATCATTTGATTCTATAGAGAATAGTACAAGGCTAATGCAGTTTGTGGCTTTTGACTTGTTTAAACAAGGGTATGAGTTTCAGTATAGGGTTATAGGAGATGATATCAATTCCAAGGCGCTTGCTGAATCAATTCCTCTGGAGTTGTTTGGACAATGGCAAAGTGTGTTAGTTTAATGGTGAAAGATGTAATCTAAGGCGCTTTATAGCTTAAAGGGAATCTTAGCTAAAGTTTCTTTAAACAATGTGTATTTAGGGTAAGGAAGTGCGGTATATTGTATCGTGTATACTAAAGAATCCCCTTTGGTTGTAGGCGCTGTCTTTTTTTGCTTCTATCCAACATTCTACAAACCATTTGGTAAGTATTTCATCTTTGCTTTGATCTAGTTGTTCTGTTAACTTGTCAAAAGCATCCAGTTCTTCTTCGGTTTCTCCCCATTGTTCTTCTAAGTCGTAAAAGGCTCTATCTAACTCCTTTGAAAAGATGGAGTCTGATATGTCTGATAGCATTTTCTTGGCACCAATAGAAATCACATCCTCTTGTATGTCCTGTGCCCAAACCACAATGTCTAAAGAATCATACATATACTCAAAGTAAAAACATTCGATAGACTCGAAGGAATATTCATTTTTTAAGGGTAGATAATCTCCTTCAAAAAGCATTTTCAAATTGGCTACCATGTTTTGTTGTAACAGACAAAGTCTATTGTTTAACGCTTGAATAAAGTATTGATGTTGTTTTTCGATCTCCATACAATTACAGATTATTGCTTAGTTTGTTTAGTGTAAAAATAGTAATTTCGAATTAACAACTGTTACGTTTTTTGGGAAGCCTATACATTTATCCAGTGAGTAATTTGATGTATGAGATGTTGATCTATGCTAGGCAGTGGAAGGGAATTATCCTACCTGATACTTGGGTGTATGAGTTTTTATCTACGATGAAGCACTATATTATGCAGCATCCAGGTAAATCATTTTCTATTCAATTGCCTACAACAGAAGAGCCTAAAATGTTGTTGATCACAGAGTATATGCAAAAGAATTTAGGAGAAGCATTAACTCTAAATGGAATAGCTGAGTTATTTGGCTATAGTGTGAGGACGTTGACAAGATTATTTAAATCTCATTTAGATATTTCGTTTTTGCAATATTTAAAGATGGTAAGAATGATTAAGGCTATGGAGCTTCTGATGAGTACAGATAAGAATGTGAGTGAAATAGCCTTCGATGTTGGCTATTCTAATATTGCTGCTTTTAGCAATACTTTTCAGCAATTGTTTAATGTCAGGCCAAGTGATTTCCAGATTTCAATGCACAATATAAAGTAAAAATAAACGCTTATAGTTTATAGCTATAAGCGTTTTGTTATTTTAAGCGTTTTGTTTTGTATCTGAGATAATCAGTTCTCGTAATAATACACACTGAGGTAAGTCGTAAGCAAATTTGATAGTACGCGCTACATCAATAGCTTGAATACGGTTTGCTCCAGATGATTTCATCCACTCTTTATAGCCCTCTTTAATATCTTCACTAGTTGTATGGCTTAAGAGCTCTGTTGCTACTGCTCCAGGCTCAACAGAAATAATACGCACATTATAAGGACTAAGTTCTAAACGAGCAGTTTGTGTTACTCCTCTTACAGCATATTTACTAGCACAGTAGGCAGCGTGATTATGAAAGGGTAATACACCAGCTATTGAGGATACATTGATAATAGTTCCTGTTTGTCTATCCTTCATATCTCCCATTACAGCTTGCATACCGTTCATGACACCTAATACATTGATATCAAGCATTTGTTTCCATTCTTGAGGATCCTGAGTAGCTAAATCACCTAATAGCATTACACCTGCATTATTAATTAATAAGTCTGTCTTGCCATATATTGCCTCAGCTTCACGGATTGCTTTTTCGAAAGCATCTTTATTAGCTACATCTACACTTTTGCATAGTGTATTTGGTAAGTTTAAAGCTTCCATTTTATCCAGTCTTCTCGCTAATAATAGTAGAGGATGTCCACTGTTAGCGAATTCTTTAGCTAGTTCCATACCGAAGCCAGAGCTAGCACCTGTGATTACTACTAATTTCTTTTCCATTGTCGATGAATTGTTTTTATGCAATTTACTGACAATAATGGTTTTTACGTTTAATGTAGTAGCTTTTTTTTTGATATATTTATCTCGTTATAAGGTGTGTACGATGTAGTATAAAATGGCTTATCCTTTAAAACGACTATTGTGTTTAGCTATCCAAATTGTAATAAAAATATTTTAGAAAGATTGTGCTTTATCAAGTTTACTAAAGAGGTTTTATAATACCTTCGTATAAAGGAGTTAAACTTATAGAGATAAGATTTATAAACGCAATAGAATTACTACCATCTAATTATGCTAAAAGCCACTATCAGAGTCTTATGGGGAGTACAGCAGAGTGCCCAAAAGAATGGAATGCTGAGTGGAATAGAAGTTTGTCAGATAGTGATATAGAACCGATGGGGGATACTATTAAACGAGTGGACTTAATAATAGGGATAGAGTAGAGGTAAGTAATGTATAACTAAATAAATTAAGCGGTAATGAAAGAGATTTTTGAAACCTTTAGTCCTAATAGTGCTTTAGTAAAGAAGTATGTGGACTATTACTACTTAGATATAAAGCCCAATAATGAGGTGAGAGAGTACCAGTGCTTTCCTCATTATAATAATACAATCTCTATCTACGCCTCTCATCAGCTAGCTAGTGATGGATCGATGGCGTTTAATAAAGGAGCAGATGATTATCAGATATTCACTCCTATTAGAGAAGACATACTTCATGTGAAGCAGGTGGGGAGAGTGCACAGAGTCGTTATTGTCTTTCACCCATTAGGGATACAGCGGTTTTATCGCCATTTAAGTTTTGTCAATCTAATTACTGATTATAAATTTATTGAGGAAAAAGAGTTAGCAAAAGTCTTCGCTACTACTGATGTAGATGTTATTACTACATTGTTAGATACAGCGCTAGAGAAGAGATATAAGCCATTCTCAAATAGCCTTCTAGAACAAGCAATAGAGTATATCTTCAGTGAAGAAGATAACTTCTCTGTACAAGAGTTAGCAGATAGACTAGGAGTGAGCAGACAACATCTAAATAGAGTTTTTAAGGCCAATATGGGAGTATCTTTAAAGAGGTTTTACGATATCTATTTGTTTAGAAAAACGGTGAACCAGAAACTCTATACCTCTCCTGAAGAGAAGTTGACTGATATTGCTTATCGCTTTAACTTTAATGATCAGTCTCATTTGATTAAAACCTATAAAGCAATGACCAATAATTCTCCTAAAAACTTCTTTGAGAAAGGTACTAAGCTAGGAAGCAAAGATACTTTTTGGCATCTAGAGAAATAGATGTTCCATTTGTACAATTTTATTATTGTAGTGTTGTTTACATTCGCTTTATTAATAATTAGAATTATGAAGGGATATCATGTACTACTAGCATTTATGTTTAGTATCGTTAGTTTTGGACAGAATACATACTCTAAGTTGATCAATCAAGCAGATGATTTGTTAGAAGAGCACGAGGATGAGCAAAGTAAAAGACAAGCTTTTTCTCTTTATGAAAAGGCGTTTAAGTCATTTCCAGACAGTATAACAGCAGCTGATTTATCAGAAATATCAATTATTGCCTCGGAGTTAAAAGAGGCAGATAAAGCCTTTGCTTATCTAGATCGGTTGATAAAGATAGAACGCGCACAATATGGCTTCCCAGGTTGGCAAAATGTAACAAATAAAAGTGCTTTAGAAGAATACAAGAACTTATTAGATGATCCTGGATGGGCTTCTATGATGAGTGAAGCGCATGCGTTAAAAGCTAAGTTTGATGTAAATTTAAAAAAGGAAGAGGAAGAGTTCTATAAGGTGAAATCTACTAAAGAGTTAACCTCTACTAATGGAAAGAAATTATATGAAGAAATCAAAGCGTACAATCCTTATCTGCCTAAGGCAAAACAAGATTATTCTATAAGCTTTACTATAAATGATACGGTGAAGACGTCTTTCTTTATTCATTTGCCTAAGAACTATTCTCCAAAGAAGGAATATCCAGTGTTATTCTTTTTGCATGGAGCAGTTAGATATAATAATCTTCAAGAGTTTCAGACTAGAGAACTTAGTTTAGGAGGATGGAATAGATACTATACGAAATATGGAGATCTAGATGAGGTGATATTAATATTCCCAAGTGGAGGGAAGAAGTATAATTGGATGACACCTAATGATGGCTTCTTTATGATATCTGCTATGCTGAGAGAGGTTAAGAAGGCTATTAATGTAGATGATAATAAGGTGTTTATCGCAGGACATTCTAATGGAGCTACGGGTTCATTCTCTTATTTGATGAAAGACTCTTCTCCCTTTGCAGGATTCTATGGGTTTAATACTCAACCTAAGGTATTCACAGGAGGAACTTTTATAGAGAATATAAAGAATCGTTCTTTTATTAACTTCTCTACAGATGAGGACTATTATTATCCTCCTAACGCAAATGATTCTTTTACAGCTATGATGAATGAGTTAAAGGCAGACTATAAAGAGTATCGTTATAACGGTTTTCCACATTGGTTCCCAGAGTTTGACGAGTCAGAACCAGCTTATGAGATATTGTTTAAAGATCTTAAGGAGAGACAACGCAAGAGTTTTACTAAAGAGCTGACATGGGAGTTTGACGACAATGCTTATGGAGGTGTGGATTGGTTGACTAATATCAAATTAGATACGCTTGATCAGAAAGCTGATTGGCATAAAGAACGAAACTTTAAAATTACCAGATGGCTAGAGTATGATAAAGCTGAAAACCTGCAAACGATAGAAGTAGATAAGAACGCTTTCGATATGCCACGCTTATCAGGTAAGGCTGTAGCCCGTTATAAAGACAATGAATTTAGAATAGAAACATCTCGTGTTAAATCCTTATCTATAGCCATTTCTCCTGAAATGGTAAACCTGAAGAATAAGATTAAAGTTTATATCAATGGTAGGTTGTACTATGATAAGAAAGTAGATTATAATACTGCATTTATATTAGATAATTTTGACAAAACTAGAGATAGAAAAACGATTTGGATTAATAAGATTGATATTACAGTAGAATAAGACAGTAGAGCTAGTAGAGATACTAGCTTTTTTGGGTTTAATGTACTTTTAATAAAATAGGTAGAAACGATGGAGAGAATGTATCAGAATGATGAATTCGTTTGTGTAGAGTTAAATGGCTTGAGGATAGAGCGCGTAATAACGTGTATGAGTGATGAACGTGATAATGTAATTGTACTTTATTTAAAAGTAGAAGCTTTAGGTTGGTTTGACTTTTTTATTGACGCAGGTATTGCAGTGATGGAAAAGATAAAAGAAATAGAAGAGGACGATAGTTATATATACCTAGATAAATCCCAAGAATTAGAGGCCATCGGAGTGAGGATAAAAGGTATCTATTGTCAGTCTGTCGAAAGTAGTTGTCGTCTGGCCATAGCATTAGAGAATAATACTAATCTAATTTTACAATCAAAGGACATGAGTGATTATGAAAGTGATGTAGAGTTGTTGCTTTTAGATCTTGGATAAAAGAGGGGCGGCTATTTCATCAGTGGATTAAGATATATTATCATTTATACAATACATTTTTTGTAGTACCATTCCCATCTTTCAATTATTTATTTAAATTAGCTTTGAGTTTTTAGGAATAAATCATCTCTAACTTTAACAAATAACCATTAGATGAAACAAAAGATTAAAAATTATAGTATTCACTTTATTAAAGAGATTATTCCTATCGTGGTGGGTATTCTTATTGCTATTTTTATTGATAATTGGAATGCTCATAGAAAAGACCAAGCTTATATCAATCAAGTGTTTTCGACTGTTTATAGTGAGTTAAAGGAGTCTAGAGAGGAGATAGAGTTTATTCTCCCTATACAGAAAGATTTGGTCAAAGCCTTAGAAAAGTACGTTGATAACGAAGAGAAAAGTCTACAACAGATAGTCATGGAGTCTAAGGGAATCTTCATTCCTCAGATTAAAACAACTGCGTGGCGCTCTATTGCAGCGACTAAGATTGATCTGATTGATTACGATAAGGTAGCTGCTATGACTAATATCGAGGACTTAAAGCAAATGTTAAGTAATAAGAGTGCTTTTTTAATGAATCTTTTGTATTCTAATATGGATAAGACGGATAAGAGCATCAAACAGACATTTAAGATGGTCATATTAGATATTATTCAGACAGAAAATACGTTAGAACAGCGTATAGAGCTGATGGAGCAAGAAAGGGATAAGAAGTGATAACTGTGGTATTTCTTTCCAATTTATAACGGAGTGATTTAACTGTTTATGAAGTATTTTTTTTTATGACTCCATTAAAGATAATCTGATAAGTAAGAATTTTATTCTCGATTTAAGGAATAATAGTGGAGTAGGAGACAAGAGCTCTGCAGAGTTTTATAACTTGTTTAAGAAGTTTAAAGGAAATATATATGTACTTGTAAATTTTAATACCATTAGTAATGCAGAGCAATTCACACTAAAATTGAAGAAATTAAATAATGTGATGGTATTAGGTGGTAATACCAAAAGAATGCTTACTTATGGTAGAAATTATGCTGTAGATAAGGTAAGTCCTTCTGCTTTTTTTAAAATACATTTTTCGGGTCTAAATACGCATTGGCGCAAGTATTTATCCTATGAGGGTAAAGGAGTGAGACCTGATTTCTATTTATCATCTACTGAAGACTGGATAGAACAGGCAATCAGAAAGTATTGTGAATGACAGTAATGTAAATAGTATAGTGTATAGATTTTCCACTGTTTATAATTACTAGTTTCTCATCTTAGGTCATCTTTTATTATTAGCATAATTATAGTGCTTGATAGGGGGGGCTAGCTTTAGTTTGTCTAAATTTTTAACGGGAGGACAATCCCTGATCAGTAGAAGAAGCATTCATCGACTAAGGTATTCTCAGCCACCACCATTTACGGGGTATTTTCCACTAATTGTTGATATTACATAAAAAAGATTACAAATTTCGCATAGCAACCAGATACAAAAAATCTCGTTTAAACCTTTTAAACGAGGTTGATACTTTAGTTTTTAAATTGCAATAGTAATATTCATCCCTAAGAGCAAAAGTGGTATAATTTTATTGATAAATTCTGTTTACAAAAGTCAATAAATAGCCTATATTTCTAATTCTTTTTTGTTTCAGTATCCATTAGTTTCAATAAATAAGGCATTCTATACTCTCCATGCATTTGTTGGATATATTCTTTTGCTTTATTCAATTCAATACCAACTGCTGAGACATATAAAGGCTTTTTACTTTCTCCTCTATAGACCTGCGCTACAAGCTGAGCAGAAGTAAAAAAATATGACTTAGCTACACCTATTACAGGTATTTTAGTGTCTAAAGCTTCAAATACATAACTACCCAATCCCTTTTTTTTATGGTCATCTAAATAAACATAACCATCTACTATAATCAATTCAATGTACTCTCGATTAAGCGTATTTACTAATTCTAAAATACATGGTAGCTCTCTTTTATAGAAAGCTCCTGGCTCATACTCTTTCTGTGGAGGTAACAACTTTTTTATAATATCTATAGGAGCTTTTGAATCAAAAGATTCAAACAAAACACCTACCACCTTTGCTCCAGCCTCGTAGTAGTACATATCTACTGCTAATATCATATTTAGATTTTTTAATCTTACAACGACTTCAAATATTATAAGGAGGTCTTAAATAAGGATTATCTTTTTTAAACTCATATTCTATTAATTGCTTATTTGATAACTGTAATAGAGATTTTAAATAGTGAGGTAATTCATTGCCATACTGATTATCATAATGTCTTAATACATTAAAATCATCTAAATTAACATTAAGTATTTTTAAAAAACTATTATTGTAAACTACACTTACTGATTTCAAGCTTTCTTTTTCATATTCTTTAACTACTCCAAAAATTACATTACCTCTATATTCATTAATCTGTATTACCTCTTCATCTTCATTATAAATGTATTCTAATCCATTTTTTAATCCCTCAATATATTCTGCTTCGTTTTCTATTTTCCCCTTAAATTTGCTATATATTATCCCTGTAAAGAGGTTAGTTAATTCTAGGTCTAAATAATAAATAGGATAACCATTTAAATCATCCTCTGTATATAATATTTCATCAATATTTTCAATTCTTTTTTTCATCTATCGTTTTTATTTATGTCCAATGCAAGTTATACCATCTGTTAGAAAACTACAATGAGGACACCTAATTTTTACAGGAGGAACACCATTATTTTTTTAATCGCATTACTCATTAAATCACGATTGTGTAGATTCATTTCTTTTATTGAGTTCTCATTAACAGTTATTCCTAATGTCTTCTTTCTTTTAATGCTTTATTATAAGCCCTTAATTCTGAATGTGCTGCTCTACTTACTAATAACCTTAGACAGATATATAATTTACAAATAGATAAAGAAATAGCTATGACTAAGCTGGCTCATTGGTTTAATGATATTGAAAAGGCTTCACTCAAACACTTTAGTACTGTTTTAAAGACTTTTAATGTACACTATAACGAAATCATCAATTACCTTATTAATAGAAGCACAAATGCTTCTGTTGAATCATTTAATGCTAAAATTAAATACTTTAGGATGATGTATAGAGGAGTGAGAGATAAGAAGTTTTTCCTGTTTAGATTAACTAAACTTTTTGTGTAGTCCCCAACTTTTGACACTGATCCAAAGTTGTGCTGAGGGTGAAACTCTCTACAAGTTTCAGAAAATAAAAAGAGGGTGTCCCAAAAGGTCACCCTCTTTTGTATTATATAAAACGTTACTTTTCTCTTAGATTAAAAGTTCTTGCAATTAAAACGAGTTTTAGACTTATAATTTGTCATTTTTCGTTTATCAGTCTCTTTTTTAGGATGAAAATTGTTGTTTAAAGTCGATTTTTCTCTATTCTTAGTAAGTTTTCTTAAATTATGTGCAAGAGCCATCAGTCCAAATTCAATTTCGACCATTTCTAATCCTCTTAGAGTAAACCTAGTAAATTTGTTGTTGCTTTTTAGTTGTCCAAAAACAGCTTCTACTTCTACAGGTCTTTTACTTCTATGATATTTACCGCGTTCAGAGTTGAGTAATTCTCTAATATGTTGTTTTATTTGAACCAATCTATGATTCATAGAGACTGTTCTGTTTTCTGCTGCTTTATTACATAGCTCTTTTAACGAGCATTTCAAGCAGTTAGAAGCTTGATACAGATGTATTTTTGACGCAAAACCAGTGGTGGTGTATTTAGTACTACTTCCAATATTAGGTAGCTTTTCTCCATTTGGACATAAGATGTAATCAAACAATTTATTGTAGTAAAGATTGTGTTGTAGAAAAGGGTTGTTCTTCCAAGCTCTTTTCTGTTCCATATGAAAATAATTAAATTTCACATAGGGCGTTATTTCTCTTTCAAGTAAATACAGATAATTCTCTTCGCTACCATACCCAGCATCTGCTACAACTTCTTTACTTTGTTGTGCATAGGTTTGTTCAAAAGTCTCTAGATGATTGATTAAGGTAGTGGTGTCAGTTGATTTTTGTGCAATAGTATAATGTGTAATAAATTGATTTTCAGTACTTATTTGAGTATTGTAGGCAGGTTTAAGTTGCCCGTTTTTCATGTGATCTTCTTTCATTCGCATAAAAGTAGCATCTGGATCTGTTTTACTATAACTATTTCGAGTACCTAAAGTTTCTAGTTGTTGTTCGTATTTTTGCAAGCGAGGTAAATGCTCGTCTTCTAACTGTTTGAGCTGTTTAGCTGTAGGTTTGGGTAGGTCTGCCCTATGTTTATTTAACTGAGTCACTTTTTCTTTAAGCTCTAAACTATCAATATTTTTGGAACAGTGTTCTTTTGCGAGTTCACTTTGATCCTGTTTGATTTGACCCTCTATTTCTGTGAGAACATCTTGAATTTTTGTTTCTAATTTAGCCTTGTTTTTCTCCACTGAACCACGCCATACAAAGGTGTATCGGTTAGAGCTAGATTCAATTTTTGTTCCATCAATATATTGAACTTGTAAACTAACATATTGTAATTCTTGTAACAGACGAACCACATCTGCAAAAAGCTGATGGATTTGACCTTTCAATCGCTTAGCGCGAAAATAATTAATCGTGCGATGATCAGGCAAGCTATTACCAGATAACCACATAAAATAAATGTTCTCCGTCAAAGCCCGTTCAATCTTACGCGATGAATAAATATTATTGAAATAGGCGTAGAATAAGACTTTTATCATCATACGGGGATGATAACTGGTGGTCCCTCCTCCTTTGTATTGACTTAAAATAGAACTAATATCTAACTCATCAACAACAGCATTGATAAGACGAACAGGATGGTCTAGAGGAATTTTAGAAAAAATATCTTCAGGAAATAGACTCGGCGATTTTAAACTTTCAGATTTGAACATTATATTTGTCTTTCTTATTGTTTGGTTGCACCTTGAAGATAATTATTTTTGAGGACAAACAATGAAAAAACCCCGCCTTTTTTAGACGGGGTTTTGTTTTTTAGGCTTTTTAGACAGCCTCTTTCTTTGCGGAGAAAGAGGGATTCGTCCCCTTATGCTCTGTATGCTTTATAAATAGAAGGTTACACATTTTAAAAATAGTTGTGTGCACCTAATTAGCAGAGTTGTAAAACTATGATTGGAATCGTTTGATTCAATGTCAAATATAATGTTTAATAGTTAATCTTAAGGTATAAAGAGGATTTATCGCTTTATATCTAAAACATTTATTTTGTAAATACGATAATAAAAAAACACAAACTTTTGTATAACAAAATGCACGAAAAGCTTACCAATAAAAGCATGTAACATGATATAATTCATCTAAATCACCTATTTTTTACTTGTATTAGATAGAAGTTTAAAAATACAAAAAACAAAAGGAACATAGAATTTATATTTTAATACCAAATTACTAAAGCAAGGTAGTATATTTTAGTTTTTATTGTAAAATAGGTAGTTGTGTAACAGCTCCTAATGTTACATGATGTATTATTTTATTCTACTTTTTAAGGACTCAACAAATGCGTTTAACATATCCTTATCCATTCGATTTGAATATTCTTCAGATAATTTTTCTATTCTTTTTGAATCAAAATCAAATAAATCTTGAATAACCAAGTTTGTAAGTTCTTTAAAAAAAATTCTAACTTGTTCTTTTATCCGTTCATAAAATGCTGTAATACTATTAGAATTAAAATATTCTAAAGAGGTGAATTCTTTAATCTTTTTTATTTCATAACAATAGCGTCCTAAATAAATTTAGTACATAGAATATCCTCCCACTTTAGTAGGATACGAGTATATATATGATGATTTTTAAAACAGAACCCCCTGTTGTAATTTAGGAGGTGGTTTTTCTACTTCATTTAGCGGATTATCGAGCCATAATTTCAGCTGAATCTTCACAAAGAGATTTAATCTTATAAAAGCGACTAAATTGGATAAATGCCACTTGAATTTAGACTGTGCTCGCAATGCTTTTAGTATTAAAATGGTAATTAACGCCGTCCAAATTTGTATCATCACAGCGTTTTCAGATGTTCCTATAAAAGATTTGATATGCAGTAACTGCTTTAAATCTCTAAAGAATATTTCTACCATCCATCTACTTTTATACAATTCACTTATAGTATTTGCAGTCCAATTAAATTGATTGGTAATGAGTTCAATGACCTGATTATTTTGCTCATCCCACACTGCTACACGCCTTAATTTTTTCGGATATATCTGCTTTGACCTTGTATTAGTTAAGCTAATTAACTCATCTTTTAAGATGTTTTGATGTCTGTTCTCTGGAAGCTCTAATTCCT
Organism: Myroides albus; assembly: GCF_024722315.1. Classification (NCBI taxonomy): domain Bacteria; kingdom Pseudomonadati; phylum Bacteroidota; class Flavobacteriia; order Flavobacteriales; family Flavobacteriaceae; genus Myroides; species Myroides albus. The sequence continues at coordinate 2,821,777 of NZ_CP102754.1, forward strand.
TAATAGTTTCAAATTTCAAATTGTCTTTATGTCTAATCACAAAGAATACTTGTTTGCTGTCCCAAACATTTAAAAGGCTAAAATCATTGTAGAATCGATCAGCAACTATAACACTGCCTTTGAGTAATGGGATATCATAAGCTCCTTTATTATCAGCCGTTTTACCATTTGTAATATTAATATAGGCTGGTAAATTCCCATCAAAATCAAGGAGTGTATGCATTTTAACAGCACCTTTATTGGTCTTGTATTTTGCCCAATCAAAGATGCTCAAACACAGAGATATGGTTGTGGAGTCTAATAACAGGATTTTTGACTTGATTCGGAACTTCACCTGCTTAAACTTGGGATGCTGTCCTAAACTTTCGAGCAAAGTAAAATAGTACTCTTTAAAGAGCTCATGGGATCTTTTTTTATTCTGATAACTGATTGATGATTTAGATGGGGCTATAGTTAAACCTAAATGATTTAAGTTTCCAGTAGCAGAGCGAAGGCCATTACTAATATCACGAACAGATTTACTACGGGCAAAATGGCAAAATAGCATAGATACTAAATGACTCCAACTATCAAAACCCTTGTTGTGTTTATCTGTTTGCCTTTCCTTTACTATTTTCTTAAACTTTGAACGATCTAGTTTTTGGATTATTTGAGAAAATAAAGTTACATTTGTCATAGAGAGAGTGTTTTTTGGTGTGCAACTCAAAGATAATTTGAGATCCTTAATTTACTCTCTTTTTTTGTACCTTTTTTTTAAACGTTTAGGACGTTATTGATTTCATAACTTATTAAATCAGTATGCTTAATGCAGTTATTGATTTTTTTTAACTCAAGAACTTCATGATAACCTTGAAGGTCTGATATTCTAATATTTTTACCATTAAAAAAGAAAACCATACTTTCCCATTGATAAAATTTTTTAACATCTACATTTGGATCTGCTATAAGTTTAACTAGTGAAGGTAAACAGTTCATAACGATTAAGGGTGAGAATGGTGTGGAAAGTAAGAAGGAAATAGTTCCTATCAGAAAATATACTTCGTATGCTTTAGTTAATGATCCTGCCCTAGAAGGTGTGTCTATTGAGAATAAAAGTAATTAATTAGATAAGTTTTTTTATGTATAAACAAGCCCTTATAGATATCCTATAAGGGCTTGTTGTTTTCAGTAAATTAACGTTGGAATAGATAATTAATAAATCGTTAATGTTGGTTTGATTGGTAATTTTAGTAATTGTGTGTGGATTTGTTGAATTAAAGTATGTTTATTTAGATATATGGTTTTTTATTGATTCTATTTTCGTTTATTTTATATCTATTTTAAAATATAGTAATTTGTTTATTAATAATATTAACTAAACATTGACTTGATAGGTTGATACTAAATTTGCTAGCAAAACTATTCAATGTTATTATTATGAAATTAAAGAATGTTATTATTATGAAATTAAAGTACTTATTTTTCTTATTTGCAATTTGTTTTGCAATACCAATACAAGGACAAAATAATAGTGTTAAAAAAGGAATTGTGTCAGGAAGAGTAATAGACTCTGGTGATAAGAGTTCATTACCAGGTGCAGCTGTTTTATTAGATAATGGCAAGCAATATACGGTAAGTAACAATAATGGGTATTATGAGTTTTTAAATATTCCAGAAGGGAAATATGTCTTATCAGTAAGTTATATTGGCTATACTTCAGTAGAACAAGAAGTAGAAGTGAGTTCAGGACATAATAAAGTTATTAATTTAAGTCTTTCAACAGATGTAGAAACCTTAGAAGGTATTGTAGTAATAGGAGAACGTTTAAAAGGACAAGCTAAAGCATTAAATCAACAGATGAATAATGCTAATGTTACTAATGTTATTTCAGCAGACCAAGTAGGGCGTTTCCCTGATTCTAATATTGGTGATGCTCTAAAACGTGTACCAGGAATCACAATGCAAAATGATCAAGGAGAAGCTCGTGATATAGTTATCCGTGGTTTAGCTCCTAGTTTAAATTCTGTTACATTAAATGGGGACCGAATTCCTTCAGCAGAAGGAGATAATAGAAATGTTCAGATGGATTTAATTCCTGCGGATATGATATCTTCTATAGAAGTAAATAAAACCTTAACACCTGATATGGATGCTGATGCCATAGGAGGATCTGTTGATTTGATTACTCGTGCTTCACCTTATGGAGAGCGTATTTCGGCAACTCTAGCAGGTGGACTTAACCCTATAAGAGACAAAGGAAATTATATAGGAAGTTTTGTGTATGGTAATCGTTTTTTAGATTCTAAATTCGGAATGATCTTAAGTGGTTCTTATAATAGTAATAATTATGGATCAGATAATGTGGAGGGAGTATGGAGTAAGGATAAGTATGACAATATTTATATGAGCGAATATGACATTCGTAAGTACGATGTACAACGTGTTCGTCGTAGTTTCTCAGGTGCTTTTGATTATAAGATTAATGATAATCATACTATCTATGCTAGTGCAATGTATAACTGGAGAGATGACAGAGAGAATCGTTATCGTGTGCGTTACAGAGGTATTAAGCCAGAGTATGATCAAGACAACAATATCACTGGGTTTACAGGCGATATAAGAAGAGAAACAAAGGGAGGACTTGATAATAATAGAAATAAAAACACTCGTTTAGAAGATCAAAGAATCCAGAATTATGCATTAAGTGGAACGCATTTATGGTCTAGTAATTTAGATATGGATTGGTCTGTTAACTATTCACGTGCATCAGAAGATCGTCCAGGAGAACGTTATATAGATTTTCAAAATAAGAAAGTTGCAATGCAAGAAGATTTAACTAATGGAAAATATCCACTAGTAACTGCATTAGGAGATCGACCAGATAATTTTTCATTGAGAAAGTTATCAGAAACTGATAAATTCACAAAGGATAGTGAGTTTGGTGCTAAATTGAATTTTCGAGTTCCTTTTTCTGTTATTGAAGATCAAAAAGGACGTCTAAGATTCGGAGGTCGTCTTCGACTAAAAGATAAAAAGAGAGAGAATATGTTCTATGAGTTCTCTCCAATAGGAACGAATACCATTGGCAATTTAGCTACTGTACCTGGTAGTTATTATGATGGATCTGGTTTTCAACCAGGTAGTAAATATGTTCCAGGACATTTTGCTTCAAATCAATATTTAGGAGGATTAGATTTATACAATTCTAATTTATTTAAGAAGGAGGCAGTGCCAGGAAAATATTTAGCTTTAAACTATAAAGCTAAAGAAAATATATATGCAGGATATATTCGTTGGGATCAAGACTTCAATGAGAAATTATCTATGATATTGGGAGCTCGAATTGAACATACAAGTATAGATTATACAGGTAATCATATTGTAGATGAAAGCGACTTAATAGGAGAGGTTAGTAATACAAATAATTATACTAATGTATTGCCTAGTGTTACTTTTAAATATCAGACAGATTCAGATTGGATTTATAGAGCAGCCTTTACGACTGCTTTAGCTAGACCTGACTATTATGCCTTAGCTCCATATATTAATGTGGTATCTCAAGATAATATGGTATCTGCAGGTAACCCAGACTTAAAGGCAACTTATGCTTATAACTTTGATTTAATGGCAGAAAAATATTTTCAATCTGTAGGAATGTTTTCTGCTGGTGTTTTTTATAAGAACTTAAAAGATTTTATCTATAACTATAGATCTGATTCTTTTACACATGAGAACTTTAACGAGTTGTTTCCCGGACAAGTTAATCCTATTCAATCAGAGGACAAATGGAAGTTTATGCAACAAAGAAATGGAGACCAAGTAAACTTGTTTGGAGTAGAGGTGGCTTTTCAAAGACAATTTGATTTTATACCTGGTAAATTTTGGAAAGGTCTAGGAGTCTATGTGAATTATACTTATACATATACAGAAGCTAAGGGAATAGCTAATGAAGATGGAGAGATAAGAAAAAACATGGAGTTACCTGGTGCAGCGCCGCATATGTTTAATGGTTCGTTGTCTTGGGAGAATGATCGTTTCTCAGCCCGTGTATCATTAAATTACTCTTCAGATTATTTAGATGCATTAGGAGGAAATAGTTTTGAAGATAGTTATTATGATAAACAATTATTCTTGGATGCAAATGCTTCGTATAAAATAACTTCATATTTACGTGTGTTTGCTGAAGCAAATAACTTGACTAATCAACCCCTAAGATATTATCAAGGAGTGAGTCATAGAGTAAAACAAATGGAGTATTACCAACCTAAATTTACTTTAGGACTTAAGTTTGATTTCTAATAAATAAATATCTATAGAAATTAGGGCGAAGAATATTCGCCCTAGTTTTATTATACAATCTATCATGAAAAAAATAATATATAGTTTATTATTAGCAGTTTGTACTGCTACAATACAAGCACAGACTCCTTTTGAATATGAAAAAAGTACGGGGTATACAGGAAGTAATATTCCAAGTTTAACTCACAAAGAGAATAGTTTTAACTTTATTGTCATGGGAGATTTTGGACGTGTAGGGGATTATTACCAGAAAGATGTGGCTAGAGAAATGGGAAATGCAATGGTAGTATTAGATGGTGAATTTGTAGTATCAGTAGGTGATAATTTTTACCCAAATGGAGTTGCTAGCACAAGCGATTATCATTGGATATCTTCGTTTGAGAGTATATATACTAATCCATCTTTATATGCTGATTGGTATGTAGCTTTGGGAAATCATGATTATTTAGGTAATGTTCAAGCACAAATAGATTATACTAATATTAGTAGACGTTGGAATATGCCAGACCGTTATTATAGTAAAGAGTTTAAATTAGATAATGGTGAGAAGGTATTGTTAGTAGTAATGGATACAAATCCATTTATAGAAAGTTATCACAAGAGAAGTAAATACGGTGATTTACGACAACAAGACACCGAACAACAAATGAAATGGCTTGAAGAAACTTTAGGTAAAGAAGATGATACTATAAAATGGAAGATTGTAGTAGGACATCATCCAATGTACAGTGGAGGAAAGCGTAAAGAAAATAAAGATACACAAGGTTTTGCTTTAAAGTTTGCGGATTTTTTTGATAGACATAAAGTAGATGCTTATATATGTGGACATGAACATGACCTGCAAATTATCAAGCCTAAACATCGTTATACCACACAATTTCTTTCTGGTGCAGCGAGTGAAGTTCGAGCTTCTGGAGATATGGAGCATACCATTTTTGCCGCTGCAGAACCAGGTTTTATGACTTTCACTATTTTAGATAATGAATTAATAGTTCAGGTAGTTCAAGCAGGTAAGAAAGAAGCAAAGGTTTTATTTACACATCAAATAAAAAAGTAGAAATAATGAAATATAGATTTTTATACTCTTTAGCGGTCTTAGGATTATTGAGTAGTTGTAAAGATAAGTTAGCTCCTATAGCCCCAGATGCTATTCAGCCAACAATTGTTACAGAGCAAACAGTTTTTGATACAGATGATCCTGCTATTTGGATTAATCCAATAGATCAATCTAAAAGCTTAATTATAGGAACAGACAAAGAAGATGGAGGAGGAGTATATGCATATGACTTACAAGGTAAAATCGTACATAAGTTTATTGATATGGCACGTCCAAATAATGTTGATATTGCTTATGGTTTTTTGTATAAAGATATGGTGATTGATATTGCTGTTGTTACAGAGAGAAATGCAAATGCAATAAGAATTTTTAAATTGCCAGAGTTAACGCCAATTGATCAAGGTGGTTTAAAAGTTTTTGAAGGAGAAGTAGAGGATGGGTATAATGAACCAATGGGAATCGCTTTATATGAAAAGAAAGAGGATGATAATAAGCAAATCTATGCTATTGTAGGACGTAAAAGTGGCCCTTCTAATGAGTATTTATGGCAATATGCTCTGCAAGCGAATAAGGAAGGTCAGATAAATTTGGTGTTAAAAAGAAAGTTTGGTGTTTATAGCGGAAAAAAAGAAATAGAAGCTATTGCAGTAGACCAGGAGCTAGGTTACGTCTATTACTCTGATGAAACAGCAGGATTGCGCAAATACTATGCTGATCCAGAAAAAGGAAATGAAGAGTTGGCTTTCTTTGTTAAAGGTGATGCTAAGAGAGATCATGAAGGAATAGCTATTTATAAAAAAGATGCTAATTCGGGGTATATTATTGTTTCAGATCAACAAGATAATTCAATTTTAATTTATCCTAGGGAAGGTGAACAGGGAAACCCTCATGAACACAGATTAATTGCTAAGATACCTGTTTCTGCAATTGAATGTGATGGCTTAGAGGTAACTTCTTTAGGGGTGAGTAATATTTTTAATCAAGGTATGCTGGTAATGATGAGTAACGGTAAAGTATTTCATTATTATGATTGGAAAGATATTCAAGAGAGAATAAATAAAGTAAGTAAAAAAGAAACTAATTAAGTATAAAATTGAAAAACTCGTTTTAGTAAGGGATTTTCAATACTACTTTGTAAACAATAAAAACGTCAGCTTATTTATGTTAGGCTGACGTTTTTTTATTCAGTTAAATTTATTCATAATAAAGTAGAAAGGTGCGCAATAAATAAAGTTTATTTCGTGCACCTAATTAGTGTAGTATTTGGCTAATGCGGAATCTGGTTTAGTAAAAGAAGGGAGCAATAAAGCATAAAAAAGCCCGATAACGAGTGTTATCGGGCTTTTCAGCGGAGAAAGAGGGATTCGAACCCCCGGACCTGTTACAGTCAACGGTTTTCAAGACCGCCGCATTCGACCACTCTGCCATTTCTCCAGTCGAACTCTCTTGTTCTGTATTGCGAGTGCAAATATAGAGCTTTTGTTCGTTTGTGCAAAAGAAAATAAAAGAAATTATATACTTTTTTTACGCTTATTTTCTAAGTGCTTTATATTGAAAAGATTATTGGTCTATTAATATTTAATATAATCTTCAATTTCCAAGCCATAGCCAGTCATACCAACTCTTTTGGCTTGTTCAGAATTAGTCATCAAGTTGATTTTTCCGATTTTTAAATCGTGTAGAATTTGTGCCCCGATACCAAAATCCTTTTGATCCGCAGCAAGTTTAGGTGTATCCATATTAAGACAAGCTCCTTGTTCTTTGATCAAGGCTAATCTTTTAAGCAAACTTGAACTTAATTCTTCTTGATTGATAAATAATATAGCTCCTTTACCTTGTTGATTTACCTTTTCAAATGCAGCTTCAATGCGCTTATCAAGTTTACCACTTAAAGCGTCCAAGATATCGTTATTGCCAATCATTGAGTTTATGCGTGTTAAAACAGCTTCATTCTCTTGCCAATCTCCTTTTGTCAAAGCTATATGCACTTGTTGATTTGTATTTTGCTGATATGCTCTTAATCTAAATTTACCAAAGCGCGTATCTACTTCAAAATCTTCTTTCTTTTCGATTAAACTATCGTGCTTCATGCGGTAAGCCACAAGATTTTCAATTGATATAATCTTCAAGTCCCATTGTTTGGCCACTTCCATTAATTGAGGAAGACGAGCCATAGAACCATCTTCATTTAAAATTTCAACTAATATTCCTGCAGGTTTTAATCCCGCTAAACGAGCAAGGTCAACAGCAGCCTCAGTATGTCCTGTTCTTCTTAATACACCACCTTCTTTGGCGATTAGTGGAAAAATATGACCTGGACGGCCTAAGTCTTCAGCCTTAGTATCTTCTTTTACTAATGACTCTATCGTTTTAGCTCTATCGTGAACCGAGATACCGGTTGTACAACCATGACCTTTTAAGTCAATAGTTACCGTGAAGGCAGTTTGGTGAAGAACTGTATTGTTTGTTACCATTGGATGTAAGTCAAGTTCTTTACATCTTGATTGGGTTAGGGGAGCGCAGATAAGACCTCTACCATAGGTAGCCATGAAATTAATCATCTCTGGAGTAACCATTTCTGCAGCGGCGATAAAATCACCTTCGTTTTCACGATCCTCATCATCTACCACTATGACTACTTTTCCTTGACGAATATCTTCGATAGCTTCCTCAATAGTGTTTAATTGAATGTGATTGTGTGACATTATAGTTGTTTTTTTGTTGTTTATAATTCCTTGTTATCTATTTCTTTGCCAAATATTTTAGTCTTGATAAGGCCAAAGAAAGCTTTTATTCTCTCTTTTACCCAAACAAAGGCATCGACAAATGGCTCAAATACAGCCCCAAAGTTTACTTCTCCATTATCGGCCGTAGCTTTGTAGGTAACGAAGACAGCTAGGGGAGTGAGCACAAGTGCTCCGATCCAAGAGCCCAATATTGGTGACATACCATCCTCTTGAGCTACTTTTTTACCAAAGGTATTGATAAAGTGGTAAGTAATAAAGATAATTACCGCAAAAACCATAGGTAATCCTACACCTCCTTTTCGGATGATAGCCCCAAGGGGTGCTCCGATAAAGAACATTAAGAAACACGAATAAGCTATGACAAACTTTTCGTTTAGTGCCAAGTAATGGTCGTTAATCTTTTTCATTTGATTTAATACCGTAGCGTCATTGGTTTCGGTATTAAACATAAGATTACTTACATATTCATTGGCAGTGGTCAATATTCTTGTTTTTTCCGTTTTATTGAACTGCTCAAGTATTTTATCTGGTGCAACCTCTAAGTATGCGGTTTTAGACTTTGTTGAATCTATAGAAGCTTCTTGCGAGTGATTGTCATCTTGATCTGTAGTATCAGTGGCTTTATTACTATCATACAGTGATTTTAATCTCAAGGTAAGGTTATCCGAATTAGATATTTTACTTGCGACTACTTCATTGTTTAACGAATCTAAGGTATAGCTTAATTGGCTAATATTAAGCATGTGATAAGTATTCGTTACTCTCTCAGGATCTTCTGTTTTGTTCAGTTCAGCCATATCCATATTGACAGTGTATTTGTCAAATTTCACCTTCATAAAAGGCATTTTATTGGCATCTTGATATGTCTTATGTGGAATATCTCTGTAGTAATTTCCGTCAAATAGTTGTAACTGTAATAAGTTGGTGGTCTCGGAAGTGGCCAATTCACCATTGACAGAGCGAATCACTACTTCGTTTTTATAGCCGCCGTTTCCGCGAATATGCATGGTAACATTATCGAGATATTGTCCTTTGTCTCCTGTTTTTTTATCTACTTTAATATTCGATGTTCCCAAGTCAGTAAACTGTCCAGGTGCAATTGCCATAGCTGGTTTTACCGCTACAATTTCTCGGCGCAAGTTAATAAACTCATATTCCGCTTTTGGAATCACGTTATTTGCAAACCAAAAAGATAATAAGGCTAACGCACTGATAAATATCGAGAGTGGTCTTAAAGCGCGACCAAGAGATATTCCTGAGGCTTTCATTGCAGCAAATTCGTAATTCTCAGCCAAGCTACCAAAGGTCATAATTGAGGATAATAATACCGATAAGGGCAATACCAGTGGCACCATCTTTGGCGAGTAGAGCAATAAGAATTTGATAATAACAAATACATCAAGGTCTTTACCTGCTAATTCAGTGATAAATAACCAAACTGCTTGTAGAATAAATATGAAGTACAGAATAGCAAACACTGTAGTTAGTGTTGTTACAAAGCTCTTTAAAATATATCGATCTATTATTTTCACAGAAAGAAAAACTAATCTATTTTATTAATATAATAATTTGGGTACTGAGACTCGGTAAAGGTAAAATGATTTTTTGATATACTCTGATTAGTTTTAAAAGAATTAACCGTTAAGATAGTTTTTGTACCATTTTTATTGGTTTGTACCTTAGTGTAGATGTCTTTGCTTTGGTCATCTATACCCAGTAAGACTTCTTTTATACTTGAGGACTCATCAATTGGAAATAGCTTAATGTATTGAATTTGACGTCCCTTTACACTAGCTAATATATCCCATTGGTAAGTAAATCCTTCTTGAAAGAAAGTAAGTAGGTGAGAAGGTAAGATACCATCGCTTTTTTCTTTGTTGAATTTCGAAATAGTTACCTCTTCATCCTCAGATGAAATCGTATAGATCTTCTTTCCGTCATATATTTTTTTAATTCCCATAAACTCCAGTAGATACAAATCTCCTTGTATATCTACATGTCCTTTAGTGTCTTGGTTTAACTGCTCATCTTTGTCATTGCGTGAACTATATGAAAAATCAATAGACACGTTTTTGTAATTTGAGAGTCGCTTGCTTACTTCATTTAGATAGTTTTTCGCACGTTGGCTTGATTGGCCGTAGGTGTTACTAAGTGAAATGGCAATTATAAATAATAAACTAATTAACTTTTTCATAAAAAATACCTTGTTTTAGGTTTTACATATTTTCTTCTTCAGCTCTAAAGAATTGCTCTAAGGCTAAAATATCTGGAATAAGTACGCTTCTGGCCTTACTTCCTTCAAACGGACCTACTATTCCTGCGGCTTCTAATTGGTCAATAAGTCTTCCTGCTCTATTGTAACCCAATTTGAGTTTTCGCTGTAATAAAGATGCAGACCCTTGTTGTGCAATGACAATTACTTCAGCAGCTTGCTTGAATAAGGCATCTCTTTCACTAATATCCACATCAAGATTACTTGCACCACCATCTTCTCCTACGTATTCTGGTAGTAGATATGCACTTGGATAAGCTTTTTGAGATCCAATATACTCAGTTAGCTTCTCAACCTCTGGTGTATCAACAAAGGCACACTGTACCCGTACAAGGTCATTACCTTGTGTATATAGCATATCTCCTCTACCAATTAGCTGGTCTGCTCCTTGACCATCTAAGATTGTACGCGAGTCAATTTTAGAAGTTACTCTAAAGGCCACACGCGCAGGGAAGTTAGCTTTAATAATCCCGGTAATAACGTTTACAGAAGGTCTTTGCGTTGCGATAATTAAGTGAATTCCAATTGCACGGGCAAGCTGAGCTAAACGAGCAATAGGAGTTTCTACTTCTTTACCTGCTGTCATAATTAAATCTGCAAACTCATCTATCACAAGGACAATATAAGGCAAAAAGCGATGTCCTTGTTCAGGATTTAACTTGCGTTGTTTAAACTTCTCGTTGTATTCTTTGATGTTTCTCACCATAGCGTCTTTTAACAAGCTATAGCGGTTATCCATCTCTATACACAAGGAGTTGAGTGTATTAATAACCTTTGTATTATCAGTGATGATTGCATCTTCTGAATCAGGCAATTTAGCTAAATAATGGCGTTCTATTTTATTAAATAACGTTAATTCTACTTTTTTAGGGTCAACTAACACAAATTTAACTTCTGCAGGGTGCTTTTTGTACAGTAGGGAAGTTAAAAGGGCGTTTAATCCCACAGATTTACCTTGTCCTGTGGCTCCTGCCATAAGTAAGTGAGGCATTTTCGCCAAGTCTACCACAAATGTTTCATTAGAAATGGTCTTACCTAAAGCAACAGGGAGTTCCATTTCTGCATTTTGAAACTTAGGTGAGGCAATAACGCTTTTCATTGATACAATTGAAGGCTTGGTGTTTGGTACCTCAATACCAATGGTACCTCTACCAGGAATAGGAGCAATGATACGAATACCTAAAGCAGCCAGTGATAAGGCAATATCATCTTCAAGATTCTTAATCTTCGATATTCTAACTCCTGCCTCTGGTATTATTTCATATAAAGTAACTGTTGGTCCAACAGTAGCTTTAATTTGCGCAATGTCAATTTTGTAGTTCTTTAAGGTCTCTACAATATTGTTTTTGTTTTCTTCCAGTTCTTCTTGGTCAATTGTAATTCCAGAGTTTCCATACTCTTTTAAGATATCAATAGAAGGAAATTGATATTTTGAAAGTTCAAGTGTTGGGTCAAATTCCCCAAAGTCTTGTACCAGTTTAGCGGCTAAGTTTTCCTCTAATACCTCTTCATCTTTAGCTGCTTCAATAACAAAATTGTCATTTGGAGTGTCTAAAATCATTCCTTCAAACGAATCTTCCTCTTGCTTTTTGTTTTTTAATGATAACTCTGAGCTGTGTTCTATAGTTGGTTTTACAGCTTTTGGATCCATTGTAAAAGAGTGCTTTGGCGCAGTTTCACCTTGGCTTTCTGGCTGTGATTGAGTCTCAGTTGCGTTTTCTATAATTAAATTATCAGTGATTAGTTTCTCTAAATTATCAGTGTGTTCTTCTTTTACTGGAGTGGAGTTTTCTGGACTCTTTGTTGGTACACTCTCTGGAGTATCAATATTAAAGTCAGTAATTTCCTTTTTGCTCTTTTCAATTGTCTTGTTTACGCTGTTTTTAATGCTCTCCAGATTTGCTTTAATTTTTTCAGGAGAAGGTTTAAATCTAAATACGATAAAGACAATAACTAAGAAGATAATAAGTAAAATAGTACCTACAGTACCAATGTAATCAACAAAGTACAGATTCATTTCATAGCCAACTATACCTCCTAAAATCAGGTTTTTGGATCCAAAGAAACCCAATGTAAGCGATAAAAGAACCATTGAGGTTAGATCCCAGAATATGACGTTTTTAATTCGAGTTCTATTAATTCCAAAAAGTCCATAGATTCCTGCGTGTATTAGAATCTTACATAAAAATAAAGCGGAAACTCCAAAACCACTGTAAATGAGTAGGTGGCCAAAGTAGGCGCCTATCTTACCCGTAGTATTTGCTACAGCAGCTGTTCGATCTCCCAGAGCATCTAAGTTACTTTGATCCTCTACACCTGTGAATAAATATGAAAACAATCCTATTGTTAAAGCAATACCTGCGATAACCACAAGTATTAGAAATAGGAATTTGATATTAAATAATGGGTTAGCGGATTTATTTGTTTTGTCGGATTGTGTAGTAGTAGTCTTTTTGGTTTTACTTTCTTTTTTCATCGCAAAATATATTGACAATATGGCTAATTGTAATCTTCGTGTTTTGTGTTAAAATACAAAAAACTGCTATTGGTTATAAAATAGCTCTTGAGAGTTATGGTACAACCAATAACAGAAATATGTTTTTTTAGTGATGTTTTATTTCAATGCAGCCAAAGCTTTTTCATAGTTTGGTTCATTTGTAGTCTCGGCTACTTGCTCTGTGTAAACTACTTTTCCTTGTGGGTCAATGATTACTACTGCGCGAGATAAAAGACCTTTTAAAGGACCGTCTGTAAATAAAACGCCATAGTCTTTTCCAAATTGTCCTTCTCTAAAATCAGATAACATCTCTACGTTTTTAATTCCTTCAGCCCCACAGAAACGATCTTGAGCGAAAGGTAAATCTCTTGATATACAAAGTACAACTGCATTGTCTAATTTAGCAGCAGATTCGTTGAAATGTCTTACTGACATTGCGCATGTACCTGTATCTACACTTGGAAAGATATTGAGTATTACTCTTTTTCCTTTGTAATCAGATAGTGATTTATCAGCTAATCCAGCACCTACTAAGTTAAATGCTGGAGCTATAGCGTTTATAGCGGGAAGTTCACCTATAGTGTGTACTTCGTTGTTCTTTAAAGTTACTTTTGCCATATTATTTTAATTTTTAGTACTACACAAAAATATATAAAATATATCAATGTAAACTTGTTTTTATTGTGAGAAATCATCGCAATAGTGAAAGTTTTACTTATTTGTGTTCCATAAAAAAAGGGTTCAACGTAAAATGTTGAACCCTTGTGTATTTGGTATTGATAAATTATTTGTCAATTGATCCTAATACTCTTTTCATAAACCCGTTAAGAGCTTCTTTTTGAGTAGCACCTTCTTTGATCAGTTTTTGAACCTCTAAGGCACCGTACATATTAGAAATTAATTCCCCGATAACATCTAATTCTTCGTCTTTCAATGAAGGAACTTCAGTTAGGTTTTCTAATACTTCGATAGTTTCAATGATATAATCTTGGTCATTGTCCTCAATGAATTGAGTCAAATGTTTGATAACAGGTAATTTCATTCTAATTGTGTTTTTCTGAAATTATGCAATTTCGTTTACTAAATCGTTTAAAACCTCTGCTTTGTTTGTTTGAGCTTGGTTTACTAATTTTCCGTTAACGAATGTAGCGAATGTAGGTAAATTACTTACGTCGGCTAATTGTCTTGACTCAGGGAAGTTCTCAGCATCTGCAATTACAAATGTCATGTTCTGTTTCTCACCAGCCAATTTTTTAAACTTCGGTTTCATAATTCTACAGTTACCACACCAAGATGCAGCGTATTGAACTACTACTTTATCGTTTGAATTTACAATTTCTTGTAAATTGTCTTTATCTAATTCTAAAAGCATTTTATTTTTATTTAATCGTTTATACTCTGTGATGTAATCTTACAGATTAGTTTTTGCTTAAGTACTCAGCAACACCTTTTCTGTCAGCGTTCATCGCTTGTTTACCTTCTTCCCAGTTTGCAGGACATACCTCTCCGTGAGTTTGAACGTGTGTATAAGCGTCGATTAATCTGATGTATTCGTTTACGTTTCTACCAAGTGGCATATCGTTTACTGATTCGTGGAAGATTTTTCCAGTCTCATCTACAAGGTAAGTAGCTCTGAAAGTTACGTTAGAACCTGCAATTTGAACTGCATCATACTCCTCGCTGTAAACTTCTTCTTCTACGTCTAAAATTCCTAATACTGAAGATAAGTTTCTTTGTGTATCAGCTAAGATTGGGTAAGTTACACCTTCGATACCACCGTTGTCTTTTGCTGTGTTTAACCATGCAAAGTGTACTTCGTTTGTATCACAAGAAGCTCCAATTACCATAGTGTTTCTTTTTTCGAACTCAGGTAATGCTGCTTGGAAAGCGTGTAATTCTGTAGGACATACAAAAGTAAAGTCTTTTGGGTACCAGAATAATAATACTTTTTTATTGTTTTTTGTTGCTTCCTCAAAAATGTTGATTCTTAAATCATCTCCCATTTCAGACATTGCATCAACTGTGATATTTGGAAATTTTTTACCTACTAAAGACATAATAATTATTTTTTAAAGTTAATATTGATTTCTCTTATTTTTCTATTGCAAATGTAGAACACATTTTAGGTTATATCTATTAAGTTTGATTATTGTTTTTTATCATACTATAATAAATATCTATTTTACCCTTGTCTAAATATTTTTTTACTGTATTCTGTTTTGACTTTTTAAATATATAAAGAAATTGCGATTTTACAAACTAACTAAGTGTTATATAAATGCTAATTATTAGTTATCGTTACTTTTATGGCCTCATTGTTAGCTTTTTAGTAAATTATCAAAAATCTGACTTTAAGCTAAGGTTGTCATTCTTGTTGAGCCTTTTTTAAAGTGATAAGGCCAGCTGGTTTGTCTATAGGTAAGGTGATTGCTCTGGCAGAAGGCAAAGAGCGTGTTTAGCGGTAGTAGATCCATAATACAAAAGCCCAAGCATTTGCTTGGGCTTTTGTATTATATAATTTAGTTGCTATAAGCAAGTATAGATTAACAGTGATCATGTAGCTTAGTTAGCGTAACCTCAACCTTGCATTTGGGTGTAGGTACGTGCTTATACAGATATATTACCTTTGTTCTTGTCTACTTATCTGCGCTAATTAGCTTGCGAATTTTAAAGTTCAGTGCCGCGTATAAGAGTGTTACAAACGGGCTTAGGTAGTTAAAGAATGCATAGGGTAGGTAAGTCATAGTTGGAATACCTAATACTCCTGCGTGATAGGCTCCACAAGTGTTCCATGGGATCAGTACTGAAGTTACTGTTCCAGAATCTTCAAGTGTTCTACTTAAGTTCTCTGGCGCCAATCCTTTTGTCTTGTAAGCATCCGCAAACATCTTTCCAGGTACAACAATCGATAAATATTGGTCTGAAGTCATGACGTTAATTGCTAAACAACTTGCTACAGTGCTGGCGAATAACCCAAATATATTATTTGCAATATTAAGTAGTGCTTGTGATATTTTTTGCAGTGCGCCTATCGCTTCCATAGCTCCTCCAAATAACATAGCACAAAGAATAAGCCATACGGTATTTAGCATACTGGCCATTCCTCCAGCCTCGAATAAGGCATTGAGACTTTCTAATGGGGAAATAATCTTAATATCTGTGGTAAGGGCTAACATAACTCCCTTGTATGCATTGTAGAAGTTAAATGTTTCTGCTCCAGATACTGCTACGACGATATCTGGTTGGAATATCAAAGCAAATACTGCACCTAACAATACTCCGATTAAAAGGGCTGCGATTGATTGTACTTTTTTGATAATTAGTAGAATTACAACAACGGGTACGATAAATAACCACGGTGTAATGTGGAAGGTATCTGCAATGGCAGCTAAGGTCTCTGCAGTGTCTATATTACCTTCAGTTCCATAGACTAACCCCAATACAACAAACAAGCCTAAAGTGACTATGTAAGTAGGTACAGTGGTATATAACATGTATTTAATGTGGGTAAACAGATCTGTTCCAGCCATAACTGGCGCCAAGTTGGTCGTGTCTGATAAAGGAGAGAGTTTATCTCCAAAATAAGCTCCTGATACAATTGCCCCTCCAATAACTCCTAATGGCATGCCTAATGCATTTCCTATACCGACTAAGGCAATTCCCACTGTAGCAGAAGTTGTCCAAGAACTTCCAGTTGCAATGGAAATAATCGAGGTGATAATCACACAAGCTGGCAAGAAAATAGCAGGATGTAAGATGTTTAATCCATAGTAAATCATACTGGGAATGATCCCACTTAGTAGCCATGTACCCGATAGCGCTCCTACTAATAATAATATAAAAATGGCGTTACTGGTATCTCTGATATTGTGTGTGACTTGTTTTAGTATCTTGTCATAAGACACATTATTGTACACGCCAATAACAGTTGCAATAGCCCCCCCTATGATTAAAATAAACTGATTGGTTCCCGACAAGGCGTCATCCCGGAATACAAATACATTCACAGCTAACATAGCTACTAAGATAACTACGGGGATTAGCGATTGAAACAATGTAATTTGTCTTTCCTTTTTGTCTTGTGCGTTTTCCATTTATTTTAAAAATTGTTAGTATATATTGGTTGCGAAATTAAGCAATAATCATTAAAATATTGTTTTTAAAAGTAAAATGGAAAGATAAAAGGTTGTTATTTATTCTGATTTAAAGTAGGTGAAGTTAATGTGTAGCTTAGGTGATGTATTCACATAGCTTGAATTAAAGGCTGTGTCTTGTGACAAATGGCGACCTTGCTTTTTAGGGATATTTAAAATATTGATACTTATTTGTTTACTCTTTTTTTGTTGAAAAAAGCAAATGATTAAGCAACAAATAGTGTGAAAATCAAATTATTTTAATATATTTACTAAAATAAACTTTTTATAACAAGTAAAAGTGAACGCCGTATTTTATAATCCTGTATAAAATAGGGTTATGAAGTATATGATAAATTATTGTTGTTAGATGTTTTTAGAGGCATCAATTAGAGCTACTTATCCAACAAATAAGTAGCTTTTTTTATGTTTTCGCTTTACCTTTGTGGTACTTAAAACTCAAACCAATATGATTGTTAGAAACAAAAAGCATATCCTTCAAATGCTTTTTACCTGGAAAGGGTCAGTCCTAAAAAAAATATACCCCACTTTACTTTTTATCTTTGGATTTTCTTGGATTGTATATTTTGCGAGGTATTATTTTCCTGAGATCATCATTCCTTTAAATGTTGGAGCATTTGCTTTAGTGGGTATTTCATTAGCTATTTTCTTAGGTTTTTGTAACAATGCTGCTTACGATCGCTTTTGGGAAGGTAGAAAACAGTGGGGGAGTTTGGTAATCCATACCCGCTCATTAGCATTTCAAATACAGAATTACATTGCTGAATCAAACTCTTTTACCAAAGAGGACAAGAAAGAGGGCATTAAACTTATCATAGCATTTTGTTATGCCTTGAATAAACAATTAAGAGGCAAGACAGATTATGAAACACTCCAAAAGTACTTAACACCACAGGTGTATCAGACGATGCTAACAAAGCGCTTCAAACCTGCTTATTTATTACATGAGCTTACAAGTTGGATTGCGGCTCAACAAAGAGCAGGACGCTTAGATACGATTACTCAAGCTCGTATTGATCAGAATATAGATCAACTTTCAATCGTTCTTGGTGCATGTGAACGCATTGTTCATACTAAGATACCGTTTGTTTACTTTGTAATTTTGCATCGAACAGTTTATATCTATTGTTTTATTCTGCCTTTTGGTTTAATTGACTCTATTGTCTGGGCCATGCCTTTCTTCGTCACTTTTGTCGCTTATACTTTTATTGTACTTGATGCAGTAGTGGAAGAAATATCTGAGCCTTTCGGAATGGAGGAAAACGATTTAGCTTTGGATCAGATGTGTGCTAATATTGAGTATTCTCTAAGCGAGCTGTCTGAGATGCCACTGCCTATTATTTTATTGCCAAACCAGGATTACGTGGTTACTTAATAAAGGGCAAATAATTTTAGAATCCTTGTTTGTAGAACTTATATTCAGAAAAAGTAAAAAGGCACTGCTTATTTTAAGCAGTGCCTTTTTGGTTAGTAAAGTGTATATAATAATTGAAGAGAAAAATTAATCTATTTGGCAAATTTCTTACTCGCAGCCACACATAGAATGACTCCAAAGGTAATATAGAGCATTTCTGAACTTACTTTTTCGTGTAAAACACTAGCGGCTAATATCATTCCCAGTAGCGGCTGAAGCAGTTGGATTTGTCCAACTGTAGCTATTCCTCCTTGAGCCAAACCTTTGTACCAAAATATATAGGCTAAGAACATACTGATTACTGAAATGTAGAAAAGGCCAAACCAAGATTCTCCACCCACGCTTGCTAACTCAGTAGGCAAAGTGTAAATCATTATGGGAATAGTCAAGGGAAGGGAAATAATACAAGCCCATGATATGACTTGATACCCCCCTAAGGTTTTCGATAATTTCGCTCCTTCGGCATAGCTTTGCCCACATAGAATAATGGCTAAGATCATCAAAATATCCCCTACAGGATTTGCGCTTACTCCTTGCGAAAAGGCAAATCCAATTACTAAGGCACTTCCAAGTAAAGAAAATAACCAAAAGATTGGCTTAGGTTTTTCTTTGCCAATAAACACTGCAAATACTGCAGTTGATAAAGGTAGCATTCCCATAAATACCAATGAATGAGCAGAACTGATGTATTGCAGTGCCATAGCTGTTAGCAGAGGAAAACCAATCACTCCACCGATTGCTACTTTAATCAAAGGCCATAACTGTGCTTTTGTAGGTCTTTTCTCTCTGAAAAATAGTACACAGGCAAGGGCTAAGATTGCAGCAATCACTGCTCTTGCTGCCGTGGCAAATATAGGGTCCAAATCTTTTACAGCCATTTTGGTAGCAGGCATTGACCCAGCGAATAACAATACACCAATAAATCCATTTAACCACCCACTGGATGATTTCGTTTTTGCATCTAAAATGCCAGTTTGTTCCATTGTCTTTTTTTATTTGATACAAAATTAAGGTAAGAAATAGGATTCGCACAGTATCAGTTTTGTATATTTGTATGGACACAGTTAGTTGGTAATTATGAGTAAAAGCTTTTTGTATAGTGAGATTGCAGAGAATTTAGCTTCGCAGATTAGAAATGGAATTATAAGAGAGGGAGATAAGCTTCCTTCTGTTCGTATGCTTTGTGCTGAATACGAGATTAGTATGAATACTGCTAAACGAGTATTTTTGGAATTGGAATCTCAATCGCTGATTTATGCCAAGCCTCAAAGTGGGTATTTTGCAAGTAAACTCAGTTATAAAGATCTACCTCTTCCGGGGGAGAGTAATCCAATATTATTGGCAAACCACTGTGAGCCTAATGATATTTTACAAAAGGTATATGCCAATATAGGTCGTGAGGATATCTTGTTGTTATCCTATACTGTGGCCTATGGTGATATGCTGCCTATTTCACAGCTTAAAAAGGAGATTGTTCAAGCCACAAGGGCATTGCCTACTGGAGGAGTACAGTATGATCGAGTGGAGGGAAATGCTAATTTAAGGAGGATGGTTGCTATGCGATCACTTACGTGGGGAGCAAATTTAAAGGAAGAAGATTTGATTACCACTAATGGAGGTATGAATGCTGTGGCGCTTTGTTTGATGGCTTTGAGTAAACCAGGGGACACAGTTGCCATTGAAAGCCCGTGTTATCCGGGAATCTTACAGTTGGCATTAGGTCTTGGGCTCAAAGTGTTTGAACTACCTACACACCCCAGAACAGGGATTAAGATAGAGGCTTTAAAGGAAGTAATCGATAAAATAGATATCTGTATCCTAATTTCTAATTACAATACTCCTGTTGGTAGCTGTATGCCAGATGAGAATAAGAAAGAAGTAGTTGAACTGTTGGCATCTCAGGATATACCTCTTATTGAAGACGATGTTTATGGAGACTTGTGTTTTACAGGGCATCGACCAAATTGTTGTAAGAGTTTTGACACCACTGGAAATGTACTTTGGTGTAGTTCGATCTCCAAGACTTTAGCTCCGGGGTTTCGAGTAGGGTGGGTTGCTCCTGGTAAGTACAAGGATAAGGTACTAAACGTAAAATTGGTTCATTCCATTTCTTCGTCCTCTTTAGAACAAGAGGCCGTTGCCAACTTCTTGAAGTCTGGTAAATATGATAAGCATTTGAAAAATCTTCGTCAAAAGCTCTATTTGAATTATCAAAATTACGCAAGGGTGATACAGCAAAGTTTTCCAAAAGACGTGAAGATTAGTCAACCTCAAGGAGGACTTTCTCTTTGGATTGAATTTGGAGATAAAATCGATACCATTGAGCTTTATGATGCTGCAATCAAACGGGGAATTAGCATCGCTCCTGGACGTATGTTTACCTTGCAAGACCAATATAATAATTCTATGCGTTTGTGTTTTGGAGTACCTTGGAACGCACAATTAGAAAGTAAATTAAAGCAAATAGGAATTTTAGCCAAACAACTTCAGCGATTAAATAGTTAGGAATCTTTAAGTTTCAAAAAAGGTTCTGTTTCTAAACTAGTAGCATGCATTGTTGGGGTTATGGCGGTTTAATGTTAGAGTAGGCTTTGGGTAGTTATGTCTTTAAGTAAGTTCTTTGGCTTTTTTTTGTGGAATTTCTTTGAAAATGACGTAATTTTATAAGGTAACTCGTACTTTTTTAATTGTATTGTGTTAGAAATGGAGTGGTTATGTGTCCTTATGGAGAAGTGAATGTTTTTTTTCTAACTGACTGATGTGTTATGACAGTTAGTGCAGATAATTTTGTATTAATATTAATTCACAGCGTAGTATGTCAAGAGTTTTTAAAGTAACGCCAAAGCGAATTAGGAGAGTAAATAATACAGTCCTAACTCCCGAAATGACTGTTGTAGTCACGACAATTCAACATACCTCTTGTCCGTTCTACAATGGAGCAAAAGAGTTGCAAGAAGTATTAATGCGCTTATATGGCTATGATTACAAAAAGGGGAATTGTAGTAAAAACGATTTTCACGTTGAGCGATTAGATTGATTGACAACTTTGAGTTTGTTAGGCAATATAACAGAATACGCTTTGAAATCAAGCCTTAGTAGTATTGAAACACAGTTTATAAAAACACAAAGTAAATACAATGGAGAACGATGCTATCTATAAAAAGATATTAGCACTTGCTAAGAAATTAGTACAAAATGCTTCTGTTTATAATAGAGCTGATTTAGCTTTTGAACTTAGAGAATTTGGTATTAAGGGAGATTCGATACAGATTTCAGCTCTTGTTTGGCAAGCCTATCGTCGATATAATAATAAAGAGGAGATAAAAAAAGCATTTGTTTGCAATGATGAATCGAAGTATTTGGTAGAGCAATACAACCTGTATATGCAGTTAACTCAAGGCAATGAAAGTGAAGTTATCACAGGGTTAGAGCAATTATTCAACAGAGCAATGGATCAGTTCAATGTCGTATCTGATTTACTTTGTGAAAAAACGCCTTCAAATAGTGCTACTTTAGATAAGCTTGATTTTATGACTTTTATTGGTAATAAAGGGGTAAAGAACTTGCAAGAGCAGGCGGCGGCAATCTTTCATCAATATACAAATGTAGTTAATGGATATGAAGAACTGAAAGATTTGATTCAAGAGTCAGTCGATCAATTTGTAATGCTAAGAGATGATATTGCTTCTATGTATAGACAATATAGTTTGGGGTTAATGGATGTCTTTGGGGATTCAATTAAACAAGTGGCTCCTGATTTATTTGATTTTGACAAGATACAGTATCTCAACACGACAGAGATGTTTAAAGCTGTTGAAATGGAATATTACAAACTCGCAACTTCTTGTGGAGTCTTGATGGAAGAAATAGGAGGTAGTTTTAAAGGTACTTTGCAAAAGGTAGGTAATTCATTGGGAAGGTCTAAGGGGAATAAAGCTTTAATTGTCTTAGCAGTGATTGACATGGTGGGACATTATGTCGATGCTGCAAATAAGACAACTATACTGGAGGGTGAATTAGAGAAGTTCAAGTCTAAAGTCATCTACGACGTTGCACTTGTCAATGGAGATATGAAGCGCTTAATGATTATCCACAGCGTATTAAACGAGTTGCTTGTGCCAAAAGCACATATATTCTATCGTTATGCAAGGCAGGTAATGCAAGATCAGTACAGAGAACTTATAAACTCTATTTACCATACTGCTGTGCTACAAAAACTCAAAAAAGAGAGGGATGGACTTTTAGAAGAGTATAATCAGTTGAGTAGACAGATCAGCGATACGCAAAAGCAGATTACTTACTATAATCAGACTATCACCACTAACAATGCTTTTATTGTGGATGGAAAAGATGAGTATGAACAGGCTAAGGCTTTAAAGCCAACAAAGCCTTTCTTGTTGTTTTTAGGTATAGGAAAAGATACTTATAACAGGGAAGTTTACCACTGGCAAGAGAGGTGTCTTCCCGTGATTGATGGGTATAATAAAGTACAAGTGAGTTTAAAGTTAGACAAACAAGAGTGTGATTATCTTTTGGGTGAATTAAAGTCTAATACTGAGCGTTACAGTGAATTACATGCTCTTTTGAAAAACAGCAATAGGAAGATAGCTCAAGAAATAAGTGTAAGCGATAAGGTAAAGTTGAGTATTGCACAGCATTTGGAGGATTATCTTAAATGTTTACAAGTTGGTAAAGATATTCTTCAGAGCAAGTTTGATCGAAAATACCTTGAAAGTTTTCAGTTGCAAAAACAGGAGAAATTCGCCTTGAATGATAAGGTCAAAGAGCGTTTGACAAAATTTACTTCTGATTTAAAAAGCGAGTTGCTCATAGACGAAGCGATTGCTGTAGCAGATATGAACGCTTTTAACCAAGCTTTTGTTAAGAAGCAAAAAGCAGAAGAAACTTATTTAAAAGAAGATATTACAGCCATGATGGATGCTCAAAATAAATTAGTTGTTGGAGCGGTTGACTTAATCCAAGTGTGGACGCAGTTGCAAGTGGATAAGAAAATCGGTGAAAGAGAAAGAGCTCTTTATGAAGAGCAAGTGCAGCGTATGCAAAGTGATTTTAAACAGCAAATGAATAATATAGGTGACAAAGCTTCTGTATTGAGAGAGATAATGCGTCAAATTAATACTGCAGAAGGACAAGATGAAGTTAAAATGGGTTTACTCATGTTAGCAGATGTTGGAAATATTCACATTTCTGCTCAAGATATTGAAGATCTACTAAATGGAAGTAAAACTTTAGAAATATAGCGCGTATAATGGAAAGTAGTAGAGTACGTCAAGCTAAGGTTGAATTAGGCATTGATGATAATAAACAGAAAGCAACAATTAATAAGTCTGTTGTGCACGAGTATAATAGACAACAAGACAAGTTGCAGCAGATGTTGAAGATACAGGAGTCTAAGTCTTATCGCTTGTTAAAAACCATATCGAGTGTGATGGACAAGTATTTTTTAGATCCTATTCTGGGTGTAGTTCCCACAGTAGGAGACGCTGTGAGTTCGGTTGTTTCTCTTCCTTTTATTTATGTAAGTTTATTTAAAGTTGGCTCACTGCCATTGACTCTGGCGGTGATTTATAATATCCTAAGAGATACCTTGATTGGTATGATCCCTTTTTGGATTGGCAATATTCTTGATGTTTTCAATCGAAGTTATTTGCGCAATATGCGTCTGATTGTTGGCTTTGTAGAAGATGACAAGGAGATTATCAAAGAAGTGAACCAAAAAGCAGTGCGTTCACTTATTGGTATTATTGTCTTTTGTTTACTGATTTATGCAATGATTAAATTAATTGCATTTATAATAACTTGGATCTCTAATTTATTTTCATAGTCAAAATAAAATTAAATGATTAAAATGTTTCTTTTTGTAAAAGTGGTTTGTGTAATAGCAAGCCACTTTTTGCTTTATCCAGCTTATCGTATTGCGAGCAATTAGCTTAGCGCATTACTATCTAAAGTACTTAAACAATAACCTGTGATTTGAGCGCTACTATTGTTTTTGATTTTAGGATATTTTCCTTCTGTATTACCGATTCTTTTGTGGTGTTTATTAGCGTTAGATCTCAAGGCTTAGGGCCTTTCTATGTTGGAGGTGAGCGTTATTTAATTGTAGAAAAGGGCGAATTGTATTACTTTTAATAAATGTAAAATAAATGATTTTAAGTTTGTGAATATAAAGGGAATACAAATATTCTTTGTACTATTTTCTTGTTTGGTTAGCTTTAGTATGCTTGGTCAAAAGGCGGTTGAGAGAAGGGTTATTACTTATAAAGGAAAGATAGGAAGCTATCCTATTAGACTCTATATGGAGTATATGGAAAGTAATAGTATTTATGGATATTATACGTATAAGAAATATCCTAATAATGAACCAATAGGTATTAGCGGAACCTATCATAAAGGGGATTTGAGAATTGGAGAGGAGGTTTATAACTTTCAAAGCAAGAAGATGATCAATACCGGTTTATTTACGGCAAAGGACTTTCAAAATTTTGATGTTGTATCAGGAATATGGACAAATATGCTCACTTCTAAACAATTAGATTTTGAGTTAATCGCTGTTGAGAAACAACCTTCTGAACAATACTTTTATACCTTAAATACAAGAGAAAGTGATGATAGCGACATACAGAAGCATTATTATGAGTTTGACGCTATTAAACTATATGATAGCAATAGGAAGTTATTGCAAGAAGTAGAACTGCCATTCTCTTATTGTTATAAGCAAGAAGAGTTAAATACCATATTGGAGGATTACAATTTTGATGGGTATTTAGACCTTGTTGTCTATCACCGTTTTCCCTTTCAGGCAAGACGTGATTATGGATTATACCTCTTAATTTATAATCCAATAAGTAAAAAATTCGACTACCAACCCCAGTACAGGGACGAATTTGGTCATTACGTGAGAGCTGATCACCTTAAAGAGGTTTTGGTTGTAGAGACAGCAGATGGTAGAGGTAATGAATCAAAATACGAATACAAAGTCATAGATGATAATTTTTATTTAGTTAGGTATTGGAGTCAAACAGAATTCGGTGATTCAGAAGAAATTAGCTATGAAGTGCGCGATGGCAAGTCTGTGGAAATCAATAGGCGTTAAGCAAAGTAGCAGTGATTCGAAAGAGAACTTTTTAGTCCTTCAATCTGTATAAAGAGTTTATAAGAATGTAGATGTTTTTTGTATTTTTACCTTGTAAATTTTGTTGGACTATTGATTTAAAGAGTTGTTCTTTTGCTCTGTGTGTATGTAAATCAAATAATATTTAAGCTTTTCTAAGTTAAAGTAAAAAGTACTTTTAATCTCAAATTATGGTTTTTCATTTTTAATCATTTCCGTGGTGTTTTTTCGATTTTTTCTGATTAATTCCCTGTGTTTATGCCGATTTGTTCGGTGTTTGTTCGGGAGTTGCTCGCAAAACCCTTCATTTTCCCATGTTTTTTTGAAGATTCACCGAAGGATCTCCGAGTGAATTTGGATTAAGGCCTTTGTTTGTAAGCTTTTGAGGGTGGTTCGGTAGTTGACGAACTTGTCTTTTTGACTACTTTTTGTATAAAATTTCAATATTGTAAAAAACACCATTTCTCAGTAAGATAAAGCATTATGTCAATGCTTTATTTTATAACAATCAAATAATTTTAATTTCTACAGCGCAAGGTGTTTTTGATGCTGTGTATTAAAAGGGAGAGTTCATCTTGTTTTATTTATTTAATTTTGCGTTACTTAAAATAAGTAAAGTAAGCGATGAAATTTGAAAAGCAATATAGTTTAAAGCGACATATCGAGGATTATCGAAAAGGCAAACGGGGGAAATACGTATTTTTTTGGGGACATCAAAAGAGCAAGAGCGGTTTGATTACCTCTTCGTGTTTTAGTCAATGGTGGACTTCTCCGTTTGCAGTTGATGGACAAGTGTATGTTTCTACAGAACATTGGATGATGGCACAGAAAGCTTTACTATTTAACGATGTTGAGATATACAACCGCATTATGCAGGCGAAAAGTCCTATGGAGATGAAGGCCTTAGGTAGAGAAGTAAAAGGCTTTAAGGAAGATGTCTGGGTAGAGAATCGCTACGCGATTGTCGTTGAAGGCAATTATCACAAATTCAATCAGAATGCTGATTTGAAGGAGTTCTTACTCAATACCAAAAATAGAATACTGGTAGAGGCGAGCCCTGTGGATACCATTTGGGGAGTCGGTTTAGCTGCTGATAATGAGAAAATCAATAACCCAATGCAGTGGAATGGACTGAATCTCTTGGGCTTTGCTTTAATGGAGGTAAGGTATTTATTAGCAGGAGAATAGTTTACCCCTCGGCTTCACATTAGTTTAAAACTCATAGGTAGTTTTGCGTTATAGCATTACTTGCTTTGCGATAAAAAGAAAACGCTTTGGCATTGCCAAAGCGTTTCTCTTTAATTTGTCATTTGTTTTTGCTCATGTTTATTTCTTATTAATTTCCATGCAATGAGCGTAATAATAGGCACAATAATCCAGAACAAATCTATCAATAGGATATCGTGATACCCGTTTTTCCAATTGTCCCAAAACCATGAACCTGTCACAATACCATTGACCAGAGGTATAATAAGTCCAATGATACTACCTAATAAAAGGCAATCTCGATTGGTTTTATAAATGCTCTTACGTGCAGATAGCAGTATTGAAGCTATGAGCCAGCTCCAAAAATAGAAAGAATATATATATTCTTGACCTGCATTTGGATTTATTTTTACTGCGATGAAACTTAAAGCTGTAATTGGATACATCGATAAGCAAATTGCCATATATATGTTTGCCAGCCAAAAGTTAAATTTGCGCTTGCGTTCTGGTACATTTTTTTTATCTCTTGCTACAAGCCAAATCAGTACTCCCGATAGGATGACAATACATCCAGCAATACCTACTAAGAAGTAAGCGATACGAGTGGCATATCCTCCAAATGCGCCAAAATGCAATTCGTATATGATATTGGCAAAGGTATAACCATATCCTGGTGCTTTGTTGGGATTGCTAATTTCTTGTTGCTCACCGGTGGCTACTTCGTATATGATTTCTCCTTGACTGTGAAAGCGCTTTTCTCTTGGAGCATTACCTGTAATTCGCACAGTCATTCCTTGGTCTCCATAATTGGTTACTTGAACCATTGATAGGATAGCGCCGTCCCATTTTTGGATTGTCTTATCTACATAGTAGTTTAAGTCAACTTCTTTGCCTAAAGGCTTATTTTGAAATACAATTTCCTTGCTTTGTGATCTTCTGTAGCTGGCCTCTTCTTGTAGTTTTTGATTATCCCCTTGGTAACCGATTAGCGCAACGCTATTCATGATGATATAGTAGTTCATCAGAAAGTAACAGCCAGTAACAGCAAAGATTAGCTGAAATGGGAAGGAAATAACTCCTAAGGCAGTGTGTAGGTCAGTCCACACCGTTTTTATTTTTTCCCAAGGTCTAAAGATGTAAAAGTTTGATACTATTTTTTGCCAATGTACTAATAGACCTGTAATAAGGGCAAATAAAAAGGCAAACGAAACAAACCCCGCAATCATATAGCCAATAGGCCATCCCATGAAATTACCTAAGGAGTTTACCTGCGCAAAAAAATGTAGACGGTATAAGAACTCTCCTAAGGCATATCCTTCACTGTAACTTTTTAGTTCAAGTGATTCTGGATCCAAACTGCCAAAACTTCTTTCTTTAGCTTTGGGGTTTAGCGAATCTTGAGTTGCTTGAATATTCAGGCCTACTGCTCTTGTTTTTTGCGAAAGTCTAAAAGATACACTTCTTCCGTATAACCCATACTGTGTATCAATGGAATCTAAGATTGTATCGTAGTCTATTGTTGTGGCTGAATATTGTTTTTTAGGAGCATTATTTTGCCAACTGTTTATTTCATTTTTAAAAAAGGCAAATGAGCCTGCAAAAAAGAATATATATAATATTACTGTAATGATAATTCCACTGATTGTATGTAGGTGAAAATATCGATTGTAGTTTTTTACGTTCATGGTTTTTTTGATAGTATTGTGTAATGTAGTCTGTCTTAAAGTAAATAGGGTAGGTAAAACAACAAGCTCAGACCTAAGTAGATCCCCCATACTTTTAAGCCATTGTCAAACAAGAAGGCTACGACAAATAGAGATGCCCATATAATATATGCTGTGACAAACATTGTGGTATAAACAACTTCTTTATTAAAAAAATACATGAAGAACAAGTGTAGGGTAACGGTGAGTAAAAGCCCTCCGATTAATCCCGCGGTAATCTTTAAAAACCTTTGTAAGATTGAGGTTTCTAAGTGTTTTTTATTTGCTGGCATGACAAGTGATTAGAATATAACTACTTCAAAAAAAAGACATAACCCTACTATAGATGCAATGTGTTTGGTTCTAATAGCGATAGTTGGGTAGAGTGATAAAATGGCTATACCTATAAACATCAGATAGACGAAATAGGTAAATGCCCCAATAGCAAAGCCATCTAAGCGTATTTCTAAAACAAAACTAATTGCTAATAAACTATAAGCTAATATAGTGGCTATCTTTTTGTTATTTCTTATCCAATTTGTTAGAGCACATTGCTTTTCGAACTTTACTTTTTTCGATGTATTGTAAAGCATAAAAAAACCAAATGCAATAATAGTAAATAGTACAGTATGCATCTTATTTAGATTAATTAAAAACAAAAGTACTCAATATTTCTATTCTACAATAAGAAATAATGATAAAATTTACTTGATAAAGTAATAATAATATAAAGATGACAAAAAATGGCCTTGAATTTGTACTGTAAATTTTAACACGATAGGGTATAAAAAAGTGTAATATAGTGTATTGTTTTTTTTGTTCTGTAAATTATATTTGCGTAAGTTTTATTTAGTAATACATGAGTGATTTTGAGGTTAATTTATTTTATGAGTTAATAATAGGCGATTTGATGAATCGTAAATACTCTGTAGTAGACGCTTTTTTTACTGCACAGGAAATAGAACTGTTCCGAGCAAACTTGAAACTTAAACGAGAATTAAGCAGTTTCAAAAAAGCAGCTATTGGGAATAACGAAAATGAACAAATCGTTGAAGAAATACGAGGTGATTCTATTTTGTGGTTAGATCAGACAGAACCTGATGAAGTAGAGAAAATGTATTTTGATAAAGTAAATGACTTTATCTTATATGTTAATCGCACTTGTTATTTAGGTTTACAAGGGGGAGAGTTTCACTATGCGTGTTATCCTCCTGGTACATTTTACAAGAGACACTTGGATATTTTTCACAGTGATACCAGACGCACCTTATCGATGGTGTTATACTTAAACGATGAACACTGGAATCCGAGTTGGGGTGGTGAGCTTGCTATTTATCTTCAAGATGAAAATGCAAATGAGAAACAGGAGATTATCCATGCATTGCCTGGGCGATTGGTTATCTTTGATAGCAAAGCGTTAGAACACGAGGTGAAGATGGTTAACCATACGCGATATAGCATTACGGGTTGGTTAAAGACAAGATAACAAAAAGAGCTGCCTGGTGACAGCTCTTTTTATTTCGACATTCCTTTTGTCTACTCTAATGAATAATGCCCCGTTTTGGAGATTATTTCATTTAAAGCAACCTTATCTATACTGTCTTTTTTAACTTCTATGGAATGGTCAGATAAAGTTACTTTTGCTTCCAATTCTGGGTGATCAGCTACTAGTTTTTCTATTGAATCGATGCACCCTTGACATCCTATACCTTTTATTTTATATTTTGTTGTCATAACTTAAGTTGTTAGTTTATTTTTGTATTACAAAGTTAGAGCTACCTTAGTAGATTATGTTATATAATTCGTGGGATTAATTGTCTAATTTGTTGGTTTAAACTATTTTCACTTATACTTAGAGTACTATGTTTGATTTTCGCTTAAAGGTTTTTTATACGGTAGCAAAGAAAAACAGCTTTACCAAGGCTGCTAAGGTATTGTTGATTTCGCAACCAGCTGTAACAAAGCATATACAAGAGATAGAGTCGTATTATAAGACAAAGTTATTTGTGAGAAATGGCATGAAGATAGCGCTTACTGAATCAGGTGAATTGCTGTGTGGCTATGCCGAAGATATTTTCTCTACTTATCGAAATTTAGAGTTTGATATGCACGCTTTAAATGCCAAGATGGATGGAAGTCTTCGCCTGGGAGCCAGTACTACTATCTCTCAGTACGTTTTGCCGCCAATGTTAGCTGCCTTTAGAGAGAAAGTGGGTGATATACACATAGACGTTGTATCGGACAATACTTTTGCTATCGAAAACGCTTTGTTGAATAAGCAAATCGATGTGGGAATGGTTGAAGGCAACAGTAAGAATCCGCAGATTAAGTATATTGACTTTATCAAAGATGAGATCGTACTGGTGTGTAAAGCAAATAATCCCTTTGTTAAAAGTGGTGTTGTATCGCCAAGTGATTTGAAGAATTTTACTTTTTTACTTCGCGAGAGTGGTTCTGGAACTCTTGATGTGATTGAGAGTAACCTTAATAAGGTTGGAATTTCTGTCCATGATTTAAAAAGCGATATGAGTTTTTCAAGCACAGAGAGTATTAAGATGTATTTAATGCACTCTAATAGCTTTGCTTTTTTGTCTATTCACGCCATTTTAAAAGAGCTTAAATACAACGAGTTGATCGTGGTAGATATTAATGGATTGGATATTCACCGCTATTTTAGTGTTATTCAACGTCAAGGGCAGGAGAGTGCTTTGGTTGAATTATTTATTCGTTTTGCACAATCGTATAACTTAAAGTTATAGAGTATAACAATTATGTATTTACTTATTTGAGTTTACTGTAGGAAATTTGCAAAGTAAAATCAGATAATAATGTCAACAAACAACAATAGTGGAACTAATCTTGCAAAGATTGTTTTAATCGGTTTAGCTCTTTTGAGTTTTTTCCCTTTTATATCCTCAGCAACTGCTTTGGTATTGGGAATTATCTACGCGCAGATATTCGAAAATCCGTATAATAGCCAAACAAAGAAAGCAACTGGACTTTTATTAAAAGTAGCGGTTGTTGGTCTGGGATTTGGTATGAATGTTTACAGTGCTATTTCTGCGGGTAAAGATGGGTTTATCTTGACGATCTTCTCTATATTTCTAACCCTTGTTTTAGGTTTTATCCTTGGTAAAGCCCTTAAAATAGATAAGAAGATTTCTTACCTTATTTCATCGGGTACGGCTATCTGTGGAGGTAGTGCGATCGCTGCAGTCTCTCCTGTGATAAAGGCTGATGAGAAACAAATATCTGTGGCTTTGGGGATTGTCTTTATTTTAAATTCTTTGGCCTTGATTATATTTCCTCCGATAGGTCATGCATTAGGACTTAGTCAAGTTGACTTTGGACTTTGGTCAGCTATTGCCATTCACGATACTAGTTCGGTAGTAGGCGCGGCTGCAAAGTATGGTGACCAGGCTTTAGAAGTGGCTACGACTGTAAAATTAGCGCGTGCTTTATGGGTTATTCCCGTAGCGTTCTTGTCAACAGTTTTGTTTAACAATAAGGGGGGTAAGGTTAAGTTGCCTTATTTTATCGGTTTATTCGTTTTAGCCATGCTTGCTAATTCATATATTCCCTTTGTACAGACTATAGGTCCTTATATTGTTGAAATTTCCAAAAAAGCTTTAACCTTAACTTTATTTTTAATAGGTACTTCTTTATCTTACCGCACGGTTAAATCTGTCGGAGTTAAACCCCTGTTAGAAGGAGTAGGGCTTTGGATATTTATCTCTGTTACTTCTTTGTTGTATATCCTTTATGTGAATTAAGGTGTTTTATAGAGAAATAATTTAATTGTGTTTAAATCACAATACAACACAGTTGTGGATACTAGTCAAGTAAAATATCACCAAGAGTAAAGATTGATACTCCCAGTAGTAAACTAATTGAAACAAGCAAACTAAAATACAAAACAAAAAAGCCTTTAAGACATCTTAAAGGCTTTTTTGTTTGTTTTGTAATTATACTTGAATCACGCCAAGGTTAAAGGGTTTTTCAATTGGTGCGTGATTAGCTGCTTCAATTCCCATAGATATCCATGTTCTGGTATCTAAAGGATCGATAATAGCATCTGTCCACAATCTTGCAGCTGCATAATAGGGAGATACTTGATTGTCGTATTTAGCTTTTATTTTATTGAACAATTCTTCTTCTTGTGCAGCAGTAAGTTCTTCTCCTTTGGCTTTTAGGGAAGAAGCTTCGATTTGTAGTAAAACTTTAGCTGCTTGTGCACCTCCCATTACGGCAAGTTCTGCACTTGGCCATGCAAAGATAAGTCTTGGATCATAAGCTTTTCCACACATGGCATAGTTTCCAGCTCCATAAGAGTTTCCTACTACAACGGTGAATTTTGGAACTACTGAATTGGCAACGGCATTAACCATTTTTGCTCCATCTTTGATAATTCCTCCGTGCTCTGATTTAGATCCTACCATAAATCCAGTAACGTCTTGTAAGAAGACTAATGGTATTTTCTTTTGATTACAGTTGGCTATAAAACGCGTTGCTTTGTCTGCTGAATCAGAGTATATCACTCCACCGAATTGCATTTCGCCTTTTTTAGTTTTTACTACTTTGCGCTGATTAGCTACAATTCCTACAGCCCAACCATCAATACGTGCATACCCAGTAATGATTGTCTGTCCGTATCCTTCTTTATACTGTTCAAATTCAGAGTTGTCTACAAGGCGTTTGATGATCTCCAGCATATCATACTGTTCCGAACGTGCCTTTGGTAGTATACCATAAATGTCTTCTTGCGGTAAACTTGGTTTTGCTGGTTTAACTCTATTGTAACCAGCTTTGTCAAAATCACCTATTTTATCTACGATGTTCTTAATAGTATCAAGAGCATCTTTGTCGTCTTTGGCCTTGTAGTCAGTTACACCTGATATTTCACAGTGTGTTGTTGCACCACCAAGTGTTTCGTTATCTATACTCTCACCAATTGCAGCTTTTACTAAATAGCTACCTGCAAGGAAAATACTGCCTGTTTTGTCTACAATTAAGGCCTCATCACTCATAATCGGTAAATAAGCGCCACCTGCAACACAGCTTCCCATGACTGCTGCAATTTGGGTAATACCCATACTGCTCATCACAGCATTGTTTCTGAATATACGTCCGAAGTGTTCTTTGTCAGGGAAAATTTCATCTTGCAAAGGCAAGTAAACACCTGCGCTATCTACCAAATAAATGATAGGCAGCTTGTTTTCAATGGCAATTTCTTGGGCTCTTAAGTTCTTTTTACCTGTAATAGGGAACCAAGCTCCTGCTTTAACCGTAGCGTCATTAGCCACTACGATACATTGTTTTCCTTTTATATATCCTATTTTAACAACAACACCTCCCGATGGACAACCACCGTGTTCTTCATACATTTGATCCCCTACAAATGCACCGATCTCTATACTCTTTGCACCTTTGTCTAATAAGTAATCAATTCTTTCTCTTGCTGTTAATTTACCTTGCTCGTGTAATTTGGCAATTCTCTTTTCTCCACCACCAAGTTTAACTTTGACAAGTTTTCTCTTTAAGTCAGAAAGTAAAAGCTTGTTGTGGTCTTCGTTTTTATTGAAGTTTATATCCATAGTAGTTTGGTTATTTCTGTTGTTCTGTGTAATCGTTTTCGCTAAAATACAAAAATTAGAATGATATAAAACAAGTGCTGTGAGAATTGATTATTTAAAAAAAAACGCAATTAGCGTACTATTGTATGGTTTTATTAGTGTAATTTTGTCTCGTTTTATTTACACATTTTATTTACAATGTCATTAAATAGTATTTTTCAGTTTTTAGTGCCTAAGGATAAAACTTTTTATCCATTATTTGAAAAGGCAGCAAGTAAGATTAAGACACTTTCAAAAACCTTGCATGAAGCAGTAAATGCTCCAGCAAAAGAAAGAGATAAATTACTTAAAGATGTAGAAGTCCTAAAACAAGATATTGAGGCTATTGCCCAAACCACTCGTGTTGAATTGGGAAAAAACTTCATTACACCTTTTGACAGAGAAGATATCCACAACCTTATAACTGCTGTTGACGCTATTGCAGATAATCTATCTGATGCTGCTTCTCGTATGCGTTTGTACCAAATAGACAAGGTAACTAAACCGCTTCGAAAGTTGACAGAGGCTAATTTAGAGGCTTGTAGTGAAGTCTCACGTGGGTTATTAGAACTGAAAGACATGAAGAATTTAACAGCATTGGCTGAGGTTTGTAAGAATATTTCTCGATTAGAGCGAAAAGCAGATAAGGTATTTGATAAAGCCGTAGCTGATATTTTTGAGAATGAAAGTAATGCAATAGAAATAATTAAGTATAAAGAGGTCATGATGGCTCTTGAATCTGCTACTGATAGTTGTAGAGACGTAGCTAACGTATTGGAGACTATTACAGTAAAATATGCTTAATAACTAAGGTTTATACTTATGGAGTTTATAACAGAAATGTTAAGTAATCAAGCTGGTATAATGCTGATTGTTATTATCATATTAGCTCTTGGTTTTGATTATATTAACGGATTTCACGATGCTGCCAATTCTATTGCCACTATTGTAACTACGAGAGTACTAACTCCGTTTCAAGCAGTTTTGTGGGCAGCTGCATTTAACTTTGTCGCCTATTTTATCTCTTTGTATATTATTGGAGAATTTAAAATTGGTAATACAATCGCCAAATCAGTCAATATTGACTTTATTACTTTGGAGGTAATTTTATCGGGATTGGTTGCGGCAATTATTTGGAATTTAATTACTTGGAAGTTGGGTATTCCATCTTCGTCTTCACATACATTAATTGGTGGATTTATTGGGGCAGCTGTAGCTCACGCTGGTGGATTTGCGCCAGGAGGAGTGGATGTTATTGTATATGAAAAAGTTGTTCCTATTTTCCTTTTTATCTTTGGAGCCCCTTTCTTAGGGATGTTTTTAGCATACTTTATCACAGTGGCTATTTTGTGGATTTGCCGCAAGATGAATCACCACAAGTGCGAAGTGTGGTTTAAGCGTTTGCAGTTGGTGTCTTCTGCGTTGTTCTCTTTAGGACATGGTGGAAATGACGCTCAAAAGGTAATGGGTATTATCGGGGCGGCGGTAATTTACTATCACATTAATATCGATATGGACCCGGCATATACTGTAGAAGGTGTAAATACTTTCTCTGTGTTTGTAGAGCATTGGTGGTGGGTGCCTTTGGCATCATTCATTTTCATCGGTTTAGGTACTTTATCGGGAGGATGGAAGATTGTTAAAACAATGGGGTCAAAGATTACCAAAGTAACTCCATTGGAAGGAGTTGCTGCTGAGACAGCTGGAGCTGTGGCTTTGTATGTAACAGAGCACTTGGGAATTCCTGTATCTACTACTCATACTATTACAGGTTCTATCATCGGGGTAGGTATCACTAAGCGTGTATCCGCTGTAAGATGGGGGGTGACTATTAATCTTTTATGGGCATGGATTTTAACTATTCCTGTATCTGCGATAATCGCTATGGTGGTTTACTATCTTGTATCCCTGTTTATCTAAAAAGACAATTTATTTATAATCATAGAAAGGAAAGTACATAGTGCTTTCCTTTTTTTATTGCTATTAAAGAGTTTTAAGAGGCTTTATTGTAGTTGAGCGATTAGCTTGTCTTTCTATGGAAATAATCGCTAAGAAGGTTTTGTTTGGGTTTATTTGAGGTAGATCTTTTCAGGGGAGATTTAAAAAAAGCAATGTTGGTAAATAAAAAAAGACTGCTTTAAAGCAGTCTTTCTTTATTTGTGTGTCTTAATCCTCATCTTTTTGTCCCATCATCATTAGATAGGCTTTTAAAAACTGGTCAATTCCACCATCCATTACATCATCTACATCTGTAGACTCTTTGCCTGTACGCACATCTTTTACAAGTTTGTATGGGTGCATTACATAGTTTCTAATTTGAGATCCCCACTCAATTTTTTTCTTGTTAGCCTCGATTTCATCTCGCATGGCTTGTTTTTTCTTGAGCTCGATTTCATATAATTGCGACTTTAATAATTGCATCGCTTTTGTTTTGTTGTCCAATTGAGAACGAGTCTCCGAGTTTTCAATGATAATTCCAGTAGGGTGGTGACGCAGTCGAACTGCTGTTTCTACCTTGTTTACATTTTGCCCTCCAGCACCACTCGAACGCATTGTTTCCCATGAAATATCCGCTGGACTGATTTCAATTTCAATGGTATCATCGGCTAAGGGATAAACGTAGACAGAGACAAACGAGGTGTGTCTTTTGGCATTACTGTCAAAAGGTGAGATACGAACAAGTCGATGCACGCCGTTTTCTCCTTTTAAATAACCAAAGGCAAATTCACCATCAAATTCTAAAGTAACTGTTTTTACTCCAGCAACCTCACCTTCTTGGTAGTTGAGTTCTTTGATTTTTAGGCCGTTTTTCTCTCCCCACATGATGTACATACGCATGAGCATAGAGGCCCAATCGCAACTCTCTGTTCCACCAGCACCTGCGGTAATTTGCAATACAGCACTCATATTATCTCCTTCGTCAGAAAGCATGTTTTTGAATTCTAACTCTTCGATAATAGTCAGAGCACTTTGGTATTGACTCTCTACATCCTCTTGTGCAGCCTCGCCTTCAGAGTAGAACTCCAAAAGTATCTGCAATTCTTCAATTGCGCTTTTTGCACTCTCGTAACCTTCTACCCATTTCTTTTTAGATTTTAGGTTTTTTACGATTACTTCTGCCTGTTTTGGATTGTTCCAAAAGTCTGGTGCAAAGGTTTTTTCTTCTTCATTAGTGATCTCGATTAACTTCTTATCGATGTCAAAGATACCTCCTTAACGCACCAAGGCGATCAATAATGTCCTTCTGTTGTTCTGTAGTTACCATAATTTTTAATACTTTTATGCACAAAAATACTTATTCCAAACTATATATGGAAATTAATTTAACTAGTGACACAATAACAAAGCCTACTCCTGAGATGTTGAATTATATGCTTAAGGCAAGGGTAGGGGATGATGTATATAAACAAGATGGAAGTACAAATGAATTAGAACTTGCTGTAGCAGAGCTATTTGGTATGGAGGCGGCTCTTTTTTTTCCTTCGGGAACCATGGCTAATCAAGTAGCCATAAAATTGCATACTCAGCCTGGAGATCAGCTTATTTGTGAGCGTAGTTCACATATTAATCAATTTGAAGCGGGAGGACCTGCTTTTCACAGTGGGGTTACCTGCGGGGTTATTGACGGAGATAGAGGTCGTATTACGGCAGATCAAGTTTTAGAAATGTATACAGATGCGTCTAATTTTCATTATCCAATCTCTACACTTGTTTGCCTTGAGAATACCACTAATAAAGGTGGTGGGGCATGTTATGAGCTACCAGAGATTGAAAAAATACGCCAAGTATGTGATGAGAAGGGAATGAAATTGCATTTGGACGGTGCCCGATTGTGGAATGCCTTGGTAGCTAAAGCCCAACACCCAACACATTTTGGTAAATTGTTTGATACTATATCGGTTTGTTTTTCTAAGGGATTGGGCGCTCCTGTGGGATCTGCTTTAATTGGTAGTAAAGAGTCTATTCAAAAGGCTATTAGATTGCGTAAACTCATGGGGGGTGGTATGCGCCAAACTGGGTATTTAGCTGCTGCTGCATTATATGCTTTAAAGAATAATGTCAGTAGATTGCAAAGTGATCACCTTAGAGCGAGACAAATAGAGGTACTTTTGAATAAAAAAGCTTGGGTAGCTGAGGTATTGCCAGTGCAAACAAATATCGTTGTGTTTCGCTTGCATAGAAAAGAGGATGTGAAGAAGTTTTTTGATAAACTAAAACAAAAGAACATTGCCATTAGTGAAATGGGAGGTGGTTGGCTTCGCATTGTAACGCATTTGGATTACAGGGAGGTAATGCACGAGTATGTAACAGAAGCACTACAACAGTTAGAAATATAAACAAAAGCCATCACATTGATGGCTTTTTTTGTGCGTGTATTTAAGAGTTTTGATTTCGCTTATATGGGTAATTTGCTGTTTGCAAACATTTAGTGGAATCTCAACAAACGGGGCAAGGGACATTCCTTGTTTTAAAAAGTGAAGATGTGCGTTTATAATTCCGCGTTTACCTTCACTACTTTTTAGGGAGTGATTGTTGTTTTACGCGAAGATAATACAGGGGTGATATTGGCAAGCAAGGTCTTTGTTTTGATGTCTTTTGTCAAAAAATAGAATTGGTTATAAGGCTAATTTATAATAAAAGTATAAAAGTGGTGTTTAAGTTTTTTACTCAGTTTAAAAAGTTTAATTTTGTTTAGATTAAAATTAAATAATGGAAAAGTTAAAAAAGCGTTGGGGACTAACTTCTAATTTTCAGTTAGTCATTGTTTTTATTGTTTTTGCTATTACTGGGTCTACAGCTGCAATTGTATCCAAGCCAATCTTAGCTTTTTTAGGTATAGAACGTGGGGTAATGCATCCAATACCATATTGGATTTTGTATATCATCATCATTATGCCTGTATATAAAGTTCTTCTTGTTACTATAGGTACTATTTTTGGTCAGCACACTTTCTTTTGGAACTTTGTCAAGAAAATGCTAAGGGGAATGCGCCTTGGATTTTTGCTTCCGAAAGAGAAACAAGAAAAAGAAAAATAAGAAACAATATTTATTAATCATATAGTAAAAGAGCTCGATTTATCGAGCTCTTTTACTATGGTGTAATTATGTGATATCTTCTAATTGATTGGGGTAGTTGCGTATAATTAATTCTTGTGGATGATAAAAATACATGGTCGTTTGTGTAAATCCACTTTTGTTTTTTTCCAAAGTGAAACTGGTTTGGTTTGTATAAATTCAGTTTCAAGTGTGATGTCACAAGCAACACATATCAGCGTGTTTGGGTTTAGTATTTGACACATGTCCTGTAATAGCTGATTGTTTCTATATGGCGTTTCAATAAACAATTGAGATTGATTTCTCTCTAAAGAGATTTTCTCTAAGTTTTTCAATGCGCTTTTCTTTTCTGATTTGTCAATTGGGAGATAGCCATTAAATGCAAAGCTTTGTCCATTCATTCCAGAAGCCATAACCGATAATAGAATAGATGAAGGTCCTACCAGAGGAGTGACTTTAATATTCTTCTTGTGTGCTAAATCAACAATGACTGCTCCTGGATCAGCAACTCCAGGACAACCCGCCTCGCTCATAACTCCAATGCTTTTGCCTTCTAACAAAGGTTTGATATAGTCTTTGTACTGGCTAATCTCTGTGTGTTTGTTCAGTGGGAATAAGATTAATTCAGATTG
This sequence comes from Myroides albus, assembly GCF_024722315.1. Classification (NCBI taxonomy): domain Bacteria; kingdom Pseudomonadati; phylum Bacteroidota; class Flavobacteriia; order Flavobacteriales; family Flavobacteriaceae; genus Myroides; species Myroides albus. The sequence goes on from NZ_CP102754.1 coordinate 2,861,539, forward strand.
CTTTTTTTCAGGGCAAATACTCTTGATAAAGCGCCTTGCAGTTTTTTCGTTTTCTACAATAAAGATATCGAGCATCTCGATTGCTCTTTTTACAGTTTGCGGTAAAACATCTAAGGGGTTAGTGGTTTCTCCTAATGTAATCGGTATTAAATATAGTGTACCGAAGTTTGTATTATTATCCATTGGTGATTTGAAGTCTTTTGAATTGCCAAAGGTATGAATAAAAAAAAAGGAAGAAAATTACTTTCTTCCTTTTCTCTATATATCTAAGATCTTAAATCTTTGGCAATTACTTCACAAGTTTCATTTAGCATTCTAAATACGTTGTAAAAACCTCCTGGTCCTCCAAAATAAGGATCTGGAACTTCTTGGTCTTTACCTGGATTAAGCTCGTTTAAAATCAATTTGACCTTTGCTTTAGCCTGGTCATTTGGAGCTAGTTCAATTACATTGTCAAAGTTAGATTGATCCATTACATATATGCGGTCAAAAGTATCAAAATCTTCAACTGTAAACTGACGTGCTCTTTGATTTGTTAAATCAATATTGTAATTCTGTGCGACTTCAATTGATCTTGGGTCTGGTAATTGTCCTACATGCCAAGCGCCTGTACCAGCAGAGTCTACTAAGAAATCTTCTTTGGGAAGTTTTGATTGTAGTATTGCTTCTGCTAAAGGTGAGCGGCATATATTACCCAAACAAACCATCAAGATCTTTGCCTTCATTACATATTGAATTTCAAGTTGATATCGTCGTGGTATTTTTTGAATTCTTTATCTGTTTCAATTAGGTTGTCTATTGTCTTACAAGCGTGTAATACTGTAGCGTGATCACGACCACCAATTTGAGAACCTATACTCGCTAAAGAAGCTTTTGTATATTTTTTTGCAAAATACATCGCTAATTGTCTAGCTTGAGCAATATTTCTTTTTCGCGTTTTAGATCTAAGTGTCTCAGTATCGATTTCAAAATAAGAAGATACAACTGTTTGAATAAAGTCAATTGATATCTCTCGTTTGACATTTTTAACGAATTTCTCAACCACTGAACGAGCAAGATCAAGAGTTACTTCGCGTTTGATGAAAGACGATTGAGCAATTAAAGAAATAATAGCTCCCTCTAATTCACGAATATTTGTTGATACGTTTTGTGCAACGTATTCAATGATTTCTTGAGGCATTTCTACACCATCTCTGAATAGGATACCTTCAACAATTTTTACTCTTGTCTCAAAATCAGGGTGTGATATCTCTGCAGATAATCCCCATTTAAAACGAGATAATAAACGTTGTTCTATATCTTGCATCTCTACAGGAGCTTTATCAGAAGTGATAATAACCTGTTTTCCATTTTGGTGTAAATAGTTAAAGATGTGGAAGAATACTTCTTGAGTACCAGTTTTTCCAGATAAGAATTGGATATCATCGACAATTAAAACATCAATTAATTGATAAAAGTAGATGAAGTCATTTCTTGTGTTTTTCTTGATAGAGTCAACAAATTGTTGAGTGAATATTTCTGCTGAAATATACAAAACAGTTTTGTCAGGATAAAGTTCCTTGATTTCAACACCAATAGCTTGTGCTAAGTGTGTTTTACCAAGACCAACACCTCCGAATATCAACAATGGGTTAAATGAAGTTCCTCCCGGTTTGTTAGCAACAGCTAAACCAGCTGAGCGCGCCAAACGGTTAGAGTCCCCCTCTAAGAAATTATCAAAAGAATAGTTTGAATTTAACTGAGATTCAATTTTAACATTGCGAATACCAGGTATAACAAAAGGATTCTTTAGTTCAGGGTTTTTGTTTTGAATTGGTACGTCTAATTCTTGTGGCTTAAGTGGACTTCTTTGAGCACTTGGTAATTGTTCTGTAAAAGGCTTTTTATTACTTTTTGTAGATTCCATTTGAATCTTGTATAGTAATTTCGCATCTGGTCCTAATTGCTTAGTCAGTGCTACTTTAAGAATTTTTACATAGTGCTCTTCTAACCACTCATAAAAGAATTTACTTGGTACTTGAATACACAAAGAATTTTCTTTGGTCAATTCAATTGCCTTAATAGGCATAAACCAAGTTGTAAAAGCTTGGTCTTGAATATTATCCTTTATGAATTCCAGACAATTGTTCCATACAGATTCAGCTGTCATGTTTGTATATTCACGCATTTTTGGTTAGAATTAAAAAACAGTTACTATTTTTGAGTGATTTATGGGGGTAGAAATCGCATTTGATTTCGATGACAAATATGTGAACAATTTTTGGGATAAAAAAACTTTTTAGGCATTGTAAAAACCAAAAAAAATTGGTAAGTACTTAAAATAAATAAATAAACAAGCAATCTAATTGATATATGAAAATATTTGATACAAACGTGCGTGTACGCTACGCTGAGACTGATAAAATGGGTGTTGTTTACCATGGAAATTACGCGCAATATTTTGAAATTGGGCGAGTTGAGTGGCTTCGGAACTTGGGAGTTTCTTACAGGAAAATGGAGGAGCTTGGAGTGATGCTTCCTGTGGTTAGTTTGTCAATGAATTACAAAAAAGGAGCTAAGTATGATGATAATCTTACAATTAGAACAATCTTTAAAAAAGCTACAGCGGTGAAGATCGAATTTGACTACGAATTGTACAATCAAGATGGCGAGTTATTAACAACGGCTAACTCGGTTTTAGTGTTTGTCAATATGCAAACCGGTCGTGCTTGCGCTGCACCTGATTATGTAAGTGAGCGAATAAAATTATTATAAAAACTACTATTTTTTTAATTTGTTTTTCATTCGCAATAAACGAAGTATTTAGTTATATTTACAAAAACAAACGATATGAGATCAGGAAAATGGCTACTTGTTGTAGCTACACTAATGGTTAGTTCTACTTATGCTCAGAAGAAAGCAATGATTGATGGGCGCGCTCGTCTTTTAGATGGTAGAAGTGTACCAGTTACAATTGAAAATAGAAGTAGTAAAGAAATAGCTGTTGTTGACCAAACAGGATATTATATGATTACGGCTCAAAAGGGCGATACGCTTCGTTTTACCAGTAAGTTTAGTGTTACCTCTGATTATGTAGTGGAGAAACAAGATATTAAAAAAGGCAGGGTGAATGTTGTTTTGGCTAAACCAGGACAAAATTTAGAGGAGATTATCATTATTAAAAAAGATTTTGGTCCTGACTTTTTTGGCAAGTCTGACGAACAAATTCTCTCACCAGCAGAGGCTAATTATTCACGTAGAAATACCCTTACAAGTGCTACCCCAAGTGGAGGACTTGGTATTAGCGTGGATGCGTTGGTGAATCTTTTTTCAGGACAACGCAAAAAAGATAAAGAGGCTATTGTATATGAACGCTTAGAAATCATTGTTAAGGATTTTGTTGAGAAGTATCCAAAAGAAGATTTGACAAAAGATTTGAGTATCCCTTCCGAACAAGTTGATGCATTCTTATACTACTTGGCTGCTCAAGCTGATATACAAAAAATACCAGTTGATCGCTCAGAAGGATATCAATTGCTTTTAGCGCAATACTATGATGAGTTTTTAATCTTTACAGGATTAAAACCATAAAAAATATAAAATACCAAAAAAAAAGAGTCTTTACAAAAGGCTCTTTTTTTTGTCTACAATGCGCGCTTGATTATTTTTATTAAAGTGTTTCTGATTCACTTAGTGGTTTATATTCAGTTTTTAGTTTAGAATATACTATTGAATCTTCCCATTTTCCATTTTTAAAGAAATGATTTCTTAATTGGCCTTCTTGTACAAAACCAAATTTCTCAATCAGTCTTAGTGAGGCTTCATTGTTTGGACCAATAAAAGCTTCAACTCTTTGTAAGTTCATTTTTTCAAAACCATAATCTAATACTCTAGTCAAGACTTCTGACATAACACCTTTTGCTTTATATGAATTATTATATAATGCGTAGCCAATTTCTGCTCTATCGTGCTCTAAATACCAGGTATGATAACCACAGTGACCTATTGCTCTATTGCTTTGCGTATCTGTGATAATAAACATAAGATAGGATTTATTGTAAGTTCTAAAACCATGTTCTGCTTTTTTGCGCTCCGCTAGTATTTCCTCGGGTTCTATTCCTAAGAATTCTACTAATTGCTTGTCAGTAGCATTTTTAAGAAATTCTTGGTAATTATCTGGGGTTAATTTGTATAAGGTAAATCTTGGTGTGTATAATGATTCAAATATTGTTTTGTCAAACATGCGTGTTTATTTAAATAAATGTAATGCAAAAGTATCTATTTTAGAAGAAGTTTGTTATTATTCAAGTGTAATTACCTATTGAATTCTTACCAATAGCGTTTGTATAAATTATTCAAGGGATGTATACTTATCATATATATTTGTAATGGTTTTACATTCTATATTTCTTTTATAGAGATAATTAAAGGGAAAAGTTAATTAATGTTTACCAAATTATATAACTAGAACAAGCGATTAAGTAGCTACTTAATCGCTTGTTTACTTTTATACCTTGTCTGGTTATGTTGTTTTTTACAAGTGAGTTTTTGTGTAAAAAGACATTTTATAAATATCGCAATTATTGCTAAATTTGATTAAATCTAAGAAAATAGATAGCCTATGTCTAAGTATGACGATGCCTCTTGGCATTATGGAGGGGATTACCCTCAAGGATTAGCGGACGAGTGTGCTGCAACGCATATCGGGATGTTTTTAAAATGGTGTATTGAAAAGAAACTATATTCTCAGGAGTTGTTTGAGGATTCTGAGCAGGAGATTGAAGAATTGTTAGAAGGTGAATTAACAGGAGCAGAGTTTCTCTTGGAAGTTTGCGATGAAAAGTTTGTGTCTTATGATTTAAATGAACAAGGAAACGCTTTTGCAAAAGCCTATTACGATGAGGATACAGCTTTTACTGCCAAGTATAATTCTTATTTGGAAGACTATACAAGCGTGTTTAATCAAAAAGCTCATCAAGCAAATCAACATTTTGATAGTATATATCATGTAGCTGACACACAGGAGAATTATTTATTAATTAAAACTGTTATTGACAAGCGATATATAGAATGGTTGGCTTATATGAGTGAGTAATCAATGTAAGATTATAGCTGGCTAAAACAAAAAGCAGAATTAACTCAGGTAGTTAGTTCTGCTTTTTGTTTTGCATTAGTAATCCTCATCTTCTGGTTCTATAACCTTTACTTCGTAAAATGGAACGAAAGCTTCTAAGGCTTGTTGGTATTCACTCTTTCGTATCGATAGCTCAATTTCGCAACTCATCTGCATGTTTTGAGCGATAATAGTAAGGTTTTTTTCTTTGATAACGCGCATTACATTATTCATGTCCTTGTATTGGAATCTAACCTTGAAGTTTTTATCAATTGTCTTTTCGATAATATCTGCTACTTCCATAGCCATTTGCGCCGTAGCTCTATAGGCAGTAATTAGTCCACCAACTCCGAGCTTGACTCCTCCAAAGTAGCGCACAACCACAATAAGGATATCCGTTACCTCAAAGGATTGTATTTGTCCATGTATAGGTGCTCCTGCTGTATTGCTGGGTTCTCCGTCATCGTTGGCGCGATAGTAAACTTGTTCTGCACCTAATTGAAAGGCATAACACCAATGTCGTGCATTGTAGTGCTCTTTTTTTATGCGCTCGAGAATTTCCTTTACCTGCTCTTCATTTTGAATAGGGAAGGCATAGCCAAAGAACTTACTGTTTTTTTCCTTGTATAATACTTCTTGTGTCGGTTGACTTATTGTTTTATATGAATCAATTGTTTCACTCATTTTATCGGGTAACGATCTTTAGTGTATCACTTAGTATGTGATGTTGGTTTAATGTTTTAAAGGTGTTGAGCACAGGTGCTTTTATCCCTTGTTTTAAAGTAGCTTGTCCTACAAATATACGAGCTTCATCCCACAAATCACTGTCTATAAAAGATTGTAGGGTTTGTCTTCCTCCCTCTATTACTACTGAGAGTATATGGTGTTTGTACAAAATATGGCAAATTTGCTCAGGGAGATTCTCCTGAAAGTTTGCATATTCAAATATTGTGTTCCCTTGAGAGATCATTTCTTTATTTGCAGTTATGCAAATTGTCTTTACTTGATTATTTCTAATGGCAAACTGCTGGTCTATTTTTGCGGCTTTGTCGATGTATACGCGAATGGGGTTTTGCCCATACCAGTGCCTTGTTGTTAGCTCGGTATTGTCTGTTAAAACAGTATTAGTTCCAACAAGGAAAGCCATTTCTTCGCTTCTCCACTTGTGCACTAATTGTTTAGAATAAGTGTTTGAAATCCAAAAAGGACGTTGTTTCTCTTTGTGTAAAGGTGCAATATACCCATCACTTGTTTGGGCCCATTTTAGAATAATATAAGGGCGTTTGTTTTGATGAAATGTAAAAAAGCGTTTATTGCTTTTTTGACAAGAATCTTCTAATACACCTACAGTGACTTCAACTCCTGCCTCTTTCATTTTTGCAATACCCTTTCCACAGACTTTAGCAAACGGATCTACTGTGCCAATGACTACTCTGGGTATTTGTTTTTCGATAATTAAATCGCAACATGGAGGGGTTTTTCCAAAGTGACTGCAAGGTTCAAGACTAACATAGAGCGTACTTTCTTTAAGTAGCTGTTGGTTTTTAACCGAAGCAATTGCATTGGGTTCTGCGTGTGGTCCTCCGTACAAAGATGTAAACCCTTCGCCTATAATCTTGTCATTGTGGACAATAACTGCTCCGACACTCGGATTAGGCATTGCCGCATAGGTTCCTTGCTTGGCAAGTTGAATACATCTATAAATATATAATTCGTGTTTCTCCAAAATTGATAAAACTGTATCTTTGAGCAAATTTAAACTTTTTAGCTAAAACATATTTGTTTTTAGCCTTTTACTATGCAGATTAAGTTATTTAAACAGCAGTTTATAGAATCTCTCTCTACTTTGTATGATTTAAGTGAGGCAGAGCAGATGTTCTTCATTGCCTTAGATGAGATAGAGGGAAAATCGAGAATAGATTTGATTATGAATCCCGAGTTACAAACTCAGCAACAGGAGCGTTGGCAAAGTGTCTTACGAGATTTAATACAGGAAAAACCCATTCAATATATCTTTTCAAGGGCGTATTTTTACGGAATGACCTTTGAAGTGAATCAGTATACCTTGATTCCGCGAAGTGAAACTGAGGAGTTGGTAGAGTGGATTATCAATAGTGTAGCACAGGATAGGCAAGTCAGTATATTAGATATAGGAACGGGAAGTGGTTGTATTGGCATTACATTAGCAAGTGAATTGCCAAAGGCTAAGGTTACTTTGATGGATGTGTCAAAGCAGGCTTTAGATACCGCTAAAGCAAACGCAATTAGAAATGGCGTTAGTGTGCAAACCATTTTGCAAGATGTCTTGGCACTAGATAGACTTGAAGGTCAGTATGATATTATTGTATCAAATCCTCCTTATGTTCGAAACCTTGAAAAAGTTGAAATACGCAAGAATGTACTCGACTATGAACCTCACTTAGCGCTTTTTGTTAAAGATGAAGATCCTTTGATTTTTTACCGTAAAATCGCTCAGTTAGCCAATGATAATTTGGTTAAATCAGGTATGTTATTTTATGAGATAAACCAATACTTAGGACCAGAAACAGTAGACCTATTTAACAGTTTGCAGTTTGAGCAAATTGAGCTTCGAAAGGATATGGTTGGTAATGACCGCATGATTAAAGCAGTGAAGTATTAGTATTTTTTGTTAATAGTAGTAGAAATACATCTGATAAGTTAACAAGAGAGTCAAAAGCGAAGAAAAAAGTATAGCGTTATTTGTTGTGTATATTGACTTGTACATAAATATATCTACCTTTACTTTGTTAAACCAATAAACTATGAGTACACAGTATCAAATAAACGAAAGACAGTTATTGCTGAGAGTTAAAAAAGCACCTTTAGCAATACGAATTATCCTTTATGTCATTGCTATAGCAGGAATACTATTGCCAATAATCGCGACGGTAAGTGCTATATTGCTACCTACAACAACAATGTCCATAGTCAATATTATTGTCATGACTGCTTTACTGTTTATCAGTTTGTTTATTTTTAGATTGGCGATTTGGAATACAAAAGGGGAAGAAGAATTCTATTTTGCAGACGATCACGTATACTATCAAGCGAATTACGGTTGGTTTAAAGACAAGAGAAAACGCTATAATTTAACTGATAAGGCTATTTCCTTCGAGATCCGTTCAATTGGAAGTTCCGATGATCACAAGGGGGTTTTGCTGATGCAGTCTGGCACTAAATTATTTGGAAGTGCTGTTAAGGTACCTGTTGAAGATTTAAAGATTATAATTGCGCATATTAAGCAGTACTATAAATAGATAAAAATAAAGGTCGGATAATTCCGACCTTTATTTTTATAGTTGTTTTTAATTAGTGAGCATGACCTCCGCCACCTTCGTTTTTAATCAAGTGGCTTTGGATATAGTAAGCACCTTGGATAGCTATTTGCGCGTCACCTGGCAATTTTTCCATTAATGTTACTTGGGTATATCCCAATTCAGAAACTCCTGTTTTGACTTCTATACGCTGAAAGTGGAAGTGATCCGCCTTAAGTCCAGCTTCTTCTTGCTCAAGGACAAAGACAAATTCTCTACCATCCGCTTTTACAATAGCATCATTCGGTAAAGCATCAACCGTGCTTTCTCCGATGTGAATAAGTGCATTGACATATAATCCTGGGATTAGATTTTCGTTAATCTCATTGATGTTTGCGTGTACAATAACAGTTTTTGTACCAGCTTCAAAAGACTTTCCTATGCTGAAAATTGTAGCTGTAATCTCACTCTTGTTAATGTTAGTAAGATTAAATGATACTTTTTGGCCTACTTGAATATTAGGTAAATCCTTTTCATAAACCATAAGGTCTAAGTGAATCTGGGAGTTATCCACAAGTGTAAATAGGGATTGCCCTTGGGAGATATTGCTTCCAATCTTAACAGGCATAGTAGCGATATTTCCTGAAATAGGCGCTAAGATACGCAGTGAAGTAGCTGAGGCTCCAGGTTGAAGGTTTACCAGCTTTAGTCTATTGCTCAAAGATTGGAACTTAGCACGTTCGATATTCAAATCTGATTTTGTTTTTTGATATACCTTTTCAGAGTTCACGTTTTCTGCTCTGAGTGTCTGTTGACGTTTATATTCGAGTTCTAAGTACTCTAAAGTATTTTTAGAGATTTGATATTCCTCTTGTAGCTGTATAAATTCAGGGCTATCAATTAAGGCAATGACTTGACCTTTTTTTACTTTATCTCCCAGGTTTACCATAATTTGAGTAACTGTACCACTTAAAAAAGAAGACACTTCAGCTTGACTTTGTGCAGGTAGTTCTGTTTGCCCATTCACGCGGATAATATCACTGAGGTTTTTCTTTTGCAGTGCTCCCAATTTTATATTAGCTGCTTTAAATTGTATCTGGTTTAGTTCTACCTCTTTATTTTGGGATTCTTCTTTCTTTGCAGAGGTTGATTCTTGATTGCTCTCGTGGTCTGTGTGGTCATCCTGAGTATTTCCCTTGCAGTTCCAAAGTGTAAAAGACAAGGCAAAAACTAAATATATAATTGATTTGTTCATATCGATTCGTTGTTGATTATTGATTGATTAAATAATGCAGGGTATTGTGGCTTAGGTTGTACTGGAGTAAAGCATCTAAGTAATTCATTTGAATCGTTAGTGCTGTTTCCACAGATTGTATGTATTCAACATAAGAGATATCTCCATTATTATAAGATTTCTTTGCGTGATCTTTGATAATCAAAGCATTCTTTAAAGCGTTTTCTTGGTAGTAATCAATCACGTTTTCCTGTGCTAAGATTATATCTAACTGTTGCTGTACTGTTTCGAGTAGTTGTTTGTGAATATAATCTTTTTGCATTGTAGCCATTTCTACTTGGTATTTCATCGCTTTGATTTTCGATTTTTGACTGCCAAAGAACAGTGGAATAGATACACCTACACTATAACTTGGCACGCGTAGTTCTTTTCCATAAGTGACTAATTCTCCTGCGCTGTTTGTGATAGTACCAGAGTCGGATTTTATATTGTATCCCAGCGTAATATCTGGAAGTAATGTCGATTTCTCTAATTTTCTATTAGCTTCAATACTTTCAATTTCTTTCTGGGCTAAAAGCAAAGTATTGTTCTGACTTAAGTCAAAAGAATCGTCTGGATTGTGTTTGTCGTACAATAGAGTAGATTCGGCAGGGACAAAGTCTTCATCCAATTGCAATAGCGCTTTTAGTTTCGAGATTTGATTGTCAATCACTGTTTTATTTTGTGAGATTACAACGTTTAATTCTTGTTCTTTAGCAATAGCAACATTGCTTTCCATAAGTGTTGTCTCTCCAGTTTGATATCGAAGCTTTGCTGATTTAGAAAAATCTTTTAGCAGTTCACTTTGCTCTTGTAGGAGTTTGTTCTTTGTCATGGCGTAGAGCAAGTTCTCCCAAGCTTGTTTGACGGCATATTGTGTTGTAATCACAGTACCTTGTTGTTCGAGAACAGCTGTTTCGTAGGCTTTGTTTAAGACTTTCTTCTTTTTGCCATAGCTAAAAGGAGAAAAAGATTGAGAAATAGACAAAGTGATATCTTTTTTTTCTTTTGTATCTAAATAGCCAAAGCCTGTTTCAATGGATGTTTTTTCCAGGTCAAAGCTGGTACGAGTCATTTGTTTTTGAGCTTTTGTATTTAGCTCAGCAGCTAAAATAGACTTGTTGTTTTCAATGCTCAATGCAAGGGCTTGTTCCAAAGTCAGTTTTTGAATTGGTTGAGCTTGTATTGTCGTTCCAATTAAAAATAGAATGACAGTAGCAATTGTTTTTTTTCTGGAGAACTTGAATCCTTTTTCTTCGTAATAGTACAAGATAGGTAGCACAACTAAAGTAAGTATTGTAGCAGTGATTAATCCTCCTATAACCACTGTGGCTAACGGTTTTTGCACTTCAGCACCTGCACTTGTACTTAGTGCCATTGGTAAAAAGCCTAAGGATGCCACCAAAGCAGTTAACAATACTGGTCTAAGGCGCAGTTTAGTCCCTTCAATTATTCTTTCATATAATCCCATTCCATCTTCTTTTAAGTGATTAAATTGTCCAATTAACACAATACCATTGAGCACAGCTACACCAAAAAGTGCAATGAAACCTACACCAGCTGAAATACTAAAAGGCATATCTCTTAGGTATAAAGCAGCTACTCCGCCAATTGCAGATAGGGGGATAGCAGTGAAAATCATCAAGGATTGCTTTACTGATTTAAAGGTGAAGTACAATAAAATAAAGATTAAAGCTAATGCGATTGGTACTGCAATCATTAATCGATTGGTAGCTTCAACTAAGTTTTCAAATTGCCCTCCATAAGTAATATAATAGCCTTCAGGCAGTTTTAATTTTTGATCAAGGATAACTTGAATATCACTAACCACGCTTTTTACGTCGCGTTCGCGAACATTGAATCCAAGTACAATTCTCCTTCTACCTTCTTCTCGGCTGATTTGCTGTGGTCCATCTTCATAGTCTACTGTGGCAATTTGGCCCAATGGAATTTGTTGACCATCAGTAAGAGGAATAAAGATATTGCGCAAGTTTTCTATATCTGAACGATAGTCTTGATCAAGGCGTACTACAAGGTCGAATCTCTTTTCTCCTTCATAAACAACTCCAGCAGTCTCACCTGCAAATCCAGAGCGAACAATTTGACTGATATCCGAGATTTTTAATCCATATAAAGCCAATTTGTCCTTGTCATATTTTATAGATATTTGAGGTAGACCGGTTACTCGTTCTAACTTTGTACTGGCTACACCGGGCACATCGTTAATTAAAGTATTGATTTCATCTCCTATACTTGAGAGTCTGTCTAAGTCTTCTCCAAACACCTTAATGGCAACATCACTTCTTACTCCCGTCATCAGCTCATTGAAGCGCATTTGTATGGGTTGTGAAAACTCTGTGCTTACTCCAGGAATTTCCTCAAGAGCTTGTTCCATTAAGTCGATGAGTTCTTCTTTGGTTTTTGCGCTTGTCCATTCTTTCTTGTCCTTTAGAATAATGATTACATCGGCAGCTTCCATTGGCATAGGGTCTGTTGGTATCTCAGCACTACCGATTTTTGAAACAACCATTTTTACTTCAGGGAATCGATCTAATAAAATCTTTTCTGCTTTGGTAGTGGTCTCAATTTCTTGAGATAGAGAACTACCTGATGATATAATCACGTGAGTAGCTAAGTCACCTTCATCTAAGGTTGGGATAAATTCTCCACCCATACGAGTGAAAAAGTATAAGGCAATGGCAAACAAACCAAATGCCAGTATCAGAACGAAGCGCTTTACTTTAAAGGCACTCTGCAGTACAGGTTTGTACCAACTGTATAATTTATCTATTAACATATCGCTAAAGTTAGGTTTTTCTTTTCCTGCATGCTTAGATAAGAATACGGAAGATATCATAGGTACATAAGTAAGAGAAAGGATAAAGGCTCCAAGGATAGCAAATGAAACAGTCATTGCCATCGGGCCAAACATCTTTCCTTCGATTCCAGTTAGAGCTAAAATTGGCAAGTAAACTATTAAAATGATAATTTCTCCAAAAGAGGCACTGGTTCTAATTTTGGATGCAGCTGAATACACTTCGGTATTCATTTGATCTTGTGATAACCTTCGGTTTTTACCTGCGTGTAATCTATGGACAATGGCCTCGACGATAATTACTGCTCCGTCGACAATTAAACCAAAGTCAATTGCTCCTAAACTCATTAAGTTTCCGCTAACGCCAAATAGTTTCATCATGGAAATAGCAAATAGCAAAGCCAGGGGAATAACTGAAGCTACGATTAGACCAGCTCTCCAATTTCCAAGTAATAAGACAAGTACAAAGATTACGATTAGGGCACCCTCAATTAAATTTGTCTGAATGGTGCTTACTGTTTTTTCGATTAATCTGGTACGATCCAAGAAAGGCTCAATTCCCACACCTTCTGGAAGTGATTTTTCAATTTGCGTCATGCGCTCTTTGACAAGTTTTACAACCTCTTGCGTATTTGAATCTTTTAACATCATGACCATACCGCTCACATCTTCTCCTTTTCCATCTTTGGTCACTGCTCCATATCGAATGCTACTGCCGATACGTACATCTGCAACGTCTCTAATTAAAACGGGAGTACCGCTTATATTCTTCACGACAATTTTTTCGATATCTTCTAAGCTATTCACCATTCCTACACTTCGAATAAAGTAAGCATAAGGTTTTTTGTCAATGTATGCTCCACCTGTATTTTCGTTATTAGCCTCTAAGGCTTGGAATATTTCGATAATAGAAGTATCCATACTTCTTAGTCTATCAGGCTTTACAGCAATTTCATATTGCTTTAAATGACCGCCAAGTGTATTGACTTCAGCTACGCCTTTTACACCAATTAACTGAGGTTTAATAATCCAATCTTGAATAGTTCGAAGGTCCATACTATTGTATTTGTCTTCATATCCTTCTTTGGGAAATACAACATATTGATAGATTTCGCCCAGTCCTGTACTAACAGGAGCAAGTTCGGGTGCACCTACTCCTTTAGGAATTATTTCTTCTGCAGCTTTGAGTTTTTCAGAGATTTGAGCTCTTGCCCAATAAATGTCTGTTTTCTCTGTAAAAACAACAGTAACAACACTTAATCCAAAACGGCTAATGGAGCGTAATTCGGTAATGTTTGGTATTGGCTTAACGGCTTGTTCAATAGGGTAAGTAATGAACTGTTCTACTTCTTGGGTAGCTAGTGTAGGAGAAGTAGTGATTATTTGAACTTGATTATTGGTAATATCAGGTTGTGTATCCATAGGCAAATTCATCACTGAATAGATTCCCATCACGATGAGACCTAAAGTGAGTATTCCTATAATGAATTTGTTTCGGATACTAAAATGTATGATTTTATCTAACATAGTAGCATAGTTTAATATATGTATGTAAATGCTGCTCCCAGAAGTCTTTGACCTTAGGAGGAGTAATTAATTCGAATAAAAACTAAGCTATTTTAGGGGGTTGCCAAATGCTGCTATCCAATCTGGAAAACAGATTGTCATAGTGATTAAAGTGTTGAGGGCTGTGAATTACTGTTTTGACTTGTGTGATGTTTAGCGCCAAGGCAAGAGTAATAGAGCTAGCACAACAACTACAAGCACATAAAGGGGAACAGGCGTCTAAAGAATGATAATCCCTATCTTGATTATAGGTAGGTAAATCTACCTTGTCAAAAGAGGATAATTGTTCTGTTTTATCAACAAATTTATCTGCACAAGGATACATACTAGTTGTAAAAATAACCAGTACTAAAAGTATAGATAATATTTGTTGTAACATTTTCATAAGACAAACTTAGTGAAAAAAGCCCAAATAAAGTTAGCTAAAAGTCCGTTTTAGTAACAATTGCAATGCTGTTGCATTCAAAAACTTTCGATTGTTTAAATAATGGTGTTTTTTAATTGATTTGTTTTAAAAGTAACTTATAAGTGTTTTGTTTAGAATACTTTAAGATTGTTTTTAAAATAATAGTGGTAAATTAGTAAGTATTAATTTTTTAAAAAATAAAATATGGCTACAACAATAAAATCTTCAATTAAAACCATCAATCCCACAACAGGAAAAGAAGAAAAAGTTTTTGAAGTAATGACTTCAGAACAAATAAATACAATATTAGACAAAGCAACTACAGCATTTAAAAGTTGGAAGAATGTCTCGATTGCTGATCGTGCAAAAATTGTACACAAAATAGCTGATACTATGCGTGAGCGCAAAGATGAACTAGCTAGATTAGCTACCGTTGAAATGGGTAAACTATTTACTGAGAGTAAAGCTGAAGTAGAGCTTTCTGCAGCAATCTTTGATTATTATGCAACAAATGCCGCAGAGTTATTGAAAGACGAAAAATTAGATACGCCATTTGGTGAAGCATTCATTAGTAAAGAGCCAATAGGATTGCTATTGAGTATCCAACCTTGGAACTTTCCTTATTACCAAATTGTGCGTTCAGCTGCACCTAACTTAATGGCTGGAAATACTATGGTTTTAAAACACGCCTCTAATGTTCCTCAATGTGCTAAGCTCATGGAAGAATTGTTTTTAGCGTGTGGTTTGCCAAAAGATGTTTACACAAACTTATTTGTACCAGGAAGTGAATTGGCAAATATTGTAGGGGATGATCGCATCAAGGGAGTAGCACTAACAGGAAGTGAGCCAGCTGGTGCAAGTGTGGCCTCTATTGCAGGTAAAAATATTAAGAAATCTACTCTTGAGCTTGGAGGTAGTGATGCTTTTGTGGTATTAGATGATGCAGATATTGATAAAGCTATTAAAGGGGCAGTAGAAGGGCGTTTGTGGAATGCAGGACAGGTGTGTGTATCTCCTAAACGATTAATTGTCTTAAAACAAGTAGCAGACAAATTTACCCAAGGTGTTATTGAGAAAGTAAAACAAGTGAAAGTAGGGGATCCCATGGATGCTGCTACTCAATTAGCACCACTTAGTAGTGAAAAGGCGAGAGAAGATGTACTAAAACAAGTTGCTAAAGCAGTAGAACAAGGAGCAAAACTTGTTTGTGGTGGTAAAAAATTAGATCGTGATGGATGGTTTATGGAACCTACTATACTTACTGGAATTAAAAAAGGAATGAATGCTTATTCAGAGGAGATCTTTGGTCCGGTATTTATGATCTACGAGGTAGCTGATGAAGCTGAAGCTATTGCACTTGCCAACGATACACCTTATGGGTTAGGTGGTAGTGTGTTTAGTGAGAACAAAGAGCGCGCAGTTAAAGTAGCTCGTCAAATAGAAACAGGTATGGTTTATATTAATCACGTTACTGGTATTGCTCCAGAATTGCCATTTGGAGGTGCTAAGAAATCAGGTTATGGACGTGAACAAGCAAAATATGGTATACATGAGTTTGTAAATGAAAAACTAATTCGTGTAACAGATATTGACAAGGCATATTAACGAGGTAAGGAACGTGAATATGAATTGATTTTTTATTATTCTTTTTATGTAAAAGGTTTTCACTAATAGTGGAAACCTTTTTTTATGGACTCAATCTACAAAGAACAGTTGCCGATTTTTTTACAGAAAAAGCTCAAGAGTACAGCCATGAGGTAGAATATAATCTAAGCGTATTATTTTGTGTGTAATTACTTGCTTTTTAGAATATTATGGTATTTTATTTAATTGTGTAATGATTATAGACTTGGTAAATTTGACCAAGAAATAAAAGAAAAAAATTGTTGTGAAAAAGATTATCCTCTTTAGTGTATTTCTAACAACTTTAGCCGCAGCTGCAGGCTATTACTACGAGTCTACATTTGCCACTTGTACAGGTTCATCAAGCTGTAAGGCGTGTAAAAATTGCAAGTATTGTAAACATTGTGCTGTCAATGGCAATAGTTGTGGGGTGTGTAGATAAGCGTATTCTTTAGAGGATTAAATCTTTTGCTTGGCTGAATTGATTAAAACTAAATGGTATATAATCCCATAAGTAGGAGTATTTACCTGGCAGAGAATAAAAAATCGAAATTTGATACCTTTACACGAAATAAGTTCTGTTAGTTATTAGTATTGTCACTAACATTATTAATCAAATTTAATTTTCCCAATTAGTTATTAAAGTAGAAAGCCAACAGGTCTTGTATCTGTTGGCTTTTTTTATTGTATAAAAATTGAATAAGAATGTGATCTTTTTTAATCATGAATTTTGTTGGCTTTTAGTTCATTTGCACTAATGCGCTTTGGCAGCACAAAGAGGGTATCTGTCTAGTAAATAAATAAGAAACACAATAAAAACAAAAGCAGTTAATTTGCGTATTAACTGCTTTTGAGTGTTAACCAGAAAGAACCAAATATGTGTTAGTTTGTTTGAGAACTCTTAGAGTTCGAGTAAATTAAGTATAGTCCATAGACTAAACCTACAGGCAATAATGCAACTGTGAATAGTATAACTAAGTATTTATCATCAGTTGTAATGCGTTTACTCTTTAAAATAAAGAGAGTGTATAATATAATTAATGCTATGTATATAATAAAGTATCCTGCTAGGCTTTGAGTTAGTAGGTTTTCCATTGTTATAATTGTTTTGTCACATTCTATATGTGTATTTATAGCATATACTATACCAAATATTTAGAATTAGTTTATTGTAAGTTAATTAGTGCAACGAAACAGATAATAAATGTCAGAATACTAGGCTGGTGAGGTTTTTAATGCTTTAGTAAGTATGTGTAATTTGAGATTATAGCTTCTAAAGGCTTTGACAAATCCCATTATTGAGTAGGTTACTTTAAAATTATCAAATAAAAAAAGCCCCTTCAAGTGCAAATGAAGGGGCCTTAAAAATAAAAAAATTAACTTACTATGAACTAATTAATCAATTTTACTATTGACTACTAGATTTAGCAGATAAAAAAAAATTATGAAAAAAAAATACTTACTTGTTTATTCTACAACTGATACTTGAAAACCTTTATTCTGCTTATTATCAGGTTTGTATTTTGCATATTTTCAATATTCGTGCCAAAAACTATTTCTTTTAAAAATATTTATCTTTTATTTTTTTAAGCTTTTTACTTATAATCGTTCAAAACCTTATGATTGCAGGGGGTTTGTGAAGTAACTTTTTTTAAACTAAAAGTTAGTGGTAAAAAGTAATTATGCATAGATATTTACAACAGTGAATTAAGGTTCAAATGAATGCTTTGGAATCTACTAAAGCGTATGTTGTATTTTTGGTTATAAAAACAAGGGAGATTTAAGAGAAAAGAAGTCTTTTTTTTGTTAGTTTTAAATTCTCAATTTCTATATTAGATTAATAATAAGTAGATATCTTAAACTTGATATAAGTATGAATACACACGGTGATTATATACAAGTAAATAAAAAGACTTGGAATGAAAAAGTTGATTTACATATTGAATCTGAGTTTTATAACATGAAAGATTTTTTAAAAGGTAAATCTTCTTTAAATGATATAGAACTTGATTTGCTGGGTGATGTAAAAGGTAAAAAGATTTTACACTTGTAGTGTCATTTTGGCCAAGATACTCTGTCTTTAGCTAGAATGGGAGCAGAGGTTACTGGTGTTGATCTATCTGAGGTGGCAATAGAGAAAGCAAACGCACTTACACAACAATTAGGTTTAAATGCACGTTTTATTTGCAGTGATATTTATGCATTACCTACAATGTTGAGTGAGCAGTTTGATATAGTATATACAAGTTACGGTGTGTTAGGTTGGTTACCTGATATGTTTCAGTGGGCAAAAGTGGTATCAAGATACCTAAAGGTGGATGGCAAATTTGTGTTGGTAGAGTTTCATCCCTTTGTATGGATGTATGATTATAATTTTAGTGAAATTGCGTATTCTTATTTCAACGTTGAAGATATTGTGGAAGTAGAAAGTGGAACCTATGCCGATAAAGATGCTCACAAGACATTTAAAACAGTTAATTGGAATCACAGTTTATCTGATGTAATGCAAGGATTAATATCGAATGGGTTGACAATTAGTGTTTTTCAAGAATTTAACTATTCTCCATATCCATGTTTTAATCAGATTATAGAGATAGCTCCTGGGAAATATCAGATTAAACCTTTGGGTGATAAAGTACCTTTGGTTTATGCTATTGAAGCTCACTTGTAATAAAATATTCTTTAGCTACTTTTGATAGTTTTTTTAGTGGGAGCTTAACTTAGATAAGTATGAGTTGTTTAAAGTGTTTTTTAATTACAATGCTTTTTTTGTACTTTTGTAATCACCTTATTCTAAGAGGTATTTCTTATTTAGACGACTTGCTTTAGAGGAGTATGTAGGCTCTACTACAGTTTTTCTACTTCTCGTTTTTCCCAAGTATTTAGAGTATATAAATTATTTTGTAATGTTTTTTGCTATGGATACACTGATCCTTGCAAAACAAATTAAACTATAAAGAAATGATCAAATCAAACTTTTATATATTTACTGGTGGACCAGGTAGTGGAAAGACTACTTTATTAAATGCATTAGAGAAGAAGGGATACCAGATTATGCCTGAGGTAGGTAGGGCTATTATTCAAGTGGAACAATTGGCAAATAGCGAAGTTTTGCCATGGAAAGACAAACAGCTCTTTTATCAAGCCATGTTGAGTCGATCGGTGTCTGATTATCAAGACTGTGATTCTTCTGAGCTTGTGTTATGGGATAGGGGAATTATTGATAGTATTGGCTATGCTATTTTAGAACAATTACAAGTGACGGAACTGCATAGGCAAATTGCCAGGGAACTTTCGTTTAATCCAACAGTGTTTATATTACCACCATGGCCAGAGATTTACACTCAAGACAAACAGCGCAAACAAGATATGTCATTGGCCATAAAGACCTATGAGGTGATCAGGCAAACTTATCTGCGATATGGATATTCTTTGATAGAGGTGCCTAAATCTTCAGTCGAACAACGCACAGAGTTTATAGTATCTTTTTTAAAAAACAAGGAAAATGAAGCATAATATTGAAACGCAGCGATTGCTGATTCGTCCAATCCAGGACAATGACCTAGAGGGTATTTATAAGTTAGATAGCGATATACGCGTTCAAGAATTTTTAGGTAAAAAGCCATTAGAGAATAAAACTCAAGCTGCACAGATGATTAGTTTTATTACCAAACAATATAAGGATTTTGGTATAGGTAGATGGGCAGTAATTGAGAAACAGACTAATACATTTATCGGATGGACTGGGTTTAAATACATTAACAATGGTGTTAACGGCGTTGAAGAATATCTTGATTTTGGATATCGCTTTGTGTATGATGCCTGGGGTAAAGGTTATGCTACAGAGGCAGCTCTTGCTTGTTTAATTTACGCTGATAAGTATTTAACTCTATTACCTATTCACGCTATTTCAGAAGTTGGGAACAAAGGATCGAAGAACGTCTTGGAGAAGGCTGGGTTTAAGGCAGTAAATACATTTTTGTATGAGAATGTGCCACATTTTTGGTATATTAGACTGAATAAATAAATAGTTACAAGATTGAACCACTATGAATGTTTTAATTAGACTTTTCGAGCAATATGGCTATATATCTTCTCAGTGTCGAGATGCTTTGGAGAAGAATGTACAGACATTTCATATGAAAAAAGGAGAGTTACTTTTAAAGAAAGGACAACTCTCAGGAAGTCTATATGTATTGGAAAAAGGATTTGTACGTGGTTATTATCTAGTTTCAGAAAAAGAAATAGATGTGTGGTTTGCCTTTGAGCATACTATTATGGGATCTACTTATCAAATGTACAAAAGTCGTGCATCACTTGAGTACATACAATGTATGGAAGACTGCATCGTTCACGCAATTTCCAATCAAGTATTGCTAAGGCTTTATAGAGAACATCCTGAATTAAATCTTATCAGTCGTAGATCAACCGAGGATTATTGCTTGCAATTAGAACAAAGGGCTTTTGGCTTACAAACCATGAGTGCTAGTGAACGCTATTATAATTTAATTAAAGAATTAGGGGATGACTTTCACCGTATTCCCTTGGGTAATATAGCTTCCTATTTGGGTATTTCACAAGAGACATTGAGCCGTATTCGCAGAGTTTAATATTCTCTTTTACTATAGTTAAAAGGTTATCTACGCCACTGTGCATAGATAACCTTTTTTGATTTATGTCAAAAACAAAACGGATAATCTACTTGTATTTTTGCCCAATTAAATGATATAATATCCATAAAATGAAAGACTATCTTTTCTTGTTTGTTGCCATTGTCTTTGAAGTGATTGCAACCAGCGCTTTGAAGGCGACGCATGAGTTTACTAAGTTTTGGCCAAGTGTGCTGACTCTACTAGGTTATGTTATAGCATTTTACTTTTTAAGCCTTACTTTAAAAACCGTCCCTATAGGTATTGCTTATGCCTTATGGTCTGGTATTGGTATTGTACTTGTTAGTCTATTGAGTGTGTTTTTGTACAATCAAAAATTAGACACTGCTGCTATTTTGGGGATTTCGTGCATTGTTTTAGGTGTAGTGATAATTAATTTGTTTTCAAAATCGGGTACTCATTGATTACCGTAAGTATAGCATACTACATGGTAAAGATCCTCTTAAGAGGGAGTATAACCATTTACAGGCTAGCTAATTTTGGTTTAAATTGTTTACTTTGCTGCGTCATCATTTTGTTATTAACATCGTCTATGAATTTTAAGAACCTTGCCTATCTAAAAAGTGGTACTGTGCAACAACAAGAGATTTATCGATTACTCACAGAATATAGAATAATGGATAAACTACAGGGGTATAACCCTGTGTTAATAGGTACCTTTCCAATAGATATTGCTGTAGAAGGCAGTGATTTAGATATTTGTTGTCAAGCAAAAGATTTAGATGCCTTTTTGGATGATATAGATCAGCGCTTTAAAGAATATGATTTCTACCAGTCTTGTAGCCGCCTAATAGGGGGTGTAGAAACGGTAGTGGCTAATTTGCAAATCCAAGGATATCCCATTGAGTTATTCGCTCAAAATAGGCCTGTAGAGCAGCAAAATGGCTATCAGCATATGATAGTTGAGTACAAAATTTTACTTGAAGAAGGGGCTTTATTTAAGCAAAAAGTAATTGCACTAAAAAAAGCTGGGATGAAAACAGAACCTGCCTTTGCTAAATTGCTGAATCTTCCAGGTGACCCTTATCTGGCTTTGTTAAAGTATAGGGATACAAAATAATAAAAAGTGGTACAGTAAGGTAGTCACTGTACCACTTACACAACACATATCTGGATTTTATATGGTAAGACTCTGTCTTGTCGTTTTTGTATTGGGTTGTTATAAGGTTGAATTTTTTGCAGGTTGTTGTTTTATAGCTTGTTTTAAAGTTTTAGGGCAACGCCACTTATCTTCAATTAATCGATTATTCTTGTAGTTTATCTTCTCTGCTTTACCGGGTAAAGGATTAATCACTTTGTTTTGAGCAAGGAGCTATTGTTATAGTCCTACTTTACCCTCTACCCAGAAAGGTTGAGTAACAATATTGTTATTTGAAACACCTCTCTCGCGTAATGCTTTTTTGAATTTGGATATACTCTTTGCATTTCCCATAATGTAGAACTGCCCATGTTGTATTCTATTCCACTGAAACTCGTTGAGTGAATCGATATATTCAATAGCCGTTTGCGCTTTATTGCTTAAAGATTTTTCAACAAATTCAATATGACTGAGTTCACTTCCAATATATGTTTTGTTCTTATCGTTAACCTCCAGTATGCCTTTTAGAGTTTTGTTATCTTTGTTTAAGAGTTGTTGTAGGTATAGACAGAATCCAATACACGATTCATCTCCATAGAAAAAATGGTAATCTATATTTTTATCATAGACATTTTGCCCTCTTGGAATGCTTGAGGTCAGTTTGTCATTTACTTGGATATCTTTAAAAAAGCGAGTGCCTGGCCCGTCAGCTTGTTGATGAAATAGAACGTCAAAATAACCTTGTTCGCGATTGTATTCACTTGGGGTATAGTTTCTGTATTCTGTCTCGGAAATCTGCATGAGTATAGCTTGTCCGATTTCGTATTTAGCTTGTTGTATATCTGCTTTAAATCTTATTCTAAGTAGGTTGTCGCTTATTTGCTCTTTTTCACTAACTGTGACTTCAATAAACATTTTACTCCAAGCAGTCTTGACTAATGTTCCTATAAGTTTTGGTATTTTTGGCATAATTCTCGACTTTTAATTTTACTGTAGCAAAGGTCTATTAAAAGTCATTCTAAATAAATGGGAGTATAAAGGAGTTCATTGGACAAAAAAAGGTATTTGGGAATTTATTTATAAAAAAACCTCATACCGATTTTGACAGGTGTGAGGTGTAAAAAAAAGTAATAAAGTATAATCTTTTAAACTTGTTTGTATTTATGTCTATCAACGTGTTGATAGTAAAAATGATTCATTTCAAGTAAAGAGTAGTCAATTTATTATTAAAATTAACTACTCTATTTACCATCCCCATAAGATAGTAACTACTCTTGTCTAATGTGTTTTTTAATTATCAATTGTATGATGTTAGTAAAATTAAGTTGAAAAGACCTTTTGATAGAATAACAAATCAAAGAATATTATTTAAATAGTATCTTAAAACGCATAATTATAGGTGTTGCTCTGTGTAATGGTCAGTAGAGGACACAAGAGGTAGTTATAGATCATTTTGTAAAAGTAAAATGAAAGGCAAAAGAGCAACCATAGAGGGATATAGATAATTGAGGTTATCTATACTCTATGCGAAACTCTAAAGGTGTTTGGTAGGTGTTTTTTTTAAACATACGCGAGAAATAGGTATGATCTTCAAAGCCCAAATTAAAGGCAATCTCTTTGACTGTTTTATCTGTATAATACAGTAATCTTTTGGCCTCGTCAATAATGGATTTCTTTAACCAATAGCTAGCAGTTTGCCCTGTTGTTTTTTTGACACAATCGTTTAAGTGCGCTGTAGTTATATTGAGCTGGCTTGCAAAGAAAGAAGGTAAATTTAAGTGTGTTTGATGGGTAATTAAACGCTTGAATTTAGAAGTAATTAAAGCGGGTTGACTCAACAAAGCTAAATCTGTAATTGGATGTTCAGATTCCACCAAAGAACATATTTTGTGTAGGGCAGTGGAAAACAACCCATTGATAATCTGCGTTTGATATGTATTGTCCTTTTTCATATAGCAACGCATTAAATCAAAAGTTTGAGTCAGTAGACTTAGATCCTCTTCAGAAATGCTAATCAATTGTTTATTGCCAGGAATAGTAAAGAGTAAATCACTTAGGTGATTTGGAATTCGAAAATCCTGTACACCTAAAAAGTATCCGTTATAGTCTTCGGTAATCTCGCGTAAGCTATGTATTTGGTAAGGTTTTACTATTAAAATGCTATTGCGTTTTACTTGGAATTTGTTTAATTCGCAATCCATTACCATAGCACCATTTGTCGCAATACTAATTACGTAGTAATCATCTCTATGGGTGTGATTTATCATTTGCGACTTCTTGCCTAAACAATTGTGGTCTTTTACATATATACCTCCAACGGCATTTGGACCTTGACTATAGGTTACTATTTCATTATTATAAGGCATAAGTTTTTAAATTGATTGTAGACAAAAATAACAATTATTTAGAATTGGTATAAATAATTTAGTGTTAAAGTTCTACAATAGTGATTGTTTTTGATATAGGTCAATAAACTGATGCTTGTACTTTGGGATACTATTAAGTTTTTTCTCTTTATCATTAACATTGGCTAGTGTAGTTAATTCTTAGGTGTTTTTTTCTCAGAGTTGCTCTAAAGTCTATTTTATTGTCCCTTTCTTATTTTTTATAAAATGTAGAGTAGTAATTTAAAAGAAAAATAAGTAACTTTTACCATCTCTTAAAGCTTTAAAATCTCAACTGCTATGAACTACAAAAATGGATTAAAAAGTCAAAAACTCGTTCCTTTTTTGGCAAAGAATAAATTGTACGGCTATTGGGATCAGGCCAAGAACGTAGTTATTGCTCCGCAATATTTATCTGCAAAAGTTTTCACCTCTACTGGTTTTGCAGTTGTCACTGATAACAAAGGTAAGGTAGGTGTGATTAATACAAAGAATAAAGTTGTGGTAGGGTTTCGCTTTAGATCTATAGAGTTGTATGTGGTTAGGAAATTTACGGTAGTTTCAGCTTTGCGATACTATACAGTTAAAACGCGTTTTTGGGAGTGGAAGTTTTTGCCAAACTTCAATATTCTTAGTAGGAATTCTTCTTTTAGCCCTTTATTTGATAAAGATGTAAACAGAGCTAGACACAGTGTGTTTGTTTTAGAAACCAATCAAACTATAGCCAGGGTTAGCTCAAGTTTGAAATCAACACAGGGATTGCAAAAAATACCAATAGAAGCTTTATCATCTAAGTTCATTCAAATAGGACATCACTTGTATAAAGCAAAAGTCAATAGCTTTGTCAAATTGCTTTCAAATTTTAAAGGCACTTATGATCACAAGCTCAAGTTGGTACGTCAATTAAGAGCAGATAAAGTAAAGACTTATAATCTTCTTGGTAAGAAGATAAAATCTTATGAGTTAATTCAAAGTCGCGTGTTTCCGATAACTTATAAAGGCAAGGAGCATTTGGTGTATTTTAAAATTAATGAGAGTCATTGGAAAAATCCTCCAACTATTTATAGAGATACTAAGACAAGTGGGCGTTATTTTGTTAATGAGCAGTTTGATATGCCTTTGCCTGTACATTTAAAAAGTCTGGATTTAAAACAAGATAGACCTCTTTTAGAGATATGGCAAAATGTTGTCAATATTGATGCAGTAGTTTCGAATAATTTCTTTTTAATAGAGGTTTTGCCAAGTGATAAAACTAGAACAACAAATGACTTTTATATTTTAACCACAACGGGAGTATTGAAAGATTATCTTCCAGATCCTTTAAGTTACAGTGTGACAAGCTATGAGGATTTGATCTGGCCAAACAAGTATGAGATTATTGCCAAAGAAGATTTTCCTGTGGATAGTCAATTTCACAAAGTTCGAAACATTGGATTTATCAATGAACCCTATTATTATGTGAGTTATCAGTTGCAGGATGAATTGCGCACCGGATTATGGGATGCTTTAAATAAACGTTGGATTATACAGCCTGAGTATCACTCTTTGACTGTTTTAAAAGATCTTAAGTTTGTTCGCTTTCGCAGAGCGTATGATTCACAGTTTGGTCTAATGGATTTATCAAGTAATGTAGTTATACCTGATCGTTATAATATGATTCATTACATTGTAGATGATTTGTATCAAGTTGTACAAGGATTAGAAGATGAGAATCAGATTATGCGTTACTATGCTTATTATTTTAAGATGTCAAATCACCTTAGTTATACGGAGCTTGAGAAAACGGGTATTTCGTTCAGTTTTAAGTAAATGTGTAAAGAGAGGGTAAAAGGTAATTGATTTTCTTCTCTATTAGTTTCAAATTCTTTGTTGTGTTAATTTAAAATATTAATTCTCCGAGTATTTTGCACTAAGATAAAAACAACGGATTTTAGTGCTTAAAATATTTAAAAAAAGCTTAACCCAACTTTCTCACAAGAAGTTGGGTTTTTCTGTTTTGTAGCTTTGTCTTTGCACTTATAAAGAGATACTATAAGATTGGTTTAGTTATCCCATAGTCTATTTAAATTTTTTTATCTATGAGATATTTATTTCGTTCAAGTTTTTTCATAGAAACTCTATTTTCAAATTATCCAAATGGCCTTTTAAAAATGTAGGATAGTGCCTCATTTTTTAGCAATTGCACCGTGTAACCAACTACATACTTCTTGTCTTTTCTAGACGGCTTTTGATTAGTTATAACCTATTGTGATCTAATCAAAGTATTTTTTTTTAGGTGTAATGATGGCATGTATTAGGTATTTTAATTTTTGAATTAGTGCAATTAAGTTTGCACTTACTAGGGATATTTATTGAATGTGGTTTTGCTGACAAAACGTTTTATTAAAAGAAAACCCCAAGCAACACCTAGAGAAACAGCACAGAAAGCAGTTTTAATATGCGCGTGTTTACTAATCAAGTAAATTGATACTTAAAAGCAGCTCTGCTTTGAATAATTTCTACTGCCTTTTTGGGATTTACGACAAAAAGTACAGCCCCTTGAATTGGTTGGTGTAGTGTTTTGCCTTGTAAATCAATCAGATAAAATTATTTGTGAAGAAGAATGTCTTTCTTTAAAAGATAAAAAACACCATTAATTTTGTTTAAGGTGTTGATTAATAAGTAGTAAGGGGTGTTTTTGATTTCTATTTTAACATTGATAAAGCCTATGTATCTGTTGGTTTAGGGCTTGTTTTTTGACAAATACTGTCTGTTAAGTGAGTGTTAATGTATTTTTGTTTTATTTAACTTTAATTGACTTTATTACTGATTTTTCAGGATGATTTTGTGTTAATAAAATGTATATATTTTTAATGTTTCGAAATATTGTTATACAATATTTATTGTAGTTTCCTTTTTATATTAAATTATTTGTATAAAAAATGTTTCAAAATTTTACTTTAAGTTTTTTTTTGTTTGATTTGTGATATATTCGCCGATGTGAAGAAAATCTTAAAACTAACTTTATGAAATTAAAAAATTACTTAATTATTTTGTTGTTTGTTTTAACAAACATGGCTTGGGCGCAAAATAAGAAGGCAGTTTCAGGTGTTGTATTAGACGCTGATGGATTGCCGCTTATTGGAGCATCCATTTTAATACAAGGAACAGACCAAGGAGCAGGAGCTGATGAGAACGGAGCGTTTTCATTAAGTGTATCTGAAGGACAGGTTTTAGAGGTTTCTTATGTGTTTTACAAAACAAAACATGTGAAGATTGGAAAGCAAAATTCATATAAGATTGTCTTAGAGAGTGATGATCAAGTCTTGGATGATGTTGTTGTAATTGCTTACGGAACTACTTCTAAAGAAGCAGTAACTGGAGCGGTAGCAATGGTAGGTTCGGAAGAAATTGCAAAGCGTTCAGCAACCAATGCTTTAGGAGCTTTAGAGGGAGCTGCATCAGGGGTTCGTGTAAATAATACATCTGGACAACCAGGAGCTGAACCAGAGATTCGCATTAGAGGTTTTTCATCGTTTTCAACTAAAAGTGGAAGTAACTCTCCATTGATAGTAGTGGATGGAGTTCCATTCTCAGGAAATCTTTCAGATATCAATCCTAATGATATTGATAGTATGTCGGTATTAAAAGATGCATCATCTTCTACTTTATATGGTAATAGAGCATCTAATGGAGTTGTACTTGTTACTACTAAAAAAGCATCTAAAGGGACAGGGAGTTTTAATTTCAACATGAAACAAGGAGTTTATACTCGTGGAATGGAGGAATATGATCGTCTTGGACCAGATGAATTTATGGAAACAATGTGGACGGGATATAGAAATAGTTTGATTGACCCTAAGAAAGGAGTTTCTCGTGAACAAGCTTCTGCTTTAGCAAGTGAGAAATTAATTTCTGATATCTTAGGACTTAATATCTATAATGTTCCAGATACTGCCTTATTTGATGCAAATGGAAACTTAGTTCCTGAGGCTTCAATATTGGCAGGATATAAAAATGACCTTGATTGGTATAAGCCAATTGAACGTACAGGATTATATCAAGATTTAAATATGAACGGACGAGTAGCCAACGATAAAGGAGGGGCTTATTTCTCAGGTAGTTTCTTAAATAACGAAAGTTATTTTAATTCTTCTGATTACAAGCGTTTTACAGGTCGAGTGAATGCTGATTATCAAGTAAATGATTGGTTGAAAGTTGGTGCTAATATCTCAGGAGCTCACTCTGAGAAAAATGGTATTAGTGCCGATCCGGTTGATAACAATGGTTCTTATGGAAATCCATTTATGTATGGTAGAAATATTGCTCCTATTTACCCGGTGCATTTACACGACAAGTTAACAGGTGACTATGTTTATGATCTTATGGGTAATAAGGTTTATGATGAGGGAGGTGATACTCGTAAGCAATACGTAGGACGCCACGTAATTCAAGAGAATGAATTGAATCAACAATATACAGTACGCAATAATTTAAGTGGACAATTCTTTGGAGAATTTAAGTTATACGAAGGATTGACATTTAAGGTGTTAGGAGATTTAAACGTGCGTAACTCTGAAGAGAGAAAGTATGACAACGCTGTAATTGGTGATGGAAAAGGAAATATAGGTCGTTCAAGAAGAGAAATCTACAGATTTAAAACCTATACTGGCCAACAAATCCTTAATTATGAGAAGTCATTTGGGGAGCACCATATGGAAGTATTGGCTGGACATGAGAATTACAGTCAAGAAAGATCGTATTTATCAGGTAGAAAGACTAATGAGACATTCCCGGGTATGATTCAATGGGCTAATTTCTCTGAAATGAGTGCTTTAAGTGATTATGATGATACTTATAGAACAGAAGGTTACTTTACAAGAGGTAAGTATAACTATGCTAATAAGTACTTTGTTGAGGGATCATTCAGAAGAGATGGTTCATCTAAGTTTCACCCAGATAACAGATGGGGTAACTTCTGGTCAGTTGGTGGTAGTTATGTAATTAGCAATGAGAATTTCTTTAATGTTAAGTTCATTGATTATTTAAAAGTTAGAGCTTCTTATGGTGAAGTGGGTAACGATAGATCGGTTGACGATTATGCAGCTAAACCATTGTATAGTATAACATTAAATGGTGGAAGACCTGCATTGTATAAGAATCAAGTTGAAAATAAAGATTTGAAATGGGAGACTTCTTCTTCTACAAACTTTGGAGTTGACGCAAGATTGTTTAAGAGAATGAATCTAACTGTTGAGTATTTTGACAAACAATCTCAAAATCTTTTAATGGATTTACAATTGCCTTTATCAATGGGATCTTTATCTCCGACAAGTGCTAACACATATATTACAAGTAATGTGGGAAGTATTTCCAACAGAGGTATTGAGGTTTCTTTTGACGTTGATATTATCAGCAATAAAAACTGGAAGTGGAATGTAGGAGCAAACGCAACATGGTTAAAAAACAAAATCCTTACTTTACCGGAGGAGAACAGAGAAAATGGAATTGTTTCTGGTTCATTTAAACGTGTTGAAGGAAGAAGTATTTACGATTTTTGGTTGTATAAATATGCAGGTGTAGATCAAATGACAGGAGATGCTTTATATTATTTAGATACTGAGAACAATGATATTGCTGAGATTCCTGCAGAGAATATTATTGAGATCAATGGTAATTCATATACTAATTTAACAAGCTATGCTAAGAAAGGATGGTCAGGAAATGCACTACCGAAAATGGATGGAAGTGTTTTTACATCTTTAAAACACCAAGGTTTTACTTTCTCAGCTTTGTTAACTTATGGAATTGGAGGGAAGATATTAGATTATTCATATAAGAGTTTAATGACTGCATCGAGTTCACCAGGGGCTCTTCACAAGGATATTCTTAATTCTTGGAATGGAGCGCCTGAGGGTATGACTGAATCATCTGCTAATCGACTAGATTCAAATGGAACGCCAAGAGTAGATTTTGGAACTTCAACAGAGGCTAACGCGACTTCAGACCGTTTCTTACAAGATGCATCTTATTTAGCAATTAAATCTTTGACATTAAACTACGATTTTGACAAAGACTTATTGAAATCATTAAAATTGAGATCGTTAAGTATGAATTTAAGTGTTGAGAACCTTTATACTTTTACTAAATTAAAAGGTATGAACCCGCAACAAGCATGGAACGGAATACATTACAATGGATATGTAGTGCCTCGTACAGTGATTTTTGGAATTAATGTTGGTTTCTAAAAAATATATTTATGAAAATTAGTTATTTAAAATATGCTGCCTTGGCAGCAGTTATGTCGCTTGGATCTTGTAGTAATGATTATTTAGATACAGACCCAACAAATAAGACTTCACCAGATGTAGTATTTCAGACCACTGAGAATGTAAAGATGTTAGTTAATGGTCTGGCAAAGATTATGACTGCTCAACATATTAGTTCTCAGGGGTTCAATGGAGAGGGGACTATAAAGTTATACTATGGAGAATACCCAGGTCAGAATTTCAGAGCAAACATGAAAGGTGCGGCTGGAGATCAAGTAATGGGTAAACACTTTTTAACTTTAGATAGTAGTTACAATTACTTTCCTTGGCATTATTATTATATGTTGATTGGTAATGCAAATGACGTAATTGAAAATGTTGATTCGGCAACAGGACCAGAAAGCGATAAAAAAGACCTAAAAGCGCAGGCATTAGGTTATAGAGCATATGCCTATACTATGTTGTTGCAAATTTATGGACAGCGTTGGGTTGATAGTAACGATGGTAAGTTCCAAGCTTTGCCATTGCGCTTGACAAATAAAGAGCCTAAAGATTTAGAGTTTGCTACTATGGCAGATGTTTATGCTCAGATATATGAGGATTTAAATAATGCTAAAGCATTTTTTAGTAGTACGAATTTTGATCGTAAGGCTGAGAACTTTGTTATTAATAAAGACGTGATTCACGCTATTCATGCAAGAGCAGCTCTAAATAGACAAGATTATGCTACAGCTGCACAAGAGGCTGGTTTAGCTCGTGAGAAGTATCCTTTAATGACAACCGAGGAGTATCAAAATGGTTTTGCAACGCCAAACTCTGAATGGATTTGGAGTAGTTATGGAGCTAGTACAGAGCAGTTGCACTACTATTCTTACTTTGCTTATGTGGGGTATAATGCTAATACAACTCAAGTAAAATCTTACCCTAAGCGCATAGCTAAAGAATTGTATGATGTTTTGCCAGATACAGATATTAGAAAAGGATTATTTCTTGATCCAAGACCTTATCCTTCAGACTCATATAACCACGATGATGGAATTGTTAAAAGTGCTAAGGCCCAAATGAATGTAGATGCTCGTGAGAAGTATCCTGATCTTGATGGTGCTGCAAAAGTTGCTGCTTATATGCAATTTAAGTTTAAGGCTAACGAATTGCCAGGAGTAGGTCATTTGAATCACTTTAGAGCTTCAGAAATGTTGTTAATTCAAGCCGAATCAAAATACTACTTAGGAGACGAAGCAGGGGCTAACGAATTATTAGTTGAGCTTAATACTAAGACTAACCGCGATCCGGATTACACTGTTAACAAAAATGGGAATGAATTATTCCAAGAGATTGTAAAATACAGAGGTCTTGAATTATGGGGTGAGGGATTTGATTGGTTTGATTACAAGCGTTGGAATAAGACAATTGTTCGTTTGTCAGCTGCCGAAGGTGGTAACTTCTCAACTTCATTAGCAGGTGAGATGGCGCCAGACTACGGAAATAAATGGACGTATAAAACGCCTAACAAAGAGAATGATTATAATCACGGAAATAAATAAAACAGATTGGTATTCATTGAATCTAAAAAGGACTGCTCTTTGGCAGTCCTTTTTTATTTAGTTTGTTTGATTCGTTTTTTTCTACTTTGCTTTAACAGCTGTAATCGCGTTGTACGTAAACGATCTCTTGTTTGGTTTCGAAGGTATTCGTGATGTAAAAACCAACCGCCTACACCTCCAATTAAACTACCGATGACAATATCTATAAAACGCGTTTTAATTAAGATGTTTGGTGTGGTGATAATGGGGTTAGCAGCCTCGGCAAGTAGTACCGTTAGAGCTGTTATAAAAATCACTGCAACAGCGTAGTTTCGCGAGATAAACATTTCGATAACAAACTGTAAGAACATTATACAAATACAAAAGTATAAAGGGGAGTCGGATATGGAAATTAATATCCAACACAGCGCTAAACCAATAAAAGTACCTGTAATGCGTTGAAGTGCTCTTTGCCAAACGTGATACAGAGAGATTCCTTGCATAATGGCTGCACATGAGATCGGAATCCAATAAGGATTATCGAATTTCAAAAGGTTTCCGACCATTAAAGCTATAAACATGAAACTACCGACAATTATAGCGCGAATTAGATAGTCTAATTGCTCTTTTATTGGCACTGGTTTTATGAGTTGTATTCTTTTTGTACTGTTGTATTTTTTGCCTACAATAATGCTGTAGATAAGGGCAAGGGTGCAAGCAAACATGGTTCCCATAACCACATATCCAAGTCTTGTGGGTATGGTGGCTAATTCAAAAGGCATATTACTGGACATCGAAGCTACCATGATAAAGAAGAAACTACCAGGTGGTCTTGTGTTAAAATACAGGGTTAACCAATGAACCGCTGTTGTGAATATACCAAAGGCAACAGCCGATAGGTATAGGTTAAAACTAAAGGTAATTCCGACGGCAAAGGAAAGCATGAATCCAAAGGAACAAACAAGCATGGTTACCATGCGTTGAGGTGTTGGAATATTAGAGGGAAGGTATAGAATAACAAGCCCTGCCAAACAGGCTAATAGTCCAGCTTGTAAGTTGTCAAAGTACCATCCGGTTAATAGTGGGATTCCCGTTGCCAGCATAGCCATTAATGGAATATGCCATAAACGTTCACTGTGTTTGAGTTTAAATAGCGTTTTACTTTCTTGTCTTACTAAAGTGACAAAAAAATTATCTTTCATAGTCTTTTAAGTTTTTTTATTATATGTAATAATAGGGCTAGTAAGTTGTTTTGTTAGCTTAATGGTTATTACATAAAAGTAGATAAGTACAAGGATGTCGTTTTCTGAAACAAAACAAGCACTTTGTGTAAGGTTTTACAAAAGTACGAAATGCGCAAAGAATTAGGAAACCTTTACCCAGTGAATAATTTTTTCGTTTTTTTTATAACGTTTAATTAAGTTAGTACTTAAAGTGAGAGTTTCCTTTAAAGCTCATTAGTGTATTGGTGTTATCAGGAATTTATCACTTAATTTATGCCAATAAAAAATCCCTATAACCTTGGGCATCGATTATAGGGAAATAACACAATTATAAAAAGTTAGTGTATGAAAAAAATTACAAAGCTTGTTTAAAGCTTTCTAAAGTTGATTCCAATTGTTGCTTTAATTGCTCATTTACAATTTGTCCATCTTTAAAGTTGTCGTGGAAACTTGGTAAAGAGAAATTAGCTTTGATATTGCCCCCAAAGTAAGGAAAGATACTTTGAGCAGCTTGCATAACTCCCATACCTGCTCTTGCACCAGGAGAGGTTGAAAGCAATAACATTGGTTTATTTTTAAATACTTGCATATCGGCTCTTGAAGCCCAATCAAAGATATTTTTAAAGGCAGTACTAAAGGTTCCATTGTGCTCAGCAAGACTGATTATGATTACGTCGCTTTGTTGCATTATCTCATTAAATTTGGTAGCCTTTTCAGGGATTCCTTTATCATTTCTATCTTGTGAATATATTGGCATTTCAAAGTCGTTTAGATCCAATAGGTTGATTTGGTCTTTGTTGAATTGACTTGCTACGTTTTTTACTAATTCTAAGTTTATTGATCTTGAGCTGTTACTTGCTGCAAATGCGGTTATTTTCATTTGATTGTTTTGTTTGTTTTTGTTAAGGCAAAGATAGGATAGGACAAGAGCTTGGATACTTAATCTACAACAAGAAATACCTTTGCTTTATGTGTAAATAAGGTATACATTTAGTCTGTTGTACAATATGGTGCATTTTATGCTTAATATTACATTGGTTTAACCCCTTAAACATTTGAAAAAAACACAGTCATGAAAATACTAAAGACCGATCAAGCGCAGTTGTTAGATAAACAAACGATTGATAATCAATATATTTCCTCTTTCAAATTGATGGAAAGAGCAGCAAGTAAAGTTGTAGAAATACTGAAGGATAGACATAAGTTGTATCACAATAGCTTTGTGATTATTTGTGGAAAAGGCAATAACGGGGGCGATGGTTTAGCTATTGCAAGATTATTAAAAGAGGCAGGAGCATTTGTAAAGGTGTATTTACATCAAAACAAGAAGTATACTCCAGATAATAGTCAGAACCAAGAAATGCTTGATGATAGAGGAATTAAAATAGAGAAGTTCTTGCCAAGCAAGCACAATATTGTTATTAAAAAAGACGATATTATCATTGATGCTCTTTTTGGAATGGGCTTAACAGAAGCAATTGATTCAGAGTGGAAACAAGTGTTTGATTTGCTAAATACTGCCGTGTGTCAAGACCGAATATCCATAGATATGCCATCAGGTATGTTTGCTGATATTGCCACTGCTAATGACTCTATTGTATTTAAAGCGGATATGGTTTATACTTTTGGTTCGCCTAAATTAGCTTTGCTTTTGCCAGAATCTGCACAGTGGGCTAAAGACTTTACAGTAGTGGATATCAATTTAGATGAACAAACGCTTAGTTTGTTCGAAACGAAAAATTATTATTTAGATAAAGCAATAGTTAAAGAATTATTACACACTCCTACTAAGTTTGCTCATAAGGGTATATTTGGTCATAGCTTAATCATTGGGGGAAGTTATGGTAAAATTGGAGCAGTAGCATTAGCGAGTAAAGCAGCTCTTAGTATTGGTTCAGGGTTAGTAACTGCTTATTTGCCAAAATGTGGATATTCAATTTTACAGTCAACAATCAGTGAAGTGATGTGTTTAACTGATAATGAAGCTGATTATATTCGTTTATTTCCAGAAACTGATTCTTATCAAGCTATAGGTATAGGTGTAGGTTTGGGGCAAAACGCAGACACTGTAAAAGGATTTGCTGCATTTTTGAAGGATAACACAAATAAGGCAATGGTGTTTGATGCTGATGCTATAAACATTTTGGCATCAGATAATAGTTTACTTAAGTTTTTAGCTCCTGGAAGTATCTTAACTCCTCATCCAAAAGAATTAGAAAGGTTACTTGGTGGTTGGACATCAGATTTTGAAAAAATGGAGTTAGTTAAAGGTTTTACAGCTAAGCATAACGTAGTTGTAGTTGTTAAAGGAGCGCATAGTGAAATAGTTTTGCCATCTGGTGATATTTACTTTAATTCTACGGGTAATTGGGGAATGGCTACTGCAGGAACAGGTGATGTATTGACAGGTATCTTAACAGGGCTTTTAGCACAGGGGTACAATAGTGAACATACGGCACTTATTGGAGTTTATTTGCATGGTCTGGCTGGAGATTTTGTTCTTGAAGATAAACACCCTCATTGTATATTAGCCTCTGATATTATCAATAAACTTAGTTCTGCGTATAAAGAGATTCTAAATTTAGAATAAATCACATATTAAGAAATAAATCTAACGTTAAAATCGCGTTATTAACTTTTTTGTTTAAGAAAGATTTTTATTTTTGTCAACAGAGAACAATAGTAGTGGGGACTTTATTGCTTCTCAATAGCAAAAATAGCTTGTGTGATTCACGATATTATATCTTGAGTTAATCTATTTGTACAAGTTAATATAAGGCATATAATTTCGGTTATATGCCTTTTTTTGTCACAAGATGGATTGGATGTAGGGTTGTATTTTGATAAAAAGAGTATTGAAGGTAATCTTATCTTTTCTTAAATGTTAAAATTTAATTTTATTAAGAGTAAAAATAGTATTACTTTTGCGAAGCATAATTTTTTTATAATCCTTCATTATTTGTTTGAAATTTTAAACAGTAG
The DNA here is from genome assembly GCF_024722315.1 of Myroides albus. Lineage (NCBI taxonomy): Bacteria > Pseudomonadati > Bacteroidota > Flavobacteriia > Flavobacteriales > Flavobacteriaceae > Myroides > Myroides albus. Next base: position 2,897,697 of record NZ_CP102754.1, read on the forward strand.
GATTAGAATACTTTGAGTTAATACATTGATTCCCTTGATGAGGAACTGCGAATTAGAAGTGTTTTGTAGTAAAAAAATTGGTTAGAAAAGGAAAGGTTATTAAGGAAAAAGTATGGTTTATTATTGTCCATTTAGTTAGAAACGAAAATAAACTAAGAAGAAATTATTATGAAAATAGGAATCACTTTTAGTGCATTTGATTTATTGCACGCAGGTCATGTAAAGATGTTAGAAGATGCTAAACGTCAATGTGATTACTTGATCGTTGGTTTGCAAACAGATCCAACACTTGATCGTCCAGAGAAAAACAAACCTACACAAACTGTTGTTGAAAGATACATTCAGTTAAAAGGTTGTAAGTTTGTAGATGAGATTGTTCCTTATGCAACAGAACAAGACTTAGAAGATATATTGCGTTCTTTTAAGATTGATGTTAGAATCTTAGGAGATGAGTATAAAGATAAGAACTTTACAGGTAGAGTTTACTGTGAAGAAAAAGGGATAGAGCTTTATTACAATTGTAGAGATCACCGTTTTTCAAGTAGTTCATTACGCCGTGAAGTAGCTGAAAAAGAGAATAGTAAAGTGGTTAAATTAGGTTAATAGCCCTTGATAAGATATACAAAGCACAACAAGAGATTGTTGTGCTTTTTTTATTAATAGAACTTTTCTTTAAACTTTTTAGCTAAAGGTTAAAAAGATTAACTTGCAGGTTTAAATCTAAAATGGTTTGTAGATGTATAAGATTCAAAAGATATGTTGCATAGGTGCAGGCTATGTTGGTGGACCAACTATGTCTGTTATTGCGCAAAAGAATCCCCATATTCAAGTTACTGTGGTTGATGTTAATCAGCAAAGAATAAATGCGTGGAATAGTCAAAATATGGATGAACTTCCAATTTACGAGCCAGGACTTGGAGAAATAGTTTCACAAGTTAGAGGTCGTAATCTTTTTTTTGATACAGATGTTGATCGAGCTATAGAAGAGGCAGATATGATTTTTATTTCTGTTAATACCCCGACTAAAACTTATGGAAAAGGTAAGGGGATGGCTGCAGACCTTAAATATATTGAATTATGTGCAAGACAAATAGCACGTGTTTCTAAATCAAGTAAAATTGTTGTTGAAAAATCCACATTACCTGTTCGCACGGCTCAAGCCATCAAGCGCATCTTAGATCAAACCGGAAATGGTGTAGAGTTTCAGATATTGTCTAACCCTGAGTTTTTAGCAGAAGGAACAGCTATTAAAGACCTTTTAGAGCCTGATCGCGTGCTTATAGGTGGAGCTGAAACAGAAAGAGGTAATGAGGCTATAGAAGCACTTGCTTCGCTTTATAGAGCTTGGGTACCAAGTGATAGGATTTTAGCAACGAATGTGTGGTCATCAGAATTGTCGAAGTTAACAGCAAACGCTTTTTTAGCACAAAGAGTTTCTTCCATCAATGCTATTTCTGAATTGTGTGAGGTATCTGGAGCTAATGTAAATGAGGTCGCTAGAGCTATCGGTACTGACACTCGAATTGGCAATAGATTTTTAAAAGCTTCTGTTGGATTTGGAGGTTCGTGCTTTCAGAAGGATATTTTAAATTTAGTCTATATCGCTCAATCTTATGGTTTGGATGAAGTTGCCCAGTATTGGGAGCAAGTCATTATAATGAATGATCATCAAAAAAAGAGATTTTCTGAAAAAATTGTCACGACTTTATTTAATACAGTTAGTGACAAGAAGATTGCTTTTTTGGGATGGGCATTTAAGAAAGATACTAATGATACCAGGGAATCTGCCGCTATTTATATAGCTAACGAGTTAATAGAGGAACAAGCAAGTGTACACGTGTATGATCCAAAGGTGACACAGATGCAAATGTTGGCTGATTTGGACTATCTTAATGTACGCTCATGTGATATAAATTCCGAGCGGTTAATAGCCCATCAAGAGGCTTATAGTGCAATTGAAGGAGCGCATGCAATTGCAGTTTTAACCGAGTGGGATGAGTTTATTGGTTTGGATTGGAAAAGGATTTATCAGCAGATGCAAAAGCCTGCTTTTGTCTTTGATGGTCGAGGTATATTAGATCAAAAAGAATTAGAAAATATTGGTTTTGAAGTTTATACCATTGGTATTGGTTAAACTTTGAATAGTTATAAGTAAAAAGGCACCATTGTAAAGTGGTGCCTTTTTGTGTAAAGTTAGTAAGGAATTAAAATGTTAGGTTAGTTTATACTTACAAAACATTTTAAGAAGAGAGATATCTCTGATTATCTCAGTTTTCTAATTAAAAGATTAAAGATTAATTACATAATACTTTTTATTTCTCTTTATAAATGGAATAGGGGACATATTCTTAATAATCTTTTTAATTTGGAAGTTGTCCATGATTAGTTTCAGATGTAGTTCAGAATGTAATTCTTCCAAATAAAGAGAACGTTGGCCTTTTAATTTAGCTTGATCAATTTGGTCTTGCAATCTTTCATACTCAGAGTGTATGTTGAACTCAATTGCATTCTTTACAGATACAATTTTCATCGTTAAATAGGTGTTTGTTGTTATCTCAAATATAGCCAAAGGTAAATTGGAAAAGACCTTGTTCACTCAAGAAATTGTGCGTTCACCATTTTTAACAATAATATCATAATTGTTGTTTTTAATCACAAAATGAGATTTATATGTGTTATTTTATATGAAATTAGATAAATAATTATTGTATTTTTTTATTTATCTTAATAGTACTTATGAATGTTAAAATTTATAGGTATTCGCAATTGACTAGTAAATTTTTAAAGCTGTTGTGCATAAAAAAATAGCTACCAATTCTGATAGCTATCATTTTGTAATTTACTCTATCTCTATTAGATAGGATAGAATTAGGGGGCTTTTATAGAATAGCTTTTATAAACGTATTTAATTCAAATAATAAGGTGTAAAGCGAAATTAAGATGATGTTATAGTGTTTATAAAAAGATCGATACTATTCTAAGATACATGTTCCATAGGAAAACGAATAGCGTAGTACTTTTTAGGTCTCCTGAGGAAAGAAAATAAAGTAGTTTTTTTAATAAACTTCTTAATCACATAGTTTTGTTTAATTAGATACATGTGATTCTGGTAAGAAAGAGTGTCTAAATAGATCACTTGTTCTCCTTTTTTCTTTGCTTTCTCTATTAATTGCTCAATTTCAGTAAGCTCTTTTAGCATACTGAAATCATCAATAGGGGTTTTGACTGAAACAATTTGCATATTATATTTATTTGTTAATAAGGTGTTTTTACAAATGTATAATAAATAGTATCAGTTAGTGAATATTAATCATTGTATTTGTGTTAAGTTTGAATTATTATTTGTTTTGCAGTTTTTTGACTATTTAACAAAATATTAAGAACTGTTTTTTGTTAAATAGACATATGTTTTTTGTTTTTTTATATATTTAATTTTAAATTTTCTATTTTTATCTTTATTTTATTGATTGTTTAATAAGATATATTGGTTAAATTCTGAAAGATATTCGGTATTAATACTGGCTTAATATATAATTCGCAAAATGATGTATAGATGTTGATCCTATTCCCTTTTTATATATATGTTTGGTTAACGTTAGTGCTTGATTAATAAGATAGTAATGGTAGCAGGTTTTCAGTGTGTTTTCTTTTGAAAGGTTTGGGGTAAACTATCATTTTGTATAATTCTTAGATTAATTTGAGTTTATCCTATTTGTAGCTTTTTTTGAAGTTTTACTTTGATATGTTTGGAATAATTAGTTGTTGCTTTACAGGTTTAAAAGCAAGTGAATATTTGAACCTTCTTAATTTTAATGGCGAGTTGGCTCAAGCTAAGACTTGTGTTAATTAGTTTATAGTAGTGAAGAGTTGATACTATTTATTTAAAACTATATTTTTAAAAATACGATATTGGGTAAAAAAAAACCAGTTATTGATTTTAATAACTGGTTTTATAATTCTTGAAATCTCCGTCTTGTTGCATTAGGTTGGACCTTTTAATAGAAAGAGATACTATAAACACAAAATAATTAAGTATCTATGTTGTAAAGCAAAATTTAAAAATGAATATATGATTGTTTATAGTTGTTTAAATCTTTTATTTGTATCACTTGGAAAACTGATAACATAATACTTTATTGGTTTTCTTATGAAGGAAAATATAGATGTTCTTTTTATGAATTTTCTAATTGCATAACGTTGTTTTATTAAATACAAGTGATTGTGATAACACAGACTTCTTACATAGACTGTCTGTTGGCCATTGCACTTTGCTTTTTCAATTAAATATTGTATTTCGGTAAGTTCTTGTTGCATGCCGAAATAATCAACTGGTTTTCTAACGGATACAATTTGCATAATAAAATGTTTTACTAAGATGTTGTGACAAATATAGTTATTATAGGGTATTTATTATGTTATGTGTATATTTTTATATTAATTTTTGATTTGATGTTTATGTATTGATGTATTTGTTGAGTATTATATTTTTGTTAGTTTATTTTTATGTTATAAATGGATTTAGTTAATTTTTATTAAATAAAAATTGTAATATTTATGCATGTTTTAGAAGTTTAGGTTATAATTTGTAAATATGTTATTCTTTTAAGGTTTATGTTGGAGCTTAAAACTGTTTATTTATTCATAAAAATCATTATTCCTATTATGTGAATTTTATTTGAGAATCCATACTTGTTTTGATAATATAATCGCTTTATAAATTGTCCAAATTTTGACTAAGTGTTTTGGTAGTTCAGTCTTATATATTTATAGAATAAGTAAAGCAATTTTTGTATTTTTTAAGTAGTCTTGTTAGTGAATTATCTTATTTTACAACTTTTCCTGTTTAGTTTACTATAAAAAAATAAAGTTTATTCTTATCTTTATACAAACATTACAATCGCATACTATGAAAAAAATATTATTCCCAACAGATTTTTCTGATACAGCTAATAACGCGTTAGTTTACGCTTTGAGAATGGCAGAAAATCAGAATGCTACTCTATTTGTTCTACATGCTTATGAAATGCCTGTGATTTCAGCTACTGCTAATCCAGTTATGGTTCAGGACGTTTATAAAACAATTGAGTTAAGCAACTTTGAAAACTTTAAAGATCAAGTACCACAAATCAGAGATATTGCTAAGAAGCACAATTTAGATCATGTTCCTATGCACTTTATCTTAGAAGAAGGTTTCTTGAACACGATTTTGAAAAAACGCGTAAAAGAAGAGAAGATTGATTTAGTAGTTATGGGAACTAATGGTAACTCTGGATTAGACAAGAAATTGCTTGGTTCAAATACAGCTAATGCTATTAGCTCTTTAGATATTCCAGTTTTGAGTATCCCACATGATGCTATTTTTGATGGAGTTGATTCTATTGCTTTCTCTACACTTTTTAAGACACAAGATAAAGCTATTTTAGATAAGTTAATTCCAATTGCTAAGGGATTTGGAGCTACAGTTAAATGCGTTCACGTTTCTACTACTAAGAACAAAATAGATCCTGCAGTTGTCAAAAGTTGGGAAGAAAACTACAAAGGTGAACCAGTTAAGTTTTTCGTTGTAGAGTCTAATGATATTGAGAAAGCAATTTTTGATTTCTTAGATGAGGAAAACATTGACTTATTAGTTTCTATTACTCGTAGTAGAAATTTCTTTGAGAAATTATTTACAAGTAGTATGACTAAGAAATTAAGTTACCACAATTACGTTCCTGTTCTTGCATTCCACGAAGAATAAGTACACGAATTATTTATAAAGTGAAAGAGGCTGTCTAAAAAGCCTAAAAAACAAAACCCCGTCTAAAAAAGGCGGGGTTTTTTCATTGTTTGTCCTCAAAAATAATTATCTTCAAGGTGCAACCAAACAATAAGAAAGACAAATATAATGTTCAAATCTGAAAGTTTAAAATCGCCGAGTCTATTTCCTGAAGATATTTTTTCTAAAATTCCTCTAGACCATCCTGTTCGTCTTATCAATGCTGTTGTTGATGAGTTAGATATTAGTTCTATTTTAAGTCAATACAAAGGAGGAGGGACCACCAGTTATCATCCCCGTATGATGATAAAAGTCTTATTCTACGCCTATTTCAATAATATTTATTCATCGCGTAAGATTGAACGGGCTTTGACGGAGAACATTTATTTTATGTGGTTATCTGGTAATAGCTTGCCTGATCATCGCACGATTAATTATTTTCGCGCTAAGCGATTGAAAGGTCAAATCCATCAGCTTTTTGCAGATGTGGTTCGTCTGTTACAAGAATTACAATATGTTAGTTTACAAGTTCAATATATTGATGGAACAAAAATTGAATCTAGCTCTAACCGATACACCTTTGTATGGCGTGGTTCAGTGGAGAAAAACAAGGCTAAATTAGAAACAAAAATTCAAGATGTTCTCACAGAAATAGAGGGTCAAATCAAACAGGATCAAAGTGAACTCGCAAAAGAACACTGTTCCAAAAATATTGATAGTTTAGAGCTTAAAGAAAAAGTGACTCAGTTAAATAAACATAGGGCAGACCTACCCAAACCTACAGCTAAACAGCTCAAACAGTTAGAAGACGAGCATTTACCTCGCTTGCAAAAATACGAACAACAACTAGAAACTTTAGGTACTCGAAATAGTTATAGTAAAACAGATCCAGATGCTACTTTTATGCGAATGAAAGAAGATCACATGAAAAACGGGCAACTTAAACCTGCCTACAATACTCAAATAAGTACTGAAAATCAATTTATTACACATTATACTATTGCACAAAAATCAACTGACACCACTACCTTAATCAATCATCTAGAGACTTTTGAACAAACCTATGCACAACAAAGTAAAGAAGTTGTAGCAGATGCTGGGTATGGTAGCGAAGAGAATTATCTGTATTTACTTGAAAGAGAAATAACGCCCTATGTGAAATTTAATTATTTTCATATGGAACAGAAAAGAGCTTGGAAGAACAACCCTTTTCTACAACACAATCTTTACTACAATAAATTGTTTGATTACATCTTATGTCCAAATGGAGAAAAGCTACCTAATATTGGAAGTAGTACTAAATACACCACCACTGGTTTTGCGTCAAAAATACATCTGTATCAAGCTTCTAACTGCTTGAAATGCTCGTTAAAAGAGCTATGTAATAAAGCAGCAGAAAACAGAACAGTCTCTATGAATCATAGATTGGTTCAAATAAAACAACATATTAGAGAATTACTCAACTCTGAACGCGGTAAATATCATAGAAGTAAAAGACCTGTAGAAGTAGAAGCTGTTTTTGGACAACTAAAAAGCAACAACAAATTTACTAGGTTTACTCTAAGAGGATTAGAAATGGTCGAAATTGAATTTGGACTGATGGCTCTTGCACATAATTTAAGAAAACTTACTAAGAATAGAGAAAAATCGACTTTAAACAACAATTTTCATCCTAAAAAAGAGACTGATAAACGAAAAATGACAAATTATAAGTCTAAAACTCGTTTTAATTGCAAGAACTTTTAATCTAAGAGAAAAGTAACGTTTTATATAATACAAAAGAGGGTGACCTTTTGGGACACCCTCTTTTTGCTTGTATAGAATTGTCAGCTAATTACTTTGCAGTACTCTTGAACTTTAAAGTTTTTATTAGCTTTTTGACTTAGAAAGCACTCTTTAGGGGAGAAGTACTTCCTGTATATATAAAAAGTGTATTATTTATAGATCTAATTGTTGTTAACTGATGGGTGCTTTAATCTGTTTTTGAATACAAACAATAGAATAACAAAAAACACTAGATAAGCAATATTGAAAGCTGCAGCCATTAACCATCCTCTTAGTTCAGATTGAGGAAGAATAAACTTAATAGGTAATTGATAAATGGCAATAAATACAGGTGAGATTAACCCTGCCCATTTAGGAAGTCTTGTTTTTCCTGTAAAAACTAAGATAGAATAGCATAACCATGCCAGTAGCAGAATTACAATTGCTGTTGCCCAAGTAATGTATGTAACTGTCATAAAATTATTGGCCATTTCTAACAAATATGGATGGGCAATTGGATCGGTGTGATAAATAGCTTTGAATATCTCACCAGTGTAGAAGAAAACACCATGCCCCAGAGGCATTAAAACTACACTGATAATAAGTAGAAAATAGGTTGCCCAAACGTACCATTTGTTTTTATCAATAATATATTGGCAAGCTAACCATACACCAGGTAGAAACAAAGTGGCTGTCATCGAGGCAATCAGTGCACCAAACATCAGACGAGAGCTTGAGCCCTCAAGCATTAGAGTGGCAAAACCTACATCTACTTGATCTGCATAAGTTTGTGCAAATAAGGGATAATCTTCTGGATTTACATCAAATCCCGCCACGAACATATCTCCTATAATCCAGCAAATTGATGCCAGGATAGCTGAGATAAATGACCACTTTACTTTTGTTGAATACGTCATACTTAATTTGTTGAGTTTTTATTAATTGTTTTATTTAGAACTATTCTTAATTATTAAATATCTTTGTGCAAATATAACAGACTACTTGAACCAAGCATGTTGGTTATACGGAGTGTAATGTCCGTGATACGGAATTTTAAAAAACAATAATGAATTTAAGAGTTTATGACAACAGTCAAGGACTAATGTTATTTGAGAAACATTATCCTGACTGGTTTGCAAGTTTTAAAGACGGTATCGAAGTCAAGCAAAGTACTATGAACTCTGCTTTGGCTAAAGGGGATACTATGGAGATTTTTCTTGAGGGTATCCATATTACATTTGGAGATACCTTTTTTAAGAAACCAATTGTTGTTGAGTTTGAAAGTAATTTTGAAACGATTGAAATGCACTTTGCCTTAAAGGGATCTAACCTTGCAAGAACAAGTAATATCAGTAGTGATATAGCTTTTAAAGCTAATCAGCACAATATTCTTTACGGAAATAGAATAAGTGGCAAAATGGATTGGAGCAGTGAGTATTTTGAAACTTGTGAGATAAATATTGCTCCTGTTTTTTTTGAGAAGTTCTTACCTGATACTCATGGCGTTTTTGATCATTTTAGAAACTTATTATCCAAAGGTCAATCTGGGTTGTTTAGCGAGTCTCATCGTATAATAACCCCAGATATGTACGATATTATTCATCAGATAAAATACTGTCAAAGAAAGGGAACCTTTAAACGCATGTTTATCGAATCAAAGGTACTTGAGCTTTTATTGCTTCAACTTGAACAGTTTACCACAGATACACCATCGTTGGGGTATTCACTTAGAAAAGCAGATATAGATAAACTACACGCTGTTAGAGAATATATCACTTCACATTTAGATTCAACAGATACATTACTTGATTTAGCTCACCGTGTGGGAACTAATGATTTTTTACTTAAAAAGGGATTTAAAGAGCTTTTCGGAACTACTGTTTTTGGCTATTGGAACAATGTAAAGATGCAGACAGCTAATCGTTTGTTAAATCAAGGTGACTATTCGATAACTGAGATAGCTCACATGGTAGGATATAGTAATGCAAGACATTTTTCAACTGCTTTTAAGCGAAAATACGGTATTGTACCTAGTCAAATTAAAAATAGAGTTTAAGTTGTATTTTCAACAAAAGAATCCATTGATTTATTAAAGTAATAGAATTAAATACTACAGTTTATTTAAATTGTGAGGGCAAAATGCCAAAGTGTTTTTTAAAGGCATTACTAAAGTGATGACTGTGTTTATAACCAACTTTTTCTGCGATTTGATAAACACTTAGGCTATTTTCTTTGATTAACTCAGCAGCTATATTCATTCGAAAATCGTGTAAGTATTTAAAAATTGTTGTATCAAATAGTAGTTTAAATCCTACTTTAAGCTTTGTTTGATTAATTCCTACCATTAGAGCTAATTGTCTTATGGTAAAATCTTGCTCGTAATATTGCTCTATGTATTGTCTGACATAGTGAATTGCTTGTTTGTCTTTTTCAAGTAAATGTGGTGTCGATTTGTTTTGCCAAAGTAACCAGTTGTTGTACTGTTGTAAGTGTATATCAATAATTTTAGCCTCTGTGAAATGTTCTGCCAATTTTCCTTGATAAGGGTGAGTGGTTAGGGAGTTTAGGCTTTTTACTAAATTATAATCAATTGGTAAGTGGATGCGGGCATTAGTAGGGTTGAAAAGACTCTCGAGATAGTGGTCTTCACCTTCAAATAAAGCATAAAAGAAATCCTTAGATACGGATGTCTCTATAAAGACTCCTTCTTTATTTTGATTGGTGTGCATTATATGCTGATAATCTGTAGCTTGTTCAACGAATAATACTGAACTTCGTTGGGCTATATCTAAATTTGAGTGATTTAGTGTAGTACTATTACCTATAAGGCAATTACAAGTTAGTACGCTTTGTTTGTTTGATACTACTGTATGTTTGAATGGTTTTTCAGCATAGTACTTTCCGTATTTGATATAGAAATCATCACTGCATAGCTTTGCGATATCCATCTTTATTCCTTGGGCTTTAATTTGCTGTTTTGTTAATGTAATATTAGTAGTATTCAAAATCAAGTTTATTTGTTTAATCTGGTGTAAAGTTACTTAATTATAATGGTTTTAAATAACGTAGTGTTAAAAGTTAGTTGTGAGCACTTGTTTTTTAGTACTAAAATAATTCAATGACTAATGGTATTGAATTTTGATTTAAAAAGCATCTTAAATGAAACACTTTAGCGGTAGTGTAAATGTAAATTTGCTTTAAAATCAAGTCAAATGAAATTAAATATTATAATCACATTCTTATTGTGTTATTTTCCAATAATTGTATCAGGACAAACTAAAGTGAGAATAGGTGTATTTGTTTATCCAGAGATGGAGTTACAAGATTTTGCAGGACCAACTGATGTGTTTATCAAAGCCAACCGTTTAACAGATAAACAATATCAGATTTATTTATTTTCCCAAGATGGTAATCAAATAAAGACTGAGCAAGGACTTGTCTGTATCACTCCTTCGTATAGTTTTGAAGATTTGCCTTTAGTTGACTTAATTCTACTGCCAGGGGCACCCTCTGATGCAGTAAAGGCATTGTCAGAACAAGTTCAAATCAAGCAGTTTTTGATTCAAAAAAACCAAGAAGGCGTAAAATTAGCTTCTGTTTGTACTGGTGCTTATTTATTAGGCTATGCTGGTCTTTTAGACAACAGAAAGTTTACCACACATTTCATGCAGGCAAACAATATGCAAGATCAGTTTGTAAAAGCAGTACTTGTAAAAGATGTGCGCTTGGTGGATTCACAAGAGGTTCTTACGGCATCGGGAATTACCTCTGGCATTGATCTATCACTTTATTTAGTAGAAAAATACAGTGGAAAACCCATACAAGAGAAGATCGCAAAGATGATGCAGTATCAGTATAGTGTGAATCAAGAATGGCCAAAAATATAAAATTCATCCTTATCAAGGATTCTGCAATGAAAGAGTTATTTGTTTTATAGGTGATCCGTTTTTGCAGATTCCCAACCGATAATAGCCGTTTTTCTACTTGGTCCCCATCTATATCCGCCAAATATACCAGAGGCTTGTATAACTCTGTGGCAGGGGATAAGCAGTGCGATAGGGTTACTGCCAATTGCTGTACCTACAGCTCTTGAGGCAGAAGGATTACCTATTTCTTTTGCTATTTGTCCATAAGTAGATAATCTACCCATGGGTATTTGTAAAAGCGCCTCCCATACTTTGAGCTGAAAGTCAGTCCCTTTTAAGTGAAGTTTGATTTTGTTTACCTGTGACCAATCGTTTTGAAAAACCCCTAATACTTGTTTGTGATAGTCTGTTTCTTGTTGAGTATAATGAGCATTGGCAAAGCGCATTTGAAGGTTGTCAATAGCCTGTGATTGATCATCCTCAAAGGCTATATAACAAATGCCTTTTGATGTAGAAGCAATGATAATGCTCCCAAAAATACTATTATAAAAAGCATAGCTGATTTGAAGGTTTTTACCAGCATTTTTGTATTCTGCCGGTGTCATCCCTTCTATATTGACAAACATATCGTGTAGGCGACTACTACTTGATAGACCAGTTTGATAGGTGGTATCAAATAGTGTAGCTTCTGGCTCTGATAGTAGTGTTTTAGCGTGGTTTAAACTGATGTATTGGATAAACTTTTTAGGGCTAATCCCAACCCAATTATCAAAGATACGCTGAAAGTGGGAAGGACTTAAGTGCACGTGATTTGCTACTTGCTCTAAAGATGGCTGTTTGGCAAAATTGTCCTTTAAGTAAATAATTGCTTGTTCTATCCTTTTGTAGTTTATATGCTCTTGGGTCTGCATTTTAATTCAGATTAGGTCATTACAAAGGTGGAAATGTTTTTATAAATAAAAAATCCAATTCTTGCTAATGTTTAAAAAAAAGAGAGATACAAAAATAGGTGTATCTCTCTAGTGTTAATAAAGGCGAAGTCCCAAATTATGTTGTTTGTTGTTGTAACTTCTTGTAATTTAAAAATAATTTGCTGTTGTTAAACAAGTCAAATCAGCTATGAAAAAAACTCTGATATAAATATAATTAATTTTTAACATATTGATTTTTAGTTGTTTGTTAGTTGATTGAATTAGGTGCTTATTATTTGATTTGTTTACAACAATAATCTAAAAAGAGGCTTTTGTTTTAACAAAAGCCTCTTTTTAAAGTTTGGTAATCTACTTAATAACTGTTATGGTTTGATAGGTATATTTTGTTATGGTTTTAAACTCATTGCCACTTGGTTCAACTTCAATTGTTTCTGCTTGAATAGGGTAATTTTGTTGATTGTAATTATATTTAATCTCTACCTTATCTTTATTATATTCAGAATGATAAGCTAAAATATTGTTTTTAACAGTATAAGCATAGCTCAATCCATCAACATAGTCATGTTCAAATGAAAAGTTATTTACAGACATATCTTTAAAAGGACTATTATAATTATCGTATTCAAAGTAAGTGATGTCTTTTTCATCCTCTTTTGATTGTAGTTTTTCTGCAGAAATTAAGTTGCCATTTTCATATTTGTACACATTTATGTCTGATGTAGGATTTCCTTCTTGAGAAATTATTGACTTTACAGGTAAGTTTTCAGTGTTATACTCGAAAACCTCTGTAATCTTATCTACCTTATCAAAGCTTTTAATTATTCTGTTATTTTCATCATATTCAAATACAATTTCAGAAATAATCTCACCTTCGGTTTTATTTGTAGTTTTTATAGATTTAATTTTGCCGTTTTCTCCATATTGTATTTCATCTTCGATGATGTCTTTAGTTTCTTGTTTTTTATCTCCTTCAACTTTCATTTCAGTATCAGTTGAAAGTATATTTTTTAACTGTGCAATATCGTTATAGTTGTACTCAATAAGGTTAGTTGATACTAACTTAAACTCACTTTCACCTTTAATTTTGTAGTAATTACTATCATGTATCGAGCGAAGAACCGTGATATCTTGAGTAATAAAATCATCATTTGACTTATTGTCATCTGAATTACAGCTAAGAATAGCTAATGCGATCAATGAAAGCACAGTTGGCTTTAAGAACTTTTTCATAGTTGTTTTTTTTATGATTGTAAAGATACTTGTTTTTAATAATTTTTAATAATTATGGTAATTGATAACTATGTTTTTGCTCTTATCTGTGTATAATTATTTCTATTGAACAATTTGTTTTAAGCAATATTAACGTAAATAAGACTTAAGTTATTAGTCCTTTTTATCAATGATAACTTAGATAATATGTATTGAATTTACATAGGCTTGTCTGTTCTACTTGAGACAAGATTACTAGTTCACCTCTGTGACGTTTCACTAAGCAATGTTTTCTTTTTATGTACTGTGTTGATTAATAGTAACATTACATTGTCTCTATTCTTTTTGATTTTGACAATTAGTTTTACTCCCTTTTTCAAGAACAGTTCAAGAGATATAGCTCGTTAGTGTTTCTTTATTTATATTGACTTAGGTAGTAGAATAAATACACATTAGAGAAAGAAATGGCAAAACATAACATTATTAGCTGTAAAAATAGGTGTAAAGAGAATCTGTTGCTTATTTACATTTCCGAGTAATTTAACAATGGCTTTGCTTCGGTTTGCTTGCACCCTTCTTGCACCCTTCTTCGAGAAAAAGGCCTTCTGGGCGAGAAAACCCCCAGGAATACCGAAGTAATCCCCAAAAAAGTGCAAGCTAAGCACTGAAATGTGCTTTGAAAGTTTCATCAATTACAGTAATTTTATCTTTAGAGAACACAATTGATTCTTTCAGATAAAGGCCCAAGTGGCTTTATTTTAGTTGTTTGTAAGTAGTATTTCTATTTTCTTATATCATCTTTACTTCTTTGTTATTGTATTGACTTCAAGCTATTATTTAGCTTTTATTAGGGATGTAACTATGGTTCGTTGATTTTTTAGTAATTTAGTTTTTTATAAGTGAGTAGGTCAAAGTGACTTTGTTCAAGCTAATTTCAATGATAGAAAGTGTAAACCTTCCGATACAAATTCCTTTTTTTGTAGGTCGATTAGAAAATATAAAGGTTCAAGAAGTTTGTGATTTTCACAGGCATAATTACTTTGAGTTTCTATGGTTTACTGATATAGAATCACAGGGGCTACATTATGTTGAATCAAGTGAACTTGCCTTAGTTACTGATACAGTTTTACTTCTGACTCCTAATCAAGTTCACAAATTTGATAAGGTTAAAGTCAAGGGATATGTTTTTCAGTTCTCCAAAGAGTATTTTATTGATTTGTTAGGAGCTGCTCATCCATTTTGTTTTTCTGCTAACTACTTTTGTGCTATTTTAAGTGATGTATTAAAAAATCACTTGGAACTGTTAGTGCAATTAATTGAACAGGAGTACAGTGATAAGCGTAGAGGAGATTTGCTAAGCTTTTACTTTAAAGCATTATTTGTTCACATAACAGATGTTTTTGTATCAAGAGAATTCGAAAATCAAGTTTTAGATAAAACATTGGTTGATTTTGTACTAAAATTAGTGGATAAAAATTACAAAACACAAAAACAACTGTCTTTTTACAGCAATCACTTAGCAGTGAATCAAAGGACTTTGAATAAGGTGATGCTCGAACATACAGGTGTGAGTTTAAAGCAGTTTATTTACAATCGCATTATTTTGGAGGCCAAACGTCTCTTGTACACAAACGATTTACTTATCAAAGAGATTGCGTTTGAACTTGGGTTTAAGGATGTGGCTCATTTTAATAAAGTCTTTCAAAAACAAGTGGGAATGTCCCCTTTGGATTTTCGAAAAGCTTATCAAAACCAGTTTATACAATAGGTTTACCTATTTTGACAATTTTCCCCTTACTGTACTTAGTAGTTTTGCCCGTAAATATTAAACAAATGGGAGTTAGAAACTACATCACCTTATTTTTATTGTCTTTTAGTGCATTTATTATCGTTAGTACTGAGTTTGCCCCTTTGGGGGTTATGTCATTAATGGGAGAATCCTTAGGGGCAAGTGAATCCGAAATAGGAGTAAGTGTGACTATATATGCTTGGATAGGAACTTTGGTAGCTCTTGTGACTCCAATGTTTTTGGCAGGGATAAATCGCAGAGTATTGTTGGCAGTATTATTGGGTTTGATTGCTTTGGCTAATTATATAACTTCTATAGCAGATCACACCTTCTATTTGTATTTAGCACGGGTTATAGGAGGAATAGCCAATGGAGCGTTTTTAGCTTTCTTGGCTATTACAGCTACGAGTATTGTCAAGGATGAAGTCAAAGCAAAAGCCACAGCAATCGCTTTTTTAGGAGTGTCTTTTGCCAGTGCTTTCTGTATAGTTATTGTCAATTTTTTAAGTACTTATCTTTTGTGGCAAACTATTTATAATATTTTGAGTTTATCAGCTTTTGCGTGTGGTATATTGCTATTAGTTTTTGTTCCTACTTTAAGAGAACATAGTTCATCAAAAGGCTTTGCTTTGTTCAAGAAGACATTTGAGAATAAAGATGTAGTAGCAATCTTATTAATAAGTGTGTGTTGTATCACAGCCCATTTCTCTATTTACTCATTTGTTCAGCCATGGCTTGCAAATACATTGGCATTGGAGGAATCAAGTGTTTCTTTACTTTTGTTGTGTTTTGGAGTAGCAGGTTTTTTATCCAATACGTTACTCACGCGCTACATTGAAGAGTATTTGTCTAAAATTGTGTTGTACGCCATTGCTTTAACAGCTATGTGTTTATTGCTCTTTAGTGTATTTGGAATCAAAGGATATACCCTTGTATTATACCCTTTGTTTGTAATATGGGGAGGTTGTGTTTCGAGTTTAATTGTTTGTTTTCAGGCACTTGTAATAAAACTTGCAAAACAAGAGGCAGGTAATGCCGTTGCAATTTATGTGTCTTGTTTTAATGGAGCTATAGGTTTAGGGGCCTTACTTGGTGGGCTACTATTGCAGTGGTTTGGTATTTATATCTTGATGCTGATTAACGGTGTAATAGTCCTGATTGCTTGTTACCAATATTTCAAGCGATTTATTAAAGGGGGTGTTAATGGTTAAAAATTAGCATGTGTTCAATTTTAACTGTATGTTTGTAGCAAGACTGTTAGGGGTGCTTTAAAAAGCTGAGATTATACCCTATAACCTGATATGTTGTAATTGACATCGGAGGGAAACGGATTGTACTATAAAAAAGACAAGCTATAAGGGTATTATACTTATAGATAGACGTTATTATATACCATAAGACCGTTTTGCACGATGCAAAGCGGTCTTTTTTTTGTTATTAATCAAACACAATTAAATATGAATGCACAATTAAGTAGTCTTATCGAAGACTTAGATAAAGTAAGACAACACTCTCCATTGGTACACAATATTACCAATGATGTAGTGATGAACAATACAGCTAATGCCTTACTTGCAATTGGGGCATCACCTGTGATGGCTCATGCAATAGAGGAAGTGGAGGACATGGTAAGTATTGCTTCTGCACTTGTTCTAAATATTGGAACTTTAGATTCCAGTAAAGTAAAGGCAATGTTGTTGGCAGCAAATAAAGCAAAACAATTAAATACGCCTATTGTATTTGATCCTGTTGGCGTTGGAGCTACTGCATATCGAAATACAGTGGCAGAGCAAATATTGCAACAATGTAAACCTACTATTATAAGGGGAAATGCCTCTGAAATCATGGCTTTGGCCAAAGTTAATACCAAGACAAAAGGCGTTGATAGCACAGTATCATCTGATAGTGCTATTGATTTGGCAAAGCAGTTGGCGAAGTCATACGCTTGTGTGGTTGTGGTAAGCGGAGAGATTGACTATATCACAGATGGTAAAGAAATCTTAGAAGTAAAAAACGGTCATACGCTCATGCAGCGAGTAACTGGTATGGGGTGTTCAGCTACTGCTCTTATAGGTGCATTTGTAGCTGTGAATAATGATGTGTTAAAGGCCGCTTACAACGCAATGGTTGTTATGGGGATTGCAGGGGAACTCGCAGCAGCAAATGCTAGTGGTAATGGTAGTATGCAAGTGAATTTCTTAGATGAACTTTACAAGATAGATCAGGCAATAATTAAAATGTATTTCAAGGCATGAGGCAATTGGATTTAAGTCTTTATTTGGTGACAGACAGGGAATGTGCTTTAGGTAGAGATATTGTGGATATTGTCGAGCAAGCTGTTCAAGGAGGAGTAACTATAGTGCAACTCAGAGAAAAACAATGTGATACAAAACAATTTTACAATATAGCAGTAAGACTCAAAGAGTGTTTAAAACCGTATGATGTTCCTTTGATTATCAATGATCGCGTAGATATAGCTTTAGCTTGTGATGCGCAAGGGGTACACATTGGTCAATCAGATATGCCTTATCAAGTAGTTAGAAGATTGTTGGGACCAGATAAAATCATAGGTCTCTCTGTTTCTAATGCTCAGCAGCTTGAATATGCCAATACTTTAGATGTTGATTATATTGGACTTTCTCCTGTATTTGATACTACTACAAAGAAAGATACGTCAAAGGCAATTGGAATTGAAGGGGTAAGGGATTTTTCAAGAAAATCAAAACACTTAAGTGTGGGAATTGGAGGAATCAATGTCAGTAATGCAGAGCAAGTAATACATGCTGGAGCTGATGGTATTTCACTTGTTTCGGCAATCATTTCAGCAGATAAACCCAAATTAGCAGCTGCGGAACTTTTAAATATAGTCAAACAAACAAAAAACAATATGTAATTATGAAATGGAGTGAAAGAGCTTGGCAAGCAAGCCAAGAGGTTAATCAAGCAATTTTTAGTATGCCATTTATCACTGAGTTGATGCAGGGGACTTTAGCTAAAGAAAAATTTGTACAGTATATTCAACAAGATGCGTTGTATCTAGCTCGCTATGGCAAAGTTCTGGCGGCTCTGGCTGTAAAACTTGACAAAGTGGAGCATACAGAGGCCTTCTTGGGATTTGCTAAAGACACAATGATGGTAGAGAAGATACTACATGAATCTTATGTAGGAGAGCTAAAGGATTTATCGGAGCTAAAGGCCTCACCTGGATGTATGTTATATACCAACTACTTGGAAAGGCAAATTGCTCATGCTCCTTTGGAAGTTGCTTTAGCTGCAGTATTGCCTTGTTTTTGGATTTATAAAGAGGTGGGAGATTATATTTTGGAAAACCAAACTACATCAGATAATCCCTATCAAGATTGGATTAATACTTATGGGGGAGAAGAATTTGGATCAGCAGTTAAAAAAGCCATTAGCATTTGCGATGAAATTGCAGAGCAAACCACCGGGCAGCGCCAAGAGGAAATGACTGCTGCTTTTGTGATGTGTAGTAAGCTGGAGTGGATTTTTTGGGATAGTGCTTATCGTTTAGAGAAATGGCCAATTTAATCAAGCAAACGTATGAAAAAGAAATATCATATTGCGATGACTATCGCAGGAAGTGATCCCAGTGGTGGGGCGGGGATCCAAGCAGATTTAAAAGCTTTCTCAGCTTGTGGCTGTTATGGTGCTAGTGCTATTGTAGCTGTAGTAGATGAGAATACAGTGGGAGTAACTGGTGTACACCCTGTTCCGGTAGATTTTGTTACAGGTCAGATAAAATCAGTATTGGATGATATTGGAAGCGATGCTATAAAAATAGGAATGTTGCATTCTAAAGAGTTAATTATAGCTATTAGGGATACATTAATCGGATATAATTATACCAACATCGTTTTGGATCCAGTCATGGTTGCAACCTCTGGTGATAAACTTTTACAAGACGAGGCTATACAAACTTTAAAAGACGAGTTAATTCCCTATGTAAGGGTTATTACACCTAATATTCCAGAGGCCGAAATACTACTTAACAGACGTATAGAGAAACAAGAAGATTTGCCTGATTTTGCACGGGAATTATCCATGAATCGACAGGTTTCTGTTTTACTTAAAGCTGGTCATCTTTCGGATGATGTATTAACTGATGTGTTTTACAATGCCGAAACTGATGAACTCTTAGCGTTGAGTTCACCTCGAATTTACACGAACAATACCCATGGAACAGGCTGTACTTTTTCCTCTGCTTTAGCTGCTTACTTAGCTAAAGGTGAAAGCTTGAATCAGGCCGTGCGACTGGCTAAAGCTTATATGGAAAGAGTGATACAAGCAGGAGCAGAATACGAGATAGGAAAAGGACATGGACCAGTTCATCATTTTGTTGATTTCTGGTAATTAACGCATACCACTATAAATAATAAAATTGTAAAAAGACAGGAGTTTGCAAAAGTAAGCTCCTGTTTTTTTAATAAACGAATCAAATAATGTATTTCGAATGTAAAAAGAATTCACTTTTTTAAGATCAAAAACTGGGTAAATAGGAAGAAGTGATAAGAAAATCGTTGGAAACTATATTTTCTTGATAGATATTTGCGTATTGTATTGTTATTAACTAAATATCTAACTCTTATGTTTATACGCAAAATAATTATAGCTGTTATAGCAGTGTTGTTATCTACTGTAGTAGGGGTAAAAGCACAAGAATCACCTGTGCTATCCAAGGGAAGTTTACCTTTAGTACTTGAGTCATTAGTGGGAAATCGCGGAGGTTTTTTTGAAGTTGTAATTAACAAAAAGTTTGAATCTGTCCCTAAGTTAGGACTTTTTAGCGTCTCTAATTTAGTAGCGGAATTTGACAAGAAAGACTTTGATGATGTAATGAGTCAAGGGTATTTAACTTATAATGTAGTGAGAGGTTTAGACATTATGGGAGGATATTTCTATACAGATGTGACTGGACTTAGAGCTTCAGCAGCTTTATCTTATACAAAAGCCAATGCAGAGTATACATTTAATATTAATCCTCGTATAGATTTGCAAAGTAATCCTATACAAGAAACAGCTTTGTTTGTAGAGTACAAACCTGTGATTGATACAAACTGGAAGTACTATTATCGACTTCAAGGACTTTATGGTTTTACACCAGATAATGGTGACCACGCTCGTAGTTATATCAAATTAAGAGCTGGAGTTACGTATAAAGAAGTTGACTTTGGTTTGGCCAGTAATTTTGATTGGTACGGACCAGACAAGGATAATTATAACAATATTGGTGTTTTTGTATCAGCTCGCTTGTATTAGTTATTGATTCTCTTTCTTAATGTAGTTCAAGTGTATCTATATGTTTGAGCTACTATCTTTGGCATAACAAAAAGATTAATAATATTTATTATCAAGATTATGACAAACGCAATATGGAATATAGATCCTACTCATTCTGAAATTGGATTTAAAGTAAAACACATGATGTTTACTAATGTATCAGGAAAATTTAATGAATTTACCTCTACTATTGAAAGCAAGTCCGATAACTTTGAAGATTCGTTGATTGCTTTTAATGCAAAAGTTGATTCAGTTGATACCAATAATACAGAAAGAGATAACCATTTAAAAAGTGCAGATTTTTTTGAAACCGATAAGTTTAAGGAGATTAAGTTTACTTCTACAGAAATAGAGAAAGTAGCTGATACTACATTTAAAGTAACGGGCCTTTTGACTATTAAAGGTGTGTCTAAATCAGTTAGTTTTGATGCTGAGTATAGTGGTGTCTTAACTGATCCTTGGGGTAATACGAAAATCGGTTTATCACTAAAGGGAAAGATTAATCGCAAAGAATTTGGTTTAACTTGGAATGCCGCTTTAGAAACAGGAGGTGTTTTGGTGGCAGAGGATATCAAATTATTTGCAGAAGTACAATTTGCAAAGGCATAAATCTTTAATTTAAGTATCCATTTTGGATATAAAACATAAAAAAATCAAATATTTTAATTAAAAAAAAGGGTGTTTTACGATGTAAAATGCCCTTTTTTAGTAGTAAAAGGTGTAATGTTTTAAAAAAAACGGCTTTAATACCACCTTTTCATAGGGAGTTATAGGCTAATGAGAAAAAAAAGTAAAAAAAATATTTGACTTCTTCACTTTTCTTGTTCTTCCACTACGGACTTTTGCCCTTTCATGTAATTTATAATAATCTACCTACTTTATTGAGATTTGTATTTTTTAATTTAAAATTTGTATCAAAATATGAATCGTTTTACTGTTGTTTTTGAAAATACTCAACTTTTTTTATATATCTTTTTGTAAGTCTTCTTTTATAATTTATGAAATTATATCTAATAAAAACATGATAAATTACCATATTTTTAATTTTCAATATGTTTTACCTTTGAATCAATAAAAGATTTTGGAACTGTTTTTGTAAGTACTATATCAAAATACATTATTTGATTTTTTTATAGCTACTTGATTAGAAGCTTTTAAATGTAAAGTAACTTATCAATCAATATAAAATAGTTATCTAATATGTTTTTTATAATTTTTAATAAATAACTTCAAAATAGTATAATATGAAAGATACTAGAAGAGAGCATGATTTCTTAGGAGAATTAGATATTCCTAACGACAAATATTATGGGGTACAAACCTATAGAGCTATTGAAAATTTTAATATAACAGGAATTACCCTTGTTAAAGAAAGAGACCTTATTAAGGCTCTTGGATGGGTAAAAAAAGCTGCAGCATTAGCAAATAAGGATTGTGGGGTATTGAAGCCTGAAATCGCAGATGCTATTTGTTTTGCATGTGATCAGGTTGTATCGGGAAAATACGACGATCAGTTTGTAAGTGATTTGATTCAAGGTGGAGCAGGTACCTCTGTTAACATGAATGCAAATGAGGTAATTGCCAATATCGCCCTTGAGCATTTAGGTCATAAAAAAGGAGAGTATCAGTTTGTACATCCAAACAATCACGTGAATTGTTCACAATCAACCAACGATGCATATCCTACTGCTTTTAGAATTGCATTATATTTAAAAATAGAGTCTTTTTGTGGATCTATGCAAAAAGTACAAAAGGCTTTTGCTGCTAAAGGTAAGGAGTTCGACAAGGTATTGAAAATGGGACGTACACAGTTACAAGATGCTGTTCCAATGACTTTAGGTCAAGAGTTTAATGCTTTTGCAACAACAGTTGGTGAGGATTACCTTAGATTAAAAGAAGCACAAAGTTTAATCTTGGAAGTTAATATGGGAGCTACAGCAATTGGTACAAAAGTAAATGCCCCAGAAGCTTATCCAGAATTATGTGTGAAATACTTGGCAAAAGAGACAGGACTTGCTTTAACACTTTCACCTGACTTGATTGAAGCAACAAGTGATACTGGTGCGTATGTTCAAATCATGGGAACTTTAAAAAGAGCAGCAGTTAAGATTTCTAAAATTTGTAACGATTTACGTTTATTGAGTTCAGGACCTCGTACAGGACTAAATGAGATTAATTTACCAGCACGTCAACCAGGATCTTCTATTATGCCTGGTAAAGTTAACCCTGTTATTCCAGAGGTGGTAAACCAAACTTGTTTTTATGTAATAGGTCAAGATTTAACTGTGACTATGGCCTCTGAAGCGGGACAATTACAGCTAAATGTAATGGAACCAGTAATCGGTTTCGCACTGTTTACTTCGTTGGAGTATTTGAAAAATGCTTTGGAAACTTTAGTTGACAAGTGTATCGTAGGAATTACGGCTAATGAAGCACATTGTGCGAATTTAGTTATGGGGAGTATAGGGATAGTTACACAATTAAATCCTATCTTAGGGTATGAAATTTGTGCGAGTGTAGCAGGTGAAGCATTGCTTTCTGGTAAGAATATCCATGAAATCGTAGTGGTAGAGCGCAAGTTAATTACACAAGAAAAATGGGATGAGATTTATTCATTAGAAAATTTAATACATCCAAAATTAATAAACTCTTAATAGTCTTTAAAACATGAAAAAGGTATTAGCAATCGTGTTTGGAGTAATGTTTACTTTCCAAATACAAGCACAAACTAAGGCAACTCAATCTGCAGATGCCCCACAATCAAGAGTAATTATTTTAGCAACTGGTGGAACAATCGCTGGTTCTGGAGAATCTTCTACTAAAGCTGCTTATACAGCTGGTAAAGTACCAGTAGATGACTTGTTAAATGCCGTTCCTCAAATTCACGACTTGGCAAAAGTAAAAGGAGAGCAAATCGCTCAAATTGGTAGTCAAGATATGAATATCGAAACTTGGTTAAAACTAAGTGAGCGTATCAATGAGATATTTGACAACAATGAAGCTGATGGTGTGGTAATTACTCACGGTACAGATACTCAAGAGGAAACTGCTTATTTCTTAGAATTAACTGTTCATTCAGATAAACCTGTTGTTCTTGTAGGGGCTATGCGTCCATCAACTGCAATGAGTCAAGATGGAAATAGAAACTTACTTGATGCAGTAATGGTTGCAGCATCTCCAAATAGTCAAGGTATTGGTGTGGTTACAGCAATGAATGAAGCTGTATTTGCAGCCAGAGATGTGACTAAAACAGTTACTACTAATATTGCTACTTTCCAATCAAGAAACTTTGGACCAATTGGTTTAATCTATGATGGTAAAGTAAGCTACTACTACAAATCACTTCGCTCTTCAGCGCCTAAATTCAACATTAAAGGATTGAAAAAATTACCTCAAGTAGAGATTATCTATGGTTATGCTGATGCAAGTGCAATTACTGTAAAAGCAGTACGCGATGCTAAAGTAGATGGTATTGTTTACGCTGGTATGGGGAATGGTAACTTCAACGCTCAAGTGGGAGCTGAATTAGAAGCAGCAGCAAAATCAGGAATCGCAGTATGTAGAGCAGCAAGAGCTGGTGCAGGACGCGTTACTTTATTCAATGAGGTAGACGACCAAGCTTTAGGATTTGTTGTAGCTGATGATCTGAATCCACAAAAAGCGCGTATTCTTTTAATGCTTGCTTTGACAAGAACAAAAGATGCTAACGCAATTCAAGATATTTTCTTTAAATACTAATAAAATCAGGGTATTACTATAACTACTTCTTTTACTCACTTTTATAAATAAGAGGTTTATAGTATTCTTTAAAATATTGAAAAAGGAGCAACAGATGTATCTCTTAAGAGAAGGCATGCTCCTTTTTTTATGCCCTTATTTAAGTGAAATTAAACTGACACAATATGTTGTTAATACAGTTTATTATATTGATAGCCATGATATTGATTGGCTCTCAGATGAAAGGAATAGGATTAGGTGTGATGGGAATGGTAGGGCTTATCATTTTTGTATTCTTCTTTGATATGCGCCCAGGAGATCCACCTATTGACGTGATGCTTGTGATTATGGCTATTGTTACAACAGCCGCAACTCTGCAAGCTTGTGGAGGATTAGATTATCTTGTGTATCTGGCTGAGAAAGTGATTCGAAGCAATCCTTCTAAAATAGTATTTATCGCTCCATTTACAGTGTATTTTTTCTGCTTGTTTGCAGGAACAGCTCACTTGTTATATTCGCTTCTACCCATTATATCTGAGGTGGCTGCTAAAAAGAGAATTAGACCAGAGAGACCACTTAGTGTTTCTGTTATTGCCTCTCACTTAGCAATTACTGGAAGTCCAATGAGTGCTGCTACTGCGGCTTTCGCTGGAGCGACTATATTGAATTACCAAGGAGCTTTAATTGATATAATGAAAATTTGTATTCCTGCTTGTATCATTGGAATCTTTGTTTCTTGTTTAGCTGTTTTGAAAAAGGGTAAAGAATTAAACGATGATCCAATCTTTCTTGAAAAGATGAAAGACCCTGCTTTCGCGGCGAGTTTGGACTCTAACGAGAATGGTAAACCAAAAGAAATACAAAAAGGTGCGAAACTATCTGTTATTATCTTTTCAATTGCAGTTCTTTTAATTGTACTAGCAGGAGCTTTTCCTGGAATACTACCTACGTTTGCCCCAGGTGAGGCAAGCTTGGTAATGAAAGCTACAGGTGAGATGCAAATGGTTGCTATTATTTGTATGGTAACTTTAACGGCTTCTGCAGCAATGCTTTTGTTGACTAAAACAAGTGCTGTTAAAGTAACACAAGTAAGTTTGTTTAGCTCTATGGCCACAGCCGTTGTTTCTGTTTTCGGTGTGGTGTGGATGAGCGCTACTTTTATGAGTCACAACTACGTTGAAATTCAAGGTTATTTGGAAGAGATTGTAACGATGTATCCTTGGACTTTTGCCATCGCTGTATTTGTATTAGGTGCATTGATGTTTAGCCAAGCTGCTACTACTAAAACCATGATGCCTTTGGGTATGGCTTTAGGATTGTCTAACCCTGCTTTGATTGCTATTTTCCCTGCTGTAAACGCCGATTTCGTTTTACCGGGATATCCAACGCTATTAGCGGCAATCAACTTTGACCGCACGGGAAGTACAAAGATTGGAAAGTTTGTAATTAATCACAGTTTTATGGTACCTGGTTTAGTAGCCATTGTCGTTGCGATCGCCGCCGGTTTCTTGATAGGTTCCATTGTAATATAAAGTTGAAAAATAATCATATCATGAAAAAATTATTATTATTAATGGCATTAATGGGGCAAGCCGTTGTGTTTGGTCAAGCCTTAGAGAAACAATCTGGCAATGATTCTATCTCTAAACCTATTATTCCAACAGAGAAGCAAAACTTATTGAAAAACGTTGATGTAATCTTTAATATGCGTTTTGGGTTGGATAATCAATTTTTAGACGGTAATCACACCGAGTCTAAATTTAATAATAACCAAGGTCGTTTAGAAATTAAAGGTAAGATACACGAGAAAGTGTTCTTTAGATTCAGAGATCGTTATACAAAAACAAAAGAACCAGGAAGTCGCGATAATTTTGCTCGTTCTACTGATATTGCATTTATCGGGGTAGATGTGACTCCAAATACACAAGTTACTTTAGGGAAAATGAGTGCTGATTGGGGAGGATACGAGTTTGATTTGAATCCAATTGATATCGTTGAATATAACGATATCTTGGAATATGCCGATAACTTCTTAACAGGGGTTGGTATTACCCATAAAGTAAATCCAAATCACACATTTGGTGTACAAGTTCTAAATGCGCGTAACAGTGATTTTGAAGATATTTACAAAGGAACTGTGCCAGTTGGAGTAGAAACATCAAAAACTGCAATGGCTTATATTACAAACTGGAGAGGTAGTTTCTTCGATGGTAAATTCGAGACTATTTACAGTTATAGTTATTTCCAAGAAGCTAAGAAAAAAGGAATGAATTATTATTCACTTGGTCACAAATATCAAGATAATAAACTTACTTTAATGTATGACTTTAAATACAGTAACGAGGGGCTTGATCGCAAAGGACTTGTTACAGGGATGTTAAACAGTCAAGGTGATAACCAAGCTACAGCTCAAGATGTTTCATATATGGAAAACTGGCTTAAAATGGAATACTTAGCTACTCCTAAGCTTAATTTATCACTTACTTTAATGACAAGTGATGCTTATGGTAAAAATGTAACACCTGAGCAAAGTGGAACAAACCACTTACGCACAAGTTATGGTTTTATTCCAGAGCTTCAGTACATCCCATTTAAAGATATCAACATTAGATTCTTTGTTTCTTATGTTGGACGTTACTACAAACACTCAGGATTTGCAAAAGATCAATTAGGATTAGAAAACTACAATACAGGAAGACTATCTATCGGATTTGTAGCTCCTTTATTAATACTTTAGGCTATAGTGTAAATTATATTTATAATTTTTTTATTGAACAGCTATTTCATGTAAATGAAGTAGCTGTTTTTTTGTTATTAAGTAGAAAGTTTTCTTTGTTATATTAAAAGCGATTAATTTTATTGAATATTGTTAAATAATGTATTGTTTGTTTTATAAAAATAGTATTTGTTTTGTGATTATGAGATTTTTTAAATAAAAAAATATAATAAATAAGTTTGCAGGGAAATAGATAGTGTTTTTCATTGTAATGGTTTAATTTTGCTACATTACAATAAGAAATGACTCTTATTCGTTTGGAATTAAGATTGCATTACTTTTAAGAGTATTCAATCAAAAAATAAAAGAGTTTAGAATAGTTTTGTTAGTTTTTGTTATATCGATTATGGATAAATATTGATTACAAGGTATTAACTAATAAAAAGAATAGAATTTAATTGAGGTAAAAAAATGAAGAAAAAGATTGTAATCACTGGTGGAGCTGGTTTTATTGGCTCTCATGTTGTTCGACAATTTGTATTAAAATATCCTGAATATCATATCTATAACCTTGATGCTCTAACTTACGCAGGTAATTTAGAAAATCTTAGAGATATTGAAAATGCTGCTAATTATACTTTTGTAAAAGGTGATATCACTGATGAAGAATTTATAC
Organism: Myroides albus; assembly: GCF_024722315.1. Taxonomy (NCBI): domain Bacteria; kingdom Pseudomonadati; phylum Bacteroidota; class Flavobacteriia; order Flavobacteriales; family Flavobacteriaceae; genus Myroides; species Myroides albus. Next base: position 2,925,422 of record NZ_CP102754.1, read on the forward strand.
AAGAGTTGTTTCAAAAAGAACAGTTTGATGGAGTAATTCACTTAGCGGCAGAGTCACATGTTGACCGTTCTATTACTGATCCATTAGCTTTTGTTAAAACAAATGTCATAGGTACTGTGAATCTACTTCAAGCATTTAAAGCACTATGGCAGGACAATTGGCAGGACAAGCGTTTTTACCATGTTAGTACGGACGAGGTTTATGGAACTTTAGGGGAAAGTGGTCTTTTTACAGAAACAACATCCTACGATCCTAATTCACCTTATTCTGCATCTAAAGCAAGTTCAGATCACTTTGTACGTGCTTATGGTGAGACTTATAATATGCCCTATGTAATTAGTAATTGCTCTAATAATTATGGACCGAATCACTTCCCAGAGAAGTTAATCCCCTTGTGTATACACAATATAATTCACAATAAACCATTGCCAATCTATGGAGATGGAAAATATACACGTGATTGGTTATTTGTCATTGATCATGCAAGAGCTATAGACGATGTGTTTCACAAAGGAGGTAATACAGAGACATATAATATTGGAGGATTTAATGAGTGGCAGAATATTGACTTAGTGAAAGAATTGTGTAAGCAGATGGATCAAGTGTTAGGTCGTACCGCAGGTGAGAGTGAGCAACTAATTACTTTTGTCAAAGACAGACCAGGACATGATTTACGTTATGCTATTGATGCTACTAAGATTAATAAGGAATTAGGGTGGAGTCCTTCTGTAACCTTTCCAGAAGGGTTAGCCAAGACAATTGATTGGTATATGAATAATCAAGAGTGGTTAGCGAATGTGACCAGTGGAGCATATCAAGATTACTACAAAGAGCAATATAAGTAATAGTTGACAGTTTACTGTTAAGGGTTTATAGAGATGCAAAGGTACAATACTTTGCGATTAATAATAGATTGTTGATTTGTTTTTTTGCTGCAGAGCATATCTAAAAACAAAATCTCAAGAAGACAAAAAGGCTTAAAAAAATATGAAAGGAATAATATTAGCTGGAGGTTCTGGTACCAGATTACACCCTCTAACATTAGCAGTATCAAAACAATTGTTGCCAATATATGATAAACCGATGATTTATTATCCATTGTCAGTTTTGATGTTGGCAGGTATTCGTGAGATATTGATTATTTCGACGCCACATGACTTGCCTAATTTTCAAAAGCTTTTTGGAGATGGGAGTCAATTAGGTATCCAATTAAGTTATGCTGAACAACCAACTCCTGACGGGTTAGCACAAGCTTTTATTATAGGGGAGGAGTTTATAGGTAATGACGATGTATGTTTAGTGTTGGGAGACAATATTTTTTATGGGGCTGGATTACAACAAATATTGAATAAATCAGTAGAAACCGTGAAAAATGAACAGAAGGCGGTAGTGTTTGGATACTATGTAAATGATCCCGAACGCTATGGCGTAGCTGAGTTTGATAAAGATGGAAATGTCTTGAGTTTGGAGGAAAAGCCAGTTGCACCTAAATCTAATTATGCTGTTGTGGGATTATATTTTTATCCCAATTCTGTCGTTAAAATTGCAAAACAAGTAAAACCTTCTCATAGAGGTGAATTAGAAATTACTTCTGTGAATCAAGCTTATTTAACTAATGATACATTAAAGTTACAAACTATGGGGCGTGGATTTGCTTGGTTAGATACAGGAACACATGAGTCACTAACTGAAGCAACTGAGTTTGTTAAAGCGGTTGAGAAACGCACAAGTTTAAAAATTGCTTGTTTAGAAGAGATTGGTATTCTCATGAAATTTATAACTAAAGAATCAGTTTTTGAAAATATAAAGGATTTAAAAGGAGATTATTTTGAATACTTGAAACGCATTGCTAAATAGAAATGAAAGAACCGCAATTAATAGATTTACCTAAGTTCGCTGATAAACGTGGTAGTTTATCAATTATTCAAGAGTTAGTAAATATACCTTTTGTTATTGAACGAGTATATTGGATATATGATGTTCCTGGTGGAGAGATTAGAGGTAGTCATGCTTTTAAAGAGCAGCAAGAGCTAATTGTGGCTTTGTCGGGATCTTTTGATGTAGTGTTACATGACGGAGAAAAAGAACAAGTTTTTTCTTTAAACCGAAGCAATAAAGGTGTATTGGTACCTAAATTATATTGGAGAACAATAAGAAATTTTTCGTCTAATGCCTTAGCTTTTGTTTTGGCGAGTACAAGATATAGTGAGACTGATTATATCCGTGATTTTGATGAATTTATTAAATTAAGAAATCAACATGAATAGAGTATCTCTTGCGGATTGTAAAATTATACAATTACCTAAAATAGACAATGATGCTGGATGCATAACACCTGTTGAAAACAACAAAGATTTACCATTTAATGTTAAACGAGTTTTTTATCTCTATGATATTAAAGGAGGAGAAGAAAGAGGGAATCACGCTCATAAAGAATGTCATCAATTTCTAATTGCTGCGAGCGGATCTTTTGATGTTATTTTAGATGATGGTGTTGATAAAAAGAGAGTGTTTCTCAATAGAGCAGATGTTGGTTTACATATTCCTCCTGGCATTTGGGCAACAGAAATTAATTTCTCAAGTGGTTCAATTTGTTTAGTATTAGCTTCGCATGGTTATGATGAAGCAGATTATTTTAGAAATTACAATGATTATTTAGCATATTATGAAAGAGGTTAAGATTCATCCTTTAGCCGATGTGCAAAGTGTTAATATCGGAGAAGGTACACAAATTTGGCAATTCGTAGTTGTTTTGAAACAGGCTGAAATTGGCAAAAATTGCAATATAAATTGTAATGTTTTTATTGAGAATGATGTTGTTGTTGGAGATAATGTAACTGTAAAATCTGGTGTTCAACTATGGGATGGTATAAAGGTGGAGGACAATTGTTTTATTGGACCTAATGTAACGTTTACAAATGATTTAATTCCCAGATCTAAGGTGTATCCTTTGCGATTTGAACAAACTGTTTTGAAAAAAGGTTGTTCTATTGGAGCTAACAGCACTTTACTAGGTGGAATTACAATTGGTGAAGGGGCATTAATAGGTGCAGGTAGCGTAGTAACTAAAGATGTTGAACCTTTTGGTGTTTATTACGGAAATCCTGCTAAGTTGAAAGGTTTTATTTCGGCAGAAGGAGAAATTACTCCTGCTGAAAAGTAGTATTTGATTAACAAAATAGAGAATATGATTAAGTTTTTAGATTTACAAAAGATAAATAATCTGTATAAAGCAGATTTTCAACAAGCCTTTGAACAAACTTTAGATTCAGGTTGGTTCTTACAAGGTAACAATGTAAAAGCATTTGAAGAGTCGTATGCAAAATACTGTGGAGTAAAGCATGCTATAGGAGTAGCAAATGGATTAGATGCTTTAGTGTTAATTTTACGTGCATATAAAGAATTAGGGATATTAAAAGATGGAGATGAGGTTATCGTACCTTCTAATACTTATATAGCAAGTATTCTATCTATTACGGCTAATAATTTGGTGCCAATATTAGTAGAACCTGATATGGATACATTTAATTTGGATCCTAATCTAATAGAAAATCATATAACACCTAAAACGAAAGTTATCTTAGTGGTACATTTATATGGACAATTAGCCGATATGAAAGCCATTAATGCAATAGCAAAAAATCATAATCTTAAAGTAATAGAAGATGGAGCTCAGTCTCATGGAGCTCAGTTAGATGGAAAAGTATCTGGAGGAATTGGGGATGCAGCAGGACATAGTTTCTATCCAGGTAAGAACTTAGGTGCCTTGGCAGATGCAGGTGCTGTAACGACTAATGATGATGAGTTAGCAACTGTAATTCGTGCGCTATTAAATTATGGATCACATGTAAAATATCAAAACTTATACAAAGGGGTTAACAGTCGTTTAGATGAGATGAATGCAGCTTTTTTAGAGATTAAGTTAGGGAAATTAGCTACTGTAATAGAAAAGCGTAGAGCCGTAGCAAATATGTATTTATCAGGAATTAAAAACAGCAAGATTATTTTGCCTAAAGTAGAGAAAATAGATGCTCATGTTTGGCACTTATTTGTAATTCGAACAAATCAACGTGAAGCTTTACAAAACTACCTTTTAGAAAATGGTATTCAAACTTTAATTCACTATCCAATTCCTCCTCATAAACAAAAAGCATACGAAGAGATGAAAGAATTGCATTTGCCTATTAGTGAATTACTTCATACTCAAGTTTTGAGTCTGCCAATAAGCGAGGTAATCGAACATAAAGATGTAGCTTATATTATTGATTGTTTGAATAAGTTTTAATGAAATTAATAAGTACAACATTATATTCCGGATTAATTACTATTGTAAAGACTACTGCTGCATTTGTTTCCACAAAAATAGTCGCTATGTTTGTAGGGGCTGCAGGTGTGGCAACCATTGGAGCTTTTGGAAATTTCTTGAATATTGTGTTAGCCTTTGCCAATGGAGCTATTCAAACAGGAGTTGTTAAGTATACTGCTGAATATCAAGATGATGTAGAAAAAAGTAAGAAGCTTTTTAGTACTTCGTTCCGCATTTCTGTATTGTGTTCTTTGGCAATAGGAGCTTTACTATTGGCGCTTTCTAACTGGTTATCTACACTGATTTTTGCAACTTCTCAGTATGGAACTATTGTGCGTGTCTTGGGTGTTACTATTGTTTTTTATGCATTAAATAGTTTATTAATATCTGTATTAAACGGAAAAGGATTAATAAAAATATATTCTATTGTTAATATGGCAGGGAGTCTTTTGGGACTTGTATTAACATGTGTATTAGTTTACTTTTTTCAAATAGAAGGGGCTTTATTAGCATTGATATTGTCACAAACTGCTATATTTTTCGTGTCTCTATTTATCGTGTACAAGAAAAAACTGATTGTGCATGAAATTAAATGGAGTCTTTATGATAGAGATATAGCGAAGAAATTAAGTGGATATAGCCTTATGGCTATTGTTAGTGCAATGACTGTTCCTGTAGCACAAATTCTTATTAGAAATATGTTGACTGTTAATATGGGGATTGATTCTGCTGGTATTTGGCAAGGTATGATAAGAGTTTCTGATGCTTACTTATTAATCATTAATACAGCCTTAGGTACATACTATTTGCCTAAGTTATCTACTCTTATTGATAGAGAGGATATCACTCGCGAGTTGTATAAAGGTTTTAAGCTTATAATGCCTTTAGTGGTAGTTAGTTGTCTTATAATGTATGTACTTAGGTTTTTTGTAATTAGGATTTTATATACACCTGAATTTTATATAATGGAAGAGTTGTTTTTGTGGCAATTGTTAGGTGATATATTTAAAATTGCAGCTTTCTTGTTGGCTTATTTGATGTTAGCAAAAGCATTAACTAAAGTCTATATTATTACAGAAATTATTTTTTCGGTTTTATATGTTGTTTTATCTTATATCATGATTCCAATTTACGGAGTTAAAGGTGCTACACTTGCTTTTTTCTTTAATTATATTGGTTATTTTGTGTTTATGAGTATCTACTTTAAAGACTATTTATTTAGAAATGGAAGAGTTTAACAAAACTATTGTTTTTTTTTATCCTAGTAAGGTTGTTGGTGGTGCAGAGTATTTATTTATGCGTAGCGCTTTGTTTATGGCAGAACAAATGAATCTAAAAGTTCAGTATATTGACTATGCTGACGGGTTTGTAGCGCGAGAGCTGAGTGGATCTAAGAGTGTTGAATTCATAGTCTATAGTGATTTGGTGAAAGTGAAATTAAAAGAGAATCAAATTGTTATTTGTCCTTTTTCCTCTGCTTTTTGGGTCAACATTAGTTTGAAAGGCAATTACAGTATTTTGTTTTGGTCTATACATCCAGCAGGATTGTATGAGCGAGTAGCGACTTACTGCAAGTTCTCTAGATTTAAGTATACTGATTTTACTTCTGATATTAATGCTTTATTAAATCATAATGCTGTTGTTTTTATGGATGGTTCCAATGTAGACTATCAGAGAGATAAGTTTAACTTCTCATTGCATAAAGAAGATTTTTTACCTATTTTCTGTTTAGAGAAACAAGTACCACTTGTATCTAAAAAGGTACCGACAGCTACAATTCATTTGGGATGGCTAGGTAGGTTGTGTATTGAAAAAGTTAATCCTTTGATTAATGTTTTAAGACATTTAAAACTTCGTGCTTTAACTAATCATGATCAACAGTTTATATTTCATATTATCGGGGATGGAGAATGTCGTTACTTAGTGGAGAAAGAGAGTTTGCCAAGAAATGTTAGTATTTGTTTTCATGGAGTTGTAACTGGGGCTGAATTATACGATTTTATTTATCAAAATATTGATGTTATGTTTGGGATGGGAACCTCTACTTTAGAGGTCGCTAGCTTAAAGAAGGCTATTATCTTAGTAGATTTGTCTTTTGAAGAAATGCAGATGAATAACCAATTTAGATGGTTGTATGAGTCAACGCGTTATTCAGTAGGAGATGAGTATAAGAAAGAGGTTGTGTACAATCATAGTTTCGATGAAGTAATTGACGTGATAACTAATGGTAAATTAGCAGCGATTGAGAATGAATGTTATAACTACTTTAAGCAGTACCACACCATAGAGCACACGTGTAATGAGTTATATCATAGAGCAGTATCTAGTACTTTAGATAGTATAAGCTTTAGAAAGACTAAGTTTAATAAAGTTTTTATTTATGGTATTTTATTTAAGATTAAACGATTTAAAAACAGTTTATTGAAATAAATTGTTGTCTTTTCATTAGTTATGAGTATTAATGAAAGAGTAAATGTAAATTAGTATGAAAAAGAATTTAATAATATTTGGTACACGTCCTGAGGCGATTAAAATGGCGCCTTTAGTAAAGGAATTTAAAAAGCGTAGCGATGAGTTCGATACTCGTGTTTGTGTTACTGCACAGCATAGAGAAATGCTTGATCAGGTTTTGTCTTTTTTTGGAATTGAACCAGAGTATGATTTAAATTTGATGAAACCCAATCAAAACCTGTATTCTTTGACAGGTGAAATTATCACTGGTTTAAAGCCAATATTGGAAGATTTTGAGCCTGACTACGTTTATGTACATGGCGATACAACAACTACTATGGCTGGGAGTATTGCTGCTTTTTATAGTGGTGCTAAAATATGTCATGTAGAGGCAGGATTGCGAACTCATAATAAACGTGCTCCTTTTCCAGAGGAGATTAATAGACAGATTACAGGGCGCGTTGCGGATTATCATTTTGCTCCGACAAATGCTTCAAAAGAGAATTTAATTAAAGAGAATATAAGTAAGGAAGATATTTTAGTTACAGGTAATACTGTTATTGATGCACTTTTAGATAGTGTGAATAGGGTAGAAGATGTAGAAATTCAAGAAATTGAGTATCTAAAGCAAATTGTTAACTTCAATAAAAAGTTAATATTAGTAACAGGACATAGACGTGAGAATCACGGAGATGGATTTATACGTATTTGTGAAGCTTTAAAGGAGATTGCAATTGCACATGATAATGTGCAGATTATTTATCCAGTGCACTTGAATCCAAATGTGAAAGAACCAGTTTATAAAATTCTATCTGATATTGAAAATATACAGTTGATTAATCCATTAGCCTATCCCTCTTTTGTTTGGTTAATGAATCAGAGTTATTTGATTATTACTGATAGTGGTGGAGTTCAAGAAGAAGCACCGAGCTTAGGAAAACCAGTACTTGTAATGCGTGAAACAACTGAAAGGCCTGAGGCTGTAGAGGCAGGTACAGTTGTATTAGTGGGAACAGACAAAGAGTTAATAGTTAACCATACAACAAAATTGTTACTTGATAAGCAATATTATACAGCAATGTCAGAATTACATAACCCTTATGGTGATGGACAAGCTTGTAAACGTATAGTTGATTTTATTGCTAAATTGTAATTGTGTGATTAAGCCTGGAAAGTATGGTATTAGATGACTCTTGTATGATCTAAGGTAAGTTATATTATAGCCAGTATGTTAGTAAATAAAAAGAGTACTTTAAATGGCATTTTTTTACATCAAGACCAAACAAAAAAAAGTATGAAGTCAAAACTTCATACTTTTTAAGTAATTGCGTAATTCTCTTTTAAGAGAAGAGCTAAATTAAAACGGGTAATTAAGCTCTACGAACATTAACTGCGTTAAGTCCTTTTCTTCCATTCTCTACTTCGTAAGTAACCTCGTCGTTTTCACGGATACGGTCAACTAAACCTGTAGTATGTACGAAAATATCGTCTCCTCCGTTACTTGGAGTGATGAATCCAAAACCTTTTGTTTCATTGAAGAATTTTACTTTTCCTTCTTGCATGATGTAAATATTTAAAAATTGTAATAAACAGTTTATTGTATTTTCTGCACTTTCACAGCTCTAATACCTTTAGCGTTTTCTTCTTTCTGATAAGATATTAGCTCTCCTTTTTGCAGTGGGAAACCTACATCATTACTGTGAATAAACACGTTTTCTTTTGTTCCTTCTTCAGTGATAAATCCAAATCCTTTCTCACTTATAAAGGTTATTATTCCTTTGAACTCTGTTGTTTGGTTCTTAGGTTGTTTAGTTTTCTCTCTTTCCTTTTCTTGCTGATCAGGTGGGATGTCTGTTAAGTTTCCTAAATAATCTACATAAACAAGCATATCCTCTAAGTCCTTACCTTTGTTGTTGTTGGTTTTTCGGTCTTCTCTGCGTTCAGCCTTTTCTTTTTGTTTTTGTAACTTCTTTTTAATCTTTTCTTTCTTAGAAAAAGAGTCTGCCATAAATATTTGTATTTTATAATTATCTAATCCTTGAGTTAGTATTAAGCGATCTGCACTGTGTCAGAATACTTAATGGGTAAACAGAACTCAAACTGTTAAACATATTATAAGTAGTGTGCTAGTTTCAGCTAGTCAAATAACTTGTAGATAGGAAAAGAAGACCAGATTGTGGTGCTGTTTTATATTCTTCTCGTATCGATAAATATGAATTATCTAAATGAGAATAAAGAATAGATGCTTAGAAGAATAATCTGGTAGGAATATATGTATAAAAGCAAAAAACTTTATTGTATTAAATACTTTGGCAAATATACTATTAATTTATTTAATAGGAGGTATTTATTTTGGATTTGTTTGTTTTAAATGACAGAATGCGGATAGATTTTACTTTAAACTTATTTAATTACTGAATATTTTACTTTATTCTATTGTTTAAAATGTTCTGATTATGACTCATGATTTTCAATTATTCACTTGTGTACTATATCATTTTCTAAAAAAATGCTTAAGAAATTATTAATTATTTTTCATTAAGATGGTGTTTTTGTGTCTTTATTTGTGTGTATTTGTTTGAATTTAAGTAGGTTAATTTATTTCATTTAATTATTTAGAACAGTTAAAAATAATTAATAAGTTTGCGTCTAATTATATTTAATCTAAATAAATAAAATGAAAAACATTATTAACACTAGTTTTCTATTGATTTGTACATTGCTTTTCTTGACAGCTTGTTCAAGTGATGATTCAAATTCAGTGGAGGAATTAAAGAAATTCTCAATTGTTGTAAAAGGTCAAGATAAAAGTGGCACATTAACTGATTATTCCTCTTTTACCTATAGTGTTTACAATCAGAATACTTCTGAGTCTATCAAAGGTAATCTTGATCAGAAGGGATTAGCTACTATTGAATTACAAGTAGGTAATTATGATTTTAATCTCGAGAGCCCAGAAATTGGATTTGGTTTTCTAGGTAATGTGTCAATTAATAAAAGTGAATCTATTGTCATTGACATTGAGCTTGTTAAACCAACTTACCAAGGTTTGATAATCAGTGAACTCTTTACCTCGGGAGAGGGAGCAGAGGACGAGTATGGCGAGTATGTAGAATTAGCTGATCAGTACGTTGTTATCTATAATAATAGCGATAAGGTTAAGTACTTAGATGGCCTTTCTTATGGGATTACTGAACATTGGAATAAGTTTCCATATAACGCAACTACCCAGCAAGCTATGGATGAAAAATCTGTTTTAGCTGCTATTGTATATACTTTCCCAGGTACAGGAACAGACTATCCTATAGCTCCTGGTCAAGAGGTGGTTTTGGCTCGTTCAGCTAGAGATTTTAGTGAGAAAGGAAAAAATAAAGCTGCAGCTGATTTAAGTGGAGCTGATTTTGAAATTGTTATGCCATCTAATGATACTGACAATCCAAAAGTTCCTAATATGATTGTAAACGGGACTACTCATGCAGATATGTTAGGCTATGGAGTTGGTTATTCACCAGCTTTCTTGTTTAGACAACAGGGTGATCTTAAGTCTTTTTTGAGTGAAAACTCTATTGTTGTTGAAAGTATGTATGGAAGTAAACCTGTATTTAAAATTCCTGTTGATATTATTGTTGATGGTGTTGAAACAGGACAGGTGAATCAAGTAAAGTATAAATCACTATTAAATGAAATAGATAGAGGATATGTTACTGTTTCAGATACCGGTACAAGAGAGGTTTATGTTAGACGTATAAAACAAAACCAGTCATCTAGAAAAGTTTATATGGATACAAATAACTCAAGTGAGGATTTTGAAATTAGAGTAGGTCAAAGAAACTTCCCCGCAAAATAGAGCTGAACTTCTGTATGATATCTTTAAAAGTGGGCGAGCTCTAAAGATATTATAGTATTAAAGTCACAATTAATTCTTAGTGAATTTTACAAAGTGTTTACTAGTAATTCACTAAGAATTTCTAAGCTTTATTAATTGGCTTAACATTGGATATATTGTATAATTTCAAAAGTCTGACCACTAGTATGACTATGGTAGAATCATTACCGATGAGAAAAAAATATTTTATTGTTATATTATTTTTAATTAGCTGCTTTTGTTTTGCATTTAATAACTCTAAAAACACTACGTATAGCGTTGTTATTGAAGTTTTAGATTTTCAAGGAGAACCTATTTCTTATGCAACTCTTGAATTTTTCGATCTTAATTTTGAGCTTACAACCAATGCTCAAGGTCTAGTATACTTAAAGCTACCCAAGGGCAGTTATAAATACACCGTTAAAGCTTTAGGTTTTTTACCTTTAGAGCAGACCTTAGATGTATCATCTTTTTCTAAGACGAAGGTTTATTTAAATAGGGAGAGTATCGAATTGGAAGAATTTATTATTATGGCTAAATATAATAGTAAAGCAAAAGACAAGGCTGTTATTAATCAAACAGCCTTGTCTTATATTCACCCTACCTCACTTGTTGATGCATTAATTCTTCTTCCAGGGAGTTTACATCAGCAATCTTCTTTAAATCAGTTCAGTGGTGTTAATTTTCGTAGTTCAGGTGGTGATCAAAATAATGCTTTAGGTGTATCTATTATCTCCAATGGTGTTTCAATGCACAATGATGGTAGTAGAAATCAACTTTATGGATTAACTCAAGGTTCTAGAACTTCTTTTGCTAAGGAAAGAAACCTTGTGTTTAACTCTGGACTAGATATGCGTATGATATCAACTGACCATATTGAGAGTATTAGTGTTGTTAGGGGGATTTCCTCAGCTAAGGTTGGGAATTTATCAAGTGGACAAATTAATCTTAAGGCAAAACAAGGAGTTAGCCCTTTGCAAATACGCGCCAAGGTAGATCCAAATGTTCAGTTGGCTTATCTTGGAAAAGGAATTGATTTGGGGTCCAACTATGGTGTATTACACTTAGGTATGGATGTTTTAAGCTCAAAACCAGATGTTCGTGAAACCTTGACAAAATTCACTAGGGTTACCTCTCAAATCAATCATAATTTAGGTCTTGATTTTTTAGGGAATTATATTGAGCTTAATACTAAATTGAATTATACTCAAACTTTAGATAATCATAAAAGTGACCAGTCTACCGAGTATAATGAGGAACTCTACAAAGTGAAATATCACAAATTAGACTTTACATGGAAGGCATCTACTTTGCTTGATAAAAAATGGATTGACGATATTGAACTTATTGCACATTTTGATTACACAAAAGATGTGTTAGATCGTTCCTTACTTGTTTATTCTGATGGTGGTATAAATATGTCTAATGCGACGCAGCCAGGAGTACATGAGGCTTTTTTTTTACCTTCTAAATATAAGACGAGTTATCAAATGGACAATGCTCCACTGAATGTGTTTTTACAATTCAATGCGGGGAAGTTTTGGAATTTGTCAGATAAGATCACTCAAAATATTATTTACGGGATAGAATACAATAGTGTAAAGAATCACGGAAAAGGCGCAGTAATTGATCCCAATCTTCCACCTTTTCCTTCTGATAATTCATTTATTCGCCCACGTAAAAATTCTTCAATTCCTTCTTTAATTCACTCTGCTTATTATATTGAAAGCAACATAGGTATTAACATAGATAAATTAGATTCAAAAATTGATTTAACAACCGGGTTAAGAGGTGTGCAAATGTTTAATTTACCTTCATCTTATTTTTTAAACAACAAGGTTTTGGTTGAACCAAGATTGCAAATGAATTTTACAACCAATTATAATTCACAGCAAGATATCTATACAAATTTTAGAATTGGATATGGTCAGCAAAACAAACTTCCGACTTTAGATTATTTGTATCCTGATCGAATTTATCGAGATATAGAAGTTTTAAACTGGTATGATAATTTACCAGAGAATCGATTATTACTTACTCATACTTTTATACACGATGTAGAAAATCCGAATTTAAGAGCCAGTAGAGCCAAGAAGTTTGAATTTGGTATGGATTTTTCATATAAGGATTTTGAGTTCTCATTAACCAGCTTTTATGAAAAATATGATAGAGGCTTTGAATATCACTATCAGTATAGTCCTGTTAATTACAATAAGCTAACCACTGCTAATAAGCCTATTGTAGGTAAGCCATCTATAGGGGATTTTGATATGGATACCCAGCATAATTTTATTATGCTTCCAAGGGCATTAAATAGTAGTGAGTTACATAAGAAGGGGCTTGAGTATAGGATTGTATTGCCAGAGATTAAATTTTTATCTACAAGTATTGAAATTAACGGGGCTTATTATAAAACTAAATATGGCTCAAATCAACCCAAGATGTATTATCCTAAAACAATCACTAATAATGAGTTATATCCTTATGTAGGTATATATGATAATGCTCCTGAGATAACTCTTAGCCGCTTGAATACTAATGTTTGGTTTAATACAAGAATACCGCGTTTGAAACTTGTTTTTACAACCTTTATTCAAGCATTATGGTATACATCTTCTCAATTATCAAGTAATGAATCTTTTGTCCCTTCAGCTTATTTGGATAAGACTAATACTATTTATAAAATTGATTACGATAAGGTTAAAATTGATAACCCTGACTTAATTTCATTGGATTTGCGCAATGAAAAAACTAATTTTTCTAAAGATACAACCAGACCTGATTTTATGGTCAACTTTAAGGGAAGTAAAGAGATTAAAAATTTTGGAAGTATATCTTTTTTTGTCAATAATATTTTAAATCTAAACTCTAAGTATAAGAATAATTACAATGTAAACCAGCGCAAATGGTCTTCAGCATATTTTGGAGTTGAAGTAACTTTAAAATTAGATGTGTTATGAAACAATTTGCAATAAGAATAATTGTTTGTTTTATTTTCTTGTTCACTTGTTTAGCAATAGGTCAAACAAATAAGCTAACAAGTCAATATTTTGCTTTAGATGATAATGAGTTTATATTAAATACTAACCCAGGTGATTTGCCAAAGTTTGTATTTAATTCTGCTTATTTAAATAATTATAGTCATGTGGGGGCACAGACCTATTTAGAATTGTTTTATCACAATCAAAATCAAGATAAATCATATAGAATAGACAAAGGTAAAAAATCAAGTGAGTATGGTATTACAGCTCGTTGGTTTACACCTGTGGATAGTACTTCTAATTTCTTTTCGCAGGTTGTGGTTAGAAAAGGGGTACAGCAGGATATCTACGGATTTACTTCTAGAGTTTCATCAATTTACGGCCCTTATCAAATGATTAATTTAAAAAAAGGAGATTATAAGTATCAGAATTATGATTTAAGTGCACGTTATAGCAAAAGAATAAAAAATTTTGTTTTAGGTACTAACTTAACTTACACAGGGGATTATTCCTTTAAACAAACAGATCCGCGAGCTCGAAATATTTCTTCTTGGTTCTCAGTTGAACTAGGTAGTGTTTATCATTTAAATAAGAGTTTTGATTTTGGATTAAGTACAACTTATCAACTACACAGGCAAACTCAAGAGCTTGATGTTTGGAAAGGAAACATAAAACAACAGTTTTTTGTTTTACGTGGTTTTGGTATGATTGATCACGAACATAAGGATTATGTATTTTCAAGAAAGCGCATTTATACTCAAGATCAATTCGATGTAAACCTTTCTAGTTCTCTATGGAAAGACAGAAAGTTTAATATAGATTTATTGTTGTTAGCCAAAAGTAGAAATATGAAAACAGAGGAGCAAATTCCCATTAATTTACATCAATTAAAAACTTCAATTATTTCACTTTCAACAGTTTTAAAGTACTATATTTCATCGAATTGGCTAAGTAAAATAAATCTGTTTTATCAAAATAAGACTTTAAAAGGTACTGAGAATAGGTATAGTTATACGCGTGTTAATCAGAATTATAGTGGGGTATATGATTATGTAAAGATTGGTTCTTTACAAGCTTATAGTCTAAAGCAAAATAGATTAAGGATACAAACAGAAATAACTTATCGATCGAATAACAGTGGTAGTTATTCATTTTTGTTGGGCTACCAAAACCAATCACTGAATGAGAAGTATAAAGCAAGTAATTTTAGATCGCAATTAGATAAAGATACTTTTAGTGCTGAGATAAAATCAGATTACAAGGGAAATAAAAATCATTTAACTTGGGGAGTTATCTATCAATTAGAAAACACAACTAAGGCCTTAGCGCAAAATGACAATAGATTTTCAAGCTTGTATAATGAAATTTATTATCCAGTTTTTCTGTATGATTCATTGGATAAAAATATGTTAGCTTTATTTGTCGATTATAACTATCGCCTTAAAGGTAATCAACAAATAGGAATTAAAGTTCAAGTATCTGAGCTTTGGGCTGATTCCACAAAGTTGAAAACAATGCAGGTAGTAGATATTAATTATTTAAGCGCTTTTACTAGTTTGTATTATAGGTTTTAACCCAGTACAAAAAACGCTAGTTTTTGCTTTTAGATAAACTAGCGTTTATTTGTTTGGAGTAGAAAAGCAAGTTCTTTTTAAAATACTTTTTTACTAGATAAAATTAATGTTCTTGTTATTTCAAAGATTATGTGATTGATCTTTATAATGAACCTATTTTAGTAACTGATCAAAAAGCAATTGATTAGGTTCTCTTAAGATATAGTGATTCTCGTCGTAGTGTTCTAAGTTCATTTGATTAATCACTTTGACAAAGGAATCGTAGTCTATATATTTTATTGTAGGTTCTTGCTTTTCGGATAGCATCACCAAGGCCAGTTGCCAATGAGTAGGTTTTATCCCATCGGGTAGTCCTGAAGTAATGACAGGGACAAAGGCCTGTTTTGGAACAATACTACTTACCCCTAACGTTAGGCTATAGGCTCCCAGGATTTCTCCTTGTTGGTTTTGATAAAACATCGGTTTCATATAGTAAAGGTCTTCGCTTTGCTTTTGATGTAGGAATTGTTTAAAAGTATCGGTTAATTCTTCTACTGGCAATTTAACCCAGTGATCTAAAGTTGCTGAAGAAATATAGATAGGATTGTATCCACCAAATACAACAAAGGTCATTTGCTTTTGTTGAAGCTGAGCCACTTGCTCTAACAGGTAATTGTTGTTCCATGCCTGTATATCCTGTTTGAGTTCATTCAGTCCTGCCAACTCGATCTCTTTTTCGTCGTCTAAGATAAAGGTATGCACTTTAAACAATTTGCAAGCTGATTCTATACAGTGAAAGAAATCTGTTATGTCTTGCTCGGTAGCTGGTACATTCAGTGAAACTTTCAAGTCCTTTGCATCCTTAGAGAGGATGAATCCCCTTCCGATCTGCTTTGGATTGACTGCCACTATATTGATTTCTTCAATCTGGCTATCGCGTAACTCCTCCAAGACATAAGCAGAGTTAA
Organism: Myroides albus; assembly: GCF_024722315.1. Taxonomy (NCBI): domain Bacteria; kingdom Pseudomonadati; phylum Bacteroidota; class Flavobacteriia; order Flavobacteriales; family Flavobacteriaceae; genus Myroides; species Myroides albus. The sequence continues at coordinate 2,941,546 of NZ_CP102754.1, forward strand.
GGTCTCTACATCCAAGGAGTACAGGGTTGTCAAATAAAGATTCTATGACTGCTAAATTAATAGCTTTTTTGAACAGTCCTTTTTGTTTTATTCGTATTTCGATTGCCATGGTTTTTCTTTTTATTTCAAATATAGGGATATCCAGTTTGTTTTTTGCAACTATCTCGATTTATTTACAATATTGATTGTAATTCTTTAATTTATACTTTTTAAGTGCTTTTAGGCATCAACGCCTTGTTTTTAAGTGGATTTGGTATTAAATGGTACACGGATATCTTGAATATGTATTGTTGAATTATTAGTAATTGTGTTATAATTTTAGCATAGTTATATTTTGTTAAGAGAAATGGGTGCTTTTTATAAATAGTGGAAAAAATCCTCAATACACTTATTATTAAGTCATTGTGCGATGTTTTGATGATTTGTATCTTCTCTATGGCTGAAGGAAGTTTTACTGTCCTTTTTATCTATTGTCTAATTTACTTATCTTAGAAGCTGAAAGTATATTGATTTACTTATGGAACACATTTTGTTTAGATTAGAAATTTGACAATGTGATTTATCTTTTGTGTAAATCGCATTTTAGATATTTATTCTATAGAATATTAATTCTAATTTTGTATTAGAAAATCAAAGAACAAAGAAGGGCAAATAGAAAGGCGCTATTTGATTTCTATAGTAGCATTTTCTAAAAAATCGTAATGTAGTAAGAGTAACTATTGGTTACTTTGTATTTTTATTTTATATTTTGAATGAAAAGGATGGCTTACTTAGCTATCCTTTTTACATTTAATATGTTTTTATTTATAGTGCATAGTTGTATTATAGAGTTGTTTGATTATTAATCTTGATAGTCTTCTTTTTTTGTGTTTTACTTATAGGATTTCACAATCGAGATACCTCGATATTCTGTTTGCTTTTTTAACTAGTGGTTATTGTAAGCTTTTAATTTGCTTATACTGAGCGTTTTTAAGTCAAATACGGACTTTTTATTCCTTTTTAAATACTTAACTTTTTATAAGTAGATATTTAATTAAAATCAAGTAAGGTACTTGATTATTAACTAAATCTATTTATTATGAAAAAGTTTTTAAACATTAAAAGTGTTTTTTTCTACTTTGTTTTTTTGCAATGTGGAACTCTACTTGCCCAAGGAAATGGAATAGCAGGTATTACCGAGGCAACTCAAATGGTTACTTCATATTTTGATCCTGCCACCAAACTGATCTATGCCATAGGTGCTGTGGTGGGGCTTATTGGAGGGGTTAAAGTATATAATAAATTCTCTAGTGGAGACCCAGATACTAGTAAAACTGCAGCAAGCTGGTTTGGCGCGTGTATTTTTTTAATTGTAGCGGCTACAATTCTAAGATCATTCTTTTTATAAACCCATTGAGTATGCAAAAATATAGTATTAATAAAGGCACAGGTAGTTGTGTTGAATTTAATGGTCTAAAAGCCCAGTATCTATTTTACTTGGCTGGTGGTTTTTTAGGTGTACTTATAGTTGTTATGATGCTCTATATACTGGGTGTATCAAGTTATGTTTGTCTTTTTTTAGCCAGTGTATTAATTGTTAGTCTTACCTGTTTGGTTTTTCACTTTAATTACAAATACGGTCAGTATGGACTATTAAAGCTTGTAGCTAGAAGGTCTTTTCCAAAATACATCATATCAAGGGAGTGTATAACTACTTTTTTTGAGTTTAATTCTAACACTTAACTTTATGAGAAATATTGCCAAAGCAAACACTCTAAAGCGGATGTTTCCCCTTTTAAGTGTGGAACAAAACTGCATAATATCCAAACAAGCAGATATCACATTTTGTTACAAGGTTGAATTACCCGAGATATTTTCTTTATCAAGTCAGGATTACCAAGCTATACATTCTCTTTGGGAAAAGGCTTTAAAAGTTTTGCCTGATTTTACCATTGTACACAAACAAGATTGGTTTACAAACCATAGTTACTCTTGTTTAGATGATTTACAACAAATGAGTTATTTGAGTCAGAGTTTTGAAAAACACTTTATGGGTCGTGGTTTTTTAAAACACGAATGTTATTTATATATAACTAAGACAAACAAGCAAAGAATTCAAAGCCGCAGTAATTTTTCATCCTTAGTCTATGGTGAATTAGTACCAAAGCAAATTAAAGATAAAACAGTTTTGCAGAACTTCGAACAGGCCTGTCTACAGTTTGAAAGAATCTTAAACGACAGTGAGTATTTCTCGATACAAAAACTCTGTAGTAACCAAATTGTTGGAACAACTAGTCAAGGTGGACTCTTACAAAGGTATATGTCTTTAAATGAGCAAGATAATGCTGTTTTAGAAGACATTGAGCTTAATGCTCAAAGAGTTAGGGTAGGAGAGAATGTTATAAATTTTTTTACTTTTTCCAACCCTTTCGATCTTCCTTTAGAGGTTTCTATGGCTAGGGCTTATGATAAACTCTCTAGTGATAAAAGTGAACTCTTAGTTAGTTTTGCCAGTCATGTATCGTTACAACTAGATTGTAATCACATCTACAATCAATATCTTTTTATTGAAGATAGTGATGATAACTTAAAAATGTTTGAGAAAAGGGCAAAAAACATGCATTCTCTCTCTAGGTATAGCCGTTCTAATCAAATCAACAAGCAATGGATAGAACAGTATTTAAATCAAGCCCATAGCCAAGGACTACAATCCATACGTGCTCATTTTAATGTGATGACTTGGTCGGATTGTCCACAAGAATTAAAACAAATTAAAAATAAAGTAACAAGTAGTATTGCATCAATGGGATGTATACCTAGACACAATACGGTTGATTCGGCTGTTCTTTTTTGGGCAGGTATACCTGGTAATAGCTCAGATTTTCCAAGCGAGGAGAGTTTTTATAGTTTTGTTGCACCTGCTATTTGTTTTTTTAATTCAGAGACTAATTCTAAAGATTCACAATCTGACTTTGGAATTAAAATGACTGATCGTTTAAGTGGAAGACCTGTTTTTATTGATCTTTCAGATCTTCCAATGAAAAAGGGAATCATTACTAATCGCAATAAATTTATTCTTGGGCCTTCCGGTAGTGGTAAAAGCTTTTTTACCAATCACCTCTTAAGGCAATATCACGAACAAGGCGCTCATGTATTAATTGTCGATACAGGAAATTCTTATAAAGGACTCTGTGATTTAATTGGTGGTAAATCAAATAATCAAGATGGTATTTACTTTACCTATACCCAAGAGAATCCAATTTCATTTAATCCTTTCTATACCCAAGATGGTATTTTTGATATTGAGAAAAAAGAGAGTATCAAAACCCTGATTCTAACTCTTTGGAAACGCGATGATCAGCCCGCAACCCGTTCAGAGGAAGTAGCTATATCTAACGCTGTAAATGGTTATTTAAAAACTCTTGAAGACAAAAGTAATATTCCGAGTTTTAATGGTTTTTATCAGTATTTAAATACTGATTATAAAAGTGAATTAGATTTTAAAAAAGTAAGGGAAAAAGACTTTGACTTACACAATCTTCTCAATGTTTTAGAGCCTTATTATAAAGGTGGCGAATATGATTACTTATTAAACTCCAATAAGGAGTTGGATCTACTCTCTAAAAGGTTTATTGTCTTTGAAATAGATAGTATAAAGGATCATAAAATACTCTTTCCTGTGGTTACTATAATCATTATGGAAGTTTTTATAAATAAAATGAGACGCCTTAAAGGACAGCGAAAAGTCATTTTAATTGAAGAGGCCTGGAAGGCCATAGCCAAACAAAATATGGCTTCTTATATCAAGTATTTATGTGCGCCCGTCAAGGTGGCTTAGTAAATATCTCTTTGGCAAGAGATTAGGTTAGTGTTCTTTGGAAAACCTATCATCAACCGACTTATCTGAAAGGGAAACTGGACAGGGAGTGAAGCATGTCGGTAAAGTCATAAGTCAGTCAGCTATCAAACTGCTACTGAATGGCGAGATGAAAAGATGGATATGAGGATAAAATCCGAATTGATTAAACGATAGTCCAAGCGATTCCACTTGAAGTTATGGCGTAAGATAGCTATCAATCGTCATACTGTAATACTCCACCAGTGAATTGGTATGGTTGGAGCTTGAACTTATTACAGCGCAGTCGCAGTAAGCGTACAAAGGACGGAAGTCGTATCCGACAATCCATCGTGCCAATAGTTATTAAGTCGCAAACGGGGATTACCTAAATCGGAATGCCGAAAGGCTATGAAAGTTAAGTTTTCTGAATATCCGACATGGTAACGGAGCTTCCGTAGTAGTTTGAGCAAGGGAAAGCCTTGTACATGGCCAAGGGAAGCAGCTAATTTTTATTAATACAATTAAAGGAAAATGTGAGAGACATTATGAGAAATCCAGAAAGAGTATTAAACAGTCTAGTGGAACACAGTAAAACTTCAAGCTATAGGTTTGAAAGGCTTTACAGAATTCTGTTTAATGACGAGATGTTCTATGTTGCCTATCAGCGCATTTATGCAAAAGAAGGTAATATGACAGAAGGCTCAGACGGTCAAAGTATTGACAATATGAGCTTGTCACGCATTGAGAAACTGATAGCTTCATTGAGAGATGAAAGCTATCAGCCCCAACCATCGAGGAGAATTTACATACCGAAAAAAAACGGTAAGGTTAGACCTCTTGGCATACCTGCTTTCGATGACAAGCTGGTGCAGGAAGTGATAAGAATGATTTTAGAAGCTATTTATGAAGAGAGTTTTGAATATTCTTCACATGGTTTTCGTCCAAATCGTAGTTGCCATACTGCACTAGCTCAAATCAAGAAATCGTTTAACGGAGCTAAATGGTTTATCGAAGGAGATATAAAAGGATTCTTTGATAATATTGGTCATGATATATTGATAAGTATCCTTAAAGAACGTATCTCTGACGATAGATTCATAAGGCTAATTAGAAAGTTTCTTAAAGCAGGTTATATCGAGGATTGGAAATTTCATAAAACGTACAGCGGAACGCCGCAAGGAGGTATTGTAAGCCCAATATTAGCAAATATTTACCTCGACAGATTAGACAAATACATGAAAGAATACATCACAAACTTCGATAAAGGGAAAAAACGCAGACCAAGTAGAGTTCGTATGGACTTTGACAATGCAAGAAAGAGAACTGTGAGAAAACTAAAGTCGGTAGAAGACGAAAGTGAAAGAACAATTTTAATCCAAAGGATTAAGGCAGAGGATAAGCAGCGTGCAATGTTTCCAAGCTGTGACGAAATGGACACGGAATACAAAAGATTGAAATACGTCAGATATGCAGATGATTTTCTAATCGGGATAATTGGTAGTAAGCAAGATGCGAAAGAAGTTAAGGAAGATATTAAAAATTTCCTTGACCAAAAGCTCAAACTGGAACTGTCAGATGAGAAAACACTCATTACCCACACGGAAGATTCGGCACATTTTCTCGGCTATGAAATCTTTGTGAGAAAGTCAAACGCACAGAGAAGAGATATTGCAGGTCGTTTGAGAAGAACCTATGGTAAAAGGGTATATCTTAAATTGAGTACGGAAACGATAAGGAACAAATTACTTGACTATGGTGTATTGGAATTCCGATACCAAAACGGAAAGGAAATTTGGAAACCGAAATGCAGATCTGGACTTATATTCAATGACGATCTTGAAATTCTTGACCGATACAATCGGGAAATAAGAGGATTCTACAATTACTTTTCTATTGCTAATAACTGTTCTGAATTGCACAACTTCAAATTTATCATGGAGTACAGTATGTACAAAACCTTTGCTGGGAAATACAAAAGTTCAACGAGAAAGATAAATTCCAAGTATCGTAGAAATGGAAAATTCACAGTAAGGTTTACCACTAAATCTGGAGCGGTCAAAGAAAGATACTTCTATGACTTGGGGTTTAGGAGAAAGAACCCAATGACAGACGCAGGCTTTGACATTATGCCTTACTCCATCTTTGATGCAAGTAGGACAAGTCTTGTAGATAGGCTCAAAGCTGAAAAGTGTGAAATGTGCGGAGCTACGGAAAAGCTTGTCATGCATCATGTACGAAAACTCAAAAACCTAGAAGGTAAAAAGAGTTGGGAAAGACATATGATTGCAAGAAGAAGAAAAACTGTCGCTGTATGCCATAGCTGTCATCAGAAAATCCATAATGGAACATTAGACTGACAAGATTAGTGGAGAGCCGGATACGCGGAGACGTGTAAGTCCGGTTCGGGGGCGAGCATTTGGAAACCTACCATAGAAATATGATAAGGCGCTGGGTGCTTAGCCTACTTAAAACCGTTAGAAAATTCTTTGGTGAGGCTATAGTTGTCACTCAGGAGATTGATGATATAATTGACTCTCCGATTGTAAAAGAGAGCATTATCAATAATTCAGATTGTAAGATTCTTTTAGACCAGCGTAAATACATCAATAAGTTTGATCAGATTCAAAAAATGTTAGGACTAAACTCCCAACAAAAAGCTCAAATCTTATCCATTAATTTAAATAATCACCCTCAGAGGCTTTATAAAGAGGTGTGGATTGATTTAGGTGGTACTCACTCTGGGGTTTATGCCACAGAGGTGAGCTATTCTGAATATTTAGCCTATACCACCGAGGAGAAGGAAAAACTCAAACTAGAGCAACTTACTTTAGAATTTGATGGTGATGTAGAACTTGCCATTAAAGCTCTTGTTGAGCAGCGCATACAGTAATGTTTTAATTTAAAAGTAATGACTTATGAAAAAAATATATCAGAGAATATTAACTGCTTTTTTGTTTTTATTCTCAAGTGTTTGTTTTGGTCAATGGACCGTATACGATCCGGGAAATTTTGCTCAAAGTATTATCAATAGTACCAATGAGATTGTGCAAACTTCAGCAACGGTTGAAAATGTTATTAGGAATTTTAAGGAAGTAGAGAAAATCTATAATCAAACTAAAGATTACTACAATAAACTTGAATCTGTGAATCACCTTGTAAAAGATGCTAGAAAAGTTCAACAGACTGTTCTTTTAGTCTCGGATGTATCTAAATTATATGTACAGGGATTCTCCAAAATGCTCAACGATAGTAATTTTTCTGACCAAGAGCTTGAAGCTATTGCAAATGGGTATGCTAAGCTATTGTCTGAATCTACTGTTTTATTAAACGAGTTAAAGCAAATTGTTACCAAAACAAGTTTGTCTTTAAACGATAAAGAGCGAATGGATATTATCGATACAATATACTCCAGGGTCAAATACTATTATAATTTGGTTGATTACTATACGAAAAAGAATATATCGGTTAGTATTTTAAGATCAAAAAAAAAGAGTAACACCCAGAGTATTCTTGATTTATATGGGGAGTCTAACAGTAAATATTGGTAGTTATGGAAAGTGATAATTTGCATGAGGTTTTAGCAAACCTTTACAACGAGATGATGCCCTTGGCTAGTAATATGATTGCTATGGCAAAGGGTTTAGGGGGGCTTGGTGCGCTTTTTTATATAGCCTTACAAGTATGGGCTGCTTTATCTAGAGCAGAACCTATTGATGTGTATCCTCTTTTAAGGCCTTTAGCTATAGGTTTGTGTATTATGTTTTTCCCAACGTTGGTATTAGGAACTATAAATAGTGTTTTGAGCCCGGTGGTTAAAGGAACACATTTAATTTTAAAAGAACAGGTGATTGACCTTAGAGCGTTACAGCAAAAAAAGGATCAATTAGAGAGGCAAATTTTAGCCAATAACCCCGAGACGGCCTATTTGGTGTCCAATGAAGAATTTGATAATAAAATTCAAGAATTAGGTTGGTCTATATCTGATCTAACTAGTATAAGCACCATGTATTTAGAGCGTGGGATGTATGATTTTAAAAAGAGTATTCGAGATGGCTTTAGAGAGCTTCTAGAGAATGTTTTTCACGCCAGTGCTTTAGTGATCGATACCATTAGAACTTTTTTTCTAATAGTGCTCAGTATCTTCGGACCTATAGCTTTTGCCATTTCAATTTGGAGTGGATTCTCATCGAGTTTATCGCAGTGGCTCTCAAGGTATATTAGTGTGTATTTATGGCTTCCAATCTCGGATATTTTAAGTAGCATTCTAGCGAGAATACAAACCCTTATTATAGGAAAAGACCTTGAGAGGTTAACTAGCTCTTCCACTTCTACGTTAGATAGTTTTGATACTGTTTACATTTTATTTATGATAATTGGTATTGTGGGATATTTTACAATCCCAACTCTATCAAGTTGGATTATTCAAGCAGGAGCAGGAGGGAATTACACTCGTAATATTAATCAAACTGCTTTACGCACAACTAATATGGCAGGTGCTGTTAGTGGATCTGTTGGGGGTAATATTTTAGGACAATTGATTAAAAAGTAAGTTATGGATTTTAAATCACTTAAAAATATAGAAAATAGATTTTTAACAATACGATTATACACTTTAGTTTTTTCAAGCTTATGTGTTTTAGTCACGGTGTTTTCTATCTACAAGAGCTATGATTTTGCCAAGCAACAAAGAGAAAAAATATATGTTCTTGATAAAGGCAAATCTTTAATGCTTGCTCTTTCTCAAGATGCAAGTATAAATAGACCTGTTGAGGCAAGGGAACATTTAAGGCGTTTTCATGAATTCTTTTTTAGTATCTCTCCAGAGAAAGCCGCCATTGAGAGTAATATGCAAAGGGCCTTTAATCTCTCGGATAAAAGTGCTTTTAATTACTATCAAGATTTACTTGAAAAAGGGTATTACTCTCGTATTATCTCCGGGGGTATTCAACAAAGAGTATCGGTTGATAGCATATGGGTTGATTTTAAGTCATATCCTTATAAGAGTAAAGTGCATTTAACTCAGCATGTAATTAGAGCCAGTAGTATTACTCAAAATAGTATAATAACTAGTAGTCAGCTTTTAAATGCGGTAAGGTCGGATAATAATCCCCAAGGCTTTATAATTGAGAAATTTACTGTTTTAGAGAATAAAACAGTTAGTTCGATTAAACGTTAGTGGCTATGAGAGATAAAATTAAGCTTAATAAAAACTCAAAGTACCTACTTAGCATTAATACTTGGTGGACAAATTTGCATAGAAAAAAACAAACTTTAGTACTGGTCTTTGTCTTTATTTTTTATTTAATACTCAGTATAAAGGTTTTTCTCAGTAGTCTAAACCAGGTTAAACCTATTGATAAATCATACAAGGTAAAACTTACTTTACCTATGCTTTATAATAGGACAATAGAATTAAAACCAATTAAAATTTTAAAGAAAACTTATGCAAAGTAACAATCAAAGTTCAAAAGGTTTTGTCTTAGAGAAATACAAAAATGGAATTTTTAATAAATATAAAAAATACTTTGTTTACTTGGGGCTATTTGGAATTTTCTCAGTGGTTATGTATTTTCTTTTCTTGTATGAAACCTCCAACAAAAGTGATATTAACCCAATTATTCCAGAGGTTACTAATATTGAACTACCCTCGGATAAACTCAAGGCCTATGAGCAAGAGTTTTTAAAGGCCAGAAACACAAGTAATAGTCATAGTAATCAAACACTTTTGGATTATTATATTGAAAAAGATTCCGTGCAACAGGTAAGTGATTACCCTAACTTAGAGTGGTCTTCCAAGCGGCGCTCTTTAGAGAATTATCAACTTGCTAATCAGGCCGTTTCAGAGTTTTATAAACCAGAGAAAGACAAGGATGATTATAACAAACTTTTTAAAGAGCTAGATCAGTTAAAATCCGAGCTAAAACAAGGGGTTGATAATAGGCAAGTGAGAAAGCAAGAACACTTAGAGTTAATGCAGAAATCTTTTGAGATGGCCTCTCGGTATATACCCGGGAGTCAACCAGAGGTTAAAAGTGATCTTTTGGGATTTAAACAAAGCCCTAATAAAAATATAGCAGCGGTAGAATCTGATTTTAAATCACTTAATGTTGTATCGTCTTTAAAGTTGAGTTCTACCTTAAAAGGGGATTCAACTTTCAATTCAAAACAAAAGGTAAATGGGTTTAATACCGCTTATACCACTACTGAATCACTGGGGTTTAAAAATTCAATAAAGGCAAGTATACTCGAGCATCAAACAATTGTAAATAACGGATGGGTGAAACTTTTGCTTTTAGAGGATATTTTAATTCAAGGAGCTCCTTTGGGCAAACAAAGTGTTATAGTGGCAAGAGTTACTCTTAATAGTGGTCGAGCTGAGTTTGTTGTGGAATCCATAAAGTTAGATCAAAGCATTGTTGAGGTAGAATTAATTGGCTATGACCGATTTGGTCAAAGGGGACTAGAGGTATTAAATTCTCAAGAGATTGATGCGAGTAAAGAAATTCTAGCTAATGCAGGTCAGAGTACTGCAACGAGTATTTCTATGACCAAGAGTGTTGCAGATCAAATTGCAGGAGATTTAACAAAGGGAATCATTCAAGGGGTATCAGGCTACTTTTCAAAGAAAGTAAAAACCCAACGAGTAACCTTTAAAAAAGGACAAGAGGTTTTCTTGTTACCCAAACAATAAAAATAACTAATAAACATGAAAATTATGAGATTTATTATAACATTTAGCTTAGTTCTAATGCAAATCATGGCAGTAGGACAAAATAGTAAACTGCACAATAATCTTACTAGTGCAGAGATAAAACCTTTTCAAATAGAGTTAACTTTAAACAAAACAACACATATTTTATTTGACAGTAGTATCCGATATGTTGATTTAGGTAGCAATGATATTATAGCCAGTAAGGTTGAATCAGCTGAGAATGTTTTACGCTTGAAAGCGATAAGTTCAGAAATAACACAAACCAACTTTACAGTTATCACTCAAAGTGGTTTGTTTTATAACTTTAATGTAAATTATAGTGATAACCCTGAGAATTTGAATTATGATTTAAAGAAACTACAAACCGAAAAGGAGCGTTTAAATAGTAATATTCTTTTTCAGGAGTTTGGTCAAACTAGTCCTACTCTTGTGGATTATTTTTTGGAATCTATTGTCAAAAGAGATAAGAGTTTTTTAAATATTTCAGATTCAAGTTTTGGGATTAAAGTGCAGTTAAAGGGTATTTACACTCAAGAAGGGAAGTTGTACTTCCACTTGTCTTGGCAAAATAAAAGTAATTTAGATTATCATTTAGACTATGTTAGTTTTAAGCTTTTAGATAAAAAGCTATCAAAGAAAAGTACCATTGAGCAGATAGACTTAAAACCTATAAAGTCTTACAGGGATATTAATGTGGTTAAAAGCCATCAAAGTATAGAGAATGTCTTTGTGTTGGATGCTTTTGATTTATCTAACTACAAAATATTGCGTATTGATATTAACTCGGATATGCTTTGGCAGAGTTTAAGGGTGAGTCATCGAGATATTTTAAAGGCAAAGAAAATCAATAAACTAGCCGTGAGATATCAATAAATAGTAAGTAGTTATAAGTTATAAAAGGATAGAGTAATTAATAGTTTTACTCTATCTTTTTTGTTTGATAAGGTATTGATTCTATAGTCTTGTTGGATAAAGACTCCCTTTAAGTAAAAGTAATGATATAAAAAAGATAAAATTTATGAATATTTAGTTATTTTTATTGGTCGCAGACTGTAGTTAAAACTATGCACTTTAGTGCATTTAGCTTTCAGCTTCTAAAAATGTTTACCTTTGATATATGGAATATCAACGAACCGGAGGACATAGTGTATCACGTTTAACCGCCCATATAGTATGGGTGACTAAATATCGTTATCCAGTATTGGAAGGAGATATTCAGATACGTTGTCGTAGTCTGATCATTCAGATTTGTGAAGCAGAAGATATTCAAATTTTAAAAGGTGTAGTATCAAAGGATCATGTTCATCTTCATATAGAATATCGACCATCTCAAAACATAAGTAATATTGTCAAACTCTTCAAGGGTCGTACCTCAAGGAAACTCCAAATAGAATTTCCTGAGTTGAAGCACAGATACTGGGGACGTCACTTTTGGGCAATAGGCTTTGGTTGTTGGAGTACAGGAAATATTACTGATGAAATGCTAAATCAATATCTTGAACACCATCGTAAACCAAATGATAACGGAGGTAACTTTATACTTGAGTAAGTAGCTCCACCCAGGCAGACTTTAGTCTGCTTTAACAAACTATGGACTTTCAGTCCATAGTGGTTTATTTTTTTATTTATGATTAATATTTTTTTTTATTTTTTAGTTTAAATAAGTTGATTAAATTAAATTATTTAATGTTTATTGTGAATTATTGTGTTTTTGTTTAATTGTTAATATTTGTATCAAAATATTTTGACTTGTTAATACTAGTAAAATTAAGGACCTTTGTAAAATTACTAATTGGTTATATAAGGCTTTAGTTAATCATGATAAATGAGATTAATTATCTAAAACAATTTGATAAATTATTATTTTTAATAATTAGTTTACTTTCTTTAACTGTATTTTTTGATTATTTTGATTTAGAGCTGAGTGTGTTTTATTTTCAAAGTTATCTGGTTTTATATTTTCTTAAATCAAGAGTTGCACAAAGACAAATTGTTAAGCATTTAGATGTTTTTGTTTTTACACTTTTTTTACTTACAAGTTCTTTTTTTGTTCAAAAGAAACTTGTTTTTAATATTTTAGTTATTGTTTTTAGTCTTTATCCACTAGTTCGAATAACTATGTCTTTAGCGGATTTCAAAAAGATTAAAACAAATTTTTACGCTCTAGAATTCAATTATATGTTTTGACCCCTATAAACCTAGAGTATTTTTAAATTTTTAAAGTATAATGTTTTAGGCTACTTTTTCTCTGCTACAAATCAAGTGTTTGTCCTTTTCCCATTTCTCCATTGGAGTGATTTTTCCAAGCAAGCCATGTAGTCTTTTGTTATTATAAAATACTACGTACTTCTTTAATATTTGTTCTATTTGTCCAAAAGTAAAGTATTCAAATTTAGTAAAAACCTCTCTTTTTAAAGTACCGTGATAGGCTTCTATGTGAGCATTTTCCTCTGGTGTTGCTACGTGTGTAAATTCTTGTGATACACCTACTAAGGAAAGATATTCTCTTACATTCTTGGCAATAAATTGACTACCATTATCCGATCTAATAACCACATTTTTAGGGTAATCTAACTCTTCAAAAAGCCCTGACAATAATTCTATTACCTGCTTCTGCTTAATATTAAAGCTGAAGTAGTCTTTTAATATTCTACGACTGTGTACATCAATTACAGAAAGTAAATAAGCATTTTTACCTTTTTGTGGTATCCATACCATCTTAATATCCATTTCAATACACTCTAAGGGTCTCGTAGTCTTTACTTTACGATGCTTAACGTACTTCTTATCCGAATGATCTCTAGTTATACGAGTTTGTAAAAGCTTGGCGTTTTTCATGATACGATATACTTTTTTATGGTTAATGGTGTACCCTTCGCGTTTAAGATACTCGCTCATCATACGGTAGCCACAATCCATAAAATCACCCCTTAAAAGCTCTTTAATTGACTCTACAACAGTTTGTTCATTAACCCAACCTTGGGTTTTATGATAGGTTAATAAAGTAGCTTTATTACCTTTTGACTTGCCAGAACCCTTGAAGTAGTACGTGCTTTCACTTAAGCCAACCCAATGTATTAGTTTAGCTTTACTTTTTTGATATTTACTATAAAAGTATTCTACCAGATCTTTTTTGGATCGGATGTCCCAAACTTTTTTTTTAGAAGTTCACGTTGAACTTCTAATTCTATTTCTTTATCACTTAGTAGTTTACGGAGAATCTTATTCTCTTCTTCTGCTTTTTTAAGTTCTTTTGATTTGTCAGAAACAGCAGGTCTTAATCCTGATTCTCCTTGAGAATCGAATTTCTTCTTCCATGAGTAGAAAGTACCTGTACTTAAACTGTGTTTACGACAAGTTTCTATTACCCCATTTTCTTCTGCTTCTTCTAAAATTGATAGCTTCTCAGATAAGCTCCATTTCTTGTATTTCATAAGTCCAAAGTTATGTAATTAATTTACTAGTTTCACTCCAGCTTATTTAGGGGCTAAGATATTATATATTAATTTCTTTATATGTATTGTTGATTATTTTGTGTGTTAAAGTCACCGAAATTTTTACTTATGTAATTAACTTTGACAATTCTGATTTTCATGGTTTAATTCATGTGATTCTTTTTTTGTTTTATGGAACACTTAGTCTTATAACATATTATTTTTCTAGTTTACATTTAGCTAATTTAAGTAAAGAGTACTTTTTTAAAGAAAATTTCTGTTCTGCTTTTCTGAAAACGATTAATCAAAGTGAGCTTAGTGAATTAGCAAATGAAATTTTGCATTTGTTTATAATAGATAAGGTATTTCTAGATTCTAGTTTCAATTTAGATGCTTTAGCAACAATGTTAGATAAACCAAAGAATCAAATATCAACTGTTATTAACTCAGAGTTAAACGAGAGTTTCTATTCTTTATTGGCAAAATATAGAGTTGAGTATGCAAAAAAACTATTAGAAACTAATAGACATCTTTTATTAGATGGAGTAATGCTGCAGTCTGGTTTTAATTCTCGATCAACTTTTATAAAGTATTTCAAAGAGTTTGTGGGAGAGAGTCCTTCAGCTTATCGTAAAACATTTGAGTATAATTTGTAGTGAACTGCTTTTCTCATTAAAGTTTACTTTTTAAATTATTTTAAATGATAGTTACTTTTATTTTTTTTGTCAATATATTCTTATTGATTTATTGTTTGTGGAAAGTTAAATACGATTTAATAAATATTAAAACCAATAGTATTATAACATACTCTATTGCTTTTTTGTTTTTGCATATAGTTTATAGCTATTTTACTTTCATATTCACTTCTGAAAAAAGTTTCTCAATTTATGGGAGCCCTTTTTTTCTATTCTATGGTCCTTTTTTATATATTATTAGTTTAATGATCATTAATAGAGTAGAGCCTAAGTCTATATTTAGGATATTAATCCACTTTTTACTGCCTGTAGCTTTGTCTATTGTTTATTTAACATTGCTGATTATAGATGAGTTTTTAGATGTTGAAATAATTTTACCTTATTTTAATGTCTTTAATGTAATATCTGGTATTCATCTTTTAATATACATATGTAATGTATATGCAATAGTTTTTAAACATAATGTAGATGACTTTCGACAGTATTTTTTTCTTAAGCTTAGTTCTGTTTTTTTACTAATCTCAATTGTTCTAATTTCATTTCCTTTTTGGGGGTTTGATTACATATATACCTTTAAACTTTTATTAGGTATTAGTTTTGTGGCTCTATGTTTTATTAGTGCAAGTTTTGCTAATCAATATCAATTTAAAGCAAAAATTCACTTGCAAAATCTTAATTCTAAAAAAGTAGCTAGTAATGATTTATCTGTTTCATCTAAAGATGTAAAATATTTAAATTCATTAGTTAAGAGTGATTTATTAACAGATTACGATTTAAAAATAATTGATTTACTTGAGAACAAAAAAATTTATTTAGATCGTAATTTAAGTATAGGCAAACTCTCTATGATGACCAAAATTTCAAGACATCATTTATCTCAATACTTCAATATTGTACATGAAAGTAATTTTAATAATGTAATAAATAGGTACAGAATTAAACATGCTCAAAGTTTAATAAAAAATGATTCCTTTGATATGTCTATCAATGATCTCTATTTTGAATGTGGTTTTAATAGTCGCGTTTCTTTTTTTAGAAGTTTTAAAAGTGTAGTAGGAATCTCTCCTTCAGAATATATCTACTTAAATAAGGCTACCTCAGATTTTTAATAGTATTTTTTTAGTTGTTTTTAATTTTTTTTTTGTTTTTCTAAGTGTTAATTAATAGTTTCTTTTTAAATGTAAGAGCTTGATTTACAGTTATCCAATTTTTTGAACTACCTTAAAAATGTTACAAAAAATTGTAATGGATTAAAAGTGGACTTTATGAATTAATCTTTAAAAAAAGTAGATTGAAATTTGTAGTGTTAATGAGAAAAGTAGAAGCTCACCTTCTAAAGAATAATTTTAAAACGACACTATGAAAAAAAGATTACTACCTATAGCTGTTTTAATGCTAACTGGTACGACGTATTCACAAATAGGAATAGGAACAATGAAACCACATGATTCAGCAATGCTTGAAATAAACTCTGCTGATAAAGGAGTTGTTATTCCACAAATTAGTCTAAAGTCTACAACAGATGAATTGACAATAAAAAATGCAGTTGAATCTTTATTAGTATATAACGTTAACACGTCTGCTGATATTGTTCCTGGATATTACTATTGGAATAAAGCACAAAGGAAATGGATTAAGGTTGTTTCATCAACTGATCTTGACGCTTTTGATTCTAGATCTAATAAAAATCTATATGTTGAGAATGATACGCTATTTCTTAAGGACTCTAAAGGTGATACTGTAAGTATTTTGTTAGAAAAAATACAAGTAAATACAAGTTTAATAAATGATCCAACTTCTCCAGGTAATTTTATTTTTACCGACGAGAAAGGAAATAAAAATAATATTCCAGTACTTGATGTAATCAGAGATAACTTTGATAGCATTGTTTCAAATGATAAAGTAGTTCAAAGCATTATCGATAAGTTAGCGCATACTTATGGTAATGTTTACTATGATAAGAACGCTAATACTTTTTACTATAAAGATGGAAGCGATCAGTTACAGAGTATTGAGTGGTCAGATTTTGATACAAAAGTAGCAAGTTATAAGCTTCAGGGTGACGAGCTTGTAATTACTGATTCAGAAAATACCGAGTTTGCAGTTAAGTTAGAGGATATAGCCAACAACTCTAAGTTTGTAACTACTATTGCGAACAATACTACATTTATTGATGAGTTATCATCAAATGACACATTTGTTAAAAACGTGGCATCAAATGATACATTTATTACAGAACTGTCTCAAAACGATACGTTTGTAACTAACATCACAAATAATAACGATGAATTTATTTCAAATATAATCTCTCAGTTATCCAATACTTATGGTAATGTTTACTATGATAAGAACGCTAATACTTTTTACTATAAAGATGGAAGCGATCAATTACAAAGTATTGAGTGGTCAGATTTTGATACAAAAGTAGCAAGTTATAAGCTTCAGGGTGACGAGCTTGTAATTACAGATTCAGAAAATACCGAGTTTGCAGTTAAGTTAGAGGATATAGCCAACAACTCGAAGTTTGTAACTACTATTGCAAACAACACTACATTTATTGATGAGTTATCATCCAATGACACATTTGTTAAAAACGTGGCATCAAATGATACGTTTATTACAGAACTGTCTCAAAACGATACGTTTGTAACTAACATCACAAATAATAACGATGAATTTATTTCAAATATAATCTCTCAGTTATCCAATACTTATGGTAATGTTTACTATGATAAGAACGCTAATACTTTTTACTATAAAGATGGAAGCGATCAATTACAAAGTATTGAGTGGTCAGATTTTGATACAAAAGTAGCAAGTTATAAGCTTCAGGGTGACGAGCTTGTAATTACAGATTCAGAAAATACCGAGTTTGCAGTTAAGTTAGAGGATATAGCCAACAACTCTAAGTTTGTAACTACTATTGCGAATAATACTACATTTATTGATGAGTTATCATCCAATGACACATTTGTTAAAAACGTGGCATCAAATGATACGTTTATTACAGAACTATCTCAAAACGATACGTTTATTTCTTCTCAAAATTACGCTTCTATTCAACTTTTAAATGAAACAGGAAAATCTAAAGGGTTTATTTTTAAAAGTGGAAATCCTAAAGATAATTCCACAGATGCAGAGAGGACTTTTAATGAAACCATAACTAGTCTTGAACGTAAAGGTACTCAACCTGTAATCACGCCAAATAATGAGTTTACATATTATCAGTTTACTAATGAAGAAGGTGAGGTGAGAAATATTACAGTTTCTGAAGACGTTAACAATGATTTTGATCTAATTCTTAAAAATAATAAGCAAAAGCTAGCTAATACATTGAATGAAACAACTCAGTATAGTGAATCACAAGAAACAGTTATTGGTAAATGGATTGATGGTAAAGATATTGTTCGAAAAGTATATACAATTAATTTAACTTCAGCTTCAGCTACAATTGAGGTGAATCAAGTTATTGCAAATAAAATATTAGAAGCTAAATTTATTAGTGATGATACTAATGCTATTGTTAGAGGAGTCGTGAAAAAACAAATAATAGGTCAGAAGACAACCTTGTTATTGGGTATACCAGGAAGTATTATAACTAATTACCAAGCAGGTGGATATACATTAATCTTGGAGTATATCAAGTAAAAAAGTTTTTTTGAAAAATAACTCCTCTTCTAAAGAGGAGTTTAAATCTATTAATTTGATGAGAAAAATAAGTTTTATAATATTAATCGCTTTACTAAATACAGTAATGTGGTCTCAAACGCAATCTGAAAGAATTGGTCCAGGTGGTGTTTTTGAAGACTTAAGAGTTTGGTTAAAAGTAGATGATGAGGGAGATATTGTACTAGAGAAAGGAAAAAATGTTGATGTATGGAAAGATAACTCTGGTAATTTTAACAATTTTAGTTTTAAAGATTTATCTAGTTCTAAAAAGGATGGCAGTCCTACTATTGTTTATCATGAAAGATCAATGAACTTTAATAATACTGTTCACTTTGGAGATAGACAATTCTTAGCCATAGATGGTAATTATGCACCTAACAAAGCCAATCATGACCCTAGGCCCATGACTGAGAATTCTCCATTGGGAGTAACAACTTTTGTTATTTATTATGCGGAGGATAATAAATCAGATAAAAGACTTTATACTCATGGGTTTGGTGGAACAGATCCCACAAATGATAGCGGAACTAGATATCCTGCTATGGGTTTCGCACCAGAGGAAGGAGTTGGAAGGCTTAGAAATGATGGAGCTACATCAATAGGTAATAATCATATTCAAGATGGTAATATAGTAGGATTTAATTTAGGTGCCACAGCTATGCAAATGATTAAAGTTCGAAATGAACGAACGGATTTTGCTAGCAATGATAAGAACAGATTTGCTACCATAACTCATGATTTTGGTGGTTGGCAAGACGTAATTACAACAAATAAAGGGAAAGATTTTGCTGAGGGATTTAAGTTAGCCCAAGGTGCAACTATTGGAGGTGCAAGCCGTACAAAAGCACAGTTTTTAGGAAATATTTCAGAGGTTATTTTCTTTGAAAAAGAATTGGATAAATACCAGCAAGAGAAAGTACAGTCTTACTTAGCTGTTAAGTACGGAATTACAATGGATGTTGATAGAAACGATCCTTACTTAAACTATGATTACGTATTGTCCGATGAAACTAAAGTTTGGCCAGGAAATTATAATGAGTATCTACAAGATGTTGTTAACTGGAAGTATCATAATAATGTCGCAGGTCTTGTAAGAGATGACGCTTCGGAATCTAGAATATACAAAACTCGTTCAACAGGTCTTGGTTCTATTTTAACTTTATATACCCAAGGAACTGAGTTATATAGTAATATTTCAAAAGAGTTTGATCAAGATTTATCAGCCGTTTTTTTCGGTGATAATGGCAAGAGTGTTAGTCAAGCCACTTATGTGGAGGACAAGCAAGGTATGTGTTTAGATTATGATTTTGGTATTGATAGAATATGGTTAATAGATAAAACTAATATTGATCAGATTACTTTAAATGTAAATGCTGGTGGAGCTGATTTTGCTTTTAATGGTGATGGATATCAGGTTTATCTTCTTTTGAGTAATGATGAGCAACGAGCTTTGAGTGGACAATGGGATCGTGCTATTGTTGGTAACTACATTGGTGGTAAGGATGGAGAACATACATTTGAACTTCCTTTACAAGATAAGTATACCTACATTAGTTTTGGAGCTGTAGAAGTTCAAGGAAAATGTGAAACTTGTGAATTTGATAAAGTTAAGCAAATAAGCTTTTTAGAGACAGATTGGCAAAAAGGTAACCTTCAACATTTTTATAATTTAGGTGATAATTTTACAGTAGATGTAAAAGTGATTGATGAGAATACTACCATGCAAAATAATCCAACAGTTATTAAAAAAGGTTACCCTAAGGCTAGTGGGAAAACTTCTTTAGAGATTTTAAGAAAAGCAAAACTTAAAAACGATACTGAATCTGTAACAACTCTTTTGGAATTATCATCTTCTGCTTTATTGGAATTTGATATTTACAATGTAGATAAAAAAGGAAAACATTATGATGAAGTTGAAGTTTATGGTTTATGTGGTACTACTGTTATAAAACCTGTTTTGAGTTATTCAACAAGTCAAGATAAAAGTAGTTATGAAATTGTTAATCAAGCTAGTAGTGTTAAAGCTGTAGCTAATGAGAAGTCTTCTTCTTATACTGGAGTAGCTGGAACTGTTCATGTTGAATTTGAGAGGGCTGTTTCTAAGGTTTATGTTAAATATACAGTAAGAAGAGAGAGTAGTTCTTCAGCAAAAACTAAAATTGGGATAGGTAGCTTAAGTTTTAGATGTCCAAGTAGTATTCCAGTATCAAATGAAGATGGGTTATATTTTAGTTTGCAAGCAGATCAGCAAGTTAGTATGTGTGAGGATGTGGTTTATACCTATAGAATTACCAATAATAATTGTGAGACTAAAGTAGTACCATTTGAAAATATATTACCTGAGGGATTATTGTGGAAAAAAGATGGTTTATCTATTGATAATGTTTTCATTGAAGGTGCATTTGTAAATGCTTACCAAGATAGCAAAGAGTTAAAAATTGATCGATTAAAAATCCCTGGAGGTAAAACTTTAACTTTTAGAGCAAGAGCTTATTTTAGTAAACAAGCTCAAGTTCAGGATTATGAGAATAAAGCTAGTTTTACATATAAAAGAAGACTTGCTAAACAAGATTTGAATGATCCAGATATGTATGAAGATGTGACTTTAGAGAGTTGTGATTTTCTATCTTCAGATCAATGTAATCCAACTATTACAACTGCATTAGCTGCGACTCAGTTCGAACCAATTTTAGTAGACTTACAGCTGTTAGATAAGAAATGCTTTACAGAGGATTCACAATACACGTTTTTAGCCACTTATAATAATGGTAATACATATAATTTAGCTCAAACCAATATTGATATTTATTTTAATGAAGAGTTTCAGGTAATTAAAGATTCTCTAAAATCAACTTCTATTGATTTCTCAAAGAGTGAAATTGAGGTAGAGGAAGGTTCCTTGTCAATAGAGGATTTCTTGTTACCTGTTGGTGAGTCTACTATTACTTTTGTTTTAAAGGCTCCAAAGAAAATAGATTTACAAGTAGATTCTTTAACACAAAAAGTTCTTGATTTAAATGTATTTATTGAATTATCAAGTGACAATCAGGATGTTTGTTTAAACTCAGCTGTGTATGATTCATTTACAGAGTTAAATGTTGAATATTGCTCTGTGTGCTATATGCCTGGAGTAATAGATCAGAATTTCGTATCGCCTACCGATTACGTTAATATCTCAACACTTGATACTCATATTTCAAATGACCAGCGAAATGCTAATGCTTTTTTAGTATTAGACTCTTTCTCTAAAGGTTTTGTGCCAACAAGATTACACACTTTAGAGATAACTAAAATTGAATCTCCTGTTGAGGGTATGATTGTATTTGATGTTGATCAAAATTGTTTAAAACTCTTTAATGGTCTGCAATGGGGTTGTATAATTCAATCTTGTGTGGAATAAAAAATAGAAACGGATGAAAATGAATATAAAGTGGAGTATTGGTATTATCTCTATGTTATTATTAACAAGTGTTAGTACTTATGCTCAACAAGTAACAATTGGCAAAGAGAGTATTGAGTTTAAAAGCTCAATACTTGAATTTGCTGATATGCAAAATAAAGGGATGGTTTTACCTGTGTTTGCAAAAGATAATTTAGATAAGGAATCAGTAGCTGGTACCTTATTCTTGGATGAGACACAAAAGAAAGTACTTCTTTTTTTGGGGGAAGAAAAATATATGGATCTATCTGTTACACCGGGTGAAGTAAATTTAGAGTATTACAATGGAGTACAGGAAATTTCAGGGGTTCAAAGTAGTATTTCTTTAGAACCAAATTTGACTATACCAGGAGTTTTAGTTTTACAGAGTGATTCAAAAGCTCTTGTGTTACCTAGAGTAGAGAGTCCACATTTAAATATTAAAAATCCTACAGCCGGAACTATTGCTTATGATACAAACAGTAAAATGCTTTGTATTTATAATGGGAAAGATTGGTCTTTTTGGGCAAGTGATGTTAAATAAGTAAAAGTGAAGGTTATGAATAATTTAAAAAATAAAATACTTTTTTGCAGCTTGATAGCTTTTTCAATTTGCTTTAAAGGTAGGGCTCAAGATAATATAATTTCCAATCATGGTATTTTAAAAGTTGCAAATCACGGTATACTTACCAATTACCTAAGCTTTTACAATCATACAAGTGCTAGTATCCAAAACGATGGTAATTTGTATTTCTTTAATGATTATCGAAATGATGGAATCCATAGCTTTGATAAAGAATTAAAAAATTCTCGAACAATATTTAGCAATATTAATCAAGTTAATAAAAAACCACAAAATATCGATGGTGTTGGTTTAACTGAACTTAATAATGTAATATTTAGTAATTCAACATCTGATTTTGCTTTTTTTATTCAAGCGAGTTTAGACTTATATGGACTTGTTGATTTTCAAGAAGGAATTTTAAAGATTCAGCAAGCTTCTGTAGATAATAAGTTAGAATACAGTGGTGCGGTTTCTTTCCATGATGGATCAAAAATTCAAAATGTTAGTAATGTATCATATGTAGATGGGTTTGTTGAAAAAGTTGGCCAACAAGAGATAACTTTTCCAATAGGTAATGGAAATTATTATAGATATGCTAGAATTAGTGCTAGTGAGAGTAATAAAAATATTTTTCAAAGTAAATATAAGGTTGATGACAATCAGTTTTTTAATATTAGAAACAATGTCTCAGGCGTAATTAATAAACTCAATGAAAAGGAATATTGGGTTATTGAGAAATCAAAGAATAGTAATAATACTGACGATATCATCTTGACTTTGACTTGGGATGAGCGCACCACGCCAGGTGAGCTGTTGAAAGATCCAGTTAGGGAATTGCACATAGTAAGATGGGATGAAAAGCTTCAGATCTGGGTTGACGAGGGAGGAATAGTAGATGTAGATACTAAGAGTATTTCTACTCCAACTTCTGTTAAAGGCTATGGTTTTTTTACACTGGCTACAGTTAATAAAGATTGGCTGTTGGACGGAGATGTGGTGATCTACAATCTTGTATCTGCTAATGGAGATGGGAAAAACGATTTCTTTCGAATTGACAATATAGAGCGTTTTCCCAATAATACAGTTGAGATATTCAACCGTTGGGGAGTAAGGGTGTATGAAACGACAAATTATAACTCTCGAGGGAATGTATTTGTTGGAAAGTCAGATGGACGTGGAACTATTAGTAAAGGTGAGAGTTTACCTACGGGAACTTATTACTACGTAATTACTTATGAATACAAGGATGACAAAGGATCTCGTACTATAAAGAAAGCGGGTTACTTGCATTTGGAGACTAACTAATAGAAAAATTCAAAATGAATTATAAAGCATTATTAAACAATAGTTTATTGGGCCTTGTCTTGGTAGGTAGCTCACAGGTAGCTACAGCGCAACAAGATCCTCAATTTACACAATATATGTATAATCCCTCACAGATAAACCCTGCTTATGCAGGGAGTAGAGGGACACTGAATATCTTCGGACACTACAGAACTCAGTGGGTAGGAATGGATGGTGCACCAAAGACAGCTAGTGTATCTGCCAACACACCTATTGGAGAATCAGGTCTAGGCTTGGGAGTTAATTTTACCAATGACAGATTAGGAGCAATGGATGAGAACAATATTTCGATTGACTTATCTTATGCAATTGATATCAACTATGAGTATAAATTGGCTTTTGGATTAAAGACCACAGCTAATTTAATGAGTGTAGATTTTACAAAGCTTAGAATATTTGATGGTAGTGATAAAGTAAATGACAATGTCAACAATGAGTTTACTCCAAATATTGGAGCAGGGGTTTACCTTTATTCTGATAAATCTTATGTTGGTATTTCTGTTCCAAACTTTTTAACAACAGACCGTTATGATGACAATGAGTTTACTACTCTACGTCAAAAAGCACATTTTTACTTAATGGGGGGATATGTATTTGAACTCAACCCAAGTTTGAAGTTCAAACCAGCAACTCTTATAAAAGTAGTGGAAGGGGCTCCACTGCAAGTAGATTTGACTGCGAATTTCTTGTTCATGGATAAGTTTACTCTAGGAGCAGCTTACCGTTGGGATGCTGCAGTAAGTGGGCTAGTAGGGTTGCAAGTGAATGAAAATCTGTTTGTAGGTTATTCTTATGATGCAGAAACAACAAAGCTGGCCAACTATAATTCAGGTTCACATGAAATATTCTTGAAGTTTGAATTATTTAATAGAAGAACGCGAATTAATACGCCTAGATTCTTCTAAAACTAAAAAGAGTAGATTATGAAAAAAAGGATAGTAAGAGCACTTTCTATTGCAGTTTTTTTGTTTGGAGTTTACGGACTCCAAGCGCAAACAGCTAAAGTTAGAAAGGCTGAGAAAACTTTTGATCAGTTCGAGTATGTAAATGCCATTGAGGTTTACCAGCGAATTGTTGAGAAAGGATATAAAAATGTAAATATACTCTCTAAGCTAGGGGATGCTTATTACTTTAAAGGAGATCTAAAGGGCGCTCATCAGTGGTATAAAGATTTATTTGTCTTGGCAGAACAAGAACAAGTAAAGTTAGAGTCTGAATACTATTACCGATTTGCACAGACTTTTAGAGCAATACAAGACTATGAGAGTGCCGACAAGTACTTGGCTGAATTTGCTGGTATTGAGCAAAGTGATAGTCGAGGAAAACTATTTATAGCGGATAAGGATACTTACCTTGACCAGATAAATGCGACAATTAAGCGATATGAGGTGAAGCCTTTACCGATTAATAGCCAGTATTCTGATTATGGCTCTGCACTTTTGGACAATAAGCTTGTATTTACCTCGGCAAGAGATACTGAAAGTACAAGAGAGGGAAAAAGACACAAATGGACCAATGAGGCTTTTACCAGTCTATACTTCACGGAAGTAAACGAAAAAGGTGAGTTTTCTGAACCAGAATTATTCGACAAATCTGTCAAAACAAAGGTTAACGAAGCTTCAGCTGTTTTTACTAAAGATGGGCAAACCATGTATTTTACGCGTAATAACTTTAAAAAAGGCAAGAAAGTTCACAATCAGCAGTATAGTATCTTACTGAAATTATACAAAGCAAATAGGTTAAGTGATGGCACGTGGTCTGAAGCAGTGGAGCTACCATTCAACTCGGATGATTTCAATACAGCTCATCCGGCGCTATCTCCTGATGAAAAGCTGTTGTATTTTGTCTCAGATAGAAAGGGAGGCCTTGGAGAGTCTGACCTTTTTAAAGTAGCAATCAACGATGACGGTTCATTTGGTGAGCCTGTTAATTTAGGAAGTCAAATAAATACAGAAGGAAGAGAAACATTCCCGTTTGTATCTGATGACAATTTCTTATACTTTTCTTCAGATGGCCGCCCTGGTCTTGGAGGATTGGATATTTATAAAGCGAAGATTAACGTAGATGGCAGTTTTTCTAAAGTGGTAAATGTTGGAGCACCTATTAATAGTCCTGGTGATGACTTCGCCTTTTTTATCAATGATAAAAACCGCAAAGGTTTCATTTCTTCTAATAGAGAAGCTGGTATGGGTGGAGATGATATTTACTTCTTTCAAGTAGTGGATTGTAAACAACAAATCACAGGTAAGGTATTTGATAACAGTACAACTTTTGTTATTCCAACAGCTAGTGTTGTTCTGTTTGACAATAACTACAAAGAACTAGGTCAGTATAACGTAGATGACAATGGTGGCTATATCACTGAATCACTACCGTGTAATTTCAAGTTTAGATTAAAGGCAAGTGCACAGGGGTATCAAACCAGTGAAGTATCAACAGTGCTTGGCCGTGAATTTGACGCTTTTAATGAGGTAAATATCGGACTTGATCCGATTGTGGAGAAGATTGAAAAAGACGATGACTTGTTTAAGAAGTTGAAATTAGAGCCAATTTACTTTGACTTTGACAAATCGAATATTCGTCCTGATGCAGCAATTGAATTAGCGAAAGTTGTGGAAGTCTTGCAAATGTACCCTCAACTTAAAATAGATGTTCGCTCGCACACCGATAGTCGCGGTAACGATGCTTACAATTTGAAACTATCAGATAGACGTGCCAAATCTACAATCAGCTGGATGGTTAAACAAGGTATTCAAAGCGATAGAATATCTGGTAAAGGATATGGTGAATCACAGTTAGTGAATAAGTGTAAGAACCATGTTCCTTGTTCAAAAGCACAACATCAAGAGAACAGAAGAAGTGAATTTATTATAAAAGAATTATAAGCAGAGCTACTGTGATTAATTTGAAAAAAAACAACAAAACTTTTTTTTCACTGCATTACTTTAAAAGGTAATGCTTAGCCAAAGGTAAGGGGAGATTCTAGAATCTCCCCTTATTGATTTATATAAAAATCTTTTTTCTATTCTTGTTAAGTATGCTTTAACTTATTTAAAATAGTTCTTGATGCAATTATAATTTTTTTTGAGTGAAAGATTTGTTTACTATCTAATGAAAATAATGATGTATTTATTCAAAAAAATGTTTTATCTCTTTGGTATTACCTATATTAATAGAGTGATTTTGTCTGATTTTTTTTGTGGTTTGGTATGTAAGATTTTAATTATTGTATTTTATTTTAAGAGATAGCTTAAAATTGTGGTATAGCTTATAACATTGTCTCTTTAGGTGTGATTAACAAATAAAACAAGAAAATAAACCCCTGTCTTAAAAAAAAGACAGGGGTTTTACTTTTAATTTAATTGTACTAATTAGCACAATAGTATTAGCTTATCATTTTACCATGCTACACCTGTTAGATACCTTAGAGATACTTTATTGGTTACAGGGTGAGTGTAAGGAGAGATAATAACAATTATTTTATCCTCTCCAGAGTAGTATGTATAGGCATAAAACTGTGTTGTATACATACTTTCATCTAAAGGTTTAAAGCCTAAAGGTATAAGAGAATTATCTATAAATTCTCTTGCATCAAGTAGGGATTCATATCCCACTAGATAACCTTGAGCTGATGCCCCGTATAAGGTTTCATTTATACCTATGTTATCCTCAGTTGCTTTTTCGCTGATGTAGTTTAAGTAATCTTCTTGTTCAGGTACCTCAAGAGCTACTCTTCTATAAGGTGAATTATACTTTTTTAATTGTTGATCAATATACTGCTCAGCAGCTTTTTGTTCGTCCCTAGTTGCTAATTGTCTTAGATAAGGAAGAGCGTGTTTTTTATCAATAATACTAATGAAGGTAAAGTCGATATTATCATCGCGTTGGATGACTTTAATTTTTGCCTGACTTGTGGCTTGTTTGTATGTAACTGTTAAAGTAGCTTCTCCAATTTGTAAAGCATTGATATAGTATTTTTCATCCACCTTTTCAACATCAGCTATGTCCTTGTTGTTTAATGAAAACTCATATTGAGCATTCGTATCATTATCACTATTTTTGATTATTAGTTCAACGTAATCTTTGTACTTTATACTCTGCTGTTCAAAATTTAAGGTTACTGAGGTTTTTGGTGGTTCTGGCTCCCCTGGTATTTTTACCTCAGTTGTGTTATCATCACTAGAACATGCAATTAGTAATAGTATTACACTAAAGGGGAAAATTAGTTTTAGAGTTTTTCTCATGATTAATTATATTTAGTTTGTATAAAAATAATCATATATCTGTTTGATTTTTATTGATTTAGACTTATTGTATTATAAATTATATCTAAATAGAACTTAGTTGATTAATAAGCATTATATGTTGGTACTTTACATATAAATAATGGAATTAAGTTAAAAACATTAAAATATTATTTAACTTAAATTTAACTTAAAATAAAAACAATCGTTTTTTTATCTATAAAATGGAAAATAACTCAGTGTGAATGTAATATTTTGGGGCGTATAACCTTTATGTAATTATCTGCTAGTGGATTAGCTAAGAAATATTGGAATTTAAATAGGTAAATAGATTTAAAGGGTACTTCTAGCATAATCGCTATAGGTGATAAACAAATCAGAAAACTTAAAAGCATTGTCAAAAGAGTTGCTCTTGCGCAAAGGGTAATATTTAATTAAAACAAGGAGAAGGCGTGTGGTTTTTCTCCTTGTTTGTTTTTATTAAAGTTCTACATACTAATGTTAGTTTTTCTCAATATAGTCTTTAAGAATCTTTGTAAGCTTATCTAAAAAAATAGTTTTTGATGTAGTTCTTGATTTTATTCGATGAAAAATATGGTGAATATCTATAGGAGGAGTCTTGAAAATCAATTGAAAAAAAAAGCTATTTTTTGCAGTTCAACATTACCTTTATTAATTGAACCATTAAGATATAAGGCATATATAAGTTCCACAAGCGCAGCTTTTGTATCAGACCAATAAACATGTGGTTGGTTTGCATGTTTAATTGTAGGTTGTTTTGAATTTGTTATATTCTCTAGCCTTGTTTTGATATAGTTATAGAATAATTCATTAGAAATAATTTTAGCTATTATATAATCATAGTAAGTTGAGAACTCTGCGTCTAATTCAAAGACAAAGCTATTTACCCCTTGTAAAATATTTATATTCCCTAGGGTAAAATACTTGACATCTTTATCAGAGCGTCCGGATTTGTAATAATTGTAAAAATCCGATTTATGTAGGTGTTCAAAGAAATCTCTTTGCAATTTATTTTGTTGTGCTATAAAGTATTTCTCTATTGTTTTTGAACCAATTATTGGAGCATTGGCCTCTATTCGATATACTTTATTGTAGAAAATAAGTCTTGCTAAAAACTTAGGCTTGATGTTTTTAAAAAATATGATTTGTTCTTCTTGACTTGTAAAACCTTTAGTTGTTACAATTTGTTTTACCATAGAAAGGCCTTTTTTAAAGTATAAAGCCATTTCTTTGGCTTGTTTAATGGCCATTTCAGGATCAGTACTTAATTGTTGTTCATTACTTAAAAATTCTTGACAAATCCATTTGTAATCAAAATTTTTCATAATAGTTAGGATTAAAATTATTATTTGAGTTTTAATAGTTCGCTACTAACTAGTTTGTTTATGCATTAAAAGGTAAAAAAAATAAATTACCTGGTATGTTAAAAATTAGTACATTTTGCGATTGTAAAACAAAAGTGTTATTTTGTAATGTGTTGTTTATCAGTTTTTTTAATTAATTGAAGAAGTAGATGTGTAATCAAACAATGTAAGTTCTCCCGTAGGCTCTATTGTTTCAATTGATTTTTTTAGTCATGCAAAATGGTTTTATATATGATTTAGCTAAGAATTTAGAAGTTTTTTTAAACGCTTTAAAAGAGCATTTTTTACTTGTTGATCAAAATAAGGAGTTTGATCTTTTCAATGAATTTTTCAATAAGTTTTTACTGTTTTGTTCTCGTAAAAAGTATTTCGGATTAACTCCTGATTTTTTCTTTGATAAAGACAATAGAGCTTGTTTATTATTAACGCAAGAGAATCTTTGCGCTAGTAGAGAATTTAGTTTAAAAGCAAAAAGAACTCTTGGTATTGATTCTAGTTTTATAGCCAAGTATTTAAATAAAGAGTTTTCTAGTTTTATAATAAGTGGACTTGAGGCTAAAGTATTTAAGTATTTAGTAATTAATAAAGGTAAAACTCAAGTTTTACTAATAGGTGTTTTCTTGAAAGAGCAGTGCTTTTTGTCTGTCCTTAGAATTAAACAAGCAAAAAAACTACGTTTAAATTCTTTACATAGTGCTTATAGAGTTAATTACTATCAGAATCATTATAAGAGATTTTGTCAATTAAAAAGTGACACTTATTTAAAGATTACTTTAAGTGAATATGTTAATTTGAATAAACTGCAAAAAAGAACATTTCAGCGCAATTTTAAAAAGTTCATGGGTGTTAGCTTTTATAACTATCACATGCAACAAAGATTATTAAAAGGGCTTTATCTTATAATGTTTAGTGACTACTTGATCTCTGAGATAGCTTATAGATGTGATTTTAATAGTTATAAGAACTTTGTCAGAGCTTTTAGCCATGGACATAATCTAAGAGCATCTGACTTTAGAATTTTATAGTTTTTTGTTTAAAGTAAAGTATTTATAGTTTAGTTATATATTGGATTGCAACAGGTATATGTAACACTTAGATAGTAAATTGATGTATTGAGTAACGTTATAAAAGGATACTATGAGATTAAAAATTTATTTAAAATGTATATTCTTATTTTATTTCATCACTAGTACTTGTTTTGTTCTAGCCAATGAAATACAAAACTGGCCAACAACGCTAAAAATGAAAGATATTGGTGTTGTACAAACCCATTTTGATTTTTCATTTAATAACCAAGACAATACTTTCTTTGCAGAGAGTCCAAAAGGAAGTGATAAACTTATTTTAGGGGGAATCAAAGCAGGTGTGGCTCGTCTGTTTAATAAAAAGTTAGAAGCAGGGAGCTTAATAAAGATTCAAAAGGGAGAGATTAAAGGTGACTCTTTAAAAGGAGTTATGACCACAATGTTTGGTAATTTCTATTTTAGAGCTATTAAAACAAATGATAGGATACACGGGATGTTACTCAATGGAAAAAAGGAAGCAGTTGGTTTGTTTGATTCTGACTTGAATCTGAATATTAAAAAGAAAGATTATAAAGCAATTTGGCATGATATAGAAAAAATAACTCAAGATAAGATATATAATAGATCTGTTTTAGATTCCAAGAAATGGCATACTTTTAAAAAACAGATGGACAATTCTTGTGAGAAGTTCAGAGATGATTTAGAATTTTTAATGGGTTTTTATTATTTCAGTAATGATTTAGGTTTTTCCCACTATAGCGCTTTTATTGCATGGGAGGATTGGGATAAATATATAAAGTCTCAAACTACAGATTTTCCACATAAGTATTTAGACAGTGATACGTATTATGTGAAAATAAGCTCTTTTTCAGGTAGTTTAGAAGATATGAATAAGGTTTTAGATCAAGTAGCTCAAAAGCAGTTTAAAAACCTGGTAATTGATTTAAGAGATAATTCCGGAGGAAGTATCGATGCAGGAATGACTTTTGCAGAACGACTTGTGAAACAGGATATAGTAGCAGGGGTATTTCTTACAAGAAAATACTACAATAAAAACAATAGTCTACCAACAAAGCAAGAACTTAATCAATATGATGTTTTTAGTAAAGCAAACTACGAGTTACTCCTAAAGGGAATTTCAGAAAAAGAAGGTATTGTTTTAAAGGTTGAAGCTAAAAATACAATAGCTTATCAAAAGCTTTATTTTTTGGTCAATGAAAAAACAGCAAGTACTTGTGAGCCTATTTTACAAGGTTTTAAAGAAAATAAAATGGCTTTAATAATTGGTAAGAAATCAGCTGGTAAGATGCTAAATGCAGAGGAATTTAAAATAAGAGATGGCTATACACTTTTTCTGCCCACTGCAATGTATGTAACAAGTCAAGGAAAAGTACTTGATCAAATAGGTGTTGAACCTGATATTTTGGTTAAAGAAGCCTTTTCAGAAGATAGTATACTAAAGTATATTAAAAATTAGGTAAAAGCACGTATTGTTTTGGTATTTAGCTGTTTGTATGTTTTTATATCCCAAAATGCCAGTACCATGAAAGCCAAATACACTCTTATTGTACAATATGTTTTTGTATTACTTTTTGTTTATGCAGCCATAAGCATATTCATCACTTTTACAGCTTTCTAGGTTCCTCACTACTTAGCGCTTATGCTAGTATAATAGCCTATTTGATTATTATTGTTGAACTTGTTATTGCTTTACTCTTATCATTAAAACAAACTAAGACTTTCGGTTTGTATCTCAGTTACAGTTTAATGGTAGCTTTTTTTCATTTAAATCTACCTGATATTAAACTACAGCGATTTTATTCTTTGTTCTTGTGAAGGCATACTTGAAAAGATGGGATGGACAAAGCGTCTGTGGTTTAATATCATTGTAAGCTTACTGGCCTTAGTTGCTTTATTTTATGAAGTGGGTATTCCGGTCTAAACTGAACAGGTAATTCCGGTTTAAACTGAACAGGTAATTCCAGTTTAAACTGAACAGGTAATTCCGGTGCAAACTGAACAGGTAATTCCGGCCTAAACTGAACAGGTAATTCCGGTCTAAACTGAACAGGTAATTCCGGTGCAAACTGAACAGGTATTTCCGGTGCAAACTGAACAGATGATTCCGGTGCAAACTGAACAGTTCTGAGCTTAGTTTTTTAGTGTAAATTGTGATTAAAAATCACAAAGTTATGGCTAATAAACCTATCTCAACGACCATGATAAAAAGTATCATTAAGATGAAAATCAAAGAAATTTCTAATTCTAGAATCGCATCTAGTTTAGGAATTTCAAGAACTACATTGATTAAATATGTAGATAATATTTGTAAATCAGGGCTTAGTTTTGGTGAATTAGACAAATTAAGTGAAAAAGATTTAGCAGATTTATTCCATACTCCTAATCTGCTGACAGAAATCAAAAACGATAAGGTTACTACAGATCTACTAGAGTATTTTCCCTATGTAGATAGAATGTTACCACAAGTAGGTTTTACAAGATTAATACTATGGGAGCAATACAAAGAGAAATACCCTGAAGGGGTCCAATATAGTAGGTTTTGTGAGGCTTATAGTAATTGGTGTGCTCAAGGAAAAGGTTATGTACCTATTGAACATAAAGCAGGTGAAAAGCTATTCATTGACTATGCTGGCAAAAAATTAGAAATTGTATGCCCACAAACAGGAAATATTAGTAAAGTAGAAGTTTTTGTAGCCACTCTAGGCGCTAGTCAATATACTTATGTAGAGGCTTGTGCAAGTCAAAAAGCCCCTGATTTTATAAAAAGTATTGAAAATGCATTACACTATTTTGGTGGTGTACCTAATTGTATTGTACCAGATAACCTAAAGTCAGCAGTAATTAAACCACACCGTATTGAACCAGAATTAAATCAGCAACTATTAAAATTTGCCATGCATTATGATACCACTATAATGCCTGCTAGGGTCAGAAAACCTAAGGATAAATCTCCAGTGGAAATGGCAGTTAATATTACCTATAGCCGAATCTACACCAAACTACATGGTCAGATATTTTTCAGTATAAATCAGCTAAACACAGCTATTAAAAAACTTTTAAAGCCTTACAATGACTATCCTTTTCAGAAGAAACAAAGCAGCCGAACAGAGATGTTCTTGGATTTTGAAAAACAAGCTCTTAAAGCTTTACCAATCGATTTATATCCAATTAAAACTTATAAAACAGCTACTGTATTAAAAAACTATCACGTTGATTTTAGAGAGGATAAACACCACTACAGTGTTCCATATCAGTACTTAGGAAAGAAAGTAACTCTTATTGTAGATCAAAATATTGTTGAAATCTATCATAACTATCAACGCATTGCTGTTCATCCTCGTAATAGGAGAACTAGTGGATACTCAACCTTAAAGGAGCATTTACCGCCAAAAAGTCAATATAATGCAGGTTGGAGTGAAGAGTATTTTATTAGTTGGGCCAATAAAATAGGCCCTGAAACAAAAGCTTTTATTGGGAAAATACTGCACAAACAAACCTTTGTAGAACAGAGCTTTAAATCATGTATAGCTGTTTTGTCCTTTGCTAGTAAAGTAGGGAATTCTAGACTAAACTTAGCTTGTAAACGAGCGTTAGCTTATGAACATATAAGCTATAAGGCTATTGAAAATATTTTAAAAAACGGATTAGATCAACAGGAATTAGAACAAAACTTACAAGCTATACCCCAACATGAGAATATCAGAGGGAATAATTATTTTAACTAAATCTTTATGTTTATGAATGTTAATGCAACAATTGAAAAAATGCAAAAACTTAGGCTTAATGGTATGAAAAGAGCCTATGAATCATCCTTAGAAACTAAAGCTATAGACTCTTTTACCAATGACGAGTTTATAGCCTGGTTAGTTGAGGCAGAAGATAACCAAAGAAATAATGATAAGACTCAGCGGCTTATAAAAAATGCTAGATTCCACTATCAAGCTAGTTTACAAGAGGTAAAGTTTACTGCTGAGAGAAACTTAGATAAAAACACTTTTATAAGATTATCTGATTGTAGTTTTATTGATCGAAATCAAAATATCATTATTACTGGTTGTACTGGAACAGGGAAAAGCTACTTAGCTACTGCACTAGGCTTCCAAAGCTGTGTAGCTGGTTATAAAGTAAAATACTACAATTTAGGTAAATTATTACATCGTTTGGCTATGACTAAAGCTGATGGTAGTTATTTAAAAGAATTGCTAAAATTAAGCGCCACTGATGTACTTATTTTAGATGATTTTGGATTACAACCCATTACTGGTGATAAGCAACTTATACTAATGGATATTATTGAGGATCGTAATCATCATAAGACAACTATCTTTTGCTCACAATTACCTGTAAAAGCATGGCATGATTTATTTTCAGAAAAAACAATTGCAGATGCGTTTTTAGATAGAATAATTCACTCTGCTATTCGCTTTGAATTAGAAGGAGAATCTCTCAGAAAAATAATCAAAAAATAATAACTCTTTTTAGCTATATTTATACTACTAAAAAACAAGGCGAAGAACTGTCCACTTTCACACTGGAATACACTGTTCACTTTCACACCGGAATAGGCTGTTCACTTTCAGTGGAATATTCATGAAGAACACAAAAGAAAAAGATGCTATCTAGGATCAATTATCACCACAAAAATAAGTAGTGTATTTGTTATCCTGCTTTTTCTATCTTCTGAGCATATTATAAAAAAAAGAAAATCCTTTTATAAGAAGATATTTGCCTTATGGCGTGGTAGAGGATGATATGTTAGGATTTGAGTTTAGAAAAAACTATATATTACTAGTCTTGAAAAAGCGATATAGGATTGATAATTTAAAATTATAAAATATAACAGTAGTGGACTTTAGTTGCTACTGTTTTTTTATACTCTCTAGGTTTCTGTTAAACTTGAAATTTAAATATAGCTCTCACGATACTAATTATATCGTTTTTTTTTCTACATTTAATCAATTAACAAGATTTTGTTCTATAAGGTGCTGAATTTTAACTTTTGTCTTTAATTCGTACCACAGTTCAAAGTTAAGAAACGTTTACTGTAACAATGAAAACCTATTTATCGATAATTTTTGTTTTATTTTTTTCTATTTCTTTTGGACAAGGCATACTTGAACCTGGTGTGCGTTTAAGAGATGAAGGAAAATATGAGGAATCTATTAGCTATTATCTTAACGAAAAGAAAGAGGGATATTGGGATTGGGGACATAAGTATAATTACGCAAAAGTTCTTGCGCTAGCAGGACAAGTAGATAGTTGCTTTTTCTATTTAGAAGAAAATATTAATAAACGAATTGCAGTACAATCTTTAAGAGACAAAGAATTTATTGGAATTAAAGAAGATAAAAGATGGACAACTTATGAGCAAAGCGTAATTAATAAACATATTCCATGTAAGGACGTAACTTTCAGTGCCGAGATCTTTAGAATTTTAGCTTTATCAGATAAAGAGAATACTAATATTAAATTACTTTTTGAGTTAATAAATAAAAAGGGATGGCCCAAACAAAGTCAAGTAGGAGATGCCGCTAGTTATATATTTGCTACATTAATATATGAAGATTTGTTTTTAGTACAAGCTAAGAAACACCTAAAAGAATTAAAAGAGTTGTGTATAAAAGGCGAGATTGACTGTGAGTATTTTGCCGATACATATGATTTAGTACAAAAAAAAGCTAACAAACCGCAAAAGTATGGGGCGATTTTTAATATAGATTATGATAATGACTTTAAAAGAATCTATTACAAATTTGTCGATGAAAAAAAAATTAATAAATGGAGAACTGAAATAGGACTAAAAAAATTGGAAGAATTTAGTGATTAAAGCATCTCTGGCTAATATTGTATTAACGAAATGGAGATTTTAGAGATAAATTTTCCTCGTTTTTGTTGTAAAATCAATTCTTAACAGCTCTATGTTTACTATTGAATCCAAACAATCCTAAATCATATTCTAAAACTTTACTAATTAATAGTTTACTTTAATTTAAAAAGCAATTGTAGGTACTGTTGCAAGTAATATTGATACAAAAGCTAGTCCTAACGGTAGAGATGGATATAGAAAAATAAATAATATTTGTATTTGTACAAATATTACTTGCTCGCTAACTGAAAATGTACAAATGTGTAAAGACGGAACTCATGATCTATATTTATGGGAATCCGATACACAATGTGTGTTACCGTTATTCAAAAAAGTAGCTAATTAATAATAAAAGCGTTGGAGAAATCCAACGCTATTTTTTTAAGTTTTTCTCAAAAAAGGACATTATTCTATTTGATAGGTCTTTTTGATGTTCTGGTATAGTTAGAATATGTCCTTCATTGGGATAAATTAGTAAAGTATGTTGTTTGTCTAAATTTCTCATAGCGAGATGAAAAGCAATGCTTTGTTGTTTATTGACTGAATAATCATTTTCTCCAGTCCAGGATAATACGTTGGAATTGATGTTGTTGACAAAGAAAATAGGAGAGTTGTTGAGATAACCTAAGTAGTTATCTTGAGCGCTGGTGCCCATTCTCATTTGATAGTTTAAATACCTCCAAGTTTGATTAGTATAAGTATTGTTGTTATCTAAAGTAAGAGAAGCAAATATGATATCAAAGTTAGCTGCACCAGATACAATAGCATGGAATATATTTGTTTGTGTGGCTATAAAATTAACTTGATAGCCACCAAAGGAATGACCAATTAGACCAAGGTTATTAAAGTCAATGTAGTCCTTTACTTCTAATGCTTTTATAGCAGAGATTACACAGTCAAAAGCTGATTGACCAACATTACCAATTTCATAGGTTACATCAGGAAAAAAGACAAAGTATCCATTAGAAGTATAATTAATGGAGTTAAACCCATTAGGATTATACAGAGTGGGTATGTGATAAGCTTGGTATTCAAAGTTTACCTGTTTTTCATAGACATGAGTTATCATAGGATACTTTTTATCTTTATTAAAAACAGTAGGGTACAGTAAGAGTCCTTTTAGGCTATCACCTTGAGAGTTGGTATAGTAAATAATTTCTTTTTTAGGATAAGTAAAGTCTTTTTGAAAATCATTGGTTTGTAGTAATCTATTATTATGCTTTTTATTTTTAAGATAGATTTCAGGTGCAAGGTTACTGTCTTGTATCCTATAGAGTACGCTATTAGGACTAATCTTTTTAACATCAACTAGCTTATGTGGTGTTTCAAGTATTTTCGTAAGCTGATTATTTTTATAGGTAAAGAGTGAGTGGTAAAAGTTTTTATTGATACCTGTAAAATAGAATCCTTGTTTTATATCAATTATAGGCTGATATGTCAAATAGAAGTTATTACTATATTTGAGATGATTAGCAAATTGTTTGATTGTCAAAGTATAATTTTGATGTTTTCTAGAAACAACTTTATGAATTTTACTTGTTTT
This sequence comes from Myroides albus, assembly GCF_024722315.1. NCBI lineage: Bacteria > Pseudomonadati > Bacteroidota > Flavobacteriia > Flavobacteriales > Flavobacteriaceae > Myroides > Myroides albus. The sequence continues at coordinate 2,979,284 of NZ_CP102754.1, forward strand.
AGGATTATATAACCAATAAAATTGATTTCCAGTTAACAAGAGTGTGTTATCTGTAGTCCATATAGCATAATCTAGTAATAAGCTATTATCAGGTTTGTATTGGTTTGCTGCAGTGAAGGAATCAAATTTGTTAATAGGGATTTTAGTTGTTGTCTGAGTACTTGTATTATAGATATTCCAATTGTCTTGCCAGTAGTAAGACAGGTACTGATTATTTGGAGATAAACTCAGATTTTTACTTAAGTTATTTATTGGAAAACGATTGACAAGTAAGTGTTTTGTTTGATTTTCTATATCCAGTATATATATATCGCTACTACCTAATCTACTGTATTTACTATCAAATTGATTTTGATAGTATTGTAAGGCAAAATTAGAGTTATTAAGAATTATTGTTTGTATGGAACTAGGTTGACTTAGAATATTAATATGTTCTTGTTTTAAATTGTAGCTTGATAGTATGGGAATGTTTTCAGGGTTCAATATCTTTTTTCTTGGGTATTCTAAGGTATCGTCAGCATGCCAGACTTGAACCTGGTTTGTTTGCACAGATTTGTTTGTTTTCTTTTGTATTGTAAATAGCAGAGAATTACTTTGTTCATTAAATTGAAGTGATTTGTAATTCAAATGGTCAACAATGAGGTATTGTCCAAATTCTTTGAAGGATTTTAAATCGATTGTACTATTAGTCAACTTTTGTAAATCTAAGATATGAATCCTATGAGACTTTAAAGTCCCATAAGATTCATTGTCTTCTTCTAAAAATGCTAGCATCGAATTTTGACTATTCATAGTTAGTCTTTTTCGTTTTAATCCACCTGCTTGACAAATAGTTTTAATCGCTAATTTATCCTTTATCATTTGTGCTATTTGTATACTATTATCAGATGTTATCCATATTAGTATATTTTTTTGTGCACTTACAAACAACTCTTCTAAGGATGCAGTTAGACTTACTTGATTACTACTTCTATTAAATAGAGAAATTGTTTTCTTTGCTTGATTGGTAGTAACTATGAACTGGTCATCAAAAATAAATTTAGCATCTTCTCCTTGCAAAATTTGCACTTTTCGATCCTCTAGATTTGTATAATAGGTTTGAGCGTTGTCATTTTGAATTAAAGCAAATTTTTGTTGTGCATCAAACGCTATTAGTTGACTGTTCCTAAAGGCTTGGATTTTATTATCATTTGTGTTTTTAATAAAAAGGGTATCTGTTATATTGGGGTAATTGATGTTCCAATAAAACCATTTTTCATTAGAGGAGATATCATAATTTAAAAGATTGCTCCAAAGCCTATAATCAGTTATTTGAATTTGTTTAGGCTCTTGTGAATAAGCAAGTATTGAAAATGTAAAAACCAGTATTAGAAGTGGATTAATAGCCTTCATTTTGAGGTAATAGATTAGGGTTAATACTTATTTCTTTTAAGGGGATAGGGAAAAGTTTATTATTAGTTTTCCAGTTATGTTTGTTTTTACTTAATATGGCATCTACTTGATTTGTTCTTATTAGGTCAAACCATCTGTGTCCTTGTTCAGAGAAGAACTCTAGTTGCTTTTCTTTAAAAATTGCTTCTTGAATATCAGTTTGATTAGTTAAAGTGATTTTTTGTGTATCAGACTTTAAATGAACGGTGTTCAAGTCTTGTAAAGCAAGATCTAGTGTGTGATTGCTTTTAGCATAAGCTTCAGCTCGAATTAAATAGAGTTCTTCAAGTCTTAAAACAATGGTATACTCTTTAGAGGTAGTAGTGTTTCCTTTAGCTTTATATTTGTAAGGAATTTTGAAATTGCCAATGTCTTTTGTCCAAAGTTTCAACCTTTGATCCCTGGAAGAAAAGCTGTTAATTAAATTTTCTGAAATTAAGTAGGTTACTGGTGGTGTTTCCAAGATAAATGACATCGCCTCTAGCGTATTATTTCCTGTATTACCTGATTGTAATTGCCAGATTGTTGAGCTACTTTCTTTTAAAAAGAGCTTGTCTATTGTTTCTAGTTGATACAAGGAGTTTGCATTAATGACCTTTGTAGCCCAAGAGATAGCTTCTGTCCAATTTTGCTGAAATAAGTAAACTCTAGCCAGTAGTGCTTGAGCACTAGACTTATTGATGCGTGTTTTTAATTGGGTAGGATAGGTTTCAAAGAGCAATTGCTCAGCTTGCAATAAATCTTGAGTTAATAGTCTGTATACTTGCTCTTGGTTAGTTCGTGAAACTTTATTATTGAGGGTATAATCTGTAGTTGTTATATAGGGAATATCTCCAAAAAGATTGGTCAAATTAAAATGTAAAAATGCTCTTAAGGTTAAGGCTTCTGCATATACTTGATTTTTATAACTATTTTCAAGTTTTGAAGACTTTTCAATTCCTTCAATAAAGGAGTTTATAGAGTAAAGTATACTATAGTTTCTAGACCAAATAGAGTAGAAAATGTTTGTATTGGCAGTTATATTGTAGTTAAATAGATTCGAGTAATCATTTACCGAACTACTGTTATAAGTTAGATCATCCGCATATATTGAACAGATTTGAGTGGCACTTAATGAATTTCCTCCCATTAAACTATATTCTCTTATTTGTGAATAAATAAAATTTAAAGCACTTGTTGCAGTTTGTTGATCTTCAAATACAACGGGTCTTGTTAATTGATTTTTAGGTAAATCAATTTCAGTATAATCTTGGCAGTTAGATAGTAATGCAAGAATAATTATACTTATAGCTATATTGATTAAATGTTTCATAATTCTTAAAAATTTAGTTCAGCTCCAATTGTGAAGGTTCTTGTTGGAGGCAAAAAATTAAAGTTGGATGTTTCAGGATCAATTCCTTTAAAGGGGGAGATAGTTAATAGATTGTATCCTTGAAAATAGATTTTCCCCTGCATGTTATTATTTAGAATTTTAGGAATCATATATGAAAATTCAAGGCTCTTGAGTTTAATAAAACTTGAGTTTTGAGCCAAATAGTCACTTTCAATAAAGTAATCATAATAGGCTTCAGTAAGTTTGGAGTCTCGACCAGAGGTGTATTTTTGAAAATCATTAGATGGAGATTGATCAAAGTTGTTTTTCATCATTTTCGGTTGATTAATCATATCCCCAGCAACACCATTTGTTAGATTATATAAGATTGAGGTTTGCTTGCTAAAGGTGAATAAGAAACTTAAAGACCAGTTTTTGTAGCTTATATTATTGGTAATTCCACCATAGTATTTTGGATTTAAATCAATAAGTGATTCTCTATCATCTGTATAGGTTAGTTTTCCATCCTCATTAAAATCTTTGAACTTATATTGACCTGTAACTGGATCAACTCCTTGATAGTGATACATTTTTTGTATTTGAGTAGATTTACCAATCACATATTGGTTTGCATAAGGAGAAGATTCTAAGTTTGGAAATTTTAAGAGTTTGTTTTGTTCAAAAGAGACATTAAAAGAACTTGACCATTTCCAATCTTTTGTATCTATAATCTTACCAATAAGGTCTATTTCGAGTCCTGTGTTTTGAACCTTCGCATCTAGATTTGCTTGAATTGTATTAAAACCTGTTGTTGCAGCCAAAGGCAAACCAACTAACTGATTTGATGAAGTGTTTTTATACCAAGCGGTGTTTAGAACTATTTTATCATTAAAAAAGTTTAGATCTAATGCAATTTCAAATTTTCTGTTAACCTCCCAGCCAAAGTTTGGGTTGTATAATCTACTGGGTTGTATGGCTACACTACCATCGTAATAGGCTAAACTATTTGAGTTTACTGAGTAGGTGTCTAGATATTGATAATCTCCAATTTGATCACTACCAGTTGTTCCATAACTAGCTCTTATTTTAGCAAAGTTTATAATATCTGAAGCCTTAATATTTTGATTGTTAATCAGAATCCAAGCAGCCCCAATTGCTCCAAAATTTGCAAAACGATTATTATCTCCAAAACGACTTGAACCATCTCTTCGGGCAGTTAAGTTAATAAAACCTTGATTTTTAAATTGATAATTTATTCTTGAAAAGAATGCTTGATATCTGTATTGATTTAATAAATGAGAGTTTACTCTTATACTATTAGCTGCCCCTATACTTTCAATTAGACTATTACTAATAAAATTGCTGGCAGTTAGATTTAGTATATCTGTGTTTTGCTGTTGAAAACTACCTCCTAATAGTACCTGTATATTGTGAATACCCCAACCTTTGTTCCAAGAAATTTGCGGCTCTGTAATTAGTGTATTTGTATTACCTTGGTTTAGATATAATGAAGAATTAGTACTTGTCCTACCATATTTAGGATTATATATGGTTGAGGGTAATGTATTGATTTCATAGTTATTGTAATTTATGTAACCAATATTAATTTTTGCAGTAATACTTGGAGACAATTGATAGCTTAGGTCACCACCAATAATGAAGCTTTGAGTTTTATTTTTGTATATGCTATTGGTTCTAGCTAATGGATTTTCCCATGTACCATCTTCCCAATTAAGAGTGCCATCAAAATTATATAATTTAGGTGCATTAGGGCTAAGTGAGTACGCTTGTTTGGTTAAATCAACAGAAGGAAGTTTATTATCATTTTTTGAATAAGAAGTTGAAAATAACAATTTAAATCGCTCATCTTTTGATGTGTGATTCATAGAGGAGAAAAAGCTTAGTTGTTTATAAAGTGTATTAGCTTTAAAAACAGAAGATTCTTGTTTAGTTGTTGTACTGATTAAGAATCGGGTGTTATCATTTCCACCAGTTACCTTTAGATGTACCCGATTAAAATGAGCTGTTTCTCCAAGTAGTTCTTTTCTCCAATTTGTATATCTATTCTTATCCCATACACCATTTATATCATATGCATCTACTGGATAATCTAGTATGTTATCATTGGTGAAAGCTGCTTCTCGCATAGATAAATACTCTTGAGTATTCATCATTTTCATCCGATTAATAGTGTGTCCTATACCTGTGGAACTATTAAGTGTAAAATGTGTACCTCTTTCCTTGTTTTGTTTAGTTGTTACTAGAACTACACCATTAGCTCCTCGTGAGCCATATATAGAAGTAGCATCTGCATCTTTGAGTATTTCTATACTTTCAATATCTTCTAAGTTAATATTGTTTAGTGGTGAAATTCCCCCTTGAGGGAGTGCACTTCCTGAGATTATTGAACTGCTCATATTATCTGAGGGTATAGGAATACCATCAATTATGTATAAAGGATTATTTGCAGAAGATCTAAGATTATTATTTCCTCTTATCTTTATTGAGTAGCCACTACCAGGAACACCTGACTTTTGAGAAACTTGTACTCCTGTTACTCTACCTTGTAAAGTTCCTATAAAGTCTTTAATTGGAGTCTTTTCAATTTCTTTTGCAGTTACACGTGCTATACTTCCTGTTCGCTCTCTATCTCTTACAGAGTAGTACCCAGCATTAACAATAACTTCGTCTAAAAGTTGATCATTAACCTCTAATGTTACATTAAAAAAGTTCTGATTTGTTATTTTTATTAATTGCGTCTTGTAACCAATTAGTGATATTTCTAAGAAAAGCTCTTTGTCAGTGTTTGATTGTTTTGGAATATCAATTGTAAAACTACCATCAAGACTAGTTGTTACAGCTTTATTTGTTGATTTTATCTTTACTATCACTCCTGCTAATGGACCTAAATCATCATTAACAACGCCTTTAATCTGACGAAAATAGTCTTGATTAATTTTATTGGAATTAGAATTAGGTTTGTTAGTTAAGATAACTTGATTGTCCATTATAGTGTAGTTAATTGTAGAGTTTTTAAAGAGCTTTTTTAGTACTTCTTCTACATTTAGATTATCTACTTGAAGAACTTTTTTCTCATTTACGTTGACTTCATTTGTATTATAAATAAAACGATATTCAGACGACTCTTCAATAATCTCAAGTATTTCATGTAGAGGTATGTTTATAACATCTACTGAAATTTTTGATTGAGAATAGGTGTTTGTTGCAAATAAATTAAGTGCAAAAACAAAGGAAAAAATAAAGGATAGTTTCATTTTTAACTCGAGTTTTAACAGAGGAATTCCTCTACTTCTTAATAAAAAATTTTTCATATATTTGAAATAGTTAAAGGTTGTTACTTAGGTAGTAATCACATTGTAAACACTGGTTATTTTGCCGAATAGCCAGTGTTTTTATTTAATAATAATTTTATTGTTTTTAATGGTATATTCTATGGCAAATACTTCATTGAAGTATGTCATTATCTCTTGTATTGTTTTATTATCAAATGAAGCTGTAAAGACTGTATTTGCTAATTCTTTGTTTTGATTAACAATCTCTACATTAAAGCTTCGTTCTAAGGTTTTAATTATTTGATCAAAGCTTTGGTTTCTGAAGATTAATTCTCCACTGATCCATCCTAAGTATAGTCGGGTATTGACATTTTCAACTTGGATTTTTGAGGTAGAATTCTCTAGGCTTACTTTTTGTCCTGGTGTAACTTCTGCTTTTTTATCTTGTTGTGAAGTACTTGAAAACTCAACTTTACCATGAGTTAAAACAAGCGAAGTATAGTTCTGTTTTTCATATTCAGAGAACAAGAACTTAGTACCAAGAACTCTAACTTTTGCATTTTTTGATTCAACTAAAAAAGGTTTATCACTTTTTTGTATTTCAAAATAGGCTTCACCTGTTATAGAGACTTCTCTGGTTTTAAGATTTTGAAAACTTGTTGGAAACTCAATGCTTGTTTGTGCATTTAAAAATACCTTTGTTCCATCTGAGAGAACCAATGAAAAGGTTTTACCTTTTGGTACAATAAGCTTATTTAGTTGCATTTGAGTAGTACTTGGATCAACAGTCATTGTTTTATCTTCAACTTTAGCTAGCGCTTGACCATTTTCATCAAATATTGTTTCACTATCTGTATCATTTATTTGAATTTGTTTTCCTTGAGAGGATACAATTGTTATACTTTCTTGGTTAATATTAATAGACTGCTTTGTTAGGGAAAAAGGCTGAAATACAAGAGTTAAAACACAAGCTATTATTGCAAAGGGAATCACTGTGGTTAATAATGTTTTTTTTATTTTTTTAGCTCTTTTTCTTTTTGTGATAAAGTAACTTATACGTTTAAGGGCTAAATCCTTATCAAATGATTTTATAACATTATCAGCAATAAAGTCATTTTCAATAATTCTTTGTATTGTTTGATTGTCATCATTGGTTTGTAAGAGTTTTAAAAGTTCTTGTTTTTCTTGGGGCGTAATTGACCTTGAAATATATTTCAACATTAATATTTCTGTTCTATTTTCTTTCATTTCACTAGCTTTTATACTCTTATTACGTTTGACTAAAGTAATACCCTATGTTTTTTTTAAGTTTTATTTTAGTTTTTATTAATAAAATATTTAGTATGAAAAAAGGCTATCCCAATTTCTTTGTGTTTACAAGAAAAAGGAATAGCCTACTGCAAATTATTATCTTAGAATTCAAAAGGTAGAAAATAGCACTTAGCTAACTAACTAATAATTGATTTGAAGAAAATTGATTTGACTTGTGCTAAAAACTAAAATTGATTTAGTTGTGATACTTTCTTTTTAAGCAGTGCCTTGTGTTTTCATAGATAATGTAAGTAATAAAGTTCGCAGTTTGTAATAAAAAAAAGAATTTTCATTTATATTTTGATGATAAATGTTAAATACATCATTTAGCAATTAATTTTATATATATTTGGATTTCAACATTTATTTCTAGTATTTATTAATCATATTTCACTTTATAGTTAGTAACGTTACATTTTTACATAACCCTATGTTTGAATGTTTTTTTATTTTTTTTTCTTATGAATAACCTTACTACAGATACGGAATTAGTTGAAATGATTGTCCTAAGTAATGAAAAGGCATTTACCTTGTTGATTGAAAAATATTATCAATCACTATGTGTTTATGCCTATAAGCTTATTGGTAATGAAGAAGCTCAAGATTTAGTACAAAATGTATTTATGAAAATTTGGATTAAGAGACTAAAGCTCAATCCAGAGGCAAATATTAAGAACTTACTTTATAAGTCTGTTTTTAATGAGTTTGTAGATACTTATCGCAAGAATAAGAAGCTTGAGCCTTTAGAATATCAATGCTTGAAAGTAATCAATGCTTATGTGGAAACAAATTCTCAAGAAGACATAGAACTTGCTATAAATTTAATGCAAAGGGAGATAGATAACTTACCTAACAAAAGTAAAGAAGTCTTTATTTTAAGTAAACGTCAAGGATTAACAAATCAAGAGATTGCAGATTATTTAAATATTTCTTTAAAAACTGTTGAAGCTCATATTTCAAAGTCATATAGTATTTTAAAGAAAAGATTAGGAGAGAATACCAATATACTTCTTTTCCTAGTTTTTGGTCGAGTTAATTAAATTTCGGTAAAAGAAAAGTTTTTCTTGACATATGTAAAAACTACAGCATGTTGTAATATTTAATATTACCTTACAAACCTTCTAATAGTGCCAAAGATTGTTAGCTATTAGAGGTTTTAGATAATGTGACTATCTGTTTATTTCAAAAAACATATAATATTTAGTGATCTAATTTTGTAAAAAATTTTAAAAGAGATAATCTAATGTGGGACTTTTATTGTCAATAACAGATGTTGTTTTTATTTGAATTTTCTCTCTTTGTTACTTTTATATAACGCAATAGGGGGTGAAATATGTCACAATAAGGGATAAAATGTCATTTTAGGGGATAAATTTATCTTTGATCATTATAGAACTTTGTTTTAGTAGAATACACCCTTTTATACTACTTTATGTAAATCAATTTAGTTTATCACTTTAAATTAGCTACTTAAAGTGACTTATTACTGATTAATTCTATAGGCCAATAGAGTTAACTATTAGATTGTGTTTTTAAGTTAACCTAAAGCAAAGCAGTGTGTTTTGTTCAAATATAATATGGCTAAAGACAAGGTGTTTTTAGTTTAACATCAAAAAGCAGAAAAAATGAAAAATTATATTAAAAACCTATTCACAGGATTAGCTGTTATTGCAATGCTGAGTGTAGGTGCATTCACTGTGAATGCTAGCGAATTAAAAAAAGATTCCAAAAAAGAGAATCCTGTTGTAGAATCAGTAAAAGCTAATAATCCGTATAGTGGCCCAACCTATTATCGAGAATTCGATACTAGTTTAAATGAATATGTTTATGTATATGTTGGAGATATCACAGAAGGAGAATGTACTTTAGATCTAACAGAGGCATCTTGTAAGACTATAGTAGATGGGACTGAGAGGATTCTTTGGGGAGAAATTTCTCCTAATAATTATTCAGAACTTCATAAACAAGAAGAGATGTAATTAAATTAAAATAGGGAGGCATTTACCTCCCTATTTACTTTATAAAGGACTTAAAGAATATTGATTATAGTCTAATCCTTTTTTAATCCAATTAATTTTTTTTTCATTTTTCAGATGATAATTAAACCAATCAAGTGTTCGAAGTGTAATATCAGTATTTTCTATTGGCGATGAAGAGGAAATTCCGTGACCTATATTTTTATAAAATAGTGCAATGACAGGTTTTTGCTCTCTTTTTAACGCTATAAACATCTTACGAGTATTTTCCCAATGTACATTATAATCTTGTAATCCCGTAAAGAGTAGCATTGCTGTATTTGTTTTATGAGCATGTAAAATAGGTGTGTTTTCATAATATTTTTCTGGGTCTTCAGAGAATTTACTTTTCATTCCTAATTGTGCATTTTCAGTCATATACCACTCAGGAGTTTTCCTACTATAACCATAATTGAAGGTGAACTGACTAATCATATCGTAAGCTCCAGCACCTGAAACAGAAGCTTTAAATAAATCAGAGAGTACTGATATAGCTGCTGTTTTGTAACCACCAAAAGAATGCCCAATTAACCCTAGATTTTTTTTATCTATACTCGTTTCAAGTTTAGTGGCTTTTTCCACAGCATTGGTAATACAATCTACAGCACTTATTCCAGGACCATCATCACTTACATAGCTTTGAGCTTGTAAGACAAAGTACCCATTTTCAGTTAATAATGAAGTGTTGTATCCTGAATGTGAGGTGTAAGGCATTGGAATTGAAAATGAGTTAGGTGAAACGGGTAATAATAAGTCATATATATATACAACCATAGGGTACTTTTTATTTGGATTATAATCTTTGGGATAATGTAGGTAAGCATTAAGATTTGTATTGTATTTATCAGTAAATATGAAATCAAGTCTTTTTCTCCATGAGTATAGGGCTGTATCAATCTCGGATTCTAATAACGTAAATACTTTCTTATTTTTTATTGCCTGAATGCTTGGCGGTGAGTTGTAGTCTTCTGTTAAAAATAGACAAGTATTAGCGTCTTCACTAGTTAGTTTACTGTTTAAACTGTTTCCTAAAGTTAAACGTTTAACTGTAGTAAATAGAGAATTAATTTTATTGTTATACAACGAATAGATTATTGTATTTGTCTCATCGGTAAATTTAAAATAAAGAGGTTTCTCTAAGTTAAGAAAGGTTGTGTAAAAAGGTATGTTTTCCTTATTAAGTACTCTTAAACGTTGTTGATTCTCTGATTTGAAATCAGTAATTTGAACTACTTTTTTATTTTTAACATTGTATGTAAAGAGGTTCCCTTTTTGTGTGTAAAATATAGTTTCAGAGTCATTAGCCCAAATGGGATTAAACCCATTGGAGACTAAATCGGTTTTAACTATGTGTTTATCCAAAGTTGAAAGATTTAGAACTTCCCATCTATCTAGTTGATTATTGATAGGGTAGAGTAAGTATTTGTTGTTTAATGAGGGAAAAAATAATTTATGTGATGTTAGTGAAAGTGGAGTTATAATTTTATTTTTATTATAGTCATAAAGATTGAATTGTTTTTTAGCTATAGATCCTGAAAAATCTTGATTAATATATTGATTATATGAAATTAATACATCAGGAATCCCAATGTTTAGATAGTCAATATCACGTGACTTTTCAAGGGGTATTGTTTTGTGTTGTTTTGTATTATAAATAAAAGCTTTCTCAATATGTTTATATTTTGCTTTAAAGTTACTAGGTAGTAGCAGCTTAGAATTTCCTTGCCAAATATCAAGGTATTCACTTTCTTTTAATTTTTCGTCAGTTTTGATGCTATATGAAATATAAATATTGTTGTTTGGTAGAATATCAGAAATTAAATCATTGTGATTTTCATCTAAGTTAATGCTTGTCTCCTTAAAAGTTGTAAGATCGATAAAAGTCAATACCGAAGATTCGGAATGTATTAAAATAGCATTTTGCTGTAGATTCCATTGTAACTTTTGAATTATCGAATCAGATCTATGTATTATATTTGATTTAAGGGTTTTTAAATCAATATGGATTAATTCATTGTTATTATTTTGAACAAATAACGTTTGAGAATCTGGACTTAAAAAGTACTTGTCAATATTTTGTACTACTAAAATTGACTTTATTTTTTCTAAGCGTTCATTAAGCTTAAGAATCTCAAAGTCATTATTCTTTTTGTGAACAAATAGTAAGTCTTTTTTTATACTTGCACTAAATTTCACACTATTTTTAAGAACTATAGAGTCATTTTTATTTAAGGAGTAAATAACTGTTTCTCCTTGAGTATTACCTACTACAAGTCCATTGTTATATAGAGAATTGTAAAAGTTAGACAAGTGTGTTATTTCCTTTTCCTTTTTCGTCGTAGTATTAAGGAAATAGGTCTTATTAGTTAAAGAAGTTGAGTGTTTTTTTTTGATGATTAATGCCCATTGTCCATCAGGTGTAACAGTACTTAAATCTAAGGTGTTCCATATCGGTGTATCATAGCTACTTATTGTAGTTGTTTGACTAATAGTATTTATTGTAAATAAAAAACTAAGAAGCATATAGAATATTAAAGGTAATTTTTTCATGTACTTAAAGATAAATGTTAACAATAGTGTCGTTTTTAGGGAAAAGGTTTGTTGGGTTTTTAAAAGCATCTATTAGTAAATGACTGTTTTGCGGTACTCTTAGAAAAAATTGACCATATTTATCTGTAAAGTGAAAGCTAACAGAACCTCGAGTGTTTTCCTGGTTGAGAATATTGATATCTTTCTGATATAGTGGTTTCTTGGTCTTCTTGTCATATATTGTCCCGGTAACGGTAATAATTTTTTCAGGGTTTACCTCTTTCAGATATTTTTCAAATTGTTCAATACCGCTATCTTTATATTTTTTCTTGAATGCTAGATAGGTTTCTGGTGTTTGTTCAAGTTCTATATTGAGTATCTGATTTTTAGTAAAGCCAGTATAGTATTTAGGTCTTTTATACAAACTATGGGTAGGTATTAGAACAAGAGTATCCTTTTTGTCTATTGTAATTCTATAAAATCCTTTTTTATCAACAAATACTCTTTTGTTTTCTCCATAAGCAATTGTCTTTATCCCTTTGTAGGAACTGTTTAATTCTTGAGAGTGAGTCCATTTGTTTTTTACATTCATGGTAGTAACACCAAGTAAGGGTTTATCACTTCCTTTTACAGTTACTCTTCCTTGAATAGTGATACTCCCATCTAAGTTTGTTTCGATAGGAGCTGGCTCTTCTTTACTATTATCACTTGCTATTTTTCTTTGGCAAGAGATAATAGTAAGGCAAACCCATAGAAGGGTTGTAATTATTGTTTTGGTTTGCATATTTTTCAGATTTTAAAAAAGTTAATAGCCAGGATTGTTTGGTAATAAGTTTTTATTTATTTCTATTTGTTTAATTGGTATTGGCAATAGATTGTGATGCGATTTAAAACTTGGTTTTGTGTTTTGTAAAACCTCTAGTTTATTAGTTAATTTTAAATCAATGAATCTCCTTGCATTTTCTGTAAAGAATTCTTTGCTACTCTCTTGTAAATAATAATCAATAAGTTCTTGTTTATTTAGTGAAACAGGTAAGTTGTCTAACCCTCTTTTTTGTCGAAGGATATTTAAAGTATCTATTGCTTTATCTATTTTATCCTGCATGATAAAAGAAAATACGAGATCAAAATAGATTTGTTCTATTCTAAAAATAATTGAGAATTCATCAGTATTGTTGTTTTGATTCTTGTACTTGTATACTTGGTAAAAGTCTTGATTGTCTAATGTGATTTTATTTAACCAGTTATTTTTTCTTTTGTCCTGCTCATCAAATAAATTTAGCAACGCATCAGATATTGTTGAACTGTTAGTTGTAAAGTTTGAATAAATGTATAGTAGAGCTTCAGATGTTGCACTATTGCCTACTAATGATCTAGGACTCAGTTGCCATAATGTACTTTTTGCGTTCTTTTTAAATGTTGTTTGAAGGTCTATTTCTATATTATAGATATTTGTATCGATTAATGCTTGAGCTATTTGCTCGGCTTTATCGTATCTGTTTTGAAGTAAATAGTTTTCAATTAACAGTAAATCGGCAACAGCTTTATTTGCATAGAATTTGTTTGTATCTCTATAGGTATAATCTAGAAGATTTGAGGCAATTTTTAAGTCTTCTTCAATATTGAGTATTACTTGGGTATAAGGAGTTCTTACTAGATTCTTATTGAGTTTATAATCAGTTGATTTTGTGTATGGAATATCGCCAAAGAAAATAGCTAAATATTGATAGTATAAAGCTCTTAAAGTATATGCTTCACCTAGGTATGTGTTTTTTTGTTTTTCCTGTAAAACATCAGTTTTCTCTACACCTTCTATAAAGGCATTTATAACATAAATATGTTGATATGAGTTATTCCACCAATTATTAATAGTTGAATGAGTATCTGTGATTGTATTTAAGTAAATATCATTTGAAGCGGCATTGCTACCATAATAATCTAGTTCATCAGTAAATAAGCTAATATTGAAATTTATACCAGTATTAGCCTTGTTAAATAAAGATGAGCTAAGATAATTTAGGTATAAGTTGTTTAGAGCTGCTTTAATGGTTGAAGCATCTTTAAACACTTCAGACTTATCGATTTTAGTATCTGGCAAATCAACTTCTACAAGTTCTGTACAAGAAGTAGATAAAGTTATTAATAAGATCAAAAAGATGTTGACTTTACTTTTTACTGCATGTTTGATATTAGTCATAATAATACGTTTAAAAGGTTAATTGTGCTCCAAATGATATTGTTCTAAGAGGGGGTAAATAGCCAAAGGATACAAACTCAGGATCCATACCTTTGTAGGATGTAATTGTCCATAGGTTTTGTCCTTGTACATACAGCTTCAAAGATTCCATTTTAAGTTTTGGTATTTTCAAGTAATAGGCTAATGCTACATTCTTTAATCTTATAAAGGAAGCATCTGATATAACAGCAGTACTTTCTTTATAAGTCATTTGTAGGTTATTATTAGGGTTGTTATAAATAGCTGGCATATAAGTAGCATTTGGGTTACTACTCGAGTGATAGTCACTCATAACAGCTGGAAGGTTGAGCATTGCAGCTCCAGGTGAGTTATAATACATATCTATATTATAGTTGTCTCTTTTTATGAAATAAAACAAAAAGTCAAGACTAAAGTTTTTATAAGTTAGCGTGTTTTGTAAACCACCAATGAACTTTGGTGCAAGGCTTGCTATATGTTTTTTGTCAGCTGAAGAAATTTTACCATCTCCATTGTAATCATAAAAAGTAAAATTACCAGATACAGGATCTAGTCCTTCATATTTGTAAAGTTTTACAATATTGATAGGATGACCTATAACATAAAAACTACTTTCAGTTCCTTGTTCTAGACCAGGGTAGGAAACTAATTCATTTTTAGGAAAAGACAGATTGAAGTCAGTAGTCCAAGAAAAGCTTTTAGTTTTTATATTTTGACTAAAAATTGAAAATTCCCATCCTTTATTTTCAACCACAGCAGGAGAGTTTGCAGTTATGCTTGAAAATCCAGTGGTTGTTGGTAGTGTCATTCCAACTAATTGATCAGAAGAACGATTGTTATAATAAGCAATTGTGGTGTTTAAACGATCGTTAAAAAAACTTAGTTCTGTGGCAATTTCAAACTTTGTTGTCTTCTCCCATTTAAATTTTGGATTATGAAGTGCAGTTGGAGATAATGCCATTTCATCATTGTAAGTATTATTTTGTACTGTATAAGTGTCTAGGTATGCGTAGTCGCCAATATTATCACTTCCTGTTATTCCATAACTTGTTCTTAGTTTACCAAATGAAAGCCATGAGATATTCTTAGCAAAATTTTCTTTTGAGAATATCCAGGCAGCACCTATAGCTCCGAAGTTTCCAAATTTATAGTCATCTCCAAACCTACTAGAGCCATCACGACGAGCGGTTAAGTTTACTATATACTTTTGTGCATACATGTAATTTACTCTAGCAAACATTGAAGCATATTTGTATTGGTCTTTTCCTGATGAAACAATTAATTTCTCTTTAGCGGCTCCAATGTTTTTAATAAAGGCATTTGAAGTGAAATTTTTCCCTATGAGTTGTAGAGATTCATTATCTGTTTGTTGATAGGAAAAACCTATCATTGTATTTAACTTATGCTTAGCTTTATTAAATATGTAATTAATCTGTGGTTCAATTATAAAACTTTGATTGTCTTGATTTGAACGATATGACTCTGAGCGCTCACTAGTTAGATTTGCAGCGGGATTGTATATTGTATGTGGTATTATTTTTCTTTCTTCAAATTTATTTGCTGTATATCCAATATTGAGCTTTGTAAATACATCTTTAATTAATTCGTAGGAAATATTTGAGTTTATAATAACTGTAGATGTTTTATTTTGATAAGAACTTTGTAGTTCTGAAATTGGATTGAGCCATGTACTATTTTGCCAGTTTAAAGATCCGTCATCATTGTAAAGTGCTGGTGCGTTTGGAGCAAGGGTTAATGATTGTTTTGTCAGGTCTGCCGTTGGCAAGTTATTACTTTGGTTAGAGTATAATGTAGATGAGTTTACAATAAGTTTTCTGTTTTTACTCATATAATTATAGCTCATAAGAGCAGAGTTTCTTTTATAACCTTTATCTGTTGGAAAGACTGTTGTATTTTCACTGTGTGAGTAATTGATATTAAAATTAGAAAATTCATTACCTCCTCTAACACCTAAGGAAAATTCTTGAGCTGTGGCTGTATCTCCAATTAGTTCTTTTTGCCAATTGGTGTATCTGTTTTTATCCCATGCTCCGTTTATATCAAAGGCATTGGCAGGAAAACTAGCATTAGCATTCAAATATGCTTCTTCACGCATTTTGATATATTGTTGGGTATTCATCATGTCTAAAAACTTTGGTACTTTACTAAAACTTGTAGAAGAACTTACTGTAAAACTAGTTTTTGATTGTGTTCCTTTTTTCGTTGTTATAAGTACTACTCCGTTAGCTCCACGAGATCCATAGATGGCTGTAGCATCAGCATCTTTTAGTATTTCTATACTTTCTATATCACTTGGGTTTATTGCATTTAAAGGACTAATGTTATTGTTAAATAGGTTGATTGATAAATTACCGTTGTTTTTTCCTAAAGGGCTTGCTAAAAAGGGAATACCATCTATAATGTAGAAAGGCGTATTTCGTCCAGTTGTTTTAGCCCCCATAAAATTCTGTCCTCTAATTTCTATGTCTATTCCACCGCCAGGTACCCCTGAGTGTTCTGTTATGGAAACTCCGGGTGTTCTTCCTTGAAGTGCTTGTAATGGATTATTTATTGGTTGAAGCTCTATATCTTTTGCCGTTACACGTGCTATACTACCGGTACGTTCTCTATCTTTTACAGAGTAGTACCCTGCGTTGACAACAATCTCATCAAGTGTACTTGTTTTTTGATTTAAGACTATATTGAAGTTGTTTCCACTTTGATAAGTAATAGTTTTATCTTCAAATCCAATCATTGAGAAAACTAGGGTTTGTCCTTTAGCTACCTCAATTGTGAATTTACCATCTAAATCAGTTGAGGTAGCTACGTTTGTTTGCTTGACTATAACGTGAACTCCTGGAAGCGCTCCGTAATTGTCTTTAACTAGGCCAGTTACTTTGTTTTTTTTATTTTGATCAAAGTCAGTAAGGTTTGCATCAAAATTTACGGCATGTGTGTTATAGGTGAGTAGTATACTTAGAAAAAGTGCCATCCTATAACCGATTTTGATTGTGTAATTTAGTTTCATAATGTTTATAATTGATTGGATACACTAGTTTTAATCATTAAGATTTTTATTGCCGTTAAGTATCACTAGGGTATCTTTTTAGTTAGTTAATAATATTTATAGACTATCTCTAGCCTCTATAGCATGTCTCCCAAAATGCTTTATCTAAGAGACAAGAGATAGTCATAGGACTTAATAGCGCTTTTCAAAATCCCTTTGACCAGCGCATTGTGTTGTTTTTAGTGCCCTTAGCTAAACTATCTTTCCCGTTCTAACTTTATGAATTTTGGATTACTTTACTGTTAAAGAAGTTTATGCTAAGAGCTAAGTGTTTCATAATTAAATAGTTTTAGTGGTTAATAAATAGCATTAATAGATTTGCTTCTACGGCAATTTTTTAAATAAACTAACACTATAGCCTTGTTGTCGAATGGATGATTATTGTTGTTGTTTAATTGTGGATTAAGGCAATAGCTATCCTGTACACTGAAAAAAGAGTTGTCTTTTTACGGTATACTAATTATCTGTAGTATTACAATTCAATGAATTTTAAGGTAGATTTTACCTATGTCTTATCTTTTAGCAGCGCGCTATATGTAATTGTGATAATTAAGGACATAATAGATAGTTTAGTTTTATAGTTGTTGTTTGTATTTAATGCTTAATTGACCATTACTTTTTATTTGCTTGATCAATTAAAAAGTAATGGTGTTTGTCTGTATGCCATTTAGCTTCCCGCTAAAGTATGCATGAATTGGTTTGATATATTAAACTTGTTAAGCAGTACTAACTAATTCACTAATTCAATTTTATATCAAAGTTTGTCTGCTTGTAAAAGTGAGTTTATTGGTAAGAAAATAAAGTTTAGGACGTTAATATCACTATTGTAAATAATCACTTTAACAAGTTTGTTTTTTCATAGTAATTACTTGGTTTAGTTTGGTTAATAATTGTTTTGTTGTAATAAAAAATAATTGAAAATTCTCGAATAGGATTATTCGATAAGTCCTTTAAGGAAGTGGTATTGCTTTTATAAAATAAAAACACTTATACCTTGTATTTTAATCTCTTAATGCCTAATTGGGAGACTGGCATGAATAAGAGATTTAGTATTATTTAAGCATAAAAGATATAAATCCAATGCTTTAGTTTCACTGAGATAGCCTAGCAAATAATTGCTAGACTATCACTTTTGTTGCAACCTTTTGCTTTTAGACTTGCTTTAAAATGTATCTGTTTTGGAAAACAGCAAGAAAGGAATTACTTTTAGAGTGCGAATCTTAAAAATAGAAAAAACCAATCTTAGGTAAAGCTATGTCTTTAACCAAAGGTTAGGGTAGTGTATTATAGGAAACAACCTTTTTTTACACCACTTAGTATGTGAGTGATAATATTGTCTATTCACATATAAACAACCCTTTTTATTTATAAGAATTGCTTAGCGATGTTATTAAACAAAATCGCACACATAGATTATATAAACGATGTATTGTATAGTCGATTAGCCATGTAAATCTTTACATGGGAATATCTGCATACAATCAAGTCGTAGGTGTCCTAAATTCTAAATGAGAAAACTCATTGAATATAAAAGTATACGTGAGTATTACTCGTATGTAATGCAAAAATATAAACCTTTTTGCATAGAGTGATTTTACGGATACTCTATTCTGTATTGTAGGATTTTACACTACGATAACATCGTTGAAAACGATAGAAAGCTTAATAGCTACATCTATATAAAAGCAAATATAGTAAAAAAACCTTAAACACAAAATATTTAACACATGGATTTTTTGTGTTCAATAAAAGATTGGTAGTATGTCTTATAAAAAGGAAATAGGTAACAGATTAAAATTGAAAAGAGAAAAATTAAACTATACTATAGATCACGTACGTGAAATTACCAAGATTTCAAGTGGTAGTCTTTATAGAGTTGAAAGTGGGGATGCTGAAAATATTGACTTCTATGTGAAGTATGCTAAAGCAGTTGACTATGCTCTAAGTGAGTTAATGGATGTTAGTTTAAATTCTGTTACAATCTACAAACTAAAAGCAGATTTAAAGCAAAAAGTTAATCTAACAGCTAAAGTACGTAAATTAGTAGTTAGTAAATATTTCGCTGACTATAGAACAGTAGCTGAGATTAAGGAGAAAATGCAAAGTGATAAACTTATTGATGTATCAGTTACAAGTGGTGCTATATCAAATGTTTTGAATAATCTAAGAAAAGAAGGAATTGTGATTTCCATATCCAATGGTAGAAAGAACCTATATAAGAGAAAATAATTTAAATTCATCTGCTAAACTATGTATAATCTATCTGACCATTTTAAAGAATTCGCTTTAACTTATAAGTATAATAATAAGGCTTTACAAGAAATAGTAACAATTTTAATCTCTAAAGACACTTCAATTGCTAAGTTAAAAACTTATTTGTTTGAGAATAATATCATAATAGAGCAGATCAAACAAGAGGCTTTAGATTTTCTAGTCTTGTATGCGTATTATACTTTAAAAGATGATTGTATTACTGAGGCAGAGCTTAATGACTTTATTGCTTTAAAGAGAATTTTATCTATAAAAGAAAATGATTTTATAGCTTATAAAGAGTTTCAAGTAAAAGAGATTTTAAAGCAACAGTTTTTAAGAATGTATTCCGATAAGTTTATTGATTCAAATGAAGCCATAACTCAGGTTAACCTGCAAATTATGTTTGGGCTTAGTTATGATGAGTTTGAAGAATTAAAGCAAGATGAGGTTATTAATGCTCTACTTCAAGGAGCTAATCCTAAAGACTTGGACATCTCTAGCTTACCTAAAGGCTTTGTTTTATAGTGTTTAATAATAGCAATCAGCTATTTATTTTTATATATAATTCTAAACAATAGAAGATTAGGCCAATATATTCCAAAAGTGTCCTTTGTATTCCATGATAATTTAATTGATGTTTTATTAAGTAGATTTTGTAAATCTAAATAATAAGACTATGAATACTAATGATAAAAAGATGGTTTCAAGGCAAAGGGAAACTACTAGAAAAATAGTAAAAACACTTTCCATTTATCTAACTGAATCGGAATCTGAACAGTTTGAGAAAGTCATTGAAAAATATCAAGTTAGAAACAAATCTAATTTTGTTATCTCAAGAATATTAAACAATCAGATCAAGAGTGTTATTATAGACCCAATAGCTATAGAATACCACTCTAGTTTAACTCAACTTATCAATCATTTTAAAGCAATCGCTGTAAATTATAATACTTTAGTTCAAAAAAGCCAAGAGCAAGACAAGAAGTTAGAGGTCTATCAACAGCTTTTTAAAGAAACTATTGATCTTTCAAAACTTTGTAAAGATATAATAACGCTAACCCTAGATTTTGAGAAGATTGTCATAGATAAACAAAAAGAATATGATAGTTAGAATTGGCAAAAGCAAAGATATTCTAAATGTGCTTCGTTATAATCAAAATAAGGTGAAGGCCTGTGAGGCTAGTATTTTATATTTACACAAAGTAGCGTATCCACTTTATAAAGTGGAGGATTTATCTGTGTATTTTCAAAGGTATTTCCAAGCTTATCTTTTAAAAAATATTTCAACTCAAAGGCCAGTGAGGCACATATCGCTTAATCCTCATCCTAAGGATAAATTAAGTGATAAAGAGTTACTGCTTATAGCTAAAACTTATATGGCTAAAGTAAATTTAAAAAACCAACCTTATATTGTCTATAAACACTTTGATTTAAAAAGGATTCACATACATATTGCTACTATTGCAGTTAATTTATGGGGCAAGAAGATTGAAAAGCTCTATGATTACTCTCATGCGCATAATGCTTGTAGAGAAATCACAAAGGAGTTCGGATTAACGGGGTATCAGAAAAAAGACAAAGGTTATAAGCGGTTTTTACTAGATATTGTAAATCACGCTGAGTTTTCGGTTTATGATCAAATAAATAGCGTTGTTTGCACTTTGCCTAAACACTATTTGTTTACAAGTTTTAAAAAGTATAACGCACTTTTATCACTTTTTAATGTCCAGGCTATTAAATCAAAAAGTAAAGACCATGTGTTTTATGTGGCTTTAGATAAAAACAAGAATAAAGCCAGTAATATTTTTTCATGTCACCGCTTTGATTTAGTAGTAGATGAAGATTTTTTAAAGAGTCACTATAATAAATCAACACAGCTAAGAGTGGATAAAACTAGTGAACTTTCAGAGCTAAAAAAGATGATTCAAGCTTATTTTAAACAAAGTAAGTCTTTTTCGGAGTTTAAAAAGCTATTGAAAAATCAAGGTATTAATCTAGTTGAATTATCCAATAAGCTTAAAAAAGACTTTGTTTTTATATCTCATGAGCTTAAAGTGGTGTTTAACTTTAAAAAATTAAGTCAAAAGTTAAACTCCAAACACAACTCCTATTTTAATACGCTTAGAAAAAAGATTGAAAATCCACTTAAAAATTTAGTGCTACAAAGATACAACCAGAGTCAAAAGGAGTATAAAGCATTGCAGAGTCATGAGAGTTTTAATTTTTTAGAGGATTTTATGCTAGAGAGTAATCAAAGTAGTTTTGTGTGCTTTTTCAACTATCTGCTTTCAGGGCCAAGTTTTGATATGCAAGAAAAGCAGTTTGAAGACTCGATAAAGAAAAAGAAAAAAAAATCCAAGAGTAAATACTTGGTTTAACCCTAATTAATATAATGTAATATGTTTGAATTTTTCTTAGGACTTTATTGGTTGTGTTACTATTTAACTTTTAGTATAGCAAGGCTAATTTTTATCAATAATTCTAAAAAGGATTATTATGATATAATAGGGCAGAGTAGAAGTGAGATTAACTATGAGAAATTAGAAAATAATAACCTGAAAACAAAAAATATAGATACGCTTTTAAAAGGGGAAGATCATAAATCAGCCAAAGAAATTGCCAAGCGATTAGATTAGTTTATATCAAAATTGAAAAAAGAGTATAACCCCCTTAAAACTTTATTTTTTAGTGTCTGGTAAAATATATATTTAATTACCTTAAAAGTGTGATTTATTGCTGTTTATTTAAATTTATACTGTTTTTTTATTTACCGTAAAAGTTAAAGTATTTTTAATGAGATAATTATGTCTTTTTTACTCCTAGCAATTGGCAAACAAATTCATTTTTTTTTCGTATGTAAAGCCTTAAAAACTACTATTTTACTACTTTTTTAAAATACGCTTTATTCCTGATTTTAGGCCTTTTTTATATTTGTTTTTACCTTAAAGCCTGTCAGTGTCTTACTTTAGAGAGTTTAACACACCTTAAAACATGCCAATTGGCAATTTTATTCAAAAAGAGTTTACAGATTTGTAGTGTTAGCTAACATGTATTAATCACTAAAACTTGAATTATGAGTATTAATCGTTTAGAGTTTCTTTCTTGGATGAAGAGACTTACTACCAGACTAGATAGTTTAAATGAAAATATTTCTAAACTACAACTCCAAACTTTAAATGTTGATGGCGAAGAGCTTTTAGACAATCAAGATGTTCTTCAAATTTTAAAAATTTCCTACCGAACCTTGCAAAGGTACCGTTCTGAGAAAAAGCTGCCATATTATAAACTAAAAGGTAAGATTTACTACAAACTCTCGGATGTTGAAAAACTCTTAAGGGATTGTTTCTCAAGACCCATTAATGATTAACGGCCTGTAAAGGACAAATAATAACCAAATGGGGTCAACTAATAGATTCTATAGTATTTGAATATAGTTTTAAGTATTAAAAAACCTAAAAATTTATATTATGGAAACTAAAGTAAACAAACAAGAACAGCAAGTTCTTTTAGTTAGCGATGCTAAGGACAACAAAATTAAAGGAGTTAAGGGATTAAGCGAGAATGGTCGTTTACAAAGTGCGCCGGTTAACAAAGCAAATCTCAAATCCTTTTTAAAGGTAGATAAGCACGGTGATTTTTTCTCTAATTTCTTTTCCAACTTCTTTTCGCAATTAAAAGATCCGACTCAGTTTAGCTTTTTTAAAGTCCCTGAATCACTAGCCCTTAATCTAGCCAAGCAAATGCAAGAAGAGCTAGATCAAAAACAATCTATAAACAAAGAACTTTACCTGGAGCACCAAATCGATCCAGATAAAGTTATAGAGAGTTTAAAAAGAGAAGAATCCTCTTGTTTAATAACCAGTAAAGAATACAATCCATATAAGTACAATATAAACGAGCTTAATTGGGAGGCACTCTCAGAGATTGGTCTATCTAAACAAAAACTTGATGAAATGGATTTATTAGAACCTTTACTAAAGGGATATAAAACAAAGGATTTAGTGATGGTGAATTTAGACTTAGGAGCCGCTGTTTTCTCTTTAGATGCCCGTTTGAGTTTAAAAAGAGATCAAAACGGAGAGGTGGTTATGAACCTAGAGGGAGTTAAAAAGTATCCTAATTTAAATGTTCCTTTTCAAGGGCATGAATTTACCAAGCTCGATAAACACAATCTTTTAAAGACTGGTAATATGGGTAGAGTAGTAGAGCTTATCGATCCAGTTTCAGGACAGAAGGTACCCTCTGTGGTTAGCGTTGATAGATTAACTAATAATCTTGCCGTGACAAGCGTGCAGGCTGTAAAAGTTCCTGTTGAGATAAAGGGAGTAGAGCTTAGTGCACAGCAGATTCAAAAGCTAAAACACGGTGAGGCGGTGCTTGTGCAAGGAATGAACTCTAGTAAAGGCAATCCTTTCGATGCAGAGATTCAGTATAATGCCTCTAAAGGACATATTGAATTTTTGTTTGACAATGTCAATAAGAAAAATCAAAAAACGAACCAAGAAGACTTAAGAGTTTTTAGAGGTAAGACTCTTTCGGATTCTGAGTATAACAATCTTTTGCAAGGAAAAGCTGTATTTGTTCAAGGGATTATTGATAAGCGTGGAAACCCCTATAACGGCTATGTGAGTTATGATAAGGTAAATAATAAAACGAGTTTTTCCTTTGACAATCCAATAAACAAAGACAGTAATCAAATTAAAAATACTCAAGAGCAGAATCAAACAAGTAAAGATAATGCTGTTTTAAGACCTAGATAAACTTTAAATATGGAACTAATAATAACTCGTAAAGCAAGTGTGGCAAGTGTTCTTGCTACGCTTGTTTTAGCTTTTGAAAAAACAAATAACTATTATTATTCAGATAAATACTATGTAACTTGGATTGGTAGTAGAGATATTATACTTAAAGCTGTTCAAGTCAATAAAAAAAATAAAGGCGAAGGCTTTGCATTTCAAGTTAAAGCCTTTGACAAGTATAAGGCAATCTTTTTAGAAAATGACCATTATTATTTAAATCAGTTTACTACAATTAAAGAGTTGGCTAAAAAAAGTAAGAGTATTCTCTTTGCTACAGAGCCCAGTGAAAAAGCTGATGTTTTTTTTGCGTACTTATACAAGTATTTAAACTTGGAATTACCCTTTACAAGATTGCCGCTCTTTAGTTTGGATAAGAAAAGTTTAGAAAAAGCTTTTGAACAAAAAATGCATTATTGGCAAAAGTTGTGTTTGTTTGAAAAGCCTTTGCAAAAAGATCTTGTTTATACTTTTTTAAGCGATAAGCTAAGCTATAAATTAAAACAGATTGTAAATAGCTCTGCTGGGCCAAGTTGTTTTATATCCTTTTTTCTTATTTCATTTGTTTATCAAAAACAAAAAGAGTTTCAATCTCTTGGTAGAAAAGCAAAATACTCCGTAACTGCTAGGGTTTTAATAAACGAACAAGAGTATTATAGTAATTACACTAAAAAATATAAGAATAGACAATCAGCTATAGTTGTTGTAAATAAAATTTTAAAATCTAAATCACTATCTATTTCAAAAGTGCAAAGGGAAGTTTTAAGTGCTCAAAGACCACTTTTTTTTGATTTTATAACCCTGTGTAAAAAAGCTTATAAACAGTATGGTATTCTTTATAAAGAGACATTGAGTATTTTAAAGACTTTGTATTATCAGGGTTTTCTATCCTATCCAATTACGCTATATCGGTATTTGCCAGTGAAATTTAAAAAGGATATACCTGGGGTTTTATCACAAATTAGAGATTATTCAGATTTTAAGCATCAAATGATTTTTATAAAGAGTAAAAACCTTAATTACAAAGGCATATTAGATAATTCCAGCAGTTGTAAGTGGCCTTTGCTTGCAAGAGGACAAATACCAAAAGGCTTAGGAGTTAAACAAAAAGCTATTTATAATCTTTTGATAGAACAGATAATTTTGTGTTTTAAGCCATTTGAAGAAAAACAGCAAAAAAAAGTTCAAATATCCCTTGATTCTAATAAGCACTATTTAGAGTTTTATCTTATTTCGAAAGATAATTTTTCTTTGGTTGCCAGTAACAGTTTTAAAGCATATAATATAGTTGATTCATTTAAAGATGAGTTTTTTAGTTCTAAGAGTAAAATTCAAGTAAAAAGCGCCTTAGTTGAAAAAACAAAAATTAGAAAAAATTGTTTCTTATCTGCAAACTCTGTTTTAAAGTCATTAGAAAGGGATTTTTTGCAATTTTTAAAAACCAGGGGAATAAGTCAAAACGAGCTTTGTTTTTTTGAAGACTTTTTTAAACGTGCTGTTCTCTGCCTTGATAGTTTAATCTATAGCAAGATTTTAAAAACATCTAAAGCTGGAGTTACTCTAAATGGTGAAGTAGCTAAACTATTTAAGGAGTTAGATTTTAATATAGGTGAATTCTTGCAAAGAGTTTTCGAGCTTGAAATATTGTTTTACAGGTATACAAAAACAGACATTGATAAAGCAAATTTAGATAAGAAAGTAAATGAGCTTGTTGGGTTTTTTAATAATACTAAAAAGGTTTATTCTATAGAGAATAAATCCACTTTATGTCCTTTTTGTCAAAAGCATAACCTAGAGTTTTACTTGGATAGGGTTATTTGTCAAAACAAGCAGTGTAAATGGAGTCTAAAGCGTCAAATATCGGGTGTTTATTTATCTGTTAGTGATGTAAATCAGCTTATACAAAAAAGAAAATCGTCTTCTTTGTTTGAGTTTAAAATAAGTAAAAGCAATAAAGTTAAAGGTTATTTACGTCTTAATAAAAACTGTGAGTTACAATATGAATTTATATAATTGAAATGGAGACTTTTTAGGATTTGCTTTTATTTAAAAGATGTGCCAAATCAGGATCGTTTTCAATTCTTAAAAGCTCATTTTTGATAATCTTTTCAATGTCTTTTTTGATTTGGTTGTAGTTATCTTGAATTGCTTTGTCTAGAAAGTCTTCATTTTTGTAGTTTGTAAAAGAGGTTATAGTGGGAATTGATTTATAGTTTTTTTGCTCTTGATTGACTTTGTTTGTGTCTATTTTAATGTGAGCATGGAAGATTTTCTGCTCTATTTTTTGATCAAAGTTATCAGCCACGGCCCCAACGAAGATTCCTTGACTAAGAGTGGATATTTTCGAGGAAGGTATTAACATATCTAATTGAGTGGATATTGAAGAAGATCTATCATATCTATTAATTGATATGCTTTGACGCTTTTGTAGAATTTTTCCAAATCTCTCGGATAACTGTTTGGCTGTTTCACCAACTACTTGACCTGAAAAAATATTCCCCACTGTGTTTTGAATAACTTTACTTTCTTTGTCTCCATAGTCTCTATTTAGTTGAGAGAAGTCTTGAAATCCTAAACATACTGCTACTTTATTACTTCTAGCCGTTGCTATTAAATTATCGAGTCCTCTGAAGTAAATTGTAGGTAACTCATCTATAATAACAGCGCTTTTTAGTTTATCTTTTTGATTAATTAGTTTTACAATTCTTGAATTGTAAAGTCCTAATGCAGCTGAGTAAATATTTTGTCTATCCGGATTATTGCCAACACACAATATCTTCGGTTCTTCTGGATTATTGATATCAAGGCTGAAGTCATCCCCACTCATAACCCAGTACAGTGAGGGTGATATCATTCGCGATAAAGGGATTTTAGCCGAGGCTATTTGACCTTGTAGTTGCTCTTGCGCGCCACCTTGCCATGCGTCCATAAAGGCAGATAGGTAATTCTCTAAAGAGGGATAGCTTGTTAAAATGGTAAATACATCTTTATACTTTTTGTTTAGTAGTTCTATGGCATGAGGAAAGCTACAATACTTGCCTTTTTTGTAGATTTTCAAAAACCAAATTATTGCCGCTAACAGAATAATTGGCGATTCAACAAAAAAATCTCCTTGTTTTTGAATCCATGATCTATTTAAATTCAGCATAATGGTATAAGCCGATTCATAGGCATCGGATATGTCTTTTATAAACTTGGAGTTTATAGGGTTGCACCTGTGACTTTTTCTGGGGTTATCAAAGTTAATAACATAGAATTTGGGCTTTACTTTGTATTTATCGCTATGTAAAAGTAGATGATTATAAGCTATAGTGGATAGGTCATCAAATTTAAAGTCATAGATATACATTGAAAACCCTTTTTCGATTAATTGCTTGATATAATTGTTAATAACCGCAAAGCTTTTACCCGAACCTGGTGTACCCAGAACAATGGTGGCTCTAAAAGGGTTAATAATGTTTATCCAGCCTTTGTGCGTTTTGTTTTTATATAAAAACTCAGTTGGTAAGTTAACCGAATATTTATTTTCAATAAGACGGGTTTCTTGCCAAAAGCTTTCATTTTCAAAATTAAATACATCTTCAAGTAAATCATCTGATAAAAGCCTACTTATCCAAGCTCCTGATATTAGAAGAAGTAGGTATCCTAAAAAAGTGCTTAAAATATAAGTGATGTTTGAAAGGGTAGATTGATTGTCAAGTAACCAAAAGTTTAAAAAGTATAATATAAAGCCAACAAAGAACACACAAAATATTTTTCTTAGAGTTATCAACGGATCTTTTACACCTTTTTGTCCCCAAAGACTTAGAGCTAGCAAAACAAAACAACAGAGTTTTGTAACTAAAGGATGATAGAAAAGAAAAGAGTGTTTATTAAAGCCTAAAAGTATTTGGTTTACTACTGGACTATAGATGTTAGTCTTAACAAACAAGTAGTAGCAATACCAGTATAGGTGAATAAGTAATAGTAGAATACTAACAGCTCTTAATAATGAAAGAATTTTAGATAGAGCTTTTAAATCATCTTCACTTTGCATAGCATATTAATTAGTGGGTTAGAATTAAAAGTACAAAGCCTTGTTTTAATTCTTAACCCATGACCTTGTATTGTACTGTTTGTCCTTTTAAAACCTATGCTTGTAAGTCAATTGTATCAGTGCTCAGTAATTTGATTATAATAATTAACATTTTAGAGTTTTCTTAAATTAACTCACTTATGATAGCTATTTATTTTTATTAAAGTATTTAAAATTTGTAATTAAAGTCTAATACGATTCTTTGTTTGAGTGAGTGATTATAAATGAAATAAAATGTCTTTTACTAAAAGAAAGTGAGTGTCTACGGAATTTTTAGGAAAATTCAAGGTTATATAATGTGAATACCGTACTTTTGTTTTTTCGTTGTAAAAGGACAATTTTTTGACTAAATACGACGTTTGGAAAAGGAATAAAAGTTGTTGCTTTGCAAAGCGGCAATAAATAAAAATGTTATGAGTAAAGAATATAAAATCGCTGTCATAGGTCAAGGCTATGTTGGTTTACCTTTGGCATTAGCCTTTGCTAAACACTATCCTGTTGTGGGGTATGATATTAAAAAAGAAAGAGTAGAGCAACTTAAACAAGGGGTGGACCTAACTAAAGAGGTAGAAATCGACCAGTTAAAAGTCTCTCTTTTGGAATATCAAACTTCAGGAGGAATACGAGGGTATTTGCCAAGTTACACTTTAGAGGATTTGGCTCAAGCCAATGTTTACATCATAACTGTTCCAACGCCAATCAACCAGTTTAATGCTCCAGATTTGTCTCCATTAAAAGGAGCGTCGAAACTCATCGCCTCTGTGATTAAAAAAGGAGATATTGTGATTTACGAATCGACAGTATATCCAGGATGTACAGAAGAAGAGTGTATTCCTGTTATTGAGCAGTTTTCAACGCTTAAGTTCAACCAAGATTTTTACGTAGGTTATTCACCAGAGCGCATTAACCCAGGAGATAAAGTCAATACCTTAGAGACAATTGTCAAAGTAACTTCAGGTAGTACACCAGTTGTCGCGGAAGAAATAGACCAATTATACCGCATGATTATCAAAGCGGGCACCCATAAAGCACCTTCATTAAAAGTAGCAGAAGCTGCAAAGGTGATAGAGAATGCACAGCGCGATGTCAATATCTCTTTTGTCAATGAATTAGCTCTGATCTTCGATAGAATTGGTATAGATACTCAAGATGTTTTAGAGGCAGCAGGAACTAAATTCAATTTCCTTAAATACAAACCAGGATTAGTAGGAGGACACTGTATATCAGTAGATCCGTATTACTTAGCACATAAAGCTATTCAAGTCGGCTATTACCCTGATGTGATTTTATCAGGACGTCGCGTGAATGATGAGATTCCTGTTTTTATTGCCAGTAAGGTGGTGAAATTAATGGTACAAAAGGGGATAGATGTGAGTCGCTCTAGAGTATTACTATTAGGCTTTGCCTTTAAGGAGAACTGTCCGGATACACGTAATACCAAGGTGGCTAAAATTTATGAGGAATTAGTTTCGTATGGTATCGAGGTAGATGTATATGATCCATGGGTAAATTCTGAAGAGGTGAGAGAAGAATATGAAATTGAAGTGATAACTACATTGGATGAAGTAGAGCAAAAAGGATTTCAAATTAATGATCATAGATTACCTTCTACGAATAAACATTATGATGGAGTAGTTTTAACTACTGCACATACTGATTTTCGTACACTTGACATCGAGAATATGGTATCTTCGCCAGCGGTTATTTATGATGCGAAAGCTGCATTAAATAGAGAAATAATAGATAGTAGATTGTAATAATATTTAAGTATATAAAATTAAATTATCTCAATGAGAACAGATTATAAAATAGCAGTAATAGGACAAGGCTATGTAGGATTACCTCTGGCTATAGAGTTTTCTAAATATTTTCCTGTAATAGGATTTGATATTAACAAAGAAAGAGTAGAGGAATTAAACAGAGGAGAAGATCATACATTAGAAGCAGATTTAGAACAATTAAACAACTCTTTGAATGAAGCAAAATCAAATGGTTTTTTGAAAGGCTATCTAGCGTCTAATGATCTTGAATTATTAAAGACTGCAAATGTTTATATCGTAACTGTTCCAACACCTATTGATGAATTTAATGCTCCTGATTTAAAGCCATTAAAAGGAGCATCTACCATGTTGGGTAAAGTGTTGAAAACTGGTGATATCGTGATTTATGAATCAACTGTTTATCCTGGATGTACAGAAGAAGTATGTGTGCCTTTATTAGAAGAGTTCTCAGGCTTAGTATTTAACCAAGATTTTTATGTAGGATATTCTCCTGAACGTATTAATCCTGGGGATAAAGTGAATACTTTGACTACTATTATGAAAGTAACTTCTGGAAGTACTCCCGAAATTGCGACAGAGATAGATAATCTGTATAAGACTATCATTAAAGCAGGAACACATTTAGCACCTTCTTTAAAAGTAGCAGAAGCATCAAAAGCAATAGAGAATGCACAGCGAGATGTGAATATTTCTTTCGTTAATGAGTTAGCTTTAATCTTTGATAAAGTAGGAATTGATACAAATGATGTATTAGATGCTGCAGGTACGAAGTTTAATTTTTTAAAGTATAAACCAGGATTGGTTGGAGGACACTGTATCTCAGTAGATCCTTATTACTTAGCGCACAAAGCGACTCAGTTAGGCTATCATCCAGAAGTTATTCTGTCAGGACGTAGAGTGAATGATCGTATGGCCTCATTCGTAGCCTCAAAGACAATTCAATTGATGATTAAAAAAGATTTGCATATTAAGGGGGCTAATGTATTAATATTAGGAGTAACGTTTAAAGAGAACTGCCCTGATGTTCGTAATACAAAAGTTGCTGATATCTATAAAGAATTGAAAAAGTTTGGTGTGAGTGTAGATGTTCATGATCCTTGGGCTAAAGCTGAAGAAGTAAAACATGAATATGGGATACAATTAAAAGAAAGTTTGCCTATTGATAAAAAATATGAAGCAGTTATTATAGCAGTTGCACATCAACAGTTTTTAACTTTAAATTTAAAGGATTTAACAGTTAATAATGCTGTCGTATTTGACACTAAAGCTTGTTTAGAAAGAAATATTGTTGACGCTAGATTGTAATTTTTAATATTATTTATTTGAGGGTATTTGTCCTTAAGTATTAATTCTATTGTGATATAAAGTAAGATGACTAGCATAAAGAAAAAGTTTATTTCAGGTGTTTTATGGGAATCTATTGGTAGATTTTCTGCACTTGGCATTCAATTTTTAGTTACAATTATAATAGCAAGAGCTCTGTTACCTTCTGATTTTGGTGTAGTTGGTCTGCTTACTGTATTTATAGCTTTAGGACAAATACTTCTTGATTCTGGCTTTTCTCAGGCATTAATTCAAAAGAAAGATGCAAACGAAACTGACTTATCATCAGTTTATTTTTTAAATATGTTCGTAGGTTTTATTTTGTATTTTGTTTTGTTTTTTATAAGTCCTTATATTTCTTCGTTTTATGATATACCTGAGTTAACTAACTATGCGAGAGTACTATTTTTAATTATTCCGATTAATTCATTTGGTTTAGTTCAGAATGTAATTATTCAAAAAGAGTTAGATTTTAGAAAGACTGCTACTGCAAATATTGTTTCTGCTGTTTTATCTGGTATAATTGGTATTAGTATGGCTTATTCAGGTTTTGGAATTTGGGCATTAGTAGGACAGCAATTATCCGTTCATACTGTAAGAACATTGCTGTATATTGCACAAAGAAGATGGTTACCAAGTTTTGTGTTATCTATTAAAACTATAAAAGATATGTTTGCTTTTAGTATGAATTTAATGTTTCATTCTATTGTAAATGTAACAATGAAAAATATTTATGTGTTAGTAATTGGTAAGTTTTATCCAGTATCTCAAGTAGGCTATTATGATCAAGCTAATAAAATGCAAGAAATTTCAGCTTCTACTATCTCAGAAGTTGTTATGAAAGTTTCTTTTCCAGCTTTAGTACAAAAAAGAGATGATATAAATTTTTTACGTTTAGCATACTCTAAGATATTTACAACAACTATTTTTTTGATAGTACCTTTAATGGTTTTTTTGATGTGTATTGCAGAGTCGTTATTTAGGGTGTTGCTTACGGAAAAATGGCTTCCAGCTGTTCCTTATTTTCGTATATTATGTTTATATGGAATGGTTTTACCAATGATTCAAATAAGTTATAATCTTTATAAATTGTTTAAGAAAGGTAAAGTATTGTTATGGATAGATACTTTCAGACACTTAATAGTTCTTGCTTCAATTGTTGTTACGATAAAATATGGGATTGATTATATGTTAATCAGTTTAGTTATTTGTACGTTTTTAATGGCATTAGTAAATTTGTATAAATCTGGGAGTTTAATTTCTTGGGGATTATCTGAGCAGATTAGGTGCTTAGTTCCTACATATCTTATTGCAATTACTGTGGGAGTTATTGTAAGTTTTATACCTAACTTTGAGTCTGACTTGTTTACTATTGCTTTTCGAGGTTGTGTTTTTTTAATTGTTTTTATTTGTGGATCTAGAGCTTTTAGATTAGATGGATATTATGAAGTTTTTGCTATTGTTCAATCGTTAAAGAATAAAATAAAATAAAGATTATAATTAATATATTTTGAAATGGGAGTAAAAAGTGTTGGGCGTAAAATTGTAAAGAACTTATTTGGAATAGATGGGCTCTCTCTTTTTGTTAAAAAACAAAAGAAGAAAATCTATTCGAGAATATATAAACAAAAGTATACAGCAAATGATATCGTATCAATGATGTGTGATATGGGGATGAAGAAGGGATCTAATGTTTTTATTCATAGTTCAATGACAGAGTTTTACAATTACAATGGCTCTGTAAATGAGCTAATAGATTGTATTTTAGATGTTCTAGGTGATGAAGGCACTTTGTTGATGCCTTGTTATCCCAAGAATAAATTTATGTTAAGTAAAATGGATGACAGTGAGGTTGTCTTCGATGTCAATTCTTCTCCATCTGGAGCAGGATATTTATCAGAAATATTCCGGAAATACCCAGGAGTAAAG
Source organism: Myroides albus (assembly GCF_024722315.1). Classification (NCBI taxonomy): domain Bacteria; kingdom Pseudomonadati; phylum Bacteroidota; class Flavobacteriia; order Flavobacteriales; family Flavobacteriaceae; genus Myroides; species Myroides albus. The sequence continues at coordinate 3,012,614 of NZ_CP102754.1, forward strand.
AGAAGTATTAATTTACAGCATTCTGTATGTGCTTATGGTAAAAATGCTGATTTTTTTCTATCAGAGCATGTAAATTCCATTACAGCTTGGGATGAGTTTTCACCTTATTATAAAATGTGTCAAGAGAAAACATTAATTTTTGCTTTAGGCTTGCCTTATTTTCTTGGTACTGTAATTCATTGTACAGAGAGCATCCTAAAAGAAAAGTATGTTTATTTTTCTAATTTTTTTACGAAAGAAGTTAAATATAGTTATAGGGATTATGATGGTAATGTGTTGAAGTCTATTTTTTTAACTCATGAGTTTGAACGTAAAAGAAATAAGAAGAAGATAGTGAAAAAATATTTTGACAAAAGTCAGTTCCATGTTAGGAAAATTTCTAATCTTAGATTAGAAATGGTTGAAGCTAAGTATACTTTAGATTTACTCTTAGACTTAGCAGAAAGAGGAATAACTATGTATTCTAAACCAGACCCAAAGAAATTTATTGTGAATAAAAAATTTATAGAGTGTAATGTACAAGAAAAGTAATAGGATAAAGATAGTTTTTATCCTAAGTATTTATTATTGTTTACTACTGTGGATATATAAGTTTTTAATAGTTCCTAGGTGGAGTTACAAAGGTTTTGTGAATGATGCTCCTGAAATAAACTTGTATCTATCAATTTTAGGAGTTCTATTTACTACTTTTACTTTTGTTAGAATTCATAAAAGTGATAAGCCTTCTGCTATGATTATGAATTTAACTAATCTATTATTTTATTTTCCTTTATATGTATTCATTGCTTATAAAGATATAGCCGAAGGTTTTTTTCTTTTTGTTATTTTGTACCAATTATCTTTTTTTATATTATATCAATTGAAAAGTTTTTCGTTCCGAGCTTCTTTGCCGAGAAGTCGAGATATTTTCTTTTGGATTGTTGGGTTTATTTTAGTGTCTAATTTTTTTATTACAGCCTATTATAATGGATTTAAAATAAAAATAGATTTGAGCGATGTTTATGAAAATCGTCTGGCTGTAAGGGAATTATCTATTCCTAGTATTTTGAGTTATATTAAAGCATCATCATATTACGTTGGTATTTTAACACTAATGTATGCATTAAAAGCTCGAAATTGGGGACTAGTATTTTTTGTAGTTGTTTTACAACTAATGTCATTTGCATTTGGTGCTTCTAAAACACAGTTCTTTACTATTTTTATTTGCTTTATAGCTTTTTATTTTTATTCTGAGAAGTTTAAACTATGGGCTCCTGTTGCATTGACTTTCTTACTAGCATTTTCCATTATAGAGTTTCGGGTTTTTGATTCAACAACGATAAATGATATTTGGACAAGAAGATCTCTTTTTATACCTGGTAGTATATCGTATCAAATGTATGATTTCTTTGAAACCCCTCATCGTGAATTCTTGTACCTTAGAGGATCAGTATTAAGAATTTTTGGATTAGAAGATCCTTATGCTGCTCAAAATGGTTTTCAACGAATGATTGGCTTAATGTATGGAGGTAACGAGGATACAAATGCTAATACAGGTCTCTTAGGTAATGATTATGCCCAGTTTGGTTGGGGAGCAATTGTGTTTTATCCTTTTATAAGAGTGTTTATGTTGAAATTATATGATTTTTGTGCTCAAGGTGTTGATACGAGAATTATGGTTGTTCTTTCTATTTTTATTACATTTACATACATTTCAGGGGCTTTTTTTTCAGTTCTGTTAACTAATGGTTTAGCTTTAGTCTGTTATTTGTTATATTGTTTTCCCATAAGAAGTAAATTACATAATCGATAAAAAATATGAATATATTGCATATAGCTAATGACTATTCTGGTTCAAAAGTTTATCAGAACTTAATAAAGAATTTAGATTATTTAGATTTAAATCAAATAATATATACAGGTATTCGCGATGCTAGTCTTATTGATTGTAATAAAATTATTTTTTGTAGTTCAAAGTCAAGAATTATCTATAGAAATATTTTGACAAAATATGATAGAATCAATTTTTACCATAAAGTAAAAAAACTTAATAATGATCTAAAAAAACTTGTTGATTTATCAAAAATAGATTTAATTCATGCTCATACTTGGTATAGCGATGGAGCTGTAGCGTATGAGTTATTTAAAGATTGTAATATTCCTTATGTCATTACAATTAGAAACACTGACATGAATTTGTTTTATAAATTTATGTTGCATTTACGGAAGTATGGAGAACAAATATTACAAAATGCCAGAAAAATTATTTTTATTTCAGATGTTTATAAAGAAAGATTTTTAGAAACTTCTGTCTATAAAAGAAATTATCAAAGCTTTAATGATAAAATTACTATTAAGTATAATGGTATAGATAAATATTGGATTTCTAATTCAAATCAGCGCATGATATATTCTTCAAATAATATTTTTAAGATTTTGTATATTGGTAAGTTTGATAAAGGAAAAAATGTTTTGAATTTAATTAAAGCTATAAAAAGATTAAACATAGAGAGAAATCAGTTTTCTTTAACTTTAATTGGAGGTGGGGGCAATGATGAAAGAAAAGTTTTAGAAAGTATTATTGGTTGTAAATTTATTAATTTCTTAGGGGTTATATACGATAAGGAGAAATTGAAGGAAAAGTTTAGAGAGCATCATTTGTTTGCAATGCCTTCTCATGCTGAAACTTTTGGTTTAGTTTACTTGGAAGCTATCTCTCAAGGTTTACCTATCTTGAATACAGTTAATGAAGGTATTTATGGTATCTATAATAATGTGGGAGAAAGTGTTGTAAGTACTAGTATCGACTCTATCTCTGCAGGAATAAAAACATTAAGAGAAAATTATAATTCTTATGATTTTGTACCTTTCGAGATTGTAAGTAACCATTTATGGGAGTATATTGCTAAAGATTATAAAGGTATGTATGAGTGTGTATTACAATAAAAAGGATATTAGATAGAATGAGCATGGAAATTAGTATTATATGTCCAACATATAATGAAGAAAAGTACATTGATACGTGTATAGATTCATTAGTAAAACAAGATATAGATAAAGAAAAAATAGAAGTGTTTTTTGTAGATGGTAATAGTACAGATAGTACAGTCGAAATTATAAAAACATATCAAAAACAGTATAGTTGGATTAAGCTACTGAATAATCCAGAACGTATTGTGCCATACGCGATGAACTATGGTATAAAAGCTTCTCAAAGTGATATTGTTATGCGTATTGATGCACATTCTTTTTATGCGGATAATTATATTTCTGTTTTACTAAATGCTATTAGAGAATTTGGAGCAACAAACGTGGGAGCTGTTTGTAGAACAGACGTATTGAATAAAAATGCGAAGACTTTAGCTATAGGTGAGGTTTTAAGTAATCCGTTTGGTGTAGGAAACTCTTTGTTTAGATTAGGAGTCGATAAGATTACAGAAGTTGATACAGTTCCTTTTGGTTGCTATCGCAAGGAAGTTTTCGATAGGTATGGGTTGTATAACCCTAAGCTGGTGAGAAATCAGGATATTGAGCTGAACAAAAGGATAAAGAGAGATGGTGGTAGAATTTTATTAGTTCCGGATACTTATTGTACATATTTAGCAAGAGAGACTTATAAAGCATTGTCAAAGAATAATTTTCAAAATGGTATGTGGAATATTTTGACCGTATATTATACCAATGCGATGGATTCACTGTCTTTGCGTCATTTTATTCCTTTGCTTTTTGTATTATCTTTAGTTATACCAAGTTTATTGGGATTGATATGGGCTCCATTTGTTATTTTAAGTGTTTTGTCCTTTGTGTTGTACTTTCTGTTGGTTTGTATTATTTCTATTAAGGCATATATGAAGAATGAAGTGAGTATATGCTATATGATATTAACATTCTACGTTTTACATATTTCATATGGTGTTGGATCATTGGTTGGGTTAAAACGCGTATTATTTAAGCAGGTATGATAATTAAAAGAATATTTGATTTTTTAGCTTCGTTTTTTGGGCTACTATTAATTTGGCCTCTACTATTAGTAGTTGCTATAATGATTAAAGTGAAAATGCCAGGAGGACCAGCAATATTTAAACAAAAGAGAGTGGGGCAGCATGGTAAATTATTTACGATGTATAAATTTCGTTCTATGACGATAGGGCATAGTGGATCTTCTGTATCAGTGCGTGGAGAAAGTCGTATAACTCCATTTGGAGCTAAGATTCGCAAGTATAAGATAGATGAACTTCCCGAATTATGGAATGTTCTGATAGGCGATATGAGTTTGGTAGGACCTCGTCCCGATGTACCTGGTTATGCTGATAAATTAGAAGGAGATGATAGAAAGATGTTATTATTAAAACCAGGGATTACTGGCCCTGCAAGTTTGAAATATAAAAATGAAGAAGAAATATTAGCTGAACAAGAAGACCCAATTAAATTTAATGATGAAGTGATTTTTCCAGATAAAGTTAAGATTAATATTCATTATTTAGAAAACTGGTCTTTTGTGAATGATATCAAAATTATTTTTAAAACTGTTTTAGGTTAATCAAGAATGATGAATAAAGTAAATATTCTTATTGTTATCTTTTGTACTTTATTGGTCGCAGACTGTAGTTAAAACTATGCACTTTAGTGCATTTAGCTTTCAGCTTCTAAAAATGTTTACCTTTGATATATGGAATATCAACGAACCGGAGGACATAGTGTATCACGTTTAACCGCCCATATAGTATGGGTGACTAAATATCGTTATCCAGTATTGGAAGGAGATATTCAGATACGTTGTCGTAGTCTGATCATTCAGATTTGTGAAGCAGAAGATATTCAAATTTTAAAAGGTGTAGTATCAAAGGATCATGTTCATCTTCATATAGAATATCGACCATCTCAAAACATAAGTAATATTGTCAAACTCTTCAAGGGTCGTACCTCAAGGAAACTCCAAATAGAATTTCCTGAGTTGAAGCACAGATACTGGGGACGTCACTTTTGGGCAATAGGCTTTGGTTGTTGGAGTACAGGAAATATTACTGATGAAATGCTAAATCAATATCTTGAACACCATCGTAAACCAAATGATAACGGAGGTAACTTTATACTTGAGTAAGTAGCTCCACCCAGGCAGACTTTAGTCTGCTTTAACAAACTATGGACTTTCAGTCCATAGTGGTTTATTTTTAGTTTATACTAGTAATGTGTTTTCTCAGACTAAAGATTTACCTTTAGAAGAATTAATTAAACTAAAAGATAATTATAAAATTGAAAATGAATATATAGGTGGGATGAAATCTGGGAAAGCAGTTTTTTCCCAATCAGATGAACAAGATGTTGTTGATTTTTATGTAACAAATAAGGACTCATTTTTAGAAGCTCTTAGAGATACTGTAATTAAGAATAAAGTTATTTATATTCCTCGTAATTTACGTATTGATTTGAGTGGAGAAAAAGCAATACTTATTTATAGCAATACTACAATAATTGGAGATCGTGGCGTTAATAAGAGTAATGGAGCTAGATTATTTACAAGTGATTCAGGAATTCTTCCTCTTTTTATTGTTTTAGATAATGTTAAAATTAAAGGAATAATTATTGAGGGTAATGATAAAGATGTATTTTATAAAAATAAAGAATATAAAGGTACAAATGCTGCTAATTTGAATAGATATAAAAATCCTGTCAGTGCAGGTATTCATGTTGATGGAAATAACTTTATTTTAGAAAATTGTGAATTATTAGGTTGGACGCATACTGCGGTTCATGTGAAAAGGAATTCTAAGAATAATATTTTTAAGTTTAATTATTTTCATCATAATCAACGTTATGGGCTTGGTTATGGTATCATGGTTGATGGCGGGGAAGCGATTGTATTTGGCAATTTATTTGATTATAATAGGCATGATATTGCTGGAACAGGTATCATTGGGTCTAGCTATGAAGTTTACTGTAATGTATTTTTAGCAAATACACATTCTGATAGTATTGATATGCATGGTGGAAAAGATAGGAATGATAATACTGATATAGCAGGTTCATATATGTATGTTTATAATAATTATTTTGAAAGAAATAAAGAAGGTCGTAAAGCTGCTTGGTTAAGAGGTGTACCTGTAAAACAATCTTTCTTTAAGAATAATTATGTGAAACTTATAGGAGGAAATAAGAATGAAAATTATCCGGATAAAAATCAATTTATGCAAATTAATGCTAAAGGAAATATTAGTATTGAGAATAATTTTATTATTGGTGATATAATTGAGAAATGAATTTTTCATACCATATAAGTTATTTTTCAATTTCATAAATATTAATTCACTTTTTCTTCATATTTTATAATAACGTGAGTTCGATATAAGAAAAAGCAAAAAAAAGCTATAAAAAAAGAGATAGGATTAGTATATTTAAGGTTCTGAATCACAAATATTTAACTAAAACTATCTCTATGTTATCTACAGACAAAATTACTGAAATTTATTATGAAGTCGATGAATTTTTTAAAGCATATTCAAATGTTTTGCAATCTCATAGTATTGAATCAGATAGTACAAAGAAAAAACGTAATCGAAAGTCAACACTTAATGCAAGTGAAGTAATGACTATTTTGATTTTATTTCATGATAGTGGTTTTAGATGTTTAAAACATTATTATATTGATTATGTAAAAGTTCATATGCAAAAGGAATTTCCTAAAACTGTTTCTTATAATCGCTTTGTAGAACTACAAAAAACGGTTATTGTACCTTTAGGAATCTTCTTAAAATCTAATAGATTAGGCAAATGTACAGGAGTTTCATTTATAGATTCTACTCCTTTAAGAGTGTCACACATTAAAAGAGAAAAGCAGCATAAAACATTTAAGAATATAGCAACAAAAGGTCAGTGTTCTATTGGTTGGTTTATGGGGTTTAAACTTCATTTAATTATAAATGATAAAGGTGAAATACTTGATTTCTTATTAACTCCAGCCAATGTTGATGATAGAAAACCTTTAAAAGAATTGAATTTTCATAAACGTATTTTTGGTAAACTCTTTGGAGATAAAGGATATATCAGTAAAGATCTTTTTGAACAAATGTTCGTTGATGGAGTACATTTAGTTACTAAAATCAAAAAAAACATGAAGAACTCAATGATGCTACTTGCCGATAAAATACATTTAAAGAAAAGAGCACTTATTGAAACTGTAAATGATGAATTAAAGAATATGTGTCAAGTAGAACATACAAGACACAGATCCTTTAATAATTTTATAGCAAATATGTTAGCTGCTTTGATTACATATTCATACTTCCCGAAAAAGCCTTCTATTAATAATATTAACGACATTATTGATCAAAATAGACTAATAGCTTAAGTCGAACTCACGTTATAATATATGAAATGTATGTTTTTATCAAAAATTAAAACTCTTTTGTATTATAGTAGCTTATAATAAAGCTACTATATTTAGTTCCCATCTTTCTTTATCGTCTTTAATAGTTTAGTTCAATGGAAACAAGGCAAGTGGTGGTGTGCGGCAGTGGTGTTTGTATTCACCTTTTTTATTCACGGTGCAGCCTTGATAAAAGATCGAAAACTTTTCAATTAATTGTTTAAAACTTCTTACCTTTAACCTTCAAATTTGAACAAAACATTACTGTATAATGAAGTCAAAAATATGGTTATCCTCTCCACATATGGGAGGTAATGAATTGAAGTATATTCACGAGGCATTTGATTCGAATTGGGTTGCTCCCTTAGGACCAAATGTAAATGGATTTGAAGCTGATTTGGAAAGTTTTTTAGCAGATGGTGTACAAGTTGCAGCTTTAAGCGCTGGAACTGCAGCTTTGCATTTAGGATTAGTAAACCTTGGAGTAGAGGCTGGAGACGAAGTAATTTGTCAGACAATGACTTTTTCCGCTTCTGCTAATCCAATTGCTTATTTAGGTGCCAAACCTGTCTTTGTGGATAGTGAAGCAGATACGTGGAATATGTGTCCAAAGGCTTTGGAGGATGCTATCAAGTCTCGCGCGATGGCAACTGGTAAAAAGCCAAAGGCTATTATCCCTGTTCACTTATATGGGATGCCTGCCAAGATGGATGAGATCATGGCGGTAGCTCGCAAGTACGAAGTGCCTGTATTGGAAGATGCTGCAGAGGGACTGGGGAGTACTTATAAAGGACGTCAATGTGGTACAATAGGACATATGGCTGCTTTGAGCTTCAACGGAAATAAAATCATAACAACTTCAGGCGGTGGTGCTTTGGTTTGTCAAACAAAAGAGCAAAAAGATCACGTGGTGTTCTTATCCACACAAGCTCGTGATACAGCGGCTCACTACCAACACTCTCACATTGGATACAACTACCGCATGAGTAATATCGTAGCGGGGATTGGTCGTGGACAAATGGAGGTGTTAAAGGATCGCATCGCGGCTCGTCGTTCCAATAATGCCTTTTACCAAGATTTGTTTAAGGATATCGAAGGGGTGACTGTATTTACCGAGCCTTCTGAGGATTTCTTCTCTAACCATTGGCTAAGCTGTATAACGATAGATGAAGCTGTTTGTGGAAAAAACAGAGAACAATTGCGTTTGGCACTTCTTGAGGATAATATCGAAACGCGTCCACTGTGGAAGCCAATGCACATGCAACCCGTTTTTCAAGATGCTCCATACTACGGAACCAATGTCGCTGAGAAGTTATTCGACCGAGGCCTTTGCTTGCCATCGGGAAGTAATTTAACAGATGAAGATAGAGCGCGTATAGCTAAGGCTGTAAGAGCGTTTTTTAAATAGAAAATAGTTCACAGTTACACTTTACAGTTAATGGTAGTAAACATCCTGAGGCCTTCCAGGGCCTTCGCTAAAATTGTCTACCAGACATTTTCTTTAAGTTCAGTCTTTTTGTAAACGGTTAATTAATAACTAATTATATAAATTAAAAGCTATTGTTGAGAGATAATAGCTTTTTTTATTAGTTGCAAACTGTAGTTAAAACTATGTACTTTAGTGAATTTAGCTTTCAGCTTCTAAAAATGTTTACCTTTGATATATGGAATATTCACAGACTTTAGTCTGCTTTAACAAACTATGAACTTTCAATCCATAGTGGTTTGTTTTTTTTTAGTGTGTTGTGGTGCTTTATTGCTTTTTTATTTGAAATTTATTTAAATTTGAAGCGTATTTTTAAACTATAAATTTAGTGTTTTGAAGGGAACAAGATTATTTATATTATATGTAATGATTTCCGTTTTATTTATGGGATGTGGAATGAATTCTAAAAGGGTATCCACCCGAGCAACCACATATTTCATAAGCTAACTTAAGGTAGTAAGTTTGTTTCAAATAATAAATAGATGAGCAAACAAGAAATAATGTATTCTCATGTAGAGGATTGGAGAACAAGTGGATTAACGCAATCAAGATACTGTGAAAGTGTAGGAATTAAATTAGCAACCTTTAGTTATTGGGTGGTTAAGTATAAGGCAAAGTCAGAGTCAACACAATTAGACAATAATTTTATAACTGTGACAAAAGACCAAGTAAGCAATAGTCAAGAATATGAAATCGTATATCCCAATGGTGTAAAGCTACGTGTACAAACAGACAATCTTAGCGAACTATATTCATTAGTAAACTTAGTATAATGTTTAGTTTGAGTAGTTCTAATCAATTTCATTTGTATAGACAAGCTTGTGATATGCGCAAGAGTTTTGATAGCCTTTGTGGACTTGTCCAAAATGAACTTCATCAAGTAGCTCATAACGGGAGTGTCTATATATTTATCAATAGACGCTGTAATCAAATGAAGCTCTTGCATTGGGAAGCAGGAGGCTTTGTGTTATACCACAAACGCTTAGAACAAGGAACTTTTGCTTTTCCCACCCATAGTAAAGCTCAAATAAGTTGGAGTGATTTAGTACTGATGGTAGAGGGAATCCAGGTTATCAAAAGTAACCAAAAAAGGCGTTTTTCATTGAAGTAAAACAGGTTAAAACCTTGTATATTTAAGGCTTTTGACGTATTTTTACTTCATGGAAATAGACTTAGAAAACTTATCGAAAGAACAACTTTTGGCGCTTATAAAAAAGCAGTCCAAGACTATTTCCAAACAAGACAAAGTAAATACTAAGCTAGAGCAAAAGACATCTAAGCTAGAACAAGAAAAGCAAGAACTCCAACGCTTAGTAGATCTTTTACGACGCATGCAATTTGGACAAAAACGCGAGCGTTTCGAAGACCCTAATCAAACACAGTTGCCTTTAGAGGTTCAGCAAGCAGTCTTAGAAGAACAAGAAGAAGTAATCAAACAAGAGATCACTTATTCTCGTCAGAAGAAAAAACATCCAGGAAGAGCTAAACTACCTGATCATTTACCTGTAGAAGAAATAGAAATCTACCCAGAGGGAGATTTATCTGATAAGATTTGCATTGGTAAAGAAACTACAGATGTGTTAGATTATGTTCCAGGTTACTTTAAAATCAAACGGTACATCCGATATAAATACGCCACGAAAGATAAAGACAACACTCAAATTAGTATTGCATTGCTTCCAGAGCGAATTATAGATAAAGGAATACCTTCAGAAGGATTATTATCTACAATACTTGTTGACAAGTATGTAGATCACCTTCCACTATATCGCCAGAAGCAACGCTTTTCAAGAGAAAATATCGATATAGCTTCTTCTACTATAGATGGCTGGGCAACTCAAAGCATGGATGCTTTAAAACCACTATATGAAAAGCTTCTGCTGGACATCAAAAATGAAGGATATCTTCAAGTTGATGAAACCACGATCAAAGTCTTGGATGAAAAAAAGAAAGACAAATCTCATCTTGGGTATTATTGGGTGTATCACGCACCTATATCCAAACTCGTAATGTTCAATTACAGTCCCACACGTAGTGGCAGCGCTGCACTACCTGTATTAGAAAACTTCAAAGGATATCTGCAAACCGATGGTTATAGCGGATACAAAGCCTATGGAGCTAAGTCAGATGTAACGCATCTTGGTTGTTGGGCACATGCTCGTCGTGAGTTTGAAAGAGCTCTTGACAATGATAAGACAAAAGCACAGCATGTACTTATAGAAATACAGAAACTATATGCTGTGGAAAAAAAGGCGAAGGAACAAAACTTAACACCTGATCAAATCAAAGAGCTTCGTCTAAAAGAGAGTTTACCTATCATCAATGAATTGGGTAAATATATGTTTGTTCAAATGAAACTTACACTTCCTAAAAGTCAAATAGGCAAGGCCTTTGCTTACTCTCAAACTAGATGGGATAATCTTAGTGCGTACTTATATGATGGAAATCTACAGATTGACAATAATCTTGTAGAAAACGCTATTAGACCTGTAGCGCTTGGTCGTAAAAATTACTTGTTCGCAGGATCACACGATGCAGCGCAAAGAGCAGCGATGGCTTATACCTTTTTTGCTAATTGTAAAAAGCATGACGTTAATCCATATCAATGGCTTAAATATGTTCTAGAAAATATTCAATCTATCAATCATAAGAATATTACAGATTTATATCCTCATAACTATAAAAAGGCAATCTCTGACGCTGTAGAATAATTTTTATACCTCACAAGATGTACTTGCTAGGGTGGATACCTAAAAGGGAATTGATTGCGCTTAAAAGGGAAGTTGTCGAAAGTTTTGTTGAAACTTTAGATTCTTCTCAATTGGTACAAATTATGTTAATTGAAAATAATAATGATTTTCATATATGGAGTGAGTACCTGAATTGTTCTGTATATTCTCTTCAACGAATAGAGAAAGGTAGAAGCTATTTAACAAGTAAAGGAGAAGATGCTTTGCGTAAAATTGTAAAAGAATTATTCGTGTTAAAAGCAAGTAAACGCATTAATTTCACTGATAATTTTAAGGAATTGCGTTTAGTTATTTTTAATGATATTTTTAAAGGGCAACTATCTGAAAACAGAGATTTGACACGTTTTGAAACAACTATAGATTTAGTATGGGAAGAATTAGATTAACTTTAGGTAGATATGTAAGTACGTTTTTGACAATTCTGAGTGTTTTTTTCTTAGTTGGATGTAAGAAAGACAAAATACAAGAGATGGAAGACTTAAAGGTGAATAAACAAGCATATTTGTTGGAGAATATACGATTGGAAAAAGAAAGCCATATCAAATTTGTAAGTGAAATAAGTGAGCAAAAGAAAGAGTATTTTGATGAAAAGATAAATCAGTTTATTGAAGATTACGATAGTTTTGGAATGGTGAATATTCTAAGAAGACGTGTATTTAAAACTAATGAAGAGAACGTTAAGGAAATTTCCCAATCTATGCACTTAGCATTTAACTTGCTAGATTATCAGGAGTTTGAGCAAAAGAAAATAAATGAGTATTTAGATAGATTACAACTAAATAGAAGGCAGTTTGAATTAGGTGAAAAAGAGTTTTATACAGAGCAAGAAGTCTTAGATTGGAGAAATGGTACTGTACTGCAGAATATTAAAATGGGAGCAAATCAAATGGTAAATAATATTGAGGAGGATGCTACTAATGAAATTTTAAATATAGTTCTTATAGTATGGGATTTTGTTGCTATTGTATTGTTTATATTATCCTTGGTGTTTGGAATTAGTTCTTTTGTAGTTCCTCAACCTTTTTCTATAGCTGGATCAATATTTTCTTTCTTTCTTGGTTTTATATTGCTTTTTTATACAGAAGGAAAACGCGAGGCTATTATACGAGAGAGTCTTAAGGATGTGGTATCAAATGAGTTTGTCTTTAAAGAAAGTAATGCTTTGTTGATTGGTTTAAATAAGAATACGGAGTTTTATTATAATTCAGGTCAAGAAGTGGATCCAATGCAAGTTCGTTTGATTATGGATGAAGACTTATTGGGTATTTCGGTCAGACCGTGCCACCTATTTCGGTCAAATGGTGCCACTTTAAAAAGTAATACAATAATACGAAAAAAGTTATTTCAAACGTTAAAAGTTTGTCTTCCTCATTGATTCCCCATTAAGATTTATTCTATGGGAAGAGTTCACGATACGATCAAGAACAGCATCAGCAATGGTGTTTTCTCCGATTAAATCGTACCAAGCCGATACAGGTATTTGTGAGGATAAGATAATAGAAGCTTGATTATATCTTTGATCAACGATATCAAAGAGTGCTTCTCTGATCAGGTTATCAAAAGGTTGTAGTCCAAAGTCATCTAAAATAAGCAGGTCACATTTGAGTACTTTCTTAATTTCCCTTTGATACGTTCCATCTATTTTACTTGATTTTAGCAGGTTAAATAGATTAGCTGTATTAAAGTAAAGTACTTTATGCTCCATAAGACAAGCTTGGTATCCCAAGGCTTGCGCAAGATAACTTTTACCAACTCCACTAGCACCAGTTAAAATAATATTCTGTTTTTTTAGTACAAAATCTAAAGAGGCTAACCTATTAAAAGCATTCTTATCAAGGCCTCTATTTTGAGTATAATTAATATCAGCGATACTAGCATTTTGTCTAAAATTAGCTTGTTTAATGTATCCACGCGAGCAACCACATATTTCATAAGCTAACTTAAGGTAGTAAGTTTGTTTCAAATAATAAATAGATGAGCAAACAAGAAATAATGTATTCTCATGTAGAGGATTGGAGAACAAGTGGATTAACGCAATCAAGATACTGTGAAAGTGTAGGAATTAAATTAGCAACCTTTAGTTATTGGGTAGTTAAGCATAAGTCAGAGTCAACACAATTAGACAATAATTTTATAACTGTAACAAAAGGCCAAGTAAGCAAAACTCAAGAATATGAAATCGTATATCCCAATGGTGTAAAGTTACGTCTACAAACGGATAATCTTAGTGAACTATATTCATTAGTAAACTTAGTGTAATGTTTAGTTTGAGTAGTTCTAATCAATTTCATTTGTATAGACAAGCTTGTGATATGCGCAAGAGTTTTGATAGCCTTTGTGGACTTGTCCAAAATGAACTTCATCAAGTAGCTCATAACGGGAGTGTCTATATATTTATCAATAGACGCTGTAATCAAATGAAGCTCTTGCATTGGGAAGCAGGAGGCTTTGTACTATACCACAAACGCTTAGAACAAGGAACTTTTGCTTTTCCCACGCATAGTAAAGCTCAAATAAGTTGGAGTGATTTAGTACTGATGATAGAGGGAATCCAGGTTATCAAAAGTAACCAAAAAAGGCGTTTTTCATTGAAGTAAAACAGGTTAAAACCTTGTATATTTAAGGCTTTTGACGTATTTTTACTTCATGGAAATAGACTTAGAAAACTTATCGAAAGAACAACTTTTGGCGCTTATAAAAAAGCAGTCCAAGACTATTTCCAAACAAGACAAAGTAAATACTAAGTTAGAGCAAAAGACATCTAAGCTAGAACAAGAAAAGCAAGAACTCCAACGCTTAGTAGATCTTTTACGACGCATGCAATTTGGACAAAAACGCGAGCGTTTCGAAGACCCTAATCAAACACAGTTACCTTTAGAGGTTCAGCAAGCAGTCTTAGAAGAACAAGAAGAAGTAATCAAACAAGAGATCACTTATTCTCGTCAGAAGAAAAAACATCCAGGAAGAGCTAAACTACCTGATCATTTACCAGTAGAAGAAATAGAAATCTACCCAGAGGGAGATTTATCTGATAAGATTTGCATTGGTAAAGAAACTACAGATGTGTTAGATTATGTTCCAGGTTACTTTAAAATCAAACGGTACATCCGATATAAATACGCCACGAAAGATAAAGACAACACTCAAATTAGTATTGCATTGCTTCCAGAGCGAATTATAGATAAAGGAATACCTTCAGAAGGATTATTATCTACAATACTTGTTGACAAGTATGTAGATCACCTTCCACTATATCGCCAGAAGCAACGCTTTTCAAGAGAAAATATCGATATAGCTTCTTCTACTATAGATGGCTGGGCAACTCAAAGCATGGATGCTTTAAAACCACTATATGAAAAGCTTCTGCTGGACATCAAAAATGAAGGATATCTTCAAGTTGATGAAACCACCATCAAAGTCTTAGATGAGAAAAAGAAAGATAAATCTCATCTTGGGTATTATTGGGTGTATCACGCACCTATATCCAAACTCGTAATGTTCAATTACAGTCCCACACGTAGTGGTAGCGCTGCACTACCTGTATTAGAAAACTTCAAAGGATATCTGCAAACCGATGGTTATAGCGGATACAAAGCCTATGGAGCTAAGTCAGATGTAACGCATCTTGGTTGTTGGGCACATGCTCGTCGTGAGTTTGAAAGAGCTCTTGACAACAAAATCGCAAAAGCACAGCATGTACTTATAGAAATACAGAAACTATATGCTGTGGAAAAAAAGGCGAAGGAACAAAACTTAACACCTGATCAAATCAAAGAGCTTCGTCTAAAAGAGAGTTTACCTATCATCAATGAACTTGGTAAGTATATGTTTGTTCAAATGAAACTTACACTTCCTAAAAGTCAAATAGGCAAGGCCTTTGCTTACTCTCAAACTAGATGGGATAATCTTAGTGCGTACTTATATGATGGAAATCTACAGATTGACAATAATCTTGTAGAAAACGCTATTAGACCTGTAGCGCTTGGTCGTAAAAATTACTTGTTCGCAGGATCACACGATGCAGCGCAAAGAGCAGCGATGGCTTATACCTTTTTTGCTAACTGCAAAAAACACGATGTTAATCCATATCAATGGCTTAAATATGTTCTAGAAAATATTCAATCTATCAATCATAAGAATATTACAGATTTATATCCTCATAACTATAAAAAGGCAATCTCTGACGCTGTAGAATAATTTTTATACCTCACAAGATGTACTTGCTAGGGTGGATACTGTTTAATTAATCTTTCTACTTTTCTATTTTGCCTGTTTTCGTATTCATGGTCTGTTAGTAAAGCAATGTATTCATCTATAGTAAAAGATGTGATGGTGTTGTCTTTAAGGTGTCTGCTGTGTAGTGAAGCCATATCACTTAATCGCATTGCTTTTAGTTTTTCGATAGTCTGATTGTTATCCATATAATTAATTATTAATGTTTATTGATATGAAGAAGCTCCTCTAATATTGGCGTGTGAAGGGATATGAGGAGTATCGGCATTGAGTTGTTGTATTGTTTCTTGGTTGAGATCCATCTTGTGCTTAAGGATGTTTTTGATGTGCCTATAGGTTGCTATATTCTCTTTTAAGGCTAGTTCACAAGCTTTTTCTAATCTATCTGAACCATAGCTTTTATGTAGCTGTATTAATCCCATAACTCGTTTATATCCGATTTCTGGATATTCAACGTTATCAAGTATTTTTTCTACACATTTAACTACATTTTTACCAAGGGGTTGTGCTTGCTTTTTAAAGAATTCAGGGCTCCAACTAGTATAGTATTGATGTGTGCTTGACAGATGGTCTTTTGTTGTGTTATATGATCCCTTTGAAGGATTTCGTTGATGTAGAGCTATGCGTAGATGATTGTAATAAACTTCAACCGTGGTATGGGTATAGTGAAGGGTAGTTTGATGACCTATGTAGCGGTAAGGGACACTGTAATAGCTCTTATCAGGTGAAAAATACACATAACCTATCTTCTGTACTTTAGCTCTTTTATAATCCTTGATTTGATAGTTTGTAGATGGTAAAGGTTTTAGATACGGCCGTTCTACAGATTGAAAGAGTTCTGTTCGACTTGCTTCTTTACGCTGAAAAAGAATTTGATTGTAATGAGCTAGCCTTGTTTGTATTTCTTGGTTTAACTCTTCTAATGAAAAAAAGGTCATTTCTCTAATGGGATAAGAGATTCTTTGATAAACTAGATGAACTGCATTCTCCACCAAGGCTTTATCTTGTGGAGAGTAGGCTCTTGTTGGATTCACAACACAGCCATAATGTGAAGCAAAGTCTTTAAAACTTCGATTGATTTGTGCTTCATATTTACTAG
Organism: Myroides albus; assembly: GCF_024722315.1. NCBI lineage: Bacteria > Pseudomonadati > Bacteroidota > Flavobacteriia > Flavobacteriales > Flavobacteriaceae > Myroides > Myroides albus. The sequence continues at coordinate 3,029,524 of NZ_CP102754.1, forward strand.
AACGAGATACAGCTGATTTTAAATTATCAGATACAATAGCCAAAGGAACACCTCCATAGAAGTGCAAAGCATTGATGCAGCATTGGATTAAATCTTCTTTCTTTTGGCTAGCACAGACTTGAACATAAGTGTATTGACTGTTGGGAAGAATAGCCACAAAGACTTCTACAGGTATTATTTCTCCTGTTTGTTTATCTACATAGGAGAGTTTTTTCCCCGTAAAGTCAATATACATCTCTTTGCCTGGTTCATGTTCTAACTTCATGGAACCTTTTGCTTGTTTATACTTGCGATTATAATGCTCCATAAACTGAGTATAGCTATACGGATTTACTGTTGTTTCAGCATATTGATTATAGTGATATAGAAAGGTAAAACCAGGATGATTTCGGGCTTTATTGACTGTTTCAAAGTATAACATCAGCGCATTATGACGTTGGGTGTCAACAGTGGTAAAGCTAGAAAATAACTCTGATAATTGCAGGGTTTCAAACGATAATAGCTGCTCAACTGAATACTCACTTGCAGTAAAGAGTTGCATATAGGTATTAACTGTGTTGCGAGAAATACCTAATGTATGAGCTATTTTTCGATTACTATAGCCATCTAAATGTAAGGTAATAATTTGTTTTAAGTCCATTGGATCAAGTTTATTAGCCATATCTTATCGTTTAGAAAACAACAAGATAGGTGTAATTAACTTTCCAAAGTGGCACGGTTTGAACCGAAATAACGACAAGAGTTATTTTCAGTGGCACAAATCAAACCGGAAACTGGCTATAGTCGAAACGCAATAAATGGCACAGTTTGACCGAAATCACTGGCACAAGTACTCCGAAATCACTGGCACAAATCGAACCGAAATATCCACTTATCTAATGATGATTCTATTTATATAGAGGATAGTCAAAGTTTAGAGGTAGAGGAGATGGAGTATATAGAGGTCATTGAAAATGATGTAAAATAGGAGGAACAAGATCGAGAAGAAAAAAAGAAAAGGTAAGTGATAAACATTAATGCAGTAAACTCGGCTATGTAAAAAAAAATATAATGAAGTATAAGTTATTAGTTTTAACGGTATTGTTTATATTGTTTTCTTCTTGTAATAAAGTTGCAAAACAAACAGTAAAAAGTATGCCTAAGCGTTTTCTTGTTACTGCCTTAAAGACTAACGTGGTTGAAAAAAGTTCAATTTTTACTAAAAACCTTGAAATTAAAAATGCAAAACTTTTTTTAACTCAATTTAAAATTGATTCTAAATATTTAACGAAAATTAATATTTTAGATGAAAAGCAATGGGTTGATCTAACGACAGAAATGAATAAGTTTGCTGAGTTTAGAAAATGGATTATATCCAATCCAGACCAGATTGTTACATATAAAAAGATTTACGCTAATCGTTCTCTGCGTACAGATATGGGCTACTTAAAGAGTGTTTCAAGACAACTAATAGAGAACCCAAATAAGAAGCCTGTAATAGTTATTCGAAGAGGAGCAGTCAATAGAACAGATTACAACGTTAAGTTAGTTGCTAAAGTGTTTAAGCATAAAGAATTTCACATTAAAGGTGTTTTTCCTGATTTTTCAAATTATACTGCTTTTTCTACAAAGCTGCGAGCAGAACAGTATTTTTTAAGTGATCGTGCACAGTTTAAAATAGCTAAGAGAGAACTTCAAAGAGTAGTAGTTAATAATAATTCAAAAGCTATAGAAAAAAAGCTTCTTGAGATAAATGGTCATTCAAAATATTATCACCCTAATTATGGAGATGTTTCAGGTCGAAAACTTGTTGATTTGCAGATGAGAGATATTCAAAATCATAGTAAAGATAGAATTATTGGACTTACATGGCATCATAAGGAAGATTATGGAATAATCGACTTAGTGAATACTGAAGTACATAACAAAATACCCCATACTGGTGGAAGAGCTATTTGGGGAGGTGGCCGTCATTATAGATAAGAAGTAATTTCTTAATTTTATTATTAAAGTTCTTGATATTCTTAAAGCACTGATTCGGCAACGGGTAAATGATTTGGTAACGGGTAACCGATATAGGAGCCGAGAGGTTACGTGATAAAATATAAAATTAGTAGAGTAAAAAGCTGTTGTCGAAAGACAATGGCTTTTTTTATTAGCAGTGTTCCGGCTTCAGGTTTTCGGTTCCCAGTTCCTTGTTTCCTAATTGTCATTGATAAATTATTCATAATTCCCTTAAAATAAGATATCTTTATCATCAAGCTAAAAATACATTTTATGTTGGTAAAGCATTTTTACTTGGTGTTTTCGTCTTTTCTTTTTTTGTTTTCTTGTGATCGTGCAATTAAGCAAGATGTGCGTATCTATGAGCAGCTAATCGACAAGTATACCTTAGATGCTGTTGATTTAGAGCATGAACAACAAGATTTTACAGCCATTGAGCTTGAGAATGTCAAGGTGTTAAAACAAGCTATAGCATTAGTTAAAGCGAGTAAGAAAGGAGAGCTGACAGAAGGGGTATTTCTAAAGCAGGTGAACTTGCTTTATGATGCACTTCAAAACCCTGTGATTAGCCTTAGTGTTAAGGCTTGGGTTTATAGCTATATAGGCTTTTATTTTTATGCAGAGAATGAGTATGTGCAAGCAGCTCCATATTTTATAGAGCTTTCCCTTCTTATCGAGAATCAACTAGAAGAGTTGAGCTTAGGTAAAGAGGATATATTGCTAAATACAGCATTCTTTTTTCAAACCTTAGAGGAATACCGCCTTGCACAGGAGTATTTCTCACTTATTTTAAGTTTGCCTTTGTTAGAAGATACCACCACAGCTACGGTTTACTTCAACTTGGGGGAGTTAGCCTATAGGCAAGTCAATTTTGTAAAGGCTAAAGAATATTATTTAAAAAGTCAAGGCTTTGCATTAGATACGAAAGATACTTTGCGCTATGCAAAAACTCTTGGAGGATTGGGACAAATAGACATGAAAGAGGGCAGGGTAAAGAGTGCCAGGGAGTTGTTAGAAAAGGACTTTGTACTCTCAAGGCAAGTAGGGGATGTAAAGAATATGATGTACAGTAGATTGCTTCTCGGACAAGGATTGTTTGAGAATAATCAAATCGATAGCGCGTTTACGGCTTTAGAAGAGGCTCATGCTTATGCGTTTAAAATTGGAGGGGAAGTAGGTTATGAGTTTGAAATTCTCAGCTTTTTAAAACAAATTGCTCAATTAAAAAAAGAGGACAGCTTAGAGCTATACTATTCACGTGAAGTGGATAAAATAGCCCCAATAGCCAAAGAAAAGGAAGGGGAGCTTGCCATTCAATTAGTCAATGGAAAGTTGAACTATCACAAGATTCTTTGGGACTTAGAACTGAAAAAAGCAAAGGTTGAATCACTTTGGTATCAGCGCATTGTTTTATTTCTGGTTGTGAGTTTTCTGTGTTTGCTTTTATTAGGCGTTTATCTGTTTTTTAAACGCAGAAATAAGATGCAGGCATTTGCATATCAGACAAAGCTGATGCATTTTGAGTTAGCGCGAATCAAGTCAGAAGACCGATTGCACAAAGCCGAGAATACGCTTTCAGCGCATCAGCAGTTTCTCAGTGAAAAGACGACGCAAATTGCACAATTAGAGGAAGAATTACAAGCGCTGAAAAAATCATCCAGCACTTATTTAAAACACAATACACCAGCTATCCAGGAGTTGTTGCAGTCCCATCTTATGACAGAGGAAAACTGGGACTTGTTTAAGCTTGCTTTTTATAAAGAGCAAAAGCAGTATGTAGATTATCTTCAAAAACACTTTGCTGACTTAACAGAGAGTAATCTGCGTATTGTTTTATTGCAGAAAATTGGACTATCTAAAGAGCAAATTGCAAATTTGCTCGGTATAACTTCAGAGGCAGTTCGAAAGGCAAATCAGCGACTTAAAAAGAAATATGGGGAAAAGTATCATTTGCTTTAAGTCTGCTTTCCTTGGTCAAATTCGCGCTGTGAACGCAGCATTTTTTCTTTTTTTGGATTAGTTAGCCATTTACTATTTTCTTTTTCTCAGGTGTTTGTTCTCTGTGATTACTTGGTTTTAAATTGTAATATTATTATAATTACGCGATTTAGTTTTGTAAAACTAAGGGCTTAATGTACTTGTATTCTGTGTTTTAGGTGGTTTTTTATGTGTGTTTTTCTCTATTTGTCCCACTTTTGTCCCAGGTGTTTATTAGGTGTTTTTAGCAAGATTGATAAAGTTTGTAAAGCAAACAAAAACAATTATGCTGATGAAAACATCAATTACTTTTTTATATCTATTTCTATTTTCGCTTTTAAGTAGTCTGTGGACATTGTCAGAAGCATCTGACATGGCTTCTTCACTTAAGTTAGAGCGAACTGTGAAACAACACAATGAAAATTCAAACTTGTTTTTCGAATTACAGGGTGATCCTTTAACTGATGCAAGCTCGTTTATTACTACTTGGAAAATTTCATCCAGTAATGATTCTATTGCGTTTAATGTAAGAAATAATTATCAATACTCGTATGATGTTTATTGGGAGAAGGTTGGTCAACCTTCTGTTAAAGGAAATAGTAAAGGAAATAAGGGTGCATTTTATAAAACAAAGTTAGAAGCTGGGGAGTATAAGGTAGCCATTAGTGGTGTGTTTCCTTACTTTAATGTTTCTTTGGATTACAAATCTCGCGCACGTGAGAATATTATTGCGATTAATCAATGGGGAACACAAAAATGGAAAAGTATGAACTCAAGTTTTGCTGGAGCAAAAAATCTTGAGTTAAAAGCCACTGATACTCCAAACTTAATAGAGGTTGAAGATATGTATGGGATGTTTGTAAACGCTATAAATTTTACAGGGGATTTAAATAATTGGGATGTTTCTAATGTGACAAATTTTAGTTATATGTTCTCTGGTGCGACAAGTTTTAAAGGAGATCTAAATAATTGGGATGTCTCAAGTGGTAGGGATTTTAGTTATATGTTTAAAGGAGCTACAAGTTTTAATGGGGATCTAAATAATTGGGATGTTTCTAATGTGACAAAGTTTAGTTATATGTTCTCTGGAGCTACAAGTTTTAATAGGGATCTAAGTAATTGGGATGTTTCTAATGTGACAAATTTTAGTGAAATGTTCTCTGGTGCGACAAGTTTTAATGGGGATATAAGTGGTTGGAATGTCTCAAGTGGTTGGGATTTTAGATATATGTTTAAAGGAGCTACAAGTTTTAATGGGGATATAAGTGGTTGGAATGTCTCAAGTGGTACGAATTTTAGAGGTATGTTTTATGTAGCTACAAGTTTTAATCAGGATATAAGCGGTTGGGATGTCTCAAGTGGTTGGGATTTTAGTAATATGTTTAATAGAGCTACAAGTTTTAATAGGAATCTAAATAATTGGGATGTCTCAAGTGGTAGGGACTTTAGTGGTATGTTTAATGGATCTACAAGTTTTAATCAGGATCTAAGTAGCTGGAATGTCTCAAGCGGTATAAGTTTTTATTGGATGTTTTTAGGAGCTACAAGTTTTAATCAGGATATAAGTAATTGGGATGTTTCAAGTGGTAGGGATTTTAGAGGTATGTTTTTAGGAGCTAAAAGCTTTGATGGGAATATAAGTAGTTGGGATGTCTTAAGTGGTAGGGATTTTAGTTATATGTTTAATGGAGCTACAAGTTTTAATCAGGATATAAGTGGTTGGGATGTCTCAAGTGGTACGAATTTTAGTGCTATGTTTTTAGGAGCTACAAGTTTTAATAGGGATCTAAGTAGCTGGAATGTCTCTAAGAGTGCGGGATTTTATGGTATGTTTTATGGAGCACGCTCATTTAGCCAAGACTTAAGTAAATGGGACATTAGTCAAGCAAAAGATTTGAAAGACATGTTTAGTTATTCGGGTATGCAGCTTGCAGACTATGACAAAATCTTAAAGGGATGGGCAAGTTTAGCAACTGTTCCAAATAATATAAAAATAGGTGTTGTGGGGTTGAAGTACTGTTTATCAAAAGAATATAGAGATCAATTAGAGGGTAAAGGATGGGAGTTTGTAGCAGATGAGTATGACTGTATTAATTCAAGTAACAGTTTTATTTTGGAGTGGGATATAGATGAGCAGAACACTGCTATAACAATACTTACAGATCCTTCATATAATTATCACTATACGGTAGCGTATCAAAAAATAGATAATCCCCAAATCAATCAGATAAGCTCAGATGTAACTGGTAATTACACAAGTGCCGTATTGCCTAAAGGAAGGTATAAGGTATCTATTAGTGGGGAGTTTCCACATTTTAGAACGAAATATCCGAAACAATTACGCGCCATTACTCAATGGGGAACTCAACAATGGAAAAGCATGAACTCAAGTTTTTTAGAAGCAGTAAATCTTGAGTTAAAAGCCACTGATACTCCAAACTTAACAGAGGTTGAAGATATGTATGGAATGTTTTCAGGAGCTAAAAGTTTTAATGGAGATTTAAATAATTGGGATGTCTCTAATGTGACAAATTTTAGTGAAATGTTTTCTGATGCTATAAATTTTAATGGGAATCTAAGTAATTGGGATGTTTCAAGTGGTACAGATTTTTATGCGATGTTTTATAACGCTAAAAGTTTTAATCAGGATATAAGTGGTTGGGATGTCTCTAAGGGTACAGATTTTAATACAATGTTCTCTGATGCCACAAGTTTTAATGGGGATCTAAGTCATTGGGATGTCTCAAGTGGTACGGATTTTTATGCGATGTTCTCTGGTGCCACAAGTTTTAATCAGGATATAAGTGGTTGGGACGTCTCTAAGGGTACAGATTTTTATGCGATGTTTAATGCGGCACGCTCTTTTAGCCAAGATTTAAGTAAATGGGACATTAGTCAAGCAGAAGACTTGGATGCCATGTTTAGTTATTCGGGTATGCAGCTTGCAGATTATGACAAAACATTAAAGGGATGGGCAAGTTTACCTACTGTTCCAAAAGGTATAATGCTAGGGGCAGAAAAAGTATATTATTGTTCGAGTGAACAAGATAGAGAAACGCTAATTAAAAAGTATAATTGGGAAATATATGGTGATATTAAATTAGGAAGTGATTTAGTATTGAAGGATAAGAAAGTGCAATACAATGGGGAAGAGCACACTATTGAAATTAAGAATTTGCCAAGTGATCAAATCCAAGTTGAATATATCATCTATGATGAGCATAAACAAGAAGTCAAACAGGCTATTGATGCAGGTAAGTATACCGTAGAGGCTATCATTAAGGGGTGTTCTAAGGAGCAGCGCATAAAAGCTTTTCTAACTATCACTAAAAAGCCAATCCGTGTAACAGCCTTAGGTGAGATCAAAAAGTATGATGGCATTGCCTATAAGGGAGGTCATGGATTGTTTGTAGAAGGCATTTTAGAACAAGATTTTCTTGTGGATATAAATGTTACTTATGTAGGTGATTCACAAGGGGCTATAAACATTGGGACTTATATGATCACTCCAACTGAATTATCACTTGTCAACTACCATGTAACACAGTATATCTCAGGGACACTTACTATAGAAAAAGCCGAGCTTATTGGGGTGGAGCTAAAAGACACTGTGTATCGATACGATGGTGAATTAAAGTCATTGGCTATTTCAGGGGATATAGATATAGTGACAGATGTGACATATTCAAATAACAGCCATAGCGATGCAGGTGAATATAAGGTAGAGGCTAGGGTCTTGGCTGGAGATAATTACCATCCTTTATCCCTTGAGGCTACACTTACTATTGAAAAAGCCGAGCTTATTGGGGTGGAGCTAAAAGACACTGTGTATCGATACGATGGTGAATTAAAGTCATTGGCTATTTCAGGGGATATAGATATAGTGACAGATGTGACATATTCAAATAACAGCCATAGCGATGCAGGTGAGTATAAGGTAGAGGCAAGGGTCTTGGCTGGAGATAATTACCATCCTTTATCCCTTGAGGGGACACTTACTATAGAAAAAGCCGAGCTTATTGGAGTGGAGCTAAAAGACACTGTGTATCGATACGATGGTGAATTAAAGTCATTGGCTATTTCAGGGGATATAGATATAGTGACAGATGTAAGATATTTAAATAACAGCCATAGCGATGTGGGTGAATATAAGGTAGAGGCTAGGGTCTTGGCTGGAGATAATTACCATCCTTTATCCCTTGAGGGGACACTTACTATAGAAAAAGCTGATCTTATTGGAGTGGAGCTAAAAGATGCTGTGTATCGATACGATGGTGAATTAAAGTCATTGGCTATTTCAGGGGATATAGATATAGTGACGGATGTAAGATATTTAAATAACAGCCATAGCGATGTGGGTGAATATAAGGTAGAGGCTAGGGTCTTGGCTGGAGATAATTACCATCCTTTATCCCTTGAGGCTACACTTACTATAGAAAAAGCTGATCTTATTGGAGTGGAGCTAAAAGATGCTGTGTATCGATACGATGGTGAATTAAAGTCATTGGCTATTTCAGGGGATATAGATATAGTGACAGATGTGACATATTCAAATAACAGCCATAGTGATGTGGGTGAATATAAGGTAGAGGCAAAGGTCTTGGCTGGAGATAATTACCATCCTTTATCTCTTGAGGCTACACTAACTATTGAAAAAGCTGATCAAAGGATTGAATTTGAACAGATTCCTTTGATAGATTTAGACAAACAACAATCCGTTCTTTTAGTAAGCCATAGTGATTCGGGATTGAAAGTGAGCTATAGCGTTTCAAACCCCGATATCGCAACAGTGGATACCCAAGGGCTTGTGCAAATAAAAGACGTAGGTCAGGTGGATATTACCGCAAATCAGATAGGAAATCAAAATTATCTACCAGCGGAAGCTGTAAGTAGAACATTAGTAGTGACAAATAGTCAAGCGGATATTAGTGAGCTTAGTATTAACGGGAAACGCTATGTTAACCCTGAAAGTACAATTGTATATCGCATGGATTGTAATGATCTTTCCAAAGAGGTTCAAATAAGTATTGCAATCCCTCTGGGGGCGTCTGCCTCGGTTAGTGAAAACTTTGTGATTCACACGCCTAAAGCTGGGATATATAATCAAGATATTACCGTGGAGTCGCACAATAAACAAAAAATACGCAAGTATAGAATTGTCATTGAAAAACCATTTGCATTTAAAGATATCGTTATTGAGAAATTCGGCAATACTTTACTGGTTAACAATAATCCATCGACAAATGGAGGATATAAGTTTATTGCTTATCAGTGGTTTAAAAATGGCAAACTAATAGGGACAGAACAGGTCTATTCTGTAGGAAATAAAATCGATGATATTTTAGATGAGCATGCGGAGTACACAGTGGTATTGACAACGGATAAAAACGAGCAAATCAGCAGTTGTATCGGCGAGATTACTTATCAACATAAAAACACAGTCACGCTCTATCCAAATCCTGTGTCCATAGGACAAGAGATGAATGTTGTGTTTGATTATCCAGCGCATTTAATTAACAATGTCAGGGTGGAGGTATTTAGCGTTAGTGGCGCTTTGATTTACTCTACTGTTTTACATCAAAGAGATTCTGTATTGTCTTTTCCAATGCACATTCAATCAGGTAATTATTATCTGGTGATGTATATTGGAGATACAAAACAAGTCAAAACAATCATTGTTAAACCTTAAAATAATAGAGATATGAATACGAAGATCTTATATATTGTTTGGGTTGTTTTTATATCATTGACAACCCACGCACAAAAAATTACAGTAGAGGGAACCGGTTTTTTTATTCAACCAGTTAAGCATGAGGTTTCCAGTGAGAGAAGTTCTATGGGATATGCTTTTTCACTGGGATACGAGTATGATTTTTTACCGCAATGGAGCGTTAATGCTTCTATTGGCTATGCTAAGCAAAATTACCGTTTTTACCAAGCAAGAAATCAAGGAGGGTATAGTAAAGAAGATATAGAATCGGATAGTTTTGAGTTTAGCTATAAAACAAGTGGTTATTCAGAGAAGATTCACACCCAGAATCTTCGAATACCTTTAACGGTGCAATACCAAACAAAAGGGATACTGAGTTGGTATGTCAGTAGTGGAATGGCCTTTAGTATACCTCTTGCGAAGTCTGAGTCAACAATCAAAATAGACAAGGTTAGCACAAAGGGGTATTACCCCAAGTGGGATGCGCTATTAAGCGGGCCCGATTTTATGGGATTTGGTGAGTTTAATAAGGTTTCAGATACTGAAAAGTACTGGCTAAAAACCGGGTACTCTTGGCTGATCGAAACAGGGGTGAAGCAGCGTTTAAGTCATGATAGTCACCTTTACATAGGCGTGTATTTTGAATTGGGATTAAATGATATTCGCCCTAAAGGAAAGGCTGATAACTTTGCAGTTATCCATGGAAACGACCTTGCAAAACCACTTGAGTATTCGTCTGTTTGGTCAGATGAGCGATTCAAGGATCGAAATTTTAAAAATAAAATGATTGGTCTTAAATTGCGTTATGCTTTTAGCTTGTAATAGGGCAAATTATTGAAAGTACCAGTAATGAAATTATTAATGTCTACATAACCAAAATTTCACCGTTATCAAATAGGGCGTGTTAATGTGAAATTATATCTCTGAACCCATTTAAAAAAACATACTTTAGAATGCTTGGTGTTCAGAGATATTTTTTTTGAGCTGCTTTTTTTTAGGCTTATTGTCAATGGAGTAGTCATGCGGTTTAAGGTTCTGTAAACCGGGTGTTGTACCTTCTTTTTTAGACCGAAAAGTAATAGATGCCGTTTTTGATAAAATTATCAGAACTAAGAATTTTTTTGTACTTTTGAAAGAGCTGAGTAAATGCGTTATTTGTAGCAGGTGATAACTCCTGGTTTGCCTCAGTTTTTTGTAGTCTTCACTAAAAATGTGCAGGTACAAAGTCAATTACACCTTACTTTTGAGTTAAAACAACAAACAACAACTTTAAGTTGTTTTTTGTTGTTTTGGCTATTTTAGTATAGAGAGAAAAAAAGTAGTAAAAGAATTAAATGAAAGAATTGTTGAAATCCATTGATCTGGTAAGTGATAAAGAAAAGGCAATCAAGATTTATGAGAATCAAGAAATAGCTTCGGCTTATGTGGCCAATCGCATCGCTTCGGTTATTGTTAAAAAACAAGAACAAGGTCAAAAGGCTATATTGGGGTTAGCTACCGGATCCACTCCCAAGGGGGTTTATAAAGAGCTTGTGCGCTTGCACAAGTATGAAGGACTCAGTTTTCAGAACGTTGTCACGTTTAATTTGGATGAGTATTATCCCATGCATCCAGTGGAGGAACAGAGTTATGTATCGTTTATGAAGTCAAATCTGTTTAATTATATTGATATTCCAAAACAAAATATTCATATCCCCGATGGGACGCTTTCCATGGAAGCAATACACGCCTACTGTGATTTATATGAAAAGAAGATTGCCGATTTTGGCGGCTTAGATTTGCAGTTATTAGGTATTGGCCGTACTGGACATATTGGGTTTAACGAACCTGGCTCAGGGGATTGTTCTAAAACTAGATTAGTTACCTTAAATGACTTGACAAGGGAGGATGCCTCAAGTGATTTTGGAAGTAAGGAGAAAGTGCCTGCTCAAGCAATCACTATGGGGATACAAACCATTACCCAAGCCAAGGAGATTATCTTAATGGCCCTGTCTCAGCGCAAGGCGGAAATCATCCAAAAAGCATTGAAGGGGGCTATCTCAGCGGATATTCCAGCAACTTATTTGCAAAAGTTGGCCCATGTCGAGTACATCTTAGACAAAGCAGCGGCCAGTTTATTAGACAAAGGCAATAATTAGAATTAGAACAAAATTCAATTTAGATAAAAAATAGAATGAAGATAGTTGTTACAGGCGGACTTGGCTTTATTGGTTCTCATACAGTGGTAGAATTGCAAAAACAAGGCTATGAGGTAGTGATTTTAGATGATTTGTCAAATGCTTCACTTAGTGTATTAGACGGAATCTTTGCCATCACTGGTAAAATGCCAGAATTTGTAAAACTCGATTTAAGAGATAAAGCCTTAGTACTTGATTTTTTTAATACTCGTCAAAGTCAGATTGATGGAGTCATACACTTTGCTGCGTCCAAAGCAGTGGGAGAGAGTATGCAAAAGCCGTTGATGTACTATGAGAACAACTTCTTTTCTCTTATCAACTTACTTAGCGGCATGCAAGAATGTGGCTTAGACAAGCTAATATTTAGCTCTTCTTGCACCGTATATGGACAAGCTCAGGTGATGCCAATTTCGGAAAACGAGTCTATTAAGACTGCTTTGTCTCCTTATGGAAATACCAAACAAGTGGGAGAGGAGATTATTGAAGATTTAGCTAAGATATACCCTTTACAAGGTATTTTGTTGCGTTATTTTAACCCCATAGGAGCCCATGAATCAGCTATGATAGGTGAGTCGCCTTTAGGGGTTCCTTATAACTTAATTCCTTATATCACGCAGACTGCAGTTGGAATTCGCGAGTTTTTATCAATTTATGGAGATGATTACAATACACCTGATGGTACATGTGTTAGGGACTATATCCATGTGGTTGACCTAGCAGATGCGCACGTTCGCGCATTAAAGCGACTTTTAAATAAGGAGAATACTCAGCAAATAGAAGCATTTAATGTTGGAAATGGACAAGGATATTCAGTGTTAGAGTTAGTTCATTCTTTTGAGAGAGTAAGCGGTATAAAGCTCAATTATAAGATTGTCAATCGCAGACCTGGAGATGTGGATATGGCCTGGGCCGATAATACAAAAGCAAGAGAAGTATTGGGATGGAAACCAACAAAGACTTTAGACGATATGCTCTTTAGTGCTTGGGCTTGGGAGAAGAAAGTAAGAGGATTGAATTAACTCGAAGAGCTTATATATAACAAAAAGGTGTATAACTGAACAAGGTTTATACACCTTTTTTGTTTTTATAGGCAGTTGCTGTTTTGTTGTAAAGTTGATAGCAAAACTAAGGAGGTGGTTAACTGTAAAATAGTAAATTTCCTTTTCTTACTTGTTAACCTTGGCCATGTTTTTGCTTATGTAGAAATATAGTTGCATTTTGCAGGGTATAAAATTTAGATTATGAAACTACTGGGTTGGGTAATTATTCTTTTTAGCATTATATTTTTAGGCATCAGCATTGGCGGTATTGGACAGGATCTCCCACAAGAGGGCTTTGTCTTAGGGGCTTTCTTTGGTATTGTCTTAGGCGCTTACCTAATCTATAAGGGTAGGGGCAGTGGCAAACTGTAAACTTTCGCATTGCAAAAGGGGTTGTTTTTTGCAAACGCCTTCTTAATGTAACTACTTTCTATGGGTGGTTAAGTTAAAATCAACTTAACCATGGTTTAATATTTACTTAATATACATCCTAATTATTACACCTACTTTTATCCAAATCTATTAACTAACACTGCGTTTTAATTATGGATAGAAATAAATGGGTTCAAACCAATTACGATTTGTATTGGGATATCTTGTATAGGTATGCCTATAATCTGACAAGAGAACACGACATAGCCAGTGATATAGTACAAGACGTATTTATAGCTATATGGAGTAAATACGATGAATTAACTATAGATAAACCTAAAGCTTATCTGCTAAGCTCTGTCAAGTATAAAAGTCTGCACTACATTAAAAATAGGCCTTTAAATACACTGCAATTAGAAACAGTGTTCCATGTGCTATCAGAGAATGACCTTTTGAGTGAACAAGAACAAGAGGTTTTTCAAAGTCAACTCTTAGATCTAATCTACTCTAAAGCTCAAGAGGTGTTGCCTCTGCGTTGTTTTGAAGTTTTCTACTTGAGATTTTATCAACACTACTCTTATAAAGAAATTGCCAGTCGGCTAAGTATTTCAGAAAGTACAGTGGAGAATCATATTTCCAAATCCCTTAAGATTCTGCGTGTTAATTTACCTACTTCTATTTCCCTGCCTATTTTGTGCATGATCCTGTCTTTTCATTAACCTTGAGGTAACATAAATAACAGATTTGTTACCAATTGGTTAACTCTGTTGTTTTATGTAGGGGGAAATCCACTTGTGCTACTCTTTAGGGTATAAAGCAAGTGTAATGGAAAAGAGATTTAAGCAAATCACAACAGATTATTTAGAAGGGAAAAGCGATCAAACTCAGGATAAAGTCGTTGAGGACTTTATCCGTAGAATGAATCAAAGGGGGATTTCTTTAGAGCAAGTCACATCTGATAGAAAACGCAAAGCAAAAATCTACAATGCGATTATATCCAAGACTAAAGTAAAAAGCAAGTCCTCTAAAGGCTTTTATCAGTTTGCCCTTGTAGGGGTTCTTATGATGGCCTCTGCTTTGTTCTACTTTTTATCATCTCCAGTTGATTCTACCCATATTTATGAGACCACTTCCGTAGAGAGAACAATCATTCTCTCTGATCAAACCAAGGTGACTTTGTCTGCACATTCAAAAATAGTGGTAGATAAGGACTATAATCAATCTAACCGGCAAGTTTCCCTGCAGGGTAAAGCCTTCTTTAACGTGACTCCCAATAAAAAGCTCGCTTTTATCGTAACTACTCGCGATTTGCAAACCAAGGTATTGGGAACCAGTTTTACTGTAGATGAACAAACAACGACAAGTCTTGTCGATGTTCAAAGTGGTAAGGTTCAAGTAATGGCTACTAACGGCGAGGAATTTGTGATTTTACAGCAGAACCAAAAAGCCTATTATCACAATAGCAAACTACTGAAAAAAGACGCCTCTAATCAGATTATATCTTCTTTGAATCAGGCAATGAATATGAAAAATGCCTCTTTTGAGTTTTGGAGTCTTGCTCTACAACAGGAGTTTGATGTGGTGATTGAGTCAAGTAACAATAAGTTGAAGTACATAAAGATAACAGGAGACTATAGAAACAGTAGCCTAAGCGACATTCTCAATAGCTTTTGTTTCATTCACAACTTGACCTATCAGATAAACGGTAAAACAGTAACTATTAAATAATTCTATAAATTATGTTTACAAAAACTGGCTTTAAGTCGAAAACGCGATTGTATTTAGCCTGTTGTATCTTGCTGTATTCTCAGGAGCACTATGCGCAGCAAAGGCAACACCAAGCAAGTGATCAGCATCTTCAATCAATTGAGCTAATTCAAGGAAGCGTGTCGATTGCCTCTTTATTTGAGCAAATAGAAGCTCAAACAGGTTATAAGATAGCTTTTTCTTCGGCTTTAGATCCTCAGGGAACTATTGTGATTGACAAGAAGAATATTGGGGTAACCGAGTTGTTGAACAAAATTAGTCAGGCTACCCAGACTCAGTATCAGATCAATAGTAGCTTAATTTCTTTTAAGAAACAAGCGAAGCAGCAAGACGTGCAAGTAGCGGTAGCTTCTATTGGGGGTAAAGTGCTTGATGAAAACGGATTAGGACTGCCAGGGGTAGTTGTGCAAGTCAAGGGAAAGAGCGAAAGTACCTTTACCGATATTGATGGGAATTACACTATTCAAGCGCTCAAGGGAAAGGATCAGTTAGAATTTACATTTATGGGATACAAGCCCAAGAGTATTGTAGCTCAAAGCAATAGTGTTACTTCCTTAGAACAATCCTATAGTGAGTTAGATGAAATCATCGTAGTGGGGTACGGAACCCAAGAAAAGCGAACCCTAACTACGGCAATTGAAAAGCTCAGTGTATCTTCAGAGGAAATGCGACAAATAGCTTCTCCTGTGGAACTCCTACAAGGGAAAATGGCTGGGGTAAGTATAAATACAAGTTCGGGTAACTTGGGTACTGGAGAAAGGGTGTCTATTCGTGGGATATCCTCTATTAGTGCAAGTAATGAACCTTTGTATGTGGTAGACGGAATTCCTCTTTATAATCCCTCTGCCGAATTGTTCAACAAAGGCGAGGCGATGAGCTCCTTAACTACGTTAAATACAAATGATATTGAATCCATTGAGGTTTTAAAAGATGCAGCAGCTGCTTCTATCTACGGTTCAAGAGCCAATAATGGGGTTATTATCATAACCACTAAAAAGGGAAAGAAGAACAGCAGTAGTGTCAAGTTTAATTTAAATACGGGGATTTCTGAGTTTGCCAACAAGAATAAAATTAAGATTTCCAACTCAAAGATGTTTGTGTCTCAGTATAACGAAGCTGCTGATAACTACAATACGCAATATGGTTTAACGGTTGGAGATAATGATTATAAAACTCATATATACAACCCTTTTGGCAACTTGCCTGATACTAATTGGTTAGATGTGATCACCCAAAGAGGGAGTTTTCTAAATGCTGATTTGTCTTTTGCAGGGGGGTCAGATAAGACAATCTACTATATAGGCGGTACTTATATGCAGCAAGAAGGAGTCATTAAGACCAATAGCATGAAAAAGTACAATTTAAATACCAAGTTAGAGACACAGGTGACCCCTTGGCTTACAATAGGAACAAACAATAATTTGGCCTATGTCAAGAATAACCAAGTACCGGGTCCTAATCTTGGAACAACAATCGTAGCCAGAGCAATCGAACAGCGCCCTTTCGACCGCCCTTATAAACCTAATGGAGAGTACTATATCGGGGGAACAGAGGAGTTGACCCGTCACAATCCCGTACAGATATTAAATGAGCAAGAGGCTTATCTCGATATGTATCGCTATATCGGAAATCTGTATGCAAGCATTAACTTCACTCCTGAGTTATCGTTTAAGAACAGCTTGAATACAGATTATAACTATACTTATGATTATTTGTATTACAACGAGAAACACCCTTATGGAACAGGGGTGGGAAGACTGGTCGATTCTAAGCGAACGATAACGAATATAGAAACTGAAAACGTATTGACTTACTCTAATGTTTTTAATGATTTTGGAGTTACGGCAATGCTTGGGCATAGCTTTCAAAAAGTGAGTAATAATACCACGGGAATTGACGCAAGGGGCTTTCCTTCCGCTTCCTTTGATGTGGTTAATGTTGCCTCAGAAATAAAAGGAGCTACAGGATATGTTACTGATTATGCCATGGAATCCTATTTCTCGAGGGTGAACGTCGATTATATGAGCAAGTATATGTTGAGTGCTTCGATTCGTACCGATGGATCTTCTAAGTTCGCTCCAGATACGCGTTGGGGATGGTTTCCTTCAGTATCTGTAGGTTGGAATATCGATAGAGAGGACTTCATGAAAGAACTTGATATGGGAGCCAAAGTTAGGTTGAGTTATGGTAGTACAGGAAACCAAGAAGGTATTAGCAACTATGGTTATCAAGCTTTATTATCTGGTGGAAACGATTACGGATTAGAGAGTGGAATAGCAGTGTCCAGTTTTGGAAATTCAAAGCTTACTTGGGAAAAAGCCAATCAAGTTAACCTGGGGTTTGACTTGTCTTTCTTTCAAAGACGCCTTTCTCTGACTGTGGATATGTACAAAAAGACAACGAATAACTTATTGTATTCTATGCCTATTCACGCCACATCGGGAATGTCGAGTATTTTGACCAATATCGGTTCAATGCAGAATAAGGGAATTGAGATTTCCCTGGGAACGGATCTTGACTTAGGAGCAGTGAATTGGCGTTCAAACTTTAATATTGCTACCAACAAGAATAAAATTACTCAGTTAATAGACAATAATGGAGAGCCTTTGTCAATAGGAGGAAATAGAGCCTTGCAGGTTGGTAAAGATATTGGGGCTTTCTACTTGTTTGTACAAGAAGGTATCTATCAGTACGATGGTGAGGTACCACAAGAGCAGTATGAAAGAGGTGTTAGAGCTGGAGATGTCAAATGGAGAGATGTAGATGGAAATAACATTATCAATGACAATGATAGGCAAGTAATAGGCAGTTCAAATCCCAAGTTCTTTGGAGGATGGAACAATAGTTTTTCTTATAAAGGCTTTCAATTTGATATCTTAAGTACGTTCTCTTATGGCAACGATGTTTATGCCAATTGGAAAAGTACCGTATTGGGTAGGTTGGGAGATAGAATGCCTGTGCTTGAAACTTACTACAACAATCGCTGGACGCATCCAGGTAGTACTAATAAGTATCCAAGGGCGATTATGGGAGATACAAATAACAATAAAAACTCGGATAGATGGCTCGAGGATGGTTCGTTCTTTAAGATTCAATCCGTTACTCTTGGGTATAACTTTGACGCAAAAGTATTGGAGAAGATTCACCTGAGTGGGTTACGCGTCTATGTGCAGGCAACTAATTTGCTGCTGTTGACAAAGTATTCTGGTTGGGACCCAAGTGTTAGTCCGAGCTTAGATGCGAGATTCTATGGAAATGACGCCCTTGGAGTACCGCCAACAAGAAATGTATCTGTAGGGGTAAATGTAAATTTTTAAACGATTAGACAAATGAAAAAACTACTTATAGCTGTACTATGTCTTAGCTTATTTGGATGTAGTAAAGAATTAGATCTATATCCTCGTACGGGCTTGGCACCTGAGGAAATTAAACCAAGTGATTTACCTGCCTTAGAACGTGGGATGTATAATAATGTGCAGAATGATCCCAAGAGAGAATCGTGGATCATCTTTGATATTGTCGGTGGAAATGTACAAGGATCAACTACGACAAGTAAAGATGTTATCAATAATACGCTAAATCCCTTGAATGGCTTAATAGTCAATAGTTGGAAAGGGTATTACAGTGCTTTGTATCAGGTAAACAACGTATTGGAAATCACCCAGTCGCTACCGATAGATGCAAATGTGTCTCGCGTACAGGGAACGGCTCATTACTTTAGAGCTTATATCTTCTATAGTCTTGTAACAAGGTGGGGAGATGTACCAGTAATGACCAAAAACTCAATGGAGAAACCTGGTCGTACGCCTCAAGTACAAGTGTGGGAGCAGATAGAAAGCGATCTTGATTCGGCCATTAGTTTACTTGGCAATGCGAAGAACTACTATTACGTATCTAAAGATGCGGCTTTAGCTTTGAAAGCCAGAGTGATGCTATCTCAAAATAAGATGGATCAAGCGGCTGAAATTGCGGAAGGACTGATTACAAGTGGAAAGTATGCCTTAGATGGGTTTGAGAAAATATTCAGAAAGCAAAGTAATACAGAGGTGATTTTTGCCTTTGAAAACTTATCTTCAGAGTCTTCCAATACAATTAGTACGCTTTTCTATAATTATGGACATCCCAACAAGGGAAGTTATGTCTATGCTCCGTCAAAAGAAATCCTTTCTCTTATCACTGAACAAGACAAAAGACGCGATATCTCATTTATAAATGTGGGAGGACAAGATTGTATTAATAAATACCCAAGTGGGCAAACGGGAACTGATCCTGTGATTATCTCTCGTATCGCCGAAATGTACTTGATCAGTGCCGAGGCTTCTCCGCTGAATGTAGGGGTGAAAAGGTTAAACGAGCTCAGAGCAAAAAGAGGTCTTGACCCCGTACAGCCTTCAAGTAAAGCGCAAATGCTCGAGATGGTTTTACTCGAGAGAAGAAAAGAACTTATGGCTGAGGGATTTGCTTACTACGACTATGTGAGAACCCAAACTGCTCAAGAAAACTTAAACTTATTAGACTATCAACACCTCTTTCCGATTCCTGGGGGAGAGTTACAATTAAATGAAAACTTAACACCTAATCCTGGTTACTAATGAAAGCAATTAAATTTTTATTATTTACTCTATTCATCAGTTTACAAGTATCTTGTCAAACTACATCAGATGATAACTATACAACTTATAAGGCAGTCGCTAAAACCGATAGAGCAAAGCAGCTAATTGAGAATACCAATTTAGTAGCTCAGGTTTTCAAAGACTCAACCTATACTTTGACTGAAGGAGTGGTTGTTCACGAGTTTGATTATTTGTCGCAAAAAGGCTTGGCGATGAAGACATTCGTTTATGATATAGACCTGAATAGACCCGATGTCTCTGTGGTTGCTTCCCTGCCAGATAATCAACCAAAGTTTGCGATGCAACCGATGACGGCACAAGCCACTGCGCTTTTGAACACTAAGTTTGATGTCATTGGCGGTGTCAATGGCGATTTTTACGATATGACTACGGGCGTTCCAAGAGGAGTCTTTGTATTTAATGGTATGGTACTAAAGGATACGTATATCGATAGAAATGAAGGTTTCTTGGCGGTGGATAAGAACAATAAGGTCTATCTGCAGGATATAAAATTGTTTAAAGAAAATAAAGATAACTATCAACATGTTGTCTCTGGTGGTGTATGGCTTGTTAAAGACGCTGAGCTTGTCAAGCAAAGTGATGAGGCTGTGCACCCGAGAACGGCAATTGGGACAACCAAAGACAATCACCTTTTGTTGATGGTAGTGGACGGGAGAAATTATACTTGGTCAAACGGAATGGATTACACTGATTTAGGTGTGTTTATGAAAGCTATTGGTGCGGAGCAAGCACTTAATTTTGACGGCGGTGGAAGTTCTACTTTCTTTATCAATCCCAACGGAAATGCAAATGAATTTTTGATTAGAAATTTACCAGCTGACAACGGTGGAAAAGAAAGAGCTGTGGCTAATGGAGTGATTATCACAAAAGCAAAATAGAGATGGAGAAAGGTATAAAACAATTGATCTTACCGTGGATAGTAGCGGTTTTTAGTCTGTTTGTCGTAAGTTGTAGTCAGGATGATTCTATGGGAGGTTTTGCTGTGGACACACCTGACTTAAAAATAGATCAAAGTCAGTTTTCAGTAGATAAAAACAGCGGAGAAATCCAAGTGAATATTCAAGCTAATCTTCCTTGGAGGCTCCAAGCCAATCAGAGCTGGGTGACACCAAGTGTCGAGCAAGGAGAGAAGGGGAGTCACACGGTGAAGCTTGCCTACACGAGAAATACTTCTTTGCAAGCCAGAGTGGCAGAGGTAGTTGTTTGGATTTCGGATCAAAGTAAACAAACAATTAAACTTGTTCAAGGGCAAGCGACATTAGAAGATACGTATAATAACTATTATGTCAGTGAACAAGGTAGTGGAGATGGAAGTAGCTGGCAAGAGGCAACCAGTCTGTCCAAAGCCCTTGAGTTGGCAGTGAATCAAAATGATGTCATTCACATCGAAATGGGTGAATATCATCCCGATGCAAATGCGCTGATTGACAGTGAGCAAAAAAAGGATTATACTTTCTTGATTCAAGCCAATATAAAATTAATAGGTGGATATCCTAAGAATGCTACTAAAGAGAGCAAGCCTTCTGTTGAGAACAAAACTATTTTATCGGGTAGTGATTCAAGTGTACACGTGGTGAGTGTGATAGCGCCAAAGGTAAATGGCCTTCAGGTTGTGTTAGAAAATTTAACGATCACCAAAGGCTTGGGAGATCAAGCAAGTAGTAAAGTGAATATTAATGGGTTTGACTTGCCAAGAGATCACGGAGCTGGGCTTATTGTCATGCAGTCCAATCTGGTCTTAGAACACTGTGAGGTTGTTTACAATAATTCAGGAAGACACGCTGCGGGTATCTACATTGCCCAAGATAGCAATGTGGTTGTGAATCATTCTAAAGTAAATCACAATACGGGAAGCAACGCAAACTCTAATGCTGGTGGAATATTTGTAAGTGCTTCGAAACTGCATATGAATTTTAGCGAGGTGTCATTCAACCAAGCAGGGGGAGTATCTGGAGGTATACAGTCTTTGAATTACGCTGAGGTAAACCTTGTCAATACTATTGTCAGCAATAATAAAGCAAGAGCTAATGGGGGAGGATTCTACCATAGAGGTGGTTCTAAATCGCTGATTGTCAATTCGTATTTTTACAATAATGAAGTGACTGATGGTCCGGGTGGAGCAATCTCTAATCACGATGCAACAAGCATGCATATGATCAGTAGTACTATTTATGCAAATAGTTCTTCAAAAGACTTCTCAGGCGTGAATAATCAAAATGGCAACAGTATCTATATGTATAACAGTTTGCTGTTTGATAACTACAGTGCAAATGGCAATGTACAAGTGAATCCTCAAGGGGAATTGGTCATTAGTAAATCTGCGGTCGTTAACAAAGTCTACGATCAAAAAGGAGGTCAAGTGGCACTGTTTGAAGCTATGGATTTGAATACTACTGATCCTCTAAAAGTGAGACCTGCTTCAGAGAAGAGTCCTATTGCTAATTTTGGATTTGAATTGGCAGAACTTACTGAGCTTAAGCAAAGCTTGCAAATAGACACTCAGGCTATTGAACTTGATTTAGATAATCAATCCAGAGATGGTAAGAAGAGTATAGGAGCATTTGCTCTGTGATAAAAATACAATAGTTTGGTTGTGTTAAACTATGCTAAGGCGCTTAGGAAAGTTGTTTTCTTAAGCGCTTTTAAATTTGAAATAATTGAATCGTAAAAAATAGTAAGATGAATATAAAGTGTATTGTGTTTTGTTGTCTTTTTTTCTGTAGTACGCTCGTCGCTCAACAAATCGATAAGAAGCATTTTAGTTACAAGTACTACCATATGGTAGATATCTTTAACCACATGGCCAATAGTGAGAATGAGATTGTCTTTTTGGGAGATAGCATCACGGAGCAAGGACCTTGGTATGAACTTTTTCGTGGTTTAGATTATCCTGTGGTGAACAGAGGAATATCAGGAGATACAACTGATGGGGTGTTATTTAGGTTAGGGGAAGTTGTCGAGTCCAAGCCTAAAGTGATTTTTTTGTTAATAGGGACTAATGATATTTATTACAAGCGATCTGTGGATTATATTGTCAGTAGGATTGAACAAATAGTCAGTGTTATAAAAGCAAATAGCCCTACTTCTCAAATCGTTTTGCAGAGTATACTTCCTACTTACAAAAGAACAGAACGTCCTTTAGATACTATCAAAAAGATAAACAAGCAGCTTAGAGTTTTGGCGAAGAAAGAACATATTGCGTATTTAGATCTCTTTCCTTTTTTCTTGAATAATGAGGGAAAGCAGTTAAATGAAGACTATTCGCTGGATGGTTTACACTTGAATGCAAAGGGCTATGCGCTGTGGGTAGATTTAATAAAGAAGGAATCTTTGCTATAGAACACTTTTTTTATGGGAAGTTTGTCTTGGATAAAGAATTTATTATGAACTCATTATTATTTCTTTTGCCAATGACTGGCTTTGTGATTTTTACTTGTATTCTTTGATTTGTTAATTATTAATTAAAATTTAACTATGTTTGGAGTTCCAAAAAACAAAAGGTTATTTAATAATTAATTAAAGTAAGAGTATTATGAAGAAAGTATGTTTTCTTTTTGCATTTTTATTAGTATTGTCATCGTGTAGTAGTGATGATAATACAACAACACCTGTAGAGGGTGAAGATGTACAAGTAAAGAGTAGGCTTGTAATAAGTGCAACAGCTACCGATGTTACAGTAGGGGAAGTAGTTGAGTTTACTGCCAAAGACAAGAGCGGTGCTGTAGTGGAAGATGCAAAGTTTGTGGTCAATAGCAGTAGTATTTCTGCTAAACACGCCTTTGACAAAGCTGGTCAGTATGCGGTAAGTGCTATCCACAAAGATTTTGCTGGGAGTAATGAAGTAGTGATTAACGTTGGTAAGGCTACTTTAGAGTTGAGATTAAGTCACAAGGAAGTGACAGAGGGCGAAACGGTTACTTTTCAGGTTTTCAATGGAGAAGAGGAGCTTAGTAGTGGGGTGAAGATATATGAAGTAGGTAGCGAGAAGGCATTGGAGCAAATGACTTATGTCGCTAAAACACCTGGTCAGGTTTCTTTTGTGGCTAAAGGAGAAGGGTTTACAGATTCAAATCAAGTTTCTCTAACTGTTTTAGAGGACAAGACACCTTACCAAGATACCTTAGTATTGAGTGGAGATGCTTTTGAAATTGATGCGGTTAGTTTTGATTTCGACGTTAAAGAAGTAAATGGTAAGAATGTAGGGACTGTCAAGAAAACTGTAAATCGTCAGCAAAAAGTGGACAATTAAGATACTATAAATAAGATAGTGTTTTCAAAAAATGATAACTTTATAATTATGGGAAGAGTCAGTAAGAAAACACCAGAAAGTATGGTAAAAGATATCCGTAAAAATACGCGTAGACTATTTACCTCAGAACAGAAAGTATTGATTGTAATAGAAGGATTACGAGCAGAGCTATCTGTATCAGAACTATGTAGAAAATACTCCATTAGTCAAACTCAGTTCTATAAATGGAATAAAGAGTTTTTAGAGGCAGGTAAAAAACGATTATCAGGAGATATTACAAGAGAGGCTACCAGTGATGAAGTAGCAGAGTTACGCAAAGAAAATGCAAAACTAAAAGAGGTAGTTGCAGATTTGGTATTGCGTTACGATATTGTAAAAAAAACCTTAGACATGCTGGAATAAATGAATTATATCGCAAGTATATGAGACTAACAGCAGCAGAGAAATATGAGCTAATCCAAAGTGTAACCACAAGTGAATTGGGAGTTAAAAAGACTCTTGAAGAGTTTGGTATTCCTAAAAGCAGCTTTTATAAATGGTATAAACGTTACTTAGAAAAAGGATATGATGGATTAGAAAAAAGTAAGCGAATAAGTAATAGGCAATGGAATAGTATTCCTGAGAGTCAACAGAACTTAGTTGTTGAGATAGCTTTAGAATATCCTGAATTATCTTCACGAGAATTAGCTTATAAAATTACAGATGAACAAGGTATCTATATCTCAGAGTCCAGTGTTTATAGAATATTAAAGAAGAGAGATTTAATACCCGCTCCAAATCATATTCTAATAGAAGCATCTAATGAATTTAAAGATAAAACACAGTTTGTACATCAAATGTGGCAAACAGACTTCACGTACTTTAAAATTATTGGATGGGGTTGGTATTATTTAAGTACGATTTTAGACGATTACAGCCGTTATATTATTCATTGGGAACTATGTGACTCTATGGAAGCTAATGATGTAAAAAGAACCGTAGAAACAGCTATAAACAAGGCAAAACTCAAATCAAAAGCAAAACCTAAGTTGTTATCTGATAACGGACCTTGCTACATCGCAAAAGATTTAAAGATCTTTTTAGAGAAGGATATGAAAATGAAGCAAGTACATGGGAGACCTCTACATCCTCAAACACAAGGAAAAATTGAGAGATATCATAGAACAATGAAAAATGTTGTAAAACTTAATAATTACTATCATCCTGAAGAGCTAATAGATGCTATTGAGGTTTTTGTAGAAAACTACAATAATAACAGATATCACGAGGCAATTGGAAACTTAACTCCTAAGGACGTATATTATGGAAAATCAGATAAAATATTAGAAAAAAGAGCTGTTTTAAAACAAGAAACTTTAACTAAAAGAAGACAGTTGTATAATCAACAAAAATTAATAAATTTATAACTAAAACACTATCTTATGCTTACGTCCTAAAAGTCTACATTAGTTTGAAGACATACACTTTTTGTGGTCTATCTTTAGTATTCACTGCCACAAATGATAATTTTGTCAATAATGTTTTTGGTATAAATGATATAATTTCTCCGACAATTATTCTATGGTCTTTGGAGGTATTTATATACTTTAATTTATCAAGACCACTGTATATATTACCTTACTTTTTTAAAAAAAGTCGGAAGATTAATCTTTTGATCATGACTACTCAATCAAGTATTTTTTTATTTATATCTTATTTATAAATAATGTAATTTTCATTTTTTATAAAATAATTGTTTAATTTTAACAAAAAAATACAGTTATGAGTATAAGGCATCAAATGTTAAACAAGGATTCTATAGATGGTTATTTTGAACAGCACAAAGTAGTCTATTCTAGTTTTTTTTCTTCAGAAGAAGGATCCTTTAAAATAACTCCAGCAGGAGCTTTAAAACTGATATCTAGTAATGGGAATTTTACAATATCAGATAAAACAATAAGAGGAGGGAAGGTTAATATTTTTACTTCTTATGTGAATGGTTTTTATGAGGTTCGAGCAGATGATACTGTAGATATAAAAGTAACTGTTACAATTAGTGGGCCTAATGATCAAAAGGGATATGTTTTAGGTTATTTATATCAAGATAAATTTCTGGAAATTGAAAAGAGAGAATTACTTATAAATCCTAATTTGAATAACTATTTATATAAAGATTATTCTTTACTAGAACCAGTTATTGTTCCTCAAGATCAGCATGTTTTAAAATCTTTTAAACTAGAAGGACTCAAGATAGGAAATGAAACAGAATTATTTATTTATGTAACTTTACCTATTCTAACGGGTATTGGTAATAGTTATGTATCTACTATACATGAAATAGCAATTAAAAAAAGATGAAAAAAATAGTTTTATTATTTATGTGCTTTTTCTTTTTATTAGGATGTCAAGAAAAAGAGTATTCTTTGAAAAATTTAGAGCAACGAGAGGGATTGTCTTATTTAAAGGGGGGTGAAGAACCATATACAGGACAGACAATTGAGAGATTAGGAAAAGAAATAATAGCTATAAATGTATTTGAAAAAGGTGATCAGATTTTAGGAACTACTTTTTATCCAAACGGAAATAAAGAATATGAAATTCAATTTAAGAATGGAAAAGAAAATGGATATTGGAGACAATATTTTTTTAATGGACAATTAGATTATGAAACTTATAAAGTAGATGGAATTGTAAATGGGATGACAAAATCTTATTATGAAGATGGGCAATTAAAATCTGAAAAAAATTATGTAGATAATAAAATCATAGGAGATGTTTTATCTTATTATGAAAGTGGACAAATAAAGACAAAATTTGATTCTTTAGGTAATGGATTTACTTACTTTGAAGATGGGAGAGTTAGAAGTAAAATTGAGAAAGAAAAAGAAGTTGCTTTTTATAATAAAAAAGGAGAAGAAGTTTCGTATGAAGAAATGAAACAAGAGGTAGAATAGAAAGTCACTCAACTAAACATAGATAACGAGGATTTCTCTTGAACTGTAGAGGGGGTCCCGTGAACTGTGTCAATAAAATAATCTGTGATTTTGAAAAGCTGTCATCTCAAAATCATTAGTCAAGAACAAAAATTCTTTTTGTTGTCTATCTTTAGTCTTCACTGTTACAAGTCTGAAATATTGTTCTATTCATTCTTCTTTAGAATAGATTTAGGCTATTTTATTAGTTAACTTTTACCTATAAAAAAAATTAACTCTTGCATTTCTGATAATTAGGTAGTTATCAGATTTTTGTTAATTGATATTTTGATTAAAGTCTTTTTCTTGTGGAATTTTTTGTTTTGTTTCAATCTCATGATCATATTCCATCAAATAAAGTACTGTATTTGTTATTTTTTTAGTTTATAATCTAATCTTTTTCGCTCTCATTTAAATCAAGCAAAGCTTTAGAAATAGAGCCATTAAAAGTATCTTTCAAACTGTGTTCACTCAATCTATTATTTTCTAAAATGGAGTATAAGAATAAGTAAAACATCTTTTTTTCCATGTATAGCTTTAGTGTATTTATCTACAGAAGTAGTCTATGATAACTTTGTCAATAATGCTTCTGGTTTAAATTGTAGAATCTGTCCCGCGGTTCCTTTATGGTCTATGAATGTATTGATAGAACTCTGGTTTAGCATACCAAAAGTATACATTACCTTATTTTTTTATTTAAAAATAGTCGGAAGATTAATCTCCCGACTATTATTAGCTGATCAGCTTCCTTTTTTTATTACGAATGAAGAAAAAGTATCATTCTTAAAAGTATAAAAAGTTTGTATCTCAATCCAAAGACTTGTAATCATACAGAAGTACTCTGTGATTAAATACTATAGTGTAAATATACGATTTTTTAATAGATCGAGTTGTGAACTGTGGTTAGTGATAAGGATAACAAGAGGTTAACTAATTGTATTTATGGTGATTGCCGACTGACTGTGTGCTGTTTGGATAGTACTTTCTTCTTTTGTTTTAGTTAATATTAGCTTAATTTTTTTACTACTGATGAGTTTGTGTTTGTTTTATGTATAATATTTATTTGATTTTTTTCTGACTATTCTATTATTTGTGTTATTATTGTTTATTATAATTCAATACAAACGAAAAGTAAAAGTTAATAAATATGAAAATAAATTCTGTGAGATTAAGCTTGTTATCTCTTATCTTGTTAGGTTCAGTTACGGTTGTAAGCTGTTCGAGTGATGATAGTGCGCCCTATTCTAAACCACCTACGGAAGTGGAACCTACTGAACCTGGAGAGGAAGTAGAAAAGGCAACTTTGGATGTTGTGGTAAAAGAGGTGACTGAAAGTAGTGTAACCTTTACTCTAGGGGCTAAACACGCTGTGAGTGCTTATTATCACATCGTGGACAAGGGAATGGAAGTAAATCAAAAAGAGATTATTGAAAAGGGGGTAAAGATAGAGGCTTTAGAGGGAGCTATTACTGCTGAAGGATTACAGCCTGGTAAAGAATATGAACTGTATGTGGCAGCTCTAAACCAAGAGGAAGTTGTAACGATGACCGACAAAGGGATTGGGTTTGCGACTAAGGATCAAGTAGTAGATGTTAGCGTTACTTTAACTGAGGTAGATGCGACACACGAGAGAGTGTTATTTACGCTTACTCCTACTGATGCTGTACAGGCAAGGTATATGGTATTAGAGAAAGCTGATGTAGCAGACTTGGAGATTACAGCAGAATTTGTTTTAGAAAATGGAAATAATATTATCAATTTAAAACAACCCTCTAATTTAAAACCAAAAGTGTCTAAGCCTGATACTGATTATGTAATCTACGTGGCGGGGCTTTCTGCAACGGGGATGACAGTGCTTGTCTCTGAAGAGGTGAGAACCAAGGAGGTGCCAACTGATCCAGTGGACGATGGAACGTTGCGTTTTTCTAAATTGAACTTTACGGGGGATGAAGTAAATAAGAATGTGACATACTATCTATACTTTACAAGTGAGGAGTGGGATGTAACATTTAAAATTGCTGCAACAGATGCTAAAGAAGAAGAATTAAAAGAAGGTAAGTATATCAGAAATAGTAAAGCTGAGATAAATCCTGGACCTGGACAAGTAGGAAAATCTTATACTATCCTAAACAAAAAGACTAATGAAAAAGATACAGATATTGATTATGGAGATATAATCATAACAAAACAAGGGGCAAACTATAAAGTAGTTGTCGATATGGTTAGATTAAGTGACTTTAAAAAGCACTTTAAAGCTGAATTTAATGGTGTACCTGTGATAGGTGAGCCGCGTCCATAAAATATGGATATAGTTAGTAAGCTCTAAGTAATAATAGTATTTAGAGGTATGTTTAAGAAAGAGATGCTATCCAAACGGCATCTCTTTTTTATTTTTGACGCATTACTTTCCTTGGTCGAAGATCCATGTTGTTGTAGTAA
The DNA here is from genome assembly GCF_024722315.1 of Myroides albus. Classification (NCBI taxonomy): domain Bacteria; kingdom Pseudomonadati; phylum Bacteroidota; class Flavobacteriia; order Flavobacteriales; family Flavobacteriaceae; genus Myroides; species Myroides albus. Next base: position 3,058,823 of record NZ_CP102754.1, read on the forward strand.
ATGCGGATATTCTTCTTTAGGCAGTATTCTTTCGCTGTAAAGGGTTTGAGCTTGTATTCCTTACCGATGATTCTCACGTCTATTTTATAGGCGCGCATAATGTCTTCTAAGTCTGTTTCATTTTGGTAGGGAATAATCTCATCTACGTATTTGCATCCTTTTAATTGAATATAGCGTTCCACTAAAGATAAGTCTTCAATAATAGGAGCAGTAGGGTCGTAATTGGCAACAGTGTTTAAGCCAACAATGAGGTAATCACATTGACTTTTGGCCTCTTCAAGCATTTTGATATATCCTGCGTGTAAATGTGAAAATGCGGCAAAGGTGATTCCGATTATCATATTGTGTTTGTTTATGTGAGTAACTGCCAAAGTTAAACAAACTTTAGATTAAATAGATATGTATTAAGTAGTTTTTAGATTAGAAAACGCTAATGTACTGCTGTAGTTTTTTTATGGGTACCCCAAGAATTAAGCCATTAATTGAAATGAAGAAAATAAGGCTACCTTTTAGATAAAATCGGTAGCCTTATCAGTAAAGTGTTTTATACAATACGTTGTGACTTTCTGACTGCAATTTAGTGACATTTATGTTTATTTGTGTCGATTTGAGTAAGTATGTTAGTAGCTTAGGTAATGAACTGCTATTTTTTTAACTACCTTGCTTAAAGTGGAGTTTAGTAGGTCTAAATAAGATATTTTTTGTTAAAAAATAAAGTTTAACATTATTGTTTTTAAATTGTTTTATTATATAAAATTATATTTTTTTTAGTCGCTATTTGTGATTTTATTATGATATGATATGTATGTTAACCTTTAAATTGCTATTGATGTTGTAGAGTATTTTGTTTGTTTGTTTAGAATTTGTGACTAATTGAGAATTTATGGTCTTACTTTGTGACAGGCAATCTGTTAGAAGATTTAATTAAAAGATAATGAGTGAAAATTTGCCATTTTTTGATTTGAGATTACGTAGTAAAAAAACTTTTTTTTTAGTAGGTATATTAACGTTGATTTTAGGATTATTTTTAGTGATTTTTATTTCATTAACAAGTAAGAATAGTCTGTTTCCTCTTTTAATTAGTATACTGCTTTTTTCAAGTACAATTTATTTCGATGATAAATTACAGAGAACTATTGTAAAGAATTTATCGGTTATCTCTCTTTTGAGTTCGGTGGTTTTATTATTTGATTTTGAAAGCTGGATTTCTATTGGGATTTCAAACTTTATTGCAGTATTATACTTATTATTCTTTTTACTTCCACTTAATTTTAATGAAGTAAAATGTAAAATTAAACATGAGTTTATTGTTTTCTTGAGTATTTTGTTTGGATTGAATGTTATCTTGTTTAATGTGGAGTATATTTTGATGTTTTTTCAATGGAATTTAAGCGATATGCTATTTGATTATTTTCATTTACTATTAGAACTATCTGCGGTGATTTTATCTTTTATAACAGGTGTTTTTATTTTATTTACAAGCATCGGTCAATATAAGAAAAAGTTCTCTTTAAATGTTGATAATAGCGAAAAGCAAGTAGAAATTAATGAGGAGAATAAAGATAAGTTTGAGTATATAATTGCTGAGAAAATCATCCTTTTTTTTGAAAGTTGCGATGATTATTTGCAGAGTAATTTCACAGCTAGACAATTAAGTAATGAAGTGGGATTGGATGACCAAAGACAGTTGAATCTTATAACTCAGCGTTTTTTTCATTTAACCTTTAACGAATTGCTTGCCAAATATCGCATAGCGCATGCTTTGGAATTATTGAAAAACAAACAAAACTGGAGTATTACTTCTGTAGCTGAAAGTTCCGGGTTTCGCTCCTTTACAACGTTTAATAAATACTTTGTTCATTACGTAGGTATTCGTGCCTCTGATTATAAAGATAGAAATATTAAAATCGATTAATTTATATATGTTCCCCACCTTACTACTATTACTACTAACTCTTTTTTTAATTTATCGTGCAAAGTCAAGTAAACAGTTGCTTGATTTAAAAATAGTTCTTGTGAATGCTATTCTAGTATTCAATTGGATATTAATTTATTTTGCTCAAAAGTTACAGTTAAATGAAGATTTTGCCTTAGGTTTAATTTTTAGCTTCTTTAATGGCTCTTTTTTGGTCTTTTTATTAGGACTAAAAAACAAGTATTTATTTATACACTTTTATATAGCATTAATGTTGTTAATTTTTTATGTCATAATCTATTCAACTTCTTTTGCTGACAATGTTGATTTTATGATTAAAGCCAATTGTGCTGCTCTTATTACTACAGGTGTTATAAATGTTGGATATGCTTGTTTTGGTTTTGTAATGTTGAGTAAAAGTATTTTGATATCTTATTATCGCTGTATTGCGACTTTTTATATTATTTCGCTTTTTGTGGGATCATTTTTAGGTATATCATTTTTATTTACTGATGAGATTCTAGTGAGTAATACTACAATCTATACGTTACATGTTTGCCTTGTCTTACTTGTATCTGTTTGTTTTACCGCTATACAGGCATGGAGGGAGGAAGGTAAAAGAAATGAGAAAGACTCTACTAATGAAATTGTCACAACTGAATCAGAAATGGTTGATGTAGAACTGGAAATTAAGAATAAATCACTGTCAGTTGTGGTAATAGATCCAGTCTTATCTATCGATGAAATCAAAGAGGTCGATAACGATGTTAATGATCTTGAAATTAGGCAATTAATTTGGCAAGAAGTGATTGAACCACAATTGTATTTGAAAAGTGATTTAACACTTTCAAAGCTTTCCAAGATTTTGAAACGCGATAAACAAGAATTAAAATCTTTTTTTGCTCGTACCGAAGCAAATACCTTTACTCACTATATTAACCGCTTTCGCATCGAGCATGCCGTTACTTTATTGCGCACTAATGCTGATGGAGATTTGAACGTGGAAAGAGCTGCAGAACTATGTGGTTTTAATAGTAGAATTTCTTTTTATAGAGCGTTTGTAAATGTGATGGGGTTTCCTCCATCTGAGTTGTTAGAAAGTTAATTTACAACTGCATTGATTCAAAATTTAATTACCGACTAATACCTTATTTGTCTTATTGTGTTAATAAGATATAGGAGGGTGTTTTGTCTATTATTCTTTTGCTTTTAATGACAAAAAATGACTTGATACTCATTGGTTTTTAATTAGTTGCGGTAATCTTGTTGATTATTGTGTGTTGCGTAAAGTTAATTGTTAAACTTTGTTTCAATAGGTCTTAACTGTAGTAGTACCGGTACTTTTGGAACAAACTTTAACACCGTATAAGGTAAATTTGATTCCATTAAAATAAAAATGATTTCAACTTGGATGTTTTAATATAGCAGAACTTAGATTTATAGTTTTTTATCTTGTTTATATGTCCAACAGTAAATTACAATTAACAAATTGAATAAAAAAAAGTATGAAAAAAAGATTACTATCAGTTGCATTGTTAATGACTGGGTCTTTTAGTGCTTATTCTCAAGTGGGAGTAGGAACAATAAAACCCAATAAGTCGGCTGAGTTAACTGTTGAATCAAGCAATAGAGGGGTGCTTATCCCAAGACTTGGCTTAACAGGATATCAAGACCGAACTACAATCATTAATTTCCCTACCAATGGAATTAATAGTTTGCTTGTGTTTAATACCGCTTCGGTTAAAGCATCAGGCAAAGAAAAAGGTTTAACACCTGGATTTTACTATTGGTTTATTGATCAGTGGGTACGCCTTACCAATGAAGGAGATATCCCAGATATTGTTGTTAATAATTTTCAAGAAATTGTAAACAAGGATGGAGATAAGGTTAAGAATATTATCAAAAATATCGTAAATACTACCGAGGGTAATGTTGTATATGAAGATGATAAACTTTATTATATTGATAGTGATGGTAAGAAAGTTGAAATAAAAGATAAGTTAACTACAATTATTTATGACAAAGAAACTGGAGACTATGTTTATTATAATGAAGGTGCTGTAGATCGCAATGGTAAAATCATTGGTGAAGGTATTCGCATTGAAGTAAAACAAACGGTTATCAATAAATTTGGTGATATTATCAATAATAAATCTGTTCAAGATTATATTACTAACTTCCTTGATGGAACTTATGTTGGTGGTAATGTGTATTACGATGGCGATAAACTTACTTATGTAACTAATACTGGTGAGACAAAAGAGGTATCTATTAAAGATGTGGTAACAGCTAACGAGAGTAAGACAGTTATCATCACTTTAGAAGATAAACAATATTACGTATCAGAGTCTTATTTAATAGCAAATAAAGGAGTAGTACCAACCACGGTTGATCCTACTAACTTACCAGAGGGTATCTATCTTATTGATGTAGTTGGAGGAGTTGTCAATAACTTTGAGGAGATAGTAAACAACGGGCCAATAACAGTTGATGGTACTACTTATCAAACAATCAATGATTATATAACTCACTTAACTGAATCAACAGGTGGGTTTACCAAGATTATCTACGACGCTACAACAGGAGATGCTATCTTCCAAGAGTGGGATGAGACTACTAACTCATGGGTAAATGTAGATAATACTAAGTTTAACAAGATAGTAACAGACAACGAGAGTAAGACAGTTATCATCACTTTAGAAGATAAACAATATTATGTATCAGAGTCTTATTTAAAAGCAAATAAAGGAGTAGTACCAACCACGGTTGATCCTACTAACTTACCAGAGGGTATCTATCTTATTGATGTAGTTGGAGGAGTTGTCAATAACTTTGAGGAGATAGTAAACAACGGGCCAATAACAGTTGATGGTACTACTTATCAAACAATCAATGATTATATAACTCACTTAACTGAATCAACAGGTGGGTTTACCAAGATTGTCTACGACGCTACAACAGGAGATGCTATCTTCCAAGAGTGGGATGAGACTACTAATTCATGGGTAAATGTAGATAACACTAAGTTTAACAAGATAGTAACAGACAACGAGAGTAAGACAGTTATCATCACTTTAGAAGATAAACAATATTATGTATCAGAGTCTTATTTAAAAGCAAATAAAGGAGTAGTACCAACCACGGTTGATCCTACTAACTTACCAGAGGGTATCTATCTTATTGATGTAGTTGGAGGAGTTGTCAATAACTTTGAGGAGATAGTAAACAACGGGCCAATAACAGTTGATGGTACTACTTATCAAACAATCAATGATTATATAACTCACTTAACTGAATCAACAGGTGGGTTTACCAAGATTATCTACGATGCTACAACAGGAGATGCTATCTTCCAAGAGTGGGATGAGACTACTAACTCATGGGTAAATGTAGATAATACTAAGTTTAACAAGATAGTAACAGACAACGAGAGTAAGACAGTTATCATCACTTTAGAAGATAAACAATATTATGTATCAGAGTCTTATTTAAAAGCAAATAAAGGAGTAGTACCAACCACGGTTGATCCTACTAACTTACCAGAGGGTATCTATCTTATTGATGTAGTTGGAGGAGTTGTCAATAACTTTGAGGAGATAGTAAACAACGGGCCAATAACAGTTGATGGTACTACTTATCAAACAATCAATGATTATATAACTCACTTAACTGAATCAACAGGTGGGTTTACCAAGATTATCTACGACGCTACAACAGGAGATGCTATCTTCCAAGAGTGGGATGAGACTACTAACTCATGGGTAAATGTAGATAATACTAAGTTTAACAAGATAGTAACAGACAACGAGAGTAAGACAGTTATCATCACTTTAGAAGATAAACAATATTATGTATCAGAGTCTTATTTAAAAGCAAATAAAGGAGTAGTACCAACCACGGTTGATCCTACTAACTTACCAGAGGGTATCTATCTTATTGATGTAGTTGGAGGAGTTGTCAATAACTTTGAGGAGATAGTAAACAACGGGCCAATAACAGTTGATGGTACTACTTATCAAACAATCAATGATTATATAACTCACTTAACTGAATCAACAGGTGGGTTTACCAAGATTATCTACGACGCTACAACAGGAGATGCTATCTTCCAAGAGTGGGATGAGACTACTAATTCATGGGTAAATGTAGATAACACTAAGTTTAACAAGATAGTAACAGACAACGAGAGTAAGACAGTTATCATCACTTTAGAAGATAAACAATATTACGTATCAGAGTCTTATTTAAAAGCAAATAAAGGAGTAGTACCAACCGCGGTTGATCCTACTAACTTACCTGAGGGTATCTATCTTATTGATGTAGTTGGAGGAGTTGTCAATAACTTTGAGGAGATAGTAAACAACGGGCCAATAACAGTTGATGGTACTACTTATCAAACAATCAATGATTATATAACTCACTTAACTGAATCAACAGGTGGGTTTACCAAGATTATCTACGACGCTACAACAGGAGATGCTATCTTCCAAGAGTGGGATGAGACTACTAATTCATGGGTAAATGTAGATAACACTAAGTTTAACAAGATAGTAACAGACAACGAGAGTAAGACAGTTATCATCACTTTAGAAGATAAACAATATTACGTATCAGAGTCTTATTTAAAAGCAAATAAAGGAGTAGTACCAACCGCGGTTGATCCTACTAACTTACCTGAGGGTATCTATCTTATCGATGTAGTTGGAGGAGTTGTCAATAACTTTGAGGAGATAGTAAACAACGGGCCAATAACAGTTGATGGTACTACATATCAAACAATCAATGATTATATAACTCACTTAACTGAATCAACAGGTGGGTTTACCAAGATTATCTACGATGCTACAACAGGAGATGCTATCTTCCAAGAGTGGGATGAGACTACTAACTCATGGATAAATGTAGATAACACTAAGTTTAACAAGATAGTAACAGACAACGAGAGTAAGACAGTTATCATCACTTTAGAAGATAAACAATATTATGTATCAGAGTCTTATTTAAAAGCAAATAAAGGAGTAGTACCAACCGCGGTTGATCCTACTAACTTACCTGAGGGTATCTATCTTATCGATGTAGTTGGAGGAGTTGTCAATAACTTTGAGGAGATAGTAAACAACGGGCCAATAACAGTTGATGGTACTACATATCAAACAATCAATGATTATATAACTCACTTAACTGAATCAACAGGTGGGTTTACCAAGATTATCTACGACGCTACAACAGGAGATGCTATCTTCCAAGAGTGGGATGAGACTACTAATTCATGGGTAAATGTAGATAACACTAAGTTTAACAAGATAGTAACAGACAACGAGAGTAAGACAGTTATCATCACTTTAGAAGATAAACAATATTACGTATCAGAGTCTTATTTAAAAGCAAATAAAGGAGTAGTACCAACCACGGTTGATCCTACTAACTTACCAGAGGGTATCTATCTTATCGATGTAGTTGGAGGAGTTGTCAATAACTTTGAGGAGATAGTAAACAACGGGCCAATAACAGTTGATGGTACTACTTATCAAACAATCAATGATTATATAACTCACTTAACTGAATCAACAGGTGGGTTTACCAAGATTATCTACGATGCTACAACAGGAGATGCTATCTTCCAAGAGTGGGATGAGACTACTAATTCATGGGTAAATGTTGATAATACTAAGTTTAGCACTATTGTTAAAACAAACGAGACTGTTACGACATTAGTTGAAAATGGTGATGGTACTTATACTTATTATAACGAGAAAGAAATAGATGTAAATGGTCAACCATTAAGTGGGGCAACAGGAGTAACTATTGATCCAAAAGAAGTATCAGTTGCTTTAGATACCACAAAGCAGGTGTATGAGTTCAAAAACTCAAACGGTGATGTAATTGGTGAGATCGACGCAAATGCAAATGCAATTTTTTATAATGATAACTCTACAAACCTTGGCGTAACAAATGTTCAAGGAGCGATAGAGAAATTATTAGAAAAAATAAAAACAGTAGAAGGAACAACAGGAAATTTAGTAGTATCAGGTGGTCTTGAATTTACTGCTAATACAACTGGAGTTGAAAAATTATTAGCAGATGCTAATATCCAAGTAGCAGATAAAGGAATAACGAACGAAAAATTAGATGAACAGTCTGTTACTTCTGATAAAATGAAAGCGACAGTTGCAGACGGGAATGGAGGTTCTAAACATGCAGAAGAAGGTATGGTGCCAGTGGCTAATGCTGATGGAACAGTTACTTATAATAAAGTTAACGCTAAGCATGTTACTTATACGAAGCCTACTGAGGATAACGGATTAGTATCTAATACTGTAGAGGGAGTAATCAATGAATTAGCAGGTAAAAAAGGTGATCTTAAAGTGGCAGGAGGTATGTTAACTATCGATGATGGTGGTAAAGATGCTCTACGTCATGAGGCTACTATTTCTTTAAACCTTGAGGGAATGAATGCTATTGTTGAGACTAGAGTAGATTATACAGCTAAAGTAGAAGATGTAATTGTTTTGGTACTTGCTGAATCTGAAGACTTAGTAGTTACTCTACCTGATGCAACAGCAAATAAAGGAAAGAAATATACAATCAAAAAGAACGATGCTAAAGAAGATTTCTATGTAACTGTAAAAGGAAACATAGAGGGAGCAAGTGAGTTATACACAGCTCTTCCTTACTCTGGATGGGATTTAGTATCTGATGGTACTATTTGGCAAATCGTAAACAAATTTTAATCACCTTACTTAACAAGAATACATAATGAAAAAATTAATATTATCAGCTACAGTTGCTTTCACAGTTTTAGCAACTTCAAATATATACGCTCAGCAAGGATTCGGAACAAATACACCAGATAGATCATCTGCTGTAGATATCGTTTCGGGTAAACGTGGTTTATTGATTCCAAGACTAAATATAGAGGATTTAGATAAAGCATCACCAGTTATTAACCCTGCTAATGCCTTAATGGTATTTAATGAAGGAAATAAAGGAACGCCAGCTGGTTTTTACTACTGGGATGCCAATTTTGAACACACTGATAAAACTAAAGGTAGATGGGTGCGTTTCGTATCTTCTAACTCAGGAAGTGCTGTAACCGTTTCTCCAGGAACTAATGTACATATAGATAAAACTCCTAATGGGCACGATATTGACTATAAAGTGAGTGTTAAAGGAGGAACTGCTCCTAACCAAGTGTTAGTTACTAAAAAGAAGGGTGATACATTCGTAACAGAATGGGTTAATCCAGAGGAATTTATAATAGGTGTAAATGGTGTTACAGCAGAAAAAGTTGGAGATGAAGTACATGTAGGATTAGGTGGTGATTTATCAAAAGCTACTCAAATTAAGACTACAGATAAAAATACATTAGCTATCTCTGGTTTAGAAACTTTAGTAGGTAAAGATGCTACCGATGGAAATAAATTCGATGCTACTACACATAATATCGTAGTAATGGGAGATAATGGTATCTTAAAGAATGTATCTGCTAAGGATTTAATGGAAGATGCTATTGATAAGGGGGCTATAGATGGAAAAGCATTGACTTCTACAGGAAAATCTATTCAAATAGATGGTGCTGCAGCTGCTACAGCTCTTTTAAAAGATGTGAATATCGAAGTTAAAGGTGGAGAAAAAGCAGGTCAAGTATTAGTTACTAAAAAAGAAGGAGACAAATTCGTTACTGAATGGGTTGATGCTGATAAAGTAGGCGTAGAAGTAACTAATGGTATTCAAAAGATTACGGGTGCTGATGGAACTACTAAATTAGGATTAGGTGGTGCTTTAACAGAAGATAAAACTAGTATTACAACGACAGATAATAATGTTTTAGCTATAGAAGGATTAGCTCATGTTGATAAACCTGTAACTGATAATAACATTGTTATCGCAGATAAAGATGGCGTATTAAAACAAACTTCTGCTAAAAACTTAATTGAAGATGCTATTGACAAAGGTACAGATGGTACAGAGCCATTAAAAGCAAAAACATTAAAAGGAAAAGGAATTACGGTAACTGCTGGTGATGTAGTTGGAACAACTCTTGAAGTTGCTAACTCTTTATTGAAAGATGTGACTTTAGGTATTGCTGATAATGCGATTACAACTAATAAAATTAACGACGGTGCAGTAACACAAGATAAGTTATATGCAGGTAGTAAAGATGGTGATGGTAATGCTACTGTAGCAGCAGAAGGAACTGTACCTGTGGCAAATGCTGATGGAACTGTTACTTATAAAAATGTATCTACGGCATTAGGAGCTGATTTAACTACTGATGGTAAGATTGTTATCGGTGATAACCAATCTACAACTAATAAAGTAGAGAATGCTGTGTTAGTAGCTACTCAACTAAGTATTAAAGAAGGAAGTATTACATCTACAGAGATTCTTGATGGTACAATAGCAAATATTGACTTAGGCAATGGAGCTGTATCAGCAGATAAAATGACTTCTAATACTACAGCTAATGGAACAGCTACTCCTGCAGGAGAAGGACAGATTCCAGTTGCAGATGGTAAAGGTGGAGTTACTTATAAAGAAATCTCTGGTGAGACTCTTAAAGGTAAAGCATTAGAATCTAAATCAATTGTTGTAACTGGTGGAACACAAGCTTTGTTAGATGAGACAACAATAGAAATAAAAGGAGGTACTACTGCAGGTCAAGTATTAGTTACTAAAGAAGTTACAGATAGTGAAGGTAAAGTTACTTATGTAACAGAATGGATTGATGCTTCTGCTTTAGGTAACACAGTTACAGCGAGTAATGGTTTAACTAAAGCTGGTAATGATATTGAATTAGGTGGAACAGTTGATAAAAATACTGTTTTAGCAATTGATAATAGTAAAGGTGGTTCATTAGCTATTACTGGATTAGATTCTCCAGCTAAAGATAAAACAACAAAAGTAGTTGTAGTAGATGCAGATGGTAAATTAGCTACAATTGATAAAGGAGTAGGTAACGTTACAATTAATAAAGAAGGAGATGTTACTATTGGAGGAGATAATTCAGTAGTAAATAACTATCACCCTTCAATGGAAGAGATTGTTATCGAAGTGACTTTAGGAGCTACTGATACTAATCTTACTCTACCAGTTGTTAATGGTACTGAAGGACAAACTATCAGTATTAAGATTGTAAATGCTACAGAAGATCACAACGGTTATTTAAATATCAAATCAGGAAGCGATGTTTTAGCTTATGGAGCTATGCCATTCCAAGGATGGATTTTAAAGTCTAATGGATCTAAATGGATTGTTGTTGGACGTAACTAATAAAAAATAGAATACAAAAGATGAAAAAGACATACATAGGATTTGCCGGACTTAGTTTATTGCTTTTATTAGGAACTCAAACCGTTCAGGCTCAACAAGGATTCGGAACAGACAACCCACATAGATCAGCAGCAGTAGATATACAATCCTCAAAAAGAGGATTGTTGATACCACGTGTAGAGTTAGTTGAAACAACTAATCAAGCGCCTATCACTGCGCCTGAAACATCATTGATGGTATATAATATAGCTACATCTAAGGATGTTACACCAGGTTATTACTATTGGGACGGAGCTAAATGGGCTCGTTTTGCTAAACAATCTGAAATTACAGAGATTACTTTAAAAGGTGATGTAACAGGTAAAACAGGAGATACAAAAGTTGTGGCTATTCAAGGAACAAGTATTTCAAATGTTGCCCCAACTGCTAATCAGGTATTAACTTATGATGTAACAGAAGGAAAATGGAAAGCGGTAAGCTTAACAGAAAATAACCTGACAAGTTCAAAAGGAATTATAGGTACTGGAATTACTGTAGGAGGTACAGATAATGGAGAAGGATCAGTATTAAAAGAGGTAACTCTCTCGATTACACACGGTGAAGCTAATCAAGTGATGGTAACAAATGCTGATGGAAATGGAACTACTTGGGTAGATCAATCAACTTTAGTTCCTACTACAACTAACGAGTTAATATCTAATGGAAACATACTTACATCTAATGTTAATGGTGTTTCTGAAACAGCTAATATTGTAAATACAATCGAAAACACTTTTGATAAAGATAATAAGTTAGTTACTACAGTTAATGGTAAATCAGGAGATGGATTAGACTTAACACCAGCTATCCAATCAGGGCAAAAGACTACTTCTGTAGTGAATGGTTCTAATAAAGTTACTGTTGTAACTGATGGAGTTGGTACAAAAGATAATAATACAGAATACAAAGTTGATATAGTGGAAGCTAATATCAAATTAGAAAACTTAGGAGGTAAATTACCTGTTAATAAGTTAGTAAATGGTAATGATGGGCAGGTATTAATCACTAAAGATGGAGTTAGTACTTGGGTAGATCAATCAGATATAGTACCTACAACTACAAATACTTTAACTAAGAAAGATAGTAATGGTACTGTAGATGTAAATACTATTGTTTCTACAGTGAATGGAGAACCTGCTGAAGTTAAAGTAATTGATAATGTTACAAATACAGTTAAGGAAACTTCTATTGTTACTTCTGTTAATGGAGTGGAGTCAGGTTCAGTAGATTTAAAGGACGCTATCCAAGCAGGACAAAAAGTTACTACTGTCGTTAATGGAACAAATACAACAGTAAGTTCATCTGTTAATCCAGCAGGGAGTAATACGACAGAGTATCAAGTACATGTTTCTGATGCCGATATTCAAGCAGCACAGAAGTTAACTACTGTTTCTGAAGGAAATGGAGTGAAAGTAACACCTACTACAGCAACAGGAAGTACTACTACGGATTATAACGTAGCAATTAACACTGATGGAGGAAATGCAGGTGATGTATTAACAGTAGTTGATGGAGGAACATCAGGGGATACTAAAGTAGAATGGAAAAAACCTGAAGAATATAAAAATATTTATAACTCAAATGGTACTTTAACTGCTAATGAGCGTACTGTTAACTTTGGAGAACATACTGCTTTAAAATTCAAAAGAGATAGTCAAGTTTATGACTTTACTTTTGATGAAAATAGAATTGGATTAAATATGTGGGGTAAAGGAGATTCTTCTATAGGGTTACTTACAGGAGATGAGATTGATGGGGATGAATCAAAATTAAAGCTTTACCATGACAATAAATTATCGCAGATTAATGCGAATTCAGAGCAAGGATTAAGAATTGCAGCTGGATTTTATAAAGATATTACTTTAGGTACATTTTATTTTAAAGAAGGTGAGAGAAATGAAAGTTTTGATATTTATTTAACTGTAAAAGGTGATGGAGGTGTTCAAGTTAATAATATTAATAAACCTGAATTTGCTGGGAAATCAACTGATAAAGTTGTGGTAGCGGATGCTGATGGTGTGTTAAAAACTGTAGAACGTGCTAAAGTAGCTCCTCAGTTCTTCTATATGCCAGCAGTTATTTTTGATACAAAGTCAAAAGGAACTGGTTTAGTAAGAGATTTATATCAAGAATATGTAAATCAGTTTACAGGAGGAAAAGCAGGAGTAGAAAAAGCAGGAGTAGAAAAAGAAGGTTATCCTATTGCTCATGGTGCAGGTGGATATACGATGCCTTATACAGGAGGAATAGTGGGGAGTGATGGTGCTCCAGCAGATATAGCTGTGTTTGGTAGTGGAGAGCTTCATTACTATGTGACTTATTATGACACAAAAGTATTTGCTAATTTGAGTATAGATAAAGATGGTAAGCTTACTTATGATATCATTGGTAATGCGACACCTGCCTCTTATATGAATATCGTTTTTGTAATCAAATAACGAAAAAATAGTTAGGTATCTTTAGTTTAATATAGCTTAAGATACTTATTAAACTAAATTATAATTACAAATATAATATGATATATAAAATTATAAATAAGATAACAATCAAAGTAGTACTTACTCTAAGTTTAGTCTTAGGGGTAAGTACCACTATGTTGGCAGATGGTTCTAGAAATTTATATCCTAGTGGTGTTAAAGGACATCGTGCTATGTTATTAGGTAAAGGGTTTACTGCACCGGAGGCAATACCTTTTCCTAATGGTGGAGCGCATTATGTATATGCTAAAGAAGGAGAGATCATCACAATGGCATCTTCAGCACAAGGAACTAATTCCACAGATAAGAGGGGGAGGTATAATGATGAAAAAGGTGGAATTACTTTGTATAATCCTTTGGGGAGTAGAGTTGTTGATAATAATCAAATAGAAGGACAAATTCCAAGTCGTTCTGCTGAATTGGCCGGACCTAAATTGTCAACAAGTAGTCAAGGTGGATATACTCCTATTTATTATGAAGTTCCAAAAGGAGGAGAGGGGATTTATCGTGTAGAATTTACATCTCGAAGTACTAATGCATCTAGTGCTATAGTTAATGCTAATGGTAATTGGACTCAAGGTAATAATGCAGCTATTGCAGCATGGGATGTGTCAGTGATTAATAAGGGTAAAACAAAGTTTATTGAGGGACGTGTTTATACTACAAATCTGAACTTTACTAATGGGAATGATAATACTGTTGTGTATCAGAATGTTAATTTTAATGGACTTTTTTTTGTTCGTACCAATGATGGGTTTACATATAGAGTGACTCATAAGGGGTCTTCAGGTATTGTATGGGCATTTTTTGTTAATAATAATGGTTTCTATGACGCTAAAACAAAGAATTCTTTGTATAAAAGTATGAATAGTCAGGCTAGTCAGGTTATCAACAATATCCATAATCCTAATAATCCAGATAATGATAGTAATATTACCCATAAGATCTACTATACATTACCTGCAGATGATATGCCTGATAAGGCAAAAGTAGCTATTAATAGTACCTCTTATGGTTTAACTACATGGTTAAATCCTACAGTAATAGAGCCAGAAGTTTTTAATGTTAATGTTGTTGGTGCAGAAGGGACTCCTGGAGTTTTTGGACATAAGGGTGGTTATGTGGAATTTGAGGCTCCTGTGAGTGGACAGCAGTTTACAATAGAAATTATAAGTGATGGTTCTGTATTTCAAAGATTAGAAGGTAATACAAAAGAAGGTTTTAACAAAGTTTACTGGGATGGAATTGGTATAAATGGTACAAAATTAAAAGGTGTGGTACCCATAGATTTACATGTACAATTACAAGGAGCTGAAGTTCACTTTCCTTTCTTTGATATGGAATACAATAAAGGAGGAATTGTTATAGAACTTTTAGACTATAAAAACTTACAAGATGCACCTATTTCTGATTTAGTATTTTGGGATGATAGAGATATACCAGATGCAAGAAATGGATCAAATGTTTCGCCTAAAAATAATAGTCATTTAAAACCTGGAAATAGAGGAATTAGTAGCAATACTAATGGGCATAAATGGGGTGAAGGAGGTTCTGGAGCTAATAATACATTTGGTGATAAAAAATCAATGGATACTTGGACATTCAGAGTTGGAAATAAAAAAGAGGTTGAGACAGAGGTTGTTATAAAAGAGGCAGACCTTTATACAACATTAACTTATAAGGTAGGTGGAGTTGTAGGAAAAGGTAGTGGACATAAAGGTGATGCTGTAGAATTTATAGTAACAGCTGGTAATAATGGTCCTTCTGATATTATAGCAGATGCTAGTAAAGGAATTCATGGAGCTCCTTTTACATTTACAGTTCCTCCTGGGGTGGATGTAATTAACCCCAAAGGAGTAAAAGCAACTTTTAAATGTGCAAATGGAAATGTTAAAGAATCGGTAGCGCTTACTTATGATCCTTTAACGCGTACGTTTCGTTCAGAATTACAAATACCTAATGGATGTAAAGTTGAGTATAAAATCACAGGAGTGTTAAATGGTATGACAGGATCAATGATTGCTGAATCAACCATTATGAGACCTGCTGATGTTTCTGATCCAGATGCAACAAATGGAGACCCAAATGTGAAACCAACAAATCCACATTTTGAATGTTACAATAATGATTCAGGTAATTTACCTGGAGGAAGTGGATCAATAGGATGTAACAATATCAATGAAGTTGTCTTTATGGCACTTGGTGAGTGTGTAGATAAGATATTGTATTTTGAAGATTTTGATCGCGGATATTGGAATGTGAATTCTGGAAGAACGGATTGGACTCAACGAGCTTCTATTAGTATAGGAGCAAATGGAGAGATATTAAAAAATCAAGATGGTTCGATAAAAAGACAAGGTCCTAGAGGAGGAGCAACAGCATCTTATCTTTTTGCACCTGGTATTAATGATAGTCGTTATGCAAGTGCGAATAGAGATCCTCATAGTCAAACTATCTCCGTTGCACGTATTAAAAATGGATATTACTCTGTAAATCCTCCTGGGTATGTACAGATGGGAATCCCAACAACAGATTCTTGGCATGAAGGAATATGGGTAGAGAATGCACCAAGTAATGATCCAACTGAAGCAAATAGTAATTTCGACTGGACTCCAGCTTGGGATAATGCTAAAGCGATAAGAGATATGTCGGGAGCGGTAAATGGTTCAGCATTCTTAGTAAGAGGAGCTGCTTCAGCTGCGCAAAGTATTAAACCATTTTATGAGTTTGAATTAGCAGAAAAAATAGAGAAAGACAAAGTTTATACTTTAGATATCTATTCTTATGTGACTTACCATGATAAAGATTATATGATCATGGATGTGTTAGATAAAGAAACAGGTCATATCTACGCATCAGTTCCATTAAAGTATGGAGGTGTTGGATTGCCAGAAGGAGCTAAACCAGAAGGGTTTAGTTTAGGATGGGTGCCACTAACTGCTAGTTTTACATTTGCTGATGCTGAATGTGTAGATGTTTTAGGTAAAGATGTGAAAATTGCTATTAGAGGTAGTCAAGATAGAGCTTTAGAAACAGGAAAAGGTTTTGGACATACTCTGATAGATAATATCACATTCTCTAAGCGTATTGAAGATTCAAGTTGTGGAATCCATGTCTCTAATATTACTTGTGCAGATGAGTGCTATCAAGATATCGTAGGTAAAGGATTTGGATGGGGGCATTATGCAGGAGAGTTAGACGGAAAGAAAGTAATTGAGGAAAGCTTTACACAACCAGGTACTGATGGTGGTTATATTTTGGATATTTATGAGTTAGATAATTCATTTAATATGATTATAAACGATGTACCATTACATACAGAAGAACTTGAGTTCCAAAGAGCAGGAGGGCTAGTGCAAAATGTACGTTTCAAAGCAGGTGGTATTTGGGAAGATGGTACGATTAAAGATATTTGGAAATTTCATGAAAAGGGAACATTCGATTTAGAGGATCGATTTAATAATCCTGTACCTACAATTCGTGTAGTAATTGATAAGTGGGGAAATGTGAAGTTATATGGAAAACGTACAGAAGAAAGTCCTTTAGAAGAATTAGAGGTTTTTGATAAAACAACTAAAGAAGTTGTTCAATTATCATCTATAGCATGGAATACTGATTCTTCTGATTCTTCAGCGAATAAAATTAGAGTAACTCAAAATGTGGTCAATGTTACTAGAATGTATGGTTTTGGTTATGGTCAACAGCAAAAAGAGTGTGAAACTTGTACTATAGAGAAAGATGGAGTGTTTATAGATGAGAGTAAAGATGGATATGCACAAGTAGGAGAAACAATCTTATATACTTTCGATGTGAAAAATGCAGGTGATATGGATATAGAGGACATTGAGATAATTGACCCATTGTTTGGATTCACCATTAAGCTGGATGAACATACTCATCAACCATTACAAGAGGGAGTGACTTTCTCAGGTGATAATAACAATAATGGTATTTTAAATAGAAATGAGACTTGGAGGTTCACTGTATCTTATACAGTAACTGAAACTGATATTATCCAAACTAAAGGGGTATATAATAGAGCAACAGTAAAAGGAGTTGGTAAATTGCCTAAATCAGAACGTAATGTTGAGGAACTTTCAACAGATCCTACACCATATAAAGAAGGTGACGAGGGATGGGATGCTACCTTGCCTAATCATACTTACGTTCCTTTGAAGGCTGATGGATTATTGATTACCAATCCAATGATTTATCAAAAAATAAGATAGTATGAAAAAGATATTTAAAATTGTTGCTTGTACTTCTATGGCTTTGCCTTCTGTGGCAAATGCTCAAGTGCAAGATGATAAAAATAAAAAGTTGATAAATGAAGGGGTGATTTATGTAGCTGAAGGAGGTGTACTATCGACAACTTATGACTTTGATAATACCGATAAGGGTTATACCTCTAACGATGGTAGCGTGTACTTTTATAGTAATTTTAATAACGATAATCTTTATACTCATAGCGATTTAACAACAAAGTCAAAAGCTGTTTTTACTCGTTATGAAGGGGCTAAAGGTAAACAAATCATCTCAGGAAGCAAGCCATCAGATTTCTATCACATTGTTTTAAATAACCCTGAGAAACAGGTCGCTTTTGATTTAAAGAATGAAGCGAATGTTTACGGCTCAGTGGATTTTCAAGACGGGATAGTAAAAGTTGACTCCTTGCAAGGTATGCTTACTTTTCACCAAGGTGCTCAGGCGTTACAACCAAGTGATAAAAGTCACGCAGAGGGATTTGTAGAGAAGATCGGAAACGAAGAGTTTCAGTATCCAAAAGGAGACAAAGGCATGTACCGCTATGCGCGTATAAGTGCTCCAGAGGGAGAGAAGGATTCTTACCAAGGAAAATACAATACAGAGGATCACAACTTTTTCCGCGTTCGCTCTAACACCTCAGGGGTGATAAACTTGTTGAATAAGAATGAGTATTGGACGGTTGAAAGAGCTAAGGACAACTTAAAGGGAGATGTAATGCTAACGCTAAGTTGGGATGAGCGCACAACTCCGAAAGAATTACTTGTCAATCCCCAAGAAGAACTGCACATTGTTCGCTGGGATAGCAAGCAGCAAATCTGGGTTGACGAAGGTGGAGTGGTTGATTTAGACAAGAAGGAAATCACTACCCCGACAAGTGTGAAAGGCTATGGTTTCTTTACTCTTGCTACGGTTAAAACAGATTGGTTATTAGACGGAGATGTGGTTATCTACAACCTTGTTTCTCCAAACGGAGATGGTAAGAATGATTACTTTATCATTGACAATATCGAGCGTTTTCCAAACAATACGGTTGAGATTTTCAACCGTTGGGGAGTACGCGTTTACGAAACGAGTAATTACAACTCACGAGGCAATGTGTTTAATGGTTACTCAGATGGCCGGGTGACAGTGGACAAAAGTGAGTTGTTACCAACGGGAACATATTACTACATTGTCACTTATGAGTACAAGGATAAGTTTGGTTCTCGCATGATCAAAAAATCGGGATACCTACACTTAGAGACCAATTAATTAGTTAGATTACATGAATTTACATAAAACAATACAAGCAGTGGGAATCGGCCTAATGACATTAGGCTGCGTTTCTACGGCCAATGCACAACAAGACCCACAGTACACGCAGTACATGTACAATACAGGAGCTATAAATCCGGCTTATGTTGGATCTAAATCAAATTTATCCATCTTTGGTCTTTACCGCACGCAGTGGGTAGGAATGGAAGGAGCACCAAAGACAGCGCATGTATCGGTGTCTACGCCACTTGGTGAGTCAGGTCTTGGTCTTGGAGTAAACTTTGTCAACGACCGATTAGGAGCGATGGATGAGAATAATATCTCTGTGGATCTATCTTATACAATTGACCTTAGTTATGACTATAAATTGGCCTTTGGATTAAAGGGAACGGCTAATTTATTGAGTGTAGACTATCAGAAGCTTCGCATTTTTGATCCATCAGACGGGGTGTCTCAAGAGAATATCAACAACAAGTTTAATCCCAACATAGGAGCAGGGGTATACGTGTACTCCGACAAAGCTTATTTTGGATTGTCTGTTCCCAAGTTTTTACAAGTGGATAGATACAACGACAACTACGATAGTCAAGAGGTCGTGACTATGCGCGAGAAGATGCATTTTTACCTTATGGGGGGATATGTGTTTGACTTGTCTGATAACTTGAAGTTCAAACCCGCTTTCTTGGCCAAGGCAATACAAGGGGCACCTTTACAAGTAGACGTATCGGCAAACTTTTTAATAGCAGAGAAGTTCACCCTAGGAGCGGCTTACCGTTGGGATGCAGCCCTTAGCGCCTTGGCGGGATTCCAAGTAAACGACAATTTATTTGTGGGTTATAGCTACGATGCAGAGACAACCGCTTTGCGTCACTACAACTCAGGATCACACGAGATTGTGCTTCGCTTTGATATTTTTAGCAGAACAGGACGCATCAATGCCCCTCGTTTCTTCTAAGAGTTAACGGTCAATCTAACACAAGACACAGATGATAAAAAAGATAAAAAAGATAAGCTTTTTAGTGTGTTTGATGCTCTTTGGAAGTATGAGTATTCACGCACAACAAGTAAAGCAAAAGAAAGCCGATAAGGAGTTTGAAAAATTAGCTTATATCGATGCAATCAAAGTTTATGAGACCATAGCAGATAAAGGCTATGTGAATCAGTCCATTTTGCAAAAGTTAGGGGATTCGTATTACTTTAACGCAAAACTGGTAGAGGCCAACAAGTGGTATACTCAGCTTTTCGAATCCGAGTATGAGGATAAAGACTTATCTGCATTGGGCTCGGAGTACTACTACCGCTATGCGCAGAGTTTGCGCGCGGTTGAAAACTACGACAAGGCTGACCAGGTAATGCAGGAGTTCTCTAAAATGGAAGTGGATGATGCTAGATCGCAACTCTACTCAGCCAACAAAGCCTATAGAGAACGCATAGCTGAGATGCCAGAGCGATACCAGTTGAAAAACTTGGATATAAACTCGGAGTATTCCGATTATGGAGCGGCGCTTTTAGACAACAAACTTGTGTTTACATCCGCTAGAGAAACTCAAGATACAAGAGAGAGTAAAAGACATCAATGGACAAACGAGAGCTATACCAGCTTATATGCAAGTGAGATTAATCCCGATGGTAGCTTCTCGGAGCCAGTGAAGTTATCCAAAGTGTTGGACTCAAAGGTAAACGACGCTACAGCGGTGTTTACTCAAGATGGAAAGACGATGTACTTTACGCGCAACAATTCAAAGAAAAGCGGAAAGAAAAAGAGAAATAAACAAGACGATACGCTATTGAAGATTTACAAAGCGAGTCTAAACGATCAGGGAGAGTGGGATAATGTAGTGGAGTTGCCTTTCAACTCGGATGACTTTAACACCGCTCACCCAGCACTTACTCCAGATGAGAAGTGGTTGTACTTCTCCTCGGATAGAGAAGGTACAAAAGGCGCTTCGGATATCTTTCGAGTGAGTATCTCAAGTCAAGCAGAGTATGGAGAGGTTCAAAACATAGGAGAAGGAGTAAATACTCCAGGTAGAGAGACCTTTCCGTTTATATCTTCGGACAACCTTCTTTTCTTTAGCTCGGATGGACATCCAGGCCTTGGGGGATTAGATGTGTTTGTAGCTAGAATCTACTCCGATGGAACTGTATCAGAGGTAACCAATCTTGGTATGCCGATAAACAGTAGTTTAGACGACTTTGGCTTTTACCTAAACACAAACTCTGGTAAGGGATTTGTGAGCTCGAATCGCCAAGGAGGCAAGGGGTCCGATGATATTTACTTTGTCAGCGAGAAAGCTTGTCAACAGCAAATAGAGGGAACAGTCTATGATATTAAAACAGAAAAGGTACTCTCTAATGCAATGGTTATAATCTCCGATGCCATGTATCAACAAGTAGATACGCTATATACAGATGAGAAGGGATACTATCTCTCAGAGCTTAAGTCGTGTGGTAAGAAATACCGCCTTCAAGCCTCAAAACAAGAGTATAGTACAGTGGAGCTTGTTTTAAACGCAGACCGCACCTTTGGCAAGCGAACAGTTAATGTAGGTCTTGACAAGGCAACAGAAGAAGTAACGGTTAATGATGACTTGTTTAAGAAGTTGAAATTACAGCCAATTTACTTTGACTTTGACAAGTCAAATATTCGCCCAGATGCAGCTATAGAGCTAATGAAGGTGGTAGAGGTAATGAAACTGTATCCAAATATGAAAGTAGATGTTCGTTCTCATACAGATAGTAGAGGAAACGATAACTACAATATGAGCTTGTCGGATCGCCGAGCAAAATCAACTGTGAAGTGGATGATCGAGCAAGGAATCGACAAGAGTAGATTAACTGGCAAAGGATATGGAGAGAGTCAGTTGATAAATAAATGTAGCAACGGAGTACCGTGCTCGATTGAGGAACACCAACTCAATAGAAGAAGTGAATTTATTGTAATAGAATTATAATAGAAACAAGTGTGCTGTGCACAAACAACAAAACAATTTTTTTTTCGACCATCCTGCTGTAGGATACAAAACTAACAGCACTTAGCCTTGAAAAGCCTTCCCATTTGGGAGGGCTTTTCTTATATAATGTTTCTAGTTGTATGAGTGTAATTATTATCTGTTTTGCAGAAGTATTACATTGACTGATGATACTAGTTTGTTGTTATGAATTTTATCAAGTGAATTCGCTTTATATCTTTAAAAAGTAAAGAGAGGTTTATATTTAAGTTATTGTATATATATTTTAGGAGCTATTTAATGTAACTTACTTAATATTAAATAAAATTACTGCATAAAATAATTTTGGCATGATTAATGTAGAAGAGGACATGCAACAAAAACAAAACAATAGATTAACTATAGCGTAAACAAATGACTTTACAAGTAGTTAGAAACTATACAAAAGTGCTTTGCACAAACAACAAACCCAAATTCTCTTAAACTCATAAAGGCTATCTGTTTACAGATAGCCTTTATTTTTTTACTCACTTAAGAATATGTTTATTTTATTTAGACTAATTATATTTTTAAATTATTGTTAAACTATAATCATTAGAAAAAGAATAAGTCGTTTTTTATCTAAAATTTACTGCTAAATTACTTGTTATTAAAGCTTTTTTATAGAATAAAATATACTGAAGTAAAGTGTCATTGTAATTATATTGTTTTTATTAAATCTAAATTAAGCTTATTTTAGCAAAAAATTTATACTTAAAACACAATGAAAAAAACACTTTTAATTTTAAGCTTATTTACTTTATCTTTTATTGGAACAGCTTGTTCTAGTGACGATAACTCTTCAAAAGATACAGAGCAGGTAGTTAAACCAGACCCCGGTAAACAGGAGAATCTCCTTGTTGGAACATGGCAAATTAAAACTATTCACTTCACAAAATTTGTCGAAGAAGGTATACCAGCAAGTGATGCTTGTATGATAGAAGGTCTTACAGGTTATGAGTTTAAGAAAGATAAGACATTTGTATTTTTAGCAGGTGAGAACAGTGCATTTGACCCTTCTGCTAAAAAATACTGGGAATGGTCAGCAAACGAGAATAGTTTTGAAATTAAGCAATTAAATATCGCAATGCCTCCCTATAACTTTGGGTTAACGACATTGAATTTAAAAGTGGAGAAAAGTGGAGATACTCATACCATGAGCTTTAAAGCTGAGCTGGCAAATGGTTCTCAAGCTGATTTTGTCTTAGAGAAAACAAAGGTAGATCCGAGTATCGCTTCAAAAATAACACTACCAAATGGAGATGTGTTTTCATGTGGGTTGTTTAGCGATCCAGTTATTAAAAAGTCTGATCTATTAAATTCAACATGGATATTAGAGAAAGGACAAGAAGTATTCAAACAAACTTTTGACACAAGTATTGAGGTTACTCAATCAGATAGAGCAAAATCTGTTTTAGTGTACTCGTTCTTACAAGCAGATAAGAGTTTATTCAAGTACACTTTTCCAATGGGAGTAATTTCTGCAAAAGAAGATACTTGGACTTGGGATGATAAACAAAAATCCTTTAAAACAGCTTATCATACAGAGAATAGCTTTGCAAAAAGTGATATGCGATTCACTGTACTTGTAAAGAAGATTTCGGATTCAAAACTTGAGTTTACTTTCACAGACGACAAGGGTACAAATCTAAAGAGAACCTTTGTTAAGTATGATACATTTATCTCTACAACTGATCAGCTTGACGGTATCAATGAAGTTTTAAATGAGATAGTAGCTGCAGGAGAGAAGAAATAACAATATATAAGTTAGGGAAGAGAATATGAATATATTCAAACAATGGGTAATGGCATTGATGCTGATTGTATCAGTGCCATTTTTTAAAGCAAGTGCAAGTGAAGTAATTAGTAATAATATACTACAAGGCCAGTGGAGAGTAAGTAAAGTAAACTTTCATAGTTCTCCTGCCGATAAACAGAATAAGTTTACAAGTTATCATATGCAACAGGGTATTGTTCGCTATGATTTTAAAGCCAATAATGAGTTTAGCTTTGTTGTTCCCAATAAGAAGAACAATAGACCGGAGGATGGAAGATACTGGCTCTGGAATAAAGAAGGACATGATGGTTTCTCTATCAATCAAATCTCGTTAAATAGTCCCCCATTTAACTTTGGTTTGACAGCTAAGATAACACAGGTGGATTCTTATAATACTTATAGCGTAATTACCTTAGAGGTCGTGTTTCATGCCGATCAGCAAACCGCTACTATGACACTAACAAACTTAAATGATGTTAATTGGGATAATCCGCCAGTGATTTATGTAAATAATATAGCATTATGAAATGGCGGTTTATTCTTCTTCTTATCCTTTTTCCTTGCTTAGGCTTCTCTCAAGTATTTGATAAACTTCAAGGACAGGTTGTAGATGGGTTAAATCAAACGGTAGCTAATGCAACTCTATATCTGTTAGAGGCTGATAGACAAGAAAAAACAGATGCTCAAGGCAGGTTTTCTTTTGATGCTGTAATTAAGGGAAATTATACATTATTGGTAGAAGTTAGTAGCCCATTACAAGAAGCAATAGTTTACCTGAGTAAAGATTCCGATTGGAACAATGTGTCGATAAAGGTCAAGCCAAAGGATCGTTTATTAGATAATATTACAATTCAAGCAAAGAGCAAAAGCGAAAGATTACAGCATGCTGCAATTAAATCTGATATTGTACAGGTACAAACAAGTGCCATTAAATCTGCTTCTATAGAGGAGCTTATCAGTAGTACTCCAGGAGTAAAGGTTAGAAGCATAGGAGGGCTTGGGGCAAATAGCAATATAATAGTGGGCGGATTTACAGGTAATGCCGTTCGTTTTTTAGTAGATGACATTCCTATGGATTATCTCGGGAGTAGCTATGGTATAAACAAAGTTCCAACCAATATGTTGGAGCGAGTAGAAGTGTATAAAGGGGTACTGCCCTCCAAAATTGGAATAGATGCTTTAGGCAGCGCTATAAACCTTGTTACTTTAGAAAAAAAAGAAACTGCAGCCACACTTTCCTATGAGACAGGATCTTATAACACGCATATAGGTTCTGTTAATGCAAGTGTTTTATTGTCACCGAATTGGAGTTTGGGAACCAATAGTTTTTACAATTATTCCGACAATAATTTTAAAGTAAATAACTTGCCTTATCTAGAGGAGAAAACAGGTAATACAACCTATATTAAAGCAAAGCTATTTCACAATTCCTTTGAACAAGCAAACATGCAGTTTTACCTTCAAGGAAATGACCTTTCTTGGGCCGATAAAATCTCATTTAGTGTTCATTCTTATGAGTTGTCAAAAGATATTCAAAATGATGCTTATTCCAGAGCAAGAGCTTTTGGTAAGGCTTATAGGAAAGAAAAAGGGCGCTTTATACCAAGTTTAACTTATAAAAAGGCATTCTTAAATCATCGTTTGCAATGGAGCCAGTTTCTAGTTTATAGTAAGATAGATTATGAGCTATTTGACAAGGCAAAGAACGTTTATTACGATTGGAAAGGTAATGTACATCAAACGGTATCTTCCTCTGAGATGGGAAATTTGGTCATCAAAGATGGGTATCTAAAAAATACTCAAAGCCAGCTTACCACAAGAGGTAATTTAAGTTATTTATTAAGTGATTATGTGTTGATTGAAAACAATACAGTCTTTAGTCACTATAATACAAAATCTACCTTAGATGAGCTTAATTCAAGTGGTACAAACTATCAAAAGTTAGTGAGCAGTTTTGCCATTGACTTTACTTTATTTGAGAGTCGCGTTTTTTTAAATACACAAGTCAAATTCTTGCATGGACACTTAAAGGCTAAATACAATGTTAGTGATAATCCCCATGAGCTGTTGGTTAAAGAAAAGACTGTGAGTAAAACGGGAATGAGTTTCTCTCAAGCTGTAAAGTATCAAATAGATAAGCAAAATTACATTCGTTTTTCTTACGAGAATACTTATAGGTTACCTGATAAGGAAGAATTCTTTGGTGATAATAATTTTGTTATTTCTAATTATGATTTGAATCCAGAGAAGAGTTATAACCTAAACTTGGGTTATACTTTCACAAATAAAAAGTTAGCTGCTCAAGTGAATACTTATTATCGAAAGACTACAGATTTAATTCGATTAAAAGATATTAATCAATATCAAGCTGTCTTTCTAAATTTAGATAAAGTAAAGGGATTCGGTGTAGAGGTGGATGTAAACTACAAGCCTATTAAGCACTTGGCTTTCTCGGCAAATTTAACTTGGAATGACTTTCGTTTAGAATCAAGTAAAGACAATTTGTTAAATACCCAACACTATAAAAAAGCCAGGATAGCTAATATGCCTTTTTACTATACAAACCTTAGTGTATCGTATAATTTTAAAGACGTCTTATTAATTGATAGCGACTTGAGTTTATATTGGAACTACTCCTATGTACATCAGTACTATTTGGATTTTATAGAAAAGCAATTTGAACCTAATGGCTTTTTGGGCTTGTGGGGAGATTCTAAGATTAATACGAGTCGAATTATACCTGTGCAACATTTAAACAATCTTGGTATTGTTTATCAAAAGCATATTGGTAGACATCAAGTAGCTGTAGCGGCAGAGGTAAAGAACTTATTTAACCATGAGATTTACAATGAATTTAAGATGCAAAATCCTGGTCGTAACTATAGAGTGAAATTGACTTATAGTTTTTAAATATTTATATAAAAGCGATATGATACAATTTGTAAAAGGTCAAAAAACAATTGAAGTAGTGAAAAAGACAATAGAATTTTGTGCGAGTTTTACTCGGTATATAATGGTGGTTCTCTTTGTTGGGTTATTCAGTTCGTGTACAATTAATAACCTCAAGGAAGAAAGTAGCGATGCTAAGTTGAATTACGATAGCTTTAACTATGTCTTGGCTACTGAAGATGCATCAACTCCTGATATTACAAGATTCTTTTCTTTTACCTTATCTGAGATAGACAATAAACGAAATTATGACCTGATTAAGGACAATAGTATATTTACCAATTCAGACCCTTCGACATCTTCTGGCCATGTGTTTTACAAGGATTATATCTTTAGTATGGCTAAGGATAAAAAAGGATATTCTTCAACACCTGGGCTTTATAAACTCAAACTAAATAGTAGTAACCGCTTGTATATAGACAAAGAGATTAGTATTAACAAAGACAATTTATTTCCCTCGCGTAAGTTGTGTGTAGTGGATCAAAATACTGGTTTTTTCTACAATGAAGGTATTGCACCTCAGACTATTCAGCGATTTAACCCAACAAGTATGCTACTTGAAGGTAAAATTGATCTAAAGCCATTTATACAAAAGTTTAGACCAGAGGCTAAATGGGTAGATGAATCTGGGAATAACCTTGTTCGCACAGGTTCATTAGTTTTGGATCACAAACAAGGAAAGCTCTTTATTAGTGTGGTGTTCTTAGAAAAGGCAAGTTTTAACTTAATTAGCGAGAAGGAGAACAGCTTCTACCTAGCTGTGGTTGATATAGCTACAATGCGATTTGAAAAGTTTATTGCTTATGACAAGGCCAAAACAGTTAGCTTCTTTGTGTCAGAGAATCAGTCAACAACTAAAGACCAGCAGGGTAACTTATATTTTGCCTCTTGGGGGTGGAATCAGTTTTATTCCCATTTTCCTTCTCAAGTCTTTAGGATTAAAGAGTCAGAAACAGACTTTGACAAGGAATTTATAGTGGATATAGAAAAGCATTTTGGAACGCAGCATATCGTACAGTCAATTCTTTCCTATAACAACAAGCTTTATTTACATATCTCTCAAGGAGTTTATCGCTTTGATTCAAGCGAGGATAGTGCAACCAAGTTTAGCTTGCAAATGGGGTATTATGAGGTAGATCCCAAATCGCCAGATCAATTCAAAAAACTGGATATTCCTTTGTCAAACCCTTCTTCGCGAATGAATGTATTTACAGTGGTAGATGATAAATTATTTGTCTGCGTACCTAATTCAGACCCCTTAAAGTTCAATGGGGTGTATTGTGTAGATAGAAATGGACAGGTTAAGAAGGTCTTGCAAATTGCCAATAAGTATAAGCCAACAAGATTTTATAAGTTAGATCCTCATGGTCAGTAAATAACAGAATAATATATCTTAAGTTAATTATTAATTCAATCCTGAAAAGGCAGTAGGTGGTAGATTTTACTCCTGCTGCTTTTTTTATGGCTAAAAATATTACTCAAAATGGCTTTCAATAGCCGCGTCTTGGTTGAATTCTTTCACGTTTTAGCGGGGTTAATTGTTGTTTTAGTCGTGTTTTTATCCCATTGGGTAGATAATTTAAAGGGGATGGAACAACAAGAAGCTATCTTTGTAGTGTAAGTAAAACACCCATTAAAAATTACAAAACAGGTTTTTAGAGTTCAAGTGATTTTGTTTTGTAAAAGTACTGTAGTAATCAACAGTTCGTACTAGGTTTATATTAAGTATTAAAGGTTTGTTTATTGTGAGCAGATTACTACAAAAAAAAGCTTGTAATCCCTATTTATAGGAGATTATGAGCTTTTTCATTTTAATATCTATTCTTTGAAGTAACCCAAAAGAATAAGCCTATACTCATTGTAATAATAGAGGAGAAAGTTTCCCAATTTTTGTTCTCAGCCTCGAAGATAAATTTATCGTTATTAGAGTCTTTATACACCTTAACATTTTGACTTTGTTTAAGGTCGCTTGTAACTGTTTTAGGTAGTTGTTTACTGTATATTTTATCTTGAAATTTAAAGTGGATATTATGCTTGTCTTGATAATTTGATTCCTGCAGAATTTCCACCATAGTACTTTGACCAAAAAGAGCAATTCTCTTTTCGTCTGTATTGTATAAAAGCATGATAATGGATAAGCAAAAGATAATAATGCCTGCTATTTTTAGTTTGTTTTTCATAATAAATCCAAAATCGTTGTTTGATTTGTATACAAATATATATAAAAAGTAATTACTTTAACATAATTAAGATTAAAATAGTTTTTTATTGTTAATTCGTTGACTAATATTTTTGAAACTGATAAAAAATGTCAGTTTTAAGTATGTGTTATAAAGTCATAAAAAGTATTAAATTTTTGTAGGCTTGTAAAAAAAGGTCTACTTTCATAATGTATTATAAATACATAAATAAAATATTAAACGTATGAAAAAGATTTTATCAATTTTGATGTTGTTTGCAATAACAACCACAGGAGTTATGGCGCAGACAGTTAACAGGTTAGATCCTTCTATTTTTCCATCTCCAGAGAAAGGATATAAACAGGTATTAATAGAGGTACCTTTTTCTAAAAATGACAATGATAAGAAGATTGAGTTTTCCGTTGGCAAGGTAATGGAAGTAGATGGTTGTAATAATTTTGGATTAGTTGGAACTTTAAAAGAAAAGAATTTAGAGGGATGGGGATATACTTATTATTCTTTTGAATCTAAAGGTGATGTATTTTCAACTATGATGGGATGTCCGGATGCTCCTAAAAGGAATATATTTGTTAGTGGTAAATCAGAACTTGTAAGATATAACGGTAGATTACCTATTGTAGTTTATATACCTGAGGATATGGAAGTGCGTTTTAAAGTGTACAAAACCGATGGAGAAGAGTATTTTGCTAACGAAGTAAAAACCAAGAAATAATTACAAATTGCCAAATTTATAAAACGAAAAAGGAAGATAGTTAGCTATTTTCCTTTTTTTGTGTATTATTAGTAAAAATTAAAAAGTATTAAAATATTCTAAATCAAATTTTGTGACTTGTTTTATATAATTAGTATATTTACTCCATAAAATTAAACACGATTATGAAAAAAAGAAATTTAGTAGCTATGGCTACTTTAGCATTAGCTATCAGTTTTGTAAGTTGTAAGAATGACAAAAAAACAGAAGCAGAAACTCCAGCAGTAGAGCAAAGTACTGAAACTAAAAAAGAAGTAGTAGATGAACATACATCTCAAAATTCATTAGATTGGAGTGGAACTTACCAAGGTGTAGTACCATGTGCTGACTGTCCTGGAATTGATACTACTATTGTATTAAATGAGGATGGAACTTTCACAAGAGTATTAGTTTACCAAGACAAAGCAGATGGTAAATTTGAAGACAAAGGAACTTTTGCATGGGATGCTGCCGGATCGGTTATCACTTTAAAAGTTGAAGATAAGGAAGAGACTAAGTATCAAGTAAGAGAAGGTGCTCTTGCTCAATTAGACCAAGAAGGAAAAGCTATTGAAGGAGAACTTGCTGAGAAGTATCTTTTAGCTAAAAAATAAGATATTATTTACAAATAAATAATTAAAAACCCTTAAGTTAGTTCTTAAGGGTTTTTTTGTATAATGTCATAGATATATCGTTGTAATATGAAACAAAAAATTGAGACACTCACAGCCTCTAAGATGCTTGGAGAAGATACTTGGGATATTACCTTGTTTAAGCATACCGAGAGAGGCAGAAACGATTTAATTGCTCCACATAAACACGACTTCTATTTATTGTTGTTTGTCGAATCTGGTAGTGGTATTCACGATATTGACTTTAACACCCATAGGGTAGAGGATTTTCAAATCCACTTTCTTCGACCAGATCAGGTTCACTATTGGAATATGAGTGAGAAAACCAAAGGCTTCCAACTTTTGTTTTCAAAGATTATGCTCAACAGTTTTCAGCTTTTGAGTCCACTTCCTTTTTTTTATGTGGGTATGCCTTGTGTATTAAACTTAAACCAAAAGCAGTACAAGGATTTGAAGGTTAAGTTACTTGCTTTGGAAAAGCAACTTAAACTGACTAATCGATTAGATCGTGAGATAGCATTACTTGAATTTCACACCCTACTAAAGCATATACATAAATTATATCAAGAGGCTTTTGAATTAACAAGTCTTGGTAAGGTAGATAACAAGATATTGGAATTCGAAGCCTTACTCGAGCAATATTATTCATGCCAGAGTCAAGTGTCTTTTTATGCTGATAAGCTTAAAATCACCTCTAATTATTTGAATATAAAATGTAAGAAAATACTTGGTGTAACAGCAAGTGAGCTGATACAAAACCGCATAATACTCGAGGCTAAGCGCCTTTTAACAACTACCAATGCTTCGATTAAGGAAATTGCCTTTAATTTGTCTTTTAACGATACCCCTTACTTTAATAACTTTTTTAGAAAGCACACTCAACTAACTCCAGGTGAGTTTCGCAAAAGTTATAATATTTACAATAAACCAAAGTAAATTCACAATTTGTATTTTCCTTAGCCTTGTATCTTTGTCAGAGATGTTATTGTTATAAAAACAAAGGCTTATGAGTAGAATTGTCAAATATTGGTCTTTATTATTGTTTGCTGTATTGATGAGTTCTACTGTGTTGGCAAATTGTTCGAGTGATAATAATTCTAAATCAATATCAACCGAGCAAGCCAATCAAACTATGGAATTTTTCCAGGCAATAGACAAACAAGATATAGCTCAAGTAAAACGGCTAATTAGGGATAAAGCAAATTTAGAAGTTGTCAATAAAAAGGGACAAACTCCCTTAATGTACGCTCTATACAAGGCATATAATGATATTGCATCTTTATTAATTGATGCCGGTGCAAATGTCAATGCCCAAGATGATATGCTCAATAGTCCTTTTTTGTATGCTGGAGCTGAAGGGAATTTACAGATTGCGCAAAAGGCGTTGAGTCATGGAGCTGACTTTCAAGTGTTTAATCGCTATGGGGGAACTGCTTTAATACCAGCAGCTGAAAAAGGTCATTTAGATATGGTTATTCTACTGGCCAATACCAAAGGCTTTCCGATTGATCACGTGAATAATTTAGGGTGGACTGCTATTATGGAAGTGGTATTAATAGGTAAGGGAAGTATGCAAACCCAGATTCAAATTACCAAGGAGCTCATTAAAGCTGGGGTGGACGTGAATATCCCAGATAACAAGGGAGTCACTGCCCTAAGCCACGCTATTGAGTTAGGTAAAAAGCAAATTGCTGAATTAATAAAAAACGCAGGAGGGAAGTAATAAGCCTTAAAGGTAGAGTAATACAGAAATAAGAAATTGACAATGATTAATCGCAAAGAGTTTTTAGGAATGGCTGCTGTAGCTACATCGGGTATTTTTATGCCTACTGTAGGATATAGTAAAAATAGGGAACAACAAGAAGAATTATTAGCTATAGCAAACAGCGAAGAGTTTATTCTTAAAAACGTGCGATTAGAAATAGGATTTGAGTATAATGATGATAACAAAGTAAAGGCAACTAAGACAGCGCTTTATAACCTTCATATCAAAGATGGAGTTATCTTGGAGCTTACCACAGGTGATTTATCAGTTGTAAATGTAAAGCAAATTGATGCAGGTGGTCTTTTAATGCTTCCAAGTTTTAGCGATATGCATATTCATATTGACAAGACTTTTTACGGACAAGGGTGGAATGCAGAGCCAATCAATGCACGTTCGGTAAAAGATATGATTGAGCTGGAGCGACAAATATTGCCTGATATGCTTTTAAATTCGACAAGCAAGGCTGAGAAGGCAATAACTCTATTAAATAGCAAAGGTAGTTGTTTTGCCCGTTGTCAAACCAATGTAGAACCTACAAGTGGACTACGAAGTTTAGAGAATTTGAAAATTGCTATTGATAATAAAAAAGATAATATAGAATCAGAGATAGTTGCTTTTCCACAACATGGTATTATTTATTCAGACAGTGAGAAGTTATTAAGAGAAGCGGCAAGTTTAGGGGTTGATTATATAGGAGGGCTTGATCCAACAACGGTAGATGGGAATATGCAAAGGTCGTTAGATATTATGCTCTTAGTAGCCTTAGATTATAACAAGGGAGTAGATATTCACTTGCACGAGTCTGCAAAAACAGGTATAGCTGCAATAGAATATCTAATTAATAAAGTTCGTGAGAATAAAGCATTACAAGCAAGAACTTATATCAGTCACGGCTTTGCCCTTGCTCAGATACCACAAGTAGAGTTAGAGGCCATTTGCGAGGAGTTCGCTGATTTAGGTATTGGAGTTATATCTACAGTGCCAATTGGAAAGACAATTATGCCTATACCTACTTTTTATAAGTACAAAGTTAAAGTAATGACTGGTACAGATAGTATTGTAGATCACTGGTCTGTATTTGGTAGTTGCGATATGCTTGAAAAAGCTAAATTATCAGCAGAACTTTACGGATGGAGAGATGAATTTCACTTAAGTAGAGCATTAAAGATTGCTACTAAAGATCAACAGTTGCCATTGGATGATAAGGGAAAGATGCAATGGCCTAAAAAATCAGATCAGGCCAGCTTTGTTTTAGTAGATGCAAGTTGTTCTGCACAAGCCGTAGCTAGATTACCTAAAAGGGAATATGTCTTTTACAAAGGCAAAAGAGTAGTTTAATTAATAAAGATTAGTAATACATTTTTAAGTATTTTTTTTTCATAGCCCAATTTTTTTTTAATTCAAATCACTCTCAATCAATTGCCCATGATAGAGAGTGAGAACTCAAAAAAATAGACCTTTTATACTTTAGTGTCTTTTTTGATTTGAGTTATTTTAACAAGTAAGTAATTAGACTTTCTAAGTTAAGTGTTTTATTAGCCAGTAATCTTTTGGATTGCTGGCTTTTTTGATTGCTTTAAAAGCACAAAAAAGGGCTATAGTAAACTATAACCCTTGTCATTAAAATATAGAAAATACAATAATTATTATTTTGCGTATACACTTTCTTTTTGGAAATGTACAGTTAGTAAATAGTACACAACCGCTCTGTATTTGTTTTTATTTGATTGACCATATTGATTCAATACTTTCGCAATTCCTTCATCCAATTTTGGAGAATCTTTTAATCCTAATTTTTTGATTAAAAAATTGTTCTTTACTGTAGCTAATTCAGATTCTGAAGTTCCTGCTACAGTAGAAGAGTCTTTGTTGTAAATAGAAGGACCACATCCGATAGTTACTTTCTCTAATAAGTCCATTTTTGGAGTTACACCGCATTTTTCTTTTAAATCAGCAGCATACTTTTCAATTAATTCAGCTCTTTTACTCATAGTAATTTTATTTAATTTTTTTGTATGTACAAGATAGTTAAAATATTTGAATACTATCAAATACAAAAGCGAATTTTTTTTACATATTGCGAAAATACTCTTTAAGTACCTGGTCGTTTACCTGCGTAGGTGTACTAATTTCTAATATTACTGGTCTATTATTTGAATTCCAGAACGTAGGTAGCTCCCTTTGTAATTCTTGTTCACTTCTCACGGCTATGTAGTCCAAATTAAACATTTTGGCAAGGTGCTCAGCCGTTAGATTATGTGAGGTCTCAAAATAGGTATTAAACACAGGAGTTTCTTTATGTCCTGGTAGAATTCTAAATATACCTCCTCCTTGATTGTTGAGTAAAACGATTTTAAAGTTTTTTGGAATGTATGCATTCCAAAGGGCATTGCTATCGTATAAAAAACCAATATCTCCAGTGATTAACACATTGGGCTTTTCAGAAGCAACTCCAGCGCCAATAGCGGTGGATGTGCTTCCATCTATTCCACTTGTTCCTCTATTGCAATACACCTCTATAGATGGATCAATTGGTACTAACTGCGCATACCTTATGGCAGAACTATTGCTAATTTGCAGTTGAGTTGATTTAGGAAAACTTTGCATAAGCAAATCAAATACCTTTAAATCACTATAAGGAATTTGGGCCATATACTTTTGATGCGCCTCTAATCTTTTGTGTGCAATGTCTTTAGCCCATAATAGGTAATTACTATTTTGATTTCCTTTAGTTAATTGATAAATCGAATGGAAAAATCGCTCTGGTGTATCGATTATTTTGTCTGTTAAAGCATCAAAGGTATCATAGTGTCTTAACAGATCGATATGCCAATGGCTCTCAGGCTTATATTTGCGCAGAAAAGCTTTAATACGCTTGCTCACGACCATTCCCCCAAAAGTGATTAGAATATCAGGTTGGAAGGCTTTAAAATCCTCCTGTGAAAAAGTAGTAATTATACGATCGATATGTTGAATATAATTCTTGTGATGTATATTTGAAGTTGTTTCTGTTAGTACAACAACAGAAGGGTCATTAGCTAAAGCCTCTATTGTAGCCTTTGACAGTACATCTGGATAGTTAACCCCAACAAGTACTAATTTTTTATTGGCCTTGTTCCATTTATCGCTATAGCTTGTATACTCAATAGGAGCAGGAGGTAGGCTTTCAAAAGGTAAGATAGTAGGGTTTACTGTAAGCTCAGTAACTGTATTGTATAAAGGTTCTTCAAAAGGAGCATTAATGTGTACTGGTCCTTTTTTGACAATTGCCGTTTGTATAGCTATATTAATCAAGTGGTCATTCTCTTGACTGTTCTGATCTAAAAGGTTTGCACTATACAAAATATGATTGGCATAAACATCTTTTTGTCTAATTGTCTGTCCATCTCCTATGTCTATTTTACTCGATGGTCTATCAGCTGAGATTACAATTAAGGGAATCTCACTATAGAATGCCTCTGCTATGGCAGGGTAATAATTTAAAAGAGCTGATCCCGAAGTGCATACAAGTGCTGTTGGTTGTTTTATTTGTTGAGCCATTCCCATTCCAAAGAAGGCAGCACAACGCTCATCTGCAACACTGTAACACATAAAAAAAGGATCACTGGCAAAGCCTATAGTTAAAGGGGCATTGCGTGATCCTGGTGATATTATAATATGTTTAATGTTATTTGCTTTGCAGATTTGTATAATGCTTTGGGCTAATTCTATTTCTGGATAAGTCATAATAAAAAACTAAAGCTCAAAGATACAAACAAACCCGTCAATTCTTTGGTTATTCTACTGCAATTTTATTCTTTATCCAGTCTTTAATCTCTGGATCTGTAGGTAAAATACGCGGGTTAATAACTTTCACTAAATGACCTTGTTCATCAATAAGGTATTTTTGGAAGTTCCATTCCACTTGGCTATCAGTTACTCCATTGCGTTTCTTTTGGGTTAAGAACTCATAGATAGGCGCTATATCGTCTCCTTTAACTGATATTTTCTCCATCATAGGGAAAGTTACGCCATAGTTAGCCTCACAGAAGGTTGCAATTTCTTGATTGCTACCTGGCTCTTGAGCACCAAAGTTATTGGCTGGAAAACCAACAATTACAAAGTCTTCCCCTCCAAATTCGTTATATAAACTTTGCAATTGTTTATACTGAGGAGTCAATCCACATTCAGAAGCGGTGTTTACAATTAATATCTTTTTACCTTTTAAAGTTGCAAAGTCAAACTCTTTGCCATTAATGTCTTTGACCTTAAACTGGTAAATCGTTTTTTCTGTTTTTTGTTTGTTCATAATTTCAATGTTTATAGTAGGTGTTATGTTTGCAAGGGTGAAAGAGGTAGTTGCTATTAAGCATACTGCGATTAAGAGTTTTTTCATATTTTACTTTGTTTGAGTGTCAATATACAAATTGTTGATGTAACTGTATAATATTTAACGTTTTAAGATTTATTGTTATTGTTTTGTGTACTGTGTTTCATATAATTCAAACCCTTTTAGCCAGTAATGTACAAGGATAGCGATAGTTTTTTATAAAAGTGATATCCTAGTTGAAAAGCCTTTACAGGAATATCTGAAAGGCTAAAATCCTTTTTTAAATCCAAAACTTTTTCTTTGATAAAATAAAAAGGGGCATTGAGTTTTAATTCAGTTAAGAGCGACTTTTTACCTTTTTTTTTGTAGAGGGCGTATAAATAGATTCACAGCTTTATATGCTTTAATAATAAGCAATAAATATATAAAAATACAATTTCCAAGGCACTTGTATAACTTATATTTCCAAAGTGATTTTTGTCCCTACAGGGTTATTGGATTCGATATTTAGTTTGGCCTGAATGATATTTGCGCGATCTTTAATATGCTTTAGAGTCTGTTCTCTTGATTGCTCTTTATCCATGCCAATTCCATCGTCAGTTACTGTTAAAATAAGCTGATTATCTATGATATAGAAATTCACTAAACAGTTAATTGCTTGAGAGTGTTTATTGACATTGTCGAGTATTTCATTTAAGATATAATACAAGTTTATTTTCTCTTCTACGCTTAAAGATTCCATGCAAACATCACTTTCAATGGTTAAAGTAAACTTTGTGTTGTATGGATTTTTTTGTTGTTTGACTAACTGAGTAATCAGCTCTTCGAATGAATTTTTATTGAAAGCGCTGCTATTGGCCAATTCATGAGAAATCTCTCTAATCTTTGCTTCTAATCTTTGCAATTCACCCACAAGGGAATCTTGTAATTGTTGGTTATCGCTTTGTAGTTGTTGCAAGTTAAAGCGCAAGGTAAAGATACTATTAATCACCCCATCGTGTAGGTCATTGGCGATTCTGTTGCGTTCGGAATTGATTGAACTTTGTTGTAGCTTGTTATTTAAGAATAACAAATTCAGTATCTTTTCATCAATAGACTTTTTAATTGCAAGATTTTTCAAAGCAATGTTCTTTGCTTTTGTTCTGGTGTAAAAAAACAGAAAGATTAAACTTAAAAAAACTACTATCGACACCGTTATAATTACCGTTATCTTAAATCGTAGGGATTTGTTTTCATTGACTATATAAAGAGTTTCATATTCAATCTTAGTAAATTTCTCTTGGGTTTGCTTTTCTCTTTGATGCAATACTTTATTTAACTGGATTAGTTCTTCTATTAAATGATAGTTTTTACTAGAAGAGTCTTGTAATAAGAGAAACTCTATAGCTTGTTTTTGTTGCAGGTTTAAATTAGCTTTTTTTGCAATATCATACGATTTTTTAGCCCATTTTATTGCATTTTCACTTTGGTTTTCTTCCTGGTATATCTGGGCTATAGCAATACTAAGATCTGCTTTGTAAAAATCGTAATCAAGCTTGTCGTGTATTTTATAGGAAATCATTAACCCCTCTATAATATTGGGATTATTGCCTTGTTTGTATAAAGCGAGTTGATAATCCATATTGAC
Organism: Myroides albus; assembly: GCF_024722315.1. Classification (NCBI taxonomy): domain Bacteria; kingdom Pseudomonadati; phylum Bacteroidota; class Flavobacteriia; order Flavobacteriales; family Flavobacteriaceae; genus Myroides; species Myroides albus. The sequence goes on from NZ_CP102754.1 coordinate 3,097,027, forward strand.
AAAAGAGAAGATAAATGGGTTGAAGTTTTTCTGTATTTCTTCAATCCCCTTTTGGGCAAATATTTCAGCTTTATTGTAATCTTCTCTGAAATAACTAATCATTGAATAATTAGCATAGAGATTACCTAAGAAAAGGTATTTTCTGTTTTGAGCAATCAACTTAGGGTTATCTTTTATTCTTTGATATACTTGAAAAGCTCGGTCTAAATATTGTTCTGCTTTATCTAAGTTGTTTTGATCCGTGTAGTGATAAGCCATTGTTTGTAAGGCTAACATATATACAGGATTGTTTGGTTTTTTCTCTAATAATTTTAATGCCTTAGCTATTTTTACTTCTGATTCTATTTGAAGACCTAATTCGTAGAATAAGATTCCTTGGTAGAAATTATTCTCCGCAATTGCGTAATTGTCTTGTAATTTTTTGTAAATATTTTCCGATTGAAGGTGGTAATAATAAACGCTATCGTAAAGTCCTTTATCTTGGTAGTAGACAGCAAGGTCATTGTAGATAGAGGCAAGTCTATTTTGGTCTTTACTTTTAATGGCATCTTTTTTTGCTATATGGGCTAAAGTCACAAATTCTTTAGCATCTGTCCATCTTAATTGATCAAGCACGCTGTCGATTAACTCTCGATCCTTTAGGGTGTTTTTAGAAGTAAGTGCTCTTTGGGTTAAATGTTCAACATTCTTAGCAATTGAATCTTGTTGAGGATCGCTAAGTTTTATTTTAAAGAGAAAATCTAAATCTAATTGATGAGTCGATTTATTTTGCTGACAGCCAATCACAAGAGTTGTGATAAGGGCTAAAAAAAGAAAATTGAATAATTTGCCAGTAAAATGCATATTGGGTGTTTTTAAGGCGTAAAGGTATAACTTATTCATATCATTTACTTTTTACTAGCTTTTTTTAAGATTTACTGTTATTTTGACTATTCTGTTTTAAATATGGTCCTAATTTTAAATGAATTGTTCTCAAATATTTTAAATCAAGTGAATTAGGTTTATTATTTTACGAACTTAAAATTAAAGAGATAAGAGTGGTTTGCTATTTTTGTGGCAGTTGAAAATCTTATTGTTCACTCTACTTTTCAATCGAATATGCGTGTCTTGTTTACACTGTAAATAAAAGCTATGATTACTCCCTTGTGTATTAATTTAATCTTATAACTTTGGTAGTCTTATTCGAACCCCAAACAAACTAATAATGAAATCAGTAATTATTCAAGGAATTAAAGGCTCATTTCACCATGAAGCCGTAACGCGTTTTTTTAAACAAGAACAAGTAGAAATTGTCGATAGTCCTACCTTTAACTCACTTGTAAGACAGGTGGTTGATAAAAAGGTAGATTTGGGAATGATGGCAATTGAAAATTCTATTGCAGGTTCAATCTTGCCTAATTATTCTTTAATGACTAAGAATAAGCTTTATATAGGAGGTGAGATTGCCCTTCCTATAAAGCACAACCTTTTGGTCTTAAAAGGGCAGAAGTTAGAGGATATTACAGAAGTGAGAACCCATCCAATGGCACTTTTGCAATGTGAAAACTTTTTAGATAAGCATGAATCATGGCAGCGTTTAGCTATGGATGATACAGCTACTTGCGCCAGAAATATCCAAGAAAAGCAAATGTATGGTGTAGCTTCTATAGGCTCAAAACTTGCTGCTCAAATGTATGATTTAGAGATATTAGCCCAGGATATTCACGATGTATATGACAACTATACTCGTTTTTATTTGGTAGGTACCCAACCTATGCTTGTCAAAGATTTCAACAAAGCGACTCTGTTTTTTTATACCGATCACAAACAAGGTAGATTAAGTAAAGTATTAGAGATTCTGGCCAATCATGAGCTTAATTTAACTAAAATACAGTCTGTACCTTTATCAGGTACTGTATTTCAATATTCGTTTCACGTAAATGTTGTATTGACAAACAACAATTATGATTTGTATTACAAAGCTTTAGAAAAACTCAAAGAGGTGACTCAGTATTTGAATGTCTTGGGAGAGTATATGGAGGATAAGCGTCCAACTTATAAAGACATGAATCAATAAAGATAGAAATACTTGTGTTGCAAGTGAGATTATTGTCTGTAATTGCCTTTGTGAGCGATAGAGTTAAATAATATTCAATAACCATAGTAAAAGCGGTAGTCCACTATCGCTTTTACTGTATATAAATAATCAGGTAACACAACAACTAATTCTATTGTTCTAAACTCATGTATTGTGGTAGTCTTGACTTTTATAGCATAAAGTAGGTTTAAATAAAGTGGTGAGGTTAAACAGACAATACCTATAAGTTCTTGCGTCAATTGCTCCACAATAATAGTATCGAATTATTTTGCCCATCCAAGAGAATCTATAGCGATAATAGAGTGCGGTTCTTTGGGTAGGGGAAGGCTATCTAAAACTTTGCCTTCAAATAATACTTCGTATTCCAAAAGACAATCACTCATATATTCCAATGCCTCCTCGGTATAATTTCTCGACATACTTACATAGTAAAGAGCATCTTCGAAGTTGTTTGCTTTCATTACCTTTTTAGTTTCAATTGCCCCATCTAAAGCGGCAGATAATGCATCTGTGCATCCACATTCTTTGGCAGCATTCATTGCTTTTAATAAAGAGTTTTTAGCCTTATTGGTGAAGTTTCTCAAATCTTTTGAATGATCTGTTCGGTAGGCTTTTTCAAAACTTAAGATTGCATCGTCTAAGTGCTGATAGGCCTTGTTACATGGTTTTTTGTTTTGGAAAGAAAACGTATTAATACTTGTAAATAATAAGACTATGGTGATGAATCTCAACGACATTGTAATAGGTTAAATAGTTTGTACTTTTCAAAGGTATTACTTTTTAACTTATAAATTATAGGGGGAATTAATGGTGTTTTAATTCAAGAGTTTATAAGTAGGGGAATAGTTTTATAATTTAGGAGTTTTAGTTTTCTGCTCTATCTGTGTTGTTTTAAAGTAAGTAGTTGATGTTTTTTGTTTTAGCCGTTTTATGGTGTTTAATCGCTCTTTGCTTGTAATTTATAGTTATATTTTTTTTAATTAGGGGATTGCTGTTAAGTCTGTTATAAAATTTAATGGTTATGATAAAGAGAATATTTATGTTGACTATGGCTTTATTCATGGTTGTATCGTGTTCTTCTGACGATAGTAATTCGTCAGGCAATGCTCAAGGAACAGAGCAGGGAATTTCTAAATCAAAGCAGATTAAAACCCCAGAGTGGTTACACGGTGATTGGGTTCACAAAAATAATGGTGAATATAACTATTCTGGTTTTAGAATTAAGCCTGATGATTTTTGTGTTTTTTTTATAGGAGGAGCTATGTGTTATAAACAAATGATTGAACAAACTATAAAGGTTGATGATTCCGTTTTTGAAGTTCAACAGGTTTATAAATCTGATTATTATAAACTTAGTATTTCTGCAATGGGAGTTGAAACTCTCTATGAATTTAAAAGAATCAGTGAGGATGAAGTAGAGTTTATATTTGGGGGACTTAGACCTGTAATGGTTAAAAAATAAACAAAAGCGGGTGTGCAAATTGTTGCAACACCCGTTTTTTAATCACATCATGAAAAATTGTTATGCCTCAGGATTAAATGTCTCTTGAGTCATCCCACATTTAAGCATAGAAGCTCCAAATAGTGGGTTTTTAAGATCTTTTTCGTCACTTAACCACATACCGCCTTTTTGTTCATACATTGGGCAATATTGTTGGTAAACTACTCTATCGGAACCAACGGATTGAATTAGCGCTTTTAAGTTATGACTCAAAGTTTCAAAATGAGCTCTTTTTACTTTAATATCTCCAGCAACTAATTCTTTAGCGTCAGTTTCTATTTTAGCTAACAACTCTTTATCAGCGTCTTCTTTAAGCAAAGATTGTGTTACTTCAATCGCTGTTACAAGTTTTTCACTTGCTTTTGTTGCGCTTTCTAAATTATCTTCTTGCAGCGCTTTTTTCATTTCGAAATAAGCATTTAAAATAGGACTTAGAGTTGCAGATTGTTTAATAGCAGTACCTTCACTCTCAGTAGTGTCCGCTACGTGATGGTGATTAGCATCAGTAGTTGTTTGCTCTGTTTTGTGATCATGTCCTGTATGATCTTCTTTTTTGTTCTTGTCGTTGCACGAAGCAAATGAGATTGCAAGTATAGCAACCGTAAAAATTACTTTTTTCATATTGTTATTCTTCTATTTGTTAATTTACTCAATTTATAATCGTTCATATTGGCAGCAGCTATGTAAATTTACATAATCTTTTTCTGTTGCTTTGTGAAATTCTGTATCGTGACCAATTTTTGCAATTGCTTGACTGACTGCTTGTTTAGTTGTCTTGCTTTTATCGTAATTTAGGTGCAGTTGTTTTGTATCGACAATCCAATCTACTGATATTACACCAGCAACAGTTTTGGCAGCTGTTTCGATTCGTTCTTTACACAAACCGCAATTACCAGCTACTTTAAACATGGCGTGATCTCCTTTTTGATCTTCACTGTGGTTGTCTGAATCCATAGCATGTCCGCTATGACCTGTCTGAGGTACTGTTTCTTCATTATTCATCATGCTCTTTTTTCCTTCCAATTGAGCAGAAGCATCAATGGTAAATACGCCATTTGTAACGATTTCCTCTTTGTCATTCAAACCAGACATAACCACGTAATTATCGCCAAGAGATGGACCTAATACAATCTCTCTCATCAAAAATGCTGGTGTGGAAGTTCCTTGTTGTTTAACGTATATAATTGAGCGCTTTCCTGTCCATAATACAGCAGATTTGGGAATGACCATTTCATTTTTGTACTCTTTCATCGGTGCTTTTATACGCGCATTAGCGTACATCTCTGGTTTGAGTAAATTGTCTGCATTGTTTGTCTCTACGCGTATTTTGGCCGTGCGCGTAGTAGCGTCAATAATGGGATTGATAAAAGCTATCTTGCCTGAATAGACTTTTCCTGGCAAGCTTTGCAATGTATATTCTAAATTATCTCCCACTTTCAGGAAAGGCAAGTCGTTTTCATATGCGTCGAATACCGCCCATATCTTAGAAAGGTTTGATACGCTATATAGTACAGAACCTTGTGAGATATAATCTCCTTCACTGACATTTTTGGTAACTACAATACCACTTGTATTGGCATATACGTTTACGTATGGTGAAACTTTACCTGTGTTGAGCACATTGTTAATTTGGCTTTCAGACATTTTCCATAAACGCAGTTTCTCTTTAGCTGCATCTACTAAAAGGGGTTGAAAGTCTTTTAATTTAACTGCTTCTAAAAGTTCTTGTTGAGCTGTTAGAAGCTCAGGTGAGTAGATTGTAGCAATCAATTGTCCTTGTCTTACAGACTCACCAGTAAAGTTTACATTTAGTTTTTCAATACGCCCGTTAACATGAGATGTTTGAGATTGTTGTAATCTTTCATCTACTTGAATCGTACCGTAAAGCTGTATGTCTTTAACAGGGTCTTTTCGGCTCACTCTGGTGGTTTGAATATTGGCAAGAGCAACTGCTTCTTTAGACATCTGTATAGCACTGTCATCAATGGTGTCATCTGACGCGTCAGATGATTTAAGCGGGATTAAATCCATAGCACACAAAGGACATTTACCTGGTTTGTCCATTTTTATTTGTGGATGCATAGAACATGTCCATACAGTAGCAGCTTCTGTAGTTGGTGCTTCTTCTGCATTGTGCTCATGGGTAGCAGCTCCACCAAAAACTAACCATCCAAGTAGTAATCCAATCAGTAAAATAGAGATGTATTTTACGATATTATTTTTGAATATATTTTTTATTTTATCCATAATTATTGATTTTGTGAATGACTACCTACAGCCATTAGTTTGTTGATTGAAGCTACCAAAGTGTTGTAGTTGGCAATAGCTTCTGCTTTTTTCAATTGATAATCTAAAAGTTGTCTTTGCACTTGAATGACATTGGTCAAATCGCTTTTCCCGGAAACAAATTCCTTGACTATTAGATTAAAAGTCGTCTCTGCCAGTGTACTTTGCTTGCCATAAAGGGTGATAGTACGCTGGGTGTCTTCTAATTGGCTTTTGAAACTATAGTATTCAGCTTTAAGTGTATTTAGTGTATTTTGTAAGTTTTCATCACTTGATTTCCACCATAGCTTGCCTTCTTCTTGCTGAGAGTTATACTTTTTTCTAAATATAGGTAGAGTAACGGTTACCATGGGCATTATCATGTCATTCCCATTCATACTTCCCATAGCAAGCATAGGGTCATTGGTCTTGCCAATAATCATATACTGCACACCCAAACCTATCATGGGATAGCTCATCTTTTTGTCCATTTCTGATTTAGCTTTATAGGCCAAACCTTGCTCTGTAATCATACCAAGCATTGGGTTGTTATCCGCGATGTTGTCAAGGACATCGTCTTCACTTATTAGGAAATCAACTTTCTCAATGTTTTTATCTACTGCGATTTCACAGTTTGCTTCTCTATTTAATAAAGCGTTGAATTTTACCTTTTCTGCTTTTATTTGTGATTGTAAACTCTCAATAGTATTTTCGATTTCAATAACTTCTAATCGAATACGCAACACATCAGACATTCCCGATGAAGAGCTTCCACCCATACTACTCATTCCACCACCCGAAGACATTGCATTATTGGATGTAGTTGTTGATTTTGCAGTAGCTGCGTTTGTATTTGAATTGCCTCCCATACTCATGCCTCCCATACTACTTGCAGCACCTTGTGAAGTGGTAGGGGTAGTGGGTGAAGTATTCATCGAAGCACTACTGTTAGTGCCTGATGAGCTAGGAGCAGAGAACCTTTTGAGTGAAAGTTGCTCTAACTGTTCCAACAAGCTTTTGTTTTGTTTTGCATTCTCGAGTTGTTGTTCAAGTTTCTGTAAGATGTACCATTGAGAGTAGACTTGCAGCACAGTTGTTTCTTTACCTTCAAGGTATTCTTGATACTGCATTTGTGCCATATGAGAAGCTTCTTGTCTGGCACTTTTACGAGTTCCAAACCAAGGCAACATTTGCATTAGAGTGATATCACCTACTTGTCGTCCACCTACGATATCCATTGGTTTAGTATAAAAACCAAGTGATAATTCTGGATCTTGAAAAGCCCCTGCCTGATCAATTTTCTTTTCAAAAGCTTGATAGGCTAAGTGCTGTGATTTTATCGCAGGATTATTCTGGATAGCTACATTGATATAGTGTGCTAAAGAGTCCTTGGGTTGTTCTTGCGCTACAGCTTTAGCAGTGAAACTGGTCACTGCTAAGAAAGCCGAAGCTAAATATATATACATGTTACTTTTATTCATCTTTTGTTGCTTTTAGATCTGTAATTTCCGTGTGTTTTCACAGAATGATTAATGACAAAAACAGAGAATTACACTGTTTATTTGCGTTTGTCTTTGCTTATGGCCCATTCTCTCCACCAACATTGAAATACAGGAACTACAAACATGGTCATTGACTGAATAAGCATTCCTCCAAAGGTTGGAATAGCCATTGGTACCATGATTTCTGCTCCTTTACCTGTGGATGTCATCACAGGAAGTAAGGCAATCAAAGCTGTTGCAGTAGTCATAGCAGCGGGTCTTACACGTTTGAGTCCTGCATAGACAACTGCCTCACGGATTTCGTCTTTTGTCTGTGGATCTCTCTCAACAAAGGTATCGTGGATATAGGTACCCATTAATACCCCGTCATTTGTCGCAAGCCCAAATAGAGCAATAAAACCTACCCATACAGCTATACTCAGATTTATATTGTGCATTTGGAACAAATCTCTCATATTCATATCTCCGATAGAGAAGTTCATAAACCAAGGTTGCCCATAAAGCCACAGTAGAATAAAACCTCCAGCAAATGCAACAAATACTCCAGAGAAGTGAATCAGTGATGCTGTAATGGTTTTGAATTGAAAATACAGTATTAAAAGGATAGCAATTAAACTCAAGGGAACCACAATTAAAAGGCGTTGTGACGCTCTTTCTTGTTGCTCGTAATTTCCAGCAAATTTATAAGACACTCCTTTAGGTAAGGTAAGTTCTCCAGAGGCTATTTTTTCTTTTAATAACTTATCTGCTTCATGTACTACATCTACTTCTGCTTTACCACTTATTTTATCAAAGATGACATAGCCCAGTAGAAAAGTATTCTCACTTTGAATCATCTGAGAACCTTTCGCATATTCAATATCGGCTACTTCACTTAAGGGAATTTGTACTCCTGTAGCTGTAGGGACAATTAGTTTGGCTAAAGCTTCAGGATTATCTCTTAATTCTCTTGGGTAGCGCAGGCGTACCGGGAATCTCTCTCTGCCTTCCACAGTTGTGGTAAGTGACATTCCTCCAATGGCTGTACCAATGACTTCTTGCAAGTCTGCAACTGTAACACCATAACGAGCCATTTTATGGCGATTTAGGTGAATTTCTATATAAGGAGCTCCCACAGCTCTGTCATAGAATACAGTAGATGGCATGATCGAAGGAATGGACTTTAAAGCCGCTTCTAATGCTTTTCCTCCAGATTCGATGGATTCTAAGTCCGGTCCTGATACCTTAAGCCCCATAGGCGCTCTCATCCCAGTTGATAGCATGACAAGTCTTGCTTCAATAGGTTGTAATTTTGGAGCTGAGGTTACCCCAGGGATATGTGATACATTGACAATCTCTTGCCAGATATCATCCGCTTTTTTGATTTCTGGTCGCCATTGACGGAAGAATTTACCATTCTGATCCATGATTAAACTATCCTTTGGGACTAATCTAAACCCGTTATCAGGATGGTAAGTTGTACCATCTATTAATTCAAATTCGCCTTTTTTAGTTGTTTTGAATCGTTGGCGTTTTCCATTTTCGTCTAAGATATACTCGGACCTATAGTTGATTGTATTTTCGAACATTTGTGTAGGAGCAGGGTCAAGGGCTGAGTTTACTCGTCCCCATTTTCCAACTGTCAATTCTACCTCCGGTATATTTGTAATGCGCTTATCTAAAGTACCTATGAATTGCAGGTTTTGCTCAATACCAGTATGGGGCATTGAAGTAGGCATAAGCAGGAAGGATCCTTCGTTTAAACTCGGCATAAATTCTTGACCAATACCAGGAAATACCTCTGAAGACTTTTGCCAAAAGGCCGTCTCACGGACAGATTTCCATCCTACAGTTTCAAGTGAGCTGGCCATAAAGCCAAAGGTGGTATTAAAACCAAGCCAAGCTAAGGTTCCAAACAGTAGAGTTACAAGTGGAATACTCATGAATTTCCAACGATGAGCTAATGCCCATCTTAGGATATTTTCATAGTAAATAACAAGTAACCAAAGAATACCTAATATCACGCCAATGGCCAAAATAACGAATATAAAGTTTAGGCTCGTGCTTTGCTGGGTACCAAGTGGTAACCATTCTACTGTAAGGTAGTACACAGCTACTAATAGTGTAATGGCAATATTGATGTAATTGGCAAGTTGCTCTGTTTTGTATTTAGGAGTAAATAAATTGTTAATACCCACTAATACTAAAGCGATAGCGATTAAGTTACCCGTGAATATAGTAACACCAAGCCCTGCTATAATTAGTAATATATTGGCAATCTTGCGCAGTTTTTTACTGTCAAACTTAGCCGAATACACGTAATAAGCAATTGTTGGTAATACCAGTATCCCCAATAAGAATGCTGAGGTAAGTGCAAATGTTTTGGTATAAGCCAATGGTTTAAACAGTTTTCCTTCTTGTGCCTCCATGGCAAAAACTGGAAGGAAGCTGATTATGGTAGTTAGCATGGCTGTAGTTAATGCACCTGATACTTCTGATACCGCTTTTGAAATCAGATTGACAAAAGCCTGCCCGCGACTCTCCACTCCTTTAGCTCGTTCTTCTTCCATATACCGAATAATGCTCTCGACAAAGACGACGCCTACATCAACCATAACTCCAATAGCAATGGCAATACCTGATAAGGCAACAATATTGGCATCAATGCCCATGTATTTCATGATGATAAAGGTAGCGAGTACTCCTATTGGAAGGATACTGGAAATAATAATCGAAGCACGCAGGTTTATAACCAACACGATAACAACGATAATACTGATAAGGATTTCGTGTGCAAGAGCAGATTCGAGGGTGCCAATTGTCTCTTGTATTAAACCGGAACGATCATAAAAAGGAACTACTGTTACTTTAGAAATTGTACCATCTGCAAGTGTCTTCTGAGGCAATCCTGCTTGCATTTCTTCGATTTTACTCTTTACATTGTTGATTACATGCATTGGATTAGCGCCGTATCTCGCAACCACAACACCACCAACAGCTTCTATACCTTCTTTATCTAAACCGCCTCGACGTGTAGAAGGACCTAAGTTGACAAAAGCAACATCTTTTATCTTTACAGGTACGCTATTTCGAACAGTTACTACTGCTTCTTCAAGGTCATTGACGCTTTTAATATATCCCAATCCTCGAACAAGGTATTCTGCTTTATTGATCTCAATAGTTTCTGCCCCTATGTCGAGGTTGCTCTTTTGTATAGCAGTCATCACATCCATTATCGAAACGTTATAAGCACGCATGGCATCTGGATTGACTTCTACTTGATATTCTTTGATATACCCACCAATTGATCCTACTTCAGCAACTCCCTCGGCAGATGCTAAGCTGTACTTTGCATAAAAGTCTTGAATAGTGCGCAATTCGTCAGGATCCCAACCACCTGTAGGCTCTCCTGTCTGAGGATTACGCCCTTCTAAGGTGTACCAGTATACTTGGCCCAATGCTGTAGCATCAGGACCTAAGGAAGGTATTACATCTTGAGGAAGTGTTCCTGCTGGAAGTGAATTAAGCTTTTCAAGTATTCGAGAACGACTCCAGTAAAACTCAACGTCTTCTTCGAAGATGATGTAGATAAAACTCATTCCGAACATGGAGCTACTGCGAATGGTCTTCACCCCTGGGATCCCAAGTAAGGATGTAGTTAGAGGATAGGTGATTTGTTCTTGTATATCTTTAGGTGATCTTCCCATCCACTCTGTTGCTACAATCTGTTGGTTCTCACCAATATCAGGAATTGCATCAACAGGAACAGGGTCACTCGGAAGTATATTGTTGTGCCAGTTAAAAGGCGCAGTGATTAATCCCCATACAACCACAAGAACCAATAACAAGATGGTTATTATGCGGTTGTTGAGAAAGTACTTAATGATTTTATTAAGCATAGTAAATTGATTTTATAAAATTGATTACCTTCTTTTAATAAACCAATCTTTATAGCATCTATATCAATAGAGCTATAAGACCACAGTGATAGAATACTTAGTATTATTAAAGTATAAATAATCTATGTCCAGCTTTAGCTAAAGAAATAGCCTACCAAGACATACATAGTTTATCTTTAAAAATAAAGGTGAACTAAACTGCGATATGGTTTATAAATAAATTGGATTTAAGAGATTGAACAGTTCAATCTTAAAGGTGTTTGTTTTAGCCCATAAAGTAATACCGGCTAAACAAACCAGAAGTAAAAAGGAATCAAATTCTATAAATACAGATATAGGAAAGCCTATCTAAAGCTTGATATTTGTGACCATCTACGTCAAATGTAGTTGTAGTAACAGAAACTGTATCTACAAATTTAAGGTCAGATAAGTAATTTGAATTAAACCATTTAGTACGAATAATGCTTGCCTTTTTAGCTTTTACAATAGAAACAGTTTGTGTTTGTTCTGTTTGTAAGTCTGTGTTTGATACAACCACTCTTGGTGCTATGCAACACATCATATCCATAGGTGAGGATTGATTGGCGTTGTGATTCATATCCGAACAGCAAGACATATCCTGCATCTTAGACATATCCATACCACATACCATCTCAGTATCTAAGCAGTTCATATCCAAAAGAGGATTAGCACTGGCTAAGACTGAAAGGAAAAGGAATAATATGGAAAATAACTTTTTCAAGGTCTAAAAATGTCTGTTTTATACATATAGATGTCACAAATATACGATTTATTCCCATTAACAGTAGAGCAAAATGGTCAAAATGTTGTTAAAACTCGTAAAAATAATACGGTAAGCTACTCAAGTTTGGGCAAGTAGAAGTTCTACTGTTTGAGAATCGATACAGTCTTTAAAGTAGTTAATATTTGTTAATGTTGTATTTGTTGTAATTGTGATTATTTTATAAATTAAATAGAATGCGTAAATGTTTTGTAATTATGTTTTTGTAATTTAGTCTATAAGTTTAAAATATTTAGATATTATTGGTAATTAATGCTTTGTTAAAATATGTGTTGCATCTTGCAGTTATTGGTTTAAAGCATCATAAAAAAATAGAAATATGAAAGTAAAATTAATGGTTGGAGCCCTGCTTGTTAGTCATCTTAGTTTGTTTGCTCAGCAGTCACAGCCGGGTAATCTTGAGAAAACAAGTCAGAGTAATACTGGTGAACACCAAACACTACTGGAGCTTGTCCTACCAGAGCTTGGAACAAACAAAGAGCCTCAGAAAGTGAAGAACAGCAGTTTTAATGCGTTTTTAGATTCTCGTTATGAAAACTATACTAAAGTTAAGGGAAGCGAGACTACCGATAGTCGTTTTCGTTTGCAACAGTCCCGAGTCTATGTAAAAGCTAATTATCAAGATAAGTTTTCATTCTCGATGCGTTATCGTCTAAATGAATCAGTGGCTTCCAATGCATTGGAGTTCGCTTATTTAGAGTATAATCCCAATGAGCATTGGACTTTAAGTATCGGTAAACAATTCATAGCTTGGGGAAGTATGGAGTTTAGCTATAATGGTTCTGACCAGTATATGTATACCAATATGCTCGGATCTATGGATCTATTTGCTCCTGGTGCGAGTATTGCTTACAAAACCAGTGGACAGTCTTTTAAGTTACAAGGTATTTCTGCAGGTACCCAGTATGTTGATTTAAAGTATAAAGACAAGGCTTATGGAGGGCTTTTCTTATGGGAGGGAAATCTATTTAACAATCATCTACAAACTCGTTATGGTTATGGTTTAATGCAACATAATAGCAACCGTTACTATAATTGGGTTACTCTTGGTAATCGCGTAAGTGTGGACAAGTGGATGATGGAGCTTGATTGGATGTATGGATATAGAAATGTAAAGGACGCTCAACTTGATTTGATACAGCACAAAGAAAACACTACTTATGTAAAGGATAATACAACCACGATGACGCTAAGGTATAAGTTTAATAAAGTTTCTCCTTTTGTCAAAGCAATGTATAACTACCGAGATGATTTAGATGCCAATATTGCCTACGCCCAAAAGGGAATTATGGGGGCTATAGAGTACTATCCATTTGAAGAAAAGTTATTTAAAGACCTTCGACTGTTTGCTGTTTACAGCTATATTGATTATGATTATAAGAAAGTACAGCAAAAACCCAAAGACAACGATGAGCATCAGTTGTATATTGGAGTGAGATGGATGATTCCTCTATTTTAAAAACAAGAGATGCAGTGAAGTAATGCAATAAATAACAGTAGTAAGTATTAGATATATATACTTTAGTATTATTACTAAAAAGGGGATTGACTCGTTGTAGTACAGGTCAATCCCTTTTTTAGTTTATGATTATGCGAACCTTCTCTTGTAAAAATACCAAAATACGATGATGTTGGTTAAGATAAAGATGATGGGATACGTCCAAATATAGATGGACTGGACATAAAAGAATATTATACCTAAAACAATATTTAAACAAAGTAAAAAGATGTTGACAAATAACTTTATTTTGTGATTGTATTTGCCCTCAGGCATGAGGTAGTTTGCTATTTTATAATACAAATAAATATTGATGATAATTAAAACTGGCACTGCAGCAAGAAATATAATTATACCCAGTATTTCAATAAGCCCCTGCATTGAAGTATAGTTGACCATGGGCCAAATCTTTAAGAAAAAATGCAGTAACACAAATGAAATCGCAACAAATAAAGTTGGGGGGAATTGTTAGGCTAGGAAGCCATTTGATGGTATTCATAAAAGGTATTCATTTTGTTGTAACGTGATTAAATTTAATTATTTAATCAATGTCTTTTACAAATATTAATCGTCTTTGTTTGTATATCTTATATAATAGCAAGATTGTGTTTGAATACTATTAATAAAAAGTGATTAGACAGGCAAAAACAAAATGGTTTTAGATTGACTTTTTCTCTTGAGATTTCGCAAGCTTGTTAAAGTGCATAATTGCCAGTAAAGCAAATAGGGTATCGAAAAATATATGTGCACTAAAATACAGCTTGATTGTATATTGGAAATCTAAGAGCATACAAAAAAGTAAAAAACTAACCAAAAGGCTTAAGAAGTAGAATACAACTATTTTTGTAGCAGGATTATTTAAGTTGTATTTTTTCAAATATTTAATAGCCGTTAAATAACATAGAGAAGAACCGACTATAAAAGTGATAATTGGCCATATAGCCAATACTATAAATGATAGGCCTACTTCTGGATTTAGGTATAACATTAATAAATTATAACCAACATAAAAAAACACCACATAGATACTCAAGTAAATAAGTAAGGGTATAAGTAAACAAATAAAAGTCTGTTTAACGATATGTTTATCCTTTTGGTTAGTTGCGTTCATTTTATTGAAAATTTGTCTTATAAAGTTAAGTATAAAAAGTGTAAATATAAAAGTATTGAGATGAAATTAAGCGAGTTAGAAGATAGAATAGGGGGTGTTTATCCACAGGTATTTAAACAAATGGAGGCTGATAGGTTGTTGGATTAGGGAGCTCCTTTGACCAGGAGTTACTATTTATTGGAGCCAGAGCGCAAAGGTTTTCCTCCATTACTTTATCACAGTACTGATTTCGAATTATTAACCAATGAGGATGTTGTACAGGAGATGGATTGGTTGGCTGATCCAGAGGATTATAGAAGGTAGATTTAAGTCAAAAGTTTGTGCCTTTTGCTATGAATCGAGCACATGATTTGTACTGTTTTTACTTTGGAGCACAAAAGGGAAGTGATGTTCCTATTGTATTTCTTTATCACGACCAGGAGGTAGGAGATTTCTTGGCCAAGAATATACAAGACTTTTTATTTGAACGTATAATTTACGATATGGTTGATATTGATTATTACCAAGAAAACAATGAGGCAAAAAGTAAGGAACAACTCGAGGATACTTTGCGTACTCATAGTAAATATATGAAACAAGTACATATAGAGATAATTAGAGCAGTTATGCAAAGAACGGCTGAATTGTTTGATGTGTTAAATCTCAATGGTCAAGTAATCGCTCAAGTAAAAGGGTTGTTATCAGAGAAAGAGGCTCAAGAGTTGATCAATCAGTATATTGCTTTTGAACAAGCAGGACAGAGCTTTGTATACATGGGAGCTTAAAGGTAATAAGTATAAAAAACGCGCTATTAGAGAATAACGCGTTTTTTCAGGCAGTATTAGCTTGCCAAGAGCACTAACTAAAGATGAAAGGGGATTAGAACTTGTAATTAAACGACAAAGTAGCGATTCGGCTGTCTAAGTCGTATTTCTGGCGAATTTTAGAATTGAAGTTTTCGCCAGTAATTCTAAAGTTATTTGTCTTTAATACATCTGTTACGGCCAATTTTATGCTCGCTTTATCAGATAGTAAACTTTTTGATAAACCTAAAGACAGATCAAAATAAGCATCTCTTTTGTAAAGGCCGATATTGGATTTTGAGAAATATTGTGCGTTAGCCTCTGCTTTGATGCCCGAAGCTATCTTGAAGCTGTTTTGAGAATTAAGCGTAAAGGCAATTTGCTTGGTGTTTATATCATTGTCATTATAGTTTCCTTCGTATTTGTTGTTAAATAAGTTGAACATATTACTCATCGACCAAAACTCAAAAGGATTTACACTTGCAGTTAATGTCATACCATAATGATAAGATTTGCTTAAGTTTTCCAATGTTTTTACAAGGATTGTATTGTTGTCGATGTAGTTATATACTTGAGTCATCACATCACTTGTTTGACTAAAGTATAAAGTTGCAATTAGGTATTTGCTCCATGTATAGCCTATTTCACTGGCGTGTGTGATCTCTGGTTTAAGATTAGCATTTCCTTGCCAATAGTTAAATGGATCATCATAGAATCGAAATGGATTAAGATCAAAGTGACTTGGTCTATTAATTCTCTTGCTATAAGAGGCATAGAAACCATGAGCAGATTCTGTTTCGTATTTAATTGAAGCACTTGGAAATAGCTTAGTATAATCTTTTTTATACCTCTGATTAGTGGTTCTTTGATGGATATCTCTGTGAGTATATTCCGTTCTAAGACCTGCTTGTATTTGCCATTTGTCTATAACCAGTTTATAATTGGCATATACTGAGTGTATCTGCTCTTTGTATTTGTAATCGTTTGTGGCTTCAGGATCTATATTCCAATGTCCATTTTTTCCCGTTTCGTATATTGAGGGATTAGTATTTGATTTGACAATGGATTTCCATCCTGTTTCTAAAGCATTATTGTCATTAAAGGGTAGGGTAAAGTCTAGCTTGGCATTAAATACTTTTAAGTGAGTAGGTATCTTTGCTTTCCTGTCGTCTAAGATTTCGCCATTTTGACTATAAAGATTCTCCTGCAATTGTGTTTGCATTGAACGGAACTTTGAAGTTTCGTATTCTACATCCAAATCTACTTTGCCTCCCTTTTCGTTGAGTTTGTGTGCTGCCGTAAAATTAAATGTATAGTCATACCAATGTTCGTCGTTATAGTTATCTGTAGCTATACTTTGGTATAGTGTGTTTTTGGGCATATACACAAGGTTACTTCCTTTTGATTTGTCTTCATAACGGCCAATTTTAGCATCAAATAGAAATCCTAAGCTTGTTTTGCTTGAAGCAGTATAATCCACTCCAACTTTAAAATTATTAGAAGTTAGGGGTTCACTGGTTATTGAACGTTGTTTTGTTGAGCGATCAATTAACAAGGGATCTGATGTGTTATAAAAGTCTTGGTAGTAGGTCTTTCTCTCTTCTTCACCTCTAAAGGTGTAGCTGTAATCTCCAAATAGACTCACTTTTTCAGTTGCATAACTCAGATTCATACCTGTGTTTAAGCGGTTCTTTCTTCCGCGTCCACCATTGATATAATAACTTCCTTTTAGGCCTTCTATATTGTACTTTTTCAGTACGATGTTTACAATACCTGCATTTCCTGAAGCGTCGTATTTTGCAGAGGGGTTTGCTATAATTTCAATATTCTTAACCACAGAAGAATTGGTTGAGCGCAGCAGGTTTGCCAGTTCCTTTGTCGATAAAGAACTCAACTTGCCATTTAACATGACACTAACCCCTTTTTTTCCTCTTAAAGATAGTTCGCCATCTTGTGAAACTACAATACCAGGAGCCCTTCCAAGAACTTCTAAAACTGTACTCCCTTCTGATAAAACACTGTTTTCAACACTGAATATCATTTTATCAGCTTTTTGTTGAAACACGGGTTTATCCACGTTGATGATAACTTCACTCAAGTGAATGTTAAAGCTATTGGCGATACTGTCGAGTTGGGCCTCTGTTTGGCCATAAGAAAGGTATCCGGCAAGTGTAAATAAGCTTATGTAGAGTTTTTTCATTATGTATTATTTAAGGTTTTTACTTTTTTTTTTATTTCTTCGCCCCCACCAAATGATAAGACCTGTTACAGGTAGAGATGCGCAAAATAGGCTGCAAATAAAGGCAAGTACTTTTCCTGTAAATCCGAAAAATGCTCCTACGTGTAAGTCGTAGGTTGCATCAGTTGCCTTTTGAGCAAAGCTTTTATCTTTATAAGGGTGATTGTGCAGTAATTCGCCAGAGTGTTCATCAAAAATCATAAAGCTGGACTGGGCATAAGTAAATTCTTTTTCTTTTACACTGACAAATAGGTTGTCGTGGTGGTGGTCTGCATTGTCATGATCTTCAAGATCGAGTCCAAAAGAATGTGCATAAGGATAGTGTTGCTTAACTGTTTGGGCAATTTTGTCAATTGTCGTTGGAGTTTCTACACTTTCCGGAGCTGTTGTTTTATAGATTGAAAAGTCGGGAGAGTCGGCCGATCCTCCATTAAGTAACATATATACCCATAGTGTTGTGATTCTAAAGGAATACATTATACCTGTTAGGGCGACAATTAGTGCCAAAAATGAAGCGTAGAAACCTAAGATATTGTGCAGATCGTAGTTTTTTCTTCTCCAGCCTTTAATATTCTTCCATCTAAACCAAAAGCGTTGTTTGCGCATATTTTTGTTCTTTGGCCACCAAAGTATAATTCCCGAGATGAGCATAATTACAAAAACTATAGTTGAAACACCTACAATAGTTCCTCCAATTGTATTACTTAGTAAAAGTGATCGGTGTAGAATCATGGCAAAGAAGAAGGGATTCTTTCGAATGTCATAAACACCTAAGACCTCTCCTGTATATTGATTGACATAAACGTTTTTATAAATAAGATAAGTGTTAAAATAGTTCCACCCATCGTGATTGCTCTTAAGTAGACCAAATTGATATGAACGTGCTGGGTCAATGGGAATCGTTACATCTTCTGAAGAAATTTCTTCTCCCATTTCTTTGAGTTGCTTGTTGACTTTATCCTTTAACTCATATATTGGAATGGGATCTATATCTTGGTAATTTTCTTGATTGTGAAATATGACATGTTTTCGCATGTATGCCGTAATATCTTCGTTAAACACATAGAAAGCACCTGTAATGGATACTACAAAAACAATGATACCACTTAAAAGACCTAACCATAAATGTGCCTTTAATACCCAATTTTTAAAAAGGGATCTTCCCTTTTTTTTCTTCTTTGTATTCATGAAGTTTTTCGAGTTACTTAATTTAGATTTAATAAAAATAAAGTCGCAAATATAGAATTTATTCTCTGTAAAGTCAGTTTCTTATTAAAAGTTATTGATAATTTTTGCGCTTGATGTCTGGTTTTGGCCTTTTAAAACTTGCAGATTGTGGTTTTATTTATTTTAAGTGTCTGATTGCAAGTTGTTTGTTGCTTGAGTGTTTTTATATCATAACTATAGACAATAATTCAATAAGAGAGGGTGGACTTGGGGATTATGGGGATAGCCAACATCTTGTGCTCTACAAGATTGTGTAAGTTCTATATTGAGAAAAAGTGAGTGAATAGGATTAATGATTTCAAAAGTAAATGTAGGTCGAGTGAACATTAAGTATCTCAATGTTGTTTATTGATGAGATTATCAGAGTTGAAAGTGAAGTAAACTACTTTTAAAAAGCACAAGGGAATGTTTTAATCGCGGCTTAGCTTGCATTTTCTTGCAGATTGTTAGGGCTTTTCTTGGAGTTTGCTAGGCCAGAGAGGGGTTTTATCGAAGAAAGGTGCAAGAAAGATGCAAAAAAAACCTTAAGTTAGAGCGAATAGTATGTGTACCAAGTTAGCTTTCAATCCATCTTATTTACGACCTCATTGATGAAAGGAGACTACTTAACTTAATTGAAACTCATGTTAATTTAGGGAGTGAAGTGTAGTCTCAAGGTATAGCGGACTTGAGTGATCTTAGTTTAAGTTATGAATATGTTAAGATTGAAAGAGATTTTAATGTTAATGTTAAGCTGGTTTTAAGGTTGCGAATTGATGATTTGAATGCGTTTTTATTGAGCTTAAATAATATTTAATTTTATAATTATAGAAAACTAATTGTTTGAATAGTTAATTTATTGATTATTATTCTATATTTTAATTTTAGTCATCGTGTCGGTTTACTGTATTATTAGTAATAATGAGAGGTTATTTTGAGTCTATTTTAAATAATTGTACGTTTAGTGAATAATTTACTTATATTATTCTCATTTATATTTCACTTGTTTTGTAAGATATTTATTGTTTGGAATTATGTTAAATAAAAAATTAATATTTATTTTAGAATATACTCAATCTTAATTGATGTTTATGTTTCTTTTGTGGGCTTAATTATTGGTTTATTTTTAATTAAATAGCTAATTGTGTGTTATTATTTATAGTTATTAGTCTTTTTATGTGCTTAAAGTTTATTTATGTTAATTTTTAGACTGTATTAGGAATTATTTAATTTTTGTTATTTATTTGTTAACGGTTATTAATTAATAATTAACAAATATGAAGAGAATATTACGAGGGTTTCTTGTTGTGTGCTCAATCTATCTCTCAGGAGGTGTAATGGTAGCGCAAGTAAGAACAGTTACTGGTAAAGTTATTGCTGCCAGTGATGGCTTACCTTTACCTGGTACTACGGTTATTATTAAAGGGACAAATACTGCTGTTCAAACAGATATAGATGGTCAGTATAGTCTTAAAGTAAATGACGGAAATGCAGTTTTAGTTTATGAATTCATGGGATTCGCTACACTGGAGAAAAAAGTAAATGCTCAGCAGGTGATTAACGTTTCTTTATTAGACGATTCTAAGCTAATGGATGAGGTAGTGATCAATACTGGTTACCAAACTTTATCAAAGAGAAAAGAAGCAGGAGCAGTTAGCCGTATTGAAGCTAAAGACTTAAAAGTCGATGGTGTTACAGACGTAAGTAGAATGATTGAAGGTAAAGTGGCAGGGGTAACCGTGCAAAACCCTTCTGGAGTTTTTGGTGCTGCACCTAAAATTACTATTCGTGGTAACTCATCTATTATGGGTGATACAAAACCGTTATGGGTTATTGATGGGGTAGTACAAGAGGATATTATTAATGTGTCTTTTGAACAATTAGCTTCAGGTAACTCTGAGTCTGTATTGAGTTCAGCTATTTCTGGATTAAATGCAGAAGACGTACTTAGTATCGATATCTTAAAAGATGCATCTGCTACTGCTATTTATGGTTCACGTGCCATGAATGGAGTAATTGTTGTAACTACAAAATCGGGAAGAAAAGAGACTCCTATGTCTATTACTTACGCGATGGAGAACACATTAAGACCTATTCCGATGTATTCGCAATATGACTTGATGAACTCTCAGCAAAACATGATGGTTTATAACGAACTTGAGCAAAAAGGACATTTAGATTATGCTCAAATGTTATATGGCCGTAATGGTGGGGTTTATAATATGATGTATAGAGCTTTAAATGAGTATGATGCAGTAAATAGTAAATTTGCTTTATCTAACCAAGATCATATAAGAGCAGGATATTTGCAAACTTATGAGAAGGCTAATACAAATTGGTTTAAAGAATTATTCAGACCATCTATTACGCAGAATCACTCTTTGAGTTTTAATGGAGGAGGAAAAAACAGTGCATATTATGCTTCTCTTGGTTATTTTGCTGATCCAGGATGGACAATTGCTGATAGAGTACACCGTTTAACAATGAATTTAAAGAATACATTCTTTGTTAATGATAAACTGACAATCTCTTTATCTGGAATGGCTTCTGTACGTGATCAAAAAGCACCAGGAACATATGATTCTGAGAAAGATGTTGTGAATGGTTCAATCAGTCGTGATTTCGACATTAACCCATTTAGTTATGCTCTTAATACTTCTCGTGCTTTACGTGCTAAAAATGAGTTGGGTGAGTATGAGTACTATAGAAGTAATTGGGCGCCATTTAATATTTTAAATGAGCTTGATAATAATAGAATGGATATTGATGTAAAAGATATTCGTTTTCAAGCTGAGGCAGAATATAAAATTCTTCCAAACTTAAAATACAATGTGAATGGTTCTGCTCGTTATGCAACTACAAAACGCGTGCACAATGTAACAGAAAACTCTAACGTTATTGCGGCATATAATGCCAATGAGAATACAATCGAACGCGATCAAAACGTTTTCTTATATAGAGATCCAAGTAGACCTGAATTACCAGGTATGCCAATTATGACTAACTCTGGACTAAAGCGTACTTATACAAATGATATGACTTCTTTCTTATTAAGAAATACACTTTCATATGATAACGTATTTGCAGATAAACATGAGTTAGATGTTTTTGGAGGTACAGAGATGCGTGTGGTTAATAGAAGTAATGATTATTTCTTAGCTCAAGGAGTTCAATATGAAAATGGGGATGTATCTTATCCTGAGATTGATGCAATGCGTAAGTTGCTTGAACAAGGAGGAGAATATTTCTATTTTAAAGAAGAGAGAGAAAGAACTCTAGCTTTCTTTGCAAGAGCTGCTTATACATATGATCACCGATATACTTTAGCTTTAACAGGTCGTTATGATGGATCTAATAGCCAAGGTGATACAGGTTCTTCAAGATGGTTGCCAACATGGACTGCTTCTGGAAAATGGTTAATATCAAATGAGGCTTTTATGCAAAACAGTCTAACAGTTAGTAATTTAGCTTTAAGAGCTTCTTATGGTTTAACTGCTACTGCTGGACCTGCTACTAACTCATTGGCAATTTATAGACCTTATGTGACTCATAGACCAGGTTCGAATAATATGGAGAATGGAATTAACATTCAAGATTTGAAAAATGCGGACCTTACTTGGGAGAAACAATACGAATTTAACGTTGGAGTTGATTTAGGACTTTGGAACAATAGACTTCAATTAGCAGTAGATGCTTATCAAAGAAATTCATTTGATTTAATTGATCAGATTAGAACATCTGGAGTTGGTGGTCAATATATTAAGTTAGGTAATAATGCGGATATCAAAACAAAAGGTATTGAGTTTGGTATTACTTCAACTAATATTAAGTCTGGAGATTTCTCTTGGTCGACAACAGTTAATGGATCTATTTTCCATCAAGAAGTTACAAGTTTGCAAAATACTCCACGTGTTATTGATTTAGTTAGTGGTTATGGAGCTATGGAAGGACGTCCAACAAATGCTTTGTATTCTTACGATTTTACAGGATTAAATGCTGATGGTATGCCAACATTTGTTCAAGCACCTGGAGTAACAGATGTAGTTGGAGGAGCAAATTTCCAAGATTCAGTTAATTTAGAGAAGTACTTAAAGTATGAAGGTTCAATCGATCCTAATAAAACCTTGAGTTTATCTAATACATTTGAATACAAGAACTGGAGTTTAGGATTTTTATTTGTTGCTTCTGGAGGAAACAAGATCCGTTTAAACCCTACTTATGCTAGTTCTTATTCAGATATTGATGTTTTTGGAAAATCAATGAATGATCGTTGGTTAAATCCTGGGGATGAGAATTTTACAAATGTACCAGTTATAGCTGATAATACTATTTCTGTTAAATATGGAAATTCTGCGGTTATTAGAGCTTTTAATGCTTATAACTATTCTTCAGAACGTGTGGCTGACGGTGGATTTGTGAGATTGAAAAATATTTCATTAAGTTATGAATTCCCTGACCACTTTAAAAAGTCTATGAAAATGACAAGATTTTCAGTTCGCTTTATGGCAACAAACCCATGGCTTATCTATGCAGATAAAAAGCTTAATGGAGAGGATCCTGAGTTCTATAGAACAGGTGGGGTAGCTATGCCTCAAACCGCTCAGTACACATTGACTTTAAATGTTGGTTTCTAAATTTTTGAACAATTATGAAAAGAATAAAAATATTAGTTAGTGTTTTATTATTAGCAGCAACAACTGTTAGCTGTGGTGATTTCTTATCAGAAACACCAGATAATAGAACTGTTATAGATAGTCCAAGAAAGGTTGAGCAGTTACTGGTAGCGGCTTATCCAGATGCAACATTTATGTTGTTTAATGAGATGATGGCTGATGATGTAAGAGATTCAGGAAAAATGAATTTGACATCAGAGAATGACGAGAAGATGTTTACATTTCAAGATGTTCATGATGAAGATTTAGATTGGCCTATTCGTTATTGGATGGAAGCTTATAAAGCAATTGCTCAAGCTAATACAGCACTCGAGGCAATTGATAAATTAGAAAAAGAATATGCAAATAAACCAAGTAAACGTTCTTTAGAAAATTTAAGAGGAGAGGCATTGTTAGCAAGAGCATATTCACACTTTATGTTAGTGAATCTTTGGGCTAAGCATTACGATCCTGCAACAGCAAGTTCTGATATGGGTATCCCTTATATGACAAGTGTAGAAGATGAATTACTTGTTAAATATGAAAGAAATTCTGTTGAAGAAGTATATGACTTAATAGAGGATGATATCTTAACTGGAATTGCTAAACTTAAGGGAGTAACTTATGAGAATAACAATGTAGAACGTTACCACTTTAATGAGGCAGCAGCAAATGCATTCGCAACTCGTTTCTACCTATTTAAAGGTGATTACAAAAATGCTATTAAGTATTCGCAAGCTGTGCAAGGTTTACCAATTGGAAAACTTAGAGATGTACAAGGGGCTAATAAGAAGAGTATTGAGCAAAACGAAACAGATTATGCGCAGACTTATGTGCCAACTAATTTATTAGTGAGTACTGTAAAGTCAAGGATGACAAGAATTTTGCATACAAATAGATTTAATTTATCTTCTGCTTCTGCCAATAGATCATTGTTTGGACCAAATACGCATCCATTAGCGGAGAAAAATGGAAATTGGAATTATCCAAACGATACATATTCATTAAATGATCGTTACTATGTACATAAGTTCTATGAGCATTTTAAAATTATAGATTTTACAAATATGACAGGTCATACTTATGTATCATTTGTTCTGTTTTCTAATGATATGATGTATTTGGATAGAATTGAAGCAATGATTTTAGATAACCAAATTGACGAGGCTTCTAAAATGTTAGAGTATTTTACCCTTACAAGAACAAATCTTAATGCACCTGCTCAGGAGTTCATGGGAAGTATCAAGTATAGTGATTGGCAAAATCTTTACCCAATTCAGACAAGTGATATCAATCCAAAAACACAACTTTCTGAAGAACAAACAACTTTGTTAAGAGCGCTATTAGATGCTAGAAGAAGAGAAGGTTACCAAGAAGGATACAGATGGTTTGATATTCGTCGCTATAATATAGTTGTTAAACATCAAATGGCTACAGGCGAAGTGTATGAAGTTAAAGAGAATGATAACCTACAACAACTTCAGATTCCACTTATGGCAATTGATAAAGGTATAACTCCTAACCCTAGATAATTTTAAGATTATGAAAACAAACAATATTTTGAAAGGCTTAGGTTTATTTTTCACTTTAGGCCTTGTTTTAACATCATGTTCAAGTGATGATAAAATTGGTGATAGTATTTACAATACTGAAGAACAGCCAAAGACTGAATTAGATCAATGGATATTTAAATCATATACAGAGCCATATAATATAGATGCTACTTATTTGTGGAATGAAAGTATGGGAAAACCAGATAAAACTTTATTTCCGCCTAAGTTAAGTAGTGTGAAGCCTGCTTTACAAGTGGTTAAGAAAATATGGATTGATAGTTATTCAGAAGTAGGGGGCGAGGACTTTGTTAAGCTAATCGCGCCACGTCAATTGCATTTAATAGGAAGTTACAACTTGAATCACAATGGAACAATTGTTTTAGGTGAAGCTGGTGGTGGTGCTCGAATCACTCTATACAATGTTGATTTTGTAGATTACACTGATTTAGAAGATGTTCGTGAGTTTGTACATACCATTCAACACGAATATATTCACATTTTGAATCAAAGTAAACCTTATGATATTGTAACATGGAAAGCATTAGGTGAAAAACTTGGAGGGTATACATCTAACTGGTATAATCAAAATGATGAAGATAGTAATAATTTAGGTTTTGTGACTCCATATGCTAGATTAAACTCTGATGAGGATTTTGCAGAAACAGCTTCTTTTGTTCTTTTAAGTTCAAAAGCTGAACTTGAAAGTTTCCTAAGTAAGGTTAAGTCTGCTGATGGAAAAGCAATTATAGAGCAAAAAATTGCTATTGTTGAAAAGTACTTTTTAGATCAATTTTCAATGGACTTTTTTGAACTTAGGGATGCTGCTGAACGCAACACTAATGATGTGATTAATGGAAATTTTGAAGAAAATCAACCTTAATAAGTAAACAATGAAAAATTATATATATAAATCAGGTTTAGCTCTTATAGTTTTAGCAGCGCTTACTTCTTGTCAAAAAGAAGAGGATCGCGTATTTAGCGAGACATCTACCGAGCGTGTTGAACAAAGAGAGATTGAATTACAGAATCATTTGCTTACAGCTGAACATGGATGGAAACTTGTTTATGTAACTGATGGTAAACGCTATGGAGGTTTTACTTATCTATTAGATTTTGCTGGAGGACGTCACGTTAGAATGGTGTCTGATTTTAACGAAGAAGGGTTAATTGCAGAAACAGGTGAGTACCAAATTAAAATGCGTGGAACTACAAGTTTAATATTCTCTACACGTACTAAGATTCACGAACTTTCAGATCCTATTAATTCTGCTTATGAAAATGGAAAAGGATTTAATGGTGAGTTCCAGTTTGGGTACTATGGTAAGAGTGAGGATGGAAATGAAATGTATTTTAAAACTCCTAAGCAAGGTACTGAAGCAGTCTTTGTGAAAGCAACTAAGGAGGACTGGGATCGTTTTGAAGAGCAGTACAATATGGGATTTAATATGAGTTTAGATACTCAACCGATATTCCGTGTCTTGGAGGTAAATGAAGGTGGAAACGTGGTAAACTATGATTTGAATTATTTACCAAGTGTTCGTTTCGCTAAAATTGATAAGGGAGAAATGTTGAATAATCAAAGTTCTTTTGGAGTTGGTTATACGCCAGATGGTGTAAAATTAACTAAGGGAATAAAAGTAGGTGAAGATATTGCTACTGATTTTATTTTCGACCCTAATACATCAAGTTTTAATTATTCTGCTAATGGAAATACTGCTTCAATAAAGTATTCAGAGGCACCTATAAATTGGAATGATTCGTATAAAGTTACTTTAAAAGATAGTAATACTAGGTTGTTTTTCGATGCAGGAGATCTGGCTGGAGCTTCAACTAACTCACCACTGTTTAGAAAGTATTTAGATAAATTTAAAAAAGACTCTAAACCAGGTTTAAGTCAAATACAAATATACTTTAAACAAGGTGCTGGTAATTATGCTACTTTTGCATTTAATGGTGCGTCTTATAGATTGAATTTTAATGTTCAAGATGATAATGATGCACTTAAGATTACTGATAAAAGATGGACTAGTAACAATGTTCCAGCTGATTTGAAAGAATTTGCAGAAGCGTTATTTGAGGACAAACTTTATTTTAGAGTTGAGAGTTTTAAAATTAAGTATTCTAATACATTAGTTACTATTATGTCTAATAAACAGGCTATAGCATTAGCGAATTACGATTATAACTCTAGTTTTTAATTATATTGAAAACTTAGATATGTTTTAAGAAAAAGGAGGTCATTAAGACCTCCTTTTTTATTTCTTACAATTCTTTTACTCCTCGCCAGATATCTTTTTAAGGGCTCTATTTAGCGTACGTGTTGTAATGCCTAAATAAGAGGCCATATCTTCTTTAGAAATCTTTAATTGCTGCTTTTCTTGTAATTCCAATAGCTTTTCAAGGGCATGTTCGACCGTGTAAAGCTGTTGAAATGAAGCCTTTTGACTGGTGTGGTATACCCTAAGGGCTTCAACTTCCAATAGTGCATTGTTGAAGGTTATATCAGTTTTAAGCAAGTGTTCAAATACTGAGAGTGGAATAATATAGGCTGTAACTTCACTTATGGCTTCTACAGAAGCCAGGCAGTTCTTTTTACCCATTATTTCTATTTCACCCATAATCTCACCAGTGCTCAAAAACTCAGGAATATATTCCTTTCCATTCTCCTCAGTAATGAAGCATTTTGTAATGCCTTCATTAATAACTATTACTTTGGTTACAGGATCGCCTTGATGCAATAAATATTCTTTTGGTTTATATTTTTGCAATAAAATTTTATCCGAGAAAACATCTGTGTTTGCAAGGGTTTCGATATACGAAAAGAAGCTAATATTTATTCTTAACATTTTTTTATCACATTAGGGACAAATGTCCTATGGGGGTTAGTTTAATTTATTGAATTTTGTCTCATCAAAGTTAAGTAATTATCTATTAAAACTTTTTCGTTTTAGGTATGTTTTAAAAAAAGATTAGGGCCTTACTTACTTTGATAGTACTTTGCTAGCACAAAGTATGTTTTTTTCAATTATACAATACAAGTGATAAAGTGTTTTTTTCAAAAAAACGGGAGAACAGTGTAAGTGATGTTCTCCCGTTTTTATTACTTTTAAGTTTTATTGATTGATTTAGTGGCTGTTACTGTGTTTTCTTTTTTGTAATCAGCTTTATTCAATAAGTTGTAATAACTGTCTTTTTTTGGCAGCTTGTTGTATCTGTATAGTGTTTTCCAAATTTTTAAAAATGTTAGAGTGCTTATAAAAATGGGATAGAGGTCTTGTTATAGATGCTATCCCATTTTGTTTATATATCTATTATTCAAAGCCCACAGGCTTACCCGGACTATGTGTTTTTTTGAAAGTGGACTATTTGTTGTTGTGCTGCTATCTTTAGTTTTGACCCATAACGAAATAAACTTATTATGAATGCTATATTAGAAACGGTAAAGGTGCGCCATGATTGGACAAAACAACAAATTGAACAGATATACAATATGCCGCTACTTGAACTTGTTTATACTGCGGCAAGTGTACACCGAGCGTACCATCCCAAAAATGAAGTACAGATAAGTACACTTTTGTCAATTAAAACAGGAGGGTGTCCTGAGGATTGTTCTTATTGTGGTCAAGCGGCTCGTTACCATACTGATATTAAAGTTCAAAGACTCTTGCCTACTGAAACTGTTTTAGCCCATGCTAAAAAAGCAAAACAAGGAGGATCTTCTCGTTTTTGCATGGCGGCAGCTTGGAGAGAGGTAAGGGATAACAAAGATTTTGATAGGGTAATTGACATGGTTAAAGGGGTAAACGAATTAGGCTTGGAGGTTTGCTGTACTTTAGGGATGTTGACAGAATCACAAGCTTTGCGACTTCAACAAGCTGGGTTGTATGCATATAATCACAACCTTGATACTTCAGAGGAATTCTACGACGAGATTATTTCTACAAGGAAGTTTGACAACCGTATCAATACAATTAATAATGTGCGAAAAGCCGGTATCACTGTTTGTTCGGGGGGAATTATTGGTCTTGGAGAATCAACAAGTGACAGAGTCTCGATGTTACTTACATTGGCAACTATGGACAAGCATCCAGAATCTGTGCCAATAAATGCTTTGGCTCGTATAAAGGGAACTCCTCTTGAGGATTTACCTAAAGTAGAGGTATGGGATATGGTGCGTATGATCGCCACAGCTCGTATTGTTTTGCCAGAGACTATGGTACGCTTAAGTGCTGGAAGAATTGAGATGAGTGAAGTGGAACAAGCTTGGTGTTTTATGGCGGGGGCAAACTCTATCTTCGCAGGTGAGAACCAAACGCTTTTAGTAACTGCTAACCCAGCGTTGAATAAAGATATGGTCATGTTGGAGAACTTAGGTTTAAAACCTATGATTAAACAAAACCAAGAATCATTTTGTCAATCTTAGATAAAGGTGTAGTTAAATTGTAATTATATATTATTCACTTTGCAATTGATTAGTTGTAAGTATTTCATTAAAACTAAATAGAGCCAATTTCTATTTAGTTTTTTTTATATGAACCTCTCTAAGACTTTGTGCTTTAAGGAAGTTTTTAAAGGCTATTTGATTATAATTAAGGGATTTGAAATGATTTATCTAATTTTTTACAAAGTCTGTGGTCCATACTTAGTTGTATGACTATTGTTTTGATAATTAGTTATATAGGTTGATGCCTTGTTATTGGTGATATTCACTGGAGTTAGCGTGTTTTTAAAAATAGTATTTTATGAAAAAGCATGATGTTTTTTAAGGTTATATTTTTAACTTTTCTTTAACCTTTAACAACTTGTTTTAAATTAGTCAAAAAAAATGTAGCAAAGGGATTGATAGTCAAATTATTGGTTAGTTGTTAAATATTCAAAGGTGTGTTAAGCAGTGTTGTGAGGCTAAAATCACTGATAAATATCAGTTGTGAGATAACTTTCTTGGTGTAATTTCGTCTTGTCAAAGGAAATAAAAAGTAATAATGACAAGATTATACAGTTTTTGATAATATATTTATGTATTAACTGTTTTGTTTTTGAATATATGTTAATTCTTTCTGTGTTTCATAAAATACTTTAAAAAATTAACCTAATATTTAAGTATTTAAATATTTTTTGTTAACTTTAGAATAACAAAGTAAGTACTTAGATTGTTAGAATAAATCCCTTAATGTTTTGTTAAGAAGGGTAGTTGTGGAAATTTTTTAAATTTTATTAGTATGGGACGTTTTATAAATATATTCGCAAGTGTTTGTTTGGTTTTAGTAGGAATGACTCTTCAAAGTTGTTCGGCAGAGGATAACAATATGGTAGATACAAACCCTGCCAAGGAAGTTAAAAGTGTAAATATTGAGAAGAAATGGATTGCAGCACACTTTAATTTTACACCAGAGTGTGATAGAGTATCAAAAGAAGCATATCAAAAATCATCTATTGAAATTAGTTTGAAAAATGGTACTTTTACTGCAGTGGATCAATATAGTTTAAAGCAATCAAAAGGGGTATATGTCTTAGAAGGAAATAGATTGACTATGAAATCTGATAGAGGAAATACATTCATATATAAAATAGTGGAATTAAATCAAAGAGATGCCGTTGTAGAGGCAATCGGCGATAAAAATATTCTCTCGATAGAGCTTGTATCTTTTGAGTAGGTGGTCGAAATATATAGAGTTAGGGTAAAAAAGGATGTCTGGGTTAAGATATCCTTTTTTCATTTATATTTATTTGTGTTGGGTCAGTTTATTAATCTGCCTTTATTTTTACTACAATCTTGTAGATACTTAAAGAATCATTGTCTATATTACGGGGTGTTCGCAATTTTTCTTCTAAGCTCTTTTGGTTGTGAAATAGGTTGTTAGAAGTGCAAATATTCCTAAGATTGTCAAACATCCAAAAAAGCCAATCCAATTGTTTTGATTGACAAATACGCCCGTTGAACTTCCTATAATACTCGAACCTAAGTAATAGAAAAACCAGTATAATGCTGTAGCTGAAGTTTTTGCATCTTTAGCTAAGGTTGTTACTACTCGACTTGCTATGGTGTGGCCACTGAAGAAAGCCATGGTGAATATAACCAAACCTATTAGTATTAAAAAAAGACTATTTAGATACATCATTATTGTTCCTAGTATAAGTAAGATTAATGCCGTGAGTAGAATCTTCCCAGTAGAGAATCGATCAGAGAGTGCTCCTGAGATCATATTACTGAATATGCCAAAGGCGTACATTAGGAATATCATGGCTATGATGTAATGCGGAAGATTATAAGGAGCAGCTTCAAGTTTGAAGCCAAGGAAGTTATACACACTGACAAAGCTCCCCATCAAGCAGATAGCCACTACATACATCGCCAGTATTTTCTTGTTTTTGAAAATACTTTTCATTTGCAGTAGTTTGTCGTGTAAATTTAGTTTTTCAGGCTGAAAAAAGTTTGAGGCGGGAAAGTAAAAGTACACAATGATGCTAATAATTAATGCGATAATACCTATAGATAATACTGCTGTTTGCCATCCGAACCAACCGCTAATTAAAGCAGCGACAATTCTTCCAAACATACCGCCAAATGTGTTTCCTGCCAAGTAAAAGCTTATCGCAAGTCCGATATTTTTGTGGTCAATTTCTTCTGCTAAATAAGCCAAGGTAACTGCTGATACTCCTGAAATACACATTCCTTTGATGAAGTTGATATTGATGAGCACCGCAAAATTATTCAGCCATACAGAAACAAGTGTCAGTACACTTGAGGTAATAAGGGCAAATAATATAACATCCTTTCTGTGAAAGCGGTCGGCAATAAAGGCAAATAGCAAAAGCCCTACAGCCATGCCAAAAGTAGAAGCCGATACCAAATAGCTACTCTCGGCAGGTGTGATGTGAAAATAGGAGGTAATCTCCGATAGCAGTGGTTGGTAATTATACAACTGTGCAAATACAGATACTCCTACCAAAAAGATTCCCCATTTTATCTTCTTGTAACGGGAACTACCCCTGATTGCTTTTTCACTTTCTCTTATTTCGGTATAGGTAGTTGTAGCCATTGCCTTCTTTTTTTGGTAAAGTTAAAGCTATGTTCTAAATTAGTAAAACGTTATTTTTCTATCATATCAATCGATAAAACCGATTTACAAATGGAGTTAAGACAATTAAAGTATTTTCTAAAGGCAAAGGAGTTACTCAACTTTACAGAAGCAGCCAAGCATTTATATATTACTCAAAGTACCTTGTCACAGCAGATTAAGCAATTGGAAGAAGAACTCGGGCAGCCCTTGTTTGATCGAATAGGCAAGCGAATCAGTCTAACGGAAGCCGGGGAGCGCTTTGCTGTTTATGCAAGAAAAAGTTTGGGCGCAGCTTTAGATGGGGAGTTAATGCTCAAGGACCTTAATGAACTTAAGACCGGTGTATTAAAAATTGGGTTAACCTGGGGATTAAAGTCACTTGTTTTAACTTCCTTAAAAGAGTTTACCGCTGCTTATCCCAATGTAAAGATTGAGATTACCTTTGGGACAACCAATGAGCTTATTGATGCTTTAAATTATCAATTAATTGACTTTGCTTTGACTTTTTTTGAAGGAGAACACCAAGAGAATTTATCGTACCAACCGCTATTGACTTCTGAAATGGCGTTAATAGTATCTACTGATTCCTCTTTGTCTAATCGCAAGGGTATAAGTTTTGCCGAAATCGCTAGTTTAAAGTTAGCCTTACCTGTTAAGGGATTTAGTACTCGTAATTTCCTGGATAGGCAATTTGAAATGCACAATATTTCTGCTAATATTGCTGTAGAGGTCAACCATACCTCTACCGTTATTGACCTGGTGAGAGTCAATGCCTTTAAGACTATTTTGACTTTTGCTACCGTACATGGTGAAACCAATATCTGCGCAATCCCCATTACAGATTGTGATATGAGTAGAGAGGCTGTTATTATCACACTCAAGGAGAGTTATCAAAAGCGCTCTGTCAAACTCTTTGTCGATTTACTTTTAACAGAGGACAAGCAACCTTATAAGCAGTTGTAATCTTGTATTTTCTTGTAAAAAAACAGTCATTTCTTGCTTTTTAACGTTTTAGAGTCGAATTATTATTCCTTTATATTATCCGTTATTATTTTTAAATAAATTAAATAATCAAATAATTGTATTGGTTAAGTCTAAATAAAGTGCCCTTGATTTTAGGTTTATAATAATTGTAATCCTTGCTAATTCTAAGATTGCTTGAATTTTTGTTTTTCTTAGCGGGCTTACTTTTATATATTTGCTTTTATTTAAACGGATTCTAAATAAATATTAAGTAAATATATGATAAGAATTATTTTAGTTCTTATACTCATAATAGTATCATTTATTTCCCTTTTTATAGGAGTAAAAGATATTTCAATATTGGATTTACATCGCTTAGACAATGATGAATTACTAGTTATGGTCGTAAGTAGATTACCAAGAATGATATCGGTGTTGATTGCTGGAATTGGTATGAGTATTTCGGGACTTATTGTGCAACAGATTTCTTTAAACAAGTTTGTATCTCCTACAACAATGGGGACATTAGACGCTTGTAAGATGGGAATTTTATTTAGTATGATTTTGTTCCCAAATGGAGGGATGATGTACAAGATGGTATTATCGTTTACCATTGCATTATTAGCGAGTGTGATTTTCTTGAAAATATCAAGTAAGATAAAAATGCGTAGCATTATTTTCATACCGTTAGTAGGGATTGTTTTTGGAAATATATTAAATGCGATATCTACGTTCTTTGCTTACAAGTATAATTTAGTGCAGAATATGGAAGGTTGGCTAATTGGAGATTTTTCTTCTATTATCCAAGGGAATTACGAAGTACTGTATTTGGGTATACCTGTTGTGATTCTTTCTTATTTATATGCAAATAAATTCACTATAGTTGGACTTGGAGAGGAAACTGCCACAAGTCTTGGGTTAGATCACAAAAAGATCACCTACCTTGGACTTACTTTTGTAGCTATAACCTCTACTGTTGTTGTGCTTACAGCAGGAGTAATTCCTTTTTTAGGGCTTATTATCCCGAATATAGTGAGTTTAATGTTTGGAGATAATTTAAAGAAGACTATCAGCTATACGGCTTTAATAGGTGCGATATTCTTGTTGATTTGCGATATTATTAGTCGAATGCTTATTGCGCCATATGAAATTCCGATTGGCCTTACAGTGAGTATTATTGGAGGAGTGATCTTTTTAGTATTAATTTTAAAGAGAGCTAAGAATGTTTAAAAATAAAGTTATTTCTATCTTGTTAGTAGCTTTGTTGTTATGCATCGCTATCTATATGTTCACCTTCACAGGTACTAAACTCGATTATGTATTGCCACGTAGAGGCTATAAGATTATAGCAATGGTTCTTGTTTCCTTTGCTATTGCCTACTCGTCGATTGTTTTTCAAACGATATCTGCCAATCGTATTTTAACGCCGTCTATCATGGGGTTTGATTCTTTCTTTTTATTGATTCAATCCACTTTGGTGTTTATCTATGGAGACAAGACTTTTCAAGTTTTGAATGCAGAATCAAATTTTGCAATATCAGTAGGACTGATGCTTTTGTTTTCTATCGCGATGTACTATTTGGTATTTAGACGAGAGAGTAAGAGTATGTATTTATTATTGCTTGTAGGGCTTTTGATGGGGACGCTTTTTAGGAGTTTTTCATCTTTTATAGTCATGCTTATTGATCCCAATGAGTTTATGATTGTTCAAGCGGCAATGTTTGCCTCTTTTGACAAGATAAATCTGAATCTCTTAGGTATTTCTTCTATCATATTAATTGTTAGTATGATTTGGGGAGCAAGATATTTTAGACAGTTAGATGTAATGAGTTTGGGTAGAGAGAATGCAATAAGCTTAGGGGTTGATTATCACAAGGTGATTAAAGTGAACTTGATGATTATCTCAGTGATGGTTGCTATATCAACAGCTCTTGTAGGGCCTATTACCTTTTTGGGAATATTGGTAGCAAACCTAACTTATGAGTTGGTTAAATCAAGCAAACATATCTATATGGTAACAGCTTGTTGTTTATTGACAGCTGTAACAGTAATTGGCGGACAATACCTTGTTGAACATTTATTTAATATGTCAACAACAATAAGTATTATCATTAATTTTGTAGGAGGTATATATTTCATTTATTTATTATTAAGAAGTAACAGAGGATGATTGAGGTAAAAAATGTAACCAAGAAATATGGGGAAAAGAGCATACTTGACAACGTTTCAGTTAGTTTCCCAAAAGGTAAAATTACTTGTTTAGTTGGAGGTAATGGGACTGGAAAGAGTACGCTATTGTCTATCATCAGTAGACTTGTGGCGCGCGATTCAGGAGAGATTAACTTAGTTAATCAAGAAATTGTCAATTTTACCAATAGAGATTTTGCTAAGCGTTTATCTATTTTAAAACAGGCAAATCATCCTAATGTACGATTAACTGTGAAGGAATTAGTGTCTTTCGGGCGCTTTCCACATTCGCAAGGAAGATTAAATCACCTTGACCATGAGAAGATAGATGAGAGTCTTGATTTTATGGGCTTGATTGATATTCAAGATCAATATATTGATGAACTTAGTGGAGGACAGAGACAGCGCACATTCTTAGCGATGGTTCTGGCACAAGATACAGATTATATTTTGCTGGACGAACCACTAAATAATTTAGATATGAAACACTCTGTTGAGATTATGAAGATTCTTCGTGTCTTAGCAGATGATTACGGGAAGACAATCATTATTGTAGTGCACGACATTAATTATGCGTCTTCTTATGCAGATTATATTGCCGCGGTTAAAGATCACAAGATTATCCATTTTGGACCAACAGATGATATTATTCGCGAAGATATCATGAAGGAAGTGTTCGACATAGATATGACTATAGTCGATAACTGTAACAATAAAGTCTGTATTTATTTTA
This sequence comes from Myroides albus, assembly GCF_024722315.1. Taxonomy (NCBI): domain Bacteria; kingdom Pseudomonadati; phylum Bacteroidota; class Flavobacteriia; order Flavobacteriales; family Flavobacteriaceae; genus Myroides; species Myroides albus. The sequence goes on from NZ_CP102754.1 coordinate 3,133,037, forward strand.
AGTAGATTATTAAATTGTTAACTAAAATTATGAGTAAATTATTTATAAGCTGTTTAGCTGCTTCAGCTATGCTTTTTGTTTCGTGCAAGGACACGAAAAAACAAGAGGAGAATACAGAAAGAGAAAAAGTAACTGTAGAGCATATCTCTGGAACAACTGAGGTTTTAAAGAACCCTAAAAATGTTGTTGTGATTGCATATGGTGCTTTAGATTCTTTTGATGAGCTTGGTATTCCTGTAAAAGGAGCGCCTAAAACAAATCTTCCATCTTACTTAGACAAGTATGCAAAAGACGAGTCTATTGTTGATATTGGGGGTATTAAGGAGCCAAACTTAGAAAAAGTGAATGCTGCTGATCCTGAATTAATTGTGATTGGAGCGCGTACTGCTGCTATGGTAGACGAGTTTAACAAAATTGCACCTGCTGTAAACTTAGATGTAGATGCAAAAGATTATATGACTTCTTTTAAAAACAATCAAATCGCTATCGGTAAGATGTTTGGCAAAGAGGAGCAAGTAGAAAAAGAGTTAAAAGATATTGATGCACGTATCGCTAAGATTAACGAAGCTGCAGCGAAGTCTGACAAGAAAGCTTTAATTGTATTGACAAATGAAGGTCGTATGAGTGCTTATGGACCAGGTTCTCGTTTTGGTATCATTCACGATGTGTTTGGTGTAAAACCAGCAGATAACAAGATTGAAGTTGCTACCCATGGACAATCTATTTCTAATGAGTTTATCAAGGAAATGAACCCTGACTATATCTTTGTTATTGACCGTGGTGCTGCTATTAAAAGAGCGACAATGACTAAAGAGGCATTTGCTAATGCTTTAATTCAACAGACAAATGCTTATAAAAACGATAAAATTGTATTCTTAAACCCTGAAGTATGGTATTTATCAGGAGGTGGATTAAAATCTATCAAAATGATGATCACAGAGGTCGAAAATGCAATCGCTGAGTAAATTTAATTTTAAATGAATAAAAGGGTTATACGCAAGTATAGCCCTTTTGTTTTTATATAGTACTCGGTTTTTAAGTTTGGATTGACCAAATATTATCCTAAGTGTTAGTAGAGTAGGGGAAAACTACAAGATGAAGATGTAGAATATTTTATCTTTTAGCCATGACACTTATGCGTTTTTTAGTAGCTCTTAGCTAATTGTGATTAGATTGGCATAATGCGTATAGAAAAAATAAAGATATAGGCCAAAACACGGATGTATTAAACTTTTATATTAAGTGCTAAAACACTTGAGCTTAATTCCTATTTCGTGTATGGATAACAAAAAAAAGCTCTCTATTACAGAGAGCTTTTGTTATTTAAGGTGAATCTTATTCATCTATTTCATCCAGAACAGGTACTGGTCTTTTGCTTTCGTTAATAGCAACAAGGGTAAAAGATCCTGTGATTGCCTTTTCACGTCCATCTCTATACATGCTCTCTACAAATACATCTACACGTACATCCAAACTTGTGCGTCCTACACGAGTAACAGTTCCAATTAGTTCTACTAATGTTCCAGCGGGAATTGGGTGATTAAAGTCAACTTTATCACTCGATACAGTTACAATAGGTTTACGACAAAAACGCGTAGCTGTCATAAAGGCAATTTCATCCATAATGTATAATACTGCCCCACCAAACATTGTATTGTGGTGATTTGTTTGCCCAGGGAATACTGTTCTGAATACGTGAGTTTCGGAATCTTTAATTTTCTTTTGGATACGTAATTCTCTGTTTGTTAATTGACCTTCCATATTGATGTAATGATTGTTATTACTTAGTTTACTTTTTACCTTTTAAATTGGTATAGCTTATGGTTTGGTTTAATCATTGTAGAGCATTTCAAAATGTCATAAGGGAAATAGCTCTAATTTCGACTAAGCTTCAAATCGCGAAAGCATGGTTTATGGTTCGTATAGCTGAGTAAGTGTGGTAATCTGACTTATAATCAGCTCGGCTGATTATTTACAGTTGCGCGACAGCTCGTGAATTTCACACGATTCCCCACTTGTCTTAGTACTAAGAACAAACTTACACTTTTGTGTTCTATACAAGGGCAAATATACGAAGTATAAATGGTTTATAAGTGGCCTTTGTGAAATAATAGTCTATGACTCTTAGCTTCTCATAGTGTTTTAGATTGATAGTAGGAGCAATTGATTTGTCTTGTCAATTGGTGTTTCTATATGTTATTATTGACAAAGTATTTTATAAACTCTTTGTTTTCTCAAGTTTTACTTTTTGCTATGAAATCATATAATAATATAAGAGTTTATTAATTGTTAGCGAGAGAAAAAAGTTTTTTTATTATAGTGTATTTCATTGTTAATTAAGTTTTTATGTCGATAACTAAAGAATTAGTTGTATGTTTGATTAACTAATAAAAATTAGACAATGGAGAAGCTTACAAACAAAGAGGAGGAGATCATGCGCATTTTGTGGAAAATTGAAAAGGGATTTATAAATGATATTTTGCAACAGATGGATGAACCAAAACCACATTACAATACACTTTCGACTTTGGTGCGAATATTAGAGGACAAAGGAGTGGTAGCACATCATACTTTTGGGAAGTCGCATCAATATTATCCCTTAGTTGATATTTCATCTTATAAGAAACAGTTTATGGAAGATACCATGCAGAAGTACTTTGATAATTCTTTTGCAAATCTGGTAAACTTCTTTGTCAAGGACAAGAATATAAGCAAAGAAGAACTCGATGAAATTAGCGCATTAATTGAGAAGAATAGAAAGTAAGAACCAATCGACTGACTTATGACGACCATTTTTATTTATTTTCTAAAAGTCAACTTGTTGTTGAGTTTTACCTTTGCATTTTACTACGTGTTTTTGCGAAGAGAAACTTTTGTACGCACAATAAGGTGGTACTTTCTATTGGCTATCGCAGGTAGTTTTATTCTGCCAAGTGTTTTTTGGACAAGGGAAATAATTCTTGAGGACACTCCTATTTTACTTGATCAGTGGTTAGTTGATAGTAAGCAAGTAGATCTACCAACAGATCATACAATGCAAGTAATAGAAACTACCGTGAATTGGCAGGACTATGCAATATCCCTTTATGCGGGAATAGGCGCTTTGTTTTTACTTTCACTCTTAGTGCAATATCTGCGTGTCTTGTATCGTATCGGCTCATTGCACAGTTGTGAGATTGCAGGTAATGTCCTTGTAGATCATCGTACTAAAGATGCTTATTCTTTCTGGAACAGTATTGTTCTACCTGCAAATTATAAGCAGATAGAGCGAATAGATCTTGTTTTATTACACGAGAGTATTCACATCAAGCAAAAACACTCTGTTGACCTATTGATTATAGGAGTGACAAAAGCAGTATGTTGGATAAATCCCTTTGTGTACTTACTGCAACGAGCGATTAATTTGAATTTAGAATTCCTTGTAGATCAGCAAGTAAGTCGCGATATTAATACGTTTGATTATCAAAAAGCTTTATTGGAGTACCAATATGCAAGATTAGAACATACATCTATTGTTAATTCTTTCAAGTCTTCGGATTTCAAACGCAGAATCATAATGCTTAACACTCAAAAATCACCAATCATGAAAAAAATGAAATTGTTGTTACTTATGCCATTTTTACTGGCTTTTTTTGGCTTTTTTCAAGTACAAGTAAAAGCGAAGATAAATAATAGTAAGCCAGATAGTGAAAGTTTATCAAACTTTGTAGATCAATTGCAAAGTCAGTCATTACCTGTGATATTATCCGATTTTGATCAGAAGCAACTTGCTCCCATACTCGCGCAAGATACTCTTGGCCTAGTGAGTGAAATTAGTAAAGACCAATCAGATAAATCTACTGACTCTACTGTGCAAGTATATAGGGTGGAGCGTGGTAAAAAGCAGACAAAGAAGTCAGAACAACTGAAAGGTCGTGGATTGGACAAATTGGCGGAAATAGGTAAACATTCTCCTATGTATATTGTGGATGGAGAGAATGCTGATTCACAACAAGTCAAGGCTATTTTACCAGAAGATATTGAGTCTGTCTATGTCTTTGAACCTAAGCAAGGAATTGAACAATATGGAGAGGAAGGTAAAAATGGTGTGGTCTTTATTTTGACAATAGACAATAATGACCAAGAGAAAAACTTGCGAAAAATTGAATTGCGAAAGGAACTACAAAAAAGAAAAGTAGAACTTAAAAAGGAACGTCAGGCAAGGAAATTAGAAGTGGCAGTAAGTAAAGAGATGCGTGATGATGCTGTTAAAGAGCGAATCGAAAAACGAAAAGCTGAAATAGCTGCCCGCCAAGAACTTCACCAAAAGAGTAAAACGCAAGTAGAAGACCAGAAAAATAAGACTGGTAAAATAAGAGATACCAAAAAGTTGAACGAAACAACAGTTCACGTTGTAGATGGAAAATTTTATACCTTCGATGAGGTTGTTGCTTTTCTTGAAACAACTAATGGGACAAAAAACATGAAGATCTACAATGCAGAAGATGCAAAAAAAGTATTTAATTACACCGGAAATAAAAAAGTATTTGAGTATACCTTGAAAACTGATGAGGATGTTGAAAATGAAAAACAGGTACGTCAAATCACAAGAGAATACAAAGAGAAGATGCGCAAAAACAAACTTCGTGAGTCCTCTTTTGTAGGTCTTTATGTTTTAGATGGAACTCCTGTTAGTTATGAGCAAATGATGCAAGTAAAACCAATTGATATTAAATCTGTTTCGATATTGAAAAAACAAGAGGCAGTAGAGAAGTATGGGGTAGAAGGAGAAAATGGCGCAATGGAGATTAAAGTAAAATAATTGTTGCTTTACCATTAGGTGTACTTCCAGAGAAAAAAGGGGGGAGATTGATGTGAACAAAGTGTCAATCTATCTTCTAAAAAGGCTATTTTTAGACCTGTGAGGATGAAGTAAATAAAAAAGAGGATTAGGTAGTTTTTAGATTATCTAATCTTTTTTTTGTTTGATTAATCTCATTATTCATTGTGAATAGCTCAAATACTTCATTTTACAATGAAAGTAGATTGATGTATTGACAAGAGTTTATACCTAAACATAGGTGATTAAATATGTGAAGTCTTTCTACTTAATCCTAATAGGATAGTTTTCTACATCATTCTCTTGCATTTGGTAGGAGGATTTTTGGGGTATGCTTGCATCTTTGTTCGAGAAAAGGCCTCTCTAGGGCAGTAAACTGTGAGAATACCCCTAAGAAACTCTAAGAATCAGCAAAGGAAACTAGCAAACAGAGTGGACCAAGCGTTAAGAAAATGTATGGTGGACATTTTTAGCCAAGGGGCTAGCGAGGGAGAACCGAAAACCGAAAACAGAAGGTGTGCTGGCAAATACTGTTTAGCTTATCAAGACTTGTTGTCGATGAGCATTTTTGTAATTATCTTTATCAAGGTCGGAAGTTAGGTGAGCAAATACTTGCATCATTAAAAATTTTGAGAATCAGTATAATAAGTGACTAGAAATAAACAATATAAGTTGGCATAACATGAGATTAACACAGGAAGAAGCCATTCAAATAGCAAAACAGTATCAACAGCGATATCCTTCGCTTATAAATACCATTGTTCGGGCACAATTTAATCCAAAGTTTAATGTCGTTGGAGAAAAAGCATGGATTGCAATTGGTGTGTTTGAACTATTTGGGGATATGCATGAGTTTTTTTATGTGATTTCAGATGAAACCGGGGAGGTTGAATATACTTTTAATGAACACGGCTGTATAAATCCACAGCAATAAGCTTCTTGTTTTGGGCTTACCATACACGTATTTATTGTCTATTTGTTAGTAGTAGTGGATGTATATGCGATTCTAAGCTCACTGAATTTATCAATAATCTTTGTAGATTGTATTTTTCCATTTCTATACACGGTAATTTCCTACTAATGGCCATTCAACACTTTATCAACAGTGCCTTCCAAAGGTTGGGATTGTTCGTTATAGCGCAAAAAATCCAAGAAAATGTTCATGAAAATCATAGAAAGGTTATTAAACTAATGTAAAAGAGAAAAAGTAATGAAACTAGTAAAAAAAAGACGTCAATATTGAGAGACGTCTTTTAATTTAAGCACGGGTTGATAATCTATTAAAGTATAAAAACGAAGTGTTTTGTGATTATATAATCCAAACGCTATTTTTTACATTCTTATCGAAGTACCTAAGTTTTCTCTACAAGCCTTGTCATAGGCATATTTAGCAGTAATTAGATCTTGGATTGCGATACCAACATTTTTAAAGACCGTTATCTCAGCGTCATTTGTTCTTCCCTTAATTTTACCCAGGATAAGATCTCCAATTTCTCCTTTATAATTCTCCTCAGGTAATAATTCTTTTTCAAGGGGAACAAGAATATCTGCAGTTGATGAAAAACAAGAGTCATTGTGATCTACAAACAAAGAACTATTCATGAAAATATCTTCAGGCAGCTCATGCATAGTTGGGCTATAGGACCCAGCCGCGTTGATATGTACTCCTTTTTTGAGTTGGGACGTTTTAAATAAAGGCGTTGCAGAAGGAGTAACTGTACAAATAATATCTACATGAGCAAGTACCTCTGGGTCATCTGCAGCTATAATTTCTACATCAGATTTGTCTTTGTAGTATTCAATGAATGTTTCAACGGACTTACTTGTCTTAGAGCTACCAAATAGATAGGCTTTTTTAATAGGCCTTTCCGCACATACAGCTTCAAATTGTGTGTAAGCTTGTGCTCCAGCTCCAAATAGAGCCATTATAGATGAGTCTTTTCTGGCTAAATAACGAGTTGCTACCCCAGAGGCACCTCCTGTTCTTAAGGCAGTAAGATGGGAACCATCAATTATCGCTTGAGTAAGATTATTTTCTGAGTCTATTAGTATCACCAGCCCTTGTATAGCAGGATGGCCGTTCACGCCACCTTGTTTGCGTATACTTAAGAGTTTAACACCTGCGGTATTAATATTAGCAATTAATGACGGCTTAAAAAAGATATCAAGATAGTCGTTGCCAAGACCAGTTATTACTCGATCAGGCATTTCAGCTGTATTATTGGATAGTTCAACATAGGCATCTACAACAGTTTCTATTGCTTCTTCAATAGAAACTAATTGCTTTATGTCTTCAGAGTTTAAGACTTTTATGGTATTCATACTTTATGTTTTATGTATTAAAAAAATAGGTTATAAAGATTCTGCTCTTATTAAAAAGCACTTTATAAGTGAGTTTGTATTTTATACAATACAGAAGATTTTCTGTGTTTGATTGAGGTTTCAATTTAGAAAAACCAGAAAGCATAACCAAATTTATTTTCTCGACTACTTTCTGTAAGGTTTATCAAATCAAGCATTCCCTATTTTTTACACCTGTTTACAGCTTAATATTATTAAACTGAATTTAAAAGAGATTTTATTTTAATCCGATTTATCTGCTATGAATCAAAGTGTGTACTATATAAGTTGATTAGTATTTGTATGTAGTAAAAAAGCTACTGCTGTAGAATTGTTTTTTATATTAACTGATTGCTTGAATAATAGTTTGTGTCTTTGATAAAGCGAGAGTTACTTGTCATTGTACTGTTAGAACAGTTTCATATCTCCTTCTTTAATCCACTGTTTCTTTTTCATGATAAAGTAAATTAAGTAAGACAATATCATAGGTAAAAGTACCTGTAAGCACAGAATACTCAAAAGTATATAAGAGGTAGTATGCGTGCCTTTCATGGCGTTAAAGGTTCCTATTTGACCAACTAAACCACAACTACCCATTCCAGATTCTAAAGCGGTATTTTGCATATCAAAAAACAAAATGGCTATCGGCCCTATAATAGCAGCAGAAAGAGTAGGTGGGATCCATATCTTCCAGTTTTTATAAATGTTTGGTACTTGTAACATACTTGTGCCGATTCCCTGAGCCAACACTCCTTTAAAGCCATTATCTTTAAAGCTAATTGTAGCAAAGCCAATCATCTGTGCACAGCATCCGATTGTAGCTGCACCTGCGGCTAAACCATCTAATTGCAACATTAAGCACAAAGCTGCTGAAGAAATAGGCAGTGTTAAAACCATTCCTACTACCACAGCTATAACTATTCCCATGATTAAAGGATTAGATTCTGTCGAGAGTATAATGATTTGTCCGATCCACTGCATGAGTTGGTTGACAGTAGGACCTGTGAATTGGGCAAAACCAACACCTGTTAAAACGGTAACAATTGGAGTGATAACTATATCAATTCTTGTTTCACCAGCAATTGCCTTCCCAATTTCCACAGCAATGATAGTAGCTATAAAAACCCCGAGTGGGCCACCAAGTTGATAAGCAGCTACTCCAACTACTGCAGAGGAGAATAAAACTAATTGTGGAGCTCTTAAGCTATAAGCAATAGCCAATGCAATTACAGGACCTGTAGCTTGATTGGCAAAAGGCCAAACCACTTGCTTTAAGAAGCTAATGTGAAGTTCCTCACCAATGGTTTTTAGTATTGTCCCTACAAGTAAAGTTGCAAATAACCCGTAAGCCATTGCTCCCATGGCATCTACAAAGTAGCGTTTGCCTGAAATTTGGATATCTTTTTTGTGTAGAAACTGTTTCATTGTGTGCTGGGGAATTAAAGACAAAGGGCGTATTGCCTGGGTTGATTAAACTCCAGCGAAAGTATTAATAATTATGCAACTATTGAAGTAGAATTATGTGTTATTCTACTTCGTTATTCTAAGGGTTAATCTTCCCAAGTAGTACTTTAGCTATTGTTACAGGCCGAAATAGCAACACCAAGGGAAACGCAAAAGTAGGATGTTTTTTTCTTTGATAGATGCGAATAATAAATTTGTTTACTAAAGGCAATTGCTTATTTTTAGAGTCTATTAAACCAATTATGAAACAATTACATTACGACCGTAAAAACTTATCAGATCAAGTGTTACTTGAACTTTATAAAAGACTGCTCAAACCAAGAATGGTAGAGGAAAAAATGCTGATTTTAATCCGACAAGGCAAAGTGTCTAAATGGTTCTCTGGTATTGGGCAAGAAGCTATTTCTGTGGGAATTGTCTCTGCTTTACAACCCGATGAATACGTTTTACCGATGCATCGCAATTTAGCAGTGTTTACCTCCAGAGATATTCCACTACATCGCTTATTTTCTCAGTGGCAAGGTAAAGCAAATGGTTTTACCAAAGGGCGTGAGCGCTCTTTTCACTTTGGAACTCAAGAATATCATATTGTGGGCATGATTTCTCATTTAGGACCACAAATGGGAGTGGCTGATGGAATAGCTTTGGCACATAAACTGCGTCAGGAAAAGAAAATCACTGCTGTATTTACAGGTGAGGGAGGAACTTCAGAGGGCGATTTTCACGAAGCATTAAATATTGCTTCAGTATGGGAGCTTCCCGTTTTATTTGTGATAGAGAATAACGGATATGGGTTATCTACACCTACCAATGAACAATATCGCTGTGAGCATTTAGCCGATAGAGCTAAGGGATATGGTATGGAAAGTCACATTATCGATGGAAATAATATCTTGGATGTTTACACGCAAGTTCAGGCTATTGCTCAATCAATGCGTGAGAATCCAAGACCAGTATTGATAGAGTTTTTAACTTTCAGAATGCGAGGACATGAAGAAGCCAGTGGGACCAAGTATGTACCACAAGAGCTCATGGATATGTGGGAAAAGAAAGATCCATTGGAGAATTACAGATTGTATCTAAAACAAATAGGGGTCTTATCAGAAGCAATGGACCAGCAGTTGAGAGAGGAGTTTAAAAAAGAGATTGATAAAGATTGGCAAGTAGTACAGCAAGAGCCTGAAATTGTGGCAGATTTAACCACAGAGTTAGCTGATATGTATGCGCCTTACCAGTATGAAGAAGTAAAACCAGGGGGAGAGGTAGCTAATATTCGATTAATAGATGCTATTTCGCAGGGATTGATGCAATCATTTGAGCGTCATGATAATTTAATTATCATGGGCCAAGATATAGCAGAGTATGGAGGGGCTTTTAAAGTAACTGACGGATTTGTCGATAAGTTTGGCAAAGCGCGTATTCGAAACACTCCAATTTGCGAGAGTGCTGTAGTGTCAGCGGCGATGGGATATTCTATCAATGGAGGTAAAGCAATTATGGAGATGCAATTTGGAGATTTTGTGTCAACAGGCTTTAATCCGATTGTCAATTATTTGGCTAAAATACACTATAGATGGAATGAGAAGGCAGATGTGGTAGTGCGTATGCCTTGTGGTGGTGGAACACAAGCAGGACCATTTCACTCTCAGACCAATGAGGCTTGGTTTACCAAAACACCAGGGCTAAAGGTTGTATATCCCGCTTTTCCTTTTGATGCGAAAGGATTGATGAATACAGCTATTAACGATCCGAATCCCGTTATATTCTTTGAACACAAGCTCTTGTATAGAAGTATATATCAAGATGTACCAAAAGATTATTATACCCTTGCTTTTGGAAAGGCATCATTATTGCGAGAAGGAGAGCAGGTGAGCATTGTTACTTTCGGGGCAGGTGTTCATTGGGCTTTAGAAATATTAGATGCAAATCCGCAAATAAAAGCAGATTTAATAGATTTGCGTACTTTGCAGCCTTTGGATACAGAAACTGTATTTAATTCTGTCAAGAAAACGAATAAAGTTATAATTTTGCAAGAAGATTCCATGTTTGGAGGTATTGCAAGTGATCTATCGGCAATGATAATGGAAAACTGTTTTGAGTACTTAGATGCTCCAGTTAAACGAGTAGCCAGTATTGAAACAGCCATTCCATTTGTGAAAGCTTTAGAAGAACAATATCTGCCTAAAGGTAGATTTGAACAAGCGCTAAAAGATTTATTGGCGTACTAAACAAAAGAACTACACAACTAAATTTATATGAATAATACAATCACAAAAACAAACTTTGAGTTTCCAAATCAAAAGTCTGTTTATCGCGGAAAAGTAAGAGAGGTTTACAATATCAATGATGACCTATTGGTTATGATAGCTACAGATAGACTTTCTGCTTTTGATGTGATTATGCCTAAGGGTATTCCTTACAAAGGACAAATTTTGAATCAAATTGCCACTAAATTTATGCAGATGACAAGGGATATCGTTCCCAATTGGTTGGTGGCTACCCCAGATCCCAATGTTGCGGTGGGGCATGTGTGTGAACCTTTTAAAGTAGAAATGGTTATCCGCGGATACTTAGCAGGACATGCAGCTCGTGAGTACAAGCAAGGAAAAAGAGTTTTATGTGGTGTAACTTTACCAGAAGGCTTAAAGGAAAACGACAAATTGCCACAGCCAATTATTACACCTTCAACAAAAGAGGAGTTAGGGTTGCACGATGTGGATATCTCCAGAGAAGATATCATCTCAAAGGGAATTGTGTCGGAACAAGATTATTTAGTTTTAGAACAATATACCCGTGCTTTGTATGCAAGAGGAAGTGAAATAGCTGAGCAACGAGGGTTAATCTTAGTAGATACAAAATATGAATTTGGCAAGACAAAGCAAGGTGAGATTGTATTAATTGATGAGATTCACACACCAGATTCTTCGCGTTATTTTTATGCTGAGGGCTATGAAGAGCGCCAAGAAAAACAAGAGCCTCAAAAACAACTTTCTAAGGAGTTTGTAAGACAGTGGTTGATAGCTAATGACTTTCAAGGTAAACAAGGGCAGGTAGTTCCTGATATGACTCAGGAATATGTCAATTCAGTTTCTGAGCGTTATATTGAGCTCTATGAGCAAATTATCGGTGAGCCTTTTGTAAAAGCAGATGTCACTGATATCCACACGCGAATTGAAAAAAATGTATTAGCTTTTTTAGCTAAGTAGTAGTTAATAGTTAGATTATGAATTTATTAGAAAACTTAAAGTGGCGTTATGCTACTAAGCGTTACAATAATCAAGTCAAATTGGCTGATGAGAAAGTGATGCAAATTGTAGAAGCAGCTCGATTAGCTCCTACTTCAAGCGGTTTACAGCCAGTTGAAATGATTTTAATTAAAAATCAAGAGTTAAAAGAAAAGTTAGTGCCTATTGCTATGAATCAACCACAAGTAAAGGAGTGTTCTCATTTATTGGTTTTTGCAGCATGGGATTCTTATACTGATCAGCGCATGGATAATGTGTTTAAAAATATGGAGCTTGTTCGCGAGATGAAGTCAGGGGAGATGAACCAGTATAGAGATGGGCTAAAGGCTCACTTTGGAAGTTTGACAAAGCAACAGCAATTCGAGCATGCGGCAAGACAAGCTTATATTGCATTGGGTATAGCTATTGCGGCAGCTGCGGAGTTAAAGATTGATTCTTCGCCTATGGAAGGTTTTTTCAACGATCAATTAGATGAGATTTTGGGACTTGACAAGCGAGGTCTAAAGAGTGTTACTATATTAGCATTAGGCGAGCGAGATCATCAAAATGATTGGTTAGCTCCAATGAAAAAAGTAAGATTTGATTTAGAATCAGTATTGACTATAATTTAATAGTAAAAGCACCCTACTCAGGGTGCTTTTTTGTTTTAAGGTATTGTTAAATATTTAATGAGATGCTTTAATTTAAGACAGATTTTTGGTATGTATAATTTTTTGTGCTTTTTTTTGTCAATAGTTTAATGTATGTGCGTATTAATTTGTGATAAAGAGGTATTCTAAATTAGCTTTTTTCTTGATAAAATTTTATATTCGTAACCAGTAAATTAGTGTTTTTTACAATGAGTCAAAACGGAAAAAATAAAGCTCTTTCTTTTGAAGATTTCAAGAAAGAGGTAATTCAAGATTATACAATTGCCAAAATCAGTAGAGAATGTAGTTTGCTTGGTAGACGTGAAGTGCTAACAGGTAAAGCGAAGTTCGGAATCTTTGGTGATGGAAAAGAAGTGCCACAATTAGCGCTAGCTAAAGCATTTCAAAATGGAGACTTTAGATCTGGATACTACCGCGATCAGACTTTTATGATGGCAATAGGTCAGTTGACGATAGAACAGTTTTTCGCAGGATTGTTTGGTCATGCAGATATAGAGCACGATCCTATGTCAGGAGGTCGTCAAATGGGGGGGCACTTTGCAACTCACAGTATTGATGAGAATGGCAACTGGAATAAATTGACACAACAAAAGAATTCAAGTGCTGACATATCTCCTACAGCCGGGCAGATGCCTCGTTTATTAGGATTAGCACAGGCTTCAAAATACTATAGAGAATTTCCACAAGCAGATGAGTCAAATACTTTTTCAGTAAATGGAAATGAAGTGGCGTGGGGTACTATTGGAAATGCATCAAGTTCGGAAGGGTTGTTCTTTGAAACAATTAACGCCGCTGGGGTATTACAAGTACCAATGGTGATGAGTGTGTGGGATGATCAATATGGTATTTCAGTTCACGCAAAGTATCAAACTACAAAAGAGAACATATCAGAAATCTTAAAAGGATTTCAAAGAGATGAGAAAGCAAACGGGTATGAGATTATTCGCGTATTGGGGTGGGATTATCCTGCACTGATTGAAGCTTATGCCAAGGCGTCTAAGATTGCGCGTGAGGAACACGTTCCTGTGCTTATTCACGTTCAAGAATTGACTCAGCCACAAGGGCACTCTACTTCTGGTTCGCATGAGCGTTACAAAAGTAAAGAACGCCTTGCTTGGGAAGCAGAAAAAGACTGTGTGTTGCAAATGAGAAATTGGATGATTGAATCTAATATTGCAACAACAGAAGAATTAGATCTATTGGATAAAGACTTGAAGAAACAAGTATTGGATGGTAAGAAAGCAGCGTGGAAAGCTTATTTGGATCCAATTGTAGCTGAGCGAAATGAGTTAGTGGCTGTTTTGAATACAGTTGCAGCATCAAGTTCAAATAAAGTTTTCTTGCAAAAGTATGCCAATGATCTGGCAGGTATAAAAGAGCCGATTCGCAAAGATATTATCACAGTTGCTCGAAAAGCAATGCGCATGGTGATTTCAGAGCCAATCAAAGCAACTTTGATTGCGTTTATTGAAAATTATTATGCAAAGATACAGCCCAAGTACAGCTCACATTTGATGAGTGAATCTGGATTGAAGGCAGATGCTATTGCTGAGGTAAAACCAACTTATGATGAGACAGCTGAGGAGGTAGATGCTCGTATTATTGTTAGAGATAATTTTGATCAGTTGTTAACCCGTTATAAAAACGTCATGGTTTTTGGTGAGGATTCTGGTAATATTGGTGATGTTAACCAAGGGTTAGAAGGACTTCAGGAAAAACATGGCATCAACAGAGTTTCGGATACGGGGATTCGCGAGGCAACTATCTTAGGTCAAGGAATCGGTATGGCTATGAGAGGACTTAGGCCAATTGCTGAAATTCAATACCTGGATTATTTGCTATATGCTATTCAAATCATGAGTGATGATTTAGCAACGTTGCAATACCGAACAGTGGGCCGTCAAAAAGCGCCATTGATTGTTAGAACACGTGGACATCGCTTAGAGGGTATTTGGCATTCTGGCTCACCTATGGGGATGATTATAAACGCAATTCGCGGGATGCACGTGTTGGTACCGAGAAACATGACTAAAGCAGCTGGATTCTACAATACTTTAATGCAGTCAGATGAGCCAGCTTTGCTTATTGAGTGTCTTAACGGATACCGCCTGAAAGAGAAAATGCCGACAAACTTAGCTGATATACGCACTCCTATTGGAGTAGTGGAGACAATAGCTAAGGGTAAAGATATTACTATTGTATCCTATGGTTCTACTTTGCGTATTGTAGAACAAGCAGCAAAAGAGTTGTTGGAAGTAGGGATAGAAGTTGAGATTATCGATGCGCAGTCATTGTTGCCATTCGATATCCAGCACGATATCGTTAAGAGTCTTGCTAAGACAAATAGATTGTTGGTAGTAGATGAAGATGTACCAGGTGGAGCATCAGCTTATATATTGCAAAAAGTATTAGAAGAACAAGGAGGATATCGCCACTTAGATAGTGAGCCACAAACTTTGACTTCTCATGCACATCGTCCAGCTTATGGTACTGATGGGGACTACTTTAGTAAACCTCAAGTGGAAGATGTATTTGAAAAAGTTTATCAAATCATGCATGAAGCAAATCCAGGTTTATATCCAAGTTTGTATTAAAATAGTATATTAAAACCTTTCTTACGCGAAAGGTTTTATTTTTTTATTTAGATTTGTTGCATTAAAGAGATAGAAAGTATGCTTTAAGTCGCAAAACACGATTGTGTTAATATACTTAAAAAGAATTTATTAACAGCGATTTGCCTATTGAATTGAATTAATTTGTCGGCAATTTATTATGAAAGCATACAAAATATCATTAATTTTGCATTTGTTTTTTAAAACATAGTTATATTATGGTAAACGATTTATTTGACAGAATACAGAAAAATAAGGGACCTTTAGGAAAATGGGCATCACAAGCAGAAGGATATTATGTTTTTCCTAAATTAGAAGGACCTTTGTCAAATCGTATGATGTTTCATGGAAAAGAGGTTATTAACTGGAGTATAAATGACTATTTAGGGTTATCAAATCATCCAGAAGTAAGAAAAGTTGACGCTGAAGCAGCAGCAGAATATGGAGCAGCTTACCCTATGGGGGCACGTATGATGTCAGGACATACTTCAGTACACGAGCAATTACAAAATGAGTTAGCTTCATTTGTGAAGAAAGAGGCAGCTTATTTATTGAATTTTGGTTACCAAGGAATGGTGTCTATCATTGACGCATTAGTAACTAAAAATGACGTAATTGTTTATGATGTTGATTCTCATGCTTGTATTATCGATGGTGTACGTCTTCACATGGGAAAACGTTTTACTTACCAACATAATGATATTGATAGCTTAGTTAAAAACTTAGAGCGCGCTACTAAAATGGCTGAAACAACAGGTGGAGGTATTTTAGTGATCACTGAAGGTGTTTTCGGTATGCGTGGTCAACAAGGTAAATTGAAAGAAATCGTTGCTTTGAAAGAGCAATTTAATTTCCGTTTATTAGTAGATGATGCTCACGGATTTGGTACTTTAGGAGAAACTGGAGCTGGAGCTGGAGAAGAGCAAGGATGTCAAGATGGAATTGATGTTTACTTCTCTACATTTGCAAAGTCAATGGCTTCAATAGGTGCTTTCGTTGCAGCTGATCAAGATGTAATTGATTATTTAAAATATAACTTGCGTTCTCAAATGTTTGCAAAATCACTTCCAATGATTTTCACTAAAGGAGCATTGAAACGTTTAGAGCTTTTAAGAACTAACCCTTCATTAAAAGCTAAATTGTGGGAGAATGTAAACCTGCTTCAAAATGGACTGAAAGAAAGAGGATTTAACATTGGTGATACTAACACTTGTGTAACTCCTGTTTACTTAGAAGGAAGTATTCCTGAGGCAATGGTAATGGTAAATGACTTAAGAGAAAATTACAGTATTTTCTTGTCAATTGTAGTTTACCCAGTGATTCCAAAAGGTATCATTTTATTGAGAATGATTCCTACTGCTACTCATACACAAGAAGATATTGATGAGACATTAGCAGCTTATGAAGCAATCCGTGAGAAATTAGAAAACGGAACTTATAAGAAAATTGCTGAAGCTACAACAGTAGATGTATCTTAACTGGAGTATAGATAAAATGGGTAAAAAGGATGGCTTTTAAAGCTGTCCTTTTTTTTTGAGTATATTGGTGTGATATTAGAATTTTGCTCTGTAGCTTAATAATTAAAAAACAAAAAAGGCTTCCTAGAGGAAGCCTTTTTAATTGATATAATGTAGGATGTTATTTGCTTTTTAAAGATAGCTTATACCCAATAAATACGAATACAATGGTACTGGCCATTACAATTGTGGTTGCTAATAATGCTTTGTGAGAGAACAGTGATACAGCTGCGCTGGTAAGAAAACATACCCCCAGTTGAAGCGTGTTTTGTAAAGCTGCAGCCTTACCTGAATTAGCAGCAAATGGTTTTAAAGCTTCGGCAACTACTATGGGATAGCACGCTCCATTAACTAAAGCCATTAAGCAAAATGGGATCAATAATATAACTAAGGTTGGTGTGGTGAATACTGCTAATAACAGTAGAGCAACAACACAAAGTGTAAAGGTGATCATTAATCCTGGTATTAGTTTTCTTCCGTCCATTTTGCTGGATAATACTCTGTAACCATAACCTCCAATTAAAAAGGCAATAGTCTGAGGAACGAAACTAAAGCCAATTTGACTTTCATTATATCCTAATTCTTTTAAAAAGAAAGGAGATCCAGTTAGCCATGCAAAGAAAGCACCTGAACAGAAAGCATAAATCATGACATTACCCAAGTATTTCTGTGATTTTAATATACTAAGGTAACTCACGGGCTCTTGTTCTGTAGCGTCGTCTGTATTGGCTTGTTTTTTGGGTGATTTTAGCCTTAAGGTGTATAGCATTAACAGCGCTGCTATAATGGCCAAAGAAATGAATATTGATCTCCAACCAAAGTGTTGTAATAAGTAGACCCCAAGTAGTGGAGCAAGGGCAGGAGATAGAGCTACTAAAGGCATAATGCTTGCGAATACTTTGTTGGTCTGATCGCTTGGATAGCGTTCAATCACTAAAGCTTGCCAGCATACAGCTGCAGCGCATACTCCAATGGCTTGTACTAATCTTAAGGCCAATAATACATTTACATTAGAAGTAAAGTATATAAACAAAGAGGATATCGCAAAAATACTTAGACCTGTTAGTATGGCTTTGGGTTTTCCATATTTATCTGCTATTGGCCCCCAAAGCAATTGTGCGATAGAATATCCTCCCAAAAAAAGCGTTAAACTCGCACCAATAGTACTCTTAGATGTATTCAAATCTTGCTTCATTGTGTCAAATGCAGGTAAATACATATCTGTGGCTAAAAAGCCGATGATACTAAGCCCTGCTAAATAGACAAGAAACAGAAAGTTGTTTTTCTGTGTAGACATATTTGTTTTTTTTATTGCCTTACAAAAATAAGCCTTTATCTGCTGCGAAACAGTAGTTGTGATAGTAAAAGTTTATAGTGTATTATAAGTGTTTTATCCAGAGGTATTTATTAAGATATCTTATTTTATAAAACAAAAGGTTGCCTTATTAGGCAGCCTTTTTAATCTTGTTTTGCTTTCTGCTCTTGATTTGAATCACTGTGTTGATTCTGTGCAGTAGTAGCATTTGATTCGCGAGTAGCTTGTTTAAACTCTTTAATTCCTGTTCCAAGTCCTTTCATTAATTCGGGGATTTTCTTTCCGCCAAACAAAAGCAAAGCGATTGCAACAACAACTATAAGCTCAGAAGGCGCTACTCCTCCTAAAGGGATAATTGTTTGAATCATTGTAAAAAAACTTTTTGATTGAGGTTAACAAAAGTAAAAGACATTGGGCTTTGCTTGATTTTTTTTAACCTAAGTTTTAGATAGTTGTTCCTTTTGGTACCTAATTAATACTCTTGTAAGTAGTGCAAATTCTTTATGGGGAAATTGTGCTTATTTACAGATTGCTTGTTAAGGTGTTTACTGATTTTAGTGCATAAAAAAAGCTCACACCAATAATTTATTCGTGTGAGCTCTATAAGAAGGTATATTAAATTATTTCTTTTTCTACGTAGTCAGAATTCATGATTCTTAGAATTCCCATGTAATCCATGTGAAAGGGAATGGTATCTCCAACTTTTAATTTCTTTGGATTTTGTCCCAAATCAATGACAATCATATCTGAACTTGCCCCGACAATCTCGATATCAGGCCATAGAGGAGTGATGTGTTCAATGTCGATGTCAAGTAGTCCTAAATCGATAATAGCTCTGTAATTGGTGCTATCTTCCCATTCGGGATTAAAACTAACTTTCTCGCCAGTCATATTTAGACCTACTTCTCCTTCAGGCATCATTGGTTTTTCATGTAGTTCAATGATTTCCGTGTGAAGCTTAAAGACGTTCTGCTTTAAGTTCTCATAGGAAGACCCGTCATAAGCATTGGTTCCCATAAATAGACTCTCTCCGATTCTAAAATGGTTAATAGCCTTTGGGATACTGCTATTCATAATCAGAGGAATTGTCACAGAGGCTCCTCCAGAGATATACGGAATTGTCTTGTTAAATCTCAGCTCAAGCACTTCCTTGTAGAGGGTGAGTTGAATGAGTTTGTCATTATTGGGTAATATTCCATACATACAAGTAAGATTTGCACCTAATCCAATGATTTGGATATTTGGCAAGTTGAATACTTGCTGGTAAAAATCGATGAGATCTTCCCTTAAAACACCTTCCCTTAACTCACCGAGTTCAACCATAATTACCACTTTGTGGTGTTTGTTCTGTTTAACTGCTTCTTGAGAGAGAAGTTTAATAGTTTCAAGTTCTGTGTTAAAGCTTATGTCGGCAAACTCAACAATTTCATCAATGCTGCCATTTGGAGCGGGCTTGATGTAAATGGTTTCTACCTGATCATTGATAGCTTTGATTGCCTTTAAATTTGATACTCTTGAGTCGCAAATTTGCTTTATATCTAAAGAGAGAACCTCTCTTAAAAAGATTTCGTTTCCACAAAGTAATTTTCCAACAACAGCCCATTGGATATTATTATTTTCAAAAAGTTGGTCAAGTTGTTCGAAATTGTGCTTTAACTTGTTTTTGTCTAAAGTTATAAAAGCCATGATTACTTTGTTAAGCGCATTTCAATGTATTTTTTTTCAAATCCTTGTCTTTCATACAAGTTTTGTGCTGGATTATCAGCATCAACATGCAATGCAATAGATCCTTTGGCCTCTTGTTTTATGCGTTGGATCAATTGGGAGCCTATTCCTTGGCCTCTTTCCTTGGAGTCAGTTGCAATATAAACTAATATATGTTCGGGTATAAAACCTTCCATTAGCGTATTTAAAACAACAGTAATACCGACAATTTTGTCTTGTTGATTGGTAGCTACCAATAAGAATCCTCCAGGTTTGTTATCTTTTTCAAGAGCGTAGTCTATAGCCTTTAAAATGTCTTGCTTTTTGTCGCCATATTGCTCTAAATGCAGATTTAGAAAATCAGCATACAGGTTAATTTCGTCATTGTTAATCTTGTTTTGTTTGTCAATTTTTTTAATGCTTAGCATATAAATTATTTTTTGCTTACTCCATACACCTTAAGCTGCAAAATATGTTTGATTATTCAATGTATTTTGTAGTTGTAAGCCGGTTATTAAAACAGTGTATTTCTACAAATTTAATAAAAAATGCCTTTTGATTCAAATTTTTAGCTTTTTAAGTGGATTTGTTGCATAAAATGACGTTAAAAATTAAGTTTTGATACACTATGATTAACCTCTGTATTTTTACAAGTAATTGTTCGATTTTTTACAGTATTAATTTGGATAAAAAAAGGGGATAACCTTTTAATAATCAGAAAGAAAGTGACTGTTTGTTTTGTTTTTTATATCTTTAACCAAGAGTGATATTACACTTGATTTGAAAACAAAATAAATCTTGGCTTGATATGGGAGGAAAATTTAGTTTATTTTTTGCAGTATTTTTGTGTACATTAGG
This sequence comes from Myroides albus, assembly GCF_024722315.1. Lineage (NCBI taxonomy): Bacteria > Pseudomonadati > Bacteroidota > Flavobacteriia > Flavobacteriales > Flavobacteriaceae > Myroides > Myroides albus. The sequence goes on from NZ_CP102754.1 coordinate 3,153,561, forward strand.
GTTAATGGCTTGTAAAGGTCAATTGCCAATGCAGAGTGATAACAAGATAAAAGAGAATATGTCGAATAAATTAACTACCTCGTCTTGGATACTGGAGTCCGTTGTTGATGGGGAAGGGGGACAATTAATATCCTCTAAAACTTTTGGAGATGAAATACCAGTAATAACTTTTAATTTAGAAGATTTAAAAGTGCAGGGTTTCGATGGATGTAATACGTTTTCTGGTAGCTTCTCTATTCAAAGAGACAGTCAAATAGAGATAGATAAGCGATTAAAGTCTACGCGTATGTTTTGTGAAGCAGTGCCCTCAGGTGCTTTTCTAAAGGCATTGTTTAACGCGACACAATACGAGTTAAATGCGAATAAATTAGTTCTTAAAAGCGATACTCAGCAGTTGATGGTCCTAGTGCAGCAACAGTAGATTTGGTGTTTAGCTATTGTTAAGAATAAACTTTGATATACAGACAATTAGATGTAAAAATAATGGGAGCGAGTTTATCGCTCCCATTTTATTATATTTTAGTTTCTATTTTTGTTTTAAGACATTTGATAAAAACTTTCTCTTGATTGTTTAAGGTGGTGAAAAAAAGGTATTGCTCACCGCCATCTTTAATCTTCCATTTCTTGCGGAGTTCTTCTACCTTTATTGGAAAGTTACGCGTTGTTACATTGGCCTTGGTATTGGTTAGATACAATTTAGCGTTTGCTTTGTTGTAGGGGATGACCTCTTGTATTTCAAATGACCTACCTGCAAAGTTTTCAATTAAATTGTCACTTGTATATAGTTGAGAGTGTTGATGTAATTTTTCAATTTTATAATAAGGACAAATACAGTCAAATTTTCCAGTTTTTAGTACAGCACTATTGGGCTCATATAAAAACTTTTTAGGTAAAGCGTAAACAGGCTCACAACTTTGATCGAGTGTAGTCTTAAAAGTGCTAATTTGATTGTGGTGTATATTAACAGCGGTTAATTCAACGCTTGCAATACTTCCTTTTTTTAACACCCACAAGAGCTCTTTTACTTCATTGTTTAATGCAATGATGTGAATTGCGCTAACGTGCTTTAGTTCATTAAGCCCTGCGTGAATATCCAAAAGGGGAGAGGTCTTAATTAGCACATTATTTGTATGCGAAAATAGAAGTTCTAAATGTTCAGGTACGTTGGGCAAACAATCACTTAAAAAGAATACTTTCTCTTTGGATTGATTTCTTCGTGCGGGATCAACGTAAATCCAGTCCCATTGTTTTTTCTGCTCAGCTATATACACTAAGCTATCTCCACAGTGTGTAGTAATATTCTTGACACCTAATTGATTATAGTTATGAGCTACCATATGACTTAGGTAGGACTGCATCTCACAGTGTACAACTTGTTTTATATGCTTTGCAAAGTAAAGACAATCCACACCAAAGCCTCCAGTAAGGTCAATTAGACTCTCACCAAAAACTAAGTTTGCTTTGTATTGAGCACATACCTCAGATGAAGTTTGTTCAATAGAAAGCTTAGCAGGGTACAGTATATTTGGACTGTTGTACCAAGTCGGAAGTTTGTCAATACACTTTTGCTTAGCTTCGATTTGCATGAGTAAATCACTCATTTCAATATGTTGAAAAGGAGATTTTTTAAAAGCTAAATCTTTATTGTTTTTATCAAGGTGATCATTAATGTACTCTTGAACTTCAAGAGCTAATAAAGGATTTTCCAATTATAACTTTTTGGTTAATATTTGAATAAAGCGAACATTTGGCAAGAACTCTTTAGCTATAACTTTTATACAAGTATAAATAGGGACAGCTGCAATCATTCCAAAAATTCCTGAGAACATTCCAGAGGCTAGAATAACAATGAATATCTCTAAAGGATGTGATTTAACGCTATTTGAAAAGATCAAAGGCTGGTTTACAACGTTGTCGATTAGTTGAATAAATAAAAAGCCAAACATAACTGTTAACGCCTTTGGTAGAGTAACTTCTGTTATGTTATCGCCTAAAAAGCTCAACATGGTAAACAAAACTGCAAGGACGTTTCCAATTAGTGGGCCTATATATGGAATGATGTTTAAGATAGCACATAAGAATGCGATCATTAAGGCACCATTTACTCCAACTATTGCTAAAAGGATAAAACTCAAAATAAAGATAACCGTAATTTGAGCTACTAGTCCAAGAAAGTATCTCGACAGTAGATTGTTAATTTTATCCAATGAAGTTAATACTTTGTTTTCGTGTTTACTTGGGAATATCTTCTTGAACTGGTATTCTAAGATAACTTGATCTTTTAAAAAGAAAAAAGTGATAAATAAAATAGCAAAAACTCCCATTCCAAACTCACTTAGAAAACCAAGTAATGTGTTGAATAAATTTGGAACAAAGTCTAGTTTGAGCTGAGATTTAAAATTCGCACTCTCTAAAAGGGTGTCTAAACTAAAGCCCTTGGTTGATAAATATAGGTCGAGTTTGTGAATTAACCCATTAAAATCCTCTTGCAAATGTGAGGTGTTTAAGACAGATAAGTTCTGTGCTTGTGTGGTAAATAAAGGGATAAACATAAATATAAAGCCGATAAAGAAAGCGATGTAAATAACAATAGTTATCACAACGGCTAAGGTGCGCTTTATACGTAGTTTTTTCTTAAAAAACTCTACTAAAGGTTTACCTATCAATGCTAAGACAAAAGCCAAGGCAGTATAGATAAAAAGAGAACTAATTTGCAATATTAACATTGCACCTAGGTATATTGCTACTAATATTAAAACAGCTCTTACAATACCTTTAGAAATCGTTTTTGAATCAACCATAAATATTTTATTCGTTTGTGAATATAAAACTGTGTACCGCAACTACCGCTGCAGTTTCAGTGCGTAACCTTGTGTGTCCAAGAGAAACAGGCTTATAACCTTTGTCAAGAGCTAATTGTATTTCACTTGGAGAGAAATCTCCTTCTGGACCTACTAAAAGTAAATAATTTTTGTGAGGTAATATACTGTCTTTTAACAAAATTTTTTCTTGGTCTTCCTCACAATGAGCAATGTATAATTCTCCTTGGTGATCTTGATTCAAAAATTCTTTTAGAGAAATAGGTTGATTGAGTTTCGGCAAGTACATTTGAAGGGATTGTTTCATTGCTGATTGAACAATTCTTTCAAATCGCTCGGTCTTAACTATCTTTCTTTCCGAATGTTCACAGATAATTGGCGTTATTTCGTGAATGCCTATTTCAGTGGCTTTTTCCAAGAACCACTCGTAGCGTTCATTCATTTTGGTAGGAGCCACGGCTAAGTGCAGTCGAAATGGGGTATGTGGGATTAATTTATGTTCGATAATTTGAGTCATACAAGCTTTGTCGGAATCTAAAGTAATCTCAGTGGTGAATAAATTCCCATTGCCATCCGTTACATGAAGCGTATCTCCAATTTTTCGTCTAAGGACTTTTATGATGTGTTTACTTTCGTCTTTGTCAAAAGTAAAAGTAGGGTTATCAGTACTGATATTTGGGGAATAAAATAATTGCATAAGTTTGGTTTTTAAAATTCTATACGAGCTTTTGATACGATGGAAGAATCGGCAAATATTGATTCGCAATATCTATAATAACCCACAATACCTATCATCGCAGCATTATCAGTTGTGTATTCAAACTTTGGAATAAAGGTTTTCCACTTGTATTTGTCTTCTGCTTGTTTGAGTGTTTGTCGAATACCTGAATTGGCAGAAACCCCACCACCTATAGCAATTTGCTTTATGCCAGTTTGTTTAACAGCTAATTTTAATTTATCCATTAAGATCTGTATAATCGTATATTGAATAGAAGCACAGATATCTGCTTTGTTTTCTTCTATAAAATTAGGATTCTCCTTCACACTCTTTTGTATAAAATACAAGATTTGTGTTTTTAAGCCACTGAAACTAAAGTTTAACCCATCTACTTTTGGCTTTGTAAATTGAAAAGCTTTAGGATTACCTTCTTTGGCATACTTGTCAATCAACGGGCCTCCAGGATAAGGGAATCCCAATATTTTTGCAGACTTGTCAAAGGCCTCACCAACAGCGTCATCAGTTGTTTCTCCCAGAATCTCTAAATCAAAAAAGCTATTTACTTTAACTATTTGAGTATGACCTCCTGAGATAGTCAAAGCAAGAAAGGGAAACTCTGGCTTGTCATAGCCTTGTTCATCGATAAAATGGCAAAGAATATGAGCGTGCATGTGATTCACAGCGACAAGGGGAATATTCAAGGCAAGAGACAGAGATTTTGCAAAGGATCCACCGACTAATAGTGATCCCATTAAGCCTGGGCCTTGTGTAAAGGCAATCCCGTTTAATTCTTCTTTGGTTATTCCAGCTTTCTTTAAGGCGATATCCACAACTGGTACAATGTTTTGTTGGTGTGCACGAGAAGCTAATTCGGGCACTACACCACCATATTGTTCGTGTATTTCTTGTTTAGCTACTACATTTGACAATACTTTATTATTGTGCATTACCGCTGCTGATGTGTCATCACATGAGCTTTCTATAGCTAAAATATAAGTTGATTTAGAAGACATTCTCTATTTGAAATTTTTGTTTAAGAATAACTGTTTTAACTTGACAAAACATGGTATTCTATGTGGAAAAATACTTAAATTTGCTATTTGCTATTTTATTGTGAAATAAGCAAATAATTAGGCTGCAAATTTAAAACATAAAACGTTATCAAAAAATTTAAAAAAATAGTTTTTCGCCTTCTATTGGCGTTGGTGTGTCTGTTAGTTATCATAATAGCAACCTTGTCGTTACCTGTGGTTCAAAGTATCATGGCCAGCATTGCGGTAGAAAAAGTAAACGACAAGTTTGGTACTAAGTTCGACATCGACCGATTATATATTGATTTTTTTGGTAGAATTTCTCTAAGAGGTGTATCAGTAAGGGATAATCACGACTATAAGTTTATAGAAATTAAAAGTTTTAAAACGCGTATTACCGACTTTGACGCCTTAAAGAAGGGACAAATCTTTTTAGGAGATACTCATATCAGCAATCTATTTCTAAATATCCACAAGTACAAAGCAGAAGAAATGACTAATCTTGATGCTTTAATTGCAGTATTTGACAATGGAAAAGAAGGGGATGGTAAGTTTAGGTTAAAGTCGAAGAATATCTACATGAGTTCCTCTCATTTTAAAGTTTCTGACGATAACAATGAAACTGTCACAGCAGTTGACTTTAAAGAGTTAAATGGTGAGGTAAACAACTTTTTGATTAAAGGGCCAGAGATTTATGGTAATATCAAGAAGGCTTCTTTTAAAGATCACTGGGGGTTGAATGTAAATCGCCTTGCCGGAGATTTCTCTCATACAAAAACAACTATTGGTGTTAAGTCACTTGAACTAGTAACAGATCAATCTTCAATTGCAGGAGATTTACTCTTTAGTTTTGCTCAAGGAGATATGAAGTATTTTACCGATAAGGTAAACTGGGATTTTAAAATCAGTAAAGCTTCTTTGAATACTTCTGATTTAAATGTTTTTGCACCAGAGTTCTCCTCGAATAAACAGCTGTATTTTCAAGGAAGTATTGTTGGAGTGATGAACGATTTTCAATTGATTAATGCACGCTTACTCGACCAAAGTAATTCACAAGTAATAGGTCAATTTGCCTTTAGAAACGTCTTTGATAAAGATAAGCCGTTTTGGATGAAGACAAACTTGTCAAAGCTTTATATTTCTCGCTATAATTTAGTTAGTTTGATGCCTGATTTGCTGAAGTCAAAGTTACCTGAGTCTTTGGACAATATGGGAATGTTTGATATTCACGGTGAATTAGAGATGACTAAGCGTACCTTGAAAACTGATATTGACGTTTTAACTAATATTGGTAAAGGTAGAGCTAAGTTAGAGATTAATCATTTGGACGAGCCTGATTTAGCACAATATAAAGGGAATATAGCCCTGGATAAGTTTGACTTGGGAAGTTTTATTGACAACAAGCAATTCGGAGTAACTTCTTTCGATTTGTATGTGGATGGAAAAGGCTTTAATCAAGAATCTTTAAATACTTCTATTAAGGGGGATGTCTTTTCACTGGTGTTTGCCAAATATAAGTACACGTCAATTGCCGTAGATGGTACATTAAAGATGCCGTATTTTAAAGGTCTTGTTCACACTGATGATCCCAATTTAAAATTGGACTTTAATGGAAAAGTTGACTTTAGCTCGAAAGTGAAAAATTATGACTTTGTTGCAGACGTTGATTATGCTGATTTACACGCTTTAAAGTTTGTTAATGATACCCTTGCGCAGTTTAAGGGAAGTTTTGAGTTTAAAGCTTCTGGAAATTCGATAGAAGATTTAGAAGGGGTGTTTAAAGTAAACTCGTCTCAGTATAACAACACTAAAGATTTCTATGTTTTTGATGAGTTTTCTGTTACTTCGGCTTTTAATCAAGATGGCGAGCGTTCAATACAAATTAACTCAAAAGAAGCTATTAAAGGATATGTGATAGGAAAGTACAGGTTTAAGGATTTAAAGAGCTTATTTACCAATGCTCTGGGAAGTCTATATACTAACTACAACCCTTATAAAATAGCTGAAGGTCAATATTTGGATTTTGATATCACAGTACACAATAGGTTGATAGAGGTATTTTTACCTCAGTTAACAGTCAGTGAGAGTACTCGTGTAGAAGGGTTGATTAACAATGATGAAAACGAGTTTAAGTTGCGCTTTGACTCACCGAGTATATCTTTAGATAAAATTGGGTTTCACAATATTGTTTTGTATGTAAATAACAATAACCCATTATATAATACCTATGTCTCAATTGATAGTGTAAGGACAGGTATGTATAAGATCTCAGACTTTAATTTACTGAACTTAACCCATAACGATACGCTATTTGTGCGTTCTGAGTTTAAGGGAGGGGATAATAATCGAGATGTCTTTAATTTAAACTTATATCACACCATTAATCAGGATAATATGTCTGTGGTTGGGTTTAAGAAATCAGATATCTTTTTCAAAGATTTTATTTGGAATGTCAATGAGAAAGAAGACAAAAGTAACAAAGTGATTTTCAATAAAAAGCTAACTGACTTTACCATTGATTCACTTGTGATGTCTCACAAAGGGCAAAGGGTAGCCCTTAGTGGTGTGATGCGAGATTCTACTTATAAGCACTTAGATTTGGACTTTTCTCAAGTTGAGCTAGCTAAGATTACACCTGATATTAATAACTTGAAGTTCTCAGGTATGATAGACGGAGATATTCACTTTTCTCAAGATAAAGATTTATTTCACCCAAGAGCCAATGTTGAGATAGATTCGCTTCATATTAATGATTATGATCTTGGAACTATGTTGTTTAAAGTAGATGGTAATGAAAAGTTAGATAACTTTAAAGTAGAATCGTCTATTTCAAAATTCGACAAGGAATCTTTTTACCTCAATGGAGATATCAATATAATCAATAAAAAGACCTATTTTAACTTAGAATCTGGGTTTAAAGAATTTAGCTTAAAACCGATAGGGCCACTTTTAAGTAGTGTGGCTTCCTCTATGCGAGGAACTGCATCAGGAAAGATTAGTATACTTGGAACACCGAGTGATCCAGAGGTCAATGGACGATTGTATCTAAGTAAAGCTGGATTTTTGTCTAAGTTTACAGGAGTGGACTATTTGTTTGAGGAGCATTCAGCTCTGGATATTACCCAAAAACAATTTATCCTTAGAAACGCAAGAATTATAGATTCAAAATATAAGACCGAAGGAGTAGTTGACGGTTATGTTTCTCATAAAATGTTTAATGATTGGGCATTGAATTTAAAGTTGTCATCGCCTAATTTATTGGCATTAGACACCAAGTTTACTGAAGGTAGTTTATACTATGGAACAGCTTTTATCAATGGTCAGGCGAATTTAACTGGGCCTGTAGAAATGCTAAATATTGATATCAATGCCACTTCTAACAAAGGTACAGCGATTAAGATTCCTTTGAAAGAAGCTCAAAATACAGGGGAGAATAATTATATCTATTTCTTGACTCGCAAGGAAAAAGAGCTTCGAAAGAAAAGTAAAGATAGCGACCCATATCGCTATAGAAATAGTGGAATAGAATTAGACTTTGAGTTTATTGTTACACCTGAGGCGGAAATAGAGATCATCTTAGATCGCGAATCTGGGCATGCCATGAAAGGTAAAGGAGCTGGTTTTATTACTATGGAAATTAATACTCTTGGAAAGTTTAATATGTGGGGGGATTTTCAAGCTTATGAAGGAGAGTATAACTTTAAATATGGAGGACTGATAGACAAGAGATTTGTAGTAAAAAAATATGGAACTATTCGCTGGGATGGTGATCCAATGAATGCTATACTTGACTTACAGGCAATTTATCACACAGAGGCAAACCCAAGAGTTATTGTTGATAATTCGATTATTAATAGAAAGGTACCAACAGACGTGGCTATTGTTTTAAACGGTAGTTTGAGTAGTCCAGAGGTAGATTTTGAAATTAACTTTCCAACGGTAAGTTCGGTTGTTAAATCTGAGTTGGACTACAAGTTAAGTGATAGAGATACCCGAGAAAGACAAGCTATGGCATTGTTAGCAACAGGGGCGTTTTTCTCATCAGATAATTCGTCTTCCGCTTTAGCTGGTAGTTTATTTGAAAGAGCCAGTAGCATTTTTGATGACTTATTTTCTGATGAGGATGACAAATTCAAAGTAGGCTTAAACTACGCTCAGGGAGAGCGAAATCCATACACGCAAACAGAAGGGCGTTTAGGGGTTACTTTCTCAACTAAAGTTAACGATCGCATTTCTGTCAATGGAAAACTGGGAGTACCTGTAGGAGGGGAAGAACAATCTGTGATCGTAGGGGATGTAGAGGTCTTGTTGCGCATTAATGAAGAGGGAACATTAAATGCTCGTTTTTTCAATAGGGAGAACGACATCAATTACTTAGGAGAAGGTATTGGTTATACACAAGGAGTAGGTTTGACTTATGAAGTGGACTTTGACACTTTTAAGGAGTTATTGTCTAAAATTTTGAATCAAGCAGACAAGCGCGCCAAGGAAAAGAAAGAGAAAGAAAAGAAGGAAAATAGTAGGACAGAAGAACTACCAGACTCTGATTTTAATCGCGATTTTATTAAATTTTATGAGGATCGTAGAAGAAATAATTCTAAATAGTTCAAATGTTAATTATTTAACAAAATTATAATACCAAAATAAGAATTAAACATCCAATAATCTTGTCCAAGTAACGATTATTTGCTAAATTTACTCAAAATGTTAATCATATGAGTAAGGCAATAAAAAGAATAGGTGTTTTAACTTCTGGAGGTGATGCTCCGGGTATGAATGCAGCCATTAGAGCTATTGTTCGTACTTGTTCATTCCATGGAGTAGAGTGTATAGGAGTATTTCGTGGTTTTCAAGGGCTTGTTGAGGGTGATTTTGAAGTATTAGGTCCAAGAGATGTAAACTACATTATTAATAAAGGGGGAACTATTTTAAAAACAGCAAGATGTGCTGCATTTAAGACTTCAGAAGGTAGACAGGCTGCATACGATAATTTGAAGAAAGCAGAGATAGATGCTTTAATCGTTATCGGTGGAGATGGAAGTTTTACTGGAGCAATGGTCTTGAGTAAAGAGTTTGACATTCCTGTAATGGGAATACCTGGTACGATTGACAATGATATTCATGGAACCAGTCATACCATTGGTTTTGACACAGCATTAAATACAGTAGTAGATGCGGTGGATAAGATTAGAGATACTGCGAGTTCACATAAGCGTCTATTCTTTGTAGAGGTTATGGGGCGTGATGCTGGGCATATTGCATTAAATGCAGGTATCGGAGCAGGAGCAGAGGAAATATTGATCCCAGAGGAAGATTTGGGACTAGAAAGGCTACTTGAGTCTTTGAAGAAAAGTAAAAAATCAGGAAAATCATCTAGTATAGTAATTGTAGCAGAAGGAGAAAGACTCGGTAAAAACGTATTTGAATTAGGGGAATACGTAGAAGAGAATTTACCTGAGTATGAAGTGCGTGTATCAGTATTAGGTCATATGCAAAGGGGTGGGGCGCCTTCTTGTTTTGATAGGGTACTTGCAAGTAGATTAAGTGTAAAAGCAGTAGAAACTTTACTAGAAGGTCAAAGTAACTTTATGGTGGGGCTTATCAACGATCAGGTTGCCTTAACTCCACTTGAACAAGCTGTGAAAGGGCATTCTCCAATAGATAAAGATCTGTTGAGAGTATCAGATATAATTACAATTTAAAAAAATAACTTAATAAAAAAAGATATTATGAAGACAAGAATAGGGATTAACGGTTTCGGACGTATTGGACGTTTAATGTTTAGAGAAGCAGTAAAAAGAAGTGATGTGGAAATTGTAGCTGTAAACGATTTAATGCAAGTTGAGCATTTAGCTTATTTGATTAAATACGATTCAGTACATGGACGTTTTGATGGAACAGTTGAAGTGAAAGATGGCAACTTGGTAATTAATGGAAAAACAGTTCGTGTAACTGCTGAAAAAGATCCATTAATGCTTAAATGGGATGAAGTAAAAGTAGATGTTGTTGCTGACTGTACAGGTATTTTTACAAACCTTGAAGGTGCGCAAAAACACATTGATGCAGGAGCTAAGAAAGTTTTGATTTCTGCACCTTCTGCTGATGCTCCAATGTTTGTAATGGGAGTGAATGAGAAAGAGTTAAAAGCAACAGATACAATTATCTCAAATGCATCTTGTACTACTAACTGTCTAGCTCCATTAGCTAAAGTTCTAAATGACAAGTTTGGAATTGTTGAAGGTTTAATGACTACAATTCACGCTACAACTGCAACTCAGTTTACTGTGGATGGTCCTTCTAAGAAAGACTACAGAGGTGGACGCTCGGCTTTATTAAATATTATTCCTGCTTCAACAGGTGCGGCTAAAGCTGTAGGTAAAGTTATTCCTGAATTGAAAGGTAAATTAACGGGTATGTCTATGCGTGTTCCAACAGCTGACGTATCTACTGTGGATTTAACTGTGAAATTAGGTAAAGAAACTTCTTACGAGGAAGTAATGGCTGTACTTAAAAAAGCAAGTGAAAACGAATTAAAAGGTGTTATGTTATATGTTGAAGATGACGTAGTTTCTCAAGACTTCGTATCTAATACACACACTTGTATCGTTGACTCTAAAGCTGGTATTGGATTAAACAGTACATTCTTTAAATTCGTAGCATGGTACGATAATGAGTATGGTTATTCTTCTAAAATGGTTGAAATGGCTATTCATTTAAACAGTGTAAAATAATTTAAAACAATGAAGATTATAGTCGATAGTGGTTCTACTAAGGCTGATTGGATCTTCTTTGACCAAAATAAGAATTTAATAACTTCGGTAACCAGTCTTGGACTTAATCCCGAAGTTATTACTTTAGATGAGTTCTTTACCCGCGTTAATACTATTCCCGATATTAGGAGAAATAAGAACGAGGTTAAAGAACTTTATTTTTATGGCTCAGGATGTGGATCAGATAGAACAAGAAGTATTGTAAAAAGGTTTTTTGAGGAGTATTTTGACAATTGCAAAAGTATTCACATTCACGAAGATACCTTTGCTGCTATATATGCAACTGTAAAAAAAGGCGAAAAAGGGATTGTCTGCATTAATGGGACGGGTTCTAATGTAACCTATTTTGATGGGGAAAAAGCTCACCAGAGGATACAGTCACTTGGGTATATGGCAATGGATGATTGTAGTGGAAGTGCATTTGGAAGAATTTTGATAAAGTCTTATTTCTTAAAGATGATGCCAGTTGATTTGGCAATAGCTTTTTCTGCTAAATATGATATTGATGCAGATGTTGTGAAATACAACTTTTACAAGAAGGAGAACCCCAATGCCTATATGGCTTCTTTTCTACCGTTTTTAATAGAGCATAAAGAACATGAGTACTTTAAGAAGTTGATTAGAGAACAGATTAAGTTCTTTGTAGATAATTATATTAAAAATTATCCTGAGTATTTGGAATGTCCTGTTAGTTTTGTTGGTTCTGTTGCGTACTTTCTTCAGGATGAACTTGTGGAAATATTACAGGAAGAAGGCATTGCTTTAGGTCGTATTATTCAGAAACCTTTAGATGGGTTAATAGATTATCATAAATAATAGAATTATGGAAATAGCTATAGTAGCACATGATGCTAAGAAAAAGGAGATGCTTGAGTTTATTAAAAAGAACAAAGCTATTCTCTCTAAAGAGGGAATTAGCCTGATAGCTACTGGTACAACTGGGAGTATGGCTCAAGATGTTGGTTTTGAAGTTAAACGCATGTTGTCAGGTCCTCTTGGAGGGGATGCTCAGATTGCAGGAAGAGTGGCAGAAGGTAAAACGGCAATGGTTTTATTCTTTAAAGATCCACTTGGCAAACATCCACACGAACCAGATATCAATATGTTATTGCGCGTATGCGATGTTCACAATGTGCCTTTGGCAACTAACGTAGCTACTGCACAAATGCTTTTACAGGCCATTGATAGTGAAGTGAAATAGCGTAAAACAAGATCAATAATAGCACCTTTAAAAGAAAGGTGCTTTTTTTATTGCTTATTTTAAAGGTAGGAAGGGTAATTATTCGATTCCTTACAGGCCTAAGAGTGCTTATTTTTGTAAATTTGGTTTTTACAGCTTATAAATAATTAAATCGTATATATGAAAAAGATACTATTGTTCGTTTTCTTATTGGGGTATAGTGCTGTTTTCTCTCAAGAGTTTGAGTTTGAAAAAGCCGACTTCACTGAAGTTTCTAAATCTGATATAGAGGCACTTTCCGATGAAGGTGGTTTATTGTTATATGACCAAAAAGTAGAGTTAAAAGTTGGTGGGTTGAATGATATGGTAACCAGCTTTAACTTAGTTCACTATCAACAATATGTGGCAAGTGACTCGAGTGCGGCAGCTTTTCAGAAGGTACTAGCGCGTGATCCAAAAGACGAGCATACGGTAAAGCAGAAATTGCGTATAATCAAACCTAATGGACAGGTAGTTAATTTTAGCAATGATAGCATTAAAGAATTTACCAATGAACAAGCGGGATTTGTCATTCACTACTTTGATGTAGAAGGCATGGAGAAGGGGAGTGTAGTTGAATATGTTGGCATTTGGTCGGAAGATGGTGTTATCGATGGTGTGGATGTTAAATTGCAAAGTGATGTACCGGTTATAAAGAGTAAGTTTGAACTGATCTATCCTGATAACATTATTATTAAGATGAAAGCCTATAATGGGCTTAATACTCCTGTGTATAATGAAGAAGCCTACAATGGAAAGTCTTCATATGTAGTTGAGCACAATAATCTTGAAGCAATGATATCAAATGATGAGTATACTAATCTTATAAAGAACATCAAATTTCTTCGTTATAAAGTAGATGGTATTTACGGTGGAGTAGAGAAAGATTTCTTTAACTACAAGTTTTTCGTTGATGATTTCTTAGCTAAACGCAATCGTCCACTTAGCAATCAAGAGTTAAGCGTAGCTAACGATTTTTATAAGAAAGTAAGGAAATCGGATAACCTTATGTTGAGCTTGAGAAATATTGAGTTTGCTATTAAATCGAGTGTGGTAATTTCTCCAGAGGAATTAAAAACTTTAGACAGGGTAATTTCGGAGCATACAGGGCATTTAACTGATGTTTTAAGGCTTTATGATGTGATGTTTAAGAATCTTGGGGTAAAGTATGAATTAGTTCTTACAACAAAGAAAAATCAACAAGTATATGATGCGAGTTTTCCAACGCGTTTAAACTTTACAGATGCTTTGTTTTACTTTCCAAGTTTAGATGCATATATGGATCCATTCTCTTACGAGTATTTTATCCCGCTTTCCAATACTGCTTATCACCATAATCAAGGTTTATTTGTTACAACAAGAGAGTTTGCTGGAATGGAAACGATAGCTTATGACAATAAACAATTAAGCTTGAATACTTTTGAAACAAAAGACGTTTTTAAGGCAGAAGTAGATTTGAGAAATTTGAATCAAGTTAGCGTAAAAACGCAACATAGTATATCAGGAGAAAGAGGTATTGATTTCCAAAAGTACTTTTTGTTACTCAATTCTAATACCATAGCTGATTTTAAAAATTTCCTTGCTAAAGCATATTCTAATGATGCGACTGATTTTAATATAGATGTAAAGAATACCTCTTTTGATGATTATGCTATAAAGCCATTTGTCTTTAATGTGAATTACAAAGCAGATCACTTGTTTGAGCAAACAGAAGGTGCTTATATTTTTAAAGTTGGGAAGTTAATTGGCGATCAAGTTAGGCTTGAAGCAGAAGAAGAACGACTCTGGCCAATTGAATTAACTACAGCTGTTGATTATAAACGCACAATTACAGTCCAACTACCAAAAGGGTATAAGGTTGAAAACTTAAAAGATTTGAATATTCACGAGAAATTGAAAGTTGATGGAAAGATTGTAGGGGAGTTTAAATCGAGTTATAAAGTAAAAGACGATATTTTGAGTATTGATTGTATAGAAATCTATGATTTTGTAGAGATTGATAAAAAGTACTGGCAAGAGTATCGTACTGTGATCAATGCTGCAGCTGTGTTTAACGATGTGAAATTAAAATTTACAGCGAAGTAAATTATATCGAAAAAGCTTCGGTTAACAACAATAAAAAAGCCAATGTGAATCACATTGGCTTTTTTTATATATTTTAAAATGTCAAATTACTTCGAAGCAATCATTGAGATTTCAACATTAACACCTCTTGGTAATTTTACCACTTGAATACATTCTCTTGCAGGAGCAGTAGCCGCAGTAAAGTAACTTCCATAAATTTCATTTACCTTAGAAAAATCATTCATATCAGTTAAAAAAATAGTTGCTTTTACCACATTTTCGAAAGTCATATTTGAAGCAGCTAAAATAGCTTCCAAATTGAATAAGACTTGCTTAGTTTCGTCCTCTATTCCCGTTGTAACCAGCGTTTCTGTAGCTTGGTTAAAAGGGATTTGACCAGAGATAAACAATAAATCACCAACCATTACAGAGTGATTGTATGGTCCAATAGGTGCAGGTGCTTTATCTGAGTTTATTATTTTTTTCATGAGTTTATCTTTTTTAATATCCAATTATCTATATCTCTTATCTGGAGCTTTTCGTTTCTCCCATTTCACGTCACTTAACATAGATGAGCGAATTCCGATAAAGAATCCCCAACTTGTGTAGCTTCCAATAGGAACCCAGCTAAAGTCCATACGCCAACTCAGTAGGTCTCTTTCGAATCGAAGTTGAGTGAAGGTAACTCCTTTTTGCACGAAGTCATAACCACTGGAGAATCCAACTTTCCACTTAGGTGTTAAATCAATATTTCCAGATACCATGACCGAGTTGTTGACAATTTCGTTCTGTCTTTGAGCATTGCTGTAGGTCAATGAGTAGGCAAAGGTTAAGTCCCATGGTAATTTTGCATTAAAGAAACCGGCAAAAGGATCGTCGCCTTTGTCATTGTCGTTGTTGAACATACTCTGTCTGTTGTCTCCTAACTCCATTGTGCGTCCAAACAAATCATCTCCACGTCCACCATTGTCAATAGAGTTTTGGTTTTTATTGTCTGCAGATCCTCCAAACCAAGGGTCGTTGCTTGACATCGACCAGTTTACAGTCATATTAGCACTTGTAAGTCTAAATAAACTACCTCCGTTATCAATATTGAATTTATCAATACGTCTGTTGTTGTTATCCAGAGCATACGGGTCTAAAGTGGCATTGAAGTTAATTTGCATTTTATCTTTAAAAATGGCAGTCCCAGCGCTCACGCGTACAGGTGACCATTTTAATGAATCTGCGGACATATTATAACTTGTAGAAAAATTCAAACTATTTAAAAGCATAACTTTTTTAGGCTCTCCTTTTTCGTTTTCGTCATCTCTCATTTTAGCCTCAAATGTGTTGCTCAAGTTGAAGTTTAACATATTTGAGTTCTGTCTACCAGGTGCGCCAAATAGCCCTCCTTGGAATCTGGTGTAGTCTTGCATGGTTTGACCAGTGGCATCGATGGCGTAAGTGTCGTAGTACTGCTCAAAACTCGGTGTGTATGAGTATCCAACACTTGGACGCATTACGTGTCTAATAGCTTGGATTCTTCCGTCTTTGTTAAAGTTGAAAGTACCGTAAATGGTTGTACCAATATTCGTGTTGAAGTTATAAGTTCTAAAGCTATCAAAGCCATTAACACGCACATCTTCTACTTTGTTTGTCTGAGGGTTATACTCTTTTTTTATCGTATTCATATACCACACCTCGTTGTAGGTTGCACCAGCTGTAACCGAGAAGTATTTGAATAATTTAAAGTTGGTAGAAATAGGAATACTGTGTTGGAATCCGGTATTTAAACTGTCAAACATTTCTTGTTTAAAGAAATTGTCCTCGTGAATTCTCACTCTGTTTTCCCCTCTAACGTTATATGAAAAGTTCAAGTTCTTGATAATTCCCTTTTTTGCACCGTATTTTGGAGCAAATGGGAAGACACGGTCTACACTAACGTTTAAGGTAGGTAGTGTCATATTAACTTGTTTTGTATTTGTTGATTGTGAGTGCGTTGCAGTCAAAGACATGTTAACTTGTGGGACACTCTCAAATGTTTTAGAATAACTAATAGATGAGCTCATTGTATTGTTTAACGAAGCTCCAACGTTATAGGTGTTGTTTGTCTGTCTAAAGTATTGACTACTACCCATGTTTACCGATGCAGAGAATCTCGAATTTGGATTAGCTTTTGCATCTTGAGTGTGATTCCACTGTATATTGTAAAGTTTAGACGACATATAATCAGGAAGTCCACGTTCACTAAAGATATTGTTTTCATAGCGAACTAAAACGCGTCCATTGTATTTGTATCTCTTGGCATATTGGCTATTACCTCTTAATCCCCAACTACCATTGGTATAGTAATCTCCTTGTAGGGTTAAGTCTAAATTGTCGCTAACAGCAAAATAGTATCCTCCATTTTGAAGGTAGTATCCTTGTTGATTGGTATCTCCCACACTTGGGATGATAAATCCAGATGCAGCTTTTTCACTCATAGGGAAAAAGGCAAAAGGAAGTCCCAGTGGAGTAGGTACATCAGCAATAACCATATTGGTAGGACCTGTAACTACTTTCTTACCTGGTACTAACTTAATTTTCTTACTCTTAAAGTAATATTCTGGATTGCCTAAGTCTTTTGCAGTTGTGAAGATAACATCAGCCATAAAGTAGGTAGAGTCATTCTCCTTCTTTGTTACTTCAGCTTTGATGTTAAATTCTCCTTGTGATGTTCTCGATTGAAAAACTAAAGCTTTATGTGTTTTTGTATTATAGCGGATAGAATCTGGCTCTACCACTTGTCCTGCTTGCGTAAAAATAGGATATTGTGAAAGAACACCTAAGCTATCTTTGATCCCTCCAGCATAGATTTCGCTTTTATCGTAGTTGAATACGATTTTACCTGCTTTTAGGTTAAAGTCTTGGTAATTTATCTCGGCCTCGTCATAAAGTGTGATTTCATGACTTCTTTGGTCAAGTTTCTCGTAACCTTTCGCTTTTCTATCAACGATGTTTTCTAAAAAAGACTTAGGTTTTTGTTCTGCCGTATTTTTATTGTTTGGCAAAGAATCTTTTGTAATTTGAGTTGAATCCTTCGCTATAGGTAATAGCTTAGGTACTATAGTATCTTTGTTCGAAGCTATAGTGTCACTCAAATTGTTGTTTGGTATTACAGTGCGTTTCTTTCCAAACTCTTGTGCAGTAACATGGTAAGATGAAAATGCACTGTATAGAAATAAAACTAAAACGATATTGAAAATATTTGTTCGCAAATCTATTATATATGCTATTTTTGTAAAAGCTTGATTCGTTAATTTTAGCGTGTCAAACTTACATATATTTTTTCTGAAAAATGTAATTTAATTCAAATTATAAGTAATAATAAAGAACTTTTTTATGAAATACAGTCACTCAAAACTGTTTACTTTACTGACCTTGTTATTTTTATCAGTGAGCGTGTTGGCGCAAAGCAATTCGAAATTCAGAGTTGTACTTGATCCGGGTCATGGAGGAAAGGACTCGGGAACAAATCACGGTAAGAATGTCGAAAAGGATATCGTATTAGCAGTTGCCTTAGAGGTGGGGAAGATACTTAAGAAGGAAAGTGATATCGAAGTTGTATATACCCGTGATTCGGATGTATTTGTCGCTGTGAAGGAGCGTTCGGTTATGGCAAATAATTCTAATGGTAATGTATTTGTCTCTATTCACTGTAATGGTGTGAATAGCAATGCAGCTTACGGTACTGAAACCTATGTAATGGGTTTGAGTAAGAATAAGTCAAATTTGGATGTTGCCAAGACAGAGAACTCGGTAATTATGTTGGAGGATGATTATAAAACACAATATGCAGGGTTTGATCCTAAGTCGCCAGAATCTATTATTGGGTTGACATTGATACAGGAGGATTATATTCACCAGAGTATTGATTTAGCCAGTCGTGTTCAAGATAGCTTTACCAATGATTTAAAGAGAAAGAATAGAGGGGTTAAGCAAGGGCCGTTTTGGGTATTGCATGGCGCTTTTATGCCGAGTGTATTAATCGAACTTGGCTTTGTCTCTAATAAGGAAGAAGGAGCCTATTTGTCTTCTAAAAAAGGGCAGAAAGAATTAGCTGAATCTATCGCTACAGGGATTATACAGTATAAGAAAGCTTATTACTCTAATGGTGTTTCTTCGTCGGTAACCGTAAAAGAGAATCAGTCTAAAGAAGTGAAAAAGACTACACCAGCGAAAGAGAAAAAAACGGTAACTGTTACCAAAGTTTCTAAGGGAGTAGTTTTTAAAGTACAGATTGCTGCAAGTACACGCGTATTAGCTCTAAAACCACAGAATTTTAAGGGGTTAAAGAATGTGACAATGATTAAGTCAGGGAACTTAAATAAGTATTACTACTCTGAAACATCGAGTTATGACGAAGCTGAAAAGCTGTTAAAAGAAGCTAAAGATAAGGGGCATAGTAGCTCTTTTATAGTACCTTTTAAAAATGGTAAAATCATCACTCTTGAAGAAGCGCTAAAATAATATTGAACGCTTTGAAAATAAAAGTTTATTTTTGCCACTTATAAAATAAGAAAATTTTGAAAATATCTAGAGAAATTAAAACGGCTATATTAGTATTAGGTGCCATTGCTTTATTTATATGGGGATACTCTTTCTTGAAAGGAAAAAATGTATTCGATAACAGTACTAAGTATTACGTAGAATATGAGAATGTTGAAGGAATTACCACATCATCTAATGTTACCATAAACGGGTTAGTTGTAGGAAAGGTATCTAAGATTTCCATTGATCAAAACTCAGGTAAATTGGTTGTAGAACTTTTAATGACCAATCCTATTCAAATTTCTAAATCCAGCACTGCTGCTATTTATTCTCCAAGTCTTATAGGAGGAAAGGCAATTGCTATAAATCCAAAGTTTGGCGATACAGACTACGCTCAAAAGAATGACTATCTAAAAGGAGAAGTTGTACCAGAGATGACAGATAAGTTATTAGGTGAAATAGAACCTTTGAAAGCAAAAGTAGAGTTGGTCTTAGAAAATGCAAATCAAATGCTTGTTGCTGTAAACAGTATTATGGATGAGCAAATGCAAGCAAACTTAAAACAATCTGTTGTTGAATTGCAAGGTACTTTGGCTGGAGCAAACCGCATGTTAGCTACTGCTGGACCTCAGTTAGATGGTACGATGAAGAATATGAATAAGATGAGTTCTAACTTTGCAGATTTATCTACAGAGCTTAATTCTTTGGATATTCAATCTACCTTTAGTAAATTAGACAATGCAACAGGAAATATCGACAAATTATTAGCAGACATTCAATCAGGAAAAGGTTCTGTTGGAATGTTGCTTAAAGACGAGCAATTGTACAAAAACTTAGAAGGAGCTTCGAAAGAATTGGAACAATTAATGCGCGATTTGAAAGAAAATCCTAAACGATACGTACACTTCTCTTTGTTCGGTAAGAAAGCGACACCTTATCAAGCGACTGAAGAAGTGAAAGAAAATCAAGACAATCAAACAAACGAAAGCCAAGCAAACAATAACTAAATTAAACAATTAAAAAACTAACAATTTACTGAAACAATTATTACCATTATGCAGTATTTAGGCCAAGTATTATTTTTATTATTATTGGTTGCTGGATTTGGATTCTTTATTAAAAACATAAAGAAACTAATACGCAACATTAAGTTGGGTCGAGATATAAACCGTTCAGACAATCCGAAAGAGAGATGGCGCAATATGATTCGCGTAGCCTTAGGGCAGTCCAAAATGGTGAAAAGACCAATCCCAGCTATCTTACATATTTTTGTCTACGCAGGTTTCGTTATTATTAATATCGAAATGTTAGAAATCATCGTAGATGGTTTGTTTGGAACCCATAGAGCATTCAAATTCTTAGGAGGTACATATGATGTATTGATTGGAATATTTGAAATACTTGCTTTCCTTGTTATTTTTGGGGTAGTAGTATTTTGGATTCGCAGAAATATTATCAAGTTGAAGCGTTTTAATCAACCAGAAATGGAGGGATGGGCAAAGAGAGATGCTAACAATATTATTTATATTGAAAGTGTTTTAATGTGCTTTTTCTTAATTATGAATGCGGCTGACTATTATTTGCAAACGCAAAATTACGGTCACTATGTACAGGCTGGATCATTTCCAATTTCTGGATTTATCGCTCCTTTATTTGAAGGTATGAATAACGAAACGGTTGCATTTGTAGATCGTTTTGCTTGGTGGGCACATATAATAGGAGTGATGTTCTTTATGAACTATCTATACTACTCGAAACACCTTCATATCTTCCTTGCTTTCCCTAATACGTATTTTGCCAATTTAAAACCACAAGGTGAGTTTAACAACTTAGAGTCGGTGAAAAATGAGGTGAAACTTATGATGGATCCAAACGCTGATCCTTTTGCTGCTCCTGCTGAACCACAAGGTGAACCAGAGAAATTTGGTGCACAAGATGTAATGGATTTAAACTGGGTACAGCTGTTGAATGCATATTCTTGTACGGAGTGTGGTAGATGTACTTCATCATGTCCACAAAATACGACAGGTAAAAAACTATCTCCTCGTAAAATTATGATGTCTACACGAGATCGTCTTGAAGACGTGAGTAAGATATTAGACGCTAATGGAGGTAAGTTTGTAGATGACGGAAAAACTTTATTAAACGACTATATTACTGCTGAAGAATTGTGGGCTTGTAACACGTGTAATGCATGTGTTGAGGAATGTCCGATTGATATTAGTCCGTTGTCTATCATTATGGATATGAGACGCTTTTTAGTTATGGAGCAAAGTGCTGCGCCAATTGAGTTGAACAATATGATGCAAAATATTGAAAACAATGGTGCTCCTTGGCAATATAACCAGATGGATCGCTTAAACTGGAAAGACGAAAATTAATCAACTAACAATTATAATCAGTCTATCAACTGATTGTTACAATATACAGCAAATATTATGTCACAAAATTTAGTAGTGCCTACAATGGCTGAAATGATGGCTCGTGGAGAAACTCCTGAAGTACTATTCTGGGTAGGATGTTCAGGTAGTTTTGATGATAGAGCTAAGAAGATAACAAAAGCATTTGTCAAAATATTAAATAAAGCGAATGTATCATTCGCTGTTTTGGGAACAGAAGAAGGTTGTACAGGAGATCCTGCAAAAAGAGCAGGTAATGAGTTTGCTTTTCAAATGCAAGCTATGATGAATATCCAAGTACTTGACGGATATGAAGTAAAGAAGATTGTTACTGCTTGTCCTCACTGTTTTAATACGCTTAAAAATGAATATCCTGATTTAGGAGGGAAATACGAAGTTGTTCACCATACAGAGTTTCTTAAATCATTGCTTGATGAGGGAAGATTAACTATTGAAGGTGGGCAGTTCAAAGGAAAGAGAATCACGTTTCACGATCCTTGTTATTTGGGACGTGCAAACCAAGTATACGAAGCACCACGTCAGTTAATTGAGAAGTTAGATGCAGAACTTGTAGAGATGAAGCGCTCAAGAGCTAATGGTTTTTGTTGTGGAGCAGGTGGAGCACAGCTCTTCAAAGAGCCTGAGCACGGAGACAAAGAGGTACACGTTGAACGTACAGAAGAAGCTATCGGGACTAATGCTGAAATTATCGCAGCAGGTTGTCCTTTCTGCAATACCATGTTAACTGATGGAGTGAAATTCAAAGAAAAAGAAAGCCAAGTGAAAGTATTAGACGTGGCTGAATTAATTGCGAACGCAGAAGATTTATAACATTATGTACACTCCAATAGATCAAATGCCAGATCATTCTCGAATCTGGATATATCAATCAAATCGCAAATTCTCGGATGAAGAAGTCCAAGAAATTGAAAAAACACTACAAGCTTTTGTAGAGGAATGGGTGGCTCATGCTACTCCTTTGACTGCTTCTTTTGAAGTAAAATACAATCGCTTTATTATCTTGGCTGTTGATCAAGATATGCACGCTGCTTCTGGATGCTCTATTGATGCTTCAGTGCGCGTAATTCAAGAGTTTGAAGCAAAGTATAATGTGGATTTATTAGATAAAATGAATGTTACATATAAGACAGGAGATTTTATCGCATTTAAAACATTAATTGAATTTAAACAATTAGTTAAGTCAAAAGCTGTATCTGCTAACACAATCGTTTTTAATAACTTAGTTAACGACCTTGGAGAATACAGAGAATTTTGGGAGGTTCCAGCGAGCGAAAGTTGGCACAGTCGCTTTTTTAAGTAAATAGTATTTTTTAAATTTACAAATATCAAAGAATCATCGTCAATCTTTTTGATGATGATTTTTTTTATGAGCAAATAAAACGACTAATGAAAAAATTAACACTGTTAGCACTGCTGTTCTCGACGTTAGGCTGGGGGCAGTCAAAGGATTATTCCTATCAAAAAACACAATGGGTAGATAGCGTTTACAATACTTTGAGTTTGGAAGAGCGCATTGGACAACTCTTTATGGTTGCCGCTTACTCTAATCGTAATGAATCTCATGTACAAAGTCTTGAATCACTGGTAGAGAATCAACATATTGGAGGTTTGATTTTCTTTCAAGGTGGTCCTGTAAGACAAGCCAAGATGAATAATCGTCTACAGAGTTTAAGCAAATTGCCTATGCTTGTTGGTATTGATGGGGAATGGGGATTAAGTATGCGTTTAGACTCAACTTATAAGTTTCCCTACAATATGACTTTGGGTGCTGTCCAAGATATGGATCTTATTTACAAAGTGGGGAAGGCTATGGCGATACAGGCAAAGCGCTTAGGTATGCAGTTTAATTTTGGTCCTACAGTGGACATTAATACCAATTCAAAGAATCCTATCATTGGCGTTCGCTCTTTTGGTGAAACACGAGATATCGTGACTGATCGTGCCATTGCTTTTACAGAAGGGTATCAAAGTGAGGATGTATTTGCTACAGCTAAGCATTTTCCAGGACATGGTGATACTTCTGTGGATTCACACCACAAGCTTCCTGTCGTTAACTTTGATAAAAACCGCTTACACAAAGTTGAACTTTATCCTTATCGCAAACTGATAGAACACAACCTTAGCAGTGTGATGGTTGCTCATTTGAATCTTCCCGCTTTAGAACCTGACGACAATATTCCAAGTTCTCTGTCTTATAATGTGGTAACTAAGTTGTTAAGAGAGGAAATGGGTTTTGAAGGGTTAATCTTTACAGACGCTTTAAATATGAAGGCAGCGTCGAACTATGCAAAGCCAGGAGAAGTTGATTTAGCCGCTTTCAAAGCAGGTAATGATTTGTTGCTTTTCTCAGAGAATGTTCCTGTTGCACTTGATTTAATCAAACAAGCTTATGAAAAAGGGGAGATCACTGAGGAGCGTTTGGCTTATTCTGTAAAGAAAGTATTGAGTTATAAGTTTAAATCACATCAAACTTCTTATACTCCTATTGAATTGGATAATTTAGTAGAGGATCTAAATGCAAGTCAGTACGACGATTTAAATTACGAGTTGTATAACGAGGCAATGACGGTTATCAAAAATGATCATCGTTTACTCCCATTAAGAGAATTAGAAAAACAAAAGATTGCTTACCTTAAAATTGGAGATGACAAGGGGAGTGATTTTCTTGATTACTTAAATAAATTTGCGGAAGTCAAAGAAATTACCAAAGAAAATTTACATGACCTCAGTTTTTATACTACTGTAATTATCGGTTATCACAAGGTAGATAATCCTTGGAGAAACCACGATTTTTCTGCAGAAGAAAAGCAGTTAATTCAAACTGTTGCTTCTAAGAAAAAGACGGTATTGGTTTCTTTTGCTAAGGCGTATGCCCTTAGTGGAATTACAAATACGGAGAATATCAATAGTATCGTTGTAGGGTATCAAAATAACATATTTGCAAATAGGGCAGCAGCAGAAGTAATCTTTGGCTCTATTGGAGCAAAAGGAGAGCTTCCAGTAACGATTAGTTCAAAATATGAAGTAGGTACAGGAATAAAAACAAAAGCGCTTAAACGCCTTGGTTTTTCAACTCCTGCTAATCAAGGAATGGATGCCACTACATTGGCTAAAATAGACAGTATTGCTAATTATGCTATAGATAAAGAATTGACACCAGGACTTCAAGTGGTGGTGACAAGACATGGAAATGTGGTTTATCAAAAGTCTTTTGGCCACCATACTTATCAAAAAGACATTGCTGTTAAGGACACTGATTTGTACGACTTGGCATCTCTGACTAAGATATTGGGTTCTTTGCCTGTACTTATTAAAATGTATGATGATGGGAAATTGCACATGGACTCAAAGTTAGGTGATTTAGTTCCTGCTTTTAAGGGGACAGATAAGGCTAATATAACCTTTAGAGCTCTGATGACTCATCAGTCTGGCCTTCCAGCGTGGATTCCCTTCTACAAAAGTACATTAGATGAAAATGGCAAACCTGATTTGACTATTTACAACTACTTTGTAACGGCGGGATTCCCTGTGCAAGTCTCAGAAAATTTATTTATTAGAAAGAATTACGATGCTGAGATTTTAAGACAAATTGCCGAGTCTAAGTTAAGTCCTAAAGCCAATTATAAATACAGTGATTTAGGCTTTATTGCTTTAAAAAGTTTTATTGAGCGCAAATATGAGGAACCTTTGGACCAGGTTGTAACTTCTGAGTTCTATGCCAAGATGGGAGCGAATAGATTAACTTACCTTCCTCTGAGAAGATTTGATTTAAGTGAAATACCACCAACCGAAGAAGATAGTTATTATCGCTATACAACAGTACAAGGTTATGTACATGACATGGGAGCTGCGATGCAAGGAGGAGTAGCTGGGCATGCTGGATTGTTTGGTACAGCATTGGATGTAGCTAAGATGATGCAAATGTATTTGAACCAAGGAGAGTATGGAGGAGAGCGTTTTTTCTCAGAAGAGACTTTTCACGAGTTTAATGATTGTGTATATTGTTCAAAGGGAAATCGCAGAGGAATTGGTTTTGACAAGCCTCAAGAAGCAGGTAAACCTGGCCCTACATGTGGCTGTGTGTCTATGACGAGTTTTGGCCATACTGGATTTACAGGTACGATGACTTGGGCTGATCCAGAAAAAGACCTGGTTTACGTTTTCTTGTCTAATAGAACTTATCCAGATAGCAATGTCAACAAGCTGTCTAAAGAGAACATCAGGGAGAAAATACAAGAGATAATCTATCAATCTATTGTTGAATAGTTTGTATGAATTGAAATATCAAATGAAATAATCTGCAAAGAGGCTAAAAGTGACTGCTTTTAGCCTCTTTCTATTTGGTTTAGTATTTAACTTAAAGACAATGAAGTAAGCCTATATGGGGTAAGATGTCTTTTTCTGATTTTGACCAGGTTTGTTTATGTTAAATTAAGCCCTTCATGTATGGTATTTTGAATTGCCTAAATCACTGTTTGACTGTTAAAAAAGGTATACACGTAAAAAGTAGAAAGTTAAAACGAACGAACTTTTAAATATTAGAATTATCTTTAAGGATTCAAAATAAGTACAAACACAATATGAAAATAGCCATCGTATGCTATCCAACCTTTGGAGGAAGTGGTGTTGTAGCCACAGAATTAGGGTTGGAACTAGCAAAGAGAAACCACGAAGTGCATTTTATCACTTATAGTCAACCTGTTAGATTGGCACTTTTAAACCCCAATATATTTTACCACGAAGTAAACGTTCCAGAATATCCTTTGTTTCACTATCAGCCTTATGAATTAGCTTTATCGAGCAAATTAGTCGATATGGTTAAGTTGTTTAAAATTGATGTGTTACATGTGCATTATGCTATTCCTCACGCTTATGCGGGATATATGGCTAAGCAAATGCTAAAGGAGCAGGGAATAGACCTGCCAATGATTACTACATTGCATGGAACTGATATTACCCTGGTAGGGAATCACCCTAATTATAAAACGGCTGTTAGTTTCAGTATCAATAGTTCAGACTACGTTACTTCCGTTTCCGAATCGCTTAAACAATCTACGCGTTGTTTGTTTGAAACAGAAAAAGAAATACACGTTATTCCAAACTTTATCGAAGTTAAGGAGTTTGACTGCGATGATACACCGTGTAAGCGAAGCGCTATGGCTGATAAAAATGAGGTTATCATTACACATATCAGCAACTTTAGAAAGGTAAAACGCATAGAAGATGTAGTTTCTACCTTCTATGGTATTCAAAAGCAAATGCCTGCCAAATTGATGCTTGTTGGAGATGGTCCTGAAAAGGAACGCGCAGAGCGCCAGGCACTTGAATTGGGTATTTATGACAAGATTATTTTCTTTGGAAATAGCAATGAAATTGAGCACATCTTATCTTACTCAGATTTGTTTCTATTGCCTTCGGAAACAGAGAGCTTTGGTTTAGCCGCCTTAGAGGCCATGGCTATGGGAGTACCTGTTATTTCAAGTAATACTGGTGGTTTACCAGAAGTCAACGAGCATGGCGTTTCAGGTTATTTAAGTAATGTTGGTGATGTTGAAGACATGGTAGCTAATGCCCTTAAAATACTTAAAGACCAAGATACTTTATGTCAGTTTAAAGAGAATGCGCGTAATGTTGCCAAGAAATTCAGCATTGACAAGGTATTGCCACTGTATGAAGATATTTATACCGCTGCTCTTAACAAGTCGAGAAAAGGTTAACTTATACCTGGACGCAAGTCTTTTTACATGGGATTAAACTTATTTGTAAATGATATAGTATGGGATTAGGAAACTAATCCCATTTTTTATTGTTAAAATGTCTCCAAGAAGTTTGGCTGATATTATTAACTTTGGTAAGAATACTAAACCGTATAGTATAAAAAACACATCACTATGAAAACTGTAGAAGAATTACAAAGGGATATTCAAAAACCCATTACAAAATTTATCACTGGTGGCTTTAGACCAGAGAATACGATAGAAGAATCGTGGTTGGGAAAAGTTACTGTTTTTGGATCGGAGCAAGGAATTCCTTTAGACGCAGTTGGTAAACCCATGATGGCTTTAGCTCAGTTTTATTTACCAGCTTTGCCGTATGTTCCAGAAGCAGTGAGATCTACAAAGGTTTTGACTGTCTTTGTATCCATGAATACATTGGAACCTTTGGAGCCTATGGGCAAGAATTGGCTAATTCGCGAGTACGAAGATTTGAGTATGACCGAAATTAAAACTTTGACAAATGAACAATCTTATATCAAACCTTTCCCTTTAAAAGCTGTGTTTGAAGACAACGACTGTGCATTATGGGATGGAGGAGGTCTTACATTTGAGCAAGAAGCTCAAGTGTTAGAATTGGAACGAGAAGGTATTATTAATAGTTATTACGATATATCGAATCATCATTATCAGACTAAGTTTGGCGGTTATCCTTCTTATTGTCAACCCGGAATAGGTATAGGAGGAGAGTATGAATATTTTTTTGATGATCAGTGTGAGGATATTCATACACAAGGCTTTGGAGAAGGTTATGAATTTGTTTTTCAGATTTCTTCTGATGAGAAAGCTAATTTTAATGTAGTAGATGGCGGTAGTTTAATGTTTGCTAAAAATAAGGAAACAGGGGTGGATATCCAAACGAAATCTGGACAATTAGTTAAGCAGCTTTATTACTATTTATTATTTGATTAAATTCGTTGATTGTCTGGTAGTTTAAGTAGGAGTGTCTGCGTCTTTTATTATACCACATTTCGATATATTCAAAGACTTTAGACTCCATTTTCTTTGTACTTAGTTGTAAATTTCCATAAACCATCTCCACTTTTAAGGATTTAAAGAAGCTTTCCGCTACGGCATTATCCCAACAATTTGCTTTTCTACTCATACTTCTAACAACCTTAAATGACTTCAGGTAGTTGGCAAATTTGTAGTTTGCATATTGTACTCCTTGGTCAGAATGGAAAATTAGTCCTTCTTCAAAAGCTCTGTTCTTTTTAGCCATTTTAAAGGCTGCTAAGGTGGTGTTTTCTGTTGACATATCTTTACTCAAACTCCATCCAATAACCTTTCTATCATATAAATCTATTATTGTAGTTAGGTAAATAAACCCTTCTTTAACAGCGATATAAGTAATGTCAGACACCCAGGCTTTCCCTGGTTCAGTTTGTTTAAATTGTCTATCTAAAATATTATCAACCACTAAATAATTGTGTTCAGAGTCTGTGGTTATTCTATATCGTCGAGCTACTTTACTACGTAATCCTAACTCTTTCATATACTTAGCAACGGTAGGTTTTGATATCTTATATCCTCGTGCATTGAGTTCTATTGTAAGACGAGGACTGCCATAACGCTGTTTAAATTCTAGATAAACTTCTGTAATAACACGTTTTAGATTTGCTTTGGCTTGTTGTCTTTTATTAACAGGAGACCGTTTCCAATGATAATAACCACTTCTACTTACCTCTAAAACCTTACACATAATCCCAATCGGAAATTCATGTTCATGATCAAATATGAACATGTAAATCATTTGCCGGTCTTTGAGAAAATGCCGATTGCTTTTTTTAATATTTCATGCTCTAATTCGACAGCTGCTAACTTCTTCTCTAACTCTTTAATTCTTGCTTGTTCTGGAGTAAGTTTTTGTTTCCCATTGCCTGGAAAACTAGCATCGCCTAACTCTTGAGCTTCTTTACACCATTTATACAATAATGTAGGTCTGATTCCAAGCTCACGAGCCAATTCTGATTTGTTTGTTCTTTCCTTAGCCAGTTCAACGGCTTGCTGCTTAAATGCAGCATCGTAGGCCTTTCTAATTCTTTTCATAATTCAAAGATAAGTTTTTATGCTTAACTTAATGTCCAGGCTAAGTTACCAAGTCCAGGGATTGGACTATGTATTACGATTTTTATTAGTCTTAATTTAATGAGCGATTAGATTTAACTGTACATGCACTTGCTACAAAGAGTTGATTTCATAGAGAAGCAGCTCTTTTTTTTAATTGAAAGTATACGAGTTAGTATAAGGTTTCTTGTTGGGTTGTTGTATGTGAGTATTTTATTTATTGTATATTTTATTTAAGATTACTTAGGTTATTGTATTAAATTTATAGTTGTTTTTCAATAGGGTTAAGTAAAGACTAAAATAGAAGATAATGAATATTGAGCAAGTTAAACATTTTTTTGTAAGTGAAGCAAGACGCGAAAAACGCATTGTTCTTCGAAATACAATTATAATTGGAAGTATCATATGTATAGGAATTGCAATTTTGTTATTCTTTACCCGTGATTTTATAGTCGATTATTTTGTTAGTTCAGCAGTAAAGAAAGGGGATAAAGAGGGAATAGAACGCTATATACCATGGATTGTCATTGTGTCTTTACTAGTTGTTGTTTACTTTAGTGTTAGGGCATCTTTAAGGAGAGAACATACTGTTGACAAGGTTTTTAAACTATTGGAAAAAGGGGAAAAAGCTGTTGTATTAAGTGAAGAAAGAAAAAGTCTGACCAATCTGTTTTTATTTGTTGTAACACTTAAGTTTGATCCTATTATCTATCTCAGTTTAGAACTAAATGGAGGAGTATATACATTGCCTATTCAAATAAATGTGATTACTGATGTCAAGCGTTTTTTTGAATTTGGTCAACAGGAGGATTATGACAAACTGATGGATACAATGTATGGTGATCCTTCGGATACTCAAGTAGCAGCAGAGCAAATGAACGAGGAGTTTACAAGCGATGTAGTGTTAAAGCCAATTACTGAGTTTAGAGCTTATTTTTCTCAAAATTTTGGTTTGGAAATCAAGGCGATGGAACAGCAACGAAAGGCCAGTAAACGCAAGATTTTATTGGTTTTAGGAGTACTGATTGTTTCAGCATTGGCTTATGTTGCTGTGTATCAATTGGCAGACCGCAGTTTTAAGGATACCTATAATACGGTGTTTATCTTTGGAGTATTACTTATTTTAATTGTAGTCATTCGCTTTTTGTTTGCGAAAAAGAAGACAGGACAAAATACCACAGCAAAAGCGACTCCCCCTTTAGATTATACGGCTTTCAAAGAGATAATGCTAACTCGATTAGCACACTATATTCATCCAAGTTATTCTTATTTTGAAAAGGGATATATTGGTTTGCCAGAAGTATTACATGCTGGTATATTTCAACCCAAATCGTACAGCATTCACGGTGGAGATCAATTTGTCGGTCATTACAACGGGGTACCTTTTCAGTCCTGCGTCTTATCGCTAAGTTATCGTCCTACGTTGTCAAGAAGCAAGGATCCTGAGGAAGAAGTATTTCAAGGAACATTCTTCGTAGCGAAGTTTCCCAAGAAGTTTAGTGCTAATATGTTGATTGTTCCCAACAAGAGTATCTTGAATCGCTTTGTAGAAAATTGTATTGGCAACTATCTCAATACTGCTGGAGAAGTTGTCATCTTGAAAGATGCTGAGTTTCAAAAGGCCTTTACAGTATATTGTGACAATCAGCTTGCTGCGCGTAGTATATTAACGCCTTCTTTCATGCAAAAATTAAGACAATTAAATCTTCACAATAAGGGAAGTTTGTATTGCAGTATCAATGGCAATAATATTGCGATTGCAGCCAATATTGGCAATAAGTATAAATCTACAGCCGATTTAGTAGGCGATATTTTTAATACAACACAATTAGATCAAAACTTCTTAGATGAGATTTACGAAGACTTAACTAAGCATTTAAGTGTGATAGATACTCTGAAATAAGGTGATTAAGTACGGGTGTTTACACCGTTTCACTTTAGCAGTAAATGAAGTGATTTTTTAGTTTATTGGCTTGAGTATTTCAGGTAAATCACTTTCAATACTGATTTTGTTATTGTCGTTTAGCAAATTTAGTGGCAGTGGCTACTCTATTTGTTTAGCCTATAAAATAGAAAGAGCTCTTTTCTGATTTGCAAAGAGCTCTTTTGCATATTTTAATATTAGGTTATCGTTTTACTTCGCGTAGATAATCATGCTTGGATTGAAAGCTTTCGTATTGTATAAGGATGTTCGATGCAAGGTGTTATTAATTGGATAAAAGAATTGTATATCTGCGACCATTACTTCAAATTTTTCTTCCTCCACCATAGAAGGACAAGTCCAAGTTGTTTCTTGCACAATGGGTTGTTCTCTATTGAACTCAATAGATACTTGTCTTATTTCATCAGCGTCTTTTGTCAGTCGATCACCAGCTTGTATAGCTATAACATAAAGGCGTATCAATGCTTGTGTACATCCTTTTGGAAAGACAACCTGTTCTTTGGGAACAAAGGCTGGAATATATGCTGTGAGTCTGTTTTCGGTAGTAGTTACTGAAATTGGATTCAAAAAGGTGTCTTTGAACAGGGTGTTGTTGTTAAATTCAAATCCACTTAAATCGCCAAAGTTGACATTGTGCAATGTTCTTTGCTCTAATGGCTTAGTTGTATCCTTGTGTACAATGCGAATTAGTTGTCCCAATAAACGAGAATGCATATAACTATCATGCAGATTGTTTAAATGTGATTCAATATGACAACGAATATAGCGTATAGCACTTGATAGTTTTCGCAGTACTGGGGCATTTTTATTCTTTGTCTTGTCTTGTTTAGACCGATCCGGTTTGGTCTGAAAGATGAGTTGACCTCTAAATTCTCGGTAGTATCCTGGACCTACCAAGCCTTTTAATTGATTTTTTGCGGTTAGAATAGCCATTGTTAATAGTTTTAAATGATTGGTTTTGATTAGTTTATATCAATAATTGTGCCCATGTGATCGAATGATGCTCCTATTTTGTTGGTATAGTGGTCGCATGTTTTTTAGTTGTAATTATGGGACCACTATGCGATCACTATGGCATCACTATGCGACCACTCCGAATATTGTCTGTCTCGTCCTAATATAGCTGTACAGTTATTGTTTATAATCCTGCTTTTAACTGTACATTTGGTTTTATAATCCTATTATACCTATACAGGTACTTGTTGTTCTTTTTTGTTGGTGTAGTAATTCTTCCATCTCTTAGTTAATATCCCACTCTTAAGATGTGCTTGTTCAGGAGTTAGTCTATCACAACTATCGTGAGGTCTGATTTCATTATACAACTTTATACTTCTTCTTATTTTTTCTTTGGTTTTCTTATAACCTAAGCTTGAATAGTTTAAATCAAACTCACCTTTAATTATTCCATTTACTCGTTCTGCTACTGCATTATCCTTAGGATTTCCATTTTGAGTAGTGCTTATTGCTATAGATCTCGTCCTACTATAGCTGTACAGTTATTGTTTATAATCCTGCTTTTGTGTGTATATTTTTACATAGACAATTCTGGTAAGTATTTGTCAACTCATAATTAATGACGTTTTACAGTTATGCTTAGTAATTTGGCTATTGTTTTAATTCTGGTTTGACTATTAGAAATGGTATCTGCATAGGTCTTTTTGTTTTATACGAGGTCCTCATTACGCACTTTTAATAGGAGGTATTAAGTGTAATAGAGCTGCTTTTTAGCTGTTTAAACTGATTATTGACGTTAAAAACACAGTTATCTTAAACTTTTTTTGTTGTCGTTAAACGCAGACTGTATCGCTGTTGAACATCGTTTTTTCCTCTCTATTCAAACGTTGAAAATTGAAATAAAGTAAAAAAAGACTTGTGTTTATTAATTTTTTGTTAATTTTGAAATATCTATGAGAGACAATAATAGAACATATAATTTCTTTTCAACCACCACATCTTCCTGTGGTACGGGTTCTATTATGACTATGTCCTCCACCTATAGTACCACCACCCTTTAATAGGGAAATTCACTTTTTACATTTTTAGTGTAAACTGTTTGCTTATCCTCTGAGATAAGTGAATCATCGTATTGTTAATCAATTTTTTTATTATGAAAATATTAAAGTTCGGTGGCACATCTGTAGCCAATGCCGAGAACATTAAACGTTGTATAGCCATCGTTGAAGGCAAAAACGACTCAACTATTGTTGTTGTATCAGCATTAGGAGGGATGACGGATTTACTACAAACTACTGCAGTTTTAGCATCCCATAAAGATTCATCCTATATGCAAAATTACAAAACAATAGAAGATAGGCATTTGGATGCGGTTCGAGCTTTAATACCTGTTTCTAATCAAGCAAGTGTGTTGAGCAATGTAATTTGCCAATTAAATGAGCTTGAGACACTACTGCAAGGGTGTTTTTACTTAGGAGAATTATCAAGTAAAACAAAAGATGTAATTTTCTCTTTTGGAGAGCGATTGTCGTCGTTTATTGTTTCTGAAACCTTCAAGGCAAGGGGAAAAAACTGTGTGCGAATAGATAGTGGTAACCTAATTAAAACAAACAATCGATATGGTAGGGCAGTTGTTGACTTTGAAATGAGTGATCGATTAATACAAGATTACTTTCGAGAGAATCAATTCGATATCTACGTCATGCCTGGTTTTGTCGCTGAATCCAAAGACAAGCAAATAACAACACTTGGACGCGGTGGCTCTGATTATACAGCTGCAATCGTTGCTGCCGCACTTCACTTGTCAGAATTAGAGATTTGGACAGATGTCAGTGGTATTTATACTGCAAATCCCAAAGTCGTAAAACAAGCGCGAGTGATTGAGCAAATTAGCTTTCAAGAGGCAATGGAGCTTTCGCATTTTGGTGCAAAAGTCTTGTATCCTTCTGCTATAGAACCGATTCTACCTAAGAAGATCGACTTGTATATCAAGAATACATTCGAACCTGAGTCGCCTGGTAGCCGTGTAACTCATTGTAGCTTAGATGATGATCGAATTGTCAGGGGAATTAGCAATGTAGACAATATTGCATTAATGACTTTGGAAGGCCCTGGTATGGTCGGTGTAGCTGGGATATCTAAACGGTTGTTTGAAGTATTGGCAAAACAAGATATCAATGTAGTGTTCATTACACAAGCTTCATCCGAACATTCAATCTGTTTTGCTGTGACAAGTATGGATGCTGTACGTGCAGAGCAAGTGATCAATGAAGAATTTGAATTCGAAATTTCCTATGGCAAGGTGAGAGCGGTTTCTGTTGAATTGGGAATGTCTATTGTCGCAATAGTTGGAAATAACATTAAGAGTCATCAGGGAGTAAGCGGTAAGATGTTTAGTGCGCTCGGTAGAAATAATATCAATATCTGTGCAATTGCCCAAGGTGCTTCTGAGCGAAATATATCTGCTGTAATTTTGGAAAAAGATGCCAAGAAGGCATTGAATGTCTTGCACGAAGCTTTTTTTGAAGAAGTAGTTGTACAGGTGAATCTCTTTGTGATGGGCGTTGGAAATGTAGGTGGTAAGTTCATCGAACAAGTACAACGACAAAAATTGTATTTAAGAGAGCATTTGAAGATTAATTTGCGCCTTATTGCTGTGGCAAACTCAACGAAAATGATGGTGAATCCCGAGGGGCTTAGCGATATTGAAGTGAGCGAGTTAAAGGCCAAAGGTCAAGTGATGCAAGAAGGAGATTTTCTGAGAAAGATAACTGAATTGAATCTGCGAAATAGTGTATTGGTTGACAACACAGCTAATGAAACTGTAGCGATGAGTTATCACGCATACTTGCGAAATAGCATTGGTATTGTAACGTGTAATAAAGTTGCTTGTTCATCGAGTATGGAATACTACAAGTCACTGAAGTTATTGTCTAAAAAGTACAGCGCTTCGTTTTTGTATGAAACTAATGTTGGAGCAGGCTTGCCAATTATCGATACGATAAAGAACTTGGTAGCCTCAGGAGATCGAATTTTGGAAATTCAAGCAGTGTTGAGTGGAAGTTTGAATTTCATATTCAATGCCTATGACGCAGGTATACCTTTTGTCGAAGTAGTGAAGAAAGCCAAAGAGCTCGGATATACAGAACCCAATCCCTA
Organism: Myroides albus; assembly: GCF_024722315.1. Taxonomy (NCBI): domain Bacteria; kingdom Pseudomonadati; phylum Bacteroidota; class Flavobacteriia; order Flavobacteriales; family Flavobacteriaceae; genus Myroides; species Myroides albus. Next base: position 3,189,010 of record NZ_CP102754.1, read on the forward strand.
TATTGATTTAAGTGGTGTAGATGTCAAGCGAAAGCTATTGATCTTACTTAGAGAAAGTGGTTATTTCTTTGAAGATGTAGATATTGATGTCCAGTCATTTTTGCCTCATGGTGGTGCTGCAATAAGTGAAGAAGGGGAGCTTTATACTGCATTAGAATCTCAGGAGGACCATTTTTATCAGTTGTTAAAAGCAGCCAATGACAAGGGAGCTAAATTACGTGTAGTTGCGAGTTTTAAAGGAGGTAAGGCCGAAGTTGGACTTAGAGAAATAGATCAGCTTCATCCATTCTATCACTTGGAAGGAAAAGACAATATAGTTTTGTTTTATACCGATCGCTATAAAGAACAACCTTTATTAATCAAAGGAGCAGGAGCAGGAGCAGAAGTAACCGCTTCGGGGATCTTTGCCGATGTAATACGAATTGCAAATAAATTGAATTAAAATGAAAGAAATAAAAATATATAGCCCAGCTACGATAGCCAATGTATCATGTGGTTTTGATGTTTTGGGAGTTTGCTTAGACAATGTGGGAGATGAAATGATATTTCGTCAAAGTGAGCAAAAGGGACTTAGAATTGTTGAGATTACTGGAGCAGATTTACCATTAGAAATTGAGCAAAACGTAGCAGGTGTTGCTGGAAAAGCGCTTATGGAACAGCTCAATCCAAACTTTGGAATCGAGATGATTATTCACAAAAAGATAAAGGCAGGAAGTGGAATAGGAAGTAGTGCAGCCAGTGCCGCTGGCGCAGTTTATGGTATCAATGCTTTATGTGGCTATCCCTTGACAAATAAAGAATTAATCTACTATGCAATGCAGGGTGAAGCTCTTGTAAGTGGAGCACCTCATGCAGACAATGTCGCTCCAGCACTACTTGGAGGTTTTGCTTTTATACGAAGTTATGCTCCCTTAGATATAATCTCAATACCAGCACCTAAGGAGTTATACGCTACGGTCATTCATCCTCAGATTGAATTAAAGACTATAGATTCTCGTTCGGTGTTAAAGCAAACAGTAGGGTTAAAGCAAGCAATCACGCAATGTGGGAATTTAGGAGGACTAATCAGTGCCTTGTATACGGAGGATTATGATTTGCTTGGTCGCTGTTTGCATGATGAATTTGTAGAGCCTAAACGTTCATTGTTAATTCCCAATTTTGCGGCATTAAAGCAAGTAGCAGTAAAATGCGGAGCTTTAGGTGGAGGAATTTCAGGAGCAGGCCCTTCGGTCTTTGTATTGAGTAGAGGTAAACAAATTGCAGATTGTGTTGCAAATGAAATGAGAAATATAGTCAAAGAGGCCGACTATCAATGTGATATTCACGTTTCGCCAATTAATCCTAAAGGTATAAAAGAGTTGATATGAAATACTACAGTTTAAATAATAGAGATATTGTTGTTTCATTTAAAGAAGCTGCATTACAAGGTTTAGCACCTGATAAGGGATTATACTTCCCTACGGAGATTCCCCAGTTGCCTAAAGCATTTTTTGAGAACATAGGTTCGTTGAGCAAAGAGGAGATAGGTTATCAGGTAATTAAACCTTTTGTAGGAAATGAGATTAACGAAGCAGACTTACGCCAAATTGTCAAGGAGACATTAGACTTTGATTTTCCATTAGTGCAAATAGAAAAGAATAAATACGCCTTAGAATTGTTTCATGGACCAACTTTAGCTTTTAAAGATGTTGGTGCGAGATTTATGGCTCGTTGTTTTCAAAAGTTAGCAAGAGACAATGCTAAGAAGGTAACTGTCTTAGTTGCTACCTCAGGTGATACTGGTGGTGCTGTAGCTCACGGGTTTTACGGGGTAGAAGGTGTGGAGGTTGTTATCTTGTACCCCAAGGGAAAAGTAAGTAGTATCCAAGAGAAGCAGTTAACTACTTTAGGTAAGAATATCAAGGCTATCGAAGTAAATGGCAGTTTTGACGATTGTCAGGCAATGGTGAAGCGCGCTTTCTTAGATGATGATTTAAAGGGAGCGTACTTAACTTCGGCTAATTCTATTAACGTTGCTCGTTGGTTGCCGCAGATGTTTTATTACTTTTTGATGTATAGGGAATTAGGAAAGATTGACAAGCCACTGGTAGTTTCGGTTCCAAGTGGAAACTTCGGCAATATATGCGCCGGTATGTTGGCGAGAGCGTTAGGACTTCCCATAGCACATTTTATTGCTGCTACCAATGCCAATGACACAGTCGTTCGATATATGGATACAGCTGTTTACCAGCCAACAACTACTAAAGTAACGCTGAGTAATGCAATGGATGTAAGTGACCCCAGTAATTTTGTGCGAATCTTAGCGTTGTTTGGCAACGAGAATAAAGCATTGCACGCAATTTTAGATGCGTATAGTTTTACTGATCAACAGACTTTGGAAGCCATAAAGGACATTTATTATGCGAAAGACTACCTTGTAGATCCACATGGGGCAGTTGGTTATTTAGGCTTGAAGCAGTATGAAGAAAAGAAAACTGAATTTATTGGTGTCTTCTTAGAAACAGCTCATCCCGTCAAGTTTCCAGAGTGTATAGAACAGTTACTAAACATAGATATTGAGATTCCAAAGAGGTTACAAGAAATTCAAAAAGGAGTTAAAAAAGCTATTGAAATATCTGATTATAAAGAGTTGAAAAGGTTTTTATTAGATTGATGACTTCATATTAGTTAGTAGATAAGTTAGAGGTGTTAGCAATATATCTACTTTGTTTTATCTAAAGTGATTTTGTATTTTTAAGATCACTTTAGATAATTATATGACGTTTTAGGAGTTAAATTTGTTGCTTGAGTAATAAAAAACGCTTAAATAATTATATTTAGTTTTATTCTTGTATAAAATTTAAATATCAATAATGACATTATTATTAGTCTATTTAGGATTAGCACTATCTATTTCATTTATCTGTTCTATAGCAGAAGCTGTGCTCTTATCCCTACCAGTTTCATTTTTAAAATCTAAACACCAAAACGGTGATAGTAGAGCAGGAAAAATGCTGGCATTAAAAGAAGATATTGACAAGCCTTTGTCTGCTATTTTATCTCTGAATACAGTTGCCCATACAGTTGGTGCTGCTGGAGTAGGAGCGCAGGCATCTATTGTGTTTGGAGATGCTTATTTTGGCGTGGTTTCAGCTGTATTGACTTTACTTATTTTGGTTTTAACTGAGATTATACCGAAAACCATTGGGGCTAATTATGCAAAGAAGCTCTATGGAATTATAGCAACGACTATCTCGGCTATGGTGGTTTTGTGTTATCCTTTAGTGATATTGTCATCCGTTGTAACGAGAAGCTTGAGTAAGAACAAGGAGGAATCAACAACTTCTCGAGAGGAAATTTCTATGCTTGCCTCGATAGGAGAACAAGAGGGAATCTTGAAGGGCAAGGAGAGTAAGATTATTCAGAATATTATTAAACTTGATACTGTCCAGGTCTCCGATATTATTACGCCTCGAATAGTGATGGTATCTGCAAATGAACAGATGAGTTTGAGGGAGTTTTTGAAAGAAAAAGAGTTTTTGTATTTCTCTCGTATTCCAATTTATCAAGGGCATAAGGATAATGTAACCGGTTATATCTTACGCGAACAAGTATTTGAATATTTAGCGGAAGATAAGTTTGACCTTAAGCTTAAAGATTTGAAGCGGGAACTAATTCACTTTTCTGAGAAAATGAGTGTGATTTCAGTATGGGGTAAGTTTATTGAAAAAAGAGAACATATTGGAATTGCGTTGAACGAGTATGGAGAAGTAGAAGGTTTAGTTACTTTAGAGGATATAATTGAAACTTTGTTGGGGTTTGAGATTGTAGATGAGAAAGATAAAATTGTCGATTTAAGACAGTACGCTTATGACCGCTGGCAAAGTAAAAAGAAGAAATACGAGTATTTGGATTCACAAGATGAAAACAACGCTTAGTATCTCTCAAACTATTTGTACTTTTAGAGGTATAAATTAAAAAGTAAATGTTGAAAGTCTGCTGTGCTATTATTGAATACAATAGCAAGGTATTAGTTGCTCAAAGACCTTCAGGAAAACTGGTTCCACTAAAATGGGAGTTTCCTGGAGGGAAGGTAGAGCCAGAAGAGAGCACCATAGCGTGTATCGTAAGAGAAATAAAAGAGGAGTTACAAATGGATGTAGAGGTAGTAAAAGAACTTACCCCCATTATTCATCATTATGAAGACTTCTCATTAGAGCTCATCCCTTTTGTTTGCCGTGTTTCCAGTGAACATTACCATGCGTATGAGCACAGTAAAGTAGAATGGGCAACAGTAGAACAATTGCCTTTTTATGATTGGGCTGAGGCAGATATCCCAATAATGAAAGAGTATATATTGCAAAAGCTATAAAAGCCGACCTATTTAGGTCGGCTTTTTTTATTAGTAGTATATCTTGTAAATGGAATTTTTAAAAATAAAAATTGGGTGAAGTATAGGTTTTTTTGAGGGAATAATTTTTTACTCAAAAAACGCTATGCTCCACCCTTTATTTCTTCTTTGGTACTCTATTGTATTATAATTTCGTAAGTATAAAATTGTTAGATAATGGCAAGATATAAAGCGACAGTTGTTCGAAATTACAATAATGAACAGGTTTATATAGAAAAGGGTATGAGTGTCGAGTTTGTTTCTTTTACTCATCCTTGGATTGATAATGGAAAGGTTGTACAGGAAGCTTTCATGCGCGTCTATGGCGTTGACTTTACTAAAGGAGGGGGATGTTCACCTGCTTTTATTGAGGTAGTGGAAATATAATTTGGAGACAAGGGTTTATAGTTGACGGTTTACGGTTTTACAAAAAAAATAAAAAGTTGGCTGGTGTTTTTTGACAGTCACTGCTGATATGTTTGCACTGTCACTGTAATACAATGAGTGATGGTAGATAAGTCAAACATTTAAAAAAAGAGTAGAGATGAGTTTAGTAAAGTTTCAGCCGTGGATTGGCAATAGTTATCAAAAAGGAATACAAGGAAAAAAAGTATTAGTGTTAGGGGAAAGTCACTATTGTGCAAACGCAAGTGATGCTGTACCGACTTTAACACAAGAGATTATTAAGGACTTATTTGATTCTAATAGTCCGCATGAAGGGTATAAGAATACGTATACCAAGTTTGCGAAGGCGATAGCAGGAACAGATTTGGATTATAAGGGAAAAGAGAAAGTGTGGAACTCTATAGCCTTTTACAATTATGTACAAGTTCCTATTTCGGGTGCCAGAGTAGCGCCAACGGCTCAGGAGTTTAGAGCAGCAGAGAGTGCTTTATTTGAGGTATTAGAACAATTACAGCCCGATTATGTAATTGTGTGGGGAAATCGCTTATTTGATAATTTGCCTAATGCTGGTGCTCAAGGAAAAGAAGTGATGCTGTCTGAGGAGGACCGACACGAGGTATGGTGTTATACATTGTCTAATCAGAAGGTTGTCCCTATGCTAAGAATGACTCATCCGTCTGCTGCCTATAGCTGGGATTATTGGCATGAGGTAATTGAGGCATTTATGGTAAGTAAGTATTAAGATAGAAATAAATTATAAAAATAAAATAGACTGGTGTTTTTTGACAGTCATGTCCAATATGTTTGCACTGTCACTGTAATACAATGAAAGAATGAGAGATTTATTGAGAATATACAATGTACTGGAACTCTTTAAGAGAAAGAAGTATTGTACAAAAGAGGAGATTCTTGAGGCTGTAGGTAAATCTGAAGATAAAACGATAAGTTATGAAACGTGGAATCGCTTGCGCAAGCGAATGGATTTAGATTATGGTTTTGAAGTGATATACGACAAGGCACAAGATATGTCTTATTTGTTGGAGCATCACAAGGTGGATTACGGACAGCTGATGGGGATGATTCACCACTTTAATACAGCTGATCTACTCCAACGCTATGTCAAAGGAGATAAGCGAATGATTGATCACTTGGATTTTGAAGAGGGTCTGAAAGTGGGGCAGGAAAGCCACTTAAACGACTTACAAGAGGCGATGTTAAAGTGTGAATCTGTTGTGATTACCCATCAAGGATATACCAAGGCTACTCCGTCTGAGATAACGGTTAATCCACTGTATTTTAAGCAGTATCAGAATAGGTGGTATCTCATCGCTGAGTCGGTGAAGGATAAAGAGTTTAGAAGCTTTGGTATGGATAGAATCCACGATGTGTTCTCTACAGGGAAGAAGTTCAAAAGCCGTTTAGAGGAGGCGAAAAAGGCATATAGTCAGGTTGTTGGAGTGACTTTAGGAGATAAATCAACGAAGTTACAAGATATAGTCATCCTCTTTGAACCTGATCAAAAGCCTTACCTCGAGAGTCTAAAACTTCACCATAGCCAAACGGTCTTAGAGGATACAGAACATAGATATAAAATAAAAATAACTGTCAAACCTAACTATGAACTCCAGCAGCAAATCCAAAAGTTTGGAAGCTTAGCTGAGGTGTTAGAAGGGGAGTGGGAGTGTTATTAATAGAAAGTTTAATTTAAAATTTTATATAAATATGATTAAATCAATTGGAAAGGGATTAAGTTTTGTTAAGAAGTATTTAACAAAAGAAAACCTAGAATTGCTTGGAAAACAATTAGAAAATTTTGGTAGTATCAAAATTTTTGACTTTGAAGATGAGTATGAAGACTGTGAAGTTCTTTATGTTGAGTTTCTTGATGTAGATAAACTTAAGCAAATATTTAAAGAGTATGGAGCAAAAGAATATGAGAATGTTGTAATACTAAAGGGAAATTACGATAGCGATAAAGACCAACGTGTTTATTTTATCCAGAAATTAAATGGGGAGAATAAACAAGTTAATGAATATGAGATACTATGTGTTTATACAACAAATGTAGATTCTCAAATTTTAAAATGGTTTGCTAATAAGGATATGGTTTTAATAAAAAAATAATAGAAGTAACATGGTAGAGTCAATAAAAAAAGTATTAAAACAAGTATGGCAATTTATAAAGAAAGTATTTGTAAAGGTTGTCAATTTCATAAAAAACGTATTCACTTTTTTTAATGAGAGATTAGCAAGAGTACTTAGAAAGAAACCAAATGCAGTTGCAGTTTCTATAAAGATTAAAGAAAAATTGGAAAGTAATGATTTTAACCCTATTAGTATGAGTGATTATATTGTAAATACATTTTACGATGTTGAAACAGATCAAATTATTGAAGAGGAAACAGAGATTATTTCATTTGAAAGTTTAGATGAACAGACTAAGAATGCATTTGGAAATAGAGATATGATAATAATAAAAAATTAATTTATGGATAATAGGTTTATATTAGGAATAGCGATTGGAATTGTAGCAGTAGGAGCTGGAGTTTTGATTTTATCAAAAAAAAGAAAAACCAAACAAGAGAGAATTAAGTATGATATTTTAAAGTTTTCTGATGTAGTTGAATTAGCTAGTAAAAGGAATAAAATAGAAAATCTAAAGGAACATGAAATTGTAGTTTTATTGAGAGAACAAGATTATTACGTCTTGACAGTATATGATAAAATGTCTGAAAATGTTTTGGATGATAATACACTTATTATTGAAACTAACAGGATTGATGAAAACCTTCTATTGGCATTTAATAATACTAATATGATTGTATTTGAAGGATGATAGTAGGTTTGTTTTTTTGGTTTTTGGCTCCAGTTTTATTGGGAGGTATTATTGGAGGTTTAAGTGGTATAGCAATAGCTAAATTAGTTGAATATACTGTGAAGGTTTATTTCTTGGATAAAAAAGAAATTACAGCAATTAATAATTCAAATATTAATAACATAATAAAAAGGGGTTTGAAAGATAGTGATACTCCAGTTTTCTCCCTAAGAGATTTTGCTGTTTGCGAAGGAGATTATATTTATATTGGTAAAATAGGGGAAACAGGAAAAGAGTATTATAATGTTACAGAGGTAGATTATCAAAAGATTGATTCTGATTTGTATAATGAACTAAAAAAAGAGAAAATATTAGTATGGTGATTGAGGTTGGAATAGAAGAAAATGGAGATAATTTTGAGCAAAGATTAGTAAAATTGTTACGGACTACTTTGGAAGATAGATATATTCTATTGAGATCAAGTTCTAGTTTCAAGGTTTTCATAGATAGTTTTAATATCGTAGGTCTAAGTATAGGAAATGATACATTATACATATCAAATTATTTGAGAAAGAATAAAAAAGACTTTAATGAATTAATTACTTTTATAAAACTTATAGGTGTTAATGGTTTAATTAATAATTTATTGATTATAGAAATTGATAGAATAGATGAAATTAAGAAAATATACAAAGAGGCTAAAAAAAGCGATATAATTGAAGATAATAATACTCTTGTTAAGACAGTTAAGCCTAAATTTTGTTTAGATGATGTTATTTTAAATGAAAGTGAGATAAATGATATTAGAAGTTCTTTAATCTTAATAGAGAACAGAGAATTAATTTATGATAAATGGGGTTTTTCAGAAATAGATAACAAACCAAGATTAATATTAAACTTTTTTGGCGTCCCTGGCACTGGTAAAACAATGAGTGCTCATGCAGTAGCAAGTGAACTTAAGAAGAATATTTTATTGATAAATTACTCAGATATTGAGTCTAAGTTTGTTGGAGATGCTCCAAAGAACTTAGTTAAAGTGTTTGAAGAAGCAAGAAACACTGATTCAGTTCTATTTTTTGATGAAGCAGATTCCTTTTTAGGAAAGCGAATAGAATCTGTTTCTGCTAGTTCAGATCAAGCAATTAACTCATTGAGAAGTCAGATGCTAATATTATTAGAAGATTTTGAAGGAGTTGTTATTTTCGCTACTAACCTAGTTGAAAATTATGATAAGGCTTTTGAATCAAGAATATTAAAACATATTGAGTTTAGTTTACCTAATCTAGAGAATCGAGTAAAAATTTTAGATCGTATGCTTGTTAATAAAATTCCTATTGATAAACATATTGATCGTGGTTTATTACTTCATGAATTATCAATTATAAGTGAAGGTTTTTCAGGAAGAGAAATTAAAAATGCATTGTTAGAGTGTTTAACTCTAGCTGCTTATAAGAATGAGAATATTCTGAGTGAAAAGCTTTTTACTGATAATTTTAGGGCTTTTAGTAAAAAAAAGATTTCTTTGAATACTGATAAGAGAAACTTTCTTCCTGAAGAAGTAAAGAAAAAGTTAACAGATAAAATTAAACAAAATATTACTAGTTAATCTCTTGTCTCAATCACATCCCTTTTAAGATCAATCTTGCTTTACAAGAAAAAGTACACTTGCATTGAATCAACAGATAGGTCTATCCAGATTTTGATTGAAATTAAAAAAGGAAGTTAATTGAGTTAGATTGACTAAATCAATTTAAAACAGATAATCAAAACCCCACGCTTTGTGGGGTTTTTTTGATTGATTCTTTTGAGAATTTCTCAATTGTATTATCTTTCACTTTTCAAGTAAGTAGTTATCGTACTTGAGAAGTAATAAACAATCAAAAACACATATATGAAAAGAATAGCAATTGGGTTATTTATTTTAGCATCTGGAGTGATGCAGGTAATCGCCCAGACCCCTGAAACCTTTAAAAATGGAGTTATCGTTTCGGCTCATCCAGAGGCAAGTCGAGTGGGAGTTGAAATCCTAAAAAAAGGAGGTAATGCTGTAGATGCGGCAGTGGCCGTTGAGTTAGCCTTAGCAGTGGTTTATCCCAATGCGGGAAATATCGGTGGTGGAGGTTTTATGATCTACAGGGGTAAAGATGGTCAAGTTGACGCTTTGGATTATAGAGAAAAAGCACCGTCACAGGCAAGAGAGAACATGTATTGGTCAGGTGATGGACAAGCAATCACAGAGCTGAGTATGAAAGGGACATTAGCCTCAGGAGTGCCAGGTACAGTAGATGGAATGGTTAAAGCACATGCAAAATATGGTAGTCTACCTTGGAGTGATTTAGTTCAACCTGCTATTGAGTTAGCTGAAAAGGGCTTTTCAATTACAGAGAAACAAGCTGATGAGTTTACTAAGAATCATCAAGTATTTTTAAAGTATAATACCAAGGAAACTGCCTTAACAAGTAAGACAAAGTGGGTGGCTGGTGATGTATTTGTACAAAGGGAATTAGCCAATACACTTAAGCGCATACAAGAGAAAGGTAGAGCAGGATTTTATGAAGGAGAAACAGCTGAGTTAATCGTTGCAGAAATGAAAAGAGGCAATGGAATGATGAGTTTAGAGGATTTGAAAAACTATCAAGCAGTCTGGAGAACACCTATTATTGGACAGTACAAAGGACTTAAAGTCATTTCTATGCCTCCACCAAGTAGCGGGGGAATTGCTTTGATTTCACTGTTTCAATCGGTAGAGAAGTATCCATTAAAAAAATGGGGTTTTCAAGCCGAGAAAACTGTGCAGGTTATGGTTGAGGCAGAGCGTCGTGTATATGCAGATCGCGCTGAACACTTAGGAGATCCAGATTTTTATCAAGTGCCAGTGAGTCAATTGGTAAATAAAGACTATAATGTAGGACGCATGGAAACTATGTCTTTTGAAAAAGCTAGCAAGAGTTCTGATATTAAAGCTGGTGAGATCGCAGCTAAAGAAAGCGAAGAAACCACACACTATTGTGTAGTAGATCAATGGGGAAATGCTGTATCGGCAACAACAACATTGAATGATTCGTATGGTTCTAAAGTTGTAGTAGGGGGAGCTGGCTTTTTGTTGAATAATGAAATGGATGATTTCTCAGTAAAACCAGGAACACCAAATATGTACGGACTTGTAGGAGGAAAGGCTAACTCAATTCAGCCCAATAAACGTATGTTAAGTTCTATGACTCCAACTATTTTAGAGAACAATGGCAAATTATATATGGTTGTTGGAACTCCTGGAGGCTCGACTATTATAACCTCTGTATTTCAGACTATCTTGAATGTTGTGGAATTTGGAATGAATATGCAACAAGCTGTTGCAGCACCGCGTTTTCACCATCAGTGGTTGCCTGATCGCATTGATTTTGAACCATTGGCAATTGATCAAAAAGTTAAAGAGCAGCTAACTAAAAAAGAGTATTTATTACAAGAGCGCAAACCTTATGGTAGAGTGGAGGGAGTTTTAGTTTTGCCCAACGGAGAATATCAAGCAGGAGCAGATCCAAGAGGAGATGATATTGCAAAAGGATATTAATAAGTAAATACCAATTAAAGTAATTTCTATATAAAAAAGCCTATTACAATCATTGTAATAGGCTTTAGTAATTTATAGTGTGTTGTTGGTTTAGTTTTTATTCTCTAACAAAATCAAGAGAAGCTTTACCAAAGAATTCCCCTTTAAGTTCTTTTCCACTCTCAAACTGGAATAAAAAGTCTATTTCAGTTACAGGTGAAAGATATTTGTAATCTCCAAGGTCATCGAAAGCATCCAGTTTTTTAATATTGATGAAAGTTTTTGACTCCATATTAATAACTTCGTTTAACTTTTGACCGTTAACAATGAAGGTAGCTTCTGCCCATTTTGCAAATTCAACTTGGTGAGCAAAAGGATTGATAATTACATTATTATCCTCTCTTAAGAATGCTACTTGTATTTCAATTGTGTTTTTATTGTCCTCTGACTTTAGAATCATATTGTATATATCGTATATATACGGTCCGTATGCATAAGGAGTTTTAAAGTTAAAACGCAGTGAATTTAATACATATTCTTTTCCATCATAAGTAAAAAGGCTTGGATTTTTGATATTGACCTTAATGATATTACTCTCTTCAAATCCTACTTTAGTTGCTTTAAATAAGAACTCACCTTCTTCTAAAGCAACCCAAGTATTTTTCTCAAGTGGATACTTTCCTATTAGTTCTATTCTCACGCCCTCTACTATAGCACCATTGGCTTTGACAGTGAACTCAAAAGAAGTTCCTACTTTTCCCGTGTTTTTATCAACTGTAAGTTCAAGTTTTGTTTTAACCTCGTCTATAGGATCTGTTTTAGTCTCGTTGTCGTCGCTTGAACAAGCAAGGTTAAAAAGTATAAATACAGAACTAATACCCAGTAATAGTGAATGTTTAATTTTGTTTATCATAGTTTTATTTTTTACGTTTAATTAGTTGAAGCACCTCTTTGTCAGACAGTGATGATAATATATTTTTGCTAGTTGTACCTGTTTGAACTGTTTCAAAATCAAGCTCAGATGGTCCGTCTAACTCTCCTTTAATAGAAGTATTGTTCTCAAGAACAAAGTCAAAGTTTATAGCAACTCTATCAGATACATAGAAATCTTCTCTAAGAGGCTTGAAAGGTTCAACCTTTGTAATAAACATAGTAGAATCAAGTGTGCTTATTTCTCTAAGTTGCATACCATTGGCATAGAATTGAGCTGCAGCAAAACCTCCGAATAATACTTCACCTTCTTCAGGGAAAGTCAATTCTTTTGGATCTTTTCTTTCAAAACCAGCTAAGAAAACGATTTTGTTTTCAAAGTCATCAGACATCATTACTAATCCCCAGACATCAAATATTCCAAAATCTTCAGTAACTGTTCTATAGAAGTTAAAGTATGATTTATCCAATAGGTAGATTTCATCTTTATAAGTGAAGTAGCTGTAGTTTTTAATTTCAATTGTTAAGACATCACTGGATGCGAATCCTTTTTTATGCGCAATGAACTTGAAAGTGCCAAACTCTTTAGCAGTCCAAGTATTTCCTGTAAATCTTTCAAGACCGACCACTTCAATTTCTACGTCTTGGACAGGTTGTCCGTTAGATGTGATTTTAAATTCAAATACATCATTAGGTTTTCCGAATGTTCGATTCGTTTCGATGTTTAATTTGCCAATTCCCTCTTCTACAACAATTGTAAGTGTTTTACTATCTTGATAACCTTCTTTCTTTGCTGTGAATTGATAGGTACCACTTTTTGTAGGTGTCCAAGTCAAATCTTTAATTTGTCCTAAAGTTTTTTCGGTAATTGTCACCCCTTCAATAGGTAATTTATCAGCCAATACAGTAAAGGTGATAGTTTCTCCTACAAGTGCTTTGGTTGCACTTGCTTGTAATACTAATTGTGTTGAGTCTTTCGAGTCGTTGTCGTCGCTTGAACAAGCTCCAAAAACAAAAGAGAAGACCACACAACAAATCATAATAACAGTAGAGATGTGTTTTTTCATAATTTCTAGATTATTTAAGTTGTTTTTATTTATGTTAACATAATATTGGTGAAAGTAAAACAACAATTAGAGTGTTAAATTCATTAAACAAATAGAAATGATGTGATTAAGTATAGTAAACAAAGAATGTTTTGAATAAACAGTAGTGATGTGTTATAAAATCAAATGAAGTGATATTTTAGTTAAATAAATGTAGTATTGCAAAGAATATTACCGCTAAATACTAAAATTATAAAGGAATGATTTGTAGAATTTAGTGGATGTGTTTTTTAGATTTTATATTGAAAAAAAATGGCACAATAGGTCTTTTTGTGTATTCTGTTACTCGATGTGTGTAATATCTGTTCGTTTTGTAGATAATTTTCCGATTTAGATATTTTTATTGCGAATATTTGTATTTATACTTTACTTTGTTGCGTAAAAAATAAAATATCAAAGGTTATGTTTAAAAAAGCGAAATTGGCTATTGTTTGTGCCATAGCATTCTCAGGATTGATCTCTTGTAGTAGTGATGATAATTCATCAGATACAGCAACTCCAGAACAAAAGGGTAAATATGTAGTAGTTGCCAAAACAACAGATAATGCTTACTTAGGTAATATTGTTGTTGTGAATAACGGCACTACTGAAACTATTGCAAACTTGGGTAAAACCGAATGGACTAAGACTTTTGACAAAGCCTCGAATGTTGCCGTTTCTGTTACTGGTCATGCTATTGATATGAATGATGAAACTGCAGAGATGACTATTCAACTTTTAAAAAATGGAAAAGTGGAGAAAGAGTCAAAAGCTTCAGGTAGTGTGCTAGTTGGAAATATAACTTTCTAAGCGTTCTACAATTAATTAGTAACCTTGTTAACTTATATATAGGCTGTTTCAACTTGTTGAAGCAGCCTATATTTTTAAATATTGTTTGCTACTGTTTTATATTATTGTTAGTCTATTAACTTTTTAATCAACAATATTAGTAGTGATAGATCTTATTGTTTTTCTAAGTATTATTTTTTACTTTATCAATTACATTTGTGTTTGAAAATTGAATAATTGTGACTAATTAGGTGTATTATTGTCAAAATATTCCCTAAACTGCTTTTTATGGTATTATAAAATGACGAAGTAGTAAAGACAGTTTTAATTTAAAATTGATAGGTGGGATTTCAAGAGGTAAAGTTCACTATTCAAAGTAATTTTCAACTTAATATATAAGTTTAATAAGAACAGACTACTGTGGTTATAGCATTAAGTAGTTTATGTAATATGCGTTTTGTGTTTTAATATGGTACAAAATGTGTGATTTGTATATGAATCTTTTGAAAGTGTATTTAATACTGCACTATATTTGTATAGAGTAGTGGTTAGTGTTTTTTGTAAATATGTGTTTGATACTTTTAAGTTAAAAGGATATAAATAAGCTTGGAGGACTTAGTTAAATAGATAGTCTGTAAGCTCATTAATCAAGGCTTGGTTACAAGTTTGAGTATTGCAACAGTTTGCAAATCATAACTATTAATATTTTAGAAAAAAGTTTAGTAAAGTACATTTATTTATACTTGAACGTAGGTCTTAAAAAGGGCATTAGGACTAATTAATAGACGTTTAATTGTGTATTTAAGTGTATAAGTATTTAAACTTCAGCAACAGTGCTTTGCAGTGTTGCTGAAGTTTAATTAACTAACTTAAGTTTGCCGTTTTGTACTGCTTTTAATTTTGTTATTAATTGTAGGTAATTATTATTAATACAATAAAATTAAAAGGCAAAAGGTGTATTTTAAAAAGTTAGATTTATTTTCAAAACAATAAAAAAAGATTACCAATATATTGATACCACAGTATTGAACTATTGGATATTACTGTTAAAATAGATAAGGCATGATAGAAAAGTTATTAGCATTACAAGATAGAATTTATAAATACTACAATAAAGACTATCCGTATAGTCTGATATATTCGCCTCGAATTAGTTTTTCTAAGATTGGTGAGTTATTTGAGTTAAATTATTTTGGAGATGGATATGATGAGGATACTGATGTATCAAGCGAAGTTTTTGAACAAGAGGAAGGATACAACTTTGGCTTTTGTGCAGTTTTAGATTTGATTATCGCTAATCCAGATGCTTTTGTTTCATTGAATTTTAATGGACCAGATGCTGGTGCAAATGGCTTTCGCAATTGGGACTTTAGTCGTTTAGCTAAAGCAGATATTACTTTAAATAATGTTCGGTCTTTTAAAGTAAATTTGACAGATATGGGCGATCACAATCTTTGTTTAATTGGTGAATGTGATCTCGAAGATGGAATGATTGCTAAGTTAGTGTCAAAAATGCCTAAATTAAAGATTCTTCAAGTTCCTTCGGCACCCGATGCAACCTTTTTTGAAGTGCCAAATTTGCGGTTAGAGCAATTAATAGTTCATTCGGGATATCACCATCAAAACTTTATATACAACCTTGCCAAGAGTCAAAATATGAAGTATTTAAAGATGTTAGACTTTACAGATATTTTTGACTATTACAGCGATCGTAGCGAAAATGAGTTTACTTCACTATTAGATTATGTAGCCCTATTTAAGTCAGAGCTGTTTCAATCCAATTCAAATTTTCTATTCAAGCTTAGAGATAATAGGATAACAGCTACCAATTGTAAGATGTTGTTGAGTATTGCTCAAGTACAGCTTTATCACGTCATAGAAATTCCAGGACAGTATAAGTAATTAAATAGTGAGTGATAATTTGTTTTCAAATGAGTAAAGAGTTCTTATTTAAACATATTCAAAAGTTTATACCTTTTATAAGTCAAAGTGAAGTTGAGCAAATCTATACTTATTTTACAGAACTTAATCTAAAGAAAAAGGAGATAGTTCAGCATGAAGAAGAACTTTGTAGGTCTATGTTGTTTGTCTGCAAGGGTTGTCTTCACAGCTATTATATAAAAGATAACGGCTCTTTACAAACTCTTGATTTTGCAATTGAATCTTGGTGGATCTGTGACTATATGGCTTTTGAAAACAGTAGCTTGAGTGATTTGACTATACAAGCTGTTGAAACCTCAATTGTTTTGTCTCTAAGTAGAGAATCCCTTGATGCGTTATTACAGCATCATCCTGTGATGGAACAATATTTTAGAAGAATATTTCAGCGAAGTTACGCAGCCGCACAAAAGAGAGTACAGTTCTTATATCAATATTCAAGAGAAGAACTCTATTTTCACTTTGCTTCGCATTACCCCGAATTTGTACAAAGAGTACCTCAATATTTACTTGCCTCTTATTTAGGTTTTACTCCTGAATATCTAAGTGAGATTAAAAAGAACAGTTTGCGTTAATATCGTCTCTTTTACTTTTTTCCACATTGGTTGTTTTATTAAACCTGTTTAAGTTTTTTGCTATTTGCTTTACTGAGCTTTGTAGGGTAATATTAAAAATAAAAATGATGAGTAATAGAAGACAAATCAACCAGGTGGACCCTAAAGCTTATAAGGGGATGATCGTATTAGAGCAGTATTTAGATCAAAGTGATTTAACGCCAATTCACAAAGAGTTAATTAAAGTGCGAACATCTCAGATTAATGGATGTGGTTATTGCCTCGATATACACAGTCAAGATGCTCTAAAAAACGGAGAGCGTATTCAAAGACTTTTAGTTTTAGCAGCCTGGAGAGAAACAGAGCTTTTCTCAGAAGAAGAACGTCTTATTTTAGAAATGACTGAGTCAATAGCATATATCCATAGGGGAGGTATTATTGATAGTGTTTACGATCGAGCGCTATTGCTTTTTGGACAAGATTACCTTGTTCAATTAATTATGTGTATGGTAACTATTAATGCTTGGAATCGAATAGGAGTTAGTACTCAAATGAAGGCTAAAGAGAAAAGAGAATAGTATTTATTTAATACTCTGAAATTAATGTTAACGAAAGCCGTTGTAAAAGTATTTTTGCAACGGCTTTATTTGTCTTTATGTGTGTAATTTTTGTTAAATATTGATATATATGTGTTGAAAGTGGTAAATGGTCTATTTATGTTTTAACTGTTTTAGTATAATTTATTTAACTTAAATATATGCAATTTAAGTTGATTATTGTTTTTAATGTTGTTTATTTACTTAA
Source organism: Myroides albus (assembly GCF_024722315.1). NCBI lineage: Bacteria > Pseudomonadati > Bacteroidota > Flavobacteriia > Flavobacteriales > Flavobacteriaceae > Myroides > Myroides albus. The sequence goes on from NZ_CP102754.1 coordinate 3,206,246, forward strand.
ATAGTTTCAATGATTTAATTTTAATGTTTAAATATTTGAATTTAGGATATTATGTTAACTTTTATAGCGCATATAGTATAGAGTAAATATATTGTTCACAAAAAAATAAAATAGAATGAAGAAAAAACTACTGTTGTTATCTTGTTTGTTTGCTATCGGATTAGTAAACGCACAAGAATCTCAAAAGCGAATTGGAATAGGTGTTTCTCTACCAGATCCAAGCGCTATTTTACATGTGGAATCCACTGATAAAGGGGTGTTAATTCCAAATGTTGTTATTGAAGACCTTAGTAAGAAAGATCCTATTGAAGGGGAAATAAAAGAAAGTTTATTAGTATATAACAATGATGCAACACATGTAGCTAAAGGTTACTACTATTGGACAACGAATGCAAAAGGAGATAGTAAATGGGTTCGAGTAATTACAAGTGATGATGCAAGTGAAATTTTAGGTGGACAAATACAAGAGAAGTTTACAATCGAAGAGAAAGATATTGAAAAATATGTACTTGATACAGATGGTAAGATTAAACTTGATGCTCAAGGTCAGCCTGAAACAGAAACATTAAAGATTAAAGGTCTTGTTGTTTATGCTCCAGATAAGCTAAAACCAACAGAAGATATCGTCAATATTGATGTTCCTGAAATTGTGAAAGAGTCTCAGACTTTGACCTCTTTTGAATTAGGACATTATCTCTTATACCACTATGATAATGGTAAGTCATACAGAGAACCTTTAACTCCAGAGGAGGAATTGGATTTAGGCACAGTTCAAGAAGGAGACCCAACAACCGAGTTGGAGTTGATCTTTAGAGATGAAAACCAAAATGTACACAAATATGCTGTTAGAGATTTATTAGGAGCAGATAATGAAGAGGTAAAGGCGATTACTAAATTAGATGTAAACAGTACTTTAGATGGATTAGACTTTACAGATGATAAAGGAACAGAGAAGAAAATTAGCTTAGTAGAATTAGTTAAAAACTTAGAAGCTAAAACGTCTCTTGATATTACAGCTGATGATGAATTGATCTATATCAACGAACTTGGTGGAGGTTCTACTTTCCGTTTCTCCTTGCGTACGATCGTACGTGAGCCATGGAGAGTTGCCGAGACTAACAAAGAAGCTACTTTAAACTCTGAGAATATTTTTACTCAAGGATGGGTAGGAGTAGGAGTGAGTGCAGCTGAAGCTCAAGAGGCAATTACAAGTCCTAAACCAGATGAGAAATTGCGCGTAAATGGAAGCATCTATGCTCGAAATAGTTACTATGCCGATTACGTATTTGAGAATTACTTTACTAAAGAGGCTTCGTCTTTAAAATACGATTATAACTTCAAAGATTTATCTACGGTAGAATCATTTATTAAAGAAAACTATCACTTACCAGGTATTACACCTGTATCAGCTCTTGATAAAAGTGGTGAGGAAGGATATTTAATTAATGTTTCAGAATTGTCTATCCAATTGTTAGAGAAGGTAGAGGAACTTTATCTGCACACTATTGATCAACACAAGATAATCAATGAACAACGTGAGCAGTTAAAAATGCAAGAAGATCGCCTTCAAGCGATCGAAGAGTATCTTAAACAATTAAAGTAGTACAATAAAAAACAGATATGATTATGAATTACATAAAAAATATAGTGAAACACTTTGCTGTAGTGCTAATGCTGTTTTTGAGTATTGGAGCTTTTGCTCAGGTAAATAAGACTGCAGGTACACGTATTACAGATGTCACTACAGAAAAGGAATTAAACCAGGCAGCTATTTTAGACTTAGATAGCTCTACTCGTGGATTCTATATGCCAAGGATGAATACTGCTCAACGCGATCAGTTAGGCGAGAAGTTATTAGAAGAAATGGCAAATGGAAAAGAGAATACAGGTTTGTCTATTTACAATACGACGACGGACTGTATTGAGTATTGGAATGCTGAGACTTCAAAATGGCGAAGCTTATGTGGTAGTTTACCACCTGCAAAACTGGACTTCTTGGATGGTTGTAGCAATATAGATGTAGATGGGTCTATTCAGATTCCGGGTGTACAAGGACCTGCTTGGCAACAAGGGATATCTTTAAATGGAGATCAAAACTTTATTACTATTCGCGTATATGTTTCTCAGATTGGTACGTATCAAATCAGTGCTGATTCTGGTAACGGGTATTTCTTTACTGCTGATGGACAATTTCAGGCAGAAGGAAATTATACTGTAGTATTAAAGGGCATGGGAGCTCCTAAACAAGGATATGATCAAGGGGGTACAGGTAAGAAAGGAGACCAAGTAAAGTTTACTTTTAATGGAGTTCCTTCAAAGAAATGTCCTGATGGAGTTGAAATTAAAGTGGTTCCTGCTGATTTGCGCTTAGAAATTGTTAGAACTACTTACGAAGCGGCAGGTAAATATTACGTAGGTAAAGAGGCAAGTGAAGATGAAGGAAATACATTGACATTACAAGTAGATGTTAAGATCCCTGGTACTCCAACTATTAGTGCTGTAAATGAAACATTGGGGATTGGATTTGTAAAAGTAGTGGAGTTTAAGCAAGCTGGTATTCAGGAGGTTGTGTTGACGCCGATGAGTGGTAAACTTCTTCCAAATAACAATGATGATGCAAGTTATCCTCTTGAGCTTGATATTTCTGTGAAGGAAGCTGATAAGACAACTACAATTAACGGTGCTAAAGCAATTATCAAAATAGAAGGGACGGAAATTTCTTTTGACCCAACTAAAGTTGACTTTGGTCGAGAGCCTATTTACAAGGATTCTCCTATGAATAAGAATCACGTGATTACGGTTCCTGTTAAAGTAATCGCTTCTGGTAAAGCATCTTTATCGCTTAAAAATGCTGAGGGAGTTGAGTTTGAAGCTAAGGATGTGGTGTTTAATAAATTGGACAATCCTAATGAAACGCAGAATGTCGTGTTCACTCCTGTGTTAAATGATAAGAAAATGCCGGCAGAGGAGACTTCTGATTTTACAATGTCTGGTGTGGCTTCTCGATTTACAATTACAGGTGATAAGATTATTAAATTTAATCTTGCTCAAAAACCAGTATCTTATACTGTAGATTGTGCTAAGATTAAATCAAACCGTTCAACTGTACCCTATAATAAAGAGATTGGTGATGCTTATCACATCATCGTTCCTGTAGATGTTGATGTTGCGGGAGAATATGAAATTGTGACAGAGAACGCTGCTGATGGATTATTCTTTAGTAGTACTGTCAATGGAGTAAAACAAGTGTTTCCTGGAACAGGACCACAACAAGTGATTCTTTATCCTGTAAACAAAAATGTTGTACCAGCTAATAAAGGAACTTACGACGTTCGTATTATCAATACTGACGGTAATGCAAAAACGATGTGTGAGGCTAAGTTCAAAGTAAAAGTCGGAAATCCTGATTTGAATATTTTATATATAGGTTCTGATTACGAAGCTGATTTTTATGTATTTGACCGTTATGTATTGCGTGGAAATAAATTTGGAGAGACTGGTAGAATACTTGAAACAGGTCAGTTAAAAGTAGATAAAGTGATTGTGTACTATGCCGATCGTATTGAGAGAAAAGTAATGCAACGCAATAGTTATGGACATGCTGATGGAAAAGCCCTTAGAACAGATCTTGCCAATAAAATTAGCACTGGTGATTACAACTTTATTTTCATTGAAGGTAGAGCGACTTTTAATTATGGTTTAGATAAGCAGGTCGCAGATGCACTTGAGCAATACTTGAAAGACAAGAAGGGGATTGTATTAGCGACTTCGCATATGTCAACTCATTATGAGTCTTATGTACATAATATGAAAACCATGAGTTCTTGGGGGAATGATGGAAAAACCTATCCTGAGAAGTATGCTCTTCTTGATTTATTAGTAAAGTTAAATAATGGTAAAGATTTTCCTTCTATACCAGTAACTGTTGATAATAAGGATAAAGATGTATTTGGTTTTATAGCTCCAACGGATCGATTAAAGATGATTACGCATTATAGCTATATGCCAGGCTATGGAATTATGTGGTATTCTGGGGTATCATCTTTAGATCTTAAAGGAGGAAACTTTTTTGCTTTGACAACTGTAACTAAAGATTCGCCTAAAGCAAGTATAATTATGCATAATGATTATGATTTTATTTTTGCTCCTGTGCTTGAGAGCACACAAGACCGTTTCATGTTCGATAAAAATAGGGTAATAAATAGTCCTGATTATGATATTATTACGAGAAATGCGCCTGATCACAATAACTATAAAAAAACGTATGATGCGTATATGGGGAATTTAATAATCTCTATCTTCTCTAAATTAATGAATGAATAATTAATAGATAAAATAAAAACTCCTAATTGGTTTTAGATTAGGGGTTTTTATTCTTGGTTATTTCTGTACTTATTGGAATGGCTAAGACTTATCAAACTTATATTTTATGAATAAGATAAAAAATAGTATAAAGCAGCTTGCTGTTGTTCTTTTATTGCTTATTTGTTCTACTGTTTGGGCGCAAAATGAAAAGAGTGTAGGGACTCGTATTACAGATAAAACAACGAATAAAGAATTAACAAGTACAGCTATATTGGATTTGGACAGTTCCACACGTGGATTCCATATGCCAAGAATGAATACAACTCAACGAGATCAGTTAGCTGCTCGGCTAATGGCGGATGAGACACTTGGAAAAGAAACTACGGGGATGGTGATATTTAATACGTCTAATGACTGTATTGAGTATTGGCATGCGAGTACGGGAAAATGGAGAAGTTTATGTGGAAGTTTACCTCCTGCTAAGTTTGACTTTATCACGGGGTGTGAGAATATAAAACCAAGTGGTGGATTTACGATTGAGGGGATACCTGCTCCAAGTTGGCAGCAAGGTTTTGCTTTAGATCCTACGAAGCACTTTCTTCAAATAGAGGTTTATGTTTCACAGATTGGTACGTACAGTATTAGTGCAGATTCTGGCAACGGTTATTTCTTCTCCGCTGAGGGGCAGTTCCAAGCTATTGGTAATTACACTATCTATTTAAAAGGACGTGGTATGCCTAAGAAAGGATATCCACAATCAAGTGGTGAAAAAGATAAATTGAAGTTCACCTTTAATGGATTGCCTTCTAAAAAGTGTGATACAGGGTATGATGTAACCATTATTCCAGCATTTTTAAAATTCCAGATTAATAAAGCGACTTATCCTGCACTTGGCAAGTATTACTTCAATGAGGATATGAGTGAGGATGCTGGTAATAAGATTGATCTATTAGTTAATGTGGATGTTATTGGTACAGCTAAAATTACGGCTAAGAATGATGCGCTTGGGCTGCATTTCTTCGCTGAAAAAGAGTTTACTTTAGACGGGCCAAAACAACCCGTTACTCTATTACCTGTAGCAGGTCATGTCAAACCTTTAAAGAATGACTTAGAGAGTTATGAGTTAACTTTTGAAGTAGATGGTGTTCCTTTAAAAGATATTGATGTTACCATCAACGAAGCGAAAGCCTCTGTTAAGGTGGAGCCAACGACAGTTGCCTATGATGCTGCGCAAGTAAACTTTGGCAGTGAACCATTATATCGTGGTACTGCTATTAATGCCAGAAATACGATTACAGTTCCTGTTAAGGTGGTTGCGCCTGGTATAACTAAACTAAAACTGACCAATGCTGAAGGAGTGGAGTTTGTCTCTGATTCACAGACTTTTGTTCGAAATAAAGCAAATCCAGATCAAACGGTACCTGTGGAATTTAAAGCTAATGTGAATGGTATACAAATGCCTTCTTCGCCAACATCTGATTTTACGATTAGTGCTGAGGAAGGGCGTTTTGAAGTGGAAGGTGATAATGTAATCACGTTTAACTTAGAGGTTAAGCCTGTTGCGTATACAATTGATTGTGCAACAATTAGTTCAAACCGATCAACGATTCTACTCGATAAGGAGATTCAAGACACTTATACTATTATAGTCAAAGCAAATGTAACCGAGTTAGGTGAGTATGAATTGAAAACGACAGTTCCTGTTCAAGGAATTACATTTAGTAGTACCCGTGACGGTGTAAAACAGGAGTTTAAAACGTTAGGTGCTAATGATATTGTGCTGTATGCAGAACAAAAAACTATTGCCCCTCACGATAGAGGTGTTACTGATGTATCTTTTATAAATAACGATGGTAATAGCGAAACTTTGTGTAACGCTACCTTCCCTGTACGCGTTGGAAATGCTCCATTAAATATTTTATATATTCGAAATGATCGTCCTACAGATAATTTCGTTCAAATGTTAGCAGAGTACTTAAAGAATGATAGGTATTATAGTGAGACTGGAGAACATGTAGAGGTTGGTCCTAAAGTAGTGAAAACGATTGCTGTAAGGACTGATTATAGTTCAGGCTATAATAGTGAGATAGGTGTTCAGCGTAGAGCTGAAATTGTGACTGAATTGAACAAGGGAATTTACAATTTAGTAATTATTGATGGAGGACCTATTGCAGCTATTGCTCTTGATGCTGCAGTTCACACAGCAATAGAGAATTATATCAACAGCGGTAAAGGATGGTTTGTTGTTTCACAAGAAACGGATATTGCAAGATATAAAAAATTATTTGAAGGGTTTAATAGATCAGATCTTTCACCAGAATCGAGAGGGTTTGGTACCATGTTAATGAAGTTCAATGGTGGAGTAGATACACCTATGGCTGTAATCCCAAATGTTAATCGAGAGACCACACCAGTAGGATATGCAGTGCCAACGAACTCTCATTTTACGATAATGACGAAGTATGCCTATGTGAATAATTATAGTATATGGCAGGCGAGTGTAGAGCCATTAACTTATGACCTTACAGGTTCACAGTTTGAGCCTTTGACTACTTTGAAAGCTGATCTTTCACCAGTAGAAGCAATGACAATGATTCACAAGACGAAGAAGATAGTTATTTTGCCGATGACGAATGATGTTCAGTATAGAGGATTACTTGATCGTTACAGTTATGTAAATGGTGAAATGGTAACTGCTAAGTTTAAGGAGTATAATGCAAGATATGATACTCATTACCAAAATTCCTATTTCTTAGGAAACCTATTTACTACTATAATTACAGATTTAATGAAGTAATTTGAACAATTGAATTTAGTTCAATGATAGGACTAAAAGGGCTGTCTCCTCATAATAAGGAGCAGCCCTTTTTGTTTGTGTATCATTGCCTTTCTTATTTGTTGTGATTGAAATACTTCCTTAGAGTAAAATGTTAGGCAAGAAATAACCTCAAGGTTGCATCTTTAGACATGTGAATTTAGGTATTTTCATATGTGTTGAATGAGCTTGGTCTTTTCCTGGTTTTCTGTATGTTGTTTATGTAGCTAATAGCTTATTTGTGCTGTGCTATGAGGAACTGTAGATTAAGGCAGTGAGTTTTCATTTACTAAAAGAAAAGAGGTTATCTCACTATGAGATAACCTCTTTATCTATTATATTAACTATATTTTTACTCTCTATTTTACTCGTATTACCCCACCTTTTTATCCTTAAATAAATAACAAAAAAGGTAAAGTAGGTGACAAAGAAGTAAGGAGCCTCCCGTTAGTGTGATTAGATCAAGAGGAATTATATTGGTCAAGGCCGAAATAATGAAAGTAAGGGTTAACTGCAATGTTCCTAATAAGGCAGAAGCCGAGCCACTATTGGTGGTAAAGGGGGCTAAGGCTAACTTTGTTGTCGTGGGAAACAATACGCCAAGGGTTAACACAATAAAGAATAGGGGAATTAACATCAATTCGATAGTTGATTTATAACTGCACATAATCAGAAAAACAACACTTGCCACTATACCAAAGTAAACGGTTAGTTTAACTATTTGCTCTACTGTATACCATCTTGATAAAACCGAATTGGCAAGCCATGCACCGAGTATTAATCCTATGGCATTGAATGCAAAGATGGAACTAAACATATTGGAAGATAACCCTCCATATTCCATAATCAGATAAGGTGCATTAGCTAAGTAAATCATTAAGATACTATAAGTCAAACTTCCGATTAGGGTGTACTTTATAAATGTATTGTTCTGCACAATCTCTTTAAAATCTTGTACCATGTTTGTCTTGCTTGATGTGGTGCTGACTATTCTTGTCTCTGGCAAAAAGAGTATCACAGAGATTAAGCATACTACTCCCAAAATAAATAGGGTCACAAAGGCAGATTGCCATACAAAGTGATTGATTAAGAAATTTCCCATGACAGGTCCAATAATTGGCGCTATACCTGCTATAATAGCCAATAGGGAAAATACATGCATACTCTGATCTGTATCGTAAAACTCGTTGACTACCGCTCTGGCAATGACTACTCCCGCACAACCGGCAAAAGCCTGAAAGAATCGCGCTATCCAAAACTGTTCTATCGTTTGGGCATAAATACATCCAACGGTAGCCAAAATGAAGACAAGTAAGGATATGATAGTGGGAATTTTTCTACCGTATTTATCTGAAATAATTCCCCAAAATAATTGCCCTATAGCAAATCCTCCTAAGAAGAAGGAAATAGAGAGTTGTACAGACTTTAAATCAGTGTTGAAAGTCTGTGAGATTTTTAAGAATCCCGGTAAGTATAGATCAATACTAAAGGGTTCTAATGCTGAGAGTAGCGATAAGATAATTACCACTACAAACTGAGTTTTTGTAAGCTTTTTCATTTCTTTGTTTTGAGTGGGCAAATGTAGCTTATCAAATAAGGAGCTAAACTATCTGTTGTGCTGAAGTTATTGGACTTTTTTGATATTCTTGCGAAATTCACTTGGTGTGACACTGGTGTTTTTCTTAAAAAAGCGGTTGAAGTAATTGACTTCACTATAACCAAGAGAGAAGGCAATTTGTTGAACAGTGAGATCACTGTAAATTAGCATGCGCTTGGCCTCTAATAGCAATCTGTTCTTTAAGTGTATATTGAGTGTATCACCTGTGGTATTCACAAGTATTTCATTCATTCGCTTAATGGATAGTGAAACGCTACTGGCATAGAACTCATTGCTGTACTGTGAACAATAGTGCAATTCTACCAGATTCAATAGTTTGTACACCCTTGGGTCATAATTGGAAACGGTATCGGACAACTGTTTTAAATCCAATGTATGACACAAAAACAGGCTGACGTATTTCTCCATTATAGCCGTTCTTCGCTTGGTACTCCATTCGATATTGATCAATTGGAAAATAGATTGAAATATGGGAATTAGATCAGGAGTGATCTCAAAGTGCAAAGGGGGAATTTTGTAGTAATCGTGCTCTGCTACTTCTTGATAAATTATCCTGTTGAAATAATCTTTGTCAATGGCCATATAGTATCCTGTAACATGGGTCGGATTAAAAAACTGTACTTGACCAGGAAAGACAACCCACAATTGGTTTTGAGTAATAGGATAGGACTTAAAATCTATTTCTTGACGCTGTGCACAAGTTGATGTAAACCAGTATATCTGGTAAAAGTTATATTGATAGTGATAATCAAAATCAAAGAGTTCGGGGTGTTCTTCTATGGAGTAAAACTCGATCGGTATGTTTTTATCAAACTGCTGTACTTTGATAATTTTGTGAATTGGCATTGCAATACAAATATGAAATGCACAAAATTAGTAAAATTAAGTACAAAGTGTCTCACTGTGTTCGAAAAGCCTTTGGGAGGATAGATAAGTTATTCAAGCTGTTCTACTGTGAAAGTATTGTACAGTTAAAAGCAGGATTATAAACAATAACTGTACAGCTATATTAGGACGAGACATAGTTATTTGGAAGTGGTCGCATAGTGGTCGCATACTGATCGCATAGTGGTCACATGATTATATAGCAAAAATATGCGACCACTATGCCAACAATATAGGAGCATAAGGGTATCAGTAGGAAGAAAGTCCCTTCGTACTTTTCATCTTTATAGGATTTTATCAATTGTTCTTCCAGGTTTTAATTGATGGGACAATGAATAGAATAGCAAACAGATTGGTGTAGGGGATAAATTAGTAGTTGGGAAGGATATTACTTCAGTCTATTTGTTTAGTTTGTATTAGTATCTGTAAGGCAGTAGTAGTTGATTGGGATAACATTGTCAGAGCTAAATCCATTGATTGTACGGCAAAATAGTTAGCAAGTTAATAAGACGAGGTAGGGAAATTATTTGGTTCTAAGAGAGAAGGCCAGTGTAGCTTTGCAGGGTTCGATGTAAATTGTTTGTATTAATTTGTTGATTGAGAAGGAAGGTTGAAAGAATGTTCCAAATAGAAAATAGCTCGATGTCCTCATTGAACTCGAGCTAATCCTTTATATCGTACACTTTTGTTATTGTTGTCACTCGTCAAGGAGAAAGGCTTATTCTATAGGGTATAGTAAAGCTAAAGCCTTGCAACTACAAGGCTTTAGTGTCTATTTAGCTTTCAGTGTAAATAACTGTGTTCTTGAATTGACATTGAGTTTTATAAAGATATTGCTTATGTGATACTTGGTTGTACTAAGTGAAATATTTAATTCAGCAGCTATTTCTTTGTTTGTCAATCCCTCCCAAATTAATTCCAATACATTTATTTCGCGTTCTGTTAGTTTGTAAATATTTCTGATGTTTGGATCTTCTTCTCGTTCTTGCAAATTGTCTTGCGTCCCTGATAGGGTTTGTACATGGGATTGTCCTATTGCATCTATTTCCAATGAATTATTGCCCTTCGCTTTGAGTAGAAGATTGTGGTAGTTCTTTACTAATAAAACATACTGCGAATTAAACATTTCTGTTTTCTTTTGACGATGGTGATACTTCTTTATTAAGAAGTAATTGTTGAATATGGAGAGTAGAATGACAATACTACTTAGAATCTTCAAGGTAGTAATCTTGTCGATATACTGAGTCAAGCTAAACTTTACACCTGTATCTGCAAGACAAATCGTATAAAATATTATTAAAAGTAATAGTAGTAAAATATACTGTCTGTAAACTTTTCGCCTTAGTAGTTTTCGCATCAAGTATTGAGATACGACAACAATGGTGATTACGAGTAAATCCAGGTAATAGCTATGACACTGAGTGATAATGATATGCCCTATATAGATACCTATAGCTAAAACAGTGGAGAAACTATAAAACTTGAATTCGTTTTGATATAATTTTCTTTTAATAGAGAAAGGTACATAGCTGCTTGCGATTAAGGAAAGTAGAAACAGCAAGCTGATGATAATGCCTTTTTGCATAAAGTTCTCCATCAAAGTTATTCTGTATGTGGTGTGTACCAACACATCGCTATAAACTATCGAGCAGAACATTAATAGCTGAATGGCGTGAATGGCAGCCCATTTTCGAATCTTGAATATTTTGTATATGACAATAGTAGAGATGATTCCTAAGAGTGCGATACCGTAAAATACACCCGATAAAAAGAAGTTGATGGATATAGGGAGACTATCTTCGAGTAACTGTATTGCTTCATCTTGAAAGTCATTGTCTGTTAGTAATAAGCTGTTGTGTTGTATATCAAAAAGGTCAAGATCTAAACTTAAGGCAACTTTTGCGTAGAGATATACGGTACTCAATAGAGAAAGCATACCAATGATGATATAATGATATTTTTTTTTCGATTCCATTTTTGAATGTCCTAATGACAAGTAATCCAAATACGCAAGACATATTGAATCAGTATGTAGAAGATATAGGATAGCCCGTCCATATATTCCATCATAATAACTTAAACTAAAAGGGGGGTAAATCTATAGAATACACAGAATATAAGGTGAGTTGAGTTTGAGTTTCAAATTCTGCGAAATATAAAAGGGATCCGTTTAGTTTAATCTTGCTTATTTCGTTACTTAATTATTACAATTTTGTGATTATATTAAGATTTTGATAGTAAATTAAGTACTGGTCTTAATTTAAGAATTCTTAAATCTACTTTATTGTCTAATTATGTCATTCTTGGATTTATTGGAAATGGGAACTTTAAACTTTTGAATCCACGTTGTTTGAGAGTTTTTCATTGTTTTTCTATGTTGTTTTGTTTTGATGTCGCAATATAACGGATGTGGGACAATTTGTGCCTGTTCTTTAGTATAGGTTTGTGTTAAAAAAGTCACAACCTCAATGTGAGAATAAGCTTTTCAATTGAAGCAACAGAGTCATTTTTATCAAGTTGTTTTATTCATTCTAATTAAACTTAAAATTCATATTAATCAAAACCTTTTAAAGTCATGCTACCTCTTAGCGCTTACATCGGTTTTATGAGCAAACTATGGCATGCTTGCATGGGGCATGCAGACCTGTTTTGTGTTATTACTTTTCGGTTATGTGTCTATTGTGTATTTGCAGTAAAGAACGAGATAGGGGATACACTTAAAGATTTACGATGTGTTTAACAGTATCAGATGTTTGTAATAATTAGTCTACTCATTTGTTTTGAATTAAGTGTTTCTTGAAAATTTACAAGGCTCTTGTCTTTGGATATTTTGTCTTTAAAAGACATTTTAGGATAGTACTGGTACTTTTTTAACTGCTTAATATATTGAAAACTAAAGGGTTATGTGTATTGTTCTCACATTGCCATAAAAGGGTTAGTTCGTTTCTGCTAATTGTTAATTGACTTTTGTAACCTTGTTTTAACAGAAAAACCATTCTTTAGTATAGGTTACACCCTATAGGGAAGGAGTATTTTTGAAGTTGAAAATTACATCTAATACAATTGTTTTCTATAACACCTAAATCAATTGCTTTTGGCTTGTAATTTCTGGAGTACTTCTTGTAGAGGATTTCTTAGGTAATACGGAGAGAGGGATGATCGAGATAGTATTCCAACACCATAACCAACTAACGAAACGAAATTATTTATAGAGGCAAATTTAAGCTTCTTTGTTGCACTGTATTTTCAATATTGAATGCAGTTGCGACGCGATGTAAAGCATAGTATAATAGCATGGCTTACCCTGGGCAAATTAGTGGGGAGCAATGACTGAATATGAATTAATAAAGTTAGTATGGCAAATTTATCTAAACTCAAAACTTAACGTAAACACTGTGTACCCATATTGGCTATAGGTAGGACATTGTTGTTTCTATACAGTAGTTTAAGTTGACATCGTAGAACGAAAACTATTTTTAGAATCACATTACAAACTCAAACTCAAACACTCCGTAATGTTATTCTCTATCTACACTCCATATTCTTTGGGTATACACTCTATTTGATCCAGGATTGAATAGGGGAAATCAATCAAACATAATTTTAACAAACAACAAATGAAACAAAAAACTACTTTTTCTCTATGGAAGAGGTTACTGCTTTTGCTCATCCTGTTCGTTCCTTTAGTACAGTCTTATGGGCAAGCTCGTGTAGACGCTAAATTAGGAGAGTATGACAAAACAGATCTTGGAATTCTTGGTGGCTCAAAACCAGTGGTAGAGAATCCTGAGAACGTAAATAAATTTGATAATAACCATGCTCGTTTAGTGGCCTCGCCTGGTCAAGCTGTAGATTTAGGAGCATATACGTCATTTATAGAATTAGTCTTTCCTAAGACATTAGAAGCAAATCAAACTTCTTATGTGAGACTTCAGCCAGATGGAAGATTACTGGAAGGATTATTAGGTGGGAGCTTAGGAGAACTTTTATCAGGAGTTTTAGGAGCTGTATTAACAGGTAACCAAGAATTTGATATAACAGTAGGACTTGGTCAACAACCAGTTCTATTTGGTAGTAGTACATTGGCTTTTAAAACAGATGTAGGAACTATTAACGTTGTTAAAGACAAGGATAACTATTATTACTTAGCCATAACACCAACTAAGAAATATGATCGTATAAAACTTCAAAATAAGACTGGAGGTTTATTAGGATTAGGTGTTATTAAAAAACTTGATGTATTCCATGCTTTTACTTATGATGAAACGGGAGCAGATTGTGGTAAACCTATTTTTACATCTTTTGACGGATCAGGACTTGATTTAGATGTTTTAGCAGCTAAAGATCCAAAGCTAAATTATGCTATAGATAGTGATAAAAGCACTTATTCTACATTGAATAAAGGAAGTCTATTGAGTGTAAAGGTTGGAGGTTCAATGTCTCAGATATTCTATTTTCCAACTACATCAGATGAGAAAGCTACTGTTAATATTAGATTAGCTGTAGGGAGTACTGGAGTATTAGATTTAAATCTATTAGGTGGAGTAGAGGTATTAGCTTATCATGGTAAAAGTACAGCACCAGTTTATCAAAAATCTTTATCAGGTGGCCTTATTACAGATTTAAATCTTTTAAACTTAATTAAGAGTGGTAAGGCTGTTGATATTACTGTAGCACCTGGTAAGGCATTTGACCGATTAGAAGTTCGCCTTAAAGCACCTGTTGGTGTTGATTTATTAGGAAGTTCTGTACGTATTTATGATGTAGAACGTTTTGATGGTACTACTTGTAAGAATCCATTAGTTGCGATTCCAGAAGCTACTGAACAACCTTTTGATGTAGCTTTATGTTCAACAAGTTTAGAAGATTTTAAGAATGTGGATTTTCCTTTTAATGCTGTAGATGGAAATAATGAGACTTATACTACATTGACTGCTTTTAATGGAAATCTATTAGTTTCAGGGCCTCAAAGTGGTAGTATCCATATGAAATATGATAAAGCAGTACCTGCTAATAAAACATCTTATATTCGTATTGATGCAGATAAAGATATGCTTAATGCTCTTTTAGGAGGGACTTTAGGTAAGTTAGTTGCAGATTTGGGAGGGCTACTATTAGGAAATCATATTTTTAAAGTAGAAGCATATAATGCTGCTGGTACCTCTGTTTTAAAAAGTTCAAGTTCAAATCAATTTGAAGGAACTGCAAATGGAGTAGTTAAATTAGTACAAGATAATATTGGTAGATATTATTTAGCAGTTACTCCAAGTCAAGCTTATCAAAGTATTGTTGTATCGAATAGTGTAAGTAGTTTGTTGCCTACAGGAGAGAATCGTACACTTAAAGTGTATAATATGTGTACTGATATTGGAACAGATCTATGTTTTCCTGCTCAGTTTACTTCTTATGATCAAAAAGGTATCTCATTAAGTGTATCTGATTTAGGTAAGGCAGGGGTGAAGAATCCTTATCATGCTATTAGTGGTAACTCATCAAATTATTCAGAAATAAGTAATGGTCTATTATCAGTAGGAGGTTTAGTTAAACAAACAGTTTATTTTAATCAACCTTCTCAAGTAGGAGATGAGTTAAAAGTAAGACTACAGTTAGATCCTAGCTCTCTTTTATCTTTAGACTTATTAGGAGGATATAAAATAGTTACTTCACTAGGAGGCGAAGAACAGGAGTCATTTACCTTACAACAAGGTCTCATTAATAGCCTTAATCTACTAGATTTATTTAAATCAGGTGGTGTTCAGACACTTTCATTTGATACTAGAAAAGTATTTGATAGAGTTGATATTCAAGTAACAACAGTACTTAGTGTTTCAGTTACCCCTTCAATTCGTTTGTATGATGTGAAAAGAGTAAGCTCTACTTGTCCTGAAACTACTACAGTATCACCATTTATAAAGCCTGTATGTGCTACTACAGTAATCAGCGCCTCTAATGTAGATGATATTGATAATATCTTCAGTGATAATTTTGATGCTTATGCAACTATAAATTCTGGAGCAGGATTATTATTAGGCTTAGGAGATAAATATTCAGGTCATATCGAATTGGGATATGAAAAAGAGGTAGCTGCTAATACTACATCTTATGTACGTTTTGACTTTGATGAGAAACTATTAAATGCATTATTAGGTGGAAGCTTAGGTAATGTAGTGAATGGTTTAGTAAATGGACTTGTGTTAGGAGATCATTTCTTCGAAGTTGAAGTAAAGAATGCTGCAGAAAAAGTAATTCTTGACGGAAAAAGCAATGTGAGTAATAACTCAGCTAAAGGTGCAGGTACTATCAGAGTAGTAACAGATAAATTAGGACGTACTTATTTAGCGATTACTCCTACTGTACCTTATAAATCAGTTAGATTAACTGACAAGACTAATAGTCAGTTAGGTTTATTAGCTAAGCCAAATACTATGAATGTGTATAGTATGTGTTATGAAAGTGATACTAACTCTTGTGTGCCTTCATTTGCTACTTCTTATGAATATAGTGGTTTAGCCCTTGATGTTAAAGATTTATCCGGTGCAGGCGTGAAATATCCAGAGCGTGCAATTGATGATAATACGACAAGTTATTCAGAGATATCTTCAGGTACATTAAATATTGCAGGAGCAGTTAGACAATACATTTACTTTAATAGTGATGCAAAAGCGGGTGAAGAAACCTTGATTAAGTTTAAAACTCAAGGTGGTCAAGTAAATGTTGATTTAATAGGTGCTTTAGAGATTAAAGCTTACAAAGGAGAGAAAGAAGTAGATGCATTATCAAGTGCTAATGGGTTAATCAATGGAATCAATGTTTTAGATCTGTTGACTAACAATCAGATGGTAGAATTACCTTTTAGACCAAAAGCTGCTTATGATCGTATTTCTATAGGAATGAAATCCTTAGTAGGTGTAAGTGTAGGTGCAAGTTTGCATTTGTATGATGTTGCACGTACATGTAGGATTGTTAACCCTAACCAATCGTTAGTTTCTTGGAAATCATATAAAGTAAATAATGATGCTACAATCAACGCAGTAAAAGGGGGAGAAGTAGTAGAATATACTATCCATGTTCGCAATGAAGGAACTACTCCAATTGCAGATTTTATTGTAAAAGATAAAATGCCAGAAGGAGTAAGTTATGAATCAAGTGTTGAGGGAACATACAATAATGGTGAAGTTATCTTCAGTCATAAAGGAAGTTTAGCCCCAGGAGCAACTACTACATTTACTTTTAAAGTAAATGTAAATGCAAGTTTGAAAGGGATTGTGGAAATTAAGAATATCGCTTACGTAGGTGAGGCAGGACAAGAAGTGGGTAAGGAAGTATTCTATCCTTCTTATCCTCCAATTGATAATGCGAATCCAACACAACCTGATGGAACTAAGGCGCCAGGGACTGTGATTAAAGTAACTTCAGATAGTACGTTAGACAAACCAACAATTGTATCAGTAGATGACGAGGGAGTAGAAAGTTTGAACAATGAAATCTGTAAAGGAACTTCAATCACACTTAAAGTAAAAGAAGAAGGAGATACTTATCAGTGGTACTTTAACGGAAACGCTATTACACCAAGTTCACAAGAGAACGAGGATAATACAGATAATCCAAACCTTGGAACTGAGCGCACTCTAGAAACAGAAACTCCTGGTAATTACACAGTAATTATCACCAAAGATAAAGCTATTTCAAAGAGATCTGATGTATTTGAGGTTATAGAGAAAGATGGGCCAACTATAGCTATTGATGGAAGTCAACGTGTAACTGTTAAACTTGATGATAGCGGTAAGGCTATTTTGCAGTTGCCTAAAGTTCAGACAAACGGAAATGGTATATACTGGTTAGATCAAAACAACAAACTTGTACAAGGAAATCAGGTTGAGTTCAATGCTTCAGGTAATTATACATTGACTGTGTTTAGTGAATTAAATGGATGTGAAGGTTATGAGAATTTACTTGTTACTGTTTTAGATGATTCACTATGTCCACCTACATTAGAAAGGGTGTATGCACGCGGAGGCAAAGCTGCAGATGGTACAGACATGAATACTACATGGTATACTACTTTAGCAGGATTTGTCGCTAATAAAGAGAAAGCAGTAGATGGAGACCCAACAACGCATTCGACTATATCGACTACAGTAGCACTACTTGGGTTAGGAACAACCTGGCAGAATATCTATTTTGACCATCCTGTAAAAGCAGGAACTCCAGTAACGATTAAGTTAGGTAAGGAATACAGTGGATTAGTTGTTGCAGGAGGTATGTCAGTAGTGGGCTTAACAAAAAGCGGAAAACGTATCGGTACAATAAAACCTGTTGCAGGAGGATTATTAGATCTATTAACAGGTGACAATGTGGTAGAATACACGTTTGTACCATCTGATAAGAATGGACCACAAGAGTACTATGGAGTACAGATTTCGTTAGGTGCTTTAGTAGGAGTAGCGCAGTTGGCTAAGATATATGGTGTTTATTACGATAAGCCAGTAGCTTCGTTCCCACAGGGATATTGCGAGCCTGTATCTAATGGGGTACATCCATCTGTGTTAGACGTATTGCATGGAGTACAAGACTTAGGTCTTGGAGTAGCAAGTGCTACTGCCTCAGTTGTTAATCCTTGGAATGCTGTAGATAACGATCCTAATTCTCACGCGACAATCAGTAGGGGTGTTGCAGTATTGAATGCTGCTACTTTAACTGTAGTATTTAAGCAGCAGGCAATGCCAGGAGATGAACTGCATATTGTAACTGAAGTACCTGGTAATCCAATACTAAGTCTCGAACTAATTAAAGGATATACAATCCAGAGATACTTAGGAGATAAGAAAGTTGGACCTGAACTTGACGGTACAAATGGAGTGAAGTTTTTAGATCTTAAATTATTAGGCTTAGGTTATAAGAATAAGTATAAGATGATAATTAAAGAAACAAATGAACCTTTTGATCGAGTAAAAATTTCTTATGGTAACGTTGTGGGAGTACTTGGGAACTTTACCAAAATCTATGAAGTAAGTGTAGCTCCTAAAATGGATTTAGGTAATGGATTTGATGTGAATGAGGATACTAAAGAGGTATGTGAACAAGGAGATTTAATAATCTTAGCTATAGATACTTGTACTGAGTATCAAATGTTTACTAATGAAAGACAGCTTGATCCGAATAAACCAGATCAACCTATAGTAGGTAAAGTAGATATAGTTACAAATGAAAAGAATGTATCTGTAAATCAATTTACTTTTAGATTACCTAAAGACTTAGAACAACATGAAGAGTTGGATGATAAAGGCTACGGAACAGGAGAGTTCTACAAGGTAGTTTACATTCAAACATTTAGAAATGGGTGCCCTGTTGGTAGACGTATTCCAATTAAGCTTGATACGAGAAACTGTTCAGTTAAGACAAACCTGAACATCACAACAAAAATTAAATAATTAGAAACAACAATATTTATATATAACAAAAGATGAAAAGAATCACATTATTAGCAGCATTATTAGGAACAACATATTTTGCAAATGCACAAGTAGGGATCGGTACGCCGGACCCTGCTACTTCTGCAGAATTAGACATCGTAGCTAAATCAGGAAATAAAGGTATCTTAATTCCTCGTGTTACTCTTACAGCAGAGAGTGTATTTGCTCCTATTACAGGTTCTCAACAAGAGAGTTTACTGGTGTATAACAATGTAGAATCTACTTCTATGCCTAAAGGTTTTTACTACTGGGATGGTGCTAAATGGAATAGAATCATTGGTAAAACTGAATTAAATACAGTGGTAGAAAACTTAGGAGATAATATCACTACTATCACAAATGACGTTAAGAACCTACAAGCTGTTGTTAACTACATTTTGCCATCTAATCCTGATAATTCTGATCCTACTAAACCAGGACATACTACAATTGTATATGATAATACGACAGGAGATATGTATGAGGTAGTATATGATGCTACAACTAAAGAATACATTACTAAAAAGATCGACTTACTAAAGATGATCCAAGGAAAAGAAACGAATACTTTCTTTAAAGAGATTAAGGAAAATGGTAAAATAACTGGTTATGTATATTTCAACGAGAAAACGATTGTCGAAGCTATTGGTACAGAAACTGATCCTAATAAGATTAAAGATATACTTGATAAGTTAGATAGAAGTACAAAAGGAGCTATTGAGATTGATGTAAAAGGAACTGTAGTAAACAACTTCAAAGAAATCTTAGAAGCACCAACTAAAATTACTGTTACTACAAAAGAAGGAGACAAGACTTTCACAACTGTAGAAGAGTACTTACAATATATCTCTCAATCTGCTGATGGTAATGTAATCTATAAAAACTTAGGAGATACTACTAACCCTAATTGGGTATTCCAATACTACGACAAAGCTAATGGAAAATATGAGACTATTGTTTTACGTGATTTAGTAGCAGAAACGGAGTCTAAAACTACTATTGTTACTTATAATAAGAAACAATATTACTTATCTGAAGCATACATTGTAGGAGGAGGAGAATTAGATGTGACTAAATGGACTGCTGTTCCAGCAGGAGCTATTCATGTAGACGTAGTAGGTGGAGTGATTAATAATATCGAGGAGATTTTAACTACGAATGGAAATATCACTGTCCAAGTAGGAGGAAAAGATATGACTTTTAATTCTGTAGAAGAGTACTTACAGTACATCACTCAGTTCTCTGAAGGTAATGTTATCTACAAAAACATTAGTACAGACCCTAATAAACCAAACTGGGTATTACAGTATTGGGATGAAACTAAAGGAGAGTATACAACAATTAACTTAACAGATCTGGTTGCTTCAGTAGAAACTAAGACTAATATCTTAAGAACAGAAGCAATAGATAATGGTAAATTAGAAGCTTATGCAGCTGCAGGAGCACCAATAGAAGCTAATGTTAAGAAAGGAGAAATCTTCTATAAGTATAACAATGAAGATAAAGGTGAGCAATTCATCAATATGACGGCTGATATCATCTCTTCTATTAACAACAATGAAGAAGTGAAGAATGCATTGACTAATATCTTAAACCAAGGTGGTAACGTATATTTTGGTAAGATTAAAGATACTGATACTGATTTAGTATTCTATACAATGAAAATTGTAAATGGTAAAGAAGAGAAGACTCCTATTGAATTACCAGCTTCATTCTTATTAAAGATTATCAACGATTATAAAGAGATAATTAAACAAGCTTTAGGAGATAATATCACAAACGAAGGAGATATCGTATTCACTGGGAATATCTATAATGGTCGTCAAGTATTATTAGCTAAAGGAAGTACTACAACCAATGGTGATTCTGCTAAAACTACAGGTGTAGAATTAGCTAATGCTACAGGTGATAACGCTATCAATGGTGTGTTATCTATCAAGGTACTAAAAGGAGGTGTGTTAGTTACTGAATCTACAAAAGACGTGGAAGTAAAGGGTACTAAGATTGACTTTAATATCGGTGTAGGAAATATCTATACAGCTTTACCAAAAGATACTTATGAAGTAGTAGTAGAATACCTTGGTAAAGAGGTAAAATAATAAAGATCAAACAACAAACAACAATCAATTAATCTTTTCTGAAAAGGGGAGGAGTACAAGCCACAAATAAGCTCCTCCCTTTATTTAAAACAAATTCACAATTATGAAAAAAATATATTTAAGTATAACTCTTGCCCTTTTGGCAACAGCTGGTTTTGCACAGACTAAAATAGGTGTTGTAGGTAACTCTAATCCAGATGTAAACACTAATGCAGTATTAGAATTAGATGCAATAAATAAAGGCCTTTTATTACCTCGTGTGGAATTAACCAAAACAACAGAAGCAACTCCTTTAAACGCACATGTTGAAGGGATGACTGTCTATAATACTAAAAAACAGAATGATGTAGTTCCAGGTTTTTACTATAATGATGGTTTAAAATGGCAACAAATGGTAACTACAGATAACAAAGCTGTGAAGTTCTTCTATATGCCTTCTATTGTTTTTGATACGAGTATTATCACTGATCCTGCGACAGTGAAAGAAGTGAATCTATATCAAGAGTATGTAAATCAGTTCGGTATGAAAGATAAATCACGAACATTTAAAAATGATGGTGCTCCTGAAAGCATTCCTTATTTTCATAGTGCTGATCAGTTAGATTACTATGTTACTGATTACGATCCAACTGTTTTTGAGATTGTAAATATCAGTAATGAGGGGATCATGCAGTATAGAATTTTATCAAATGGAACTCCTACCTCGATCATGAATATCGTATTCTCAGTTAAGTAATTTAAAAGTGAAATAGTATGAAAGATTATAGAGCACTTTTAATGGCTTTTGCTTTGTCTTATGCAGGAGTTCATGCACAGACAGTCAACAAAGGAGATCTCTATATTAGCTCAGGTTCTTTAGTATCATCAAAGTATGTATTTGAGAATGTTGACAATGCTAATTTTAGAAACAACGGAACACTTATCCTTGAGGATAATTTGATAAACAATGGGGCATTTTTTGATTACAAGGGCAATACTCCAGAAGGAACCACACTTTTGAAAGGCAAGAAAGTACAGATATTAAGCGGAAATTCTATTACTACGTTTAATAATTTAGAGTTGGTAAATCCCACAGAGCAGAAAGCTTTCGATATCCAAAGTCCAGTTGTGGTAGTTGGCCAAATGACTTTTAACGAGGGGATAGCCCATGTGGATGAAGCGAAAGGATCAGTTACCTTTCTTAAAGGTGCAGCTGCTTCTTTGACTAAAGATAATAGTCATATTCAAGGGCAAGTGGATAAAGAGGGAGACAATGAGTTTATTTTCCCAATTGGAGATCAAGGCTTTTATCGAAAGGCAATTATTTCAGCTCCCGAAAAGGAGAAAGATTTATTTGTAAGTAAGTATTCTTTTGATGATGCACCTTTCTTTAAAGCAAGAGCTAATACTGCTGGTGTAATAGAAGAATTAAATACGAAAGAATACTGGCTGATTGATCGTACTTCAAATACAGAAAGTGATATCATCTTGACTTTGACTTGGGATGAGCGCACCACGCCAGCTGAACTGTTGAAAGATCCTGTAAGGGAATTACACATCGTGAGATGGGATGAAAAGCTTCAGATCTGGGTTGACGAAGGCGGAATAGTAGATGTAGATACTAAGAGTATTTCTACTCCAACTTCTGTGAAAGGATATGGTTTCTTTACACTGGCTACAGTTAATAAAGATTGGCTGTTGGACGGGGATGTCGTGATCTACAATCTTGTATCTGCTAATGGAGATGGCAAAAACGATTTCTTTCGAATTGACAATATAGAGCGTTTTCCAAATAATACAGTTGAGATATTCAACCGTTGGGGAGTGAGGGTGTATGAAACGACAAATTATAACTCTCGAGGAAATGTATTTGTTGGAAAGTCAGATGGACGTGGAACTATTAGTAAAGGTGAGAGTTTACCTACGGGAACTTATTACTATGTAATTACTTATGAATACAAGGATGACAAAGGATCTCGTACTATTAAGAAAGCGGGTTACTTACATTTGGAGACTAACTAATAGAATAAATTCAAAATGAATTATAAAGCATTATTAAAGAATAGTTTATTGGGACTTGTCTTGGTAGGTAGCGCACAGGTAGCTACAGCTCAACAAGATCCTCAATTTACACAGTATATGTATAATCCCTCACAGATAAACCCTGCTTATGCCGGGAGCAGAGGGACACTGAATATCTTCGGACACTACAGAACCCAGTGGGTAGGTATGGAGGGGGCACCAAAGACAGCAAGTGTTTCTGCCAACACACCTATTGGTGAATCAGGTATGGGATTAGGAGTTAATTTTACCAATGACAGATTAGGGGCAATGGATGAGAACAATATTTCGATTGACTTATCTTATGCAATTGATATTAACTATGAGTATAAATTGGCTTTTGGATTAAAGACCACAGCTAATTTAATGAGTGTAGATTTTACAAAGCTTAGAATATTTGACGGTAGTGACAAAGTAAATGACAATGTCAACAATGAGTTTACTCCAAATATTGGAGCAGGGGTTTACCTTTATTCTGATAAATCTTATGTTGGTATTTCTGTTCCAAACTTTTTAACAACAGACCGTTATGATGACAATGAGTTTACTACTCTACGTCAAAAAGCACATTTTTACTTAATGGGGGGATATGTATTTGAACTCAACCCAAGTTTGAAGTTCAAACCAGCAACTCTTATAAAAGTAGTGGAAGGGGCTCCACTGCAAGTAGATTTGACTGCGAATTTCTTGTTCATGGATAAGTTTACTCTAGGAGCAGCTTACCGTTGGGATGCTGCAGTAAGTGGACTTGTAGGGTTCCAAGTGAATGAAAATCTGTTTGTAGGTTATTCTTATGATGCAGAAACAACAAAGCTAGCCAACTATAATTCAGGTTCACATGAAATATTCTTGAAGTTTGAATTATTTAATAGAAGAACGCGTATCAATACGCCGAGATTCTTCTAAAACTAAAAAGAGTAGATTATGAAAAAAAGGATAGTAAGAGCACTTTCTATTGCAGTTTGTTTGTTTGGAGTTTACGGACTCCAAGCGCAAACAGCTAAAGTGAGAAAGGCTGACAAAACTTTTGATCAGTTCGAATATGTAAATGCCATTGAGGTTTACGAGCGAATTGTTGAGAAAGGATATAAAAATGTAAATATACTCTCTAAGCTGGGGGATGCTTATTACTTTAAAGGAGAGCTAAAGGGTGCTCATCAGTGGTATAAAGATTTATTTGTCTTGGCAGAACAAGAACAAGTAAAGTTAGAGTCTGAATACTATTACCGATTTGCACAGACTTTTAGAGCAATAGAAGACTATGAGAGTGCCGACAAGTACTTGGCTGAATTTGCTCGTATTGAGCAAGAGGATAGTCGAGGAAAGTTGTTTATAGCTGATAAGGATACTTACCTTGATGAAATAAACGCGACTATTAAGCGATATGACGTGAAGCCTTTACCAATCAATAGCGAGTACTCTGATTATGGGTCAGCATTGTTGGACAATAAGCTTGTATTTACCTCGGCAAGAGATACAGAAAGTACAAGAGAGGGAAAAAGACACAAATGGACCAATGAGGCCTTTACAAGTCTATACTTCTCCGAAGTAAACGAAAATGGTGAGTTTTCTGAACCGGAGTTATTTGACAAATCTGTCAAAACAAAGGTTAACGAAGCTTCTGCTGTTTTTACTAAAGATGGGCAAACCATGTACTTTACGCGTAATAACTTCAAAAAAGGCAAGAAAGTTCACAATGAACAGTACAGCATCTTACTCAAATTATACAAGGCAAGTAGGTTAAGTGATGGTACGTGGTCTGAAGCAGTGGAGTTGCCATTCAACTCAGATGATTTCAATACAGCTCATCCTGCGTTGTCTCCTGATGAAAAGCTCTTGTATTTTGTCTCAGATAGAAAAGAGAGCCTTGGGCAATCTGACCTTTTTAAAGTTGCAATCAACGATGACGGTTCATTTGGTGAGCCTGTTAATTTAGGAAGTCAAATAAATACAGAAGGAAGAGAAACATTCCCGTTTGTATCTCATGACAATTTCTTATACTTTTCTTCAGATGGCCGCCCTGGTCTTGGAGGATTGGATATTTATAAAGCTAAGATTAACGTAGATGGTAGCCTGTCTAAAGTTGTTAATGTTGGAGCACCAATTAATAGTCCTGGTGATGACTTCGCCTTTTTTATCAATGATAAAAACCGCAAAGGTTTCATTTCTTCTAATAGAGAAGCTGGTATGGGTGGAGATGATATTTACTTCTTTCAAGTAGTGGATTGTAAACAACAAATCAGAGGTAAGGTATTTGATAACAGTACAACTTTTGTTATCCCAACTGCCACTGTTGTTCTATATGACAATAACTACAAAGAAATCGGTCAGTATAACGTAGATGAGAATGGTGCTTATATCACTGAATCACTACCGTGTAACTTCAAGTTTAGATTAAAAGCAAGTGCACAGGGATATAACACCAATGAAGTTACAACAGTACTTGGCCGTGAATTTGACGCTTTTAATGAAGTGAATATCGGACTTGATCCGATTGTGGAGAAGATTGAAAAAGACGATGACTTGTTCAAGAAGTTGAAATTAGAGCCAATTTACTTTGATTTTGACAAGTCGAATATTCGTCCTGATGCAGCAATTGAATTAGCAAAAGTTGTGGAAGTCTTGCAAATGTACCCTCAACTTAAAATAGATGTTCGCTCGCATACCGATAGTCGTGGTAACGATGCTTATAATTTGAAACTATCAGATAGACGTGCCAAATCTACAATCAGCTGGATGGTTAAACAAGGTATTCAGAGTGATAGAATATCTGGTAAAGGATATGGTGAATCACAGTTAGTGAATAAGTGTAAGAACAATGTTCCTTGTACTAAAGCACAACATCAAGAGAACAGAAGAAGTGAATTTATTATTTTAGATATTTAACCACTTGATTATGCATAGTTAGGTCTTTGGATCTACTTTGTAAGGAAATAACCTAAAGGAGTTGCTGAATTATTTAGCAACTCCTTTTTTTGTACCCATTAGGGAGATGAAATAAGATAAAAAGTACCTAATTATCTTAATAAATATCTAAAAAGTACCAAATATGGAATATTTCGAAAAAAGAAAGCGAATTATACTTTAAAAAATTAAGGACTAACAAAAAAATATTATCAAAAAAGGCTATCATTTAAAATAGAGATTAACATCTATTTCTACATATTCGCAAAAAGACATTAGTTCATCATTTTTATAGACTTTTTAAGGAAAAAAATTAGCAGAGCCTAAGAGCTTTGTCTACTTTTGTAAAGTGATAAATGAATAAGAGGTAAATACTTAACTCTTTCGTTTATATCTATTTGAGTTTGTCTACATCTTATAAGACCTTACTCTTTTTTAATTTGAACTATTATAGAATCAATTTCTATTAAGTTATATGTTGTTTCCTTATAAAAGCTCTAAATCACTTAGAGCTTTTATTTTTTTATGGTGTATTGAAGTATTGTCTTGCTCTTTTCATATCTCATCCTGTTAAATCATCGTAATTTAATATACGCCCTCTAATCTTAACAATAGGGTAAAAGTCAGTTAATATTGCATATTTACTTTTGTGTAATGATTCAGTAGTGGTTTTGTACTATCTAATTTTAGAATATGAAGAATAGATATACAAGCTATCATTACTCTTATAAACCAATAAAACGATGAAAAAAAGATTTTACACTCTTGCTTTTGTATTGACTGCAGTTGTTGCAGTAGGACAAAATAGCGTAAAAGGGTATGTATTTGTAGACAAAAATCAAAATGGCAAAAAAGAAAGAAAAGAGGAAGTACTTTCGGGCGTTAGTGTATCAAACGGAGTTGATGTTGTACAAACAGATCATAAGGGGTTTTACGAATTACCTTTAACAGGCGATAACCAAATATTTGTGATTAAACCAAGTCAATACACTACAGCTGTTGATCAGTATAATTTACCGAAAACCTATGTAACTCATAAGCCGAAAGGATCGCCTAAAGGTACTCAGTACGAAGGGGTGGCTCCAACGGGAAAATTGCCAAAAGAGGTTAATTTTGCCATGATACCACAAGAGGAGTCTGCTGATTTTAAAGCTTTTGTTTTTGGAGATCCACAACCTTATAGTTTACAAGAATTGGATTATTTCAAAAAGGCAATTGTCGATGAGGTGAAACACAAAACAGATGGAATATCATTTGGGATTAGCTTAGGAGATTTAGTGGGGGATAAGTTAGACTTGCATACGCCTTATAAGGATGTGATGAAGCAAGTGGGCTTACCGTGGTACAACGTGATGGGGAATCACGATATGAACTATGAGGCAACAGAAGATATATACTCTGACGAAACTTTCGAGAAAAACTTCGGACCAGCAAACTATGCTTTTAATTATGGAGAAGCACACTTTATCGTATTAGACGATATTCTATACCCACACCCTATCAAGAAGAAAGGATATTTAGGAGGTTTTAGAAAAGATCAAATAGCGTTTGTCAAGAATAATTTAAAGTACGTAGACAAGGATAAACTTGTTGTTATCTCTTTACACATCCCTTTGTTTATCGGAGGCGAAAAGCACTTTGATCAAGAGTCAAGACAAGAGTTGTTAGATGTGTTAAGTGGTCATGAGAATATTTTGGTATTATCTGCTCATACGCATTATCAAATG
Source organism: Myroides albus (assembly GCF_024722315.1). Taxonomy (NCBI): domain Bacteria; kingdom Pseudomonadati; phylum Bacteroidota; class Flavobacteriia; order Flavobacteriales; family Flavobacteriaceae; genus Myroides; species Myroides albus. The sequence goes on from NZ_CP102754.1 coordinate 3,234,091, forward strand.
CACCAATTCTATACCAAGGAGCATGGATGGTCAGGAGTTAAGCCGATTCACGAATACAATGTTGGAACTACTTCTGGAGATTGGTATTCTGGAGAGTTTAACGAGTTAGGGGTTCCTGCTTCTACCATGAGAGATGGTACGCCAAGAGGGTATGCTACTTTAGTTGTAAAAGGGAATGAGTATGCACTGGATTATAAGGTTTCTGGAGAATCTGAAGATTACAAAATGGAATTGTTCATGCCAAAGGTTATGGCAGACAAAAGAGCAGGTAACTATCGTGTTTATGCTAATGTCTTTATGGGAACAGAGCGCGATCAAGTGGAGTACAGAGTCAATGAAGGACAATGGAAGAAAATGAATAAAGAGAATGGGGTAGATCCAGCCTTTTATGCAGAAGTACAAAAATATGACTTGACAGATGAACTACTTGGAGGTAGAAAACCTTCAAATCCAATAAACTCATCACATCTATGGAGTGCTAAATTGCCTTTCAATATTGGAGTTGGTGAGCATACGGTCGAAGTAAGAGTAAAAGACATGTTTGGTAGAGAGTACACAGAAAAGAAAACCTACAGAATAGAAAAGAGTAAGTATTAAATTTTTTCATAAGGTGTTATCTTTTAAAAAGTCTATTGGCTTTTAAAAGAATATGCCTACGCAAATTCGTTGTGTTAAAGTAGCCCAACAGCATCTGCTGTTGGGCTATTTGTTTAGAGTATAAATGACTTTATTGTTTTTCGGCATTTGATTTAGCAAGTAGTTTTTGAACAAAACTGATCTTTTGCTTGCCATACATCGTACTGCTTAGGGTGTCTATCTCGGCCCACATTTCCAATTTTTCCATGCACATTAGAATATTGCACAGCAAGTAAAACCGAGTAATTTCAGTGAAGTGATTGACGTATAGTCTTGTGACTCCCTGCATGCAAAGCGTTTCTACGTCTTCTCTTTCTTTGTTGTAAAAATGTTTTTCGATGTTCTCTTTACTTAACATACTCTCAGAGCTATCTCCTAGTAAATGAGCAATCGATGACAGCGCCTCTTTGAAGCAGGAAAGTGCAAGTTCATAGCCTTGGCAATAATAGTAAGCTATTCCTTTGTTGAAAAAGTTCTGTACTGAATCTTCTTCCTGTTCACAGAGTTTACACGCTTCAATGTATCTCTTTTGCAGAAGTAATAACACTATCAATTGCTCGTCAGAACTTGTAATTTGTTGCAATTCGTAACTTCTATTTTCGAGTTTCATAATTACAGTATTTAATGTTATTCTATTTTTTCTACTCTAAAGTTACTCATTTTTTGAATTAGTATCAATACCTGAGCTTTGTTAAGCTATGGTTTGAACAGAGAGAATGATCTATCTGTCTTCAAGAAATTAGCAAGTAGTGTAATAAGTGTCAAAATGGTGTTTTCTTCTAATTGTCAGTGATATTATGGTATTATTTATTGTTTTAATAGTGTTCCCCGTTTCCCGTTTTCGGTCCTCCAGTTCCCCAGACTTTGCCCGGCGGTCGCTGCGATCTTATTCAGATAATGATAGGGTTTACGCAAAACTATAAGAGCATAAAGGTATAATGTTATAAATTTGAGGTATATATTGAAGTATTAACTATGAGAAAGTTATTGTCTTTTGTTGTGATATTGTTTTTAGGAGGATCTGTTTATGCTCAAGATGTTACTTATGAACAAGTTGAGTTACCAAGTATTGGTACTATTTTGATCCCAAGTACAATGGAACTACAAAAAGGGAAGTACGAGGAGTTTAGCAAGAAGTTTGTTGAAGCAGGTACAAGAATGTTAGGTGAAGAAGTTTCTGAGAATCGCATTGTTTTCCAACCTAAGGGAATTAATGATTTTACAAAGGATGGTCTTGCTATGTATGCAAGAATTATCATAGAAACAGACATATCCGGCCCTGGAGATTATTTTAAGTTGAAGGATGTGGAAGATTTGCCTGAAAGTGAATTAGTTGAAATTAGTTCTTTTGCAGAGAATGAAATGAGGGATATGTTGTATGATACGAATTTGAAGATCGTAGAATGGTTAGGTGTTTCTATGGTGAAGATTAAAGGCTATACTATTTTCAAAATGTCTTACATCCGTCAGTTAGGCCAGAATCCCTTAGTGAAGGTTCACACATATATTTTTCAAAATTACGATAGGCAACATAGGTTGATTGTATCTTATCGCGTAAAAGATTCGGAACTATGGGAGTCATCATTTAATAAAGTGGCGAATAGTTTTCAGATCACTAACATCAGACAATAGATTATAAGTGTAAGGTCGACTAACTGTAAGTTGTCTTAATAAAGGCAAGATAGGGACGGATATAGGCGAGGTAAACATTAGGCTAAAAGCGGTCTGATGAGTATATTTACACTGAAAAAATACAAGAATTAAAATGGCAATAAAGAAGTCAGAGTTATATAGCTCAAAGTAGTGAGACTTTGGGCAGTGAAGGTTAGTGTAGTGTGCAGTTATATAGCTGAGAGTCTACAGACTTTGTACGGCGGGTTTTGTTTTTTAACTATTTGTAATTAACTTCCAAAGCTAAACCAACTTAAACACTATAGTGATGAAAAAAATAATACTTTGTATTATTACCATTTTGGCAATGATAAATTCTACTGCTCAATCTTTAGCAGACAATTTTGGGTTTGAATCTTCTAATGTAGATCTACCTACTAATTTATGGCAACAGATAGGAAGTAATAAATATACTTATACTGTTAGCGTTGATGTTGTTTAAGAAGGAAAACAGTCCCTTGTGATTAATAATCAAGACAAGCAATCATCATATGGAGATTTTGGAGGTGTGTATTTTGAGTTTCCAAATACCTATATAGGTAAGGAAATGGAACTCACTGTGTATTTAAAAACAAATGAAGTTACTGGTACAGCTGGAGTTTTTTATAAAACAGATGCTCGTATGCCTATCCAATATGCTGAGGTTAAAGGAGTCAAAGGTACTAATGATTGGCAGAAGATTAGTTTAAAGAAAGCAATTAAGCAGAGTCATATTGATCAAATAGGTATAGGCGTAATGTTGAAAGGTAGCGGTACTATTTGGGTAGATCAAGTAGAATTGAAAATTGATGGTCAAGATTATAAAAATAGTACAGTTTATACTAAACCTATCTATAAGGCAGACTTAGATAAGATGTTTGATAATGGCTCTGAAGTTGAGATACCAAGTAATTACAATGAAGAAGATTTGGATAAACTAGCTTTACTTGGACAGTTTTGGGGCTTTTTAAAGTATCATCATCCAATGATAGCTAAAGGTGAGTATAATTGGGATTATGAACTTTTTAGAATACTACCAAAGTATTTATCAGTTAAGACGAAGGAGCAAACACAGCAGATATTATTAAATTGGATTGATAGTTTGGGTACACTACCTCATTCTTCAAAAGAAATAGAAAACTCTATTGCTATGGATTGGATAAGTAAGTATGACCTGAACCATGAACTGCAAAGTAGATTAAAAACAATTGCAAATTTTCCATTAACAGAAGATCATTATTACCTTACTCAGGGTAGGTATGTTCCTATAGCAGATTATATAAATGAGCGACCATATGAGCAATTTGCATTGCCAGATACTGGTTTTAGATTACTAGCTTTATATCGTTATTGGAATATGGTAGAGTATTTCTATCCATATAAAAGTTTGATTGATAATAAGTGGTCAGAGGTATTAAGCACTCACTTAAGACCATTTATTGATGCTTCAACAGAATTAGCTTATGAATTAGCTTTAACAGCCTTGCTAACTGAATTGAATGATTCACATGCATTGTTATTAGCAGGTAATAATGCTATTGAACAATCATTAGGAGAATATCATGCACCTATACGTTTAAATAAGATAGAAGGTAAATGGATAGTCACAGAAATATACAATCCAGAATTATTGAATGGTATAGAAATTAAAGTTGGGGATGAGGTAACTCATATCAATCAAGAAACTTTAGCATCGATAGAGATTAGAAATAAGAATCGCTATCCAGCCTCTAATGATGCAGTGTATTATAGAGATTTACAACGAGACTTATTGCGCTCGCCAAAAGAGATTCTCAATATCACATACTTATCAGGAAATAAGTCTAAAAGTATTGATCTCAAATTATATAAACGCAAAGAATTAAATATATACTATACTTTCAAAGTAGATAGAACCAAAAAAGGCTATTATCTTTTAAATAATAATATAGGGTATATCACTTTAGCAAATGTAACTAATGAGGATATAGAGGAAGTAAAGAAGCAGTTTAGTGACACTAAAGGTATTATTATTGATGCTCGTAATTATCCATCTGCATTTGTACCTCATAGCCTAGGAAGCTATTTTGTCTGTAAACCGACTCCTTTTTTAAAAAATTTATTTCCTACTTTAAGCTTTCCAGGGGCTTTTGAATTTAGTAAGGAGTTAACTATAAAACCAGGAGAGACTAAGTATAAAGGAAAAGTAGTTGTTTTGATTAACGAAGTTAGTCAGAGTGCTTCAGAATACGCTATCATGGCTTTAAAAGCAGGTGATAATGTTACCTTAGTAGGAGCACATACAGCAGGAACCAATGGAGATACAGCTCAAGTAGTTTTGCCAGGTAATAGAGTGGCTCTAATAGGAGGTGCAGGAATTTATTACCCTAGTGGTAATGTTACACAACGTGAGGGGATTAAACCCGATGTAGAAGTAAATATTACTCGTAAAGGAATTATTGAGGGTAAAGATGAAGTATTAGAAAAAGCAAAAGAGCTATTGATGAGGTAGTTTTTTTATATTAAATCAACGATGAAATATTTTATCTATTGGATTTTTTCACTGTCAGAAACCTTGCTAGTATTTATTTTTATAATTTAAGGAGTCGACTTTGCGTTACAGTTTTGCTTAGCAAGTCCAGTCCTTTACCCTTTAATAATTCTTACAAATTAGAACCTCCTATTATTGATAGTTTATCTAATAGTAATATCTCTAACAAACTTTAGACAAGAGCTTTGTTTGTTGAGGCAAGTGAGCCCATCATCCTTTGGAAAACATAAACTTGTAAATGGATGTTGGTTAATGCAATGGTTCTTGCCAAGCATGAAAAAGGTTGCTTCACTACGGAGAATTGTAACAAGGTGTAATAAAGATACAATTGTATGAGTATTGGTTTGTAGAACGAGGTAATAAAGGTTTTGTTCGTTTTTTATTTCCATCTTCTTGATACTGGATAAAGTAGGAATATAGGATTGAAAGTAGGTCAGTAGCTCTTGTTTAAGCTTTCTCTCTTTCATTAGGTATTTGTAGTTATCATTACCTTCAAGAATATCGTCAATGCGAATAAGACTTTTTTCGTAGACAGGTACAATGCGATATGGTTTATTGTCATGGTTGTTCTTTTGACTGAATGCTAAAGCAACCTTGAAAAGGATAAGTAGTAGAAGTATTTGTCTCATTTTTTTTTGATAATGAATAACAATAATTGTTTGCTTTGTATAAAAACTAATTATTAAAATAAGCTTGTGTTTGTGTGGTTTTTAGTAAATATTATATTAAAGTGTTTGGTTTGTGAGTATAGTAAGAATGTTAACCTTATTTGATATTAATAATTTACACTACAGTGTATTATTTGATTAGTTGCTTTTATAAATAAAAAATGTTTCTTTATTGAAGTGTTAACTATTTTTGTATATTTGAGTGTAGTAGATTCTAGGAAAAAAGTAATTATGAAAAATTTGTATTTAATTGTATGTGGTGTATTGCTGATGGGAAGCACTACTGTCTCAGCTCAAAAAATTGAAGGAAAGATATTTGATAAGGAGCTGAATGCTCCAATTGCTGATGGGGATATTACTTTTTATAGTAAGAAAGGAGATAGAATTGCGACTGTTTATACCAATACAAGTGGTCAGTATGAGTTTGAGCCTAAAGACTTGGCCTTAGTGCATAAGATAGTGGGAACAGCAAAAGATTATACAAAAGCAGAAGTGCTAGTGAATCAAATAGAAAATGGAGTTGTTGCTAATTTTGGTCTTTTAAAGGATAAAGGCACTTTAAAAAATAACACGTCTTATACCGCTAAAGAAACTGAGGCGCGTGCAAGATTTAAAGAAGAGACGGTAGACAATGGTAGGAGCTTAACAGTAAGTAGAAAAGATTATAGCTTTGTGACTTTGCCTACTTTTTATTACGATTTTAATAGTTCGTATATGACACCTGAGAATAAATCAGTTGTTGATCAAATTGTTAGTTTGATGAGACAAGACAACTCTATTCGAATTAGAATTCACGTTTACAATGATACAAGAGGAAATTCAAAGTACAATGAATGGTTAACTGAACGAAGAGCAACTAGAGTGTACGACTATATGATTGCTAAGGGAATTTCAAGAGATCGATTAGGTACAAGAGTAGAGACTATTAATAGTGATATTCCAAGAAAATCAGATAGCTATGCAAGATCTTCTTCTCAAGAGAATAGAAGATGTGATTTTGAAATTATGTAAAAATTTAGTTTGTTGAAATAGTATAAAGCTCCTTATTTGAAAATATTACAAATAAGGAGCTTTTTTTGTGCTTTATAATGTGCGAGGTTGGTTGAATTATCTTATTTTTGGTCAATAATAACAACACAACAATTTTATGGAACTTAAGTACAAAGGAAAAACAAAAGATGTTTATTCAATTGGAGGTAATCAAGTATTATTAAAGTTTAAGGATGATGTAACTGGAGAGAATGGGGTGTTTGACCCTGGAGCAAATACTGTAGGACTTTCTATTGAAGGAGTTGGGAAGAGTGGACTTAGAATGACAAAACACTTTTTTGAATTATTAAAAACAAAGAAGGTACCCTCACATTATGTGTCAGCTGATATAGAAGATGTTTCAATGGTTGTCAAAGAAGCAATTCCATTTGGTAAAGGCTTAGAAGTCATTTGTCGATTTAGAGCAGTAGGGAGCTTTTATAGAAGATATGGGGCATATGTGCAAGTGGGAGATCACTTAGATAGTCTGGTTGAATTGACAATTAAAGATGATGAAAGAGGAGATCCTACTATTTCAAAAGATACTTTGAGTATGCTTGGCATTTTAAGTGATGTAGAATATGAAGCATTAAAGCAATTAACAAAAACGATTTGTCGCTATATTAAAGAGGAATTAGCAACTAAAGGATTGGAGTTATATGATATCAAGTTAGAGTTTGGACGTGATAAAGCTACAAATGATATTATCCTAATAGATGAAATATCTGGTGGGAATATGAGAGTTTATAAAGGAGATAAGTATATTGAACCATTAGAACTCGAAAAGGAGTTCTTTAAATAAAACAAAAGCCCTCACATTGTGTGAGGGCTTTTTTTATATCTATAAGTAATTTTATTGTACTGCTATTTCTAATTGTGCTCCAGGACCAATTGGTATTCCAAACCATATCCAAATGATCAGTAAGATAGACCATCCAATAAAGAATACAATAGTGTATGGGAGCATAGTGGATACAATAGTTCCAATACCAGCTTTTTTATCGTATCGCTGCATAAAGGCAACAATAAGAGCAAAATAACTCATCATCGGTGAGATTATATTAGTAACACTATCACCAATGCGATAAGCTACTTGAACTAACTCAGGTGAGTATCCCAATAGCATAAACATGGGTATAAAAACAGGTGCCATAATCGCCCATTTAGCAGATGCACTTCCCATAATCAAGTTAATCAATGCAGATACAATCACAAAAGCAAGCATTAATGGGATTGCACCCAAACCTGACTTTTGAAGTGTTTCAGCTCCTTCTATGGCAAATATTAAACCGAGGTTTGTCCAGTTAAAATAGGCTACGAATTGAGCAGCAAAGAAGACAAGAACAATATATGAGCCTAATGTTTGCATTGCCTTAGACATTCCCTTCATAACGTCTTCATCATTTTTGATTGTCTTGGCACCAATTCCATAAGCAATACCTCCAATTGCTGAACCAATGAATAATAAGGCAACTATTCCTGACATAAAAGGAGATTTTAGTATTTGTCCATCTTCACTTCTTAAATATCCGTTCTCAGGAATCAAACCACCAAGAATAAAAGCAGTGAATAACAACCCGCCAATTAGCGCGTAAATAAGTCCTCTTTTTTCAAGTTTAGTTAATGGTTCAATAGATATAGCCTCTTCGTCACCTTTGTATTCACCTAACCTTGGAACTACAATTCTTTCCGTAACCCAAGTACCTAAAATGGCAATAAGAAAGGTTGAGACAAATAAGAAGTAATAATTTGCAGCAGGGTTAACTACATAGGTAGGATCAATAATTCGTGCCGCTTCTTCAGATAATCCAGCTAATAAAGGATCGATAGTACCAAGTAATAAGTTAGCACTATAGCCTCCGGATACTCCCGCAAATGCTGCGGCTAATCCTGCTATTGGATGTCTTCCTGCTGCCAGGAATATAATAGCAGCTAAAGGAACAAGCAATACGTAACCAACTTCACTTGCAGTATTTGACAAAATACCAGCAAATACGATTACAAAGGTTAAAAGCTTTTTAGGTGAGGATAGAACGATCTTTTTAAGTACCGTCCCAATAAGTCCAGATCCCTCCGCAATACCGATTCCCAATAGGGAAACAAGTACTGTACCGAGTGGGGCAAAGTTGGTGAAGTTAGTCACCATCTTAGTCAGTATTAAATGAAGTCCTTCTGCACTGACAAGATTAAAAGATTGTATTTCTTCTTTTGTTCCAGGGTGTATTACCGATAAATTGAAAAAACTAGCTATCCAAGAAGCAACAATAACTAATAGTGCAAAACTTGCAAATAAGGTTGCTGGGTGGGGTAGTAGATTTCCGATTCGCTCTACCGAAGATAAAAACCGATCTACTAAACTTTTCTTTGTTTCTGTACTCATTCTATATTCTTAATTAATTAAAAGTCGCAATATAGTACTTTTTCGTTATGTTAAGAATAATTATAATAAAACAGAAAATTTTCTTAATGGTTGCGCTAATGCCCAATAATTAGGGAGTCATCCAATTCTCAACATGATCACATAGATTCTGGATATCTTGTAAAAACATAGATGTATGATAACCATCAGCAATAGCGTGATTAACATATATACTTAGGCTGATTTTAACTTTGTTTCCTTCTGTATAGTATTTGCCAAATCGAATAATAGGTTGAAGGAAATTAGAGTCTTGTATCGTGTCTTGACTAATGGATTCAAAGTTTATCCAAGGTACACAAGATATGGGAATTAAGTTAGCAGGTTGATTCTCTCTTATTTTAATTCCCTTTTTATCTTTGTACGTGTTAATATCTTGAATGATTATATTGTAAAACTCTTGGAAGTCTTCGTGATACTCGCTCCATAAATCCGAGAAGCTACAATCGTCTTTGTGAAATATTGTAAAAGATGGTTGCATAAAACTCCACTGTCCTAATTGTCCATTGTAAATAACAGTGCGAAAGGATTCGCTGTTATTAATGGCTCTGATAATCACATATAGGAAAATAGGGAAGAACTTGTAGTTACTATCCTTGTATTTGTGAAAAAGAGTAGTAATGTCAATTTTAATACTGACAGTATACTTTGATTTTAAATTATTGTGATAATACTCAAAGTAAGGTTTACGTGGCCAATTCTCAAGATCTATAGGGTGAAATATCGCTTTAGAGTGCATTTATAAATTATTTTTTCGAATAGAAAGGCGTGGACTGATTGTAAAAGAACTCACTAAAGTCACCTCCTTTTTCAAGTTTTACTATATCAATTACTTCATCTGCTTTTAAATGTTGTTGACAGATTGTAGAAGTGAGTTTTGCTATCTGGCTAAATGGCAATTCTCCTTCGGTTTCAATGGCGATAATATAATGAGCATTTGTATCAATTTGATCCATAAAAGTCCATCCTATATGAGCGTGGGTAATTGCAATAATGCTTTTAAACATATTTGACAAATCACTGAGTAACGCTGTAGGACTTTGTTCTGGTGCCCCAATCAGGGCATTCATTCTCGTGTGAATAACAGGACTGTGTTTTGGAGTAAATATTGATCCGTTTAGCATTTCAGAAATTTCTATCGGAATTAACTCTTTGTAGTATTTAGAGAAAGGGTTGACAATGATTTGATTTCCGATGGTCAATTCCAAGAAAGAACGGCCTCTAACTTTTATATAATCCATTTCTTGTGTAATTGCTCCTGAATCATAAATCCTGTCGGGATTTGTAAATACAGGGATTACACCATTGTCAAGGGCTATAATTGGAACATGAGGGTCAATACCAACTGTTAGTTCAGAACTAGTATAACCTTGTTCAACTAAAACATATATATAATCTTTAAGCATGCGTTCGTAGAACAATGCTCTGTATTCTGGCTTGGTTGCAGCTTCCTCAATAATTTGAGCTAAAGTCAAATTCTTATTGATTTTACCTGTGTTTTTTTTGCTTTTGTTGTAGAAAGACATTTTCTTAATTTGTTTTATTCAAAAGTACATTAATTAATTGGTTCAAGTCAAGAAATACAGCGAAATTGAATGGGAATATATTGGATCAAACGCAGTAAGAAATGAGATTTGCATTGATCTTATGCAGGAGTATTATTCGGTTTACTAATGGGCAATGGTCTTGATCAATTACAATTAAAAAAAGAGGCTGTTATTTAAAACAGCCTCCATATTTGTTATTTAAAGTAAGAGAAAGTTTCGTTATTCTCTATTTTTAGTACTGATTCATAAATCAAGCGGATTGTATTTTCTACGTCATCCTTGTGAACCATTTCAACAGTTGTATGCATATAACGCAATGCTAAAGAAATAAGTGCAGAGGCAACACCTCCATTGCTATAAGCAAAAGCATCCGTATCAGTTCCTGTAACGCGTGACATTGCATTACGCTGAAATGGAATATTGTTTGCTACAGCTGTATCTTCAATTAGCTCTCTTAGTTTATTTTGAATAGCAGGTGCATATCCGATAACAGGACCTCTACCGATTTTGTTATCTCCTTCGATGTTTTTCTCTACCATAGGAGTATTAGAATCGTGGCACACATCTGTGACTATAGCAACGTTTGGCTTAATGGTCTGGGTAATCATTTCAGCTCCGCGAAGACCAACTTCTTCTTGTACTGCATTGACGATATAAAGTCCAAAAGGCAATACTTTATTGTTCTCCTTTAAGAGTCTTGCCACTTGAGCAATCATAAAACCTCCAATTCTATTGTCAATTGCTCTACAGACAAATTTGTTGTTGTTTAACACTGTAAATGTATCAGGGTATGTGATAACACAGCCTACGTGAACACCAAGTGTTTCTACTTCAGCTTTTGTTTCACATCCTACATCGATAAAGTTTGTTTCAATTTTTGGAGCATCTTCTTTTCCAGCTCTATTTCTAATGTGGATTGCTGGCCAGCCAAATACACCTTCTACAATTCCCTTTTTAGTATGTATATGTACGCGTTTTGAAGGTGCAATCATATGATCACTACCACCGTTTCTTATCACGTGTATAAACCCATCATCAGTGATGTATTTTACATACCAAGAAATCTCATCAGCATGTCCTTCAATTACTACTTTATAAGGAGCATCAGGATTGATAACCCCGACAGCTGTTCCATAGGTATCCGTGATGAAGGTGTCTACATAAGGTTTAAGGTATTGCATCCATAACTTTTGTCCATTTACCTCGTGTCCTGTAGCAGAAGTATTGTTTAAATAAGCTTCTAAAAAAGCCATTGAATCCTCATTCAAAATCTTGTTTGTGCTCATGTTTAGTTTTTTCGCTAATTTAATTAGAAAAGTGTTATAACTCAATTAAAATAGCTAATTTTGGGTATATTTAACCTTATGAAACGATTTGTTTTGCTTATTGTTTGTTTCGCAATTTATCCATGTCTTGGACAGGAAAAAGAGCTATTGCCTACACCGGAAATTCCCTCTGAAGTGATTATTGATGGAGATACAATTCAAAGTGTATCTATGCCTGAAATATTTATTGGCGTAGACATGAAAGAAGAAAAGTATCGTAGAGATATGATAATTCTTCGCAATCGCATTCGCCGTGTTTATCCTTATGCTAAAGCTACAGCTCAGAATTTGATAATCTTGAACGAAAACCTAGAGAAGATAGAGTCAAAAAGAGATAAGAGAACCTATATCAAGCGATCTCAAAAGTATCTGGAAGGGCAGTTTAAAGAAAAACTGAAAAAGCTCTCGCGTAACGATGGTAAGATATTATTAAAACTGATTGACCGTGAAACAGGTCAAACTGCCTTTCAGCTAATCAAAGAGTTTAAAAGCGGTTGGACTGCCTTTTGGTCTAATACAACCGCGAGAACATTTAGCTTGAATCTCAAAAGTGAATATCATCCAGATATAGATTTAAACGACTTTTATCTTGAAACTCAACTCCAATATTTGTTCTATCGATATGAAATAGAATATAGTAGGGGAGCAAGAGAAATAAAGTTTAACGATTTGAGATTATTGTGGCAAGAGAAAATAACAGAAGATCAATTTTTCCCATTAGAGTTGCGCGAATAATTTTCGCAATATGAAAATTAAAATTACCTTTGCCCTAATATTTATGCTAATGGAACAATTTATCGTATCTGCCCGAAAATATAGACCACAAACATTTCAAGATGTTGTAGGCCAACAAGCTATTACCAATACTTTGCTAAATGCTATAGAGACCAATCACTTGGCTCAAGCTTTGCTTTTTACTGGTCCAAGGGGAGTTGGAAAGACTACTTGTGCCCGTATTTTAGCAAGAAAGATAAACCAACCAGGTTATGATGATCCTACAGAGGATTTTACTTTTAATGTCTTTGAATTAGATGCCGCGTCAAACAACTCCGTTGATGATATACGTAATCTAATAGATCAAGTAAGAATACCTCCACAGACAGGAAAGTACAAAGTGTATATTATTGACGAGGTTCACATGCTATCTTCAGCAGCTTTTAATGCTTTTTTAAAGACGTTAGAAGAACCTCCAAGACATGCTATATTTATTTTAGCTACTACTGAGAAACACAAGATTATTCCTACGATTTTATCGCGTTGTCAAATTTTTGACTTCAAGAGAATCACGATTAACGATGCAGCAAATCACTTGGCACTTGTGGCAAGAAGTCAGGGAATTAATTATGAAGAAGACGCCTTGAGAATCATTGCTCAAAAGGCTGATGGAGCGATGAGAGATGCGCTTTCTATTTTTGATCGCGTAGTGTCTTATTGTGGTAGAAACCTAACTAGACAAGCAGTTGCTGAGAATTTAAACGTATTAGATTTTGAATACTATATTCGTGTAACAGACTTGATTTTATCAGGTAATATTCCGGCTTTATTGACTGCTTTTGATGACATCTTGGCAAAAGGTTTCGATGGTCATCATTTTGTTGCTGGTTTAGCTTCTCATTTTAGAAACCTGATGGTTGTTAAAACTCCTGAAACAGTATCATTACTGGAAGTAGGAGAACATGGAAAACAATTGTTTGTTCAACAGTCGCAAAGAGCACCTTTCCCTTTCTTATTGAGTGGAATTGAGTTAGCTAATGACTGTGACTTAAAGTACAAAGCCAGTCAGAATCAAAGATTATTAGTAGAGCTTTGCTTGATGCAGTTAGCTTCTTTAGCCATTGATGGCGAAAAAAAAAAGATGAATCAATAATTGTTTCTCCAGATCGATTAAAAGAAATCTTACAGCAATTACCACCCGTAAATGTTGAAGGGATGCTTTATCCTCTTAGTGCAGCTGTTGATCTGAATCAGTCATTTGACAATAATCAACTGCAGCAAGGTGGCGCTCCAATGCAAAACCAGTCATTTGATAACAACCAAATGCAGCAAGGTGGCGCTCCAATGCAGAATCAGTCATTTGATAACAACCAAATGCAGCAAGGTGGCGCTCCAATGCAGAATCAGTCATTTGATAACAACCAAATGCAGCAAGGTGGCGCTCCAATGCAGAATCAGTCATTTGATAACAACCAAATGCAGCAAGGTGGCGCTCCAATGCAGAATCAGTCATTTGATAACAACCAAATGCAGCAAGGTGGCGCTCCAATGCAGAATCAGTCATTTGATAATAACCAAATGCAGCAAGGTGGCGCTCCAATGCAGAATCAGTCATTTGATAATAACCAAATGCAGCAAGGTGGCGCTCCAATGCAGAATCAGTCATTTGATAATAACCAAATGCAGCAAGGTGGCGCTCCAATGCAGAATCAGTCATTTGATAATAATCAACTGCAGCAAGATACTACTCAACAGAATCTTCAAGGTTCATTTGCTCAAAACAATAAACGCGTAAATGCTTTATCACTTTCAAGTATCAGAAAGAAACGGGAGTTAGAGTCGTCTTTAGAAAAGAATATTGTCGATCCTGAAGATTTGCCAAGGCTGTTGTTTTCATTCGAGCAAATGATGAACGAATGGCAGTTATATATGCAGAAGTTAAGTCGAACTGGTTATATGTTGATGTCTTCGTTGATGGGAATGACTCAACCAAGGTTGGAAAAACACATAATTTATTTGGAATTGCCAAATCATGGTTCGAAACTGAGCTTTGATGAGAATAAATATGAGTTAGTAAATCACTTAAGAAAAAAACTGAGCAACTATGATATTGAAATTATCATAGAAGTGAATGAAGAAATAAAATTAGTAAAGAAAGTATTTGATAATAAGGATAAATTAGATCATTTTATTAAGTTGAATGAGAATGTTCGTTTGCTTAAAGAAACATTTGATTTAGAATTTTAATATATAAGTATATGATTAAGATAGGAGATGACAATACGCTAAAGATAGCCAGAACAACGAGTGTAGGTTTATACTTAACAGATGGAGAGAAAGATATTTTACTTCCAAATAAATATGTACCAAAGAAATTTGAGATAGGAGATGAAATTGTAGTATTTGTTTATTTAGATCAAGAGGAGCGATTAATTGCTACTACATTAGAACCGTATATCTACATCAATGAGTTTGCTCTTTTACAAGTTAGCTATATCAACGAGTATGGTGCATTTATGGATATGGGCTTAGAGAAGGATTTATTTGTTCCTTTCAGAGAACAAGCAAGACCTATGAAAGAAGGACACAGATACTTAGTATATATGTCATTAGATGAAAAGTCAAATCGCTTGGTAGGATCAAGTCGTTTGAATCAGTTCTTGGACAATTCTGAATTAACTGTAAATGAAGGTGATGAAGTTGAACTGGTAGTTTCACATATTACGGAATTGGGGATTAATGTCATTATCAATGACAAGCACAAAGGGTTAATCTATAAAAACGAGGTATTTGAAGATTTGCGTACAGGAGATCGAGTAATAGGATATATTAAATCTATCCGACCTGATGGCAAAATAGATGTAACGAGAAGTAAGGTAGGATATGACGGGGTGTTGGATAGTGCAGGTATAATCTTAGCTGAATTAGAAGGCAATAATGGCTTTTTAGGATTAACGGACAACAGTCATCCAGAAGACATTAAAACAGTGCTTAATATGAGTAAAAAGACATTTAAGAAAGCGGTTGGTACGCTGTATAAAGAAAAGAAAATAGTTATTACAGATAAGGGAATTGAACTTGTCAAGTAATAAGAATGAAAAGGCCTTGTAAAATGAATTACAAGGCCTTTTCTTTTGTATGTGTATTTGGAATAGTGTAAAAGTCGCATTTAGTATTATATGGTATTATTTTTACTCAAAAAACACGAAGGTTTAACTAATTTAATTCTCATTTTGTGAAATAAAAGAGTAGCTTGCGGGTATAATTTTTCTTTTTACACAGTGTCGACAATTGAGTCCCCAAAAACCAATTTGATTGGTTGTCAATTGTTGAAATACAAAAAGCAGGTAGTCCCAACTACCTGCTTTTCTATTAATAATCTATTCTTAAGAACTTACCACTTAAATCGAATTCAAGATCTATTTCTTGTCTTCCTTTTTCAAGTTCCACTTTGTATCTATTGTAATCTTTTTCAACAGATGCTAATTTATACTCTCCGTAATGGCTAGTTACGTATTGTACTAATTCTGCTGGTAAGAAAGCTGTTGGTAAAGTTGCTTGTCTTCCTGCTTCGATTTCTCTCCAATCTCCTTGTTGGTTAAACTCGATTGATGTTCCTGAAGATAAATAGATGTCAAATTCTACTCGGTTGTCATCTATTTCTTTTTTCACGAATGTAATTTCTTCATTTGCAAAATTAGCACTTACAAAGTCTTTTGCCTTTTGTGGTAACTCATTTGCAGAAACTACTTGCTCGTTGTCGTGTTTGTCAATATCTAAGGCAATGAAGTTTTGGTTTATATCGAAGAACATCTCTAATCCATTGTTCAATTCAATCTCGTATCCTCTTCTATAATCTCTATCAATTTCAATGATGAAATAGTTTGGATAATTAGTCTTTACGTATTGGTTGATTTTAGCAACTTCTTGCTCTAAGAAAGCTTCAGGAATAGCTGTTTTATTTATTGTTTCTACTTCAGTCCAATCTCCATTTTCATTAAAGTCGATCTTTACGTTATTATCCAAAGTAGTAGTGTACTTTGAACCATAGTAGTTCTCATGATTTACTTTTCCACTTTGCTTAACCAAACTTGCAGGAAATACTCCTTTTAAAAAATTTTTGGTTGTAGCAGGTAGTTGTTCTTGATCTATTGTTTCGAATCTATTAGAATCGTTGCTGTTGTCATCTGATGAGCATGCTGTGAAGTTTAAACCTAATAAGCATACGGTTGCTAATAATAAAATTCTCTTTTTCATAGTGTTATTAATCATCAATTCTTGTAAAATTTCCTTTTAAGTTAAAAACAAGCTCTAAGCTATTAGATAGTTTTACATCGTACTTGTTGCTGTCTTTCTCAATTTTAATGATTTGAGTATTAGGAAAGTTTGTTGTAACGTACTTAGAAATACTTGGCAAGATAAAATCTGTAGGAATTCCCTTTGCTTTATTCTCAACCTCTTCCCAGTTACCATTTTTGTCAAAATCGATTTTAGTTTGATCTTCTAATACAACAGTGTAATCTGTACTGAACCACTCTTTCTCTTGAGTGATATAAGAGATCGTTTGCTTAGTAAAGTTTTTGTCTAAAAACTCAATTGCGTTCTTTGGAAGTTCTTGTTTTTGAATTTGAACTGTTTGTGCTTGCGTAGTGTTAATACTTAATAAAGCAATAGCTATAAAACTTGCACTCACGAATAATCTTTTTAATTTTCTCATAACATTGTTTTTGTTTATTTGATAGCAAAGTAAAAACAAGAATCTGTAAAGAATTGGGAATTTTAAAAAGAATAAGAAATTTTAAAACAATGATAATTTTGATGATAATAATAGTCGATAGACAATCCACTTGTTTCCTTGATAATCGTTTGAACAAGAGCAAGTCCAAGCCCAGTGGACTGTTCATTTGTAGTAGATCTATAGAATCTATTATAAATAAGGGCGGGATCTAATGCTGGTGAATAACTGGTGTTTTTAATTAAAAAATAATCTGAATTTATCTCAATCTCAATCTTTCCAGATTCAAAATTGTGGTTAATAGCATTTTTGAATAAATTATTAAATAAGGTAATTGCCAGCCCTTTATCCATAGTGATAATTAGTGGATTGGGACTAATCTTATTTACTGCGACACTTATTTCTTTGAATTCATAGATGTCTTCAAATTCTTCAATAGTTCGTTGTATTAAATCATTAAAGTTAATTGATTCAACCTGTGTGTATTGATGATTCTCAATCTTACTGAGCATCAATAGTGATCGATTTAGTTTAATCAAGCGATTTAAACTTTGGTGTACACTGACTAACTGCTCGATTTGCTTGTCTGTCAAATTTGTATCCTCAAATAGTAGCTCAAGTTTGTTAGTAGCAATTGCCAAAGGGGTTTGCGTTTCATGGGCTGCATTAGAGATAAACATCTTTTGTTGGGTAAATGTATTCTCTATGTTGTGGATCATTCGCTTAAGTTCATCTTCTAAAGCTTTAAACTCTGTTACTTTATTGGTTGTTTCAGGCTTGAAGTCATTACCTACTCGGTATGCTTTTAATTTACTAAGCAAACTGTGGAAAGGCTTCCAAACTCTTCTCAAAACGATATAGTTGATTAAAAAAATACTGAGCAATAACATAAAGTAAAGTGCTAATACAGCAAGTCCAAAATCTTGTAGTAATTCATCTGCTTCGATTGTAGAGGTTCTTATCTCTAACTTGTAATTATTCTCATTGCTATCTTGAAAGAAGGTGGTTAAAATACGCATCGGTTGTTCTTCATCGTCATAAGGGAGGAAGACCATTTTTGTAACAAAGGAATTTTTTGTTGAATATTCTCCAGGTGGAAGAGCAGTAATGCGAAAGTTATTTAGCCCAAACTGTGGCTTATTCCTAATTTCGGGGTTATCATAAGCTTTCTTGATAATTTCAATTTTGGTATTCTTTAAACCATCGTCTATATTATCGTAGACCTCATCAAGTAAAATTGTATAGAAAAGTGCTACCCAAATAGATAAGACTATGAGTATTCCTATAGTTAGATACTTTTGAGTATGGTGATGCAGTTTCATTGTTATTCCCCTTCAGTTGTTAATTTATACCCCATGCCATAAATAGATTTAATCTCTAAATCGGCTTGGTATTGCTTTAGTTTTTTGCGCAAGTTCTTTACTTGAGAATAAACAAAGTCGTAACTGTCTACTTCATCCATATAATCACCCCATATATTTTCAGCAATTGCAGCTTTGGTTAACAATCGATTCTTGTTGATTACTAAATATTGTAATAAAGCAAATTCTTTATTGTTCGTCTCCATTTCTTTGCCATTGACAAGAACTGTAAATTCGTCTGGAAATAGTTCTAAATTATTTATTTTAATACTGTTATTTCCATTTTGATTCTTTCTTCTCAAGACCGACTTTATCCTTGCGTGAAGTTCTGATAGGTGAAATGGCTTTGTCAAATAATCGTCTGCTCCCAACTCTAATCCACTTACTTTGTCGTCAATGGAGTCTTTGGCAGAAACAATAATTACTGAATCGCTTCTTTCTATTTCTTTTATTTCTTTGAGTAAGTCAATGCCATTGCCATCAGGTAACATGATGTCGAGTAAAATACAATCGTAATCAAAAGATGATATCTTGTGTAGTGCATCTTTGTAAGTATTAGCTACTTCGATTACATACATTTCCTTTTGTAGTGACTCTTGAATCGTTTTCTGTAATTCTTTTTCGTCTTCTATTATTAATACCTTCATATTTTGATGCAATTTGTTATAAAAGTAAGTTTTTTATCATTTACATAAAAATGAATAGGCTAAATAAAAGTATCAAATCAATTGTGAACTCAGGGGCGAAATTTGCCCTTATAGTGCTTAAAGTATAAGTATTCTCCAATTGCGACTTAAAATAATTTAACAAATTTTGGCACGCCTCTTTAATTGTTGTGTTTTTACTTGTAAATCAAGACATTGTTACTTTTAATATGTGTAATTTTTATTTGGTACAGTGTATTTATTCGCAAAACGAACTTTTAAAAAGCTTTGTTTACTCATAAAATCGCTTGCTTCACTAAATATTTTTGTTAATTCTATTCTTAAAAACTTACTTTCGCATTCCAATATAGGTTTTTAATGTTCAAACAACACAACTTAATTGGAACTATGAAAAAATTGCGCTACTACTTTCTAATTTTAAATTTCTTACAAAAAAATCAATATCCTTCGCGGGAGCAATTATTAGCACATTTACAAAAGTACGATATCGAAATTAGCGAAAGAACTTTATATCGAGCATTAAGTGAATTGAGTACTGATTTTGGTGTAGATGTTAAGTTAGACAATAGACAAAAAGGATATTATATCCCAACAAAATATCAAGTAGAAACTGAAATAGTTCTCAATTGTTTAAAGAATGCGGTTACGGCTGATATTTTAGCTACCACACCCAAAAAGAGAACCTCTATTACACCATATGTTGAGTTTTCTGATAGAGCAGGAACAGTTCCTATTGAGTTAATTCAGTTGCTATTTAGAGCTATGTTAAGGAATTACAAGGTTAAATTTACCTATCATACTTTGTATGAGAACAAAGAAGAAGAACATTTAGTTTCTCCTTTGTTCTTTAAGCAACATCATGGAACGTGGTTTGTGGTTACCAAAGAAGACAAAGAGTTGAAGTGTTTTGATCTTGAGAGAATGACTGATATTTCGATGACTAAGGATAGGTTTAGAGACAATGTAGAAAAGATTCGCTTACAGTATTCTGAAGTGATAGGGTTGCACCTTGTAGAAGAAGAGTTACAAAAGATTGTATTGTCATTTGATAGAAATCACAAGCACTATTTAGAATCCCTTCCATTGCACCATTCCCAAGAAGTGATAGAGGAGCAGCAGAATGGTCGACTTAGAGTGAATTTAATGGTTAGACCGAATGACGATTTAAAACAAATAATTTTAAAGTTTGGCAAAGCTGTAAAAATTGAAGAGCCAGTAGCTTTAAAGGAAGAAATTATACGTGAACTGCGCCAAGCCATTGATGTCCATGCGTAAGCACTTACAATACATTAATTGGGGAATTAATGTTTATATTACTTGTACTATGGGTGTTTTTCAATGTTAAGCAAGTAATATGGTTAGTTTGTTTCTATAAATAGCAGGCGGGGGTCTGCTATTTATTTTCACTACCGCATTGGTAATCTGATTCAAAGTAACTATTCAAAAAAAGGGATTGACCATTGCTGATCAATCCCCAATCACTATATAATGAAAAATTCAATTACTTTAAATTTGGATTCGCTTGTATTTCTTTTTGTGGAATAGGCAATAGGTAGTGCTCATCACTATTGCTCAATAGGTTGGAATCCATGGGACTTACTAAGTCGTTTTGGTTGCGTTGAATATCTTTTCCCAATCTTTTTAAATCAAAGTAGCGATGCCCTTCATAGGCAAATTCAAGTAAGCGTTGTTGTTCAATTACTTTCTGATTGATTGATTCTATTTGCTTTTCGGTTAGGTATCTGTTTGTCAAAATTGTGTTGACATCACTTAGCGCCTTGTCAGATTGACCAGTTGCTAAATAAGCTTCGGCGCGAATAAGATAAGCTTCACTTGTTCGGAAAACCTTATAGTCGTTTATTCTATTATTGCTTTGATTTCCTCCGTATTTGACAATGTATTTGTTGTTTTCTTGTCCAAGAAAACAAGTGTTTCTCACATCATTTTGATCGTAGGATTCCCTTATTTTTTCAGAGCTGTAGAACAAGGTCTTACCTGTGGCATAGTTATACCATAAGGTATTGGGTCTGACTTTGTCCTGGGCGTTTCTCTTTAGTTTAAAGAGAACCTCATCTTCATTGCTATCTGTCCAGATGTTTGCATAGTTTTTTACATTAGCCAAAGCTTGATGTTCAATTATCCAACTACTGTAATGTATAGCTTTTAGGTAATCTCTTTCATATAAAGCTATTCTTGCAGATAGTGCAGCAATAGCACTTTCGCTTAGTCTGTTGTTGGTCGAATGGGTTAGTTGATCAGTTTGATCTATATCTGACCACAAGTTATCATAGAAGGTTTGTAGCGTAATTTTACCAGGTTTGTAGAAAACATCTGTTGTGGTGATATAAGGAATGGTTAGGGCTTGTTTGGATTGATAATCCCCAGGGCCGAAAATTCTGTGCAGTTCAAAGTGAATTAAGGCGCGAAGACCGTGTAACTCAGCAAGCATTGAGTTCAAAGCTGCTTGATCTGACGCTCTTTCTACAGGTACTTTATGGGCATTGATTAGTAAATTGTTGATGCGGTAAATGTGATTGTAGTAATTGCTCCATATTTCGGAAAGTATTTCGTCATCTGAGGAGTAAGTCCATCGATGTAGATTAACTCCATATCCATCAACGCCATTATTCTCAGGCGATAGTTTACATTCATCAGCTAATATGGAACCAATCAACGCACTGTATTCTAAGTGTAAATCTGCATAGGTTCCCAATACAGCATATTCAAAATTCTTGACAGACTTGAAGATGTGCTCTGAATCTACATTGTCCTTTGAATCTATATCAAGCATCTTGTCACAACTTGTAAATGTTAGTAGAGACAGTAAACTCAATATAGATTGTGCAAATAATTTATAGGTGTTTTTCATTTTTATTTTTGTGTATGTATTAGAAAATAACTCTTACCCCTGCTGTGAAAGTACGAGGTAGGGGATACTCGTATTCGTACCAATTGTTGTCGTCTTCTGGATCTTGTCCTTTCCATTTGGTCCATGTAACTAAATTTTGACCTTGTGCAAATACATTGATTTCTTTGATAAACTTATTGTACCTTCCAAAGTCTTTGAACTTATAGTTAACAGTCAAGTTTCGAAGTTTGACGTAGTCTGCTCTTTGAAGTTCTCTATCAGTCATATATCGAGCATAGTTGGCCCCTGGATTTTTACTTTGATCCCCTGGCTTTTGCCACATATCTAACATGGAAGTAGATTGGTTGTATATGCGGTAATTTGGATCAGCTGCAGTGCGATAAAACTCTCCCGTATTGAGTCTATACATACCGTGAATGAAAGAGAACAAAGCACTTACTTCTATGTTCTTATATCTAATGTTAGTAGTGAATCCTCCTTTGATGGCTGGGTCATAGGAGCCTTTGACCAATACGGCATTATCAGGATCATAGGTTGTTGTGATATTGCCCTGTTTGTCTAAATATTGAGCAGCGCCCGTTTGTGAATCTACACCTGCCCATCGCACCATGTAGAAGTATCCCAACGGTTTACCCACTTGATGAATAGAGTAGTCCTCTGTGATTATTTCATCTTCCTCTCCTAAGCTTAATATTTTGTTCTTATTGTAGGCAAAGTTTACTCCTATATTCACATTCCAATCTGACTCTTTGATAAGATCTCCTGAAAGGCGGATTTCTATCCCTCGATTTCTAATCTTTCCCATATTGTCTGATATGGATTCAAATCCAGAGGTCATCGATAGGCTTCTGTCTATAAACAAGTCGCTGGTAATTCGGTTGTAGAAGTCAATCTCACCGACTAAGCGATTTTTGAATAAACCAAATTCTACACCTATGTCCAATATTCTATTCATCTCCCAGTTGTAATGAGGGTTACCGGGTGTTGTGGGTACCAGACTTGTTTGCCCATTGTATTGTCCAGGTCCGTATAGACGTCTATATCCAAAATCACTGGCAAATCCATTGGCATTTCCCGTTAGACCATAGCTGGTGCGAATTCTTGCCATAGAGAGTACATCAATATCTTCAAGGAAACTTTCTTGTTTGATATTCCAGCTTGCTCCAAAAGCATAGAAGTATTTGTAGCGATTATTTGAAGGAACACGTGATGAACCGTCGCGTCTAATACTACCCGAAAATGTAAATCGGTTTTCAAACGAGTATCTGACCAGTGCTAACTGGGAGAGTAATAGATTCTCTGTAGCGCTACCACTGACTTTGGGAATAAAGTCATTCTCTGGAGTACCAGGAGTTATACCTCCTGCGGTGTGATCTAACCCATCTATTAGACCATAACCAGTGAATCCATGGTAGTTGTACTTCTGTCTATTGATCTCTACCAAAGCCATCGTTTCGATTTCATGTGCATCCCAGCGGTATTTATAGTTAACCCCGAAGTTGGCCATCAGACCTATATTGGTTTGATCTCCTTGACTAAACATTCCCTTGCCGCCTTCTTCGACCAAATCTCCAAAGTATGTATCTGGTTTTATAATATGAGTATTGGCTATTTTGGAGTAGTCAACACCTATTGTACTGGTTAACTTTAAGTCATCTGTTAGCTCGAAACTAAAGTTTCCTGCCAAGACTCCTCTTTGTTGTTTCTCCTTTCTCTTTACATCTTGGTACATTTGCAAGGCATTGGTTCCAAATCGATTCACTCCAGGAGTTAGATTGCCATATTGATCATAAGGATTTTCATAGGGCAAGGCAAAGTAAAGTGACGCAACAGGATTTGTTTCACTTACGTCAAAGTCCGATTCAGACACTTGACTATTGATATTGGCAAGGTTGATAAAAAAGTTGGAATTAAATCTTCCAGATTGATGGTGTATATTGCTATTGACATTGAATTTTTCAATGCCTGAATTGTACAGTACACCTTCTTGTTTGTAGTAGTTTAAAGAAGTGTAGTGTTGTGTATTGCTGTTTCCCCCATCGAAAGTTAGATTATGTGATTGTGTAATGCCTTTTCGCATCAACTTTTTTCGCCAATTGGTATTTGTGTTTCTCAGTGCAGCTAATTTTTGATCTCCTTCAATATAATCTTGTTCTGTTTTCAGCACTTCTTGAGCGTTGACTATTTTATAGGGATTTTGTCTTGAGTATGCCCAGCCTGGCATATCTTGGTCTTGTAACATTTCTTCAAATTGCAGGCGCTGGTCTGTATTCATCATGTCCCATTTAGAATTGTTGACATTGGAGAATCCGTATTGCGTTTGGTAGGTTACTCGCATAGAATCACTTTCGCGATCTCCGCGTTTAGTTGTAATGACAATGACTCCATTGGCACCTCTTGAACCATATTGTGCCGTAGCTGCAGCATCTTTTAGGACAGTTAAGTCTTCAAAGTCATCAGGGTTTAGCGCAGTGAAGGTAGCTGCCGAGATAGGCATGCCATTTAGAATGTACAGCGGCGTTGTTTGCTCGTCTTGTAAAGAGCCTATTCCCCTTATAGTTACGCGACCAGGTGTTCCGGGTTGACCAGAAGGAGAGGCAACGTATAAGCCTGGAACTTGTCCTTGCAACGCTTGATCCATAGAGCTTACTTGTACCTTATTGATACTTGCTGCCGCTATTTTTCCGACTGATCCTGTTGTTCTTGCTTTGGATTGTTTGGTGTATCCTGTGATGATAATACCATCTAAGAGATTATCCTCTACATCCAAGTCTATAATGGTTGGTATATTGTTATCTGATAAGGTTATCTCTTTGGTTAAATAACCCAAATAAGTAATTCTAAGTTTTACTTCATCCGTGTTCTGATCAGCGATTTGGAAGGTTCCATCTTCCGTGGTGAACAAATATTGGTTGTGAGTGATGTCTTCAATAGTAACCCCTACAAGAGGTAACTGGGTTTCTGCATCTCTAACCAAAATAGGTTTTCGCTGGTCATTAGCATAGATAGGGCTCTGTAACCCAATGCACAGTATAGCGATCCATAAAGTTGTTTTAATTCTACGCATATAATAAGTCTTATAAGTATTTCGATTCATACTTGGCAAACTTACGCGCACCTAATTAGAGGGAGTTAAAGAAGACTTTAGAGAGTGATTAAAAAGAGATTAAAAAGTTTTAATCTCTTTTTATAAGCGGCACCGAAATTGTCACTATCGTATAGTGGTTTAACTGAGATTCTATCTTCATATCGCCTTTGTGTAGGTTTATAATTTTTGAGGAAAGAGATAAACCTAATCCCGTTCCCTTAATTCCAAAGGCGTTGCTTGAGCGAAAGAAGGGCAAAGTCAGTTTATCTAAGTCTTCTTTCTTAATCCCTATTCCGTAGTCTTTTACTGTTATGACAATATGGGTTGGGGTTGTATGCAAGGTTAGATCAATAGTTTTATTATTCGAAAACTTATCAGCATTCAAGATGATATTAGAAATGGCTAATTCTAATAATTGACTATTTCCTTGAAAGTATAAGTTGTGTAAGTCTTCTTTGGTGTGAATAGAAAGGTTGATATTTATATCCGTCTTATGAGCAATTAAGTGATCTATGGTGGACCACCAAAATTCTTCAAAACAGACTTTGTTCAGTGGATATACGCTACTGTCTATTTGCGATAGAGCCAGCAGATTGCTAATAATCTTATCCATGTGTATGGCATCTTTGACAATACCTTGAAGGACTTGTTGATACTCTTGTGTATCTCTTTTCTGACGCAGGGTTATTTCTGCATTGCCAAGTACAGAGGCAATAGGTGTCTTTAGTTCATGAGAGGCATGGGAGACGAAAGCTTGTTGGTTTTCGAAGGTTTCGTGTAAGCGTTTGAACAGGGAATTGATAGTGATACTAAGGGTGTGAATCTCATCTTTAGACATATCCTCTGTTGGAATGGGTCTTTCGAGGGTCTGTACATTTTTATCCTGGATGTGATTAATGATATTGGTAATGGGGGCAAGGAGGTATTGGGCAAACAAACGCGATAAGAAAAAAGTGATTAATAGCGCGATGATTAAGCTAATTAACATGACTGTTTGCAATTGGCTTAGGGCTGCTGTCCCCACTTCATCCCTGGCTTTTGCAATGATTATAAAATTGCCTTCGTTATCCTTATAGTAAATTCCAACGATGTACTCATCGCCATTTTTAATGTAAAGTTTGTGTTTGTCATTAATCGTTTCTAAGGTTGCTCTGTCCCATTTAAGTTGTCCTTCTTGGATAAAAGTAGGAGAGTAATCTTCAGCATTGTATATCCTAATTTGCTCTTGGGGAAGTGTACGCGGAAACTTCATCAAGACTTCACTGTATTGTTCGGTTGTAAAATTGTCTTCTGCTAAGTAGTTATGCCCAACAGTAAATGCGCGTTCTTCTAATTGGCGAAAAAAGTTGTTTTGCCAATGAGAGGAGACAAGCATATAGATTGTGGCTAATACTCCAAGAAGTAAAATGGCAAATAACCCAAGAAATTGCAAGGATAAACGGGTGCGTATTTTCATTTTTAATCGGCGTCTTTAAGTATATATCCCATTCCGATAACCGTGTGAATTAAAGCTGTAGGGAAGTCCCTGTCTATCTTAGTTCTCAGGTAATTGACATATACATCTATTAGATTTGTTCCTCTGTTGAAACCAATTCCCCAAACTGCTTCTGCTATCTGAGTTCTGGTTAAAACTCTGTTTTTGTTAACCAAAAAGTATTCCAATAAGGTGTACTCTTTTTGGGTAAGGCTAATTTCTGTATCTCCACGAGTTACTATTTTCTTATAGCAATCCATTTTTAGATCTCTTGCTGTATAACTCAAGGTAGGCATAGCCATTTGATTCCTTCTTGTGATAGCTTTAATTCTCACCAGCAGTTCTTCAAAGTGAAAAGGTTTTGTCAAGTAGTCATCTGCTCCTTGGTTAAAACCGTTGATTTTATCTTTAATAGTTGATAAAGCTGTCAACATCAGAATAGGGATGTCTGATTTGTATTTTTTTACGTGGTGACAGATTTCAAAACCATTCATATTAGGCAGTATGACATCCATGATAATTAAATCAAACTCCTGTTCCATGGCAAGTTTTAACCCCATTGTACCTTCATAGGCTAAGGTCACACAGTGTTGGCTTTCTTCAAGGCCTTTGCGAATGAAGTTCGATACGCTTACTTCGTCTTCAATTAATAAGATATTCATAGCAACTGTTGTTTCTCAAAAGCAAAAATAAAATATATAAATACTTGTTTTTCAGCATTAAAGAAATTTAATGTAGTATTAGAGTTAGATTAGAATACTTGCTTTAAGCCTTGATTATTAGTTGTTTTTGTGATCTGTAGTGTTTGTTTACAAGGTAGTTTTATGCGTTTTGGGTATTATTTTTTTACTTGAGAAGTTGAAAAAAGGCAATTTATTATCTATTGATTTTAAAAATGGAAAGGTTTTTGTATTTACAAGAAAGAATTAATTACAAATTGTAATTTTTTGTTTTGGTTTGTCGGATAGAGGGCGGCTCCCTCTATCCACTTTCAAATCAGAAATTTCTTCATAGGTTTTGTTAAAAGTGTTCTAGGTTTAAGTAGAGCCATTGCTAAAAGTGATGGCTCTTTTTTCTTACCCTATACCCCAAGATGAGAAGGCGTGCTTATCGCAGTAAAATACAAACTATTTGATAAAGAGAAGTTTATCTGTTTTTTAGTAGGAGAAAGTATATACTGTCACTGGATAATTGTACGTTTGGCTTATAAGTTAAAATTACTTTGTATTTTGGCGGCTTATTTTTACGTTTCATCTTGTGAAATTTCAGTTTGAGTTAAAGTTTTGTATGATTAAAGCCAAACAACTATTATTTTTGTATCAAAATAGAAACAATGGCTAAGAACAAGAAAGTTGAAGAATCCATGTTCATCAAACACTATCGTTTGATGGTGATTCCTTTGGTATTAGTTCTATACCTATTTTCTCACTTTCTTTTGAATCCTTACGATCCAGAGTGGTATTACATAGAGGGAGAAAGCGAGATATTTGAATCGATTCTCTTTTTGATAGCCTATTGTGCTATTATTACGGAGATTAGCTTATGGGTAAGTAGAGTACTTAATAAGTGGATCCCCTGGGATAAGTCGGCGGCTCTTCGTGCCATTGTACAAGTACTGGCTCTAATAGGCTTGATATTTATCGTGTACTTCGGGATTAATTTGGCTTTTTTGGTCTGGATACCTATAGATAGAAGTAACGGTTTGGCTTTAGAGGACAAAATTGACTTGTGGCAATCTTTGATTATCAGCATTAATACGGCTATTTTTATCAGTGCAGTTCACACAGGGTATTTCTTGATAAAGAATTGGAGGGATTCTATGATGAAAGCGGCTGAGCTACAACTAAAAGCCGAAAAGCTTGAGCGCATCGCCAGTCAAGCTGAACTTGAATCTTTGCGCATGCAGTTAGATCCTCATTTTTTGTTTAACAACTTTAGCACGCTTTCTGAGTTGGTGGTTGAAGATCAGGCTATAGCTATCAAATTTATCGATAATTTGTCTTTAGTTTACCGCTATATGTTATCCAACATACGAAAGAACGTGGTTAGCCTAAAGGAGGAATTGACTTTTGTCGAATCATATTTTTATTTGATTCACGAGCGAATGGGAGCAAAGGTGCAATTGCACATTAATATAGATAAAGAACTTAGTCAGCAGTTTTATGTTGCACCAATCTCACTGCAACTATTGGTTGAAAATGCTGTAAAGCACAATAGAGCATCAAAAGAATGTCCATTAGTGATAGATATTTACATTGATGGCAATTTTGTAATCGTTGAGAACAATATACAGCCCTTGGTGGTTTCTATTCCTTCTTCGAAAGTAGGATTGAGCAATATTGATGATCGCTATAGACTGCTCAGTGAGGCTAAAGTGATTGTAGAGCAAACAGAAGTTTATTTTAAAGTAAAATTGCCTCTGTTATTAAACAGACAGGCAAAGTAAAAAAGGATAGTATGAGGGCATTAATTATTGAAGATGAAATTAGAAATGCAAATAAATTAACTCGTTTATTGCAAAGTATAGATAGTCAAATAGAGGTTATTACCGTACTGGAAAGTGTGAAGGAGAGTGTAGCGTGGTTAAAACAGTCAGAAGCTCCTGATTTGATATTTATGGATATTCGATTAGAAGATGGTTTGTGTTTCGAAATATTTGAGGAGATAGATATTCAAGTACCAGTTATTTTTACTACTTCCTACGATGAGTACGCGCTAAAAGCGTTTAAAGTCAACAGCATTGACTATATCATGAAACCCGTACAAGAGGAAGATCTAGAGAGAGCCTTGAACAAGTTCAAGTCAAGACAAGTTGTCCCGTCATTTACTGATTCTATCAAGGATATCCTGGGACATCTACACAAGAAAGAGGTCACGCATCGCTCTCGTTTTTTGATACCTTACAAAGATGGATTTAAAACCGTAAAGGTAGAGGACGTAGATTTTATTTATTCAGAACCAATAACGTCCTAAACGTTTAAAAAAAAGGTACAAAAAAAGAGAGTAAATTAAGGATCTCAAATTATCTTTGAGTTGCACACCAAAAAACACTCTCTCTATGACAAATGTAACTTTATTTTCTCAAATAATCCAAAAACTAGATCGTTCAAAGTTTAAGAAAATAGTAAAGGAAAGGCAAACAGATAAACACAACAAGGGTTTTGATAGTTGGAGTCATTTAGTATCTATGCTATTTTGCCATTTTGCCCGTAGTAAATCTGTTCGTGATATTAGTAATGGCCTTCGCTCTGCTACTGGAAACTTAAATCATTTAGGTTTAACTATAGCCCCATCTAAATCATCAATCAGTTATCAGAATAAAAAAAGATCCCATGAGCTCTTTAAAGAGTACTATTTTACTTTGCTCGAAAGTTTAGGACAGCATCCCAAGTTTAAGCAGGTGAAGTTCCGAATCAAGTCAAAAATCCTGTTATTAGACTCCACAACCATATCTCTGTGTTTGAGCATCTTTGATTGGGCAAAATACAAGACCAATAAAGGTGCTGTTAAAATGCATACACTCCTTGATTTTGATGGGAATTTACCAGCCTATATTAATATTACAAATGGTAAAACGGCTGATAATAAAGGAGCTTATGATATCCCATTACTCAAAGGCAGTGTTATAGTTGCTGATCGATTCTACAATGATTTTAGCCTTTTAAATGTTTGGGACAGCAAACAAGTATTCTTTGTGATTAGACATAAAGACAATTTGAAATTTGAAACTATTAAGGAATTAGAGCTTCCAGAGAACAGACATCAAAACATCTTAAAAGATGAGTTAATTAGCTTAACTAATACAAGGTCAAAGCAGATATATCCGAAAAAATTAAGGCGTGTAGCAGTGTGGGATGAGCAAAATAATCAGGTCATTGAACTCATTACCAATCAATTTAATTGGACTGCAAATACTATAAGTGAATTGTATAAAAGTAGATGGATGGTAGAAATATTCTTTAGAGATTTAAAGCAGTTACTGCATATCAAATCTTTTATAGGAACATCTGAAAACGCTGTGATGATACAAATTTGGACGGCGTTAATTACCATTTTAATACTAAAAGCATTGCGAGCACAGTCTAAATTCAAGTGGCATTTATCCAATTTAGTCGCTTTTATAAGATTAAATCTCTTTGTGAAGATTCAGCTGAAATTATGGCTCGATAATCCGCTAAATGAAGTAGAAAAACCACCTCCTAAATTACAACAGGGGGTTCTGTTTTAAAAATCATCATATATATACTCGTATCCTACTAAAGTGGGAGGATATTCTATGTACTAAATTTATTTAGGACGCTATTGATTCAGAACAAAAAATTACGCATTTGTGTTTAAGTGATAAGTCTGAAATGATTGTAAGTCAAACGATGGATGAATTAGAAGAAGAACTTGACTCTACCGTTTTTTTTAGGGCAAATAGACAACATATTTTACACATTGACAGCATAGGGAGTATCCACAATTACTTTAATGGAAAATTAAAAGTAGTACTTGTAAATGATCCCGATAGAGAAATTATTGTGAGTCGTGAGAAGGCGCCTCTATTCAAAAATTGGCTTAATTCCTAAGCCAATTTTTTTATTGTAACTTTATTCAATGATTTTGCAATTAACTTCGTTAGAAGTAGTGTATCCAAATTTTGGATATAACACATTTCTTTGGTTGTATCTTCCCTTTTTTTCTACTTGGTAAAAACCGACATAAATAAGCCAAAATCAGCTTATTTCACCCCTTCGTTATTGAAACATAACTACCACTGAAACCAGTAATAGCCTTACTTTCGTTGATTTAACTAATTTGATGCAGCGGCTTTTGTTCGGATATTGGTGCGACAATGTACGGTATTTACTGGGAATGAAGGCGTTTCTCCGAATCATCCTCCCACTATCTCCGAACACCCCCCCTATCAGCTTGGTATTGACTACCGATATCGTGTCTAATTCTTATAAGTAGTTTTGCTTCGAACTTTGTAATTGTCTTATCGTCCTCAGCAGTCTAAATAGGGAAAACTCTTTGTCGGTTAATCGTAAACTGTCAAACAAATAAACGATACTCAATTTTAAAAACTTTGAACAGTGGTCTGTCGGTATTTCCGACAAACCACTTTACTCAAATAATAGAGGTGTTTACGGATTTCTGTAAGAATATTAGTTATTAAATGAATTATTTTGCAAACCATTGTCCTTTTTGGGACAATGGTTTTTGTTTTATATAAAATTATTTTGTATTTTTGTCCTAAAATGGACATGTTATGAGAATTGTAAAGGGTAATTTTAAAGACGATAGGTATCAGGGGTTGTCGATTGCCGAGATGCTCAGTGGTTATATAGAAGAAAATAATCTGTCTGAGTTAGGCTTAGCAACTATTTTAGATATTAATAGGAAAACACTTCGATCTATTCTTGAAGGGGAGGATATGAAGATGAGTATAGCAATCAAGATATCAAAACTGTTGAATATTAGTCAAGATACTTTAGTGCATAGCTTTGAGAGACAAGTGAAAGAGGAAAGTGGTGCGTACTTTGATTTTACAACTAAGGTATCTTTTCTTTTAGAACATTTTGATTTAGCAGAATTAAAAGCGAATAAGGTTATCAGTAGCACTACAGACTATAGTACGATAGATAAAGAATTGTGTACTTATTTTGGTTATAATCATATCACAGAATATGGTGACCAATCTATTAAAACTCCTTTATTTAGTAAGTCTAAGATGAGTGTTAGACCCAGTAAAGAACAAAAAGCACAAGATTTTTGGATTAAATCTAATCTCTTAAGTTTCAGTAGAATTGACAATCCAAATGAATATAATAGAGAGCTATTGATTGAGTTTTTGAAACGAATCAAGACACTGACGAATGATGTTAAAGATGGTTTTAGTCAGGCTCAGTATGTTCTTTTTCAATTGGGGATTACTGTCATTGTGCAATCTTATTTGAGCAAAACTAAGGCTTTTGGGGTAAGTATGATTGTAAATGATAAGCCTTGTATCGTGATTACCGATATGGGAAAACAGTATTATAAATTGTGGTTTACTCTGCTACATGAACTTTATCACGTATTAGAAGATTACGATTACCTCAAGACAGCGAGTTACCACATATCAGATATGGAGAATAAAGATTTGTTTGTATCAGAGGACAATGCCGATGCTTTTGCTCGTGAGGTGTTTGTGAGTAAGGATAAAATGCCGATGCTACAACAGCTAATAAATAACCCAATTAAGATTAATAAATTAGCAAAGGGGTTAGATATGCATCCTTCGATGTTATACGGCGTTTACTTAGATTGTGCAGATAGAGCAACTCAGACGAGGGATTTCCCCCGTTTTGCTAAGTATTTGCCAAATTCGGCAGCTGCTATTAAGCCAATCATATTCGATGCTATAGGTAAGAAGAGTATCGATGCTGCTGTGCAAGAAATGAAAAAGAAATTAAATATACTAACAGCTTAATCAGTTGGCTATGGGAATAGAAAAAAAGAAGATAGAAGAGTTAATCTCTACTGCGAAACGCATTACAGAGGCACAAAAAGGTAATTCGGAAGCACTATTGATAGAAATTGGACAAGACAAAGAGGATTCTCGTTGGACAGCCCTTTTGGAAGAAGATACTTTACAAGATCCAGAGAAATCGTATGATTTGTTTTATAATGGTATTCAATCACTTTTACTTAGTTTACTGCCTAAAGGAGAGCAACGAAGTGTGATCTTAGAGCTAAAAACTATTATGCTAACAGGTAAAGAGCTGAGTAGCATAAGTAGTGGTACACGCGGTGCTGACTCTCGTATGTCTAAAACTAAAGATATGGAGGCGATGATCGATACATTGTCACTGTGGAGTACTACACCTCATGATTTCTTTAAACTGGCAACTTTGTTATTAGAGAAGAATAAAGAGTTAGGTTATGTACCAAGTGAGAGAATGTTAGGGGATTATGTGAAGGGGAGGAAATAGTAGATTCTTAAATTAATATATTCGTTACATCAGTATAGACGGAATACTTCCGTCTAACATGCAATTAGATTCATGGAATTAATAAGATGTGGATGGAAGAGAAATAGAAGATTATGACACAAAAAGAAAGTATAAAAATACCTAACGACTCTATTATAACGGAGTTTAAAGAACACCTTGATTTAGAGTTTAACCAACGCATATTATTCACTGCTCCTTTTGGGGCAGGGAAGTCTACATTTATTAATGACTTTGAAGATAAGTATAAAGATGAATATCGCTTTATAAGACTGTATCCAGTAAACTATGCTGTATCTGCTAATGAGGATATATTTGAGTTAATCAAGTTTGATATTCTGTATGAGCTGATGGCGCATCATAATGAAGAAATAGCTTTAGCAAAAGTAGACTTTGACTTTTGGTTGCGTATGTCCATGTTTATGCAGAATAAGGCAGATTTAATGCCTTTGTTTTTGCATATTATTTCTCTTCATGAGACAATCGGTAAACCTGTAGCAAAGTTTATCGAAGTAGTAAAACCTTTAGTAAAGGACTTTAAAGAATATAGTAAGGAAATAAATATAGACGAGTCAAGTGATGTATTTGGCTTTTTAGAAACATTCGAAAGTAAGAAAGGTAGTCCTTATGAAATGGATGCGACTTCACAGTTTATCTTTAATTTGGTTGATAGATTAAAAGGGGATGTATTACCAGATCAGGATAAAATAACTAAAGAAGAAGGTAAGAAGAGAACGAATAAGACAGTATTAGTTATAGATGATTTAGATCGTTTAGACCCTGACCATATCTTTAGGTTGTTTAATATCTTTTCTGCTCATACACATTCAATAACAGGAGAGAATAAGTTTGGTTTTGACAAGGTTGTTTTTGTCTGTGATATAGAGAATATCCGTAAGATCTATGCACATAAATATGGAGTAGGTGTTGACTTTTCGGGGTATATGGATAAGTTCTATTCTGTGAAGCCTTTTATCTATGATAATTTCAAGTATTTAACACAGAAAATTACTGCTATTATAGATCAATCAGTATTTATAAATTCATCAAAAGAAGAGATAGTTAAACAAGATTTGGTAGTGCATTTATTATCAGCGGTTTTGAAGATTTTATCAAAGAATAGAACTATTAACTTAAGAAGTCTTTTTAAGAGCAATACTTTTATATTATCAATAGAAAGGTATGTTAAAATTAATAGAGGCATAGTTTTATCGAAGGATAAAATATCTCTTGTAATAGTATTTGAAATTATAAGTGAGATGTTAGGTGGATGGGGACATTTAGAGAAAGCATTACTTAAAGTGAAGGATAATTTCTATAATCAACAATATTTTGATAAAAATCAGGAATTTCTAAAAAAATATAGTTTAGTTACTTACCCATCTCGTTATAGACATGAAATAGACGATATAAGGGATGAAGTTTTTAAAGTTTTCGTAGCCGAATATTTAAACAATGAAGACAAGACAATAGAAGGAGATAAATATATTCAACTACATGAATTTAAACTAAATGTTATTTATAATTTAAATAATGAAGATATAGATGATTTTAGAATCAAATATATAAGAGAAATAGGGGGTAATGAGGATATAGATTATAAAGTGAATTATGATTTATTGCTTATAGAGGCATTTAGAAAGCTACAAGGATATGGCTTTATTCCTTATACTAAGTAAATCCATGTAGAATATCATATATGTAATACATATTCAGATAAATCTATAGTATTGAATACAGTGGCTTTTGGCATTTATAGATAACTACGAAGTCGGGAGACTCCGTAGAGGAGGAAGAGGTACTGTAAGGTAACCTTTTTTGATAGTTATTTAATTCTATTCTTTCTAATTAAAGAACTTATCTAATTGTCTAGTTGGACTTGCAATAAACTCTTCGAAAGTGCACAGATCTGTAAGCTGTTGATGTTCTAAATCATAACAAGCTATTTTCTTAGCCTTTGGATTCCAAACAATAATAGTATCTGTGTAATCTCCAGTTTGTTTAGAAATGCGAAGTAGTTTCTGCCTTGCAAATTTGAACGCAGCTGTCTCGAGTAAGGTAAAGAACTCAATATACTCAAAGTCTGAATCAGGTAAGTCAATGCGTAAATTATCTCCTTGTAAGAACTCTAAAAGGACTTTAGGTAGCTTATAGGCTTTTAACTCATCGAGTTTATTACTTAGATTGTGGAAATCTGCTGGTTCTATAGACTTAAAGTAGTCTGCCATTTCACTATCTGCTTTCTCTAAAGCAATACTGTATGGACGCATGCCATCTTTCTCAGCGAGTGTTACATCTGCACCGTGTTGGACAAGGTATTTACACATGTGAAGATCTACATATCTTGCAGCTACACACAGCGCAGTAGGTTTAAAGGGATACACCATATCGGCTTTATTGTAATTGATGTCAACATTAAAAGAAATAAAGAAGTCTAATACTTTATAGTTACGATCGCTAACTGCTTGACGAAAGGCTAGACCACCATATTTCTCTACTGTATGTCCTAAGCTGTGGATAAGAGCTAAATTATCATAAGACTTGCCATATAAAGCTTGCTGAAAAGCATCAGATTTGAGGTGATTTACTACATTTACTTTAGCTCCATGTGCTACTAGATAATTGATAATATCCGCCTTGCAATAGCGAACAGCACTTAAAAAGCTGGGATTGTCTTTTGCATTTAGGTTTACCCCTTTACTAATAAGCCATTTAAGAGTATCGAAGTTTTCCATAATTAGAGCTAAATCTAAAGGAGACTCATCGGTATGTTTTCCAATAGAAATCTGTTTCTCAATATCCCAACCTTCAGCATAATACTGATCTAATAGAGTAATATCTCCTGATATAATTGCATTGACAATAGGGGGAACGGTTTTAAATGTCCCAATATCCTTTAAGCTTACCATGATTTATGGTGTTTTAAGTATAAATAATATTTTAATAATCAGATGTTTGTTTATCAATTAGATAGGTTTGATATAAGTTATTGAAAAAACGAAATATACCATATAAATAAGAACCAATAACTAGGGATAAAGCTATTTTTATAAATAAATAAATAACCCAACCTATAATAGGTAAAAATAAAAAGAATTTAGCAGTAAAATTATGTAGTAATTTCCAACCAGCTACAAAAGAAAAGCCAATATAAAAAGCCATAGCATAAAGTGATAAAAGATTGTTCCATGTAAAAGAATCTTTCGAGGGGTAGGATGGACTTGTTATCATAAAATATGCTAATAGAACACCGATTATTCCAGCGATTAACATATCTCTATTATCTTTTTTTAGACGTTCTTTTTTTTGTAAAAGATTGTAATATTTTTCATTCATAGTCTTTTTATTTACTTATTTTTCGTTTTAAGACATAGCCAGTTTGTATATTATCTGCATTGAGAACTTGAACCTTAAAAAAATACTTAGTAGCGCCTATACTATCTAAAGGTTGTCCTTGTGCTAATTCACCTATAGGGTGTGTTTGACTATCAGGAGAAGGATATAAACTAGTTTTAGAAGTTGTTTTCCATTTTGTAGTTTTTATATCTTTGGGTTTAGCAGTTACTTTCTCTACTGTGTAAGGGTTGAAAACAATAGCAATTAGTAATGCAATTCCTACAAGTTTTAAGATATTAGCTAACGATAAAGCTCTTTTTGTCTTTCTATTTTTTAAATAGTCTAGTTGCCTTTTTGAATAGTCTATAAAATCAAATAGTTGATGACGTTTTTCAATCCAATTATCAACATTAGGATTGAGAATAACTCTTTTATGTTTGGTGTTTTCTTGGGAAGAGTGTGTTTTATAGTTGTAATTTAGGTCATGGTTAGAGAGTAGATTCTCATATGCTTGATTAATTTTCCTAAACATATTAGTAAAAAACTCATCTCCACCGGTTCTATCAGGATGATATTGTTTTGCTAATTTTCTATAAGCTAGTTTAATTTCATCAATAGAAGCATTTTCTTCAAGGCCTAATATAGTATATGATTCTTTTTTATTCATTTGCTTTTAATTTATTTGTTGCCAAGTAGTGATCTGCTCATCCCATATATTGATAAGCAACTTATATTCTTGTTTAGAATCATATTTCCAAACTTGCCCTTGTGATCCATTAAAAACGATATCTTTGGGTGTTCCTAAAGCAACTTTAAGTAGTATTATAGGCATACCTTTATAAATTTGTCCGTTGAATGCACTCTCAACCCAATCAACAGGATAGTATTTAGTCAATTCATCTTTTAATAATTGATTATTGCTTAAGTAATTCTGTTTTGCTTTGAGTATTTTATTTTCTAAAGACTCTATTTTCTTAGCACTATTTCTTTTTTGTTTAGTATCTAAAAAGTACAAATAGATGAAATAAATTAAGACTATTAATAGTCCTATATAGAAAAGAGGTTCTTCAGGTTTTACTGCTTTCTCCATGATATATTTGCTAATAACATTTGCAAAATTACATTAATTTATCAAAAAGACTATTTTTGTTTAGTTGTATGCAGTAATTCAATCCTTAAATTAGTTTAAATATTTATGTTTTTATTAAGCTTTTTTAGACCATACCTACTGACTATATGAATCTTAGTTTAATACTAAAGTTGTTTGTTTTAGAAAATAACAGAACTATTAAATATTAAAAACCTCCCCACTAATAGGGATTATCTCCTTCTACTTATCTCTTTAATATTGTTACTTACCAAATACAAAAATGTAAAGTATGAAACTAGCAGTGTTAAGTACCCTTTTGATATTGATCTCTATCATAACTTATGCTCAAGTAAGAAAAGACAAATCCTCTTTCAATATGCCTGAAGTAGAACCTACTCAACTTATTGCGTTTTTAACTAAGCAAAATGACTTTATTTATGTAGATAGGGATAGTTTAAAGCCTATTAATGGGATAAAGTATAAAAGTGCGTCTATGTATACTTCGACAGGTTATGCGATGGTTATAAATAATAAGGGAGCTTTTGTTGTTATAGATACCAATGGAAAAGAAGTACTTGAAGTAGGAGAGAGTGAGATAGAGATAGAAGTTGTAAATGGATTGACACTCTATAAGAAAAGTAGAGAATACCAGAGAAAGATGCCTATCTGGAATTGGGAGTGGAATATCTTAGGAGGAGCTATTAAAAAAGAACAAACCTATCATAGCATTGAGATTGGGGTGATTGAAACCAAGCAGGTCTTACTGCAAAAACAAGTCCCTTATTTAGAAGATAGTTACACTCTAAATCCAGTGGCTGGACTTGGTAACTTAGCCTGGACATTAAGTTAAGCATAAAAACTTATCTTTGAATTATGAAAAGAATTAGAAAGGCCTACGATGCTGCATTTAAGCAGCAAGCCGTTGAACTGGCTAAGGAAAGAACAAACAAATCAGAATTGGCTCGTGAGCTTGGAATCAGACCTACATTATTGTATAAATGGTGTAAAGAAGCTCAAGAGTTAGGCGATGCTAGTTTTCCAGGCAATGGGAAACAAAAACTTACTCCAGAACAAGCAAGAATTAAAGAGTTAGAGAAGAAGTTAGCAGCTGTCGAATTAGAGCATGAAATATTAAAAAAAGCAATCGGCATTTTCTCAAAGACCGGCAAATGATTTACATGTTCATATTTGATCATGAACATGAATTTCCGATTGGGATTATGTGTAAGGTTTTAGAGGTAAGTAGAAGTGGTTATTATCATTGGAAACGGTCTCCTGTTAATAAAAGACAACAAGCCAAAGCAAATCTAAAACGTGTTATTACAGAAGTTTATCTAGAATTTAAACAGCGTTATGGCAGTCCTCGTCTTACAATAGAACTCAATGCACGAGGATATAAGATATCAAAACCTACCGTTGCTAAGTATATGAAAGAGTTAGGATTACGTAGTAAAGTAGCTCGACGATATAGAATAACCACAGACTCTGAACACAATTATTTAGTGGTTGATAATATTTTAGATAGACAATTTAAACAAACTGAACCAGGGAAAGCCTGGGTGTCTGACATTACTTATATCGCTGTTAAAGAAGGGTTTATTTACCTAACTACAATAATAGATTTATATGATAGAAAGGTTATTGGATGGAGTTTGAGTAAAGATATGTCAACAGAAAACACCACCTTAGCAGCCTTTAAAATGGCTAAAAAGAACAGAGCTTTTGAAGAAGGACTAATTTTCCATTCTGACCAAGGAGTACAATATGCAAACTACAAATTTGCCAACTACCTGAAGTCATTTAAGGTTGTTAGAAGTATGAGTAGAAAAGCAAATTGTTGGGATAATGCCGTAGCGGAAAGCTTCTTTAAATCCTTAAAAGTGGAGATGGTTTATGGAAATTTACAACTAAGTACAAAGAAAATGGAGTCTAAAGTCTTTGAATATATCGAAATGTGGTATAATAAAAGACGCAGACACTCCTACTTAAACTACCAGACAATCAACGAATTTAATCAAATAATAAATAGTAATAAAGCTGCTTAACTAATTGTCCAGATTTCGTTTGGATATCCAGGCAGTAGATGATGAGCATATTTATTGGAACAAGACACTTTATGTAGTTAAGAATCAATACTTAAAGAAAAAGGATGTTGATGTGATAACAACCTTAGACAATAAGCGATTTATAAAGGGATTTAAAGACTCTTTTTCTATTTATGATGTACAGCAGAAGGAAGCAATACATCAAGACTTAGAAGGTGTTAATACGTTTAGTATAAAGTATGGTAATGAAGACCTTATACTGGATCAGTTGATGCAAGAACGCTTTGAGCCTATTGTACCAAAGTTGTTAAAGGATGTTACTACTGGGAGTGTCTATCCATATCCTCAGTATGACAAGGCTTTTCCTAAAGAGATTAAAACAGCAACGCCTGAGCAAGCAGCCTTTATAAAGAATGCCTCTTTGATTTATTCTATTGCTAATTCTCCTTATTTTTTAATAGGTGTTTTTAACTATGATCACGATATTTGGGCTTATGATTGGCTTTATCTAGATATACATGGTCAGGTGGTAGAACAGTTTGATTTGGATAGTTTTAAGGTGTCAGATCAAATAGGCAGGCTTGTATGGCCTTCTAAAGAAATGGTTATACCTTATCAGAAAGTTACCTCTGTAAAGTATTATACAGGTAGTGATGAATTGTATCTTGTCAACATAGAGGGCAAAGAAGGTGATAGTGAGTATGGGGTCTGGGATAGAAAAGCTCAACTATGGAGTATAGAACCAGAGTATACTTCTATACTTGCTTTGGATATTTCGAAAGGTATTTATGCCTTGCAGAAAGAGGAAAACTATACACTCTATGACAGTAAAAAGCAAGAGAAGCTAGGTGTGAAGGCTTATCAATACATTCGTTCAGACGGTTTAGTTCAAGTAAAACTTGAAGATAAAACAGTAAGTTATTATATCGATATTTATACTGGTAGAGCGTATTTAGAACAATAAAGAGATGAAAGAGAATACTCAGCTAGTTAGTGAGGCTGACTAACTGAAATTAATAGCTGTGAATGGTAAAGAGTATAGAGTAGATGTACTGGATTATCAAAGCAATAGGTTTATATCTAAGTTCTCTTTATTATTAATAAAGATGCCTTGTTACTTCATACATATTGTAGTAAAATTAGAAAACCACTACTATCAGTGAGACGTTTTTAAGACAAGAAGCAGTACTTTTAACCAAAATATAGCAATGAAATACCTTATGATTTTAGTGTCAATATTTGCTTTGTTTGGCTGTCAGACTAAGGCTCAAACACTGGAAATAACAACTATACATATTGAGCCAAAACGAGTAACTCAACAAGTACCCGATAGGGGTAAACAACATACTTATACCACTTATCAGGAGGTTACAAAGAGATCTGTACCTGCTGTTTCTTTAGTGTCTAAAGAGGATAATGTATTGCGATTTAGCATACAAGGAAATATTAGTTCTAGAGGGTTACAGATTCGCAAAGTTTCTAAGATACGCTTTGAACAAGCAGAGCAATTAGGCAATGGTATAACGCTTAAGTACTATGTAAATATTAAACACATACCTGGTAAAGAAGGAGCTACTATAGCAGGTTACAATTATAGCAAGGAAGAGAAATATAAGATACCTCATGATGTAAAAGTAATCCATATAGAAGTATATGAAGAACATCCAAATCAAGAACCTAAGTTAATTGCAAAGAATAAGTTTGACTTTTTTGCGAAGATATAAATTATAGAAATGAATATAGATTTTAAGGCATTAGCTATCCAAATAGAAGCAGCTACACGTAAGGCTTTTCAAGAAATAGTAACGGTTCATGGTAGCGAAGATATCTATGGTTTCGCTCTATATAGTGATGAGGGAGCGATGACGGTTTGTCCTTCTACCAACACGCAAGATTATTTAGAGACCAAGCCAAAACAAGATTATGTGTACTATAAGTATGAACCGGCTGAGTGGTGTTATGAAGGAGATGGAGCAGATGAAGATTTCTCGGCTATCTGTAATACACTTTACAATGCTCTGGAAGGTGACTTTTGGGCTGAAGAAGAAGATTTTAAAGAAGAGGAATACGAAGAAATAGATGATGAAGAGTTTGAGGCATTTCAACAAACACTATATCAGACTTGTATTGCTGTTTTGGTCAAGTTAAAACAAGAAGAATTCTTTAAGCAGATAGTTGGAAAAGACATCTTTTTGATGTTTTCTGTAACAGATTATGAGTATGATCGTCAAGAATTAGAGGAGATGATCATTACTTTAAATGACAATCCTTATCAACAAGAATATCTAGACTGGATGAAAACTTGGCGCAAATAGAATAACAAATAAAAAGTAGAGTATATAAATGAACCCATTAATAAAAATATTCCCTGAATACGAAGAGGTATTTTATGATGATATAGAAAATCACAAGAAGTATTTCTTGCCGATCTGTTCTTTTAATTTAAAACTAATAGATACCACTAAAGATACGTGGTTGCACATCGTGTCTGTCAAAGAGATTTATGATGGCCGTGTAGGAGAAGATACAACAGATTATCACACCACATTTACTAAAGCAGATATGTTTGGTTTTGATGTAATAGATGGTAAATATAAGTTTGATGCTGATTGGAACTACTTCTCAGTAGATACTGTAATAACAGCAGAAGATTATGCCCAAGACTATTCGGGATTAGAGATAGAATACAATAAGAACGAGACCATCTATCAGCTTAAAAAAGCGTATTATCAAAAGTATGGTAAGTTATGTGATAAAGATTATGATCGTCCAGGCTTACACGTAGAAGACATCCGCAGTTTAGAGCGTATGCGTCAACTTACGGTAGAGGATATGGATAATGGAAAACATTCAGATTACTATATAGAGCGTTTAGAACGGAAGATTTACGGTCTTTTCGAAGAGTTAAATACAGCAGGCCTTCCTTTAGAAGACTGTAAATACGGCGGAGAAAACATAACAGAAAAGCCTTGTCACAATGGTGAAGTACTGCCTCACATCGCTACGATAGAAGGATATGACTTTCAACAGAGTGCTGCTGATATGTTATTCTTATTCTATGACCCAACTATAAATAAAGCGGTGATTTGCTTAGAATATACCTAAAACTAAAATAATAAGCTGTTGTGCTAAAGTAATAATAAATGAATATAGAACAATTAAAAGAGAAAGCGCAGACTTTGATTAGAGAAGCACACCTTTTTGTGAAAGCAATAACAGGTGATGAGCCAGCCGCTTATGTTAATGAAGAAGAAAGTATTAGCTTTATAGTCAAATGTATGAATCAATGGATGGCTTTAATAGAGAAGGATGAGGTATTCTCGTTTGACCCCATTGATATCCAATTAATAGATTTAACGAAATACACAGCTCTAACGACTAAAACTCAACAAATATACCCAAACTTCGAGCATCTAATGCATTTTGGAGATGTTGAAGTTCAGCAGTGGATTAAAGATAATGATTGTAATAGCAATGATCTATCTGATTTACAATCTATCTATAACGACAATTATATAGACTTATGGATGCAGAGCCATCCGATGTATAATAATGAGGAAGTATATGGATATGCAGAAGGCTGGGCT
Source organism: Myroides albus (assembly GCF_024722315.1). Lineage (NCBI taxonomy): Bacteria > Pseudomonadati > Bacteroidota > Flavobacteriia > Flavobacteriales > Flavobacteriaceae > Myroides > Myroides albus. Next base: position 3,277,833 of record NZ_CP102754.1, read on the forward strand.
ATGATCTGGCCAGAAGAAGATACTCCAATGCAATGGGATGAAAACTTAACGTTTAAATATCAGATAGGATTACAGTATGAACCTTTTATAGATATTTATTTCAATAAGAAACAGAATAAATATATTTGCATTGAGCGTAACACCTAATCCCTTTATTTTTTGAAGATATTTCGAATCCTTATTGTGTCTGTAAGGCCTTATTTAATTGGTATCGCGGTTGTAGTAGTGTGTACATTATCTACGTCGTCTGCGTACGCACAGTCCTTACAATATTGGGAGAAACAATATAAGGCAATTCAAGACAAAAATAAAGCACAGAGCAACATCGTTATCTCTTATCTATCTGCTCTTTATGCCAATAAAGAGTTTGAACAGGCAGAACGTGTGCTTACCCGAAGTATCGATACAGCATTAAAAAGCGAAAACTATAGTGATGTCAGTATTCTGTACTGCATTCAGGCGATGAATTTGCGCATTATGGAGAATACTATAGGAGCAGAGAAGAGTCTTGACTTAGCTAAGCAGTACAGTATAAAAGCAAATGATGCTGAGACTAAGGGATACCTAGCGTATAGCGAGGGATGGTTAAGTAGTCGTAATGGTTATCATGAGAAGGCTGTAGAGTACATCATTACAGCGATCAAGCACTACGAATCAGCACCTAACTCAAATACGCTGAACAAGAGAAAGTCTGTTGCTAATAGCGAGCTAAGCGTTATCTATAACCGTTTAGGTGAAGAGGAGTTGAATGAAAAATATGCCAAGGCTTCTCTAAGCTACGCTTTATTACAACACGAGCCGCAGACTAAGTTTTCGGCTTTTATGCAAATGGGTAATTTATATGATCGATTGTATAGTACTCATCCTGATCATGTGAATTATAGAGATTTATCGGAGCGCTACTTTTTACAGTCCATAGATATCTTTAATCAGAATAAAGAGGTCATGTATAATCTCTCTGATTTGTCTTTTGCCAATAATAACTTAGCTAGTTTATACCTGTATTCTTTTCCTGACACCTATCGCTGTAAAGCTTTAGAATATGCTAAAAAGGCTAATGCTATTGCACTAAAAACACAGCGGGCAGATCACATAGCATCATCTTATGGGATTATATCCTCTGTTTATTTAGCTGAGGGGGATGCTAAGAGAGCTATTTCTTACTTGTTAGAAGCAAAACAAGCTCTAGAAAAATCAAGTATCGCAGATCGCAATATAGAATTAAATATATATGAATCTCTTGTAGAGATATACGCAGAGTACGGCAATTATAAAGAGGCTTTTCACTATCAACAGGAGTACTTGGAGTTATTCAAGAAGTTGTATAACCAAGACAAATTAGAAATAGTAAGAAAGTTAGAAGCTCAGTTTGACAAGGAGAGACAACAACAAAGGTTGGTCAAACTTCAATATGAATCAGAGAAGAACAAACAACAGATTGCGCTAATGCACGTTTTAGCTCAGCAGAGAGAGCAGCTGTTGAGCAATCTAAAGTTGATAGAGGAGAATCAACGTAGCAGGCTGAAGTTCTCTGAGCTAGAAGCACAGAAGAATGCTCAACAGCTACGTCTATCACAGTTAGAAACAGAACAAAAGAATAAAGATTTATTGACATATAAGAGTATTGTGGCTTATAAGGATAAGCTCAACACTTTTTATGTAGCTTCTATGATATTCTTTATAGTAGTGGTTGTTCTATTATTATATGCCTATAGACAACGTCTAAAGACTATGAAACAGAGAGATACACTACATCACTTAGCCATCGAGAAGGAAAAACAGAACTCTAAAATATCTACTTTAACAGCTCTTTTACAAGGGCAAGAACAAGAGAGAGGGCGTTTGGCTCGTGATTTACACGATGGTTTGGGAGGACTACTCTCAGGTACCAAATTACACCTTACACAATTATATAAGAAAGTAGGTGAGTCAGCACAAGAGGGATTGAATAAGTCTGTGGAGCAAATAGATGCTGCAGTCACAGAGCTGCGCAAAGTAGCGCATAATCTGATGCCTGATCTATTAGTTAATTACGGACTCAAAGAAGCGCTAGACGAATTTGGCATTCGTATGTCTAATGAGACTTTAGATATTCATATCGAATTTCTGAGCTATACGAGTTTTCTATCCCAAGACAAACAATTGTTGGTCTATCGCATTATACAAGAGTTAGTAAACAACGCTATTAAGCATGCAGAGGCCTCTCAGATTATTATTCAATTGGTAGAAGAAGAACACGAAATTATTGTCACAGTTGAAGATGACGGAAAAGGCTTTGATACTAATAAATTAGATTTGAAGAAGTCAGCTGGTTTTCACAATATACAATCGCGCATACAGTTTATGAAAGGGACACTAGCTGTGCACTCAGAAGAAAATATAGGAACAAGTGTAGAATTTAAATTTCCTAAAAAGTAATTATGATAAAAGTAGCTATTACAGATGATCATCCTTTGTTATTAGAAGGATTAAAGAATATATTGAGCAACCAAGTAGAAATAGAGGTAGTCGCATGTTTTTCGGATAAAGAAAGTATGATGCAGGGGCTGCTAACTATAAACACTGATATCATACTATTAGATATCAATTTAGCAGATATTAATACCCTAGAATTAATAAAACCGCTTAAACAGAAATTTCCACACATAGAGATTATCATGTTAAGTGTACACAACGAATATGCTGTTATCAATAGTAGCTTAGCAGAAGGAGCCAAGGGATATATTCAGAAGAATGCTTCAGTAGAAGAAATAATCCACGGTATACAGGCTGTACACACAGGTCAGAAGTATTTGTGTTCTCAGTCCACTATTGTATTGGATAAGAAAGAAGAAGTGGGTTTAAAACAAATCCCAAAACTGACTCGTCGTGAGAAAGAGATCTTAATAGAGGCTGCATTAGGTCTAACAACCAATCAAATAGCAGAGAAGTTATTTATAAGTCACCATACGGTAGAGAGTCACCGCAAAAACTTAATCGAGAAGTTTCAAACTTCTAATTTGAGTACTGCTATTAAAATGGCAATAGAGTATAATTTGATTAAAAATTAGGCTTGTAAAGTTACCATGTATGAATATGGCAATACATGTTCACAGTGGATTAATATAGAGCTGATTATATAACAAAAGCCAGATTCATTTGAATCTGGCTTTTTAGTAATCTATCATTTTCTTACTTAAATTTTAATGCTGCGTGATATAAAATGATCGCCTCTGTAAGGTTGTACTGTTCATCATATACAGGAGAATAGAAATATACATATACTGTATCTTTAAATTTAGATAAGGGAACTGTTTCATAACTGGATAAGTTATTGAGTACTTCTATTGTTCTTTGTCCCACCCATTCTTCTGCATTTCCTTTAGGAGCACTATCAAAGCGGTGTTCTATAGCGTTCTTATAAAACCAATAGGTAGGCACTTCATCCGAAATGATTAATTCTTTATTGGGATTGTGGTTCTCATCAGCAATGGCAAATGAATTAAACCAAGGCACTTCTAAGTCTGCTTCTCCTATAGCAGAGCGGTATAAACCTCTATCATAAGTAGCACCTATTAAGAATCCCTCAATGTTATTAGAAGTAATTTCAAATGCAAATGCATCACTTTTTAGGTTGATGATACCATTGTCCATTGGAATTACTTTTCCCTTCTGGATTACCTCTACCTGTAGATTTTCTTCTTGAGCCCAACTGCTTATTTGTACGAAAAACAGCAATAGTATGCTCAGACCAATTCTTTTCATAATTTTTTTCTTTGTGAACTTTGTTATTGCAAAGATAAGATAGTTAAAGTATTAAAGTAGTCGCTGTAATTGGTGATATTTCAGCGATTGGGGGTTAGCGGATTGAATACGATTTCAGGTTTGATAAATTCAATGAGTGATAGCTCTTCTCTTTTTGTAAAATACAGACTTGGTAGATTGTTTAGTTCATAACTTCATCGGCTCTATAGCTTTCATTCTTAGTAATTTATTTACCCAATAGAATTCCCAATAAAATTCAGATTAGCGACTTCATTTTACGTTTCAGTCGTTAATTTTTACGTTTCAAATTAATATCTCAAAAAACTGCATAGTTATTGTAGACTTTTGTACTTGTAAAAAAGATAAATAATGAGAAAAATTTATAGAACCGTAAAGTTTTTGATTATTGGAGGATTGTTACTTGGGACAACATTATTAACTGTAAGTTGTAATAAACAAGCTGATGCAGGTGGATTTGATATGACACCTGAGGTTAAGACGACATTGATTAAAAAACAGGATGCTACTGTTGTTCAAAAGTACACAGCAGCATTGGAAGGTAAAGTTAATGTTGAGGTTAGAGCTCAAGCAGCTGGATATATAGAGAAAATATTAGTTGAAGAAGGATCATTTGTCAAAAAAGGACAAGCTTTAATCTTGATAGATTCAGAGCCATATCGCATTCAACTACAAAATACAGAAGCTACATTGAAAGCGGCAAAAGCAGCTTTAGTTACGGCGGAGTTAGAGCGCAATAAAGTAGCTTCATTACTTGAGAATTCATTTGTATCACCTATACAACTTCAATCGGCTGATGCAGCTTTAGATAATGCAAAAGCAGTTGTAAGTCAGGCACAAGCAGCTGTTAACGAGGCAAGATTAAATTTAAGTTATACGACAGTAAAGGCTCCTGTAGATGGTTTTCTTGGAAGAATCAATAAGCGTGTAGGGAACCTTGTAGCAGCAGGAGAGCCATTGCCGCTAACTACACTTTCAGATATCTCTCAAATGTATGCTTACTTTTCAATTGGTGAGGCTGATTACTATGATCTGATTAAAGAGAATGGAAGTGCGGAGAATGTATTGAAGATTCCAGTTGAATTAGAATTATCCAATGGGGATAAATATGGTCAAAATGGTAAAGTAGATGTAATCAATGGGGAGTTTGACAAAGTAACAAATGCTTTGACTGTTCGCGCTACGTTTCCAAATCCAGACCGTGTACTACGCAATGGGGCAACGGGAATTGTTTACTTGAATGTAGTTCATAAAGATGCAATTCAAGTGCCTATTTCAGCGACTATTGATTTGCAAGAAAAAGTGTTTGTGTTTGTACTAACAAAAGAGAATACAGTAGAGCAACGACAATTAAAAATTCTAGGTAGAGATTTACATACGTACTTTGTTGAGAGTGGTGTAGAAGCAGGAGAAGTAATTGCTGCAACGGCAGTAGATAAATTACAAGATGGTGCGGCAGTAAAAGTATTAGAGCAACAACAAACTGCGTCTAATTAATACTGTCAATAGAATTATAAATTAGAATTAAGAAGATTATGCTTAAAAAGATAATACATAGACCTGTTTTAGCAACTGTAATCTCTGTTATCCTGGTAATTCTTGGAGGGGTTGGATTAATGCAGTTACCTATTGCACAGTTCCCGGATATTGCACCACCAAGTGTAACGGTAATGGCAAATTACCCAGGAGGTAACTCTGAAACAGTTTTAAAATCGGTAATTACTCCATTAGAGGAGGTAATTAACGGGGTAGAGAATATGACTCATATCGAGTCGACAGCCAGTAACGATGGTACTGCAGCGATTAATGTTTACTTTACTTTAGAAACAGACCCTGACCAGGCAGCAGTAAACGTGCAAAACCGCGTTGCTCAAGTAATGGGTATTTTACCGGAGGAAGTTGTAAAAGCTGGGGTAATTACTCAAAAGGAACAAAGAGGAATGATTATGGTTGTGGATCTTATTAGTGAAGATGCGGAACTATATGATGAAACATTCGTGCAGAACTATGCACGTATTAACCTTGTACGTGCTTTAAAGCGTATTAAAGGGGTTGGTAACGTTCAGACTTTTGGGGAAAAAGAATATGCTATGCGCGTGTGGCTTGATCCACATAAAATGGCTAATAGAGGTTTGACACCTGATAATGTAGCAGCTGCTATTGCAAGTCAAAGTAAGGAGGTTGCCGCTGGTAACCTTGGACAAAATGCAGGAGGTTCTGTTCAATATACGTTAACCTATCCAGGGAAATACAATACACCAGAGCAATTTGAAAAGATTGTTATTCAAGCAGATGAAAGTGGAAATGTACTTTATCTAAAAGATATTGCACGTATTGAGTTTGGTTCTATTTCATACGATGAGGAAACGGCAATTAATGGATTACCTGCAACAACTTTAGCGGTATTTCAAACTAAAGGATCAAACGCGAACCAAATTCAAGAGGAAGTATATAAAGTGTTAGATGAGTTAACACCACAATTGCCAAAAGGATTGCGATATAATGTAACTTTTGCCAATAAAACACAATTAGATGAATCTATTAATCAAGTTAAGACTACTTTAATTGAGGCTTTTATCTTGGTGTTTATTATCGTATATATTTTCTTACAAGATTTTCGTTCTACACTTATTCCGGCAATTGCGGTACCAGTATCCCTGATAGGAACATTCTTTTTCTTAAACCTTCTTGGTTTCTCGATTAATATGTTGACACTGTTTGCTCTGGTACTGGCCATAGGTATTGTTGTGGATGATGCCATTGTAGTGGTGGAAGCCGTCCACAGTACAATGGAGCACGAAGGGCTTGATGCCAAAGCGGCTACGACAAAGGCAATGAGTGAAATTACAGGAGCTATTATTTCAATTACGCTTGTAATGTCTGCGGTATTCTTCCCTGTAGGTTTCATGGAAGGTGCAGTGGGGTTATTCTACCAGCAGTTTGCATTCACCTTGGCGATAGCTATTTTGATCTCTGCTGTTAATGCCTTGACTTTGAGTCCAGCCTTGTGTGCGTTATTGTTAAAGAATCAACACCACAATTTGGAACATGCTCCAGAGCAAAACAAACAAGGATTCAAGACGCGTTTCTTCCGTTCTTTTAACGCTGGGTTTACAGCGATGACTAATAAGTATATCAATGGAGTATCGTTCTTTATCAGAAATAAGGTTGTTAGTATAGGTATTCTAATGGGTTCAATCGTACTGACTGTATTTTTAATGAATACTACACCAAAGGGATTTATTCCAAATGAGGACCAAGGTTTTGCCATGTTTGCATTATCTCTTCCTCCAGGTTCAAGTATTGATAGAACGAAGAAGACCTTAGAAGAAGGAGTAGAAGTTATACGTCAGAACCCTGCTATTGAAACAGTGACGAGTATTTCTGGATTTAATATCTTGGGGAATGCTGCCAGTCCAGCTTATGCAATGGGATTCATTAAGTTTAAAGAGCGTACACAGCGCGGTGAAGAACAAGATATCAATAAACTTCTTGAAATTATCAACGGTAGTTTAACGACTATTAAGGAAGGAGATTTCTTTGTTTTTGCTATTCCGACAGTACCTGGATTTGGTGATTTCGATGGATTAGAACTTGTAGTTCAAGATAGACGAGGAGGAAGCATTCCAGAATTTGCGGAAGTTGTGAATCAGTTTAATGCAGATTTAAGTGCAACAGAAGAGGTCGCAGCTGCCTTCACGATGTTTAAAGCAGACTTCCCTCAGTACACTATTCAAGTTGATCCTATTAAGGCAAAGATGTATGGTGTAGAAGTAGGAGATTTACTCAATACAATACAATTGTTCTATGGTAGTGCTCAAGTAAATGACTTTAACCGTTTTGGAAAACAGTTTAAGGTATTTATGCAAGGAGATGCGATGTTTAGAGCAGATGAGCAATCATTTAAAACATTGTTTTTACACGGAAAAGACGGTAAGATGATCCCGTTAAGTTCGTTTGCTAAGTTGGAAAAAACGTATGGACCACAAGCTATTAGCCGACATAATCTATTCAATGCGATTAGTGTCAATGGTATTGTAGCTCCTGGTATTAGTACAGGACAAGCAATGGCAAAAGTAGAGCAAGTAGCGGCAGAGAAATTACCAGCAGGTTATGGTATTGAATGGAAGGGATTGAGTAAAGAAGAAAAAGAATCTGGAGGACAAATGGTATTTATATTCGCTTTGTCAATCTTATTTGTGTATTTCATTCTTGCGGCTCAGTATGAGAGTTATATTCTACCATTAGCAGTGTTGTTATCCTTGCCAGTTGGTATAATTGGAGTATTCTTAGCAATTGGCTTTGTCGGAATTTCCAATAATATTTATGTACAGGTAGGACTTATCATGTTAATCGGACTTCTGGCCAAGAACGCGATTCTAATTGTAGAATTTGCTGTACAACGTCGCGGATTAGGATACTCAATTGTTGATTCAGCTATAGAAGCAGCTCGTTTGCGTCTAAGACCAATCTTAATGACTTCATTTGCCTTTGTTGCAGGTTTAGTACCCTTAATGTTTGTTCAAGGACCATCAGCAGAAGGTAACCACTCTATCAGTGTGGGTACAGCAGGAGGAATGGTTTTAGGTGTGGTATTGGGTATTTTTATTATTCCAGTATTATACGTTCTCTTCCAGTACTTACAGGAAAAGATATCAGGTCCAAGATTTGTTGAAGATCAAGAAGCATAAGCCGTGATAGGCAAGTATAAAAACGATATTCAAATGAAAAAAATTGTATATATATTGATTGGTTCGAGTTTACTTACAGCATGTAAAGTAGGTAAGAACTATGAAAGACCAACAGTTGAAGTTCCAGAGCAGTTTTCAAAAGAAACTGCTCAAAATACCGATACGATTGCAAATAAGTTAGCAAAAGTCTCTTGGCAGGAGTATTTTCAAAATGAAGAATTAGACTTCTTGATTCAAACTGCTTTAGAGAGAAATGCAGATTTGCAGATTGCTATTAAGAATATTGAGCAAACAAGGTTGTTGTACACACAATCGAAGTTAGCTTTGTTACCAGAATTAACGGCTAATGTAGCAGCCAGTAGAATGGAATCTTCAAAGAATAGTCAGCTTGCAGCAAGTGGAGCTGATCGTGTAAATGATGACTTTAATGCCAGTTTGAATTTGTCATGGGAACTTGATGTTTGGGGAAAAATACGCAGAGAGAAAGAGGCGGCATTAGCTTCTCTATTGCAAACAGAGGAGGTAAAGCGAGCAATCGAGAATAACTTAGTATCTGAAGTCACTACAGCTTACATTAACCTTTTGATGTTAGATGAGCAGCTAAAGATTGCACAAGAAGGAGTTGGATTGCGAGAGAGTACTTACCTTTTGACAAAGAAAATGTTTGAAGTAGGTAATGAAACAATTCTTGCCGTACAACAAGCAGAAGCGCAATGGATTGAATCGAAGGAATTAATTCCGTCAATCGAGCAAGAAATAGCACTACAAGAAAATGGATTGAATTTACTTTTGAATAACTATCCACAGGCGATTGCAAGAACCAAAACTTTAAAGGATCTGAACTTTGCGACTGATCTCAACAAAGGAGTACCTGTGGATTTTTTAAGTAATCGTCCAGATATTCAAATTGCCGAATATCAACTTAAAGCGATGAATGCGAAAGTTGGAGCTGCTCAAGGTCAGATGTATCCAAGCCTTACGATTACTGCTCAAGGTGGATTAAATAGTTTTGAAGCATCGGATTGGTTCAAAACTCCTGCTTCTTTGTTTGGTATGGTAGCAGGTGGTTTAGTTCAACCGCTTTTCAATCAAAAGAAATTGAGAACTGCTTATCAAGTAGCAGTAGTGGAAAGAGAAAAGGCAGCTATTGCATTCAAAAATGCTGTAATCACAGGTTATACAGATGTGCAAAACACATTGGTTAAAATAGATAAGTTAGAGAATAAAGAAGCGCTTATGAATAAGCGTGTAGAAGTATTAAACACTTCTCTAACAAATACTAAATATATGTTCGAAATTGACAAAGCTTCTTATTTAGAAGTTATTAATGCTCAATCCTTAGCATTACAAGCAAACTTAAATTACGCTGAATTAAAGCGTAACTATTTAGTTTCTTTGGTAGAATTATACCGTGCGATGGGAGGCCATTAATAAGTTATTTTTGGATTTTTTTGATTGGGGAAAAGACCAGGGGAAACCCTGGTTTTTTTATGGACAAATGCCTGAGCCAAATTGTTTTTATTAAAAATAAAAAACACTTCATTATATTTGTACTCTTTTAGATAAAGATTTGATTTATAAGATAAACATGAAGAAACAGCAATACATAATGACAATAATTACTGTCATTTTTCTTATAGGAGTTGGTATTTATGGTCATAAAACCAAGCATGTTGGCGAGACAGACACAACTGCTATTGCTGAAGAAACGGCTGTTTTACATACAGCAGATAAGACCTTTTCAAATTCTTTTGAAGCTGATATTACTGTAGGGGCTAAAACAACTATACAATCTAAGTTTAGAGGGTCCATAATTAAAGTACTTGTCAAGAATAAACAGTTTGTAAAGAAAGGGCAATTGCTATTTGAGATTGAAAGAGAATCCTCTACAAGTCGATTAGAGAAAGCTACAAGTCGAATAGACGAGTTAGAAGAAGAACTCAAACTTGTCAATGAAAGAGTTGAGAAAGGTGACTTTGTCGATGATGCACAGCGAGTTAATTTTAATTCCAGAAGAGATATTTTGACTCAGGCTATCACACTTGCCAAACAAGCATTGGATTCTGTCGAGTTGCAAAATGAGGCATTACTTGAGAATGTCTATGCTCCTTATGACGGAGTAGTTGATATGATATCTGTAGCTTTAGGAGGAGAGGTAGCTAAAGGGCATATCTTGACCTATATTTTGCCGTATACACTTACTGCTAAGCTCAACCGTGATGATATGGAGAGTTTTAAGCCTACCAAAACAAGTTATATTAGCAAGCAATTATCGATTAAGTATGGTGGATCAACTTATCAAGTAAAAGACGCTGATTTAGCAAGTAAGTTAGAAGTTGAGGAAAGTGAAGATACAGAAAGTATTTCTATACCTATTCCTACCTCGTTAGAAGGCTTTTACCTTAAGGAAGAAAAAGTCGAAGGGATTATTACCCTTGTGTACAAAGAGGTCGTTGAAGTTCCTATACAAGCTATTGTTGAGCAAGATAACCAAAAGTACGTTTGGGTAAAAGGTAAACAAGGCGATTATGAAAAATTAAAAGTGAGTGTGATTAGAAAGGTGAATGAAAACTATCTCGTTCACGGTAAATTAGATGATAAAACAATTTTACTCACTCCTGCTGTTCTGGATAAGAAGTAAGATTAAGATATATTAGTTCGAAAAGTAAGGTAGTATGGCCTTACTTTTTTTTATATAATATTGTGACTTGTTTGATTAAATAGGCCTTATATTAGCTGTATCTATAGGCTTATAGCCGGTAAAATATTTAACAGCTATGTACAGTTTTAAAAATGATTATGCGGAGGGATGTCATCCAAAGATTCTCGAGCGATTGGTACAAACTAATTTAACGCAGGAACATGGGTATGGAGAGGATAGTTTCACACTTCAAGCAAAGAAGTTATTAAGAGAACAAACGAATTTACCCCAAGCAGAGATATACTTTCTCTCGGGAGGTACACAGACTAATTTACTTGTTATCTCGAGTGTTTTGCTGAATCATCAAGCAGTGATTAGCGCACAAACAGGACATATTTATGCAAACGAAACAGGTGCAATTGAAGCAACTGGACACAAAGTTGTCCCTGTTCAAACGAATACAGGTAAACTGACTGCCGCTGCTATAGAGCAGACTCTAAAGCAGTTTTCACTTAGACCCCATGTGGTTGAGCCCAAAGTAGTTTACATATCAAATTCGACTGAGACTGGTTCTATTTATACCAAATCTGAACTCGAAGAACTATCTGTGTGTTGTCGTCACCATGGTATCTATTTGTTCATGGATGGTGCGCGTTTAGGACATGCTTTAACAGCAGAGAATAACGATTTAACTTTGGCAGATGTGGCAAGCTTGGTTGATGTATTTTATATTGGAGCTACTAAAAATGGAGCACTCTTAGGAGAGGCAGTCGTTTTTAGCAATGCTACTCTGGCTGAATATTTCGATTACAACTTAAAACAAAAAGGAGCGCTATTAGCCAAAGGTAGGTTAATTGGAATACAGTTTATGGAACTGTTTACAGATTCGCTATACTTTACACTTGCTGCGCATGCTAACTCGATGGCATACCGCTTAAAAGAGGCCATTGGCAACAAAGGATATTCTTTCGCAGGTGATTCGACAACGAATCAGCTTTTTCCAATTCTTCCCAAGAAGTTAATCAGTGTCTTACAACGCGATTTTGATTTTTACATTTGGCAAGAAGTTGATGAGGAATTAGCAGTTGTTCGATTGATTACTTCTTGGGCTACAACACAAGAAGCTGTAAACCAATTTATTGCAGTATTGAATGCTTTTGATAGTATATAACTTAATTGTTTGTTAAAAAAGTAGTGGTTTGTGATTTGATTTATACTAAAGTGTATGCCAAATAGTTATAAGATGTAAGTATTCACCTAACTATTTTTAATAAACACGGACTATGATTAAATTATTTCATATTGTGATGATTTATTTATCTACACAATTAGGTCAGTATATACTGACTGATTCCACTAAAGAGTTCAGTAATTTAAGTACTAATTATCATTCATTAGACGCATTAATTGAAGTTGATATAGATGCCATGATGGAAACTATGGTATATAAATTGGCAGAGGTTAATTAAGTAGAACCTTATAATTGTAAAATTCTCCTTATGTTATTAAATACAAAAAAACGACTTACAGCTTTGTGTTTTTTCTCTATGATGAGCTTGTATGCTCAAGAGTCTATTATGACTGTAAAGGCTAAAGCGGGTGACTTATTCAATCAAGAGAGATATCAAGAAGCTTTGCCTTTATTTCAAGACTTATTGGTGCGTACAAAGTCAAAAGATTACAATTTTGAGATCGCACGGGTCTATGCTAAGTTAGGTGATAAAGAAAAAGCGATGCTTTACCTCAATGCCTATACAAGTGCTAAGGCAGTAGATGCTAAGCTAATTGAGTTTATTGAATTTATTCCAGATTTCGAAAGTTTGCATCAACTTGACGAGTGGAAATTATTTGTCCAAAATTTAAAAGAACAAGATATCAAGAAGAACAGTCCTTACGCGAGTATAATTAGTCAATTGGAAACAATCTTTGACCGCGATCAATCTATTCGTAAGCAATATAATCAAACCCAAAGTATTCACGGTAATTACAGCAATGAGCTCAAAGCCGTAAGTGATGAAATGAAAAAGATTGATCAAGCAAATTTACAAGAAGTGGAGGCTATTTTGGTAAAGCACGGATGGCTTGGTGCAGATCAGATCGGATATAAAGCGAATAAAACACTTTTTCTTGTGATTCAACACGCCGATTTAACTGTACAACAAAAGTATCAAACAATGATTGCTGACGCTTTAAAAAAGGGTAAGGTAGATGCCAAAGATTATGCGACAATGGCTGATAGAATAGCTATGTATGAAGGTCGAAAACAAATCTATGGAACGCAAGTTGTCAGTATAGAAAAGGGAGAAATCTTATTGTGGCCTATAGAGGATATTGGTAAAATTAATGAATTGAGAAAGCAAATGGGTATTACACAGACCATAGAGGAATATATGTCTACCATGCTTGGTCAGGAGTGGAATATTGATACTTATAAAGAACAACTACCACAAATTCTAAAACACTTGAATATTAAATAAGTAGCTCAAACAAGCACAAAATATATAAATCCCCTTTTGCAATATGTATACTACATACTGTAAAAGGGGATTTTAATTGGATTATTTTCCTAAATCCTTAAAAGGGTGTTCGTTTTCTAACCATAAAGGGGTAAAATAACTCTCTACCCATTCAGGAGAAACTTTATCTAATGAACTCGGCTGCCATTTTGGAGAAAGGTCTTTATCTATCAATAAAGCGCGGACTCCTTCTGGAAAGTCGGGATGTATACTGCATTGGCAAGATAGATTTAACTCTGATTTAAATGCTTGTTCTAAGGACTTACCATTGTTGTCTTTTATTTGTTTAAAAATGACAAAAGCAGAGCTTGGTGAGCCTGATTTGAATATTTGGTATCCAGCATTTACCCACGTATTGTCACAGGCGTGTTTTTGGATAAGATCACTGAAAGCTAAAGTATCTTTGACTGATTCAAATTCTCGAATGATAGATTCATTTTCTTGAGCTTGAGAAGTAGGGATGTCTTTAGACGAATGCTTTTGCAAAAGCAGATCAATATCCTCAGCAGGTGTGTTACTCCAAGAAAGTTGAGTCAAATCTTGCAATAGAGCCTGCTTGTGGGCAGCATCTATATGGTAATCAGCAAGGTTTAAGAATAAAGCATCTGCCCCGTCAAATCGCGTTCCCGTCATTCCAAGGTAAAGTCCATAGGCAGAAGGCATTTGATTTAAGAAATAAGATGCCCCCACATCAGGGTATAGACCGATGGTTATCTCAGGCATAGCCAGTTTACTTCTCTCTGTCACAATTCTATGTGAAGCTCCAGCCAGTAAACCTAATCCACCTCCCATTACAATACCATCTCCCCAAACTATAATTGGTTTTGCATAAGTGTGAATAGTATAATCCAGCAAGTACTCTTTCTCAAAAAAGTCTGCGCATTTTTGTGGTACTTGAGTAGGATCTATCTTTTGTTGTTCAATAATAGCTTCTCTCATCTGGCGGATATCTCCTCCAGCACAGAAAGCCTTCTCACCGCTACCTTGTAAAAATACACTTTTGATTGAGTCGTCCTGTTTCCACTTGTCGAGTAGTGCTAAGATACCTTCTACCATTTCTAAGGATAGGGAATTTAAGGTACGCTCTGAGTTTAGGGTTATAATGCCAATGTGATTCTTTATTTCGCTTAGTATAACATTCATAGTATTGTGGTTTTTAAAGTCAAAAGTTACATAAATTTTCTGCAATACAAGAAAACAGCCTGTTAATAGTCCCTTAATTAAAAGTAGAATGTACAGCTATATATTGCTTTAGCTTTCTGTTGCTTTAAATCGGTTAAGTAATTTATAAATAACCGTTAGGGTTATTTAAATGTCTTTTAACGTTGTAATGCTACTAAGTAGAATAGGGAAATTTACAAGATTAAAAAATAATGAAATGACGTTACGTAAAATTTTTAGCAACAAATGGTTTGCTCTATTTATCTTGTTAATGGCAACTATTTTATCGCCTTTAGACTTTTATATTGTTAACTTGGCCCTACCAGCTATTGGAAAATCATTAGAAGCAAACAATAGTCAACTGCAAATGATTATCTCTTTTTATACGTGTGCTTATGCCGTTTTTCAGATATCAGGAGCAAGGATAGGTGATATATTTGGCAAAAAGCGAGTGTTCTTATTTGGTTTACTGGGTTTTATACTGTCTTCTGTGGTATGTGGCTTAGCAATTAGTACTACTATGATGATTATAGGAAGGATATTGCAAGGAGTTTTTGGAGCTATTATGATTCCTCAAGTTTTGGCAATTCTTCACGTGATTTTCCAGGACAAACAAAAGACAAAAGTAATGGCATTGTACAGTTTTACATTTGGTCTTGCTGCTGCATTTGGTCAGTATTTAGGAGCCGTGTTGATACAGTGGAATCTATTTAACTTGGGATGGAGGATTATCTTTCTTATTAATCTTCCAATTGGTTTATTAGCTTTTATGGCAGGACTATTTACTCTTCCAAAATCAGAAATAAATCAAGGAGTTAGCTCTATTGATTCACTTGGTTCTATTGTTTTAGTTGTTGGATTAATTATAGGTATATATCCCTTAGTAACCTTGTCCAATACTGGTTTTACCCTTACTACTGCAATGTATTTTATTTTGTCTATTATGCTACTTGTTCTATTTGTTAAGCTCCAAAGAAAGCGCAAACAGCAAGAGAGGAGTGTTTTAATAGACTTGTCAGTTTTTAAGTACAGCAATTTGAAATATGGTATCATAGTCTGTTTCTTATATTATTGTAGTGGAGTTTTCTACTTAGCATTTGGTATTTACTTACAAGAAGAATTAGGGTGGGGCACAATAGAAGCAGGTAAAGCCATAATTCCCTTTGGTATAGGCTTTTTATGTTCATCCTTAGTTTCAAGTCACCTCAATACTTATTTTAAGAGCAAGGCGCTTATAATTGGTCTATGTACTTATGCATTGGGATTTGCTTTGATGTTGTTTAATCTCTATTGCTTTTCTTCTGTTTTACTGCGTATTTCTCTTTTGATTATAGGATGTGGAATGGGGCTAACTTTAGCTTCAGTTGTAAGATTAAGTTTGAAAGGTGTGCCTTCAGCCTTTGCAGGTTTAGCTTCTGGGTTGATTAATAGTGCTCTTCAAATAGGTTCAGCCTTTGGAGTAGCGGCCATAGGTAGTGTCTTTTTTATAGTAGCTCACAAAAGTGATTACTCACATGCTTTTGGTATCGTTCTGCTGGTTTTGACTATTGTACAACTTATTGCAATAGGATTTAGTATGCTAATCAAGGAGAAGTAAAGTGATTAAATATAAAAAAGTATATGATTTATAAAAATATTTTATTTGCTAACTATTTGATTTACAATTGTATTTATGTTTGTGTTATTTTTTTTTAAAAAAAAAGTTTGAATTGTGATGCAAGATTTTCAACATCATGGATTTATATAGTACAAGCTGAAAAGGAAAGTAGTTTGTAATAATAGTTCGTTAACTATGGTGTTAAGAAAAGTATTAATAAGTAAACTAACAATTGGGTTATTAAGTGTGCTGTTATTTAGTGCATTAGGATGCAGTACATCAGATACAAGTGATTTGACCATTATGGACCGAGTTTCAATAGAAAGTATTAATGGTCAATACGTTAGTTTACTTAATACTTTTCAAAATGAAGAAGTGAATTTTGAAATTAATGGAAATAGTATATTCTTTGATGCATTTCCGTTGTCCCCGATTATAGAATCCAATGAAGAATTAGTTGGGCTCAGTGGTTATACGAGTTTTAGCATGGAGTTTGATAAATGGTTAACAGAGAACCAAACAGGTATTGAAGTTATGCTAAGATCAAAAGATATAGAAGTTAATCAAAAAATAGTAGATGGTCGAGAAAAGAAATTAAGATTGTTGTTTGAACCAAAGGAAAAAGGGCTATACGTAGATTTAGGACACAAGTTAAAGTTTGAGTTAGAAGTCAAAAATATTGTTGTAGATAATAAAGTATTAGCTTTGTCAAAAACTATTGTGTATCATATAGATGCCCGTCGAAAGTAACTATAGATATAAAGAGATAGTTCCTTTTTTCTTTACAAAACAAGACATTAAAAAGGATAGATGTTAACAGAGGATCAAGAGAGACTTTTGGTTGATCGATTAGGTAAGAAAGAGCAAAGTGCTTGGAAAGAGTTTTATGACTTTTACTCCAACAGCTTGACCTATGCCTGTATGCGTTATCTTGACAAACAAGATGACGTAGAAGATGTATTACAGGAGAGCTTTGTTAAAATGTATCACGCTATCGGATCATTTGACTATAGAGGAAAGGGAGCTTTACAGGCTTGGTCTACTCGTATAGTAGTCAATGAGGCATTGAAATTTATAAGAAAAGAAAAGAAACACCAGGTAATCTATAATCAAGATAATATTGTCGATATAGCTGATGAAGATGAGCCTGAGTTTGATGGCTTAAGTCAAGAAGAAATATTTGCGATGATTAGAGAGTTACCAGAAGGGTATAGAACCGTGTTTAACCTTTATGTATTTGAGCAAAAGAGTCATAAAGAGATTGGACATTTACTGGGAATTGCGGAGAACTCATCTGCTTCACAATTTCACAGAGCAAAGAGTATGTTGAGCCAGAGAATAAGAGAGTTTAAAAAACTAAAAGTGGCATTATGAGTAAAGATTGGAAAGAGCAGCTACGCGATAAGATGGATGGTTTTGGACAACAGGCTCCACAAGGATTATGGGAAGAAATAGAGCACAAGCTATTTGAATCTCCAAAGGTGAAAAAAGCGATTGTATTTCCCATTGAGAAACAGACTAAGAAGGCTTGGTACAGAGGGAAGCTACCTATGTTTGGTGTTGACTTATCTGTTGCAGCCGCAGCTATTATAGTATTTTTGGTAGTTAGACCTATTGTGGTTGAGAATCAGAAGTACTTTTCAAGTCTTTTGAATTTTAAGCATTTAGAGAAGATTGAAGCTGGTAAAGACAATCAAAGCGATGTTTCTATAGCTGAACAAACAAAGGATTCAAAAACAAAGAAACAAAATAATGGTGTAAAGGGTAGAGCAGAGGAGTATCCTTTTTTTAGCAAAGATTACTTAAGTGATCTTGTTGAATTAGAACAGTTAGAAAGCCAGGGGGATATGGCTAACTCTCTACATGAAACTACTCTACCTTTTTCAAGTAAAATTGTATCAGAGACTTTAGAGGAGTTAATTGATCAGGAGAAACAATATTGGGAAGATGAAGAAAAAATGGCGACTACGTCTAAAAACAAACTAAATAAAAGAGGGTGGACTGGAGCAGTTGAAACTAATGGAACTTTCTCTAATGCAAGTCAATCAATTAGCGGATATGCGAAGATGAATGGAAATATGTTGACCTTTGATGCGAATGTCTTAGATTATATTACCCCGGGGAGTAATCCCTTTTCGGATATTTATAAAGCGAATCGCAATAAAAGTATCGCAACAGATGTAAAGCACAAAGCTCCTATTACAGCAGGAGTTTCGATAGGATACCAGTTGACAGATAAATGGAGTTTAGCAACAGGAGTGACTTATACACGTTTGTCTTCTGAGTTAAAAGCGGGTGCGGGGTCAAACCGTATGGTGAGTGAACAAACCATACATTTTATCGGTATTCCCTTACAAGTTAATTACAATTTATTTAAAGTAGGTGATTTCTCAACTTATGCTACAGTTGGTACACTTTTTGAAAAGTCTGTATCAGGAAAGACAGAGACCAGTTATATTGTCAATAATGTAGTGAGTGATCGCGTAACAGGTAATGTAAATATCAAAACACTACAGGTATCTGCTAATACAGCTATAGGGATGGAGTACAAATTATCTAAGCTTGTAGGTATCTATGTGGAACCAGGTGTTCAGTATCACTTTGAAAACAGTAGTGATGTTGGTACAATCTATAAAGAGAAACCATTCAATTTCAATATGAAAGCTGGTTTGCGCTTTAATTTTTAAAACAAGAAACATACTTTAACTATTATTAATAACCTTTAAGAGCCAAATGATTTATTTCATTTGGCTCTTATGCTTTCTACTATTGCTCAAAGTTTAAAAAAGATAGTTTACAGCAGACGGATTATGCTCGATGAGTTAACTTTTGTCTGTGAGTAAGTTAGCTTATACTGGGTTGACAAAAGTGTAGTGAATGTAGAATACAATTATACGAACGCCACTGTTCATCGTACTTTGATTCACTTTTTTTATTTTATATTTGAAATTAGACGAACCTAAAAACAATATATGGAATTAAAGATTAGAGAAATTACTTGTTCAGACAATGAGCAGATGGCTAAGATCCTTCGCGATAGTTTAGAAGATTTTGGATTGAACATCCCTGGAACAGCTTATTTTGATGAAAGTACAGATAGACTTTATCAGAGTTTTCAAGGAGATAAGCAAGTGTATTATGTAGCAGAGCTCAATGGAGAGCTTGTGGGTGGGGTAGGTTTATATCCCACTCAAGGATTGCCTTCAGATACGGTCGAGCTTGTAAAGATGTATGTTAAGTCCTCTTGCAGAGGGCAAGGAGTGGGCAAGAAACTCATGCTACAATGTATTGAGAAAGCATCGGATTTCGGCTATGAAAAGATATACTTAGAAACGATGCCTGAACTTAGTGCTGCAGTGTCTGCATACGAGAAGCTTGGTTTTGTATCTTTGGACAAACCCCTTGGAGATACAGGGCATTTCTCATGTACAATATGGATGCTTAGAACATTGAGTCTAAGCGAATAATAAAAACAGAGGTTTGTAACATCGCGTGTACAAACCTCTTTTATCGTTACAATTGTCTTTTAGCAATCATTTTATTGACTCTACCCATTAGGATAATTCCCAAGATTCCAATACCTGCCACAACGTAACCGACGATATTGTAATTCATCAAAGGCGAGGTCTCCGTGTCTTGATAGACAATAAACCCAGCTACTGCAGCAGCAATACCTCCTGATATTTGTTGTATAGACGAGTTGATACTCATAAAAGCTCCTCTGTCTTTTGGCATAGGTACCGCGCTTGTCAAAGCCTGTGATGGTACCATTCTACTCATAATTCCTATCATTAGCAAGACGTTTAATATCATTACTAACCACAAAGGAATGGCAAATAAGTTAGTGTAGATGATACTGATTGAGAGCATCCACAAAGTTGCGATTACGAATAGTTTATATTTGCTCATTGCATCACTTAATCGGCCTATAAATGGCATGATAACCAAAGAGCAAGTTCCCGAAACCATAAATAAGAAGGGGAGTTGATCAGGGTGAACCCCTAAGTTATTTACTGCGAAGATTGTTCCAAAGGGCATCATCATAAATCCACCTACTGACAAAAACACAGTAGCTAAAAAACCAATGCGGTATTCTTTGTTTTTAATAGTGTGCCAAAGGTGTAACAAGGGTTTTTTGTCTGTTTTCTCAAGTAAATGGGCATTAACGGGTTTGAGCTTTACAACAATGGCGATGGCAATACACAAGGATAAAGCCACTATCATAAAGAAAGGTGCTTCCCAAGTGAACTTATTGGCTATGTAAAGACCAATGGGGATCCCCAATACTTGACTTGCTCCAAATCCCATTTGTACAAACCCCATTACTCTTCCTCTTTGTTGTAATGAGAACAAATCAGTGACAATAGCCATAGAGATAGAACCTATCACTCCACCAAAAAGACCTGTGATTATCCTTGCCATAACTAACGTGAGATATGAATTGGCCAATCCACATAAGAATGTTCCGATAATAAACCCAAAGTAAAATAGTAGCAGCAATTTTTTACGGTCGAATTTATCTGCAAATCCGGCAGTCAATAGACCTGAAGTTCCTGCACTAAAAGCGTAGGCTGATACGACAATTCCAAAATCCTTAGGGCTTATGTGTAAGTCTTTTAACAAGAGATCCCCAAGAGGAGCCATTACCATAAAATCCAGGATAATAGTAAATTGGGTGATCGATAAAATGAATATGACAAATTTGTCGTAGGTTGAAAAAGTTTGTTTGCTTATTGTTGTCATTTATTTGTGGTTGCTATAGGGGAGCAAAGATACTGCATTATGCGTTTTGATTAATTCTGAATTATACCAATGACTTTGGTATTTCGCAAAAATTAATTTGAGAAGAATAAAGCATGTCATTGTTAAAATTAGTAACTTTATTACAGGCAAAGGTATAATAATTGCTATTTGTCGGAAAAGTTTAATCTAATCCCATTTGTACATGAAAGTAGCAATAGTTTATCAAGCTAATCCCGTAGCGAGTAAGAACAATATTATAAAACCTATGAAGGTCGGAGGATATGCTGATAGTGGTGCTGATATCGCGTTCTCACTGAAGTTATCAGGTATAGAGGTAGTCACTCCAGTTGACAATCCAAAAGATACAAATGATTTAGATTGGGTGTTTCCCGATACAGAAGAAGGGATTGATGAGGCAATCGCAAAAGGAGCCAAGATAATTTGGCTGAATACTGTTTTGTATAAAGGGCATCCGATAGAGAAGTATAAAGACAAGGGGCTAAAAATAGTAGGACAATCAACGGAAGCAGTTGATCTATTTGACAATAAAGTGTATACTAATAATTTGCTAAGAAGCAAAGGTTTGCCTGTGTTGGAATCTAAGATGATAAGTCTTGACAATCACAAAGAGTTATCGAAAATAGTCACATATCCAAACGTCCTAAAACCAATAAGAGGTAGAGGAAGTGAGGGGGTAAGGGTTGTGGAGAATCAAAAACAGTTTGTAGAGACAGCTGAGGAGCTAATTAATTCTGGTCGATTTGGCGATACTATTTACACAGAAGACTTTCTACCTGGAGAGGAAATCACTGTTACAGTATTACCTCCAGGGACTTATGTAGTACAAGGTGAAATACGCATACAAAAAACTTATTGGTGTTTTCCTGCTTTAAGGCGTTTTAATCACATAAACAATGTGATGCCCTATAATGGTGTGGTTGCTGTTACTGAGAATAGTGAAGTCTTACAAGCAAGTTTACAATCTTCGCAGGAAGTTGTAGATATTTTAAAACAGTGTGAGAAATCGGCAAGTATTATTAATGGTCACGCGCCGATACGCATTGATTGTCGCGCTAATAAACAAGGGAAGTACTTCATTTTTGACGTCAACTTAAAACCGAATATGACTGGTGCTTCAAGATCTCACCGAAAAGAGCAAGATAGTTTATCCTCTATCGCCGCGAGATTAGTACCATGGGGATATCGAGATTTAATTGTAAACGTACTCGGTACTCGTTGGGAGTATGTATAATATATAAAGCTCAGTAAATTCTTACTGAGCTTTTTTTGTGCTCAAGTCGTTGGTTCTATACCCGTTTACCTTTTTGAATTATTACTATTGTTGAGTCATTAAGACCGACATAATATTATCTTTGAACTTTAATGTTTTTAACCCAAGAAGTGTATGAATAATGGCAAGCCTTTTTTAATCTCTTTGACAGGAGTAGATAGTCACAAGATAAAGATCCCCGACGGGCAAGGTAGTTTTTCTATAGGAACCAAAGGTATCTCCCAAGGGAAATTTGATGCCGTAGTAGATGCTGGAGCTAAAGTTAATTGGCCTGTTTTTCAAGAAAGTCAATTTGAGAGCACCTACGCTTGGCCAAGGTTTTTTTACTATTCAGGTAATGATTGTTCTTTTGCCCAGTGGTCTATTGATAGGCGAATTGAAATGTTCTCTTGGAGACCCTATGAAGATGTTGTATTAGACGCTAGTGAATGCAATATTTCTCGATTGCACATTCACTCTTTTGGGAATAAAGTTCACTTGCAATTGGGAACTAAGGTTAGAGAACTGTGTTTATCAGGTGATTTAGAAGCCTTTATTTTTACAGGGATATGCGCACTTCAAAGGCTGACCTATAGCTTGCACAGTGATTCAACTGTAAATGCGATTCACTGTCTGCCTACTCATTCACTTTTTGAAAAGCTGCAGATTATTGATATTGAAAATTCAGCCATTGGAAAACCTTTTGATTGTCAGAGTCTTCTTCAGTTCCCGAATGTAGAAGTATTAAATCTAAGTGGAAATTTGATAAACCTTGAGGTGCTAAGTGATCTAAAGCATTTGAATTCCATTGGCATTCGAAATGCTCCTAATTTGCAAGGTTTTCCCTCTTTGCATACTTGGAGTGGATTGACCAGCTTTATTGGATGGATTGTTGAAGAACAAGGAGGTAAACAATT
Organism: Myroides albus; assembly: GCF_024722315.1. Classification (NCBI taxonomy): domain Bacteria; kingdom Pseudomonadati; phylum Bacteroidota; class Flavobacteriia; order Flavobacteriales; family Flavobacteriaceae; genus Myroides; species Myroides albus. Next base: position 3,301,131 of record NZ_CP102754.1, read on the forward strand.
ACAGAAAGAGTTGAAAGAGTTACTAGTCAAAAGGAAAATGAGTTATTCAAATGTGAGTAAACTCAAAAAGCAAAATTGGTTCTTAACCGAATATACCCTGCCTTTTAAGGGGTGGGAGGGAAAGAATGAGAAAGCAGCTACGAAAAAGTACAAGGAAACTTTAAAGAAGGTAGCGAAGGCACAGACAGAAAATCAAATTGAAATTCTATTTCAAGACTTTATTCAATTCTTCAACACCCTTGAGGATATTGAAACCATTGAACGAGAAGATATAGGAGAGGCTGTTGCTTTATTAGCCAAAGCTTCTAAAAGGATCGTCACAGATGAACAAGCTAATTTATGGTTTGATACTTATAGAGATTATTAAAAAAGATATCGCATCTACCACAGATTTGGTTGATGCGATATTTCTATATGTTGTTCTTGCAATACTCAATTTGATTAACTCTTGGCAATAGCAATTTTAACTTTTTTATTCTTAATTTTTGCTTGTTCGAGTTTTTTCAGAATCGCTTTGACTTTGACGGCATTGATAGCCACAAACGATTGTGTATCTTTTACTTCAATGAGCCCAATATCTTCTTTGTGTAAACCTCCGGTTTTGATAAAGAAACCAACGATATCCACTTTATTTACTTTGTCTTTCTTTCCAGCACTGATATAAACAGTCAAAAAGTCTGTGCGATTATCTATCTTGTGATTTCCCTTCAGTACTTCGATTGGCAAATTGGGGTCTATGAAGTCTATTTCTTCTTCTTTGGTTGTGATGATATACACCTTTCCCTTGTTTTTCATTCGCGCAGTACGCCCGTTTCGATGTGTAAAAGTCTGCTCTTTGTCAGGTATTTGATAGTGGATGACATGGCCAATTTCGGGAATATCTAATCCACGTGAAGCCAAGTCCGTAGAGATCAAAATATGACAGCTTTTGTTTCGAAACTTTAGGATAGCGCGTTCTCTATCCTCTTGTGTCATACCACCGTGAAATGCGCTATTGCTAACACCTTTATTGGTTAAGGTCTCGCTAATTCGATCTACAGCATCTCTGTGATTACAGAAAATCAGCGTAGTATCTCTGCCAATTTTGGCCAATAGTTTAATTGTAGTTTCCAGTTTTTCTTCTGCTGGAGCAATTACCTTGCTGAATGTCAAGTCAGGTTTAACTTCTTCAGTACTTAAAAATTCAATTACAGCAGGCTTTTGTATACCTGTGAAAACAGGGATTTTGTCGAGTTTTGTAGCAGAAGTAAGCATTCTAAAAGACGTATTGGCAAAGGAGTTAATGATAAAGTCCATATCCTCTTGGAACCCCAATTCTAAAGCCTTGTCAAATTCGTCTATTACATAGCTCTTTACGCTATCTGTTTCAAATGAACTCTGTTTGATGTGAAAAGCAATTCTCCCAGGAGTTCCGACAAGAACAGCAGGTGGAGTACTAAAGTTATTCATTTCTACACGTGTTGAATGACCTCCATAACAGGCATTAATCTTAAAGCCTGTCCCCATTTTTTTGAAGACAGTTTCTATTTGCAATGCCAGTTCTCTTGTCGGTACTAAGATAACTGCTTGTACGCCTTTTGCATTGGCATTCAAGCGATCCAAAATAGAAAATAAGAAAGCTAATGTCTTTCCAGAACCTGTCGGTGAAAGTAAAACGACATTTTGATTTTTCTGTGCAGTAAGATACGTTTGCTCTTGCATTGTATTCAGAGCAGATATATCCAAATTCTTTAGTATTCGTGCTTTATCCATAGGGCAAAGGTAGTGCATAAATAGATTTGCTAAAGGAAGTTTTTAATCTAAATCAGGTTCAAAGGCGAAAAGATTGTCTTGAAGTCCATATACATTGCCCCGCATTGGGCAAAAATTATTGCGATCGCCTATCAATACTCAAGTATTGGAAATCTTCATATTGTAAAAGTTTATTACACCCAATAGATAGTAAGAATCAGATTCAAGATATTCTGCCAAGCTTAGTTGTTGAATTTGTGGAGGGAGTTCGTACTTCTTTTTTCTTCAATAAGATAGCGAATGTTATCGGTTTTCTTTTTAAAGGAGAAAAGGGAACCTCTTTACTTCTGTCTGTTTTATAACGAGGAATACTCACTTTGTTGAGTAGGCGTAATTAGCTACTTGCTATAATTTAATATTTCGATTGGAATCGGTTGTTTTGCTGTTGGCTCTAAATGCTATATCCTGACTCTGTAGTCAAATTGGGGCACCCTTACAAAAATGAGGAGTTGCACTTTGTCTTATGTCTATTGGTAAGAGTAATGAGCTGTACTTATGTTAGATTTTGTCTTGTGTTATTATTATACAACTTCTCACCGAATTTTTTTTCCTGCTATCATCAACTTTTCAGCGTGTTGTTTTGTAAATCAGTGCTATTTTTCTTGCACTTTCTTGGGGTATGTTAGGGGTTTGCTGGGGGGTTCTTAGCTAAAAGTGCTGTTTTCTCGAAGAAAGGTGCAAGAATACCCCAAGAAAAGTGAGAGAAAGGCCGATTAAGAAGTTGTATAAGGAGCAGTAAAATGGAGTGGATATTCTGATAATAAATCTGTCAAGCTGTATTGTGCTATAACGCATATAATCAAAGCTAATCCATTGATTAAATTAGCCTTGACACAAACGATCTAATTTCTATAAAGAGGTAATGTAGTAAAATATTAGATAAGCTCTTAAATGGGCTAAAAACAGCTGTAGGATGCTTTTAGATTTACGTTTTAAGCGTAAAAAAGCTCCTTAGTAGAAAACTAAAAAGCTTTAATAATTGTATTCGTATGTAACTAAATTAGGCGTTTCTCTGATCACTGCATCTTCTGTGATTATGCTGTTGTTCATTGCAATGTTTCTTGTGATTCTGTTTGTATTCTCTTGAGAATGCTGCACAATCGTGTGTTGCTTTGCAGTTCTGGTCACAATTGAGATGTCTATTGTAGTGATTTTTGATGTGTTCACAATCTTGATTGCAATCTTGGGTGCACACATGTGTACAGATTTGCTTTTGTTCTTTGGTGTTAGACTTTACATCTTGAGCTGATAAACTAAAGCTAAATAGTACAGCTATAGCTAATGCCGAAACAATCTTTTTCATGGTCAATAATTTTAGTGTTTAATACTTTTGCTAAAAAAAGGAGTTGCCCTTTTGTAACGGTTCTTTACAAAGATAAGGTGCTTTCCAGAGAGCAAGTTTAGGTAATGAGGGCATTGGTTGTGCTAATTACTGATTGTTGTAAGTAATTGTGTATTAAGGGGTAAATTTTCATCTTCTTCATGCGTTTTCTCCATAGCGGTAGGAATTGTGCAATTGAAATTGATTTTATCCTTTATCAAGCCTAATAATTCTTATTTTTACTTTGATACTTAAAAGAAGATAAAAGATGTTAGATATAAATATTGTTCCCTTTCCTATTTTGGAAACAGAGCGTTTGACGTTGCGTTGTGTTGATCTAAACGATGCTGTAGAAATGTTTGAAATGCGTTCCAATGCAGATGTGATGAAATACATACCTGTTGCCTTAGCGCAGCAACAAGACCAGGCAGTGACTTATATTGAGTCCTTAGCAAAGCGCATGGAAGATAAAGAGTGTATTAATTGGGCAATAACTGAAAAAGGCAGTTCAAAAATGATAGGAACAATCGGTTTTTATCGAATGAAGCTCAATCATTATCGAACAGAGGTTGGCTATATGTTACACCCTTCATATCAGGGTAAAGGATATGTCCCAGAAGCAGTTCGTTGCTTGATCGAATATGGTTTCAAGCAATTGGGATTTCACTCTTTAGAGGCTATTATTCAGGTAGAGAATGTTGCCTCTATGCGTGTGCTTGAGAAGTGCGGGTTTGTTAAAGAGGCTCATTTCACAGAGAACGAATATTTCAATGGTAGGTTTATTGATACAGCTGTGTATTCTTTAATCAATCGTTAGCAGAATAAAAAACACCTTATAGAGGTGTTTTTTTTGTTTAGTATAAAGAGTGTCTTGCTTAAAAGATTCACATTGACTAATTCTTTGTTAAGATTATTTTTTCTTTCTGTGTTTAGATGTACGCCCTTTTGTATGGTTTTGGTGATATAGGGTAGGGGGACAGGTATTTATTTTTATTTGCAACTGTTTGGTTACAGATTCTTAGAGAATTATTTATAATTAAAAAAACCGATGACATTCGTTATCGGTTTTCTTTGCGGAGAAAGAGGGTTAGCCCAGTATGAGTGTTAGCAAATAAAAAGCGGCAAATAATAAATCAATTAGAAAATGTAAATCAGTTTTTTGTAGAAAATACTAAGATCGCTAAGTCTTTCAAAGAGTGGAGAAAAAAGGAGTAAAATATTAATTAAAATTATATAGAATAACTTTGTTGGAATATTTTATGCTATTTTAGAAAACTTACTAACGTTTTGGGTATTGCCAAAGGCTGGGATTCAAGCACAAAAGTTCAATCGAAGAATGAATGTTGAACCTTGCACAAATGTCCAGTAGAAGCCGCTCAGATCCGCTTTTGGCAATACTTTGTTAGCGGTTCGCCCTGCTTGTCTATATGTTTATTGTCCGTTCATTTACTCTGTCGTGGCGTGTTGGCTGGTTACTCTTTTACTTTTTCTGTTTGGCTTTGTGTGTCGACAAAAATGCAAATGTGCCACCAAAAGCGTTGGTTAAAATAGAAAGTCAAAGTCATCGTCATTACTTTCATTGTCTTTTCCATTGTTCTCTGTCGTTGCTCTCGCTTTTCTTAAATGTAAATGTGGTCTTTTGAATTTGTATTTTGTTGTGTCATATTTCACATTGCAATTCGAACATTGAAAAATGTCATTGCTTATTTCCGTCATTTCGGATTTGCATTTGTAGCAAAAATATTCGGCTCTTTCAAGGTGTCCTAACTTTTCATTTACGCATTTTACTAAGTTGTCGTGTATATAGCCTCCTGTTTGTAGCAAATTTGATAATCGTCTTTGTAGCATATTGTGAGAACAGCAACTACCGCAATTATCACAGATAAATAAACCATTGTCGCACCGTTTTGAAATTCTACTATCTATAATGCAGTTACACTGTCCGTTAAGACAATGGTTAAGATAAATTATGTCATTGTTTGAACACTCTTGATTTACGCAATGAAATCTTACAACAGTATGGGCTGCAAAATGACTTGTATCAACAGGAAATAAAATGTGATTACAATCTTGACAATACAATTTATCAAGTAAGCTATTAAACCGATTTATAAGTGCAATAAATTGATAGTAATGTCCTTTGGGGATATGGTCACCAACTCTGTTCGTTTCATCAGTATTTAAGCCCAAAATTTCACAAAAGTCGAGCAATGTATATTTTTCCCATGCATTTATTTCGTGAATTGTTTCGCATTTACTGAAACAAGGTTGCCCGGCACACCACCAAAACTCTTTTTTAAACATTTCGTGTGGTTTATTTGCTAATCTTCCCTCGCAAAATGAAATGCCGTTTGGAATGTCTTCTCTTTTAAAGTTTGCTAAATGAGTGTTATTTGCATAATTACTTCCCTCAAAATCAAGGAAAAATCTTTGTTCTTTCGCAAAGGTCAAAACTTCTGTTTCGTATTTTGATGGAACACCCCAATGCTTTTCATTTGGGTTCCACTTAACACCTGAAATTTTCTTGACAGCTTCTTTTAGGTTTTCAAAGTTTGGATTAGGTGAATAAACCTCTCTGCCTCCCCAACGATTATTTACCCATCTTGTTTCTCCTGTTGAAAAGCTGATAGCAAAGTAGAACTGGTTGTTACCGAATTTTACTTTGCTGATTTCGCCTTCTCTTGACCAATCAAATTTTGCAGTCTGTCGTCCTAAGCAACCTTCAAAATAGTTTGATAATCTAAAGCGTCTTGTTTTATCAAGTTTTAAATCATCAAATATAATGGTCAATAGTTCGCTTTTAACAATGAAACGGCTATTTTGCTGATATGACAACAACGCTTTAATAACTACATCTGTTGAAATGTCAACTGGTATGTCAGGATTGAATTCTAAATTCGTTTTGTATAAATCTAAATCAAACCTTGTAAGTTCATTTAGCTTTTCAATGGTTAAATCAAATTGACCACTCGCTTTAAGGAAGAATAATTTTTTTACTATTCTTACTTGTTCATTGGGGGCAAAATAGATGAATTTATGTTTGAGTAATTCAAAATCCAAAACGTTTTCTTTGTCTAATGTCCATAGAATAATATTGTAAAAATCGTTTTGGATTTGTTTTATCTGTTCTAAATGCAATTCATTTGACTGCAACAGATATTTTATGTGATTTAGGTGCTTATAGAATATTATTCTATCTGTTACGGGAATCTGTTTATTTAGAAAAGAGAACAAAAATTTGGATATATCTTCTGTTGTTGTCACCTTATTTTTAATCCATTTATCAATTTGAGCATAGTTTTCAAATCTATCTTTTAGCAATTCTGAAACGTGACTTTGTGGAAAAATTTTTGCTTTTCCCGTTTCCCATAATTGAAAATATTCTAATTGCTTAGTTGTGTCAAATACTCTCTTGTCAAAAGAATTGAAATTTTCTTGATCTAAAAATTCTATTGCCAAATCATAAAGCCAACTCAAAGAACCTGTATTGTCAAGTGTTACCTTTTCAGTTAAAATGTCTTTGATGAAAGGCTTATCTTCTGATATGTTTTTAAATACCTTTTTGCAATCTTCATTTTCAAGTTGATGTATGTTTTGCCTTACTATGTTTTGAGGAACATTTTTTACATATCCTTTTAGGAAGAGTTCGTATTTCTGCTCATCGTTACTTTGCGTAATAACGTAATTAGCAAATAACTCTATTAACTCACTTCCCTTTTTATCTTTCCAAAATTCACTATCAAACAGAGCCTTTGAAAAGTCAAAATAATAGTCAAATGTATTTTCTTTTTTGAGCAATTCTCCAAGTAATTTAAAGGCTCTTTCGAAATTAAATTTATCAGAATATATTTTTAAAAGTTCAAATTGCTTTCTATGTTCTAACTTCGTAAGGATTGTTATTTGCTTTTCTGTTTGAGTATCTTTGTCAAAAAAATATTTTGATACAAATTCAAAAGATGTATCTTTTATTATTCCTTTAAGCCAAAGCTCTACTTGGTATTCATCTGAACATTTTTGAGCAATTATTTGATGAATTGCTTTTGTTATTTTGTTTTTGTCAACATCGGTGAATTGGTAAGGAATAAGTTGTAACAAACGATTGTAATTATTGAAATCATCGCTAGTTCTTATTGTGTCAAGTCGGTTGGCTTTTTCAGTTAATTCAGTTTCAATTTTCTGAACATATAAACTATCAAGTTGATATGTTCTTTTTTCTCGTTGCGTTTCAGTTTCAAATTCAACAAATTGATAGAGTTCTTTTATTTCCTCAGAAGTAAGATTTTCTATGTTGTTGAATTTATTATTTACATAGTAAGAGCCGAACTCTGAACCAAAACTAAATTTTAGAATACGATTTAATTCTGTTTTACCAATTTCAAGAATATGTGTTTTAAGAACATTTTCAGGAATTTCGTAATCGTCCATTTCATTGTATGAAATGAATTTAAACTTCTTCTGTTTCCATACATTAAATAGTATTTCTTCGTTCAAGTTTTTACCAAAATAAGAAAAGATACTATTTAGAATAGTAGCAGTCGCATCGCTTGAAAAATACTTTGGTAATGTGTTTTCAAATAGTTCGCAATATGAAATGAAAAGTTTTGTATCTAAATTGGTGTCAAAATAGTCAGTAATGAAATTTAATATTTCTTCTTCACTCTTATCTTTAAAGAAATATTTTAAAGCAATACCAATTAAACTGAACGATTGGATTTCTTTATGGCGGTATGGATTACCTCGTTTTCCACGTCCTGTTACTTCTACTTCTATTCTAACGCTGTCGGGATTACCTAAATAACTAAGGATTGTTTTCCAATCTTCGGCAATTCCAACTAAACGGCTGTTGTCAGCCGAATTTTTATTCTTGACTTTGTTTGTCTTAGGATAAAAAGCTATAGGCGTTCCCTTTAATATTTTTTCTGGTTTAGTTGTAAAACTATTTATGTGAAGAAAATATTCTTCTCCGTTTGGTGTTCCGACAACACCAAACCCTTTTTCTGTGTCAAACCATTTTACAAGTCCAATTAACATTCAATCTTGATTTTTGTGTGGTTGGTAAAAAACAAATGTGGTGCAAAAACGTTGGCTTGGTGCATTGAGTTGCACCTCTTTTGTTTTTGAGCATTGGCTTTTTTGTTCATTTGTCTGTCTGTCTCTTGAATTTTAGCAGGGCCGTTCAATAGAGTGACCGCTAACATTGTTATTTCACGAAATAAAGCACGGTGCAGTTTCGTAAAATAACACCCATATGCGCATTTCGTAAAATCTGTTACTAATATAATTACTTTTATGTAAATTAGATACTTAATAAGTTATTTTTTATAGATAACGAAACAAAATAGGTTAAATTATATTTATTTAAGTATGGATAGCGAAACAAAATTAAAAAACTTACACGACGATTGCAAGTGCAACGCTATGCCAATAATACCATAAAATCGTATTGTAGTTATGCACAAATATTCTTAGAGCATATGAGTAAATATCGTACATTCAACGAAATACCTATTACTGAATAACATTGAAAAACAAACACATCTCTTACGGTACTTAGCCTTTCATTAGTAAACTCTTTATTTTCTAAAATTGATAGCTCTTCCTTGCTTAATGGTTGTATGCACCCGAGCAAGTACATCTTGTGAGATATAATTATTCTTCTACAACGTTTGAGTTTAATGTTTTATAGTTATGAGGATATAAATCTGTAATGTTCTTGTGGTTGATAGATTGAATATTTTCTAGAACATATTTAAGCCATTGGTATGGATTAATATCGTGCTTTTTGCAGTTAGCAAAAAACGTATACGCCATAGCCGCCCTTTGAGCTGCATCGTGTGATCCTGCAAAGAGATAGTTTTTACGTCCAATAGCTACTGGTCTAATTACATTTTCAATGAGATTATTGTCTATCTGTAAGTTTCCATCATATAAGTACGCACTAAGATTATCCCATCTAGTTTGTGAGTAAGCAAAAGCTTTACCTATTTGACTTTTAGGAAGTACGAGTTTCATTTGAACAAACATATATTTACCCAGTTCATTGATGATTGGTAAGCTTTGTTCTAATCGAAGTTCTTTAATTTGCTCTGGGGTTAAGTTTTGTTCTTTTGCTTTTCTTTCTACAGCATATAGTTTTTGTATTTCTACAAGTACATGCTGTGCTTTTGTCTTATCATTGTCAAGAGCTCTTTCAAACTCACGACGAGCGTGTGCCCAACAGCCCAGATGAACTACACCAGACTTAGCTCCATAGGCTTTGTATCCGCTATAACCATCGGTTTGCAGATATCCTTTGAAGTTTTCTAATACAGGTAGTGCAGCGCTACCACTACGTGTGGGACTGTAATTGAACATTACGAGTTTGGATATAGGTGCGTGATACACCCAATAATACCCAAGATGAGATTTATCTTTCTTTTTCTCATCTAAGACTTTGATGGTGGTTTCATCAACTTGAAGATATCCTTCATTTTTGATGTCCAGCAGAAGCTTTTCATATAGTGGTTTTAAAGCATCCATACATTGAGCTGCCCAGCCATCTATAGTAGAAGAAGCTATATCGATATTTTCTCTTGAAAAGCGTTGCTTCTGTCTATATAGCGGAAGGTGATCTACGTATTTGTCAACAAGTATTGTAGATAATAATCCTTCAGAAGGTATTCCTTTATCTATAATTCGCTCTGGAAGCAGTGCAATACTGATTTGCGTATTGTCTTTGTCTTTCGTGGCGTATTTATATCGGATGTAACGTTTTATTTTAAAGTAACCTGGAACATAATCTAAGACATCTGTAGTTTCTTTACCAATGCAAATCTTATCAGATAAATCTCCCTCTGGGTAGATTTCTATTTCTTCTACAGGTAAATGATCGGGTAGTTTAGCTCTTCCTGGATGTTTTTTCTTCTGACGAGAATAAGTGATCTCTTGTTTGATTACTTCTTCTTGTTCTTCCAGGACTGCTTGCTGAACCTCTAAAGGTAACTGTGTTTGATTAGGGTCTTCGAAACGCTCGCGTTTTTGTCCAAATTGCATGCGTCGTAAAAGATCTACTAAGCGTTGGAGTTCTTGCTTTTCTTGTTCTAGCTGAGATGTCTTTTGCTCTAACTTAGATGTCTTTTGCTCTAACTTAGATGTCTTTTGCTCTAACTTAGTATTTATTTTGTCTTGTTTGGAAATAGTCTTAGACTGCTTTTTTATAAGCGCCAAAAGTTGTTCTTTCGATAAGTTTTCTAAGTCTATTTCCATGAAGTAAAAATACGTCAAAAGCCCAGAATATACAAGGTTTTAACCTGTTTTACTTCAATAAAAAACGCCTTTTTTGGTTACTTTTGATAACCTGGATTCCCTCTATCATCAGTACTAAATCAGTCCAACTTATTTGAGCTTTACTATGCGTGGGAAAAGCAAAAGTTCCTTGTTCTAAGCGCTTGTGGTATAGTACAAAGCCTCCTGCTTCCCAATGCAAGAGCTTCATTTGATTACAGCGTCTATTGATAAATATATAGACACTTCCACTATGAGCTACTTGATTAAGTTCATTCTGGACAAGTCCACAAAGGCTATCAAAACTCTTGCGCATATCACAAGCTTGTCTATACAAATGAAATTGATTAGAACTACTCAAACTAAACATTACACTAAGTTTACTAATGAATATAGTTCACTAAGATTATCCGTTTGTAGACGTAACTTTACACCATTGGGATATACTATCTCATATTCCTGAGTATTGATGACTTGACCTTTTGTTACAGTTATAAAATTATTGTCTAATTGCGTTGACTCTGACTTTGCCTTATACTTAACCACCCAATAACTAAAGGTTGCTAATTTAATTCCGACACTTTCACAGTATCTTGATTGCGTTAATCCACTTGTTTTCCAATCCTCTACATGAGAGTACATTATTTCTTGTTTGCTCATCTCTTTATTATTTCAAGCAAACTTACTACCTTACGTTAGCTTATGAAATATGGGCTTGGTCGGGTGGATACTAATGGTTTCTTATTGAGCTTAGTTTTTTTAGGTTTGTATTGCACAAATGGGTTCGAAGGAATAATTCCCTTAGCAACTGCTCGTAGAACAATCTTTTTGAAGTTTGAGATATACTTTATAGCAGTATTGTTAGAACACGCTCTAACGGTCTTTAAATAATGTTCATAGCCAAGTACAAATTCATAATTGAGTTCTCTGAACTCGATATCTTCTTTACAATAGATGTAACGAATATACTCTGCTACATGTGATCTTGCTGTTACATATCTTTCATGTGTTCCAATAGCATATTCTTTAGGCACTAACTTAAAAACTTCATCATTATGCTTTTGGAATTCTTCTAAAACTTTAGCTTTACTTGTTCCTTTACCTTGAATATAATCCATAAGTACAGTAGCAGTAATAGGTTCTTCATTGCTTAAGAGCTCTAATTTGTACTTGGTAATCTTAGATACAATTGTATCTAAAATATAGTTTAGCGTTTTGGCATCTTCTTTAGCTCCATTAGCACGACCTGCTTTTTGGTTCCATCTTTTGATATCCCATTTGTGACTAAGGGAAGTCTCTTTGCGAATACCATCTACTGTGATTCTTAGGTAAACACCTCTTAAATCACTTTTCTCTCTGCTTGGTTTGAGAAAGAAATTAATTGACAACTGTTTTTCTAACATAATTCAACTGTTTTAATTAATAATAAATGTCGAATTAAAACGTTCCAAAATCACAGTCTAAAACTCTCTGGCACCCTTTGGCGTCTAGGTTTACTTGATTGAAAGGTGCGCATCACTTGAATGTCTTTTTGGATCAATCTCAAAAGTTGTGTGTGAATTAAAAACTACAGATCTTTGTAATAATAAATAATAACCGTGGAAAACTATATTGAGTTTGTAAAAATGATTTTACCTGAGTTTTTAGTAGAACATTTTGATTTAGTAAAAACGATAAAACAAGGTGAAACAATGCACCTATATTTTGAAGAATTTAATAGAGTCCCGGATGAAGCAAAAGACCGTATTCTTATAGGTCATGGATTTCATAATGAAACCACAATACAAGATTTTCCTTTACGAGGAAATAGTGTTTATCTTCATGTCAAGCGTCGTCGTTGGTTAGATAAAACTACTCGCGAATTAGTACAGAGAGATTGGAATCTAGTAGCAAAAGGCACTCGTTTAACTGATGAGTTTGCCTCTTTTTTAAAAGAAATTAATAGATACTAAGGCAAGTGATTGCCATACAATAGGAGGTTTCTTTAATATTGATGGTAAAAAACTACAACGCCAATACAAAGATTCACTAAGTGATTTTCAAGCTTGGGAACATAAAGAACACGCTAAAGACTATCTTCTTTTTCCTGAAAACATAGGTCCTAAACTATCAATAGACGAAACAGCTTTGTCAAAAGGTGAGCTCTATACAATTATTACAAACAAATATAGTAGAGGAAAGCAAGGGAGTATAGTAGCAATTTTTTCTGGCACTAAAGTAGAGCCTATTATAGAGAAGCTTCTTACAATCTCCTCTAAGACAAGATCTAAAGTTAAGGAGATAACACTTGATATGGCAAATTCTATGAAAAAAATTGTTACGAAGTGCTTTGTTAATGCGACACAAGTAACAGATCGTTTTCATGTACAGAAACTAGTAAATGAAGCATTACAAGATATTAGAATACAAGAACGTTGGAATGCTTCAGATATTGAAAACAACTTAATCCTACAAGCTAAAAAAGAAGGTAAACAATTTATTCCAATAGAATTTGATAATGGAGATACAGCTAAGCAACTACTTATAAGAAGTAGATATCTACTAACTATGGATCCAAGTAAATGGACTACTAATCAAATGCAAAGAGCAGATATATTATTTAATCAATATCCTTTGATTAAACAAGCTTATAATGTAGCGCAAAACTTAAGAATAATATATAACACAACCACAGTAAAAGAAGTAGCTTATACTAAACTGGCTCATTGGTACAATGATGTTATGAAGATTAATTTAAAACAATTCGGCACTGTTATCAATACAATGCAAATCAATTATAAAACAATTCTTAACTATTTTGATAATAGAAGTACCAATGCCTCTGCTGAATCTTTTAATGCAAAAATTAAAGCATTCAGAGCTCAGTTTAGAGGTGTAAGAGATATTGATTTCTTTTTATACAGATTGACTAAGCTTTATGCCTAAACACAACTTTTGAGATTGATCCGTCTTTTTGTGCACCGAATCTATAACTTTTTTAGGTGCACTTTTGAATAAAATGCGATACCCCTAAAAAAGAAAAAACCTATAATTCATTGTGAATCATAGGTTTTGTGCTTTTTTACTAACTTTTGAAAAGTTACTATTTATAATTTCGCGGAGAAAGAGGGATTCGAACCCCCGGACCTGTTACAGTCAACGGTTTTCAAGACCGCCGCATTCGACCACTCTGCCATTTCTCCAGTCGAACTCTCTTGTTCTGTATTGCGAGTGCAAATATAGTACAATTTGTATTGTGCGCAAATGTTTTTTGTATCAAATGGCTACTTTTTTTTGAATGAAATCATAAGTGCTTTATTGTCTGTTTTTTATATTTTTAATAAAAGTAAATATTTTTTTATAGAAAGTGGTTAAGTCCTTAATTTTGCAAGATTAGATAATAGTAAAGATGCTTTTAGAGAAACTAATAAAAGAATTTGATGTTGACAAGGGAGTGTTTACGCAAAGGGAGTATGACTTGTTTGATGGTTATTTTGAAAGGATAGAAGTGCAGAGGAATGCTTTTCTAATCGAACAAGGGCAAGTGGAGCGATATAGCTACTTTATCTCAGATGGGGCATTTCGTTGTTGGACGTTGAATCACAAAGGTGATGAACAGACTTTTTGGTTTTGCTTGGCGGGAACATTTTCTATGAGCAATATTTCATTTACCTTAGAAGAACAGTCTTTATTCAATGTACAAGCTGTGATGTCAAGTGTAGTTTATCGCATTGACAAGGAACAAGTGGTTAGATTGTATACAGAGCTTCCTCTTGTAAAGGAGGTCTTTAGTGATTTGACGGCTAAACTTCTCAATCGCTTATTGAAAAGGAATATTGATTTGATAAAGTACACTTCTGAGCAATATTATTTAGAGCTGCTAAACGAATATGGTGAGTTGATGAATTATTTGCCTTTGAAAGATATTGCCTCTTTTATTGGAGTAACACCACAAGGGCTTAGTCGGATACGCAAGCGAATTTTTTAACCCAGGTTCAGTAGTTGTTTGATTAAAAGTACAATTTTTGTTGTTCTAAAATTTAGATTATGATTCGAAGAATAAAGGTAGGGGATTATCCCCGTTTAATGCAAATCTGGGAAAGTGCAGTTTTGAATACTCATGATTTCCTAAAGAATGAAGATTTTCTGTATTACAAAGAGCATATTCCTTTGTACTTTGAACACGTTTCTTTGTGGGGGTATGAAAGCAAAGGCGTTTTAGTTGGCTTTATGGGGATAGCTGAAGATAGCTTGGATATGTTGTTTATTGATCATGAGTATAGGGGAGAGGGAATAGGCAAACAAATGATTGCTTATGCCAGAGATTCATTTCATATCAAAAGAGTGGATGTGAATGAACAAAATTGGCAAGCGGTAGGGTTTTACAAACACTTAGGATTTAAAGTTATCGATAGATCGGAGACAGATGCACAGGGTAAAGCTTATCCGGTATTGCACTTGGAACTTTAATGTGTCGATTAGGTCCTCTTTTTATTGTTATTAAGTGTTTTGTATTTATTATTTAGTCAAGTAAAAGATAATCTTCTTTTATTTCACATACTATTATAAATAAAGGTGTTCACTTTATTGGATTATGGTGGGCATCTTATAGCGAAAGTTTAATCTATGATTGAAATTAGTTGATTAAAAATCAGATAGACTGTTTGATTTTGATATAAATGTGATGGGGTGGTGTGCTTATATTTAGTGTCTTGTTACTATTTTTGATCATAATAGTTTAACAACTTTTAAAGTTGTGAACATAAACAATGTTATGGACTATACAAATATGGTTATGAGTAACATATCTTTAATTTAATCGTTTTTATGCAATGAGATATTTTAAGAAAAATAGTAAATAATATGATAAAAATAATATTGAAGTTGTTTGTTATATCTCTAATTTTTAGCGGATGTAGTAAGGAGCAAAAAAAAGTGATTAATAAAGAGCAAAAGAATATCATTGTGTATTGCAATATAGAGGATTTTGATCTTGACTTTTTAATGTTAAATGGGAAAATGTATAGTTCAAGTAATGAAGAACATCTTGAGTATAGAGGGGTTTATAAGTCAAAGAACGTTTTTATGAATTCAAATAGTCAAGGATATGCCTTGAGAGTCTATACAGATAGTACTATTTCTTTCAATAGATATGATTTAGATTGGAAAATTATATCCCATAAGTTGAATTCTGCTTTGGGATATGATATATTAGAATATAAGGTTAATTCTAAAAAAGAGATTTATGATTTAGTTAATTATGATGAATTATATAATTTCTCTATAGATAATGTATTTAAATTTATGAGTGATGAGAAGATTAATAGTGATTTTATGAATTATAACTCATTAGAAGATCCAGAGTTTCCTGTGCCGTATATATATCGTGGAGATATCTCCCAGTATGGTTACAAATTAAATAGCGATAATGCTAATGACAAACATTTTGTTTGGATTTTATCTAATGTCCAAAGAATAGATAAGTTTGAAATACTTTATATTATATTAGATGGACAAACAGGAGAAGAGCTTTGTAGAGAAATATATATGGGTAAAGGACCAGCTGAGAATTACGGTACAGAAGCTAGATATGACCTAAAATATATTAGTAGTAAAATAAAGGCTTTGTAATTTTTATTGATTACAGATCTCTAAGGGGGGCTATATAGACACAAAGAAAACCAATCCCTCATTGCATTCGGTTTTGTGGTTTTTTATTTAGCAAGAGGAACGTATGCACCCGAGCAAGTACATCTTGTGAGATATAATTATTCTTCTACAACGTTTGAGTTTAATGTTTTATAGTTATGAGGATATAAATCTGTAATGTTCTTGTGGTTGATAGATTGAATATTTTCTAGAACATATTTAAGCCATTGGTATGGATTAATATCGTGCTTTTTGCAGTTAGCAAAAAACGTATACGCCATAGCCGCCCTTTGAGCTGCATCGTGTGATCCTGCAAAGAGATAGTTTTTACGTCCAATAGCTACTGGTCTAATTACATTTTCAATGAGATTATTGTCTATCTGTAAGTTTCCATCATATAAGTACGCACTAAGATTATCCCATCTAGTTTGTGAGTAAGCAAAAGCTTTACCTATTTGACTTTTAGGAAGTACGAGTTTCATTTGAACAAACATATATTTACCCAGTTCATTGATGATTGGTAAGCTTTGTTCTAATCGAAGTTCTTTAATTTGCTCTGGGGTTAAGTTTTGTTCTTTTGCTTTTCTTTCTACAGCATATAGTTTTTGTATTTCTACAAGTACATGCTGTGCTTTTGTCTTATCATTGTCAAGAGCTCTTTCAAACTCACGACGAGCGTGTGCCCAACAGCCCAGATGAACTACACCAGACTTAGCTCCATAGGCTTTGTATCCGCTATAACCATCGGTTTGCAGATATCCTTTGAAGTTTTCTAATACAGGTAGTGCAGCGCTACCACTACGTGTGGGACTGTAATTGAACATTACGAGTTTGGATATAGGTGCGTGATACACCCAATAATACCCAAGATGAGATTTATCTTTCTTTTTCTCATCTAAGACTTTGATGGTGGTTTCATCAACTTGAAGATATCCTTCATTTTTGATGTCCAGCAGAAGCTTTTCATATAGTGGTTTTAAAGCATCCATACATTGAGCTGCCCAGCCATCTATAGTAGAAGAAGCTATATCGATATTTTCTCTTGAAAAGCGTTGCTTCTGTCTATATAGCGGAAGGTGATCTACGTATTTGTCAACAAGTATTGTAGATAATAATCCTTCAGAAGGTATTCCTTTATCTATAATTCGCTCTGGAAGCAGTGCAATACTGATTTGCGTATTGTCTTTGTCTTTCGTGGCGTATTTATATCGGATGTAACGTTTTATTTTAAAGTAACCTGGAACATAATCTAAGACATCTGTAGTTTCTTTACCAATGCAAATCTTATCAGATAAATCTCCCTCTGGGTAGATTTCTATTTCTTCTACAGGTAAATGATCGGGTAGTTTAGCTCTTCCTGGATGTTTTTTCTTCTGACGAGAATAAGTGATCTCTTGTTTGATTACTTCTTCTTGTTCTTCCAGGACTGCTTGCTGAACCTCTAAAGGTAACTGTGTTTGATTAGGGTCTTCGAAACGCTCGCGTTTTTGTCCAAATTGCATGCGTCGTAAAAGATCTACTAAGCGTTGGAGTTCTTGCTTTTCTTGTTCTAGCTGAGATGTCTTTTGCTCTAACTTAGATGTCTTTTGCTCTAACTTAGATGTCTTTTGCTCTAACTTAGTATTTATTTTGTCTTGTTTGGAAATAGTCTTAGACTGCTTTTTTATAAGCGCCAAAAGTTGTTCTTTCGATAAGTTTTCTAAGTCTATTTCCATGAAGTAAAAATACGTCAAAAGCCCAGAATATACAAGGTTTTAACCTGTTTTACTTCAATAAAAAACGCCTTTTTTGGTTACTTTTGATAACCTGGATTCCCTCTATCATCAGTACTAAATCAGTCCAACTTATTTGAGCTTTACTATGCGTGGGAAAAGCAAAAGTTCCTTGTTCTAAGCGCTTGTGGTATAGTACAAAGCCTCCTGCTTCCCAATGCAAGAGCTTCATTTGATTACAGCGTCTATTGATAAATATATAGACACTTCCACTATGAGCTACTTGATTAAGTTCATTCTGGACAAGTCCACAAAGGCTATCAAAACTCTTGCGCATATCACAAGCTTGTCTATACAAATGAAATTGATTAGAACTACTCAAACTAAACATTACACTAAGTTTACTAATGAATATAGTTCACTAAGATTATCCGTTTGTAGACGTAACTTTACACCATTGGGATATACTATCTCATATTCCTGAGTATTGATGACTTGACCTTTTGTTACAGTTATAAAATTATTGTCTAATTGCGTTGACTCTGACTTTGCCTTATACTTAACCACCCAATAACTAAAGGTTGCTAATTTAATTCCGACACTTTCACAGTATCTTGATTGCGTTAATCCACTTGTTTTCCAATCCTCTACATGAGAGTACATTATTTCTTGTTTGCTCATCTCTTTATTATTTCAAGCAAACTTACTACCTTACGTTAGCTTATGAAATATGGGCTTGGTCGGGTGGATACAGAGGAACGTAGAAAGCGAGTATTGAATAGAAAGAGGGATTACAGATCCTAAGTGGGTATATTGACACAAATAAAATCAATCCCTCATTGCATTCGGTTTTGTGCTTTTTTATTTAACAAAAGGAACGTAGAAAGCGAGCTTTCCGTTCCTTTTGTTAAATAAAAAAACCGATAACGAATGTTATCGGTTTTTTTTGCGGAGAAAGAGGGTTAGCCTCTTTTACTCAGTATGCTTTATAAATAGGGATGCTCATTTTTTTGGATTGGGGTGAGCACCTTATTCCGAAAGTTTTTAACTATGATTAGAATTGTTTGATTCAAAATCAAATATACTATTTTATATTTATTTTGGAGGAAAAGAGATTTTTTCAATTTAATAATAAAATCTTTGTTTTCTCAATACGAAGTTAGCTGTAGCAATTTTACGGTAACTTTAATATTTCATCTGTAATTTTATTATATATATAGCTAATGGTATCATTTTCAATTGCTTTAGATAAGGCTAAATCTATTAGTTTACCTTTTAACACTTGGCCAAAGTTCTTTTTATTGAGTTTTGAATGAAGGTCTTTTAACTCTTCTATTTCTTCAAAGATAATTTGTTGACCATACCCTAACTTTTCTAGTTTTAACAAAATTTGATCAATTGTTTTTTCAAATTCTAATTGATTATCATCTATTTTCTCGTAGTTAGATTTTGATGTTTTTTGTTTTTCTTCAACATACATTTTTCCTTGAATTGTAAGCTGAGCACTTACATCTCTCGCAGACATTACATTTATTAGCCCTTTCTTTTCTAAAACCTTAGTTAACTCTCTCTCTTCCCCATGACGACTTAATTTTATCCCATTTGCATTTAAAATACTATTGATTGAAATATAATTAGTATCATAAAGTATGTATAATTTTTCGAGTATTAGATTTAGAACATTCTCTGTGGAATAATTATCTCTATTGTTTAATTCAATTAGTTCTGGATAGATTATAGAGTCTGAAGCACTTAAAAATTTTAAATAGAAACTTAGATATTTTAATAAACTTTCTAATTTATTTTTAAAACTAATGTTATTTTCTCTATTCTCCTGCTCTTTATCTTTTGGAAAATTAAATTTTCTATTGTATTGATTTTGTGGTGTATTATATGTGTTGTTTTGCTCTCTAAAAGCATTTTTTATTTCAGAACTAAGTTCATTAATATTAGGCTCAAATGAAGACTCGAACTCATTTAGAATTTTCGTATGCCAAATAGAAATATATTCTTTTTGCTCTTCATAATTCTTATTAGTGTCAAAATTTTGAACTATTTCATTTCCCTCGACAATTAGTTCACTAACATTTTTTTTGAAAACATTCCAATCGGTAATCAATTTCACTTTGTAGAGTCTCTTTTATGGTTATAATTAACGTTTTGATGCTTGGCGAAGGTGGCGACTTTATCACTAAACTTCGTACGAAGTACTAATTTCAAAGTTACGAAAAAATTTTATACGAAGTATGAAACCGCCACTTTTCCAAACGCTTGTTAACAGTAGTTTTTCTCATTCATTTTCTATGTTTGTTTTAGAATTTTCAAAAGCGTTTTTAATTGTGTCGTTATCATTAGGAGTTTTCTGTTCAAACATGATAGTCTTGTAGGCTTCCCTTTTTTAGGACACCTCTAAATTCGACAAATAATTCTTATTATGTTCAGATTTGATGAAGAATTTAAATTCTTCATCAAATCTGGGCTTATATTCTTTAGGCGATTTATTCCCTAATGCTTTATGAGGATGGTTAAAATTGTAATCCTCTTTCCATTTATCAGCCAATCTTTGTAACTGGTAGATATCATTGAAGTAAAAAGCATCTAATATATCCTCTCTAAAAAATCGATTAAAACGTTCTATATATCCATTCTGCATTGGTTTGCCAGGCTGGGTATATTTAATTTCTATAAAATTATTCTCACACCAATTTACAAAGGTTTTAGAGATAAATTCAGGGCCGTTATCACATCTAATGTACTTTGGAATACCTATTTCTTGTTTTTAAGTTTTCTAATGTTTCTATTACCGCCCTTGCAGGATAACTTAATCCAGCTTCAATAGCTATTGCTTCTCTATTACAGTCATCTAATACATTAAAAACTCGTACCTTTCTACCATCTGTAAGTAAGTCACTCATAAAGTCCATACTCCAACACTCATTGAGTACTTGTGGTGTTTCTAAAGGCTGTTTAACTCTTGTTATTAAACGTTTCTTATGTTTTCTTCTTAGACTTAGTTTCATTAAGCGATAAACGCGTAGAACTCTTTTTCTGTTCCATATAAGTCCTTCTCTGCGTATCTTATTGTAGTACTCATCAAAGCCGCGAGTAGGATATTGTTCTGCTAATTCGCTTAGTTTATCAATAACCTGTGTATCATCTTTTTTACTTTGATAATACCACATCGATCGGCATAATCCAACTAATAAACAAATACGAACAATGGATAACTTATATTGCTCTAACAGATACTTTGCTCTTTCTATTTTATCTGCTGAGCTTAGAACTTTTTTGACAGAATATCTTTGAGCATTTTATTGTCTAAACTAACATCTGCATACATCTGTTTAAGCTTGCGATTTTCTTCTTCAAGTTCTTTTAAACGTTTCAACTCTTGTTTTTCCATTCCACCATACTTCTTTCTCCAATAGTAGAATGTACTCTTATCAATACCTAATTCTCGAGAGATTTCACTTACTGATCTTCCCTGTTCATTTTCTTTGAGAGCTTTAATGATTTGGCTCTCACTAAAATTACTTGTTTTCATACTTGACAGTTTTGTTTAAAGTTAATAATTTCGAATTAACATCTGTCCGATTTTTAGGGAAGCCTACAGTCTGTATTGTTGTACTTTTTATTCTACGTTGGTCTTTTTCGTCTAATTCTTTAAAAGATTTATTTTTAAATCTTATATTTATCTTGTCTGTATTAGACAATCTAAAAATCTTTCCATCTTTTCTCCAGAGCCATTTTTTACATAATCATAAACTGTCATGATTCTTTGATAACCGTCAATAATTAGTTTTTTATCGTCTTGGGTATTTGCTAAAAATATGCTTGGAACGGGTAATCCTAAAAGTATAGATTCAATAAATCTACTAGCTTCAGTTTTTTCCCATACATAATATCTCTGTAGTTCAGGCTTTAGCAACTCATCTTCTTCATACATTGTAATTAATTTCCTGAATGATAAATCGGCTCCCCAAGAATTTATATTGTATAAATCATCATTTGAGTAATTGTCATTAATTTCTTCTTGAATTTCTTCTATATATTATAGTAATTAGTTTTTTTTAAGTTTGTATCTAACATCTTCCTATCTGTTTCGTTAAAAATGTTTATAGTGGCATTTCGTAAAATCAGTATGTTATGCTAATTATTTATATATAAATAAGATACTTAAAGAGAATAGTTTGGTATATAATGAAGTAATTCAATTTACAATTAATTTATATGAATGTGAATAACGAAATAAACCAGTATATCCTAGCTTGCTGTATATAGCTTAGTTTAGTAACTTATAACTGGTATTCAAACATACAAAACAATTTTAAATATGACCTATAAAAATCTGTAACACCCTCAATATTTTGAGTCTATGTTAACGGAAGTGACTATTATTATTCTTTTACTGTCGATAATATTGCAATTCCTTTAACTATTCCTGCCATTTCGTATGAAATTCCAACACTTTCAGTAGTTTTATATTCACTGTTATCATACTTTTTAAAAATTTCTTTTGCTCTTTCATATGATTCGGGAAATTCATTTTTATTTTGTTCTAAGAAGCTTAGACTTGCCAAAATGAATCCTTCATGCGTAAATTCCGTATCTTTACTCTTGATTAATAAATCGGCCGATTTTGAAACTTTTTCTATTTTATCAATCTTTGAATTTTGATAAAAAATAAAAATTGATAAAGAACCTAATGTTTTGACCCCTATAAACCTAGAGTATTTTTAAATTTTTAAAGTATAATGTTTTAGGCTACTTTTTCTCTGCTACAAATCAAGTGTTTGTCCTTTTCCCATTTCTCCATTGGAGTGATTTTTCCAAGCAAGCCATGTAGTCTTTTGTTATTATAAAATACTACGTACTTCTTTAATATTTGTTCTATTTGTCCAAAAGTAAAGTATTCAAATTTAGTAAAAACCTCTCTTTTTAAAGTACCGTGATAGGCTTCTATGTGAGCATTTTCCTCTGGTGTTGCTACGTGTGTAAATTCTTGTGATACACCTACTAAGGAAAGATATTCTCTTACATTCTTGGCAATAAATTGACTACCATTATCCGATCTAATAACCACATTTTTAGGGTAATCTAACTCTTCAAAAAGCCCTGACAATAATTCTATTACCTGCTTCTGCTTAATATTAAAGCTGAAGTAGTCTTTTAATATTCTACGACTGTGTACATCAATTACAGAAAGTAAATAAGCATTTTTACCTTTTTGTGGTATCCATACCATCTTAATATCCATTTCAATACACTCTAAGGGTCTCGTAGTCTTTACTTTACGATGCTTAACGTACTTCTTATCCGAATGATCTCTAGTTATACGAGTTTGTAAAAGCTTGGCGTTTTTCATGATACGATATACTTTTTTATGGTTAATGGTGTACCCTTCGCGTTTAAGATACTCGCTCATCATACGGTAGCCACAATCCATAAAATCACCCCTTAAAAGCTCTTTAATTGACTCTACAACAGTTTGTTCATTAACCCAACCTTGGGTTTTATGATAGGTTAATAAAGTAGCTTTATTACCTTTTGACTTGCCAGAACCCTTGAAGTAGTACGTGCTTTCACTTAAGCCAACCCAATGTATTAGTTTAGCTTTACTTTTTTGATATTTACTATAAAAGTATTCTACCAGATCTTTTTTGGATCGGATGTCCCAAACTTTTTTTTTAGAAGTTCACGTTGAACTTCTAATTCTATTTCTTTATCACTTAGTAGTTTACGGAGAATCTTATTCTCTTCTTCTGCTTTTTTAAGTTCTTTTGATTTGTCAGAAACAGCAGGTCTTAATCCTGATTCTCCTTGAGAATCGAATTTCTTCTTCCATGAGTAGAAAGTACCTGTACTTAAACTGTGTTTACGACAAGTTTCTATTACCCCATTTTCTTCTGCTTCTTCTAAAATTGATAGCTTCTCAGATAAGCTCCATTTCTTGTATTTCATAAGTCCAAAGTTATGTAATTAATTTACTAGTTTCACTCCAGCTTATTTAGGGGCTAAGATACCTAAGACCAAAACAAATATGATTTTTACAAAAAAATTATTTTTCCATTCTATAGGAAAAAAGAAGCCTATTATTCCTATTAAACCACTAATAAAACCAAAAATTGATATTGTGTCCATATTTATTTAGAGGGGGTAAATTATTACTATTAATGTTTTAGAGTTTGGTGGTAAAGAATCCACCTATTGCCGAATTTTAACAAAAATACAAATTTATATCCAAGAAGAAAATGCGAATTATGAACTATTTATTCGCTATGTATAAACCAATATTAGTAATATTTATATTTTTGTTGTTTTGTTATATGTGGATATACTTTTATTGATTAAAATTATAATACAAATAAATAAAGTAATCGTTAATATCAATAAGAGGTATACTAAGTATCCATCAACAACTATCTCTTCATTTAGCTTAATGGAGAATTTATAAAATCCAAAATATTTAATAACTAAAGATATTATGTAAATTAAAAGTGAAGACCATAAACAATAAATTATATAAGAATTGAATCTTCTCATACGTTTTATGTAATTTTTATAGGATGTTTCTTTTAAAGTTTGTAAAGGTACTTTTTCACTTAACTTGATTAACTCATTTATTTCATTTAAAGATTCTTTTTTGTTTAATATAAATGAATAAATTACTGTATACAAAGTTGCGCAAAAGCCAAATATTACTAATGCGAAGTTTGATATATCTGATAATATATTGATTAAACTATCCATTGGATAAATTTATTGATTTTGTTTGTAAAAATCTCTTAAAGCCAATTCTAAATTTTTTAAAACAAATCCTTTTTCAAAAATGTTCTTTAAGTCTTCTTGATTAAGTTCATATTGAGAATTAAATATTTCTTCTATACTATTACTCAATTTATTTAGATCACTTTTGTATTCCTGGGTTATTTTAATTTCACGTTTATTTTTTACCAGTTTGAAAGTTCTCCTAATAAAGGAGCCATCAGTTTGGTTCAATAAATTTTCAAATTTTTCAGATGGTATATCTTTATAATTGTTTTTTGTGATTTTAGAAACTTTTGACTTAACTAAATATTTTTTCATTTTTATGTCTGGATCATCAGCTTCTTCATATTGAGATGATAAATGAATTTCTACATTCTCAAGAATTTTATCTTCGTGTAATTCTTTTAATATATTGTCAAGTTTCAAATTTCTTATTTTTATATCAAGAATTTTATTTGATACAAGTTTGCAAATTGAAATAATTTCGTGGCTATCTTTTGTTGGATCATCATAAACAAAAAATTTAAATTGATAGGAAAACTTGTCTGTGGAAGGACCAAAAATACAAGGATAAATTAGCATAAAGTTAGTATCACTACCAACTTTATCTGTTGATTTAAGTTCTTTTTTTTCATCAATTTCAACAAAACCATCCAATAAGTTTGTGTTATATGCAGTAACTTTTAGTAATAAAGTAGGTACTTTTTCAAATTCAGAATCAAAATATTCAATTTTAGAAATTTGCATTTCTTTTACTTTGCTACTTTTAGATTGAGTTACAACTTTTTTTGATTCATTGAATTTATCAATTTTGCTTTTGATATAATCAATTAGAGAATTATAATTGTTGAATTCAAATAATCCGCCTTCTGTTCTATCTTTAATTTCAGAAGAAAATATTGGAACTTTAATTTTGTGGATGTAATTTGAGTCATTCATAAATATTCTTGGTAAATTATTGCTACTAATGCTTTGGGCTTTGAGAAGTGACGAGAATTGAAATCAAAAGTTTTAATTAAACGCCAAATAAAGTTTCAATCTTAAGAGAAACTATCCATTTTGCATATGTATATTAGTTGTATTATTATATCTTTATTTTTTCTTCTCAATTAACTATTTATCTAGTTCTTCATTACTAATATTATTACAATACCATTTTGATGTATCAACATCAAATTCTTCCACTACATAGTCATCTGAAGGAAACTTATTGCTTATTTCATATCTCACTTGTGTCTCAAATGGAAAGGATTCGTTTATATCTAAACCATCATTGTTTACACGTTCGCTTCTAGAACCATATTCAAGTGTAATGTGTAGATCTCCATATACATTGACAATTATTTCTGTATTAGTGATTTCTTCAATATGGTACGCATTAACTTCTCCAAATTCAAGTGAGTAATGTGGCGCTAAAGAATCAATGTTTTCGTACGAGTTGCAAAGAATCGTATCAATCATATGCTCTTCAATTTTGCCATCTAAGAAATTTTTTAAAGTTTCCTTGTAATCAATGATTGTATTTACAAAACTTTCAAATGTTTTTAAAACCTTATCACTATTTGTTTTTATTTGTTTCTCAGTGAGCATGAAGTTCTCAGAATTTATATGAGTATATTTACTTAAAGAATCAATAGTAGTTTTTAATTCTTTAATAGTAGTTTTTAATTCTTTAATATTAAATCCTAATTCTTCAAGGAGTTTATCAGTTAATCCGCCTTGAATTGCATATTTTACTTTTTGACTTCTTGTAGGTTTACCATTTTCACTTTCTACTTTAAACCAAGGACAATTAAATATTAATTCTTCAGGGGAAAGTGAATTTAAAAAATGTCTGGATAACTCGCGAATACTATAACAAAAATTATGATAACGAAGTATGTTATTCTCATCTTCCAAATTTTTCAAACTTGCTTTGAATAATAATTTTTCGAAATCAGACTTTAGGATTTTTTCAATTTGTTGTAAAGTACTCATAATATTATAGTTAATTATCGTCGACTTAGCTGAGTATGGCTTTGAATTGTATGGTAACTCAATTCTATCCAGACGTAGCCAAAGCTTTAGCTATTTTTAAAGCAATAAGAAGCAAAACAATTTTGGTAGATTGCTAGGTTGAAAATATTCTATTCTAATTTAACTTCAAACTTTACGAAACTAATGCTGTGAGAAGTTAGTACATTATTCTTCAAACATATTAAAACTTTCTCTAATAATATTACGGAAATCCGTAAACCCCTCAATATTTTGAGTCTATCTACTATTCTAACAAAAACTATCGACTTTGGAGTAGTTTTCTAACCCTCTGCAAGAGCAAGTAGTTTTGATGGCACGAACGTAGTTTCGAGTGCCTCAAAACATAACTTGCTGTGATCTTTCGATTACTAAATCCTCCAATTTTACAAAGTAAAATCTATAGTGATTTCATATTAAGAAATCACTCACTATTTGACACTAAAGTGCCAAGTATAACCTTAAAATTCTATTTAAAGTTTTCAAACTGTATATATTCTTTCTTTGCTATAAGATAGTAAAGTAAGTCTTGCAATTGTCTTTTAATTAGCGCTTTAAAGCTGTTTTAAAATAATCTTGGTGTAAAAACTTAAAAGAGTAAAGTTTTTGACAAACTAAAGCTTACAACTATCCATAATGTAAAATGTAAACCTTTAAAAATGTACAATATGGGAACAATAAACCAACCATCAAAAAAAGACACTCGAAATGAGTTAGTCGATGAAGACTACTTAATGAATATCATGAGTGGTGATATAGAAGTTAAGTCTGTAGAACAAGTTAAACCTATCGTAGAAGAAAAAGAAGAACCTCTAAGCCAAGAAGAAGTAACAAAAGTCAAAGAGAAGAAGTCAAAGAAAGAATTAGCAACTACTAAATACCAAGAGCTTTTTCTAATTAATGAATTTCCTTCATCAAGAGCAGGAAAGGTTGTTTATATCCGACCTGAGTATCACGAAGTATTACTTCGTATAACGCAACTGGCTAAAGAAGAAAAAACTACGCTTTACTCTTATTTAGACAATATCTTAAAGCAACATTTACAGCAGTATAGCTCTGAGATTACCCAATATTTTAATGACAAATTCAAACCTATTTTATAATGGAAAAACTTAATCAATTAAGAGAATCAACTCAAGTACAGATTACTAAGAGTATAGAGAATTATGTAGATACTTTTTTAAATGAAGTATCTACTAAAGCAAAAGATGGCAAAACGGTTTATATTCGTCCTGAGTCCCATAAGAAATTAACACGTATAGTTGAAGTAATAGGAGAAAATAAGGTATCTGTCTATGCTTATTTATATAATCTATTAGAACATCATTTCAATGAATTGGAACAAGAGATAACCATAAGCTTTAATGAAAAGAATAAACCTATTTTTTAAGTATTTCAATAAAATAATAAAGATGTAAAACTGTAAAAGTACTTTTACAGTTTTACATCTTTAAATAACGAAGGTACCTTATAAGATGCCTTCATCTGCAAAAGAGTAATAACTCTCTGCTGTTGTAATTAAATGATCTAAAAGCATAATATCAAGTATCTTACTCGCTTCTTTAATCTTTCTTATAATTTCTATATTAGTATCACTTGAAGCTATTTTTCTTGATAGATGATTTTATATAATCAAAAAAATCTTTACTTTCACTCTTAAAAGAGTAGAGAAGATATTTTTTAAAAAAAATAAATATAACATTGATTATAAAAAAGTTATAATAGTATAACTGAGTTTCATCTCCAAAATATAAAGTTGATTTTTTTTGTACCTTTTATTTAGGTAAATTAGCGTAACTATTTTATCTAATTTATAAATCCTCGAGTTTAAAAATAGAATAACAGTAAAAAATATTGGCTTTAATATTAAATAATAATCATGACTATAGAGCAATTTATACATAATCTAGGGTTTAATATCAATCCCTTTCAATATTCAAATGCAGATAAAGAAGTTGACCATTTAGATTCATATTTCATAAAGCCTGATTATTTTGAAGATGTTTGGGGAGATCCCTATAATCCTGTATCTAATATCATTTATGCGCCAAGAGGAGGAGGAAAAACGGCTCAAAGGATAATGATAGAGAAAAGGACTAAACTATCAACTGACATTTTAGCTATTACTTACACAAATCATGATTTATCGGAATTTAAGAAAATTGATGAAGTTAATTTACAGTATCATCTCATTTACTTAAACAGGCTTCTCTTACTTTCTTTTTTTAATAGAGTAAATGATGAGAAATTTGATTTTAATTCTATTTTTTCATTTAAAGAACGTCAATATATATACAAATTAGCTAGGATTTATTTATACGATACGCCAGCTTCTTTTCCAAATCAAGCTATTCAATCTCTGAAAACATTAGGTGATTATGCAGTTGACTTATGGAAAGGTTTTAAAGAGCCGATAACAAATATAATTAAACAGATTTCTAAAAATAAAGGATTAGAAATAGACCTCTCAAAGATTGAAGTTGATAAAAAATTAGAAATGAGTCATAAGGACAATACTTTCAATATTGTTGACCTATTAAAAAAATGTAACTATAATTCAATTTATATACTAGTAGATAAAGTTGATGAACAAAACCTAACAGGAAATAATCCTTCTGCAAGCTTTTTATTAATTAAAGATCTTATTAAAGATTTAGAACTATTAGAAACGCCAAATTTAAGTTTTAAGTTTTTTTTGTGGGATGCTTTAAAACCTTATACTGTTGAAGCAGCGCGTCCAGATAGAGTATTTTCATACGATTTGCGTTGGACATGGGGTCAAATCATTGAGATGTTATCTAAAAGAGTTGAGGCGTATAGCCATGGAAAAATTACAAATTTTGAATCACTATTTAATAACAGGAAATCTCTTGGAAGAATAATTTTATTTTCAGAATTATCACCACGAGATTGTATTAGAATTTGTAACAGAATTTTATCTGAACAATTCAAGGAAGACCCCAATTCTTTGATTTTTAGTGAAATAGTTGTAGATAGATCGATTGAACAATTTTGTAAAGAAAAAGCAAGCGAATTAATAATTAATCCTACAAACCTAAAACATTTAACCAAAACCAATCGAGTTTCATTTACTATAGAAGAGCTTGTTGTTTCTAAAGTAGCGTCAGATTCAGCAGCAATAAGAAATATTATAAACCCATGGACTACTGCTGGTTACCTAAAAAAAATTGGCCTTGTGCAACGTAAAAATGCCAAATCTGTTAATGAATATGCTTTCCAAGATATTAGATTAGCTTTTACAGCAACACCTGCTTTAAGTGTCGACGATTTTACAAAAACAAAAGTGAGACGCTGTAAAACAACCACATGTAAAACAATTTACTATCGTGATTTCGATAAGAAAGAATATGAATGTCCAGAGTGTAATACAAAGAATGAATAAAAGTACTCCATAATTTATATTTTATAAACGAATGTTTTTTAAAACAATGATATTAATTAAAGAATGTTGTCATTAAAACTTTTTTGTTGAGAATTGGAATATTTTTTACTTGATATAAAAGAGTTGCATATGGATTTCGCATATGAAGTAATTATTCATATAAGAACTACAGTATCAAAACAACAAAGGCACCTATAAGGTGCCTTCATCTGCAAAAGAGTAGTAACTCTCATTGGTTATAATTAAATGATCTAAAAGCGTAATATCAAGTATCTTACTTGCTTCTTTAATCTTTCTTGTAAGTTGTCTATCAGCATCACTGGGAACTAGTTTTCCAGATGGATGATTATGTACAATCAAAAACGCTGTAGCATTCGCTTTTAATAGAGCTGAGAAGATGATTCTTAAATCTACTATTGTTCCTGTTATTCCTCCTGAGGAAGCTTCTAATACTCCAAGTACTTTGTTGTTGTTTGAAAGCATAAGTACTTTAAACTGTTCTAATAATTCAATCTTATTACTATCCCAAGCCTTTAATGCAACTTGATATGCACTATAAGAAGATGTAATCTGAGGTCTCTGTGAAGCCTTTACTTTTGATTTGTAAATTAATTCTACTTCTGAAGCGATAAGCCAATCTTTGTTTAAAACTATAGTTTCCATAATATTAAATTTTTAAATTAATTATGGAGCCACAATTGGTAATGGCTTAGCGAGCGCAAGAAGCAACGCAATAAAGCGAAGACTTTAGTCAAGCATTTATGGGGGAATTTCTTGCTAGCGAACCGCTAGGCATTTCCTAAATTTGTGCAATTATTAATAAAAATAAAACCCAATAATTATTTATCACTTAGCTCTGATTTTCTATGTCTTAATATATCTGATATTTTCAAATCAGTAATGCTTTTATAGAAGATAATTTACCTTTCCAAGCGAATAGTTTACTGATATAAAGCATGATACTTTTAAAACAAACCTTAAAAGACATGAATTATGAAAAAAGTAAAACTTTCCTTAGAAACCCATATGTGGTATAGAGAACCAATTAAGAACCCTTATTATATGTTGTACTGCTTATTTGATGTAGTGTACCCTCCTGAGTTAAAACTGTATCTATCAGAATTAATGAATCACACTCATAAAAGTGAGATTTATCTACAGAATACCCCACATATAGTTCTCTTAATCTATTCTTTACTGCGTTCGATAATACGCGGTAGTTATAAGATACTAAGCAACTCAAAAAAATACTATTCGATACATCCCATGAACAAATCAGAAGTTTCCAAATTAATGACATTTTTAGGTTCACTATCCCAAGAGGAATATTTAAACCCTTACTTAGTATTTGAGGATGTATTTGCAAAACAATCCGTAATTCAGTTAGAAATTGATTTATTCGAAATAACACAATTTGCACTTGGAGACTTTATAGAACCACCATCAATAGAGGTTAACACCTCTTTTATTAGTATAAATAGACTAATAGAGGCATGTTGACTATTATATCAAAGGAATGAATAATATTTATAAACGAAAAAAGGTAGAATACCCTCTGGACTTCCTAACTTTGACTGGATAGTAAGTTAAGTATAAAAATTTAACTTTGAAATATGAAACAAACAAGAAAGAGTTACGATACGTTATTTAAACGTCAAGCAGTTGAATTAACAAAAGAGAGAAAAAATAAATCAGAATTAGCTAGAGAGTTAGGAATACCAGTTGCTTTGCTTTACAAATGGTGTAAGGAGTTTGAGGATTTTGGAACAGGTAGTTTTCCTGGTAATGGAAAATTAAAGTTAACTCCAGAGCAAGAAAGAATTAGGGATTTAGAAAAGAAATTAGCGGATGTTGAGTTAGAACATGAAATATTAAAAAAAGCAATTGCCATTTTTTCAAAGACCGAAAAGTAACTTATAATTTCATATTAAGCCATGAAAACGAGTTTCCAATTGGGAAAATGTGCAAAGTTTTAGGGGTAAGTTCAAGTAGCTACTACCATTGGAAACGGTCACCAAAGAGCCTACGTGAGCAAAAAAAACAAGAGCTAAAACAAGTTGTCAAAGATGTTTATTGGTCGCAGACTGTAGTTAAAACTATGCACTTTAGTGCATTTAGCTTTCAGCTTCTAAAAATGTTTACCTTTGATATATGGAATATCAACGAACCGGAGGACATAGTGTATCACGTTTAACCGCCCATATAGTATGGGTGACTAAATATCGTTATCCAGTATTGGAAGGAGATATTCAGATACGTTGTCGTAGTCTGATCATTCAGATTTGTGAAGCAGAAGATATTCAAATTTTAAAAGGTGTAGTATCAAAGGATCATGTTCATCTTCATATAGAATATCGACCATCTCAAAACATAAGTAATATTGTCAAACTCTTCAAGGGTCGTACCTCAAGGAAACTCCAAATAGAATTTCCTGAGTTGAAGCACAGATACTGGGGACGTCACTTTTGGGCAATAGGCTTTGGTTGTTGGAGTACAGGAAATATTACTGATGAAATGCTAAATCAATATCTTGAACACCATCGTAAACCAAATGATAACGGAGGTAACTTTATACTTGAGTAAGTAGCTCCACCCAGGCAGACTTTAGTCTGCTTTAACAAACTATGGACTTTCAGTCCATAGTGGTTTATTTTGAATTTAAACAACGTTATGGAAGTCCACGAATCTCTGCGGAATTAAAAGCACGTGGTTACAAAATCTCTGAACCAACAGTTGCTAAATATATGAAAGAGTTAGGATTGCGAAGTAAATTAGCTAAGAAATTTAAAGTAACTACTGACTCCAAACACAACTATTTAGTTGTTGAAAACATTTTAGAACGTAGATTTAAACAAACAGCACCTTGTAAAGCATGGGTGTCAGATATTACCTATATACCTGTAAAAGAAGGGTTTGTTTACCTAACCACTGTGATTGATTTATATGACAGAAAACTTATAGGCTGGAGTATAAGCAAGACGATGAATACAGAAGATACAACTTTAGCTGCTTTTAAAATGGCTCGTAAAAATCGTCCTTTCAAAGCAGGACTAATCTTCCATTCGGATCAAGGAGTACAATATGCTAACAAGAAATTCACTAATGTTTTAGAGGCTTTTAAGGTAACAAGAAGTATGAGTAGAAAAGGTAATTGTTGGGACAATGCAGTAGCAGAGAGTTTTTTTAAGTCCCTGAAAACAGAAATTATTTACGGAAATCTTTTAGTTAATCGCCAGAAAATGGAAAAGAACCTTTTTGAATATATTGAACTTTGGTATAATAAAAAGCGTAGACATTCACATTTAGGATATCTAACGATAGAAGAATTTAATCAATCAATGAATTATAGAAATGCTGCTTAACTAATACTCCGGTTTTTATTTGGATATCCATGTTATCCCATTAGGTTAAATGTAATAACGAAGCTGAAGTTCTTTGTACAAAACCACATTGTCTATAGAAGTTTTCATATTTTTCTTCATAATCTACATGAATCCATTCAATAGAATTAGCTTTACACGCAGATATAGCTTTAACAACTAACTCTTTACCAATACCTTTATTGCGAAAATTGGGATCCACAGAGGTATCAAGGAGAAAGGCATGTTTATTTCCATCCCAAGCTATATTTATAAAGCCTATGATTTCATTACCCCAATGTGCAGTAATATAGCTTAGACTTCTAGATAATACTTGATTGTAATCTATCCACATATGGTCTTTCCATACTTTCCCCATAAAACTATTTAAAGCATTTATGTCCAAAGAAGCATTAATTGTATAAGAAATGTTTTTATCCATTTTTAAGAAAAGAGAATATTATTTTTGAATCAATTTCTCTAAACGAGCCATCATCTCATCTTTCTCTTTAAGCATACGCTCATACAAAGCAATCTTTTCTTCGTGAAGTTGGACAATCTTATCAATTGGATTATTATTTACTATAACCCCTACACAAGAAGCGTTGTCATGAAAAGTATTAGATATAATACTAACTGCTTTTTCTTCATCAAAGTTTTCAATTGCTTCAACAGGTATTTTAAGCACCTTTGAAATCTGTTGTAATAGTGAATTATCAATTACCTCTTTCTGTTCTAAAACAGATATCTTTTTCTGATTCCAATCATCTCCTAAATCAAAAGCAAGAACCTCTTGTTTGATTCCAAGCATTTCTCTAAAACGCTTTACATTTCTTCCTTGATGTATTTTATGTTCCATAATTAATAGCTGAGTTAAGAAGGCTCAAAGATAAAGCCAATGATTTAAAAAGATTGAAAGGTAAAGTTATAAAATTATCTTGTAAAATATCCCATAATGAGAATATTATACTTCTTAGTTGAATAGTTTATTCTATGAGTTCTATTGAATTTTAATCAAATCAAAAAAACTCAAAATTATGAAAACAACTATTTTACCTATCAACGACTTTTTAAGTAATCAGCTTAAAGAAATTATTACAGAGTTTCCTTCTGTATTAGAGATGTACTATTGTAGTAATACTATAGAGATGACTTCCTATTTACTTATACACCTAAATAACAGAAGTGATATTGACATTATTGCCAATCGCAAAGGAATTAAAAAACTATTTAAGAACTACGGTATCATAGTATTGTTATTTGATTATGACTCTTTGAAATACAAATTTAAGCATGGTTATCCATTAATAGAGCTTATCTACCAAGAAGAGCATCTAATTTATCAGCAAGAAGGAATTGATTTTACTAAACTTGCTACAAGAAGTTTCAAAAAATTTAAAAATCAGTACAATATTTATAAAGAGAGATATTTCCAAGATTATGATCTATTAAGTTCAGAGCTTAATAAGTATAAATCTTTAGACGCTATTTCAAGTGTGTTTCTTGTTTACGAGCGTATATTAGAATTACACTTACAATATTTAGAAGAACTATATGTAGGACATATCAGCTCAATCAATAATCTCCATCAACGAATAAAAAAAATCAGCAAGTTTAACCCAGAGATTGAAGGTTTATTTATTAAAAGAAATGAAGAGGAATACTATCTTATAGCTTTAATAGACAGAGTAAAAGAAGCAATCGAAGAGGATAGAGAAGTTTATTACCATGAGTACTTTGAGGCTTTTAATAATGTTGAAAACACTCTTCATAATTTTGTTCAAGAACGTTTTAAGTCTTTAAAATGTTTAATCAAACACCCAACAGTCATTCCTACGATTACAGAGGTGGCTTTAGAGCTAAATAAGCAAGATACTTTTAATGATATCATCATTGAAAGATGCTTAAATCAAAATCAGCGTATAGAAGAAATTTATCTGTACAAGACGTTAATTCTTGGTAGCCAAACTATTTACTATCTTCTTGTCATAGGTGATAAGTTTGCAAACGAACAGATTAAGTATTTGGAATCAAGTTTACAAGATAAGTTTAATAAGCAAACGAACTTTGTTATTATAGCTCATACTAAAATATGGATTCAAACTGAATTATACAGCTCACAAGATTTCTTTGCTGACATCATAAAAAACGAAAACAAGATTTATACATCAAGTAAATACAATGCATCATTACATTGGTTAGTCCCTCACGCATCCTTATATACTGATCTATACTATTATAATTCTGTTACTAATAATACTGCTAAAGAACTACTTAAGAATCTACAAAAACTAAAAAAGGGACAAGAATGTAAGCAAAGTATTCCTTATCTACTATCACTTTATTTTATGTCATTTTGTAGAACATATATATTAGCTCATTTATCGTACTTACCTAATTACTTATCTAGCTTCTCTTTATGGCTACTTTGTATAAATGTGAATACTAACTTGACTAAGTATCAATACTTATTTGATAAATTCGGTAGCAAGTTTTTTTCTTTATTAGATTACTATAGAGTATTACATCAACGACTTATTAATTTCGATACAGAAAAAGCAGAAGTGCTGTTAGAACTAGTTACTCAACTGCAATCAGAATTAAAATTGATTATAAGTATAAGAGAGGTATAGTTCCTCTCTTGTACTTTTATTTATCTATTACATTTAATGAATTTTCTTTTAATATTTTACATGCAAGACTTAAATCATCTTCAATTTTTAAAATCAAAAGTACCATAAGTACTAAGAGTGTACGATAGTCATCCGTTTGAACCTCTTCATCATGGCTATTCGTTGCATGAACATATTTATTCCTTAACCACAAACCATTGCTAAAGCGATTATTTAAATAAAAATCAAAATATTCTTGTTCTGCTGTTGTCAGCAACTTATTAGAATACGTTATCATCCCTTTTTTATGTAATAAAGCTACCTTTTTTCTAATACTTATAGGTAGGTGCCAATAACTGATGACATCATAAGTATCAAAAAGAAAAAGAATATAAAAAAACTCTAAATCAATAATTTCTAAATTACCTTTCTCAGATACTCGAATGTAATTTGAATCAATAAAGTGTTGTAAATATTCATTTTGAGTAGTATTAAAATCGTCTCTAGTCAACGCATAATTTGGGTCTACTAATAGATGAAATAAACTTTGATATTTATCCTTATGCTTCTCATAATTAAATAAATAACTATTCGTACTAAAGAAAATATGAATAAGTTTATTGTATTCTTCTCCTTGTGGATAAATATACTTGTTTTCAAGTATAGATGGAATTGTATTAAACTTTGAGGTTGGACTTGGTAACTTAGCCTGGACATTAAGTTAAGCATAAAAACTTATCTTTGAATTATGAAAAGAATTAGAAAGGCCTACGATGCTGCATTTAAGCAGCAAGCCGTTGAACTGGCTAAGGAAAGAACAAACAAATCAGAATTGGCTCGTGAGCTTGGAATCAGACCTACATTATTGTATAAATGGTGTAAAGAAGCTCAAGAGTTAGGCGATGCTAGTT
Source organism: Myroides albus (assembly GCF_024722315.1). Classification (NCBI taxonomy): domain Bacteria; kingdom Pseudomonadati; phylum Bacteroidota; class Flavobacteriia; order Flavobacteriales; family Flavobacteriaceae; genus Myroides; species Myroides albus. The sequence goes on from NZ_CP102754.1 coordinate 3,337,912, forward strand.
TTCCAGGCAATGGGAAACAAAAACTTACTCCAGAACAAGCAAGAATTAAAGAGTTAGAGAAGAAGTTAGCAGCTGTCGAATTAGAGCATGAAATATTAAAAAAAGCAATCGGCATTTTCTCAAAGACCGGCAAATGATTTACATGTTCATATTTGATCATGAACATGAATTTCCGATTGGGATTATGTGTAAGGTTTTAGAGGTAAGTAGAAGTGGTTATTATCATTGGAAACGGTCTCCTGTTAATAAAAGACAACAAGCCAAAGCAAATCTAAAACGTGTTATTACAGAAGTTTATCTAGAATTTAAACAGCGTTATGGCAGTCCTCGTCTTACAATAGAACTCAATGCACGAGGATATAAGATATCAAAACCTACCGTTGCTAAGTATATGAAAGAGTTAGGATTACGTAGTAAAGTAGCTCGACGATATAGAATAACCACAGACTCTGAACACAATTATTTAGTGGTTGATAATATTTTAGATAGACAATTTAAACAAACTGAACCAGGGAAAGCCTGGGTGTCTGACATTACTTATATCGCTGTTAAAGAAGGGTTTATTTACCTAACTACAATAATAGATTTATATGATAGAAAGGTTATTGGATGGAGTTTGAGTAAAGATATGTCAACAGAAAACACCACCTTAGCAGCCTTTAAAATGGCTAAAAAGAACAGAGCTTTTGAAGAAGGACTAATTTTCCATTCTGACCAAGGAGTACAATATGCAAACTACAAATTTGCCAACTACCTGAAGTCATTTAAGGTTGTTAGAAGTATGAGTAGAAAAGCAAATTGTTGGGATAATGCCGTAGCGGAAAGCTTCTTTAAATCCTTAAAAGTGGAGATGGTTTATGGAAATTTACAACTAAGTACAAAGAAAATGGAGTCTAAAGTCTTTGAATATATCGAAATGTGGTATAATAAAAGACGCAGACACTCCTACTTAAACTACCAGACAATCAACGAATTTAATCAAATAATAAATAGTAATAAAGCTGCTTAACTAATTGTCCAGATTTCGTTTGGATATCCAGGTTTTAGTACTTACTTGCAAGAGTTCATAATCTACAATATCGTCTTCTACATACAATTTATATTGTTCAAGAATTGATTCAAATTCAGGTACCATTAACCTAATCTTTTCAAGATAAGTTGATGTTGAACTAGGAAGATGTAACTTAAAGTAATTGATATTAAATGTTTGGTTTAAGTAGTTGTTTACGTAATTTTCTATCAAATTTTCAAAGCTAATATTTATTGTATCAAGTGCTATTTTGTAAACTTCAAATGATAGCAAAGAGTTCATTCTTTTTTCATAAAATGAATGAGATAAAAAGTAATCATTTTTAGAATTGATACCTATAGCATACTCAAACGTATCAATTTCACGCTTCCTAGCTAATAGATTTATACCTCCTTGCTTATCTAGCAATTCAAAAACCGTTGTAAAATTCTTAAAAAGAATATTTTTGTCAGTATTTTCTAATAATCTCTTTTTACTATAAGAAATAATTTTTACGTTATTCTTAAATATTACTTTCTTTATTTCTTCTTGATCTTCTGATAGTGAAACACCTTTTCGTATATTGATTGAGTAATCACTATTGCGAATATCATCATTAAGTTTTTTTGAAACTTTTTTGGCTTTAAATCTAGTCTTATCTGATAATTTAAGATGGTCAGATGCTTTACTTGATTCGATTAACCTAACATAATTTAGATTTGCATCTTCAATATCGAGATAATTACATATAAGTGATTCTCGCTTATCTAAAGTCAGTGATTTTGGAAAAAACATTTCTTTTGTCTCTTTATCATGATGTACCTCATAGTAATCTAATAAAATTTCTGCATTCTCTGGACTTTGTAATATATAAGAGCTAATTTCTGAATCAAAATGAGTAACAATATTCTTACAATATAAGACATCTCTCAATGATGTTCTATTGTTTTTTATTAACTCAACTAAATCCTCATTTGAAAACATTTTGTAAACCCCAGTTTTATTTAGTAGAAGCCAGAATGTTGAATAATAATCGAATCTTATCTTATTGTAGAAAGTTGATATTATTTCTGTAGTTAATGATTGAAAGTACAAACTAATTTCTTCTTTGAAATTTTTAGTAAGTTTCTTATAATCAATTATTTCTTCATTAGTCCACGTATCATGAACAAAATCGTTGTCCATATAAAGTATGATATGTTGTTTTTCGAGTAAATCATTAATCGTTGTTTCAGATGATTGATAAGATTTATTTTTGAAGAATTCATCTATTTGATTTAACATTGAATACGATGCCAAATCGTCTTTAGAGAAAAAAATAATTCTACGCATTATGAATAGCTTTATTATAAGTGATCTATATCTTATAAAGATAGTATTTAAAATAGAATATTGCTTTTAAATCATAGCTCTTAGTACAGTTGAATAATTTATTTACTACAGCCAAAGAGTACGTCAATGTTCAAAAGGATATAAACCTTTTAATAACTACTTTACCTTAGTTGTTTAACCTAAAACAATTATCATGGAAAATCAAATTACAAAAAAAGATTTAAGACTGTTTGCTCAAACAATCATTGGAGAGTTAAAAGAATTATTAACTAAACAAAGCAAAGAAACCTCTCTTAATTGGGTAAAGGCTAAAGTAGCAAGACAGTTACTTAGTATCTCACCAGCTTCACTACAAACACTACGCATTAGTGGTAAATTGCAGTATCGCAAAATACTTGGTTCGTATTACTACAATAGAAAAGATATTATGAACCTTTTTAATGAGTAGAAGTTAACTTCTACTCATTAAAAAAGTTGAAAATTGACTCCCTTGAATTCCTTATCTGCAAAACTACAGTTGAATTGTTAGAAAGTGTAGAGAATCCAAGGGAGTTTTTATTATCCATTTAACTGATTAATAAAAGTAGTTAGCTGAGCTAATTTATCAGGATTTAGCTTTTTTAAGCTCTCAAGTAAATCAGTAAAATTATCCGTTTGTTTATTTGCTTTTTCTTCAAGCTTACCTTTTAATATCTGCATTTCGGTCTTGATAGATTCTTCCTCTGTGAGAGCGTATTCCTCAGTCTGTTTAACAGAGTGATGTCCTAACATTTCTTTTACTACGTGAATAGGAACTCCATTACCAAGAGTTACAGTACTTCCAAAAGTTCTTCTTGCTTTATGGGTATTTAATTCGCTTATTTCACACAATGAAGCAATCTCTTTTAAGTACTCATTCATCTTTTGATTAGAGCGAACAGGAAGCACAATATCTTTACCAATACAAGCGGGATGATCTTTATGTTTTTCCATTATCTCAATAGCTTTAGGAAGTAATGGTATAGTGATATTAGCATCTGTCTTTTGTCTGTTAATTCTAATCCATAAATTACCTTCTTCATCTTTTGTAATATCACTTTTCTTTAACTGAAATACATCAATATAAGCAAGACCAGTATAACACTGAAAAACAAAGACATCTCTTACAGTAGCTAATCGTTCATTAGTGAATTCTTTGTTTTCTAAAATAGATAACTCTTCCTTGCTTAATGGCTTTTTATTGAGCTTAGTCTTTTTAGGTTTGTATTGTACAAATGGATTGGAAGGGATAATTCCTTTAGCAACTGCTCGTAGAACAATCTTCTTAAAGTTTGAGATATACTTTATAGCGGTATTGTTAGAACACGCTCTAACGGTCTTTAAATAATGTTCATAGCCAAGTACAAATTCATAATTGAGTTCTCTGAACTCGATATCTTCTTTACAATAGATGTAACGAATATACTCTGCTACATGTGATCTTGCTGTTACATATCTTTCATGTGTTCCAATAGCATATTCTTTAGGCACTAACTTAAAAACTTCATCATTATGCTTTTGGAATTCTTCTAAAACTTTAGCTTTACTTGTTCCTTTACCTTGAATATAATCCATAAGTACAGTAGCAGTAATAGGTTCTTCATTGCTTAAGAGCTCTAATTTGTACTTGGTAATCTTTGATACAGTTGTATCTAATAGGTAGTTCAGCGTTTTAGCATCTTCTTTAGCGCCATTAGCACGACCTGCTTTTTGGTTCCATCTTTTGATATCCCATTTATGACTAAGAGAAGTCTCTTTGCGAATACCATCTACTGTGATTCTAAGGTAAACACCTCTTAAATCACTTTTCTCTCTAGTTGGTTTGAGAAAGAAATTAATTGACAACTGTTTTTCTAACATAATTCAACTGTTTTAAATATTAATAAATGTCGAATTAAAACGTTCCAAAAACACAGTTCAAAACTCTCTGGCACCCTTTGGCGTCTGGGTTTGCTCAGTTGAAAGGTGCACATCGCTTACCTGTTTTTTTGTGCACCGAATCTGTAACTTTTTTTTGAGCATTTTTGAATAAAATGCGATACCCCTAAAAAAGAAAAAACCTATAACTCATTGTGAATCATAGGTTTTGTGCTTTTTTGATGACTTTTGAAAAGTTATCTTTTATAATTTCGCGGAGAAAGAGGGATTCGAACCCCCGGACCTGTTACAGTCAACGGTTTTCAAGACCGCCGCATTCGACCACTCTGCCATTTCTCCAGTCGAACTCTCTTGTTCTGTATTGCGAGTGCAAATATACTGCAAAGTCTGATGTTTACAAGCTTTTTTGAATAAAATTTCAAGCAAAAATGCATAGCGTTTTGTAACTAATTTATTGTTAGCTATTAACAGGCGAAATATTTTTTATTATATTTTATAAAAGAATGAAGTTTTAGTTCACATATCTATTGCAACTAATATTAAAGTGAGATTACTTAGAACTATTGTTAAGAGTTAAAAGATAAACCACAGTTTGTTTTGCATTTACTATGATTTATACCATTGTAGAAAAGTGTATTGAAAAGCAATTGTACTTCTTAGTAAAAAAATCAAGTTAACCTATCATAAATGTTGCGATTCTGTAGTAAAACTAGTATATTTGCGTTTTATTTTTTAAAACTATTATGATAAAAATTACATTACCAGACGGTTCAGTGAAAGAGTTTGCTTCGGGCGTTACTCCTTTCGATGTTGCAAAAAGTATAAGTGAAGGTTTAGCAAGAAATATTATTTCTGCAAGCTTCAATGGTACCACCATCGAAACCACGACACCAATGACCACGGATGGTAGTCTAGTTTTATATTCATGGAATGATGATGAAGGGAAAAAAGCTTTCTGGCACTCTACTTCACACGTAATGGCGCAAGCTTTACAAGATTTATACCCTGGAATCAAATTAACTATAGGTCCAGCTATCGCTAATGGATTCTATTACGATGTGGATTTCATGGATTATAAAGTAACAGATGCTGACTTTAAAAAGATCGAAGATAAAGTTTTAGAAATTGCACGAGCAAAGCACGATTTTAAAATGCGTTCTGCTACTAAGGCTGAGGCTTTGGATTTTTATAAAAAAGAACAAAATCCATATAAAGTTGAGTTAATCGAAAACTTGGCTGATGGTACTATTACATTTTGTGATCACGATAGCTTCACTGACTTATGTCGTGGAGGACATATTCCTAACACTGGAATAATAAAAGCTTTTAAAGTTTTATCTATAGCAGGAGCTTATTGGAGAGGAGATGAGAAGAATAAACAATTAACACGTGTTTATGGTATTTCATTCCCTAAACAAAAAGATTTGACCGAGTATTTAGAACTTTTAGAAGAAGCTAAGAAAAGAGATCACCGTAAATTAGGAAAAGAGTTAGAATTGTTTACATTCTCTCAAAAAGTTGGTCAAGGTCTGCCTTTGTGGTTACCTAAAGGGGCAGCGCTAAGAGAAAGATTAGAGCAGTTTTTGCGAAAAGCACAGAAAAAAGCAGGTTACGAACAAGTTGTAACTCCACATATTGGGCAAAAGGAATTATATGTTACATCTGGACACTATGCAAAATATGGTGCAGATAGTTTTCAACCTATTCACACTCCAGTGGAAGGAGAGGAGTTTTTATTAAAACCGATGAACTGTCCTCATCACTGTGAGATTTATAACTCTAAACCGTGGTCTTATAAAGATTTACCTAAGCGTTTTGCTGAGTTTGGAACAGTATATCGCTACGAACAATCAGGAGAATTGCATGGGTTAACTCGAGTAAGAGGATTTACACAAGATGATGCTCATATTTTCTGTACACCAGAGCAATTAGACGAAGAATTCAAAAAAGTAATTGATTTGGTACTTTATGTATTTGGATCATTAGGTTTTGAAAACTTTACAGCTCAAGTATCTGTTCGCGATTTAGACAATCCAGATAAGTACATTGGAAGTGTTGAGAATTGGGAGAAAGCAGAGCAAGCTATTATTAATGCGGCTAAAGATAAAGGTCTAAATTACGTTATTGAAAGTGGAGAAGCTGCTTTCTATGGTCCGAAGTTAGACTTTATGGTTAAAGATGCCCTTGGAAGAAGTTGGCAGTTAGGAACAATTCAGGTAGATTACAACCTACCAGAACGTTTTGAGCTTAGTTATAAAGGATCAGACAATGAGTTGCATCGTCCGATTATGATCCACAGAGCGCCATTTGGATCAATGGAGCGTTTTATCGCTATTTTGTTAGAGCATACAGGGGGTAAATTCCCACTTTGGTTAATGCCAGAGCAAGCTATAATTCTGTCTTTGAGTGAGAAATACGAAAAATATGCAGAAAAAGTTTTAAATTTGCTAGAAAATAACGAAATTCGCGCGCTGGTAGATAATCGTAACGAGACTATCGGTAAGAAAATTCGAGAAGCAGAGGTTCAAAAATTTCCTTATATGTTAATTGTAGGTGAGGACGAGGAAAAAAATGGAACAATTTCTGTAAGAAAACACGGAGATTCTGGTAAGAGTAATCAAACGATGAAGATTGAAGAATTTGCCGCGATGATTCAAGAAGAAGTGAATAACTCTGTAAAACAATTCGGAGAATAAAAATATTAATGTATAACGCTTGGTAAACAAGCAAAAACTTTTAGAGCCATAGCAGTAAGACAAAACAGAGGTTTTAAACCTCGCGAAGAAAAAAAAGATGCGCATAGAATTAACAATGCCATCCGTGTTCCGGAAGTTCGACTTGTGGGAGACAATGTTGAAATGGGTGTATTTAAATTAGCAGAAGCATTGCGTATTGCTGAAGAACAAGAATTGGATTTAGTGGAGATTTCTCCTAATGCTGAACCTCCTGTTTGTAAAGTAATCGACTATAAGAAGTTTCTTTATGAACAAAAGAAACGCGATAAAATGCTTAAAGCTAAATCTACTCAGATCACTGTAAAAGAGATTCGCTTTGGTCCTCAAACAGATGAACACGATTACGAGTTCAAAAAGAAAAATGCTGAGAAGTTCTTAAAAGAAGGATCTAAATTAAAGGCATTTGTTTTCTTTAAAGGTCGTTCGATCATCTATAAAGATCAAGGTCAAATCTTATTATTAAGACTTGCACAAGATCTTGAAGAATTCGGAAAAGTAGAATCAATGCCAGTTTTAGAGGGTAAACGTATGACTATGTTTATTGCTCCTAAGAAGAAGAAAGCATAATTCTGTTTAAGAATATATTAAGTAAAAAATAGTAAGTAAGATAATCATTAATACCTAGGAAATAATGCCTAAAATGAAAACTAAATCTAGCGCTAAGAAACGTTTCAAGTTAACTGGCTCTGGAAAAATCAAAAGAAAACACGCTTTCAAAAGTCACATTTTGACTAAAAAATCTAAAAAGCGTAAATTAGCTTTAACTCACTCTGGATTAGTAGCTAAAGCAGATACTCATAGTATCAAAGATCAATTAAGATTAATCTAATCTTAGTTGCGGTTAAAATAATTTAATAACCCTGGAGTGGAGCAAATTAAGATTTAGAAGTACTTGAAAAATAGTCGCACACTACAAAAATACATTTACAAAAATGGCAAGATCAGTAAACTCAGTAGCTTCAAGAGCAAGAAGAAAAAGAATTTTGAAGCAAGCCAAAGGATTCTTTGGAAGACGTAAAAACGTTTGGACAGTAGCTAAAAACGCGGTAGAAAAAGCAATGGTATATGCTTACCGTGATAGAAAACAAAAGAAAAGAAACTTCCGTTCTTTATGGATTATGCGTATTAACGCTGGTGCAAGATTACACGGAATGAGCTATTCTCAATTCATGGGTAAAATTAAAGCTAACAATATCGAATTGAACCGTAAAGTTCTTGCAGATTTAGCTATGAATCACCCTGAAGCTTTCGCAGCTATCGTAAATAAAGTAAAATAATAAACGTTTGTCAAATCTGATTTATCTTACTTAATATAAATAAAAGCCTCACTATTTGTGGGGCTTTTTTTATTTAATACTTATTTGTCTTTTGCATTGCAATTGGTAAAGAAATTTTATTTAGAAAGAGTATATTGGATATCAATTAGTTGTCTTTTGAACGCCATTTTTTTTTAAAAAATGTGTTCAAATGTTTGGTAATCCCAGTAAACACGCTATATTTGCACTCGCAATACAGAACAAGAGAGTTCGACTGGAGAAATGGCAGAGTGGTCGAATGCGGCGGTCTTGAAAACCGTTGACTGTAACAGGTCCGGGGGTTCGAATCCCTCTTTCTCCGCTGATTTATAAAAGATAACTTTTCAAAAGTCATCAAAAAAGTACAAAAACCTATGATTCACAATGAGTTATAGGTTTTTTCTTTTTTAGGGGTATCGCATTCTTTTTAAAAGTGCACCTAAAAATATTCGGGATTCGGTGCACAAAAAAATATCTAAGAGATGTGCACCTTTCAACTTGGCAAACCTTGACGCCAAAGGGAACCAGAGAGTTTTACACTGTGTTTTTGGAACGTTTTAATTCGACATTTATTAATATTTAAAAACAGTTGTCAATTAATTTCTTTCTCAAACCAAGTAGGAAGAAAAGTGATTTAAGAGGTGTTTACCTTCGAATCACAGTAGATGGTATTCGCAAAGAGACTTCACTTAGTCATAAATGGGATATCAAAAGATGGAACCAAAAAGCAGGTCGTGCTAATGGCGCTAAAGAAGACGCTAAAACCTTAAACTACCTATTAGATACAATTGTATCTAAAATTACTAAGCACAAATTAGAGCTATTAAGTAATGAACTACCTATTACTGCTTCAATTCTTATGGATCATATACAAGGTAAAGGAACTAGTAGGGTTAAAGTTTTAGAAGAATTCCAAAAGCACAATGATGAAGTTTTTAAACTTGTACCTAAAGAGTATGCTATTGGAACTCATGAAAGATATGTAACAGCAAGATCACATGTTGGAGAATATATCCGTTATGTATATGGTAAAGAAGACATAGAGTTTAGAGAACTTAATTATAAGTTTGTAATTGGCTATGAACACTATTTAAAAACTGTTAGAGCGTGTTCTAACAATACCGCTATAAAGTATATATCAAACTTCAAGAAGATTGTTTTACGGGCTGTTGCGAAGGGAATAATATCTTCTAATCCTTTTGTACAATACAAACCTAAAAAGACGAAGCTCAATAAGAAACCATTAAGCAAACAAGAGCTATCTATTTTAGAGAACAAAGAGTTTCAAAATGATAGAGTAAGTACTGTAAGAGATGTATTTGTATTTCAGTGTTATACTGGTCTTGCTTATATCAATGTGTTTCAACTAAAGAAAAGCGATATTACTAAAGATGAGGAGGGCAATCTGTGGATTAGAACCAACAGACAAAAAACAGATGCGAATATAACTATCCCTCTACTTCCAAAAGCAATAGAGATAATGGAAAAGTATAAAAATCATCCTGATTGTATTGGTAAAGATATCGTTCTTCCAGTTCGTTCTAATCAAAAGATGAATGAGTACTTAAAAGAAATTGCTTCACTATGTGAGATAAGTGAGTTAAACACCCATAAAGCTAGAAGAACTTTTGGAAGTACTGTAACTCTTGGTAATGGCGTACCTATTCACGTAGTCAAAGAAATGTTAGGACATCACTCTGTTAAACAAACAGAGGAATACGCTCTAACAGAAGAAGAGTCTATTAAAACTGAAATGCAGATATTAAAAGATAAGCTTGACGGAAAAGCAAATAAACAAACTGATAATTACACAGATTTACTAGAGAATTTAAAAAGCCTAACCCCTGATAAATTAACCCAACTAACTAATTTTATTAATCAATTAAATGGATAATAAAAACTCCCTTAAATTCTCTACACTTTCTAACAATTCAACTGTTGTATTTGCAAGCAAGGAATTTAAAGGAGTCAATTTTCAACCTATTTAGTAAGTAGAAGCTATCTTCTACTTACTAAATAGGTTCTCTATCTCTTTTCTGTTGTAGTAATACGAACCAAGTATTTTGCGATACTGCAATTTACCATTGATTCTAAGAGTTTGTAGCGAGGCTGGTGAGATACTTAGTAATTGTCTTGCTACTTTAGCCTTTACCCAATCAAGAGAAGTTTCTTTGTTTTGCTTGACTAATAGATCTTTTAACTCTCCAATGATTGTTTGAGCAAACAATCTTAAATCGTCTTTTGTAATTTGACTTTCCATGATAGTTATTTTTTTGGTTAAACAACTAAACTACAATCAAAACAGATGATACTCTGTTTTTGGCAGTTTCAAGGTCTATTTTGCTATGAATTTCCTATTAAACAACTATAATATTCTCATATTGGGATATCTTACCGATTATTTTATAACTTTACAATTCAATCTTTTTAAATCATTGGCTTTATCTTTGAGCCTTCTTAACTCAGCTATTAATTATGGAACATAAAATACACCAAGGAAGAAATGTAAAGCGTTTTAGAGAAATGCTTGGAATCAAACAAGAGGTTCTTGCTTTTGATTTAGGAGATGATTGGAATCAAAAGAAGATATCTCTACTTGAACAGAAAGAGGTCATTGATAATACTTTATTACAACAGATCTCTAAGGTGCTAAAAATACCTGTAGAAGCAATTGAGAACTTTGATGAAGAGCAAGCGATTAATATAATATCAAGTACATTTCATGGTACACAAGGTTTGATAAATTATAGTCCAGTTTTTAATAACAACCCTATTGATAAAATTGTTCAACTTCATGAAGAAAAGATTGCTTTGTATGAGCGTATGCTTAAAGAGAAAGACGAAATGATGACTCGTTTAGAGAAGTTGATTCAAACGAAGTAAATAGATTATTAATAAATATATGAAAGTTTAACCTATGGTTAGGCTTTTTTTTGTGACTTATAAAGACAAATAGAACCTCATTAAGCCAATACATAATATAGGAGGTTTTCAGGAATACTTTTCTGAAAATTTTTTAATTATGTTATATAAACAAACCGTTATTAATGAGCTTTGGGAATTACTTCAAAGACTTATGAAAGATGAAAAGTTACAAGATTTTATTCTTGTAGGAGGAACAGCATTAAGCCTGCAAATAGGTCATCGAATTAGTATTGATATAGACCTATTTTCGACCAAAGATTTTGATTATAAATCGATATCACAACATTTAAAGCAAAAACTTAATGCCAATGTAAAGGAAATGTTTAATAATACTATTTTAATGGATATCAATCGAGTTAAAGTAGATATTATTGCACATAAATATCCTTTACAAAAAGAAGTATTGCATATAGACAATGTACGATTAGCTTCTTTAGAAGATATTGGAGCAATGAAACTTCATGCTATTTTTCAAAGCGGAACACGTATCAAAGACTTTGTTGATATGTATTTTCTTTTAGAGCACAATCCTTTGCAAACCTATTTAGATGCTTATAAAAACAAGTATAATGGTAATACAGCATTAGCATCCTATGCATTAACTTTTTATGAGAATATCTATCGAGATTTTGAGGTTACCTTGATGCATGGAAAAGAAAGTAATTGGGATAGAATGAAAGAACGTTTAGAAAAAGCTGTTGCAAATCCCTCTTTTAAATTCGATTTAGAACCCGATAAAAAAATAGACCAACATGTTAGAAAAAGAGGAATACGCAGATAAATAGTTGCTTAACCTCCATTAAATCACTATATTTATAATATGAAAAAAGAACAAAAACTAACTGATATTTCAACTTTAGGAACTCAATTATTTTGGGATACTGACATTAATAAGCTTGATTATCAGAAAGCATACATTCCCATTATAGTACGTGTAATTGAACGTGGCGATCAGAGTGAAATAGATGAAATTGTTCGGCTGTATAGCAAAGAAAAAGTGCTTCTTACAATATGTAAGGAGATTAAGTTCTTACCTAATTACGCTATTGAAAGAGCAATTAGATTTTTTCCAGAACTTAGAAAAGAAGATATGCTTTGTTATCAAAACAGAAAAGATAAATCCTATCATTGGATATAAGAAAAAGCTAGAGTACATGTAATTTTGTACTCTAGCTTTTTTGCTTTATATATTCTGGTAATTAATACTTTTTCTCTTTACCCATTTTGCGACCTTGGGGAGAAAAACGAGTGGTCTTTGGTACTGAAAAATTTCCAATTTGTAAGGACAAAGACACATCTCGATAATTTAAACGTCATTTCGTTGTGGATAAGAACGGATCAATCTCAAAAGTTGTGTGTGAATTAAAAACTACAGATCTTTGTAATAATAAATAATAACCGTGGAAAACTATATTGAGTTTGTAAAAATGATTTTACCTGAGTTTTTAGTAGAACATTTTGATTTAGTAAAAACGATAAAACAAGGTGAAACAATGCACCTATATTTTGAAGAATTTAATAGAGTCCCAGATGAAGCAAAAGACCGTATTCTTATAGGTCATGGATTTCATAATGAAACCACAATACAAGATTTTCCTTTACGAGGAAATAGTGTTTATCTTCATGTCAAGCGTCGTCGTTGGTTAGATAAAACTACTCGCGAATTAGTACAGAGAGATTGGAATCTAGTAGCAAAAGGCACTCGTTTAACTGATGAGTTTGCCTCTTTTTTAAAAGAAATTAATAGATACTAAGGCAAGTGATTGCCATACAATAGGAGGTTTCTTTAATATTGATGGTAAAAAATTACAACGCCAATACAAAGATTCACTAAGTGATTTTCAAGCTTGGGAACATAAAGAACACGCTAAAGACTATCTTCTTTTTCCTGAAAACATAGGTCCTAAACTATCAATAGACGAAACAGCTTTGTCAAAAGGTGAGCTCTATACAATTATTACAAACAAATATAGTAGAGGAAAGCAAGGAAGTATAGTAGCAATTTTTTCTGGCACTAAAGTAGAGCCTATTATAGAGAAGCTTCTTACAATCTCCTCTAAGACAAGATCTAAAGTTAAGGAGATAACACTTGATATGGCAAATTCTATGAAAAAAATTGTTACGAAGTGCTTTGTTAATGCGACACAAGTAACAGATCGTTTTCATGTACAGAAACTAGTAAATGAAGCATTACAAGATATTAGAATACAAGAACGTTGGAATGCTTCAGATATTGAAAACAACTTAATCCTACAAGCTAAAAAAGAAGGTAAACAATTTATTCCAATAGAATTTGATAATGGAGATACAGCTAAGCAACTACTTATAAGAAGTAGATATCTACTAACTATGGATCCAAGTAAATGGACTACTAATCAAATGCAAAGAGCAGATATATTATTTAATCAATATCCTTTGATTAAACAAGCTTATAATGTAGCGCAAAACTTAAGAATAATATATAACACAACCACAGTAAAAGAAGTAGCTTATACTAAACTGGCTCATTGGTACAATGATGTTATGAAGATTAATTTAAAACAATTCGGCACTGTTATCAATACAATGCAAATCAATTATAAAACAATTCTTAACTATTTTGACAATAACGTCCTAAACGTTTAAAAAAAAGGTACAAAAAAAGAGAGTAAATTAAGGATCTCAAATTATCTTTGAGTTGCACACCAAAAAACACTCTCTCTATGACAAATGTAACTTTATTTTCTCAAATAATCCAAAAACTAGATCGTTCAAAGTTTAAGAAAATAGTAAAGGAAAGGCAAACAGATAAACACAACAAGGGTTTTGATAGTTGGAGTCATTTAGTATCTATGCTATTTTGCCATTTTGCCCGTAGTAAATCTGTTCGTGATATTAGTAATGGCCTTCGCTCTGCTACTGGAAACTTAAATCATTTAGGTTTAACTATAGCCCCATCTAAATCATCAATCAGTTATCAGAATAAAAAAAGATCCCATGAGCTCTTTAAAGAGTACTATTTTACTTTGCTCGAAAGTTTAGGACAGCATCCCAAGTTTAAGCAGGTGAAGTTCCGAATCAAGTCAAAAATCCTGTTATTAGACTCCACAACCATATCTCTGTGTTTGAGCATCTTTGATTGGGCAAAATACAAGACCAATAAAGGTGCTGTTAAAATGCATACACTCCTTGATTTTGATGGGAATTTACCAGCCTATATTAATATTACAAATGGTAAAACGGCTGATAATAAAGGAGCTTATGATATCCCATTACTCAAAGGCAGTGTTATAGTTGCTGATCGATTCTACAATGATTTTAGCCTTTTAAATGTTTGGGACAGCAAACAAGTATTCTTTGTGATTAGACATAAAGACAATTTGAAATTTGAAACTATTAAGGAATTAGAGCTTCCAGAGAACAGACATCAAAACATCTTAAAAGATGAGTTAATTAGCTTAACTAATACAAGGTCAAAGCAGATATATCCGAAAAAATTAAGGCGTGTAGCAGTGTGGGATGAGCAAAATAATCAGGTCATTGAACTCATTACCAATCAATTTAATTGGACTGCAAATACTATAAGTGAATTGTATAAAAGTAGATGGATGGTAGAAATATTCTTTAGAGATTTAAAGCAGTTACTGCATATCAAATCTTTTATAGGAACATCTGAAAACGCTGTGATGATACAAATTTGGACGGCGTTAATTACCATTTTAATACTAAAAGCATTGCGAGCACAGTCTAAATTCAAGTGGCATTTATCCAATTTAGTCGCTTTTATAAGATTAAATCTCTTTGTGAAGATTCAGCTGAAATTATGGCTCGATAATCCGCTAAATGAAGTAGAAAAACCACCTCCTAAATTACAACAGGGGGTTCTGTTTTAAAAATCATCATATATATACTCGTATCCTACTAAAGTGGGAGGATATTCTATGTACTAAATTTATTTAGGACGCTATTGCTATTTTGATAATAGAAGTACCAATGCCTCTGCTGAATCTTTTAATGCAAAAATTAAAGCATTCAGAGCTCAGTTTAGAGGTGTAAGAGATATTGATTTCTTTTTATACTGATTGACTAAGCTTTATGCCTAAACACAACTTTTGAGATTGATCCATAAGAACTTCGTTTATAAATTAACCAACAAGCATCAAGTAACTTATATAAATAAATAGATAGGAGGAATTTGGTAGTGTACTTCAAAAATTTGCTTTTCTTTCTTGCAGAGGGCTGGAAAACTACTCTGAAGTCGCAAGTTTTTGATTGAAATGGTAGGTAGACTCAAAATATTGAGGGGTTTACGGATTTCTTCATATTGTATTAAAAAACTTTATTATTTTTACATGAGAAACTTTATTATTTAAAAATAATGAATTATATATTTAGCACTAATTCTACTGATCGTGTGTTGTGAGTAGAAAAAGTAGCCTTTATATTTGAACTAAAGTTACCTAAACTATATGATAAATGTAAAATCTCGTGTGTAATTTCTCACGAGGTAATGCATTTATTGATGCTTTTCAAAAAACAAGTATAGATGGTATATATGCTTGTGGTGATAATACCAGCGTATCGGCCGCAGTAGCGAATAGATCTTTGGCTGGGGCAACCATAGTTAAAGAACTTACTGAAGAGTTGTTCTGAAAAGATAAAGAGGGATTTTTTTTGAGATACCCTCTTTGTTAAAAAATATTTTACAACTGTAGCTTTAATTTCTACTGTTAGATTTTCAAATAATCCTTTTACATTAAGTACTGTTGTTGCTTGCTTGATTTTATGCTTAACAAGACATTCTTGTAAAATAGAAAAATGTTACATCAGTTCAGTGGTATAAATTGTATAGATATTTAATTTAACAATAACTTTAAGGGGATAATCTGCTGTTTTTATTACCTCTTCTAAGTTCTTAATAAAGAGTAGAAGCTGAGTTTTCATATCAGCATTACTTGAAATTCCATTAGCGTTGATGGCTACTTGACCAGAGCAGCATAAAGTACTTTGAACATTTTAATTTCTATTGCTTGAGCGTAGTTACGCTCAGATTGCCATTGCCAAGGGTTAATAGCTGTTTTAATCATTTTGCTTTCTTATTTAAGTTAAATAGCAAATTTGCTATTAAATGCTTAAATCAACAGTTGACCTATATCAGAAATAAAAAGTGAGGTAGATCACTTTAAATCTAATCGGCTTAGTGTTTCTCTAGAAACTCCAAGATAAGCAGCTAATAGAGATTTTGGAACGCGCTGCATAATACCAGGAAAGCGTTCTTGAAGTTCAAAGAATCGCTCTGTAATATTGTTTTCATCATGGATAAAATACGCTGCTGCCCTTCAATAAATCCCTTGTGCGTTTTATCTAAAAAGAATTCATTTATCATAGGAAGTTCTTTTCTTAGTCTATTATATCCTTCTAAATCCAAAGCATAGACCTGCGTATCTTCAATACAATCTAAACTTATACTTGCTAGATATTGGCTGTAGAATGCTTTTTGATCCGTTTCCCACTAGCCTTCCATTGCAAAGTCTACAATATGCTCTTTGGCATTATTGTCAGTATAAATAAGTTTTAATAGACCTGTATCAATAAAGAACAGATAGGGGGCAGGTTCTCCTTCTTGAATTAAAAATTGATGTCTTTTATATTTTTTAAACACAAAACAAGACAAGACAAAATCAAACTGCTTGTCTGTTATAAAGATTACTTGTTCTATTGGTTTCTTAAGAGTATTATTTATGTGATTTACTTTAGGTAAAGATATAAGCTCTGGTACATTAAAGATATATAAGTATATAATTATAGTTGTTCTAAATGTTTACTAATCAAATCAGCAGTTTGTTTGGGATGAGAAATAAGTCCTCCATGACCTGCACCTTGAATAGTCTGTAATTCTATTGAATTAACTTTCTGTTTTATTGTTTTTGCTACAGCTGGATATACTAAGATAGAATCTGAGCCTGTAATAAGTGTTATTCTACCACTAAATTGATTAAGGTTTTCGGGTTTTATATTTAATCTTTCAGGATCATTGGCTTGATCAAGCCAAGTAGTGTAACTAGCTGTCATTGTATTTCTGGCTCTTTGATCAAAAACAGAATACCAACTACCTTTTCCAAAGGCTACTTTTTCAATAAAATTAAAGGTTCCCTGTTCAATGTGTCCTTGTTCAAGTAAAGTTTTACTTTTTTGCATTTCACTTTGAACCTCTGATAAAATTTGTTTGTATTGAGTTTGTCCTTTAAGCATTCCAAAAATAGGAGGTTCATATAAAACAATGCTCTCAACTCTATCAGCGTGATTATTAGTAAGTTCAATTGTGATATTTGCTCCATAAGAATGTCCAATAAAATGAGCTTTCTCAATCTGCAAAGCATCGAGTAGGGAGACGGCATCTTGGACATCCATTGATATTGTACCTTGTTCTTTATCTAAAGAAGAAGCACTATGTCCTCTTCTATCATATAAAATAATGGGGTTAGTAGTAGTTTTAATTAACTCTTCTGCTACTGGTAGCCAAGAATTATGATCATCCCACGAACCATGAATAAAGACAATTGGTATACCTTGACCTTTTTTATAGCGTATAGCTAAATCAACATCACTTTTATTGATAAGATAAAGAGGCGTATTTTCAATTGTAAAATACTCAAGTTCTGTTTTTGAAGTAGTTTGAGCAAATACATCAATAGAAAATAACTCAAATAGTAATAAGAATATTATCCCTGTTTTTTTATATGAAAATTGTTTCATGTTTTTACATTATTTATTAAGTCTAAATATACTTAAAATGATTTAAGAAAAAAAATGCAACCATTATTTGACTATGTTTTTGGTGAGAAGAAGTATTAATTTCTTTAGCTATATCATTGATAAAGCGTTTTTCTTCTTCTTATAAGTAATCTTTCATCATTGAGGTGAAATCTTAGGTGGACGAAGTAGATTCAAATCCTGTGTATCTAGAATTATAAGAAAAATGAAAAGTTAAAAGTTAAAAGAGAATATAACCCAATAATGCCCCACCTAAAACAATAAAAGCACTATTTACTTTTTTAAATTTAAAAACCACTATACAACTTAGAAGAGCAATAACAAGGGGTTGCCAGCTAATTAAAGTATCTCTAGTCATCAATACACAAACGGCGATAATCAAAGCCACAGAAGCAACATTAACTGCATCTAAAAAGACAGATAATCCTTTTGAATTGCGCAGTTTTTTCATCATCGGATTGATTAAAGCTACTAGAACAAACGAAGGTAAAAAAATCGCTAAGGTTGATAAAAGAGCTCCTGATAAATCATTAATTTGATAACCAATAAAAGTAACAGAAGAGAAAACTGGTCCAGGGGTGAATTGCCCTACAGCTATAGCATCCATCAGTTGTTCTCTTGTTAGTAATCCTGTTTGAACTAGTTCTGTATCTAAAAAGGCAAATAGAACATAACCACTACCATAAAGTATAGCCCCGATTTTGAGAAAAATCCAAAATAGCTGCCGATTGGTTGTGTTGAAAAACGTACTTTGTATGCTAAGTAACAAAGGTAGTAGTATAAAACTTTGTAAAGTATTTTGCCTTATAATATTTATATAAAACAAAGCATAGGCTAAAATTCCAGCCCCAAACAATAAAATGATTTCATTAACACCTAGTAAAGAGGCTGTTAGAACGATTAATCCTAAAAAGGCTAAAAAGGAGGAGGTTATTGATTTTTTAGCTAGAGGAAAAACAGCTCCAAGCATAATGGCTATAATTGCGGGTTTAATTCCGTATATTAAAGGTTGTATATGTGGTAATTGTCCATATAGTTTATAAAAATAGGCGAGTACACCCGTTAGAGAAACAGCAGGAAGAATAAAACACAGCCCTGCAATTATAAGGCCTTTCCAACCCGCTTTGTCATAGCCAATATGAATGGCCATTTCTGTACTGTTAGGACCAGGGATTAAATTGGTAGCCCCTAGTAGATCTAAGAAGTGTTGTTCATTCATCCACTTTCTTTGTACAACGACTTCCTCTCTCATCATTGCAATATGAGCAGCAGGACCGCCAAAACCAATAAATCCCAGTTTTGTAAATACTATGGCTATTTCTTTTAAGCTTACTTTTTCTGACATATTGCTTTCTAATTTTAGTCTTTACTACAATCGACGTATTCTAAGTTATTAAGTTGTATGAATTGGTATAAAACTAATGATAATCTAATAACCAAGGGTTATGTGAATATTAATTATAGACTTGCTTTTGAACTTGTACTTTTTGTATGTAAAAAGAAACGTGCTCTCTTTACTAAAGTAATTGGTTTTAAAAGGAGATTAGATAATAATCTGTTGCTTATCTGTATTTATGAGATATATAACAACTATATTTTTAATTTCAAATAACAGTAATTCTGAATCTTGATTTAAAAACTATTATAGTTTATGCTTACGTGAAAATCTCTTTTTTAATTAAATTCCCTAAGAGAGTCATTTTTATTCTAAATTTGCCTATACATAGATAGTACTTATATTAAAAGTAATATGCGGTAGATATGGGAAGAAATACACCTGCCAATAGAAAGGCTGTAAAGGATAAGATAGATAAAAAGAAGAAGAAAGAGCAAGAGGCAGCTGTTAAGCGTAAAGCTCTTTTGAAAGAAATAGTAAATCAAATGAAAAATAAATAATCAGTCTATTAGTTTTATAAAACCAGAGAATTCTATGGTCCTTTATAAAAAGTATGTAGATCTTTTTATTTAAAGTTATTCTAAATAAAATAGTAGAATAGAAAGAATCTTTCTATTTTTGGGAGAAACTCAAAAAATCATGAAGAACAGTATTTTTCGCTTCGGTTTAATTCTTCTAACAATGGGAGCGATGCTATCTTGTAGTAGCACAGTAAAACCGGATAAGGCAACACCTATTACTAACTTTAAAGTGGATCACTACTTAGGTACCTGGTATGAAATCGCACGTTTTGACTTTCGCTTTGAAAAAGACTTAGATAATACTTCGGCACAATATAGTCTAAATGAGGATGGGAGTATTAAGGTCCTCAATAGTGGATTTAACTATGTTGAGAAACAGTGGAAAAAAGCAGATGGGAAAGCAAAGTTTAGAGAAGATGAAAGCACTGCAGCACTTAAAGTAAGTTTCTTTGGTCCTTTTTATTCTGGTTATAACGTCATTGCTTTAGATGAAGATTATAAATATGCTTTAATTGCAGGAAAGAATCTTGATTATCTTTGGATTCTCTCAAGGGAAAAAACTTTACCTGAAGATGTGAAAGTAAAGTATTTAGAAATTGCAAAAGAAGTTGGATATGATACTTCTCGTTTGATATGGGTAAAACACGATAAGAGTGATAATCCCTATTTAAAATAATACAAATAAGCCCTCTAAAATAATTATGAGGGCTTATTTTTTTATAGTATTTATATTGAAGTCACTTTGTAATGCTCTTTTACAAAAAGGATAGATTCCTTACATAAAATCTCTAAAGCGGCTAAGTTAATATCTGTTATTTTGCTTATATAGATGCACGCTTTTCCCATCTTGTATTTGCCTAAATCTACTAAGGCCATTCTACTTTTTTCGGTATCAGAGAAGACGTAGAGAGAAAATTTATCTTTGCGCGGAGAGAATCCCAAAATGGGAGCATCACCTTCATGGCCACTTGCATATTGATAATGATAATTGCCAAAACCTATAATGGTAGGGCCCCACATTCTCGGCTGATAACCAGACCAATGTTGAAATAATCTAATCAATTCTAGAGAATCTTCTTTCTTTTGTTGATTTTCTACATAGGAGTCTATAAATGTAGATACCTCTTGATCCGTATAAGTAGTTTTATTCTTTGCCATTGACACACTGAATTAAAAAATTAAAATAAGTATTTATATTGAATAAATAGCCAAAGACAACAAAAAAGGTGTCTTACAAGACACCTTATATGGTTTGTACATAAATGCTAACTTATAATCAGACAGGAGTGAAGTACTCGTTGTTTCTAACTTAAGTAATCGAATTAAGACAAGGCAATTCTTCTTTTGGTTTAACTCATTTTACCTTATTCTATCCTTACAAGTTCAACCCTGCGATTCTTAGCCTTATTGCTTTCAGAATCATTTGCAACTAAAGGATGTTCAGCACCAAATCCTTTTGCCAGCAAACGAGCTTTATCAACCTTGTAATTAATCAAGCTATTCATCACAGCATTTGCACGATCGGTAGAAAGCTTTTTATTGTTAATACCGTCGCCTGTGTTATCTGTGTGACCTTCAATAGAAATTCTTAAAGTAAGGTCTTTACTTAAGGCAGTTGCTATTTCAGCAACAATCTTTTGTCCTTCCTCAGTAATTGTAGATTTATCAATATCAAAGTTGATATAAAGAATAGATTTTCCCTTTTCAATTAAATCTTTTGCTATTTCGTCGGCCGTAATCTTAGTAATGGTCTGTTGTAAAGCTTCTTGTTGTACTATGTTAAGTTTACCACCAGCATTATTAGCTGTATACTGAACGTAGATGTTACCTTGTTGCTCAGAACGGATGACAAATACTTGTATTATTTCTCCTGGATATCCAATATCTCCATCTGCTCCTTTATTTGGATCTTGTTTGTGATAACTGTTGTATTGTTCCTGTGTTATTTCTCCATTGAATACTTTTACACCACCAATCGAAACTAAGTAATCTTCTATACTTTTTTCAAAGTAGCGTTGTGAGAATTCCTCTCCAGGGACAGCAGTTACATTTGTCTTAAACAGTTTTCCTTCAATAGGTGTTATTATTCCATCAATAGGGAAGTAGCAAACATCAAAGTTCTTCTGTAACGGTTTATTTAACTCTTGTAACCCTTTTGGTAAAGTAAAGAAAGGGAAGGTTCCCAAGTCAGCTTGGCTAAATTTAATATCTTCAATGTTAAACTTAGTAGGTGTTTGCTCTAACTTATCTGTACTATTTGATTGTTGTTCCATCGGAATATCTTGAGTCTGTACATTGTTTTTTTTCTCTCCACAAGCGATGATAAGACAAGAGCAAGCTAATATTAAAGTTGTTTTTTTCATTCTTTAGTTATAAATGGTTATCGTTATTTACTGATTTTTTAAACTGTACTAAGTTCAGAAAAAAAATAATAGCTAAGATATACTCAAGCTAAATAGTATATAAATAATAAACAATATGCGTATGTGTCAATAAGTAATGGTTATATAGAGTACTTGTTACAACTATAGGCTGTAACTTAATGACAGTGAAAGTGAACGACTTTTTTGTGGGTTCACAGTACCACTACCAGTGAAATACTTGCGATTAGTCAAATTATCTATTTTAAAAATAAATGATAAGTTGTTAATATCATACCCAATGGCTGTGTTCAATACAGTATAACTTGGCAAGGTAAACACGCCGATTGTCGATCTATTCAAGGTATTAAAACTACTTGTAGAATAAACACCAAAGCCCAAGCTTAAATTCTTCAATACTCCCGTTTGCAATTTGTAATTAGTCCATAAATGAAACGAATTGGCTGGTCCGGCTTCTTCGGGTCTTCTTCCTAAGATTCCATCATCTTCTGCAATTGAACGTGTTACTTTGTTGTAGTTGTGACTAAATCCTGAGATGAAATCCCAACCAGGAACTAATTGACCAGATACAGAAAGTTCAAGCCCCTTGCTTTTTACTTTTCCTCCTTGTTTTAACCCATCTAAAGTATTGAGATCAGACATTAACTTATTGGTAACTGTAATGTCATAGTAAGATATACTAGCGTCTAATTTTCCGTCAAATAGCTTGACTTTTGTACCAATCTCAAATTGATTGGCCTGCTCGGGGTCAAAGGGTTTGATAGACTTAGTCGTCCCATCGTCGTTTGATGTTACTGCAGGGTCTAAGTATAGAAATCCATTTAAGTAATTAGCAAAAAAGGCCCATTTATCTTTAATGGGTTGATAAACCAAACCAAACTTTGGAGAAAGTGTAGTTTGATAATTGCTTTGCTTTCCGAAAGAAGAGCTATTTCCTTTAAGGTGATCTATCCTAAGGCTTAACATCAAAGATAAATTTGGTGAAAACGCAGTTACATTTGATATGTATGCTCCATAAGTTTGTGTTTTCGCCACATTATGTGTTGTGTTGATATCTGCTAATGCTTGATCAATTTCTGACTTATTCATCTCGGCAGTATCAGATTGGTGTTTAAGGGAAATAATACCATAGTCAATTAAATCTCCGTCGTAACTATCAAATTTCTTTGATAGATAATCTAATCCAAACAAAATAGTATTATTGAAATTTCCTATTCTAAATTTTCCTGTAAGGTTATGTTGAAGGCTTATGACATCGGTTTTTGAATTAACTTTAGACAAGAACCTTAGGAACTCATCGCCATTGTTTAAATCACTGAATAACTGATCGTATCCTCTGCTACGAGTATTGTTAATACTAATCAGTGTATTGGAAGTCCAATTTTGTGCAATCTGATACTCAAGTCTAACCTGACTGGTCAATGTAGGGTTCTTAATCGATAAGTCATTTATAGTATATGAGTTCTTATAATTGTCTTTGAATAGATCAATTCGATCAAACGACATCATCTCATTCCTCGAGAGAAAGTACATAGGAGCATGAGCTGACTCAGCCGCTTTATATTGAAAATCAACAAATAACTTCAGATTCTCAAGCAGTGAAAACTTCACAGATGGAGCTACAAAAATAGATTCTTTGAATCCCGCATCTTGAAATGAATTTTCCTTGTGATATGCCGCGTTTATTCGAAAAGAAATTTTTGACGACAAGGGGGAATTGACATCAATAGCAAAGCGGTTCAGATTATTTGATCCTGTGATATAATTCACATTAGCATTGAATGTGTCGTGTGGTTTCTTTGTAATCACGTTAATTAAACCACCATAGGAAACAGCATTTCCTCCGTAGAGTGTTCCATTAGGTCCTTTGACAACTTCAATCTGTTCAATATTGGCTATATCAAGAGTTGCATTTGTATAACTTGGTAAACCGTTTAAAAGGTTAGGTTGAAGTGCGAAACCTCTCAAGGTATAGTATTCTCCTCCTTGAATACCCAATCCAGTCGATTCCCATGAACGTTGTAAACCCGTTGCATTTTTAAGAATGTCATGTATGTTTGTAGATACTTGTGTTTCGAAAGTATGTTGCGTGATGACATCGTAAGATTGAGGTGTTTCTAAAAAGCTCAATGGCATTTTAGATGTGTTATGACTACTGTGATGTGTAGTTGTAATAACTACTTCATTGATTTTGTGATTCACTAAAGAATCATTTGATTGTGAATATGTGTAAGTAAAACAACCCAATGATAACGAAAGTAAAATATATTTCATCAGTAAAGTTAGTATTATTTCGACGCGTAAAGGTATATGAATTAAAGTATTATAAAAATTGAGAATAAATATTTAACATTATTTATAATATGTGATTTTAATACCAGTAATCAAGAGATTAAAAATACATTTTGTAATTGTATGAAAATAATCTTTACATACAGTTGATTGTAAGTGATTGTTTTTTTTGAATTTACTTTAGCTAATCACGATGTCCCTTTTGTTTAGTTTGTGTATATCAATTTTAAATTACTTTGATAATCCTTGTATTCTTCGCTATTATAGAGGAAATCACTACCTTTAGTATAACTAAAATTTTAATATGAAAAGAGCAGATTTTACACCGCAAAATGTTACAGATTCACCAAATGTAAATACTATTTTTAGCATTTGGGTATTTAAAGATAATATTGATATTAAGCATAGTTTTGAGCGTGTTTGCGCTTTAGTTGAGAATTTTAATAACTCTTTTCGCACCAGATTGCCAAATACAGAGACAAGTTGTGTGATGGGGATTGGGTATGAAGCTTGGTTAAAGTTAGATATGCCAATGCCAATGCCTTTAGAATTAAAAACATTTAATGAGATTAAAGGACCAAAGCACACAGCTGTTTCTACACCAGGAGATTTGCATTTTCACTTGCGTTCTACTACTATGGGAGCTTGTTTTGATATGTCTATGGCTTTGTCAGAAGTCTTGATTGAGATTGCTGACTGCATAGACGAAGTACAGGCATTTAGATATTGGGATGGTCGTTCTGTAATTGGCTTTGTAGACGGTACAGAGAATCCACAAGGACAAGACAGAGAACACTATGCTATGGTGGGAGAGGAGTCTGATCTCTACCAAGGTGGTAGTTACCTGTTTGTGCAAAAATACTTGCACAATATGAAAAGTTGGAATAGTACCTCGGTAGAAGAGCAAGAGAGAGTGATAGGTAGATATAAAATGTCAGACATCGAGATGCCAGATGACATTAAGCCAAGTAATTCACATACAGCATTAACTAATATTGAAGATGAAGATGGTAATGAGTTAAAGATTATTCGTGATAATTTGCCATTTGGAAATGCCTCTAAGGGAGAAATTGGAACCTATTTTATTTCTTATGCCAATAGATTTAGTACTACTGAGAAGATGTTGGAGAATATGTTCATTGGGGATCCTGTAGGTAATTATGATCGTTTATTAGATTTTAGTACAGCTGTTTCTGGCTCATTGTACTTTGTACCAACCTTGGATATGCTTGGTGATTATTCAGCTGATTAATGCGCCATAGTCTAATGGAATTAAACTAAAATTAAAAATATTATAATTGTTTTTTCGTCCTTAAATTGCCTATCTGAACAAAAGTAGTTATGGAAGTAAAGAATATTGAATTTAAAGCCAAAGTAGAAAATTTAGATAGGCTTATAGCTATTGCTGAGTTGTCTAATATTAAGTTAGAGGGATCATATAAGCAGGTTGACACCTATTATGATGTTCCGAAAGGAAGAGTGAAGTTACGCGAGTATGGGAATTTTAGTTCCTTAATCTACTATAATAGAGAAAATACTAAAGCAGTAAAGCAATCTGATGTAATCTATTATCAGCATGCGCCCAATCAGGCTTTATCTGCAATATTAGAACTACAGTTTGGCGTTAAAGTACGCGTGTCAAAAGTGAGGAAAATCTACAAGGTTGACAATGTAAGTATTCACTTTGACCAGGTTGATGGATTGGGATGCTTTGTTGAAGTAGAAGCTTGTAGTGAAGAAAATAATAAAACAGTGGAAGATCTCCAAAAACAATGTGATTACTTTTTTAATCTTTTTAAATTAACTCAAGCAGATTTAATAGAGCAATCCTATAGTGATTTAGTTCTATCATTACAATTACAATAAAACAACAAAGGCTTTAGATTACTAAAGCCTTTGTTGTTTTTATGTTGTTTTATATACTACTTCGAATAGTGTTCCATCATCGCATTTCAGTGTTTTATAGGGATACTTTAACAGTAGAGCATAATCGTGAGTTACCATTATGATTGTCTTGCCATTAGCATTGATCTCCTTGAGTAGCTCCATTACTTCTACACTGGTTTGTGGATCTAAATTACCAGTAGGTTCATCGGCAAGGATTAAATCAGGATCATTTAAAAGTGCACGTGCTATAGCTATTCTCTGTTGTTCTCCTCCAGATAATTGATGAGGCATCTTTTGTATATGCGTACGCATACCTACTTTGTCAAGTACTTCTTCAATTTTGCGGTCAATAGCCTCTTTCTCTGTCCACCCTGTTGCCTTTAGGGCAAAGTGTAAATTTCCATATACTGTTCTATCTGGAAGTAATTTGAAGTCTTGAAATACAATTCCTAACGAACGTCGTAAGTAGGGAATATCTTTTTCTCTTAATTGTCTTAAATCATATTCAACAATAGTTCCATGGCCTTCTGTTAAAGGTAAGTCAGCATAAAGCGTTTTCATAAAACTACTTTTTCCAGCTCCGGTCTTACCAATAATATAAATGAACTCTCCTTGCTTAACTTGTAAGTTAACATTGGATAGTACTTTGTGCTTATTTTGAAATATATCTACACCCTGTAAGGATAATACTGTACGAGCCATAATCACATCTAATTTTGTGTAAAAATAGCAAGTTAAATGTTTTTTACATAATAACTAAGAAAAAAGAATTGCAATAGGCTATAAGAATAATACAATAAAAAAAAACACTTTCTCTGAAAGTGCTTTCTCAACTAACCAAAAACAATAATAAAATGGGTTTATTCTTATAGACTTTATTTACTTATTTAATACTGTAAAAGTATGCTTATAATATTACCTGTGTGTTAATTAGAGGTTATCAAATCAATAAGAAATCACTTTCTAATATGGAGTAATATGAAGATTCTAAAGTGTTAAAAAAATGAATTAAATCGAAAAATGAGTTCTTGAGTTGTTATTGTTTAGTAATTTTGTAACAAATTAATTTGAAAAATGAACTTAATAAAACAGGTTGCGATTATCATAGGCTGTCTCGCATTCGGTGAACTACTTATCTATCTTACAGGTATCAAATTACCTTCAAGTATCATAGGCCTAATCTTATTGTGGACTCTTTTAAAAATTGGATGGGTTAAGGTCGAGTCCATCAGTGGGTTTACAGATTTTCTAATTAAAAATATGGGAATATTCTTTGTACCTCCTTGTGTAGCGATGCTCAACTACTTTGGCATTTTAAGCGAATCTATTATCCCGATTATCATAGCTACACTTGTCAGTACAGCTCTTGTTATTTTTGTCACTGGATTAAGTCACCAATTTTTAAGAAGAAAAAGATGAAATTTCTTACAGACCCAACATTTTTACTGTTTTTAACTTTGGCTTTTTATAGCTTAGGTATTTTTTTGACAAGTAAAAAAAAGTGGATTGTTTTCAATCCTATTATTTTATCGACTACTATTTTGATCTGTTATTTACTGATCTTAAAAATACCTTACGAAAAGTATAGTATTGCAGGACATTATATAGACTTTTTTTTGAAGCCCTCTATTGTGGCTCTTGCCGTTCCTCTTTATCTTCAATGGGACAAGATTAAAAAACAATTATTTGCTATTTTATGTAGTCAGTTATTAGGCTGCATTGTCGGAGTAGTATCTGTTGTTTTTCTCGCAAAATGGACTGGTGCTGATAAGGAAATTATTTTGTCATTGGCTCCAAAATCTGTAAGTACTCCCATTGCTTTAGAAATTTCAAACACAGTGAATGGTATTCCTTCTATTACTGCCGCATCTGTAATGATCGCTGGTATTTTTGGAAGTATGATAGGCTTTAAGTTTCTCAATATGTCGCGTATTAGTAATCCTATGTCCCAGGGAATTGCCATGGGAACCTCCTCTCATGCGTTAGGAACAATGAAAGCAATGGAAATTAGTAATAAGTACGGTGCTTTTGCCAGTGTTGGAATGATTTTTAATGGTATTTTGACTGCTTTTTTAGCTCCAATTATTCTAACTTGGTTAGATTCATATCTTTAATGAGAAAAACTTTTTGTTAATAGTGATAAATGGCGCAATATATTGCCGAAAAATATGTTTTAATTACTATAATAGATATATTTGGCAATAAATAAAACAGACTCAAATGCGCAAAAATATTAGATTAGCATATTTGGCTTTAGCTCTTGGAGCTGTTACAGCAAATGCTCAACAAACACAAAGATATACAAATGAATTTACTGAGTTTAAGCATGCTGTTAATTTATACAATGAGGAGCAATATTTAGCCGCTCAACTTTTATTTCAAAAAGTAAAAACTTCACAACAAGCCTTGAATACTGAAATTGAGGCAGATTGTGCTTATTATATCGCCAATTGTGCGATTCGATTAAATCAAAGCAATGCAGAACAAAAAATAGATGACTTTGTAAGTAAATATCCTACCAGTGCTAAACAACATCAAGCTTATCTTGATGTGACTGATTATTATTTCAATAAAGGGGATTACCGAAAAGCGCTACACTATGCTACTAAGATTAAGAAACCTTCTTATGTAGGTGCCTTGAATGAAGATAAATTTAACTTCCAAAAGGGATATTCTTTCTTTTATGTCAAGAATGTCAAAGAGGCTAAACGCGCCTTGAGACAAGTTAGACCTGGTAATGAGTGGGGAGATCAAGCTGCTTATTATTTAGGTTATATGGCGTATGACTCGAACAATGTGGAAGACGCTGAAAAGCTATTCGAAATGGTAGGAGATAAGTCTAAGTACCAAGACCGCATTGGGTATTATCGTGCAGATATGAACTTCAAGTCAGGAAATTTTGAGAAAGCTATTTCGGAAGGTCTTGCTCAAATAGAAAAGACAGAAGAAGAATCAGAAAAATCTGAGCTACAAAAAATGGTAGGAGAGAGTTTTTTCAATGTTGGACAATTTGAAAAAGCTTTGCCTTATCTTGTAGAATACAAAGGTAAAGAAGGTAAGTGGAGTAATACAGATTACTACCAACTGGGATATACTTACTACAAACAAAAGGATTACGAAAAAGCAATAGAGCAGTTTAATAAAATTATTTCGGGGAACGACCCTGTAGCTCAGAATGCTTATTATCACTTGGGTGAAAGTTACCTACATACGCACAAGAAAACCCAAGCTCTGAATGCCTTTAAGAATGCCTCTGAAATGAGCTTTAATAAGGATATTCAGGAGGATGCATTTCTGAATTATGCCAAGTTGAGTTATGAAATTGGAAACGCCTTTGAAAGTGCTCCGTCTGTTTTAAACTCTTTTATGTTGAAATATCCAAATTCACCGCATAAAGAGGAAATAGAGGGTCTATTGATTGATTCTTATATAACATCCAAGAACTATAAAGATGCTTTGAATATATTGGAGAATAGCCATTCAAAAGGCAATGCAGAAGTATATCAAAAAGTGTTGCTATATAGAGGTTTAGAGTTATTTTCAAATAGCGATTATACTCAAGCTTTGGAGTTGTTTAGTCGTGCCAGTAGTGAAGACCAGGACTTTAAGGTTACTGCAAAGGCATTGTACTGGAAAGCAGAGTCTATGTTCGCTCTTGATAAGTTTAATCAAGCCATTGACGCTTACGATGATTTTAAAAATAGTCAAGGAGCCTCAAGTGTAGAAGAATTTAAAAACGTGGATTACAATATTGGATATACTTATTTTAAGATAAAGGAATATCAGAGTGCAATTTCGTTCTTCAATTCATTTGTTTCTCAATCTTCTATTGATGCTACTCGTAAATATGATGCTTATTTACGCATCGGGGATTGCAATTTTGTATTAGGTAAATATTGGCCAGCAATGGACGCATATAATGTTGTCATTGATGCCAATCAACAAGATATAGAGTATGCTAAGTTTCAAAAAGCGATATCGTATGGTTTTGTCGATCGTACACAGAAGAAGGTAGATGATTTATTGGCTTTTGTCAAAGATCACCCTTTGTCAACTTTAGCAGATAAAGCACAGTATGAACTTGGAGTTGGTTATGATGTATTGAATCAAAAAGAAAAAGCTTTACAAGCTTATGATAAATTAATTTTAGATTTCCCTTCTTCCATTTTCAAAAGTAGAGCGATGTTGCGTCAAGGGTTGATCTATTATAGTCAAGGCAAAGCAGATATAGCATTGTCTAAGTTTAAACAAGTTGTATCAAGTGCTCCCAATACGCCAGAGGCGGTCGAGGCGGTTCAAAATGCTCGCTTAGTTTATGTAGACAAAGGGCAAGTTGACCAATATGCAGCTTGGGTAAAAGGGCTTGACTTTATCTCTGTAAGTGAATCAGAGTTAGATAGCGACACTTTTGAGTCAGCAGAAAGACAATTTATCCAAAACAACAAACAGGAAGCTATCAAAGGTTATGAAAGTTATCTAAAAAACTATCCTAATGGACAAAAAGCACTCCAAGCACATTATTACTTGGCGCAAATGTACTTAGAGCAAAAGAACGAGGATAAAGCTGTGGCACATTACGAAAACTTGTTGAAGTTTGGAAAAAGTGAGTACTCCGAACTTGCTTTGGTTAGAACATCAGAGATTTACCTTAAACGAAAAGATCAAGCAAAATCAATAGAAAAATTATTGCAGTTAGACAAAGAAGCCGTTCAAGAACAAAACAAAATATTTGCATTGTCTAATTTGATGAAAGTATACTATAATCAAAAAGAGTATAGCAAAGCTTTGGCCAATGCTGAAAAAGTGTTGCAAAAAGGAGCATTAGATGCCAGAGTAAGCAGTGATGCAAAACTAATTATTGCACGTACAGCTTTTGCCACAGCAAATGAAGATAAAGCTAGGACTGCTTATCAAGATGTCTTAAAACAAGCAAAAGGAGAAGTAGCAGCTGAAGCTATGTATTATGATGCATATTTTAAAAATAAAGACGCAAAATATGAGGCATCTAATGAAGTAGTACAAAAGTTAGCCAAAGACTACTCATCATACAAGTATTACGGAGCAAAAGGTTTGTTGTTAATGGCTAAGAACTTCTACGCCTTGAATGATAGCTACCAAGCAACCTATATCTTAGAAAGCGTAGTGAAAAACTTTGGTGATTATGCTGATGTTAAAGCAGAAGCTTTACAAGAGTTAAATCTAATCAAACAAGAAGAAGCAAAACACAATTCTTCAATTGCTAACTAATTTTTGCTAAAGAAAGTCAACAATGAAAAATAGAAATATATATATAGCCGCAGCATCTGTAATTCTATGCTCAACAGTGGTGCAGGCACAAGATCAGAAGAAGCAGGATTTGGGAACAGAAGTAGTTAATGTAGTTAGAAACTACGACGCTACTGTGTCTGATGCCTCAAAGGTGAAAGATTTACCCGAAGCAAAACAGGAAGGTGATATGCAAAAGAAAAATGTCATCTATACGATTAACTCTTATCCAGTTGAATCTACGTTTGTCCCTGAAAAAGGAGAAGTAGCTGAAGTAGAAAAAACAAGTCCTTTAAAGGCCTATAATAACTACGCATTAGGTTCATTTGGAAACTACTCTAACTTAACAGGAGAAGTGTTCTTGAGTTATAAACTTGACAAAACAAGTTATATAGCAGGTTTTGCAAAACACGTTTCTTCACAAGGAGGAATAAAGGATTTGTTGTTAGATGATGCTTTTTCGAAGACAAGTGTAAGCGCTTTTTATGGCGGTCAGCTTAAAGGGTTTGCTTGGAATACTGAATTAGGAGGAAGCTATCAAATGAGTAATTGGTATGGTTTACCAACAGAAGAAGTTGCTTTCAACCGAGGAGATGTTACAGGGATAAAAGAAAGACAGCGTTATAAGGATATATTTGTCAATGCGAATTTAGAATTTGACAATTCACCTTTTAAGAATGTAGAAGTTAAGTACGATAGATTTTGGGATGATTTTTCTTCTGTAGAAAATAGATTTTCCATTAAACCCAATATTCAAACCAGAATTGGCTACTTATCGCATGCTCAATTAGGTGTAGTGTTAGACTATGTGAGTACAGAGTTTAAAGATCGATTTAACACAGGGGAAACCAATAAAAACACACATTTCAATATTGGTTTTGAACCTAACGTAATCTTTAAAGATGAAAATTACTTTTTACAAGTTGGTTTAGGTATTTACTATAATGATGGTAAAGTAAATAATAGTTCAGATAACAAGTTTTACGTTTATCCACAGATTAAAGGATCGTATAACTTGGTCAAAGATCTCTTAATTACGTATGCAGGTATAGAAGGTGGACTACAGCAGAACTCATTTAAGGAATTAGTGGGAGTAAATCCTTTCGTTGCACCAGATTTATTAATTACACCAACAGATAAAAAATACGATATATACGTAGGTTTAAGAGGAAAATTAGATCACAATATATCTTATAATGTCAAAGGATCTTATAAGAACGAATCTGATAAATTGCTTTTTGTTCATACGCCTTATTCAACAAATACGGCTAAAGTTGCCTATGGCTTAGGTAATTCATTTATGACAGAAGCTCAAAAGGTAAAGACTTTCAGTCTTTTTGGTGAATTAAAGTACGAGTTTAGTCAAGAGACTTCTATTGGGGCTTATGGACAGTGGAACAACTATGATACAAATGGCATAAAGCCGTGGAATCTCCCAAAGATGAAGTTTGGAGCTAATGTTGATGTAGCTTTCGATCCACAGTGGTATGCAAATGTTGACTTATATTATGTAGGTAAGCGATATGATGCATTTTCTATCTCGGATATCGATGCGAATATCGTCGGAGATATGGAAGCAATTCAAATGCAGCAAGTAAGAGAATTAGAAGGATATGTTGATTTGAATTTAAGTGTGGGTTACCGCATAACAAAGAATTGGACAGCTTTTGTCAAAGCCAATAATATTTTGAACGATAAATACGACAAATGGGATAATTTTCAAGTTCAAGGATTCCAAGTTATGGGTGGTGCAATCTACAAGTTTGATTTTTGAGAAAAAAAGCTTAAATAAAGTTTAAAATTTTACTATTTACTTTAAAATAGGCAATAAAACTGCGCATAATTATTTTTTTCATTCATAGAAAGACTTACTTTTGCGACTCAAACAACAATAATCATATTCCTTGTAAGGGAGGACACTAAAATTTGAATAATGACGCTAAAGAAAAAACTTAAATCAATTTGTATTGAGCGGTTGGAAGATAAGATTAATGCTTTCAAAGGGATTGTGGAAGATATGTCAAATGGCGCTCAGAATGATGCTAAAAGTTCTGCTGGAGATAAACATGAAACAACCTTGGCGATGCTACACATCGAACAAGAAAATATAAGTAAGAAAATACAGGAAAACTTATCAATGTTAGAAGTTATTTCTAAAATAGATGAGAACAAAGTGAGTGAGAAAGTGGAGTTTGGAAGTGTTGTTAAAATTAATTCTGTAACCTTATTTTTTTCAGCAGCTTTGCCAAAGATTCTTATTGACGATCAATCTGTTTTAGCAATTTCTGTTGATGCACCTATTGCTAAAGAACTATTGGGAAGAAAGCTAAATGAGACTTTTATTTTCAACAATTGTGAATTTAAAGTGAATTACTTAGAGTAAGATTACCATAATTATATATTTGATAAGCGCGAGAAGTTTTCTTTTCGCGCTTTCTTTTTTTTCTGTTATAGGAAAAGTTTAAGCAGAAACTTATGAGGTATTAGTCTATATGAGTTCGTTTTCGATGGGTAATAATAAAATAAAAGTATCTGATGTGGGTTTCTGTAGCAATGTGAGAAAGAAAAACGACGACATAAATAGGCTGCAAAATGAATCTCAGTTGCAATATCGTTAGTAACTATTTTATTTTTGTAATTGCCTTATATATGGATCATAAAGGCTATTATTCAAAGTTTACTATAGTGAGTTAACATTAAATCAGTTGTAACGTATAATTCAATTGGGCTCATTGCCAATAAAGCTTCCAAATTCTTCTGAAATAAGCTATCTCAAACTCAAAATAGAGAACTGTTGAATAGTTAATATTTCATGCCATAACTTCCCCTAATTTAAGAACTATTGAATCAATACTATATCATGTGTATTTTTTAATTTTATATCTCAAATAAAAATAGAAAGGAATATGCAGTTCATGTCACAATTCTGCAACACTCTATAAAACCAATATAGAAGCTTTACAAGAGTCGAAGTAGAGAAGTATTTCAATCCAATTTGTAGAAGAAGGTGTGATTTAGAAAAAACTCTTTATCTTCATATTTGTTTTTATATATCAATTGAAAGAAAAACTGTGAAAAGATTGCAATTTGGGATTAATAAGGGTAGGTTAATCTTGATAAAGTCTTTGAATTAGTTTATATTTGTACGTTACTTATTTTAGAAAAAAATTATGAGCCAAGAAACAAATAAGAATAATTATTCAGCAGATAGCATACAAGCTCTTGAGGGAATGGAACACGTAAGGATGCGTCCTTCGATGTATATTGGTGATGTAGGAGTAAGAGGTCTTCATCATTTGGTTTATGAAGTAGTAGATAACTCAATAGATGAGGCTTTAGCAGGGTATTGTGATACTATTAAAGTTACAATTAATGAGGATAACTCTATAACTGTAGAAGACAACGGTCGTGGTATTCCAGTAGATATTCACAAAAAAGAGGGAGTATCTGCACTTGAAGTAGTAATGACTAAGATCGGAGCAGGAGGTAAATTTGATAAAGATTCTTATAAAGTTTCAGGAGGTTTACACGGTGTAGGTGTATCGTGTGTTAACGCATTATCAGATTTATTGCGCGCTACGGTTTACAGAGATGGAAAGATCTATGAACAAGAGTATTCAAAAGGTAAAGCGTTATTCCCTGTAAAAGTAATAGGAGAAACTGACCAAAGAGGGACTAAAGTTACTTTTAAACCTGATACAACTATTTTTACTCAAATTACAGAGTATTCATATGAAACTTTAGCAGGTCGTTTAAGAGAATTAGCATTCTTAAATAAAGGATTGACAATTACCTTGACAGATGCAAGAGAGAAATTAGAAGATGGCAGTGATAAGGGAGAAACTTTCTTCTCTAAAGAAGGTTTAAAAGAGTTTATCAAATTCTTAGATGGGAACCGCGTGCCAATTATTGGAGACGTTATCTCAATGGAACTTGATAAAGGAGATGTTCCTGTTGAAGTTGCCTTGATCTACAACGATACTTATGCGGAAAATATTTATTCATATGTGAATAATATTAATACACATGAGGGAGGTACTCACTTACAAGGTTTCCGTATGGGACTTACTCGTACTTTAAAGAAATATGCTGATGCTTCTGGTATGCTTGAAAAATTAAAGTTCGAGATTACAGGAGATGATTTCCGTGAAGGACTGACAGCTATAATTTCTGTAAAAGTAATGGAGCCTCAATTTGAAGGACAAACTAAAACTAAGTTAGGTAATAGAGAAGTTGTTTCTCCAGTAAGTCAGGCTGTAGCAGAAATGTTAGAGAGTTACTTAGAAGAAAACCCTAATGATGCAAAGATAATTGTTCAAAAAGTAATCCTTGCCGCTCAAGCTCGTCATGCAGCTAAGAAAGCACGTGAGATGGTTCAACGCAAGACTGTGATGACTGGAGGAGGCTTACCTGGTAAACTATCTGATTGTTCTGAACAAGATCCAACTAAATGTGAAGTATTCCTTGTGGAGGGAGACTCTGCGGGGGGAACTGCTAAACAAGGTAGAGATAGAAACTTCCAAGCTATATTGCCATTAAGAGGTAAGATTCTTAATGTTGAGAAAGCAATGGGACATAAGGTTTTTGAGAACGAAGAGATTAAGAATATCTTTACTGCCCTTGGTGTTACAATCGGAACAGAAGAAGATAGTAAGGCATTGAATTTAGAGAAATTGCGTTATCACAAGGTAGTAATCATGTGTGATGCCGATGTGGACGGTAGCCACATCGCAACGCTTATCTTGACTTTCTTCTTTAGATATATGAGAGGTTTAATAGAGAACGGTCACGTTTATATTGCAACTCCTCCGCTGTATATGGTTAAGAAAGGTCAGAAGAAAGATTACGCATGGACAGAAGAAGAACGCCTTAGCTTGATTGAACAAATGGGTAGTGGATCTTCAGTACAACGCTATAAAGGTCTTGGGGAAATGAATGCTGAGCAATTGTGGGAAACTACAATGAACCCAGAACACCGTATTTTAAGAAAAGTTACAATTGATAGTATGCAAGAAGCAGATAGAGTATTCTCGATGCTAATGGGGGATGAAGTTCCGCCTCGTAGAGAGTTTATTGAAAAAAATGCTACTTATGCTAAAATTGATGTTTAACATATAATAAAAAATAAAGGTCATGCATATTTGTAATGACCTTTTTTTAATAACATAAATCAAAGATATAAGTATGAAAGTTTCTATCATTGGCGCAGGAAATGTTGGGGCAACCTGTGCAGAAGTTATTGCAAATAGAGGAATTGCAAGTGAAGTTGTCTTAGTAGATATCGTTGAAGGCTATGCCGAAGGTAAAGCGATGGATATTATGCAATGTGCTGCTACTTCAGGATTTGATACTGTTGTAAGTGGTTCTACAAATGATTATTCAAAAACGGCAAATAGCAACGTTGTTGTTGTAACTTCTGGAATACCACGTAAACCAGGCATGACAAGAGAGGAGTTAATCGGAACAAATGCAGCTATTGTTAAAACAGTTATTGAAAGTGCTTTAAAATTCTCTAAAGATGCCATATTTGTAATTGTAACTAATCCATTAGATACAATGGCTTTAGCAGCTTTAAAAATTACAGGTTTACCTAAAAACAGAATTATTGGAATGGGTGGAGCATTGGATTCTTCTCGTTTTAGATATTTCTTGAGTCAAAAATTCCAAAAACCTATGGCTGATGTTGAAGGTTTAGTTATCGGTGGGCATGGTGATACAACTATGATTCCACTTACGCGATTTGCAACTTATAAAGGAGTTCCTTTTAGTGAATTTGCATCGGAACAGGACTTAGAAGAAGTGGCAAAACAAACTATGGTAGGTGGAGCAACTTTGACTAAACTACTTGGTACTTCAGCATGGTATGCACCAGGAGCATCTGTTTCATATATAGTAGATTGCATTTTAAACGATAGAAAAAAGATGGTTCCATGTTCAGCTTTTCTTCAAGGAGAATATGGAGTAAAAGATTTGTTTATTGGGGTTCCATGTATCCTTGGAAAAAATGGAATTGAAAGCATAGTAGAATTCAATTTGAACGATGCTGAAAAGGCAAAATTCAATGCAAGTGTAGAAGCGATATTAGAAACGAATAAAGGATTAACAAATTTTTTGGGTTAATAAGCTGAAATGTTAAAATAAAGTAATACTTTGCGACTGTTTTTTACTGATATTCTTCAAGGAAATATTGGTTAAGTATTATGCATATTTTATATTTGCTCGTTTTTAAAATAATAAATAATTAATTTTTAATAATAATGCAGAACAAAGGACTCGTTAAATTTTTTGCAATAATATTTGCATTGGTAAGTATTTACCAACTTTCATTCACCTTTGTTACCAACCATTATGAAGATAAGGCTAAGGCTTTTGCTGGAGGAGACTCTAATAAAGAGTTTCAATACTTAGATTCTATTGGTAATCAAACGGTATTTTTAGGACAGACATTTAATGAAGTAAGAGCTAAGCAAATCAATAAAGGTTTGGACTTAGAAGGAGGAATTAGTGTGACTTTACAGATTTCTATTAAAGATATCTTGAAAGGTTTATCTAATAACTCAAAAAATGCTGTTTTTAATAAGGCATTAGCTGATGCTGAGTCTATGAGACAAGGAAACCAAACATATTTAGATGGTTTCTTTCAAGCTTTCGATAAAGCGTCAAATGGAACAGTAAAATTAGCTTCTTCAGACATCTTCGCTAATAGAAATCTTAGCGAAATAACAGTAGATATGTCTGATAGCCAAGTAAAAACAATTTTAGAAAAAAAGGTTGCTGAGTCTGTCGAGAGTGCTTATCGAGTTTTTAGAGAGCGTATTGACAAGTTTGGAGTAAGTCAACCTACTATTCAATTGTTGGGTACTTCTGGGCGTATCTTAGTAGAATTACCAGGAGCTAAGGACATTGATCGTATTAAGAACTTATTGCAAAGTACTGCTCAATTAGAATTTTGGGAAACTTTCAAAAACAAAGAGATTAGAGGATTCCTATATTCTGCTAACGCATATTTAGAGTCAACAGAGAAAAAAGTTGATACTAAAAAACAAGAGGTAGTAGATAATACAACTTC
Organism: Myroides albus; assembly: GCF_024722315.1. Classification (NCBI taxonomy): domain Bacteria; kingdom Pseudomonadati; phylum Bacteroidota; class Flavobacteriia; order Flavobacteriales; family Flavobacteriaceae; genus Myroides; species Myroides albus. Next base: position 3,376,668 of record NZ_CP102754.1, read on the forward strand.
TGAAAAATCTGAATTAGAAGCTATTTTAGGTGCTGCTAACAATGATAGTATTGCAGCTGAACCAGTTTCAAGAGGACCAATCCTTGACTTAATGTTAGGAGAAGGTAATCCAGAGGGGCCAATCTTAGCTTATTTCCAAGCAAGAGATACTGTAAAGGTAAATGCATTGTTAAAGCGTCAAGATGTTCGCAATTTATTGCCAGCAGATCAGAAATACGCTCGTTTTGTGTGGGGTAAACCTGCAAAGAAAAACGAAGGTGTAGTTGAATTGTACGCTTTAAAAACTAATCGCGATGGTATTCCACCATTAAGTGGTAGTGTTGTTACTGGTGCTCAAGATGAATTTGATCAGTTTGGTAAATCAGTTGTAGGAATGCAAATGAGTCCAAAAGGTGCAAAAATCTGGGAAGACTTAACTGGTAAAGCTTATAGAGAGGGATCTCAAATTGCAATTGTATTAGATAACGTTGTGTATTCTGCTCCAGGTGTTACTTCAGGACCTATCTCAGGTGGAAGATCATCTATCTCAGGAGATTTTACAATTGCTGATGCAAAAGATTTAGCTAATATTTTAAGAGCTGGTAAACTACCTGCAGGTGCTGATATAGTTCAGTCAGAAGTTGTAGGACCATCACTTGGACAAGAAGCTATTGATGCTGGTATGTTATCTGCTGTAGCTGGTTTAATTATTGTAGCAGCTTGGATGGCATTCTACTACGGAAGAGCTGGATGGTATGCAAACATTGCTTTATTAGCTAACTTGTTAATCTTATTTGGTGTTTTAGCAAGCTTAGGTGCTGTATTAACTCTACCTGGTATTGCAGGTATTGTATTGACAATGGGTACTGCGGTGGATGCAAACATTATTATCTCTGAACGTGCAAAAGAATGTCTACGCAAGGGAATGAATCTTTCAGAGACAATCAAAGAATCATATAGCTGGCATGGAGCAATGCGTCCTATCGTTGATGCTAACGTTACACATATCTTAACAGGGGTTATTTTATTTGCTTTTGGTGATGGACCTATCAAAGGATTCGCAACTACTTTATTAATCGGTATTGCTACATCTTTGTTCACATCTATTTTTATTGCTCGTATCTTTATGGATAGAGATGTAATAAAAGGAAGAACTTTAGCTTTCTGTACAAGTATAACTAAAAACTGGTTCACTAATTTCCATTTTGATTTCTTGAAATTGAAGAAAGCTACTTATGGACTATCAGCAGTGATTGTAATTGTTTCTTTTGTATCATTCTTTACTAATGGATTTGATGAAGGAACTGACTTTGTAGGAGGTAGAACTTTCCAAGTGCGTTTTGATCAACCTGTTGCAGCTACTGAAGTAGGTGATAAGTTAGGTCAAGTATTTGGTGTGAATGTGGAAGCGAAGGTGTTTGGTAACAAAGAACAACTTAAGATTACTACCAAATATAGAGTAGAAGAAGAAGGTGCTGCAGTTGATAAAGAAGTAAACGAGAAGTTATATGAAGGACTAAAACCTTTCTATAAAGAGGAGTTAACTTATGATCAATTTGTAAACACTGGTGAAGGTAAGAGTTTAGGGGTTATTCAAGCTTCTAAAATCGGACCGAGTATGGCAAAAGACGTAAAACAAAATGCGTACTGGGCTGTTATTGGTTCTATGATTGCAATCTTTATTTACCTTGCTATCTCATTCAAAAAATGGCAATACTCACTTGGAGCAATTATTTCTGTAGCGCACGATGTTATTTTCGTATTGGGTATTTACTCTTTAACTTATAAGATTATGCCTTGGCACATGGAGATTGACCAACACTTTATTGCAGCTATATTAACTGTAATTGGTTACTCAATGAATGATACTGTTATTGTATTTGACCGTGTACGTGAATATATTGCAGGTAAAACGAAAGGAGATTTCAATAAGATTGTTAATGACTCTGTAAATACAACATTATCAAGAACAATCAATACTTCTGTAACATTAATCATGGTATTATTGATTATGTTTATCTTTGGTGGAGATTCAATTAGAGGATTTGTTTTCGCTATGTTGATTGGTATCGTTGTAGGTACTTATTCATCATTATTCTTAGCAACTCCAGTATTAGTTGATACAATGCCTCGTAAGGATAAAGAAGAAATTGAAAAGAGACACAAAGAAGCTCAAGAAGAATTAGCTGCAGAGCAAGCTTAATCTTTTTTGACTTACAATATATAAAAGCCACTCAGTAATGAGTGGCTTTTGTTATTAATTGAATTATCAAGAAACTTTAATATAGAAGTATGATAATCTTCTCTAAAAGTCAAACAGTTTCTATGTGATATAAGACAATAGTATAGCTATGACTTCATTGCTTATTAATAGAAAGGTTTAGATGAGTTTGCGATATGTATTTAGCCATAGATATATTATTTCTGTATTAGATCTAATAGAATCGCTTGTTGATTAGAATAGTTATGCAACTTAGCAGCATTTGTTATGGTAGTATACATTTACTTAAATGAAAGTAAACAGGTTAGTACAGAGATTATTGATTGATTTACTTTAAAAAGTATTGTTGATAGCATATAGATAGTCAAGGAACAAAAGTAGTAATGACTTTATTACACAATGGAGACTTGACAATAAGAGCATTTTATAACAATATAAGGTCAATGATTTATTTGAAGAATTAAATATCAAATGCTATTAAATCAAGCTTTAGTATTATTAATGAAAACAATCGAAAAGGATGTATATTCAATTTTAATCAATATACTTAATATAAAAATTAAGTTTGTTCCCATTGACATAAAGAGTTAATGGGAACTTTTATATTACTGATTTTTGATACAGTGATTTAATCTAAAAATGGCGATAAGCAAATGAGCATCTTGAATCTTTTGAATATTTTTTAGTAGTTCATCTAAATTAACCCAGTATAGCTGTTCACTTGGCTTATCTAAGTGAACGAGATATGGGTATGCCTGCTCAGGTGTGATACCTATACTTGGAAAGTATTTTTCACCAAGCTTTGAGTAATGTGTTACTTGGCAACCTTCGATCTTTAAACTTGAGAGATACTGTTCTAATTGATTAAAATGAGCTATATTCTTGTTTAAGCGAAACGCAGGAACAGTAATTATTGAACTATTGCCAGAAAAGGATTGAGGCACAGGTAAATCCCTTCTTTCTAAACCTATATAAACTTGATCTTCTTTCTTAACTACAGGTATGGTTACCACTGTATTGCAGCTATAAGTTCTCGGATATACATATTCAAGTATTGTATTACTGTGCATTTGTTTTGTTTCGCTAAAATAAGCTCTACTCGAACGCATAAATTCAGCATTTTCTAAACTGTTTTCATATACTTGAGTATTTATACTTAATAAATCATGAATATTAGTAATTTTTAGTTCTGTTGTCGTTGTTATAGTTGGTTTAATACCTAACCACTTAGGTAAAGCCATTTTTAAGTTAAAGAATAAATTGTAAATATTTAACTCTAATCTAGCCTCTACTAAAGCTCCAGTCTGAGCGGTACTTAATAGTTGGGCTGCGTCATATTCGTGTAAGAAACCAGAATCTTTAAATCCTGTGATACTTCCATCTAAAGGTAGGTTCTGTTTTATTGTCTTTTCAAGTGGTAAGAACAAGGCCTTTACTCTTTCATTTATCCCTCCTGGTGAAGTATAATAGGATAGAGAATTAGTGAACATTGTCTCATTAGCTTGTATCTTAAATCTCCTTTGTAATTCGGCACATAAGTCATTACTTTCTCCAAGGGCAATTCCCTCTGTAATATAACCGCTGTAGTGTTTACAATCTATAATGGGCGAGTCTGTGTTTAAATTGGCAAGAGGACGTGGGTATCCACGCTTTGCAATAATCTTTAAACCTTCGTTTGTATTTCGGTATGGAATAATGTCAATTACACTATTGGGACGTTCTACGACATCGTAAATTTGCTTTGTATTCTTATTGATAAAAGACGAATGTTTGAGAAAAGGTACTTGAGCTTTTGGTAGGTGGCGAACGAGTTGAATGTCTTTTCCTTGAACCACTTTTTCACCAGCAATTAGGTAGTTAGTTGGAGGAAAGCCTATATCATTGCCATTTAAGTCATAGATTGTAAATTCTCCTTTATAACGATTGTTAATGATCCACTGATTATAAATTGGAGCAGATACAATAATACGCAAGCCTAATTCTTTAAAGATCGTCTCAAAGTCACTTTGTGTATAATAACCATATTCCTCTTGTAATTCAATATTCCAGTTGGCATAGTAATCTTTTCGGCGGACAAACTCTACTACATCAGTATAATAAGCTTGAAAGCGTTTGGTATTGGTTTTTATAGAAGGTAATTCCGCTATTGGAAACCCTTGTTCAGTCGCTAAAGATCTTGCAGTTTTACTAAATTGAATAAAGAGATCTGCATCGTTTGGTCTATCTTTTTTATCCAGAGTAGAAAACTCTACTACAACCTCTTTTTGTTCTACCTTTACAAAGTCACGGATGACAAGTATACCGTTCTCTTTCAGTAAATCTACTTGCCTTTTAAGGGTGCTCAAAGCTCTATTAGAATCATAATCATTGTAAGAAGTGATGTGATGAATAGCAGAGCAATTAAAAAAGCCACTAATTGTATTTTCTTCAAATGCCAATAGTTTTTCTCCATCATCTTCTTTGAACGTAAGATTGGGCATTGTATATAAATCATTTGCAATTTCGACCATCTTAGGGTTTATATCGACTCCAATAATATGTTGGTTAGGGAATAGTTGAGCAAGGATTGCCGTACTGGTTCCTGAGGCCATTCCAACATCTACTATAGTATTCCCATCCTTAGGTTGAAAGAAAACACTTGCAGACGCAACCTTTTCAATGGAAATAGCATCCATTGCTTGTAAATATTGTTGATAATCTTTTTTATTACCTCTATCCTGAGTAGTATATTTGATATCCATTTTGATGTATATTTTGCCTGATGAAAAGTAGTGATTTTATGCTATAAAAGGCAACGAAAATTTACATTAAATAGGGTGGAGGCGATTTGTCTTAATTATGAAATAAAGTAGAATGAAAAATATAATTAGAATAATTCTTATGTATTTTGTGGGATATGCAATTCTCTTGATGCTGCTTGTGTTTGTCTTGCCAATATCTTCCAAAGTGTTAATTATCGTTTTGTCACTGATAACGTTATTATTAGGCAGTTTGATTACTTATCAATTTTTAAAAGATAAAAAGCAATATAACAATACTCTTTATAGTCATCCATCACATATACCTATGCTTTCGGACTCAGTAAATCTAAGAGGATACAAGAAGATTTCCTCTAAAGCACTTTTGTTTAAAAGCGCAGTAAGCAATATTGAATCGTACTTTAATTCCCAAAATCTATCTCTCGTGTATCCAAACAGCGGTAAAGTAAATTATCCTTTAGATTCAATTGTGGAAGTAAAGCGCACAAGTACTAAGATTGCCAACACATCCGTTTGGAGTATTTCTATAAGTGAGGCAGGGGGGGATAATAACCTATAAGTTTATCCTTAACATTCGCTTGTGGAATAAAGACTTTATAAGCTTTTATAATTTTCTATTACAAGCAAATCCAACGGCAGTGAAATCATAGCGTAAGTGGCTAAGTATATAAAAAAGGATTATCTTAGAACTAATAATTAATAATATTGTCTTATGAAAAGATTTGAATACAAAACAATTGAAATTCTAACCAATGGATTCTTTGCCAAAATGAAAATAGAAGAAGCGGATAGGATATTAAATGATTTAGGAAGTCAAGGTTGGGAACTTGTATCTGCAGCCCCTTGTATTACCGGGAGTACTACACAAAGAATCTATTATACTTTCAAGAGAGAAATATAAATAGAGAGAGCTAATCTTGATTGATTAGCTCTCTTTTTATTTTATGATGTATAAACTCTATTTTTAGCCGTTATCCACAGGTAAATTCCTACAAGGATAAACGGAATACTAAGCCATTGTCCTGTTGATAGCAATCCTAAAGTATCTTCAAAGCCTCCTTGGCTACCTTTGACAAACTCTACTATAAATCTTACTGTCCATAATAGAACTAAAAAGACACCAAATATTAAACCTAAGTTTTTACGAGCATCTGTCTTCCAGTACATATAGTAAATTATGATAAAGACAATCACATATCCAAATGCTTCGTACAATTGAGTAGGATGTTTAGGTACTACTTTGGCTAATACTTCGGCAAAACGAGGATCTGTAGCAGCTGCATGATAAGCTTGGTTGTAATCATTTATCCCAGTGATTTGTCTGATTTCATTTGGTGAAAAGCGATCTCTTAGAAAGCGAATACCCATAGCGCTTGTTGTTTCATGCCCGACAATTTCAGAGTTGAAAAAGTTACCTAAGCGAACAAATACTCCTCCACTGGTAACAGGTATAACGATTCTATCTAATATCCAAAGGATAGGTTTCTTTACAATTTTCTTACTGTAATAATACATAACTAAAATAATAGCTATTGCTGCCCCATGACTGGCAAGTCCACTAAATCCAACGATTTCAAACTTAGGAGAAAAGCGCACAGGGGAGATAATCTCAAAAAGGTGGTCTTTGTAGTAATCCCAATCATAGAAGAATACATGCCCTAATCGAGCTCCAACTAAAGTAGCTAATACTGTGTAAATAAAAAGCTTGTCGAGTTTTTCAACTGATTCTCCTTCGCGATCATAGATCTTTTTCATCAAGAACCAACCTAAACCAAAAGCTACAACAAACATCAAGCTGTAATAGCGCAGTTTAATAAAACCTAAGTCAAATCCTTCTGAAGGATTCCATATCATATTTAGTGAGTGTATCATAAATACAGTGTAGAGTTAAAAGTTAAAAGTATGAATTTATCTTTACTTTTAAAAAAGAGATTGCAGTTTAAGTGCATTCATCATTAAGTTTGTTTAATAAGGCTGAGTAGTCAACTTAAGGGACAGGATCATATCCTTTACCTCCCCAAGGGCCACAACTCAAAATACGCTTAATAGCCAACCATCCTCCTTTAAATAAACCGTGTTTCTTTAAAGCCTCTAAAGTATATTGTGAGCAAGTAGGACTATACCTGCAAGCAGGGGGAAACAGAGGAGATATTGCGACTTGATAAAATCGCACAAGCACAATAAAAGGAAATATCAGAATCTTTTTAAGCATAAGTCTATAAGAATAAAAAGCTATAAGAAGGTTATCTTATAGCTTTTATTATATTATTAAAATGTAAATGTAGTGCCTTCTTTACCATCTTTAAGTTCAATACCCAATTTGGCAAGTTCATCTCTAATGTGATCAGACATTGCAAAATCTTTATTAGCACGAGCTTCGTTTCGCATGCCGATTAACATATTGACTACCCCTTCAAGTTTTCCGTTATCAACAGTAGTTGCTTGACTATCTTCTAAACCTAAGACATCATATACAAAACCATTCAAACTTGTAGTTAGTTCTTGTAAATCAGAAACTGAAATAGTTTCCTTATTGTCTTTGATTAAGTTGATCATCTTAACTGCCTCGAATAAGTTTGCAATTAAAATTGGGCTATTAAAATCATCGTTCATTGCATCATAGCAAGATTGCTTCCACTTGGCAATATCTACAGAAGAATTACTTGAAGTCTTTAAATCTTTTAGCGATTTAATTGCTTCCATTAATCTGAAGTAACCTCTTTCAGAGGCTAAAATAGCATCATCTGAAAAATCTAAAATACTTCTATAATGAGCTTGTAGAATAAAGAATCTTGTCACAGCTGGTGAAAACCCTTTACTTAGGATGCTATTTTCTCCTGAGAACAATTCGTTTGGCAAGATATTATTTCCAGTAGATTTAGCCATTTTCTTACCATTTAGAGTAAGCATATTAGCATGCATCCAATAGTTAACAGGTGAGTTACCTGTAGAGGCTTCATTTTGTGCAATCTCACATTCGTGGTGAGGAAATTTTAAATCCATTCCACCCCCGTGAATGTCAAAGTGCTTACCTAAGTACTTTGTACTCATTGCTGTACATTCAAGGTGCCAACCAGGGAAACCATCTCCCCATGGAGAAGGCCAACGCATAATGTGTTGTGGTTCAGCATTTTTCCATAAGGCAAAGTCCAAAGGATTCTTTTTGTCAGATTGTCCGTCTAATTCTCTTGTATTAGATAACATATCTTCGATCTTACGTCCACTTAAAACACCGTAGTTATAAGAGTTATTATACTTTTCGACATCGAAGTAAACAGAACCATTAACTTCATAAGCAAAACCATTGTTGATGATTTCTTGAATAATGTTTATTTGTTCAATAATGTGTCCTGTAGCTGTAGGCTCAATACTTGGAGGTAAATTGTTAAACTGCTTAAGGATGTTGTGAAAGTTTAAGGTATACTTTTGCACAATTTCCATAGGCTCGATTTGTTCAATACGAGCTCTTTTAGCGATTTTATCTTCTCCTTCGTCTACATCGTCAACCATATGTCCTACATCGGTAATGTTTCTAACGTAGCGTACTTGATATCCCAAGTGCTTTAAATAGCGATACACCAAGTCAAAAGAAATAAAAGTACGACAGTTCCCAAGATGTACATAATTGTAAACAGTAGGTCCACATACATACATACCTACTTTTCCATCATGGATAGGTGTGAAAACTTCTTTTTCTCCAGATAAGGAGTTGTACACTTTTAATTGTTGTTCTTGATATAATGCCATATTTAAAATAATATCTATGTTGTAATTAGAATTTAGTTTCTAATTTGATGTAATCTAAAAATTCCTTGCGTACACTTTCTTCTTGAAAACGTCCACCAAATTCAGCAGTAACTGTACTACTTTCGATATCGCGGATACCACGAGAGTTTACACATAAGTGTTTTGCATCAATCACACATGCAACATCTTCTGTATTAAGAACCTTTTTGAGTTCATTAACGATTTGAATAGTTAAGCGTTCTTGTACTTGTGGTCTTTTAGCAAAGTAATCTACAATTCTGTTCATTTTAGACAAACCAACTACTGTTCCATTAGAGATGTAAGCCACGTGTGCACGTCCTACGATAGGAAGTAAGTGGTGCTCACAAGTAGAATATACAACGATGTTCTTTTCAACTAACATTTCGTTGTATTTATATTTATTGTCAAATGTAGAAGAACTTGGTTTCTTTGCTGGGTTTAACCCTCCAAATATTTCTTTTACAAACATCTTAGCTACACGGTTAGGTGTTCCCTTTAAGCTGTCATCAGTTAAGTCTAAACCTAAAGTGTTTAAAATGTTCTCTACATCTTTTTTTATAATTTCTATTTTTTCGTCATCTGTGCGGTCAAACGCATCACTTCTTAATGGTGTAGCATCACTTGAAGCAATGTGGTTATCTCCCATTTCGTCGTGAAAATTTTCGTCTGTGTTCATTTATGCTTATTTTTAATACATATTGTTTTTAATCGCTACAAATATAAGTAATAAATATAGACCAAGGTAGGGGAGTATTTATAAAATATAAGTGAAAGTACAGTGGTTGTTATTCCTTTGAATTATAGGGCTAAGTTTTTAATTGTTACAGCAGCAGGTTTAAAATGTTATCTATTTGAAAGTAACTGTATTATATCCAAATAAAAATAAGAGTAGATCATCCTGTATTCATTGAATTTCTATAAAAAGATTAATTAATTGTAAATTGGTACTTAGCTTTTCTCTATTAAAATAACAAAAAACTCTTTAACAATCACTATTGTTATACAAAAGTATTAGTTCTAAATTTGTTTAAGGGATAAGCAAATCTTTGAAAAGAATAGCTTATCTACTTACTAAGTGAAAATAACTGTATATGAATATACGTTTAGATGAAGCCTTTTTTTGGGATATTATCAGACAAGGTAATCAAAGTCAAAATGAGGAACCTTTCGATACTGATGAACATATAGATCAAATAGTTACCGTTTTATCTCAATATGAGAAAGACGATTTTATTCTATTTGAAAAAGTATTGAGGGAGAAAATCAATCAGTTAAACAAAGTGGAAATAGCTGATTTTTATATTATTCTGAACAATTTTTTTGAATTTAAAAAAGAGGTTTACGATTTTGAAGGATATATTTCAACAGATGATTTTATCTATTTTCGCTGTTGGCTAATCTTACAGGGAAAGGAATTTTTCTATGATATAGTTCAGAATATAGAATCATTTATCAGTGGTGACTACTCTTGCGATATTGGGGATACAAGTGCAGAAGGACTGTTGTATGTTAGTGAGACAGCCTATGAAGTGAAATATGACAAGGAAGACTCTTTAGTAATTCGAGATGCAACTGATTTACTATATCCTGAAATAGAACATTATGATTTAGCTGAGAGTGACTGGGTTCGTGAGCCTTATTCAGGTAAGGAACTTCAAAAACACTATCCAGAATTAGTTAGAGAAATTGGAGAATTAAGAAGCGAATAAGTAATCCTAATGCCTACGCATATGTTTGGAGAAGAATTGTTTATCGATGCTATAAAGCAAACTTTTGATCAAGAAGATTTAGCTATTATCAAACTAACAGAGTTGAATTATCAATTCATGAAAGAATACCTTTCTTTAGACTTTGCAGAGTTTATGAGAAAGTATTCCTTTAGACAAGAACTTGACTTTAATAGCAATTACTTTCATACTCCTAACAGCTTTCGAACAGAGAATTTAGCAATACACAATCAAGAATTATACAAGAAGGGATATTTCATTATAGGAAGTGGTTTGAACGGAGATCCTATTGTTTTTAACAAACATACTTCTCGTATAGGGTATATCTTTCACGACTTGCTATGGGAATCCAATAGCCTACCTATAAGTGAAGTACACATCGATATGGGCATGGACTTGGGAACATTCTTTTACTTGTCAGCTACTGCTGCTGATTTTTCTATAGATGCCTATACAGCAAAGACATTTAGTCATTATAACGAAGCTACAGATTTTTAACAACACGACTTAAAGATAACTTAGCTTTAATTACCTACAAAAGCGTATTCTGAATTTATTTCAGGTGCGCTTTTTTTTACTCGATATCTCAAGTCAGAGGATATGTAAAAGATTGGTTAAATAGAATAAACAAGATTGCCTTTTGCACGTGTTCTTACTCATTATGCGAAGTAGTTTGATTTTAATATTGAAAGGTTTAACGAGAATATTCTATTCATACAACTACGTATTATTTTGCTTTAGTGTGTTAGGCAAATTCCAAACTTATTAAACAAATGACATAATACTGCTTTCCTTGGTCTTTCTTGGGGGTTTCTTGGGGGGTTCTTGCACTATTCTTGCAGTTTTACTGCCAAAAAGGGGTGTTTTAGCAAGCAAACTGCTACCAACCCCCAAGCAACCCCTAAGGAAGTGCGACCAAAATAGCCTCCTTTTTTGTAAAAAAAGATAATCAGTCAGAATTATATGAGGACAATCACTTGTAAAAATGAATAGTTTAATTCTTAAAGCTTTCCCTTTTACCATTGCTAAAAGTTCATTTAAAATTGAAACCTATTCCAAATTAAATACAATAAGTTACTTTTAGAATAACAAATAGAGTTATTTCGGTAGTATATTATTCACAAAATGAGATAGAATATAGTATCTTTGTATGTTACAAGAAATTGATATGTTTTCAGCAAAATCAAAGCAGATTTATGATGTTTGTGGTGTTCGTTTGCCCTTGGATATTTTAGCCAAAAGTTGGAATGCTGCAATTTTATTAGAACTTGAATTGGTTCCTGCCGGCACATTAGAATTACATAGAAGTATTATTCCTAAAATAAGTAAAAGGATCTTGTCTAATCAATTAAATGAGCTTGAACAATTGGGGGTAATAGGCAGGAAGATCGTTCCTGAGACAAATCTCAAGATAGAGTATGAGTTAACACCACGTGGCGTAGAAATAGTCTATATTTTGAAGCAATTACAACTTTGGAGCGACAAACACAATAAGCACTTACTCAAGAATGCAGAGTAACAAGGTTTTAAATGCTGTTTTAAACTAAATATTAAACAACTAAGTACCGTTCTTAGGGGTATTCTTATTTAAAGATTTAGAAGGTTATTACAAATGGATTTTTTATACCATATTTTAGAGGTCCTTTTGTGAAATATACTTAAAAACAAGGCGAATTACAGTAATTAGGAAAATAGAATGAGAGCAATTAATGAGTTTAAATGGAATTGAGAAAAGAAATATTGCCACAAATGAATATTGCACAAAAGCATTATGCTCAAGTGCTAAAATCTATACGAGACTACTCCCAGTATATTAATGAGTATGATGATAAGCATGGCATTATTTATAGCAAAGTAGAGGAGTACTTATCAGAACTAACCCAAAAAGACCTCTCTCAATACAATTTGAGTGAATGGTGGGAGGAGGAAGAAATGGAGGTTCTTGCTTTCCGTATTGCTTTACCAGATCCACTAATAGTAAAACATGTTAGCCAAGAAGAATTGACGCAAGTAATTACTAAAATAAAGACTTTTGAAGATCAATTAGGACAAGAAGAAGTCTTGACTTTCGAACAAGAATTTGGATTGTATTTAGATGAGTATTACCACAAGTGGTTAAAGCTTAATTTTGAGCGATATGACTACGCTTTATTTCTTCGAAATAGAGATAAGTATGGAAATTACTTTGAGTACAGTATTCAGGAAATTGTACGAAAATTAATAGGCGAGTAGTATGGTGCAAGAGAATAGTTCCGAGCAAATTTCCATTGTCGATGGTCAATACCTCATTCATATTGAGTTTGTTGAAATGAGAATGTCGCTATGGGTAGGGGTATTTTCAATTGAGAATATGCAAACAAAGGAGGTGATCTTAAACTTTAAACGACATAACTTCCACTTTCTTACGGTGAAGGAAATTGAAAATACTGTAGTGATAGTATTTCAAATTTACCCTAATGGACAGAACCAATATGAGATGTCTATCAATTTTGATTTAGAGCAGATTGCATTGTTTGGGAAGATTTATAACTTTATGGAGTATAACAATAGTTTTGTAATTTAGTAGTATGAAAGAAATAAAAAGTATTAATGTTGCGCTATTTGACCAAGCGGTTGAGATTATGAAACAGAAGTTTAATATGGAGAAACGCCCTCTAACAAAAACTGCTGAAGCTAATTTTATTCGAAATTTCGGAGAGGAAATAGGTACGTTCTTTATTAACCACTCTTACGAATCTGGATGGCGTTTTGGCAAGAATTTGTTTAGTCAAGTTGCTTTCTTACATGGTTCTAACTTTAGTAAATACAATAAAGAAATCTATAAAAAAGGATATTATATCATCGGTAGCGGATTACACGATGATTTAATAATTTTAAACCTCAACACGGGAACTATAGGGTATATTGACTCGGATTTGTTTTATCGCAGTGAGAAGGAGTATACGGTTGAAGAACTATTTAAAGATACAGGATTAGATTTAGGCACTTTTTATTATCGTTCTGTCGTAGAAGACGATAATTTTTATGGAAGAGCAAGTGACTTATAATGAAGGTATTAAATAATAAAACAAAGAGGTGTCTAAATTAGATGCCTTTTTTTGTTTGATTTTACGGGTTTCCGTAACAGACCTAATAGGAGAGTTAGTAAATTTAACTGGCTAAGAAAAGACGTTTTGTTGTTGTTGAAAAAGGAGCTATTCTATTGGAGAATAGCTCCTTTTCTATTTTTAGCAAACTTCATTGGAATAATTAAATTAAATAAAACTATTCTTTTTGATACATTTGGAAGTTTCAAACTAATAAAACAAAAATGATGAATATAAAATTAGCCTTATGTGGAGCAGCGTTATTAGCTACAATGACCAGTATTGCTCAGGAAAATATAAAACCATTAGAAATTGGTAAAACTATAGCATTGCACTCAGAAATTCTAAATGAAGAAAGAGTAATCAATGTCCTTTTACCTGCAGAGTATGATCCTTTATCTAAACAAGAATATCCCGTTGTGTACATATTAGACGGTGGAGTAGAAGAAGATTTTATTCACCTGGCAGGATTGGTCAAGTTTAACTCTCAGCCTTGGATAGCGCGTTTTCCTAACTCTATCGTAGTGGGTATAGAAACGATCAATCGTAGAAAGGATATGACTTTTGCAGTAGATAACCTTGATTTCGTTGAGAAAGTGGGGTATAGCAAAGATATGTTTGTTGAATACGGCAGAGCAGAAGCTTATACTGCATTCTTAGAATCTGAAGTAATTCCCTACATAGAAAGAAACTTTCACGCAAGTAATCAACGAACTGTTATCGGAGAATCGTTAGCCGGCTTATATTCAACTTATGTCCTGTTAAAACATCCATACTTATTTGAAAATTATATTATTATAAGTCCAAGTTTATGGTGGGCAGATGGTAAGTTATTAAATAAAGACTCCCTTTGTTTGTTAGATAAAATTAAACAGGATATCAATGTTTATGTAGGCGCTCCAAGCAAAGAAGAAGATGAAATGATGTATCAGTATGCTAAGGATTTATATGACAGCTTACAAGGTAATAAACATATTACTTCACACTTTGACTACCTGCCAGAGGAGTTACATTCAACTGTCATTCATCAAGCTGTTAATAATGCTTTCCGTTTAATCTACAATAAAACTTATTTCTCTAAATAGGAGATTATTCAACTAAAAATAATACACAGGGCTACTCATTCTTTGGGTAGCTAGCCCTTTCTGTTTTTTTGAAGCCTTCAACACATGGTTAGATCAAAGGGAAAAAGCATCGCTTTTTACATAAGAAAGAACAAGTCAAAATGCTCTTTTTTATACTTCATCAAAAAGGCGTAAAGCTGTGTTTTGGGTTTAGCTATCTCAAAGCTTTTCCTTGTTATAATGAGAAATAAAGTTAGATGCAGATAAGTAAAAAAGTCAATTAATATAATCTTCTTTAGACCGTGATGTAAAGTTGATTCTAGGATAGAAATTTGAAATAAAAGATGTTTTTCAGGTAAAATAATTTCTTATAAAAGAGAGTATAAAAAGGGTAGGGTTGCAGATCTTTATCATCATAGTATATCGTTTATTTTCGAAATTGTAAGGTTTGTAATTTGGTAAACTGACAAAATGAATCTCCTGAATCTATATAATATTACAAGATATAAAATAGGAGTTAAGTATCTTTACTTAAACTAATACTTTAAATAAAAAATTAATAGGTTAACTTACTTTGTTAGCCATCTATTTTGAATAGGAGTCCCTCTGTAAAAAGGTCTTTTTGTCAAAATGTCAGTATCCCTAAGAGGTTCATTTAGCAAGGTTTAATTAGGTTTAAAGTTGGTAAAATCATTCCTTAAAAAAACACTAATTTTTAAAATAAGATATAGGTAAGGCCCCTTATAACTAATTAAACCTAACTTAAACTAAGACTTTAAGTATTATTTACAACTATTTGATTTTAAGATATTAATGTAATTAAAATATTTATTGTTAAATATAAAAATTGCATATTGTTGTCAAGGTTATTATATTTGCAACAACAATGTGGCTTATTTCAAACTATAAGAAGTTGTCAAAAGTTATTTTATAGCTAAAACCAGCTCTCAGTCAACAAAGGAAGTTAATTGTGCTTTTTCAAAGTCAAACACCCTAAAGCAACTTAATTTAGCAGTCTTTAAAGTTGTTTTATTTTTGAGCTAACTTATTTTGATCAGATTCGTATTTGAATAGCATTGAGCAGTTAGTTATATAGAGTTGACTTGTTGCTAAATTTATTTTCCTCTGTAATTATGATCTGCTTCCAATGTAGTTAGCAGATTTAATACAAGAACTAAATCTCGACAAGTTTGGTTCGATTTAACTTATAGATACTATAAGAAAAATAGGTTAAGCATTCTGACTTTTACAATTGGAATAGTTTTTAGAAATAGATAAAAAACACCACATTTTTTATTCTAGTTACCGTGAAAAAAATGCAATAAATTTTAGTTTTAGAATTTGAAAAATCGGCTTCCATAAGTTGGAGTATATTTTGAAATTTATTAAGTAAAGACAAGAGATAAATTTAGAATCAAAGACATAAGAAATTACGATGACACAAACAGGAGATTTACAATTCGAATCGACAGAATTAAGTTCTGGTTTTTTACTTTGGCAAGTAACTATGGCTTGGCAGAGAAGTATAAAAAAAGAGTTAGATAAGTTGGACATTACCTATACCCAATTTGTTTTATTAACAACATTGGATTCGCTTTTACTACAAACTAATATCGTATCACAGATTGATATAGCGAACCACAGTTATACAAATCGCATGATGGTATCGAAAGTTTTACGCACTTTAGAAGAAAAGAAGATGATTCAAAGAAAAGATCACCCTACAGACACCAGGGCCAAAATAATCAATTTGAGCCCTTTTGGGAAAGAATCTTTAGAGAAAGCTATCATTGTAGTAAAAGAAGTAGATAATGCCTTTTTTAGTGTCTTAGGGCCTTATAAAGGGGTATTGGACTTGAATATGAAATCTCTTTGGGAGAATACTAAGGAATAGCTAAGCCTTAAACCCAGATTCCGCATTAGCCAAATACTATAAAGCAATTCTACTTCATATCTCTTTCATTAGTTCTAAAACCATACTATCGTATGCTTCACTGACTAATTTAGAACTGTTTTGTATCATTACTTTTCGTTTATATGTCTATAGCGTAATCTGGGTTAAAGAGAATTATTTTCTTTTTTTAAAGACTCATTGAATTTATGTGTTATAGTTTTTAGACTTTATTTAGTCATAGACAACTAAGCTATTGAAGGAATGATTATGTTTGATACAAAATGTTTTATAATGAAAAATACGTTTATATTACTCAGTTTGGCATTTGCCGTGAACTCTTTTGCACAATCTTCAAAGGAGTTAGCTCCAAAAAAATTTCTAAACAGTTTATCACAATTATGTGGTACAGCTTATAAAGGCAAGATTGTATCGACTTCTGTTCCTGAAGATTTTAAAGATAAAGAATTGCTTATGTATGTTATGCAATGCAATAGCGATCAAGTTAAGATTCCCTTTTTTGTAGGTGATGACTTATCGAGAACATGGATATTTACTCTAAAGGGAGAAAGGTTGGAGCTAAAACACGATCACCGCAAGGAGGATGGAGTAGCAGATGAAGTAACAATGTATGGTGGAACAACAACAAATACAGGAACTAATAATATCCAATTCTTTCCAGCTGATCAACAGACAGTTGATTTATTAGCGCCTACTGCTGGCAATGTTTGGTATGTTACAGTCGATGAGTTTAAGTTTACCTATAATTTAAAACGCGTTGATAAAGAGAGTGCTTTCTCAGTAGAATTTGATTTAACGGCGCCTGTACAAACAGACAAAAGACCTTGGTAAGATTTGCATAAAAAGCTCTATTTAATTTTTAGAGCTTTTTTTCTGCTTGTTCTCAAGCATAATTATACAACTCCCTATCAAAATTGTATAACAATCTATTTAGAGAAGTAGTATAATTTAGCAACCACAATGAAGAAGGTATTTTCCATATTATTTAGTCTATTATTTGTTGTTATTTCGTCTGGATTTACAACATATCAGCACATCTGTCAAGGAATCGTGCAACAGACTTCTATGTCTTCAACTTACGAATCAAAAAGTGAATGCGGATTCTGTAAGGTGAATGGAAAACAAGTGGAGAACCCACAAAAGGAATGTTGTAAGCAAACTGTTGAGATAGTAAAAGTAAAAGCTGATTTTCAGAAAACATCTGCTCAAATTGTCAAGGCATCATTCTTTATAGATGCCATTTTACATCCTTATTTTGGTTACGTATTCCAAGGTGTTGTTTCAACAGTTTCTCAGACTGCTTCCTTTCTTCCTTATGTTTACTTCGTAAGAGAAATTCCTATCTACATCAAGAATTGCGTATATAGAATTTGATTAAGAAATCATATTGATAAATATACCTTATTCAATTTTAAGGTATAGAGTTCTTTATTTTTTAATTAAACGCAATGAATATTTATGAAAATGAATAAATTAGCTTTGTTCATTTTATTTGGTATTGCCTCAAGTGCTTATGCTCAAAAGCTGACACTTCAACAAGCAATCGAACAAACTACACAAGAGTATGACTTATTAAAAGTCAAAGAAGCTAAACTAAAAGCGCTACAGCAGAATACTACTTATACGCAAGGAAACTACTTCCCTGATTTGACCTTTGGTGCTCAACAAAGTTACGGTACTATTAATGCTCAGAATGGTCCTCTTTATGCTTATGGAGGATTGGGATCTGCTTCAACTTCAATGCCTTTAGCAGAACAGAATTGGAATGCTGCATTCGGATCATTATACTTTGCCAACATTAATTGGAATGTTTTCTCATTTGGAAAAACAAGACAACAAGTAAAGATGGCTAAAGCTCAAGAACGAGTAAGCCTTGAAGATCTCAATCAAGAAGTATTTAAGCAGCAAATCAAAGTAGGAGCTACTTATTTGAACCTTTTAGCAGCTCAGCGCATTAAATTTGTACAAGAACAAAATCTTCAGAGGGCTAAGGTATTCTACGAGGTAACAAAAGCCAATGCTGATAGCGGTTTAATTGCTCAGGTGGACGAACAGTTAGCTCAAGCAGAATTAGCCAATGCTCAAGCACTTTATCTAAAAGCTTACGACAAGGAGATTGAATATCAAGAAGCTTTGGCTGCTTTGCTAAATCAAACAACAATGCCATATCAGTTGGATGAAGTCTTTACGATTTCTCAGCCCAATATAGCTGAAGGTTTATCCAATGAGGTAGTAGAACACCCTATTTTGCAATTGCATCAAAGTCAAATAGATCAAAGCAAAGTTATGGAGAAACTCATTGTTAAAGGGAGTCTACCTACTTTAAATGCCTTTGGTATTATTCAGGGTAGAGGATCAGGTTTTGAGTGGAACTATGTACAAGATAATACTGCATTTACTCGAAATTACAGCAATGGCGTTGGTATTGATCGTTCAAATTATTTAGTAGGTCTTACTTTGACTTGGAATATTACAAACTTTTTCAAGACTACTTCCAAACGCAAAGAACAAGAGCAGTTCACAAATAGCCTTTCTTATCAATACAGTAGGATGAGCAAAGAACTGGAAAATCAACAAAAGTTGGCAGCAGAAAAATTTGTCAATGCCCAGGATATTTTAGGACAAACAAAAATACAGGTTAGTGCTGCAAGCACTGCTTTTGCACAGCAAAAAGCATTGTATGAGAATGGATTGAGCAACTTAGTAGATTTTACACAAGCTTTGTATACCCTACAAAGAGCCGAGATTGATTTTGAGATAGCACAGAACAATGTCTGGCAAGCTTTGTTATTGGAATCTTCTGCTAAGGGAGATATAAATTACTTGTTAAACGCTATACCCCAAAAATAAAAAAAGATGAATTTAATACGTTTTGCTTTGCGCAAACCAATATCAATTATGGTATTGGTATTGGGACTGTTATTCTTTGGAGTAAAGTCATCTAAAGATATCCCTGTTGATATTTTACCCGAGATGAACCTGCCAGTGGTTTATATAGCCCATTCATTCAATGGGTATACACCACAACAAATGGAAGGTTATTTTACAAAGATGTATGTAAATATGATGTTGTTTGCCAATGGCATCAAGAGTATAGAAACAAAAAACACACAAGGGTTGACCTTGATGAAAATAAATTTCTACGAGGGAACAGATATGGGAGAAGCGATTGCCTCAATTTCCGCTCTGTCTAATCGTTCAGTTATATTTTTACCACCAGGAGCACCGCCTCCCTTTATTATTCGATTTGACGCATCTTCTCAACCTGTAGGGCAGTTGGTCTTTAGATCGAATACTAAAACTAATAATGAATTACAAGATATTGCGAATTTTGCAGCAAGGCCTCATTTGATTAAAATTCCAGGATTAACAACTGCACCTCCTTTTGGTGGGTCTCCGCGTACTATAGAGATTAATATTGATCCGAATAAAATTCGTACACATCAGATTTCTCCAGAACAAGTTGTTGAGGCAATCACTCGTCAAAACGTGACTATGCCTTCTGGAAATATTTACGTTGGAGATAAAAACTATTTAACACCAACAAACAATACGCTTAAAACAGTCGAGGAGTTTGGTGATATTCCCCTGTTCAAAGGACAAGTAGACAACGTGTATATTCGCGATATTGCTACTGTAAAAGATGGTGCAGATATAACAACAGGGTATGCCCTTGTCGATGGTAAGCGTTCTGTATATATCAACATTGCCAAGTCAGGTAAAGCTTCTACTTATGATGTAGTAGAGAAACTAAAAGAGTCTATTCCTCATATACAGAGAAACTTACCTGAAGATGTGAAAATCTCCTATGAGTTTGATCAATCTGTCAATGTAATCAATGCTGTAAAGAGCTTAATTGTAGAGGGAGTTTTAGGTGCTTTATTGACTGGACTTATGGTCTTGATGTTCCTAAGAGATCCAAGAGGAGCTTTTATTGTTATTCTTACCATACCAATTGCCATTATTTCATCAGTATTATTTTTGAAATTATTTGGTCAGACTATAAATATTATGACCTTATCAGGTTTAGCTTTAGCTATTGGTATTTTAGTAGATGAAAGTACGGTTACTATAGAAAATATACATCAACATTTGGCCTTAGGTAAGAATAAGGCACAAGCTATTTGGGATGCGTGTAAGGAAATAGCTTTTCCTAAGCTATTGATTTTGTTCAGTATTCTGGCCGTTTTTGCACCAGCTTTTATGATGACTGGTATACCAGGTTCGCTGTTTATGCCTTTGGCAATGGCTATTGGTTTTGCAATGACAGTATCATTTTTGCTCTCACAGACTTTTGTTCCTATTATGGCCAATTGGATGATGAAATACGATATAGCTAAACACAACCTACCAGAGAAGGCAAGTGGCTTTGACAAATTTAAGAATCGCTTTGTCGCTTTGGTGGATCGAATGATGCCAAGTAAACGCATTATTGTAATCTTCTCAACCGTTATCGCTTTGATTAGTGTAGCAATTTTATATGTCAACATTGGAAAAGACGTCCTTCCTACTGTTAATTCAAGTCAGGTTCAATTAAGAATTACCGCTCCTGAAGGAACGAGAATTGAGCATACTGAAAAAAAGATAAAATCAGTATTGAAAGAAATAGAGGATTTATACGGCAAAGAAAAGATTGCTATTTCCTCTGCCTTTATAGGACAACATCCCTCATCGTTTGCTGTTAGCCCGATTTACTTATACAATGCTGGACCACACGAAGCGTTGATGCAGATTTCGTTTAAGGATTTCAAGGGTAATACGGACGAATTGAAAGATGAAATAAGACAGAGAATAAAACAGACATTGCCCGAGTTAAAACTAACTTTTGAACCTATTGAGTTAACGGAGAAGATCTTGAGTCAAGGGACCAATACACCAATTGAAATACGCGTATCTGGTATGATGAGAAAAATGAATATGATGGTAGCTAATAAGTTATTGGTCAAACTCAATCAGATAGACTATATGCGTGACCAACAAATGCCAATCTCGATGAATTATCCTTCTTATGAGATTAATATTGATAGAGTACGCGCAGCACAATTGGGGTTAGATGCAATGGATATTGCCAAATCATTAGTTGCTACAACAGCTTCTTCCAGATATACTAATCGCAATATGTGGGTAGGAGGTATGATGGGGATTGCCTATGACGTGCAAGTTCAAATGCCTCAAAATCAATTAAACAGCAAGCAGGAGTTAGAGAGTATTCCATTGACTAAGAATGCAGATCGCCCAGTTCTAAGTGATGTAGCAACAATTACTGAAAGTAAAGCTTTAGCAGAAAGTTATAATGAAGGAACCATGGGATATGTCACCGTTATTGCCAATATACATCAGACAGATTTGAATCGAGCAAAGCAAGATGTAGAAAAAGCTATTGCAGAGTTGGGAGAATTGCCAAAAGGAGTAAACGTTGAATTAAAGGGAATGGCCCCTGTTTTGGACGAAACAATGAAGAGCCTTGCTAATGGATTGTTAGTTGCCATTGTCGTTATTTTTTTAATGTTGACTGCTAACTTCCAATCGTTTAAAGTGTCGTTTGTGATTTTAACTACCGTTCCCTTTGTGATGTTGGGCTCATTGAGTTTACTTAAACTAACGGGATCGACTGTAAACCTACAATCATATATGGGAATAATTATGTCTGTAGGTGTATCCATAGCAAATGCAGTATTGTTAATTAACAATGCAGAGACTTTGAGAAAATCAGGTTGGAGTGCAACAGCCTCTGCTATAGAAGCAACCAAACTGCGCATTCGTCCAATAGCAATGACGACTTTAGCAATGATTGCGGGAATGATGCCTATGGCCATAGGATTTGGTGAAGGAACAGAGCAGGTAGCTCCATTAGGTAGAGCTGTGATAGGAGGCTTATTCGCCTCGACTTTCTCTGTACTAATAATTTTGCCTATGGTTTTTGCATGGGTAATGAATAAATCTACAAGACAGTCACCGTCGTTAGACCCAGAAGATAAAGAAAGTATCCATTATTTACCAGTTGATAATAAGTAATAAAATGAAAAGAGTATATATCGCTATATTGAGTTTAATTGTACTTGCTGGGTGCAATAAAAAAGAAGAACAGCCTGTACAGGCAAATGAGCAACAACAAATGAATATGATGCTCACAGAGACTTTTGAACTAAAGAAGTCTAATCCTCATGTAAAATTACAACTCCCAGCAGAAATTAGAGCGGATCAACGCACCGAGATATTTGCTAAGGTCAATAGTTATGTAACAGATCTAAAAGTAGATATAGGAGATAGAGTTAAAAAGGGGCAAGTATTGATGATTTTGAACGCTCCGGAACTACAAGCTCAAGTGCTCAGTGCAGAAGCTAAATACAAGGCCCAAGAAGCAAATTATATCTCATCTAAAGCTACGTATGATAGAACATTGAAAGCAAATCAAACCCAAGGGGCTATTGCTCCGGATTTTTTAGAGCAAATTACGGCTAAAATGCTTGCAGATCAGGCACAATTGAATGCTCTAAAAGCTGCTTATCAAGAGGTTAAAAGTATTGATCAATATTTAGTTATTAAAGCGCCCTTTGACGCAGTAGTTACCAGTAGACAAGTGGATGTAGGTGCTTATGTAGGGCCAATGAATAAAACGCCTTTACTTATTGTAGAGGATACCAATAAGTTGAGATTAAACTTATCCATATCGGAGGCTAATACACCGTATTTGCAAATGGGTGATACAGTTTCCTTTACTGTACGAACCATGCCTCAGGATAGATTTAAAGCTATAATTACGCGTAAGGCTGGAAGTTTAGATCTTAAATTGAGATCAGAACAAGTACAAGCAGATTTAGATAATAGCAAAGGATTGCTAAAGCCTAATATGATTGCCGATGCTGTTGTACAACTCAAAGCAAAACAGGCGAGTTTCTTTGTGCCTAAATCAGCATTAGTGGAGAGTAACTTGGGCTTATACCTTATTGAAAATAAAGCAGGCATCGCTCATCATCATAAAGTTAGAAAAGGTAGAACAATGCCAATGATGATAGAGGTATTTGGAGATCTTCACGAAGGGATGAGAATGCTTAAAATGGCAACAGAAGAAATTGCCGATGGGTTAAAAATCAATTAATAATTAGTAAAACAAAAGAGAATGAAATTAATTAGTTTAAAAGGTATTGCACTGTTTGTTACTGCACTTTTAATGATTGCTTGTGGGCAAAAAGAAAACAACACAACAGTTGTTAAAACAACTTCAATGGAAGAAATACATCAAAGTTTACCAAAACAAGAAAACAAAGAGGTGACAAGTAATACTTCCTATAAGAAGGGTGATCACGTTCCTTCTGATTTAGTTTGCATGGTTAATGATGCTTACATGGGGGGAAACAAACAATTAGAAGTCCCTTTTGAGGGGAAGATGTATTATGGTTGTTGTCAGATGTGTCAGAGTCGAATACCACAAGATAATTCAGTTCGATTTGCATTAGATCCTTTTAGCTTAAAGCAAGTGGACAAAGCTTTGGCTTATATTGTTATCATTGGCAATAATGGAGAAGTGGCTTACTTTGAAAATGAGAGTAACTACAAATCACTACTTGCGCAAGCAAAAGAAGCATAACTTAATCATGGGGCTATGCCTTAGCCCCATAATACTTTAAACAAATATGGAAACTAATAGCGTTTTACATATAAAGAATATGGTTTGCCACCGTTGTGTACTCGTGGTAGATCAAGAACTAAAGAAATTAGGTGTACTTGAAGCCACTGTTACTTTGGGAAAAGTAATATTGCATTATCCACTTGCGAGTTCTACGATGCTGCTATTTGAAAAGAAATTACAAGCCTTGGGATTTGAGTTAATTAAGAATAGGCGTGGAGCCATAGTAGAGCAAATCAAGAATTTAGTAATTAAGATTGTCGATGCTGATGAGAAGTTAGCTATTAATATGTCCTACTATCTCAGTGAACAATTGGATGTTGAATATAGTTATGCCAGTAAATTATTCTCTGAAAGTGAAGGGATTACTATTGAACGTTATTATATACTACTGAGAATTGAGCGAGTAAAAGAGTATATTTCTTATGGTGAATTGTCTTTAGTAGAGATAGCAACTAAACTGTACTACAATGATTTAAGCCATATGAGCAAACAATTTAAAAATGTGATGGGAGTTTCTCCTTCAAAATATAAAAAAGATCAAGTCTTTCAAAGGAATCACTTAGATAAGATTATTACTTAATTTACTTTTGTGACCATATAAACTTGATATGGTCAGTTTTTCTATTTGTATTGCGGGGATGCTATGTATGGAGTATCCCCGTTTTTTATTGAGCTTTAATCATTTTTGTCAATTGCGAATTAAAAGCAATAAAATAGTAAACGGTTAGGTCACGACCTAACCGTTTACTATTCTTCTATATTATTCTGTTTGAGTAAATCTTGTGCTCGGTGTAAATCATTTTGATCGACAAATACATTTACAGCTTTACCGAGTATTCCATATCCTGCTGCAATACCAGACTCGATATCATCGCGAATAATGTATGCAATGCCATTTTCTTCTAAGAGATCTCTGACAGCCAATACCATTATCTCACTGCCAGCATATAATTTTTTGCTACTCATAATTGTTTGTGTTTTAATAAAGTAATTTACTCAAAAAAAATAAAATATCAGCAATTAAGAAGACTTTTAAGATAATATTATTTGTTTTGAATCCTATTATTATCAGAGTTCACTTATGAAGTTATTTAAACTTAGTAGTTCCCTTGCTTAAAAAGATTTATTTTTTAAAAAAAACACGGATTCTAAACCAACTAAAAACTCTAATTTCTTTGATTATATTTACTTCAAAAAGTATGCATATTATTAAAGTTTTAATCTGCTTGTTTACAGTGGTTAGTTTTGCTCAACCAAAAGCAGTAATAGATCAAACGACTTATCACTTTTGGCTAAACGAACCTAAAGTAGTAGAAGATAAAACTCCTTTGATTATCTTTTTACATGGTAAAAGTCTTTCCGGTACAGATATCAATAGGGTTAAGCGATATGGAGCCTTAAAGGGAATTGAGAAAGGGTTAGATATTCCCGCTTACTTAGTAGCACCTCAATTGCCTTCAGGACCTTGGAATCCTGATAAAGTAGAGGAAATAGTTACTTATATGATAAAACATTTCCCGATTGATGAATCTCGTATTTATGTGACTGGTATGAGTTTGGGGGCCTATGGAACCTTGAAGTACACAGCCAAATATCCAAATCGTGTAGCTGCTGCTATAGCAATTTGTGGTGGTGGAGAAAATAGAGATGCTTGTAGTTTGGCAAGCGTACCAATTAAGCTTATACATGGAGATAAGGACAACATTATACCAATGAAAGAATCCAAAAGCATCCTGAATGCCATTCAAAAGTGCGATTCTAATGCTCCTGTCGAGTTAGAAGTAATAAAAGGCGGAACACATGGAAGTGTAGAGGATCTATATAGACATATAGAACTATATAATTGGCTGCTTAAGCATCAAAAGAAAATAGAGACAGTGGAAATCTCTTTGCAATAGAATTACCTCTTATCATACTCAATAAGTTTACTAATTGTATTAAAGTGATTTCTAATAATAGACAAATGTCTTATCCGAGCTACTGGAAAGACCTTAAATTTACTGCCAAAATTAAGTTTAATAGGTATGAGTAATAGAATAAAGACCATCGCATTTGATGCAGATGATACACTATGGGATAACGAAATATATTATCAGCAAACAGAACAAGCTTTTTGTGAGTTATTAAAAGATTTTCTCCCAAAAGAAGATACTTCGAGAGTACTGTTTGAAACAGAAATGAGGAATTTAAGTCGTTATGGCTTTGGAGCCAAGAGCTTTTTACTTAGCTTATTAGAAACAGCTATGCAGATAACTCAAAGGAAAATGAATGATGTTTTGATGCAGCAAATTCTGGATTTAGGCCATGCTTTAATAGATAAGCCCATTACTTTATTAGATGGTGTACAGGAGACAATGGAGATTTTAAGTAAAGATTACACCCTTATTTTAGCAACTAAGGGAGATCTGTTAGATCAAGAACGCAAACTCAAGAACTCAAATTTAGGCAAGTATTTCGATCATGTGGAAGTCATGAGTGATAAGCAGACAGAAGATTACCACAAGTTAATTGACAAATTGAATATCACTGCCCCAGCATTTATGATGGTAGGAAATTCAGTAAAATCAGATATTATTCCTGTTTTAGAAATTGGAGCCAATGCCTTGCATATTCCCTTTCACGTAACTTGGGCGCATGAAGTAGTAGAAGCAGTTGACCATAAAGGATATTACAAATTAGATAACATCAGAGAAGTTGTTGATTTTCTCAAATAAGATTAAAACTCATCTACACCATAGATGAGTTTTGTGTTTCAAAAAAGATAACAAAAACTCAAAATTGTATAAAAGTTAAAGGGAGTTTTTCAAGTATTTTTGTCCACATAATCTTAGATCAATAGGCAAATGAATTATCTTTTAAACATTCCAAATAGAAAGAACTACTTAGTAGCCTTTACCTTTATTGTTAGTATGGTGGCCGCTGCAGTACTGTTTAAAGATAGAGAAATCGTGTTACCAGAGATAGCTGCACTGACAATTGGGCTATGGGTATTTCAGGAGAAAGCTTGGTTAAGACAACCTGAAAAGGTCTTTATTCTACCTTCCATTACCGCTTTTGTTGGATTTAGCATAAATATGTTAGAGATACCTTATGTCGTTAAAATAGTGGGAATATTGTTTTTCATGTTAATATTAATGAAAGTAATTAACTATAGTTTACCACCCGCTTTAGCTACTGGCTTTCTACCTATTGTTACTAATGCAACACATTGGTCTTTTGTATACGCTATTTTAGCTACTACTTTTATCTTGATGATTGGCATCTATTTATTTAAGTTAAACAAGAATATAGATAGAAATAGTAAAGTAAATACTACAGCAATGACTGTTTATGCAGGGATTGTTTTGAGTACTATTTTGATTGCACTGCTTTTTGGTAAGGAGAAATACGTTGTTATACCACCTATTGCTGTGGTTCTTTACGAGACACTGCATATGAAACAATATACAATTAAAATGGTAGTTAAACAGATAGCAGTATTGAGTTTGTCTATTTCTATAGGAGTAATCCTCTATCTTTGTATTTCCAATTGGATTGTAATTACTATATTGATGCTATTGTCAATATACTTTTTATTAGAGCTATTTCAAATGAAGATGCCACCAGCGTATGCTTTTCCTTTCTTAGTATTTATATTTTCTAAAGAACAGGTAATCAATTTGCCTTGGCTAACAGTTTTATTGAGTAGTTTTTCGCTATTCATAGCATTGGCATATCACCGATATTATTTATCAAAAAAGATAGTTCAATTAGATTGAGTATGTTTTTTTGACTCTGTCTGTAATTGAAAAATGTTGGTATCTTAGTAAAACCAATCAATTATAGCTTTTTAATTAGAAAACATTTAAGGTATGTTCGAATATATAGATAGAGAATCTGTGCTAACCAAATCATTTCTGGAAGAGTATCAATCTCATTTTAGAATAGAGTCATATCCGAGCAAAACAGTTTTATTAGCCCAAGGGCAAGTTGCTGAGAAAATCTTTTGGATTGAGAGTGGGTGTATGCGTATTTGGTTAAACAAAGATGGTCAAGAAGTTACCTTTCAATTCTTTCTTGAAAATAGCTTAGTTGCATCAATTGAAAGTTTTTGGCAGAGTACTCCCAGTCTATTTACGTTAGAGACTATAGAACCTACAACAGTTTGGGTCGCTGATAAGAAAGATCTCAAACCATTATTAGACAAGACTTTACAAGAAGAAGCTTATAGAAATCTGTTTATTGATGCTATTTTTCAGCGTACCTTTGATTATATGCAACGCAGTTTATCTTTTGTTCAATCTACTCCTGAACAGCGTTATTTAAATTTAGTTGAGCAGCGACCTGAATTAATAAAGCGCATTGCTCAACATTATATTGCATCTTATATCGGAATTTCTAAGGTACATCTAAGTCGTATCAAGAAAAAATTGCTCAAAAGCTAAATTGATAACAAATGTTATCGCTTTAGATGTAGAGCCACTACTACTTTTACAATCTAAATATTAAACAAAATGAAAGCAGTAATTGTAGAAGAAAAAGGGAAAACTCCCACTTATACTCCCAATTTTAAATCATCAAAGGCTATTGCGAAAAATGCTGTGCTTATGCGCGTTAAAGCTGTTGCTATTAAAAACTTAGATAGAGCCATAGCCAGTGGTAAGCATTATTCTGTGAGTACTAAGAGTTTCAATCCATTTGTCATAGGAACTGATGCTGTAGGTGAGCTTGAAGATGGCAGATTAGTATATGGATTTGGAATACAAGGAACTTTAAGTGAATATGCTTATGTAGATAAAAATCAGATAGTTCCGCTGCCTAAAGGAATGAATATAGCACTTGCGGCTGCTTTACCAAATGCTTTGATGGGGTCTGTTATAGCTCTGATGTTAAGAGCAAAGCTCAAAAAATCAGAAGTTGTACTGATAAATGGCGCAACAGGTGTAACCGGGCAAGTAGCAGTGCAAATGGCCAAATATTATGGGGCAAGTAAAGTATTTGTAACAGGTCGCAATGCTGATGCACTCAAAAAATTAGAACACTATGGCGCAGATCAACTTATCAGCTTAACTCAATCAAGTGAAGAATTAAGTCAACAAATACACAAATTAAATCAAGAGTTTCCTATTGACATCGTCATTGATTATTTATGGGGAGAGAGTGCAAGTGTCATACTAAACACTTTAAAAGACAAAGGAGCTTATCAACACCATACTCGATTTGTCAATGTGGGAGCTATGTCTGGTGATGATCTGCAGTTATCTTCTTCTATTTTAAGAGGAACTGATTTAGTCTTATTAGGCTCAGGATTGGGTAGTTGGCCTCAAGACGATATTGATCTTTTCTTTAGGGAGTTGCTACCAGAAGCTTTTAATTTAGCTTGTGAGAAGAAACTTTTTTTAGATACTATTTCCTATAATTGGAAAGAAGTAACACAAGTATGGAATCAATCATTAAAAAGCAATGTTAGACTTGTATTTGAAGTAGCATAGATAGGCTAACTTCTTCTTTTCTAATTTTGATAATCAATTGTATCAAGCGATAAAGCATTTACAAATTCGCAATAATTAACAAGTTAACCAACTGTTATTAAAAATGTTAATCAATCGAATATAAAATAACAAGAGGCTGTTTAACTAAACAGCCTCTTGTCTTATTTATTTTGTTGGTTTTTCTAAGAAGTCAAAGAAGTAATTTGCAATTTTTGTATTCAAATGAATTCTATCTTTCCCAAGTACATTATGTTCATGCGTTGGGTAAAGAAAATAGTCAACCTGTTTGTTCTCTTTGATACACGACTCTATGAACTCCATAGAATGCTGCTGTACAACTACAGGGTCTTGAGCTCCGTGAATAATAAGGAGTTTGTTATTTAATTTATCCGCCTTATTCAATAGACTTGTCTTTTCATATCCTTGAGGATTCTCTTGAGGCATATCCATATATCGCTCTCCATACATAATCTCATACATCTTCCAGTCCATAACTGGTCCTCCTGCAACTCCAACTTTAAATATCTCTGGATGATTGATAGATAGGGTAGTAGTCATAAAACCTCCAAAACTCCATCCATAAACACCGATTTTGTCTTGATTTACAAAAGAAAGTGATTTTAGGTATTCAACTCCTTTTAATTGATCCTGCATTTCAGCTTGTCCTAACTGTCTGTGAATTACTTGTTCGAAATCACGTCCTCTATTGAAGCTACCTCTATTATCTACAGTAAAGACAATATAACCGTTTTGGGCCATGTAGTGGAAGAATAAATTTGCTCCACCTAACCATGAGTTGGTAATAAGCTGTGCGTGAGGTCCACCATAAACATAAACCATTACAGGATATTTCTTGTTTGGATCAAAGTTTGTTGGATAAATAATTCGCGCGTTTAAATCTGTTTTATTGTCACCTGCTTTAAACTTAACCAATTCCATTTTAGGCATGTTAATCACACCTTGATAAGGATTAACAGCTTCAAATAACTCAATTTCTTTCTTATTATCCGTGTTTTGGACAACAGCTTTATTAGGAGTCTCTAAATTGTTGAATTGATCTAAGAAAACTGATTTACTCTTGTTTAAAACAACGTTGTGTGTTCCTGAAAGTTCAGTCAATTGCTCCGTTTTTCCCTTTTTTAAATTAACTCTAAAAAGTTGTCTATCTAACCCTTGATTAGTAACTCCTTCATAATAAGCGTGCTTTCCTTCATGATCGAATCCTAAGAATTTAGAAACTATGACATTCTCAAATCCTAACTTTTGTTCTAATTTGCCATCTGTATTATATAAATACATTTGTCTATATCCTTCTGATTCAGAGAAGTGAATAAACGATTTTTTATTAGGTGTAAAAACTAATCCTTGAGAAGGTTCAACATAGGTAGTCGCTTTTTCTTCAAATAATGTTTTTTCAAATGCACCTGTTGCAGCATTATACTGATTTAGTTTTAAATGGTTCTGATGACGGTTTAAAACTCCAACATATACATAATTACCAGAAGGATCCCAGGTTACCATCGTCAGAAATTGATCTTCATATCCAGTATCTAATGTTACTTTTTCTTTTGTAAGAACATCGAATATAACTAAAGAAACGCGTTCATTAGTCATACCAGCCATTGGGTACTTGATACTCTTATTTTCAGCTACTCGTTCACCCCATTGAACTAAAGGATAATCTGTAACTGTACTTTGGTCTTTTCTATAATACAATAATTGATCTTGTTTTGGGCTCCACCACATACCTGTGTCAATACCAAATTCGTTTCGGTGAGTACTTCCACTTCCATTAACAACATCAATATTGATATCTTCAGTAACAACCATATCAGCTCCTTTGTTGTCAGTAATCACGATATTATTGTCTTTTAACCAAGCAAGGTAGTTCTCATTGCGAGATATTGTTTGCTCTTGAGCAATACTATTGTATTTAAAGAAGTTAGTTACTTTTTGTTCCTTCGTATCTAATTTAATATTGTATTTAAACTTTTTCTCTTTGTCCATAACTGTAAAAACAGCGACATTGTCTTGTACCCATTTAAAATCAAATGGAATAGTGTTTAATTCAAAAGGACTGTTTTTAAAGTTCTGGTTTAAGATTAATTCAAGTTGCTTAGCTGTTAGAATAGTTTGGTCTTGCCATTTTAATTCTTTTGACTTTAAAAGTAAACTATCTCTTTGTGATGTTACAAAAGTAAAAGCACTATCATTCTTCCATTGAGGTTGAGCTAAGCTCTTTGGAGCAAAATGTGAATATTGTGCTCTTGTTGCCTCTGCAATAGTTAAATCTCTTTGTGCAAATAGTATATTACCCGTTAGTAGTAAAAATAGTAGCGAGCTTTTTTTTATCATATTTTTAAGTTTAAAAAGCTAATTTAAACTAATTGTGCTGTACATACAATATTCCTTTAAAAATAGAGGAGTAATCCCCTGTTAAACCCAAAAGCTCTTTGTCAAATTTAGCTTGTTATTTACCACCATAATCTTTAAATAAGTTGTCAATATTAAAATTATTGACGTTAAAACCTATTAGTTATTGTCATAATGCATAATTTTATTCTTTTACAAAAAGAACTTTTAGGCTTGAAAACTTGGATGAGAATAAATGCTCTTTTATTTTGTACTTTTATAAAAATAAACAAATACAAATGAAACAAATCAACGGGAAGGTAGTATATATCACAGGAGGAACCAAAGGAATAGGTAAAGGGATGGCAGCGGCACTTTTAAAAGAAGGTTGTAAAATAGCTATTAGTGGTCGTAAATTATCAGATGTAGAGTCAGTAGTCAGTGAATTTAATAGCAAAGACGTTTTGGCTATCAAATCTGATGTAAGAGATTATGGACAGGAACAAGCAGCAGTACAGAAAATTGTAGATACTTTTGGGCATTTAGACATCGTAATTGCCAATGCAGGTGTAGGTATTTTTTCATCTATCGAAGAAATATCAATTGAGGATTGGAATACAATGATTGATACCAATTTAACAGGAGTGTTTCATACCCTTAAAGCATCTGTTGCTCAATTAAAAGCAAATAAAGGATACTATATAAGTATTGCCAGCTTGGCTGGAATTAATTTCTTTGCTAATGGGACTGGATATAATGCAAGTAAATTCGGTGTTGTTGGTTTTACGCAAGCTGCCATGCTAGATTTGAGAAACCACGATGTAAAAGTAACTACTATTCTTCCAGGATCTGTATCAACAAACTTCAACAATCATATTCCAAGTGAGTTAGACGCTTGGAAGATTCAGCCAGAAGATATGGGAGAGTTAGTAGTAGATATTTTAAAGATGAATCCAAATGTTTTACCAAGTAAAATAGAGATTCGCCCAACCAAAACAAGTTAAAAATTCAAACAATATACAAACTATGGGAACAGACTTTGGAAAACTTCTTTTGAGATTAGGAGTTGGTGGACTGATGATTTTTCACGGAATTTATAAGTTGATTCACGGGCATGATTTCATTATTAATCAATTATCCGCTAAAGGCTTACCTACTTGGTTATGGTTAGGTGTGCCTATTGGAGAAGTAGTTGCACCTCTTTTTCTAATCTTAGGTATTGCATCGAGATTCTCGGCTGCTGTTATTGCCTTCACAATGGTAATGTCAATCTTCTTAGTAAACGGAATGGCTGTATTTAATACAACAAATACTGGAGGGTTAGCAGGTGAATTAAATCTACTTTTCTTATTTAGCTCTTTAGCTATTGCCTTTATTGGCCCAGGAAAGTTTAGACTATATAAAGGAGCTGGATTTTTAGCCTAAATACGATACAAAGAACAGAAAGAGGGTTTACATTAAAAGTAAATCCTCTTTACATTTTCCTTAAAATGACAAGACGCTCACTGAGGTGTTCTATCTCAAAACCAAACTGTTGACTAATAACTTCGAAAGTCTTAAAAGTATAAATAAAAACGTGTGTTTGATCTTTGCGGTAATACCAATTGACAAAATCAGTTTTCCCTGTGTAAAGATGAGTTTTGACAATTAACAAGCCACCTGTTTTCAATAGATTATAAAGTTTTGTTAGCTCTTGAAAAGGATTGTAGAAATGTTCAAATACTTCGCAGCTAAAAATAAAGTCATAGTTGTAATTTAAATAATCTTGATTCGGATAAAAAAAAGGGTCATATAAATTAATCTGATAGCCTTTTTCATTTAATTGCTTAGTAATAACAGGACCTTTTCCACAGCCATAATCTAAACCTAACATATCACTTGTACAGCGTTCTAAAATCGCGTTAGTTACAGGAGAAGTAAACTCTTGATAACCTATGTCATTAATATCGTTATTATGGCATTCGTAGTGTTTTTTCTCCTTATCAGGTGAAAAATAATATTGACTATCCTTAAGATAAGCTTCACAGTTGTCACAAATAAAATAAAACTCATCGACCTTTTTCTCTAAAGGCAAATTACATAAGGTACATTGCATTTGATAACTTCTTAATTTTGATCGAAAGTAAGTCTTTTTTTCAAATGCCTGTCTGATTTTAAATAGAATTGCCAAATATATATAAGAATAGACTCAATAAGTAACATTGGTTACAATCCAAACTGAGAATTGTTTCTATTTTTACCACTTAATGCTCTATAATTTAAAACAGATGAAACAGGAGATTAAAGTTAACCCATTTTCTCTACTCATATTAAGAGTAGCTCTAAGTGGTATTTTTATTGTTGCGGGTACCTCACACATTATTGCGCCTGACCAAGTAAGTAAACGAATTGCAAATGCGAATTTTGGCAATTTTGCACATCTATTTGGAGATCCTTATACTTTAGGGATCATCTCTGGTTATGCAATGATACTATTTGGTGTATTATTCCTAATCGGTTTTATGGTTAGATATGTTGCTGCGATTTTATTTGTCATACTCATTCCAATAACTATAACTATACAGATGGGAAATGGTTTGCTACATGGACCACTTTGGAAGAATATTGCCCTTTTTGGTGGCCTATTATTTTTTATACTTAATGACTTTAAATCCTGTAGTCTAATTTCTTGGAATAGATTTAAGTAACTCAGAGCTTTACAACCACAAAGTTTTAATATTTCTTGACTAAAGACCTTACTACTTACTGATTGTCTCCTTCAAAAGGAATTTAAACTAAAGATAAAATGCCTTCAATTCTTTAAGTAAGAATATATTCATTTTATTTACTTAGGCTTATATAGATTTAAAATTTGAACGCTATTAGTTTTGTTATATCAAATTAATAGTGTTTTTTTATTCAATAGAAATAGAATTTATTATTTAAAAAAACGATAAACAATGTATGAAGATATAGACTTTGACAATTTAGATCGTCCAATATTATTACAATTTTATGCTAATTGGTGTGCTCCTTGTAAAACCCTGTCAAAATATATTAATCACATAGAAGAAGACATTAAAGCTTATGTCGATTTTATAAAAGTAGATATTGATATAGATAAGGTACTAAAACAAGAGTTCTTTGTTCGCTCTGTACCAACACTTATTTTGGTTAATACAAAAGGAGATATCTATTGGCGCCAAACAGGTGTAGTTTCGCCTCAAGAAATTATTAAACACGTCAGTCAGGTAGAAAGGTAGGTACAAGATACAGGTTAGTAGATAGCTTCTAAATTTATGCTTCTAAAGAATAGTTAGACTTAAAACATTGCAGTGTTGATGAGTTTTCCTATTTTTAAGTAAAGTTAAAATCTTAAGTCTGTTTTCAAGTAAGAACAGCATTTTTATTATGAAATATTCAATACATATTTTTGTACTCACCAGTTTAGCTTTTCTTCTTTTTTCTTGCACAAAAAGCTATGAGTTAGAATCTAAGGATGCAGGAGAGCATGGTTACGAGGTTTGGCAAGGAAACTTTATAGTTCAAGATGGTGTACATATTCCTTTGTTATTTGGCGTTGAAGCAAAAGAAGGTACAAGGCAAGTACGCCTATTTAGTGGACCTGAATTAGCGCATTGGAGTTATTGGATTGATAGAGGAGATTCTATTAGTTTTCAATCTGGTCTACACAGCGAGTTTAAAGGTATTAGACAGGGTGATAAAATATCTGGAATCTATATAGATGGTGTTAGAACTAAGCAAGAACGTGCAAAGTTTGAAGTTCAAAAGGTAGAAAAACAAGAAACACCATTTCCTATCATAACTAATCCAAGTGCTATCTCGCCAATAGGTACTTGGGAACTCAATTTTGGACAGCTAAAAGATTTGAGTGATTCAAAAGAATTATTGAGATATAATATAGATAGAGTACAAACTTTTGATTTGTATAGAAACGGGAATGTTGTAATTGGAAAAGCATATGGAGCTGGCGGCATTCAAGGATTTGATGGAGTGATGACTTCCGATGGTTTTATATGCTCATCATTTCACCATTCTGAACCTTTTTTAATTGAGGCTACTTTTATAGACGAAAACACTTTTGATGTTGAAATTACATCAACTACAGATACATATAAAGCTATAGGAAAACGCAAATCACAAACTATTGAGGATACAGAGCATACAGAGTCTGTACTAAGAGGTATTTACTTAACCTTGAAAGGATTCTTTAGATGGTAATTAGAAGAACAAATCTATATTACATAAGGTCAATATAAGAATAGAAAAAAGATCATAGCTTTTAAGGTCTTGACTTATAGGTATTTATTCAACATAAAAGATTGGCTCAATTTAAGATTGGAACAAAATCACCAAAATTAAAGAACCAGATAACAAATTTAAAAAAAGCAGATTAGCATGTTCTATAAGAGCGGTTTGCTTGCACTTACTAGGGGATTCCTTGCACTTTTCTAGGGGTTTACTAGCCTAAAGCACGTTTTTGTCGAAGAAAGGTGCAAGAAACCCCCAAGCAATGTCTTAGTATATCGGAATAAATATTTAGGATGAATATCAATATACAACTAGATGCAATTAACTGTCAGTATAAAATGAATTGACAGTATTCAATATGATTGATTCTGGGTAGTTCGATTTTTTTTAAAACCTTTTTATATCAGATTATCTTAATTCAATTTATTAGATATTTCCCAGCAGAATTATATAAATGAATAGTATAAAAACTCAAAAAGGGGATGTACAAATAAGACATATAAAAAACCCTAACTATTTACTAATCAATAGTTAGGGTTTTTTATATGGATAATAAGTTGGATACTTTAGACTAATTCTTACTGCATTGAGACGCAGCCATTGATTAATGCTTCAATATTTTTATTCATAGCAGTCTAATTCATTTTCTAACTTTAAGTTTTAGTTATTAATTAGTTGTAAATTTTCTATATAGCTTTTATCCGCATCTAAGCCAAAAGCCTTAAATATCTCTCGTTTTATAGCAAGGTTGGCTGGATTTCTTAGATCAAACTGGGTGTCGTATTTTGCGGCTTCACTCTGCCAATATGGGAGATTCGAGTTTGCCTTGATACAGTCTTCAAGGCTATCGGTATCCAAACCAAAGCCCGAATCCTCTTTGCGATACGGATTTTCTTCATAGCCCAGATAAAGGCTGTCATCTTCATGTAGGAGATAGCGATCAAACACTTGCACATCTAGGGTACGAAACAGCATCCCATATTGAAGATAAACTGTTCGTGGTGAGTCACTACTAATACTTTTACTATAAGAAATCAGCATATCGTACTCCTGTGCTTGTAAAGGAAAATGACCAATTATTGGATTTTGTCCGTAGTAAAAATGGTTATCCATGATAATTTGAGAAGGTAGCGCAGGTGTTTGAGCAAGTGTTTGTAAATCTACGTTTTGAGTATTGCTTATTTTATGGTATATCTTGACAAGAAGACATTTTCCCATGAGATTCGTCAATCCAAAGTGCTCGTCACGCTTTATTTTATTGGTTTTAATCTGCTTTTGAACATCAAGGAGGATACGCCCAAAACCCCATTGTTTTCTTCCAATCTTGAAAGTAAAAAAGTCACCCTCAGCATACTTACAGTGCTGTCGATGGGCTTGGCTAAATTGTTTAATCGCTTCTAACTCTTGAGGAGTGGTATCCGCGATCCATTGGTCTAACCACAGCGGTAGGTCTTTTAGCTTTTGATTGGGCAGCTGTTCGCTGTAAAATGAGGTCTGAGTGGTATAGTTTGACAGCGTTAGGTATTCATTCCAAAAGGAAAAATAAACACCAATACCTTTAAAGGATTGAGAGGCCGTAAAATTGAGCTTTTTGCTCTTGCCTTTAGCTGTTTTAGGCAAGAGGATACTTCGATTCACTGCTGTTTTTTCATTAAGACTACGCTCAGTATAGCCTTGTTCTCCCACGCTTATTTCTTTGCGTATCGTATCTCCCTCAAAGTAATAATATTTGTCAAACAACGAAACGCGTTCCCAATGGGGTTCAACTAGTTCAAGGCCTAAATAAGTACGTTGTTCATTTGAAAGTTCAAAAGTTGGAGTATCCATTCTTTTTCGAATTAATATTTTATTTCTTAGACTTTTCGTAAAAATAAAGATAAAAAAGAAGGTATACCAAGGATTAAATATAAAATGAGGAATCTATATATATTAAAATTAGATATAATCTCTCAAAGTGTGTAGTCTACTGTTCATATTAATATAAAATCGCTTCAAAATAAATATGAATGTAAAAGTATCCCCAGAATAAAAGCGTACAAATCCGAGTATAAAAAAAGCCTAACTATTTACTTATCAATAGTTAGGCTTTTGTTTCTGTGGAGTCGCCGAGAATCGAACTCGGGTCCAAACAAGCAATCAGAAAGCTTTCTACACGCTTAGTTTTTTATTAGATTTTCGACCGTTGGCTTGGCAAAAAACAGCCACCAAAAGCTTAGTTTCTAAAATGTCAAGATGCTAGCGAAACAATAGACATCTCTAGGTTTATTTTACGGTTCCCCTTGACAAAGCGCCACAAACCAAGGCTCTTAAGGAGAATTCAGCTCTTCCACCTGGTGGAAACTAAAGGCAATCTTACTATAATTCAGATTAAGCAGCTAAAGCGTAGTTATTTTCGCCGTTTAAAAAGTTCGTTAGATGATATTTACGAGCAACCTAACAACGCTCGACGTGCTTACTAACTAATTCCACTCGCTGTCAAAACCGATCGACCCCATAGTGTTTTAGTTATCTAAACTTGTGCAAAAATACATTGTTTTTTACTGTTTTCAAAGTATTGCCAAGTAATATATTTTATAATAAAACAATTTTCTCACTAATATACTCTATAATAGTTTATTACTTTTTTGGTTATATTATAAAATGTACATTTTTAACTACAAGAATATGGCTTTTTTTAAAAGCAATTAATTATTTATTCAGAAATAATTCTATATTTGGAGAACCAAGAAAACCTATAAAAAACCAAACAAACTATTATTATGAAAATTGGAATTATTAAGGAGCGGAAGAACCCTCCTGATAGACGCGTTGTGCTTTGTCCTAAACAAGCAAAAAATGCCTTAGCAGCATATAATCAGCTTAGTATAGCTATAGAGCCGTCAGATATCAGGATTTTTTCAGATAAGCAATACATGGATGAAAACTTAGAAGTTAATTCAGATATGGATTCATGTGATATATTACTGGGGGTAAAAGAAGTTCCTGTCCAAGCACTTATACCAAATAAAACTTATATCTTCTTTTCGCACACAATAAAGAAACAAGAACACAATCGCAAGCTACTTCAAGCTTGTTTAGAGAAGAACATAAGATTAATGGATCACGAAACATTTGTTGATCAAAACAATAAGAGGATTATTGGTTTTGGTCGTTATGCTGGAATAGTTGGAGCATACAATACATTACGCGCATTTGGACTAAAGTATGAATTGTACAATATCGCAAAAGCGGAAACACTACTACACAAAGAAGATTTAGTTCACCGTTTAAAGAAGCAATTTTTTCCACCTATTAAAATCGTTGTTACCGGATCAGGTAAAGTTGCTAATGGCATTATAGAGATACTCGATGCTATTAAGATAAAAAGAGTGTCTCCAGAGCACTTTTTGAATCAAAAATACGATAGAGCTGTTTATACTCAAATCGGAGTTACTGACTATTATAAGAGAATAGACGGAAGTCCTGCTATCAAAGAAGATTTTTATGCTGATCCTGAACTTTTTGAGAGTGATTTTGAAAAGTACAGTAGAGTTTCTGATATTCTTATCACAGGCCACTTTTTTAAGAAGGGTTCTCCTGCAATACTTACCAAAGAAATGCTAAACTCAGCGCATAATCAAATAAAAGTAGTAGGGGATGTTTCCTGTGACGTAGATCACGGACCTATTGCTTCTACTTTAAGAGCCTCAACTGTTGCAGATCCTTTCTATGGATATCACCCAGGTAAAAATATAGAGGTAGAATTTGATCACCCAGCTGCTATTACCGTAATGGCTATAGATAACCTTCCTTGTGAATTGCCAAAAGATTCCAGTGAGGGATTTGGGGAGATTTTTGTTCGAGAAATTTTACCTGCTTTTTTTAATGGAGATAAAGACCAAATATTGGAAAAATCAACCATAACTAAAGACGGCAAACTAACACAGAAGTTTAGTTACCTTCAAGATTTTGTAGATGATAAAGAATAGATGTTAAATAAAAAGCCTTATGAAGATGTTTCATAAGGCTTTCTTTATTTTATTGAAGTTTTGTTTTACGCTTATTAAATAACGTTGTTGGAATATGTAGATTTATTTTAGTAGAATCATTTAATTCCTTTCTCTTATTTGAAATATTTGTACTGATTTTTAGAATTTTTTCAGACAATTGAGCCAACCACATTAGCTGTTCAATCACTAAAATAGATTCTTCCATTAAGTTTTTTATTTCCTCATCATCTGAATACTTTTTCTTTAATTCATATTCCCTTAAGTTTTTCAGGTATTCAAGACTGACATTATAGCTCGCAAGGATAGAATCTGTCACTAAATTTTCATGCAAATTAGCTACATTATATTGTTCTAAATACTCCACAGACATATCTAAGTTCTTATCAATATAATCCATAACAATATTAAAAGCTTCCGAAGCCTTAGTGGTGTGTTTGTGTTGAACATAGATACCAATAGAGGCTGCTGTTGATAAAAAAGTGTGATTAAGTACTGCTAATTCGTATATTTCAGATCGTAGAGTCTGCTTAGATTTAGGTTCTTGTATCATTCTTTGGAACGATGCCATTAAATTTCCTATTTCAATAAAAGCGTATTTACGAGCTAATTTATAAGGGAGGGTAACTTCACCTTTCTCATTATATAGTAAAGTAATCTCTTTCACATAATCTTTATTTGCTTTTACAGATTTAGAAAGATGTGTATTGACATTTAAAAACTCCCATGAAGGCCATAATAGATAATTTGCTCCAAAAGCTAAAACAGCCCCAATTACAGTATCTACAATTCTATAGAGTAATAAATCCATAAAATTTGGTGTCAATATAGCATAGATGAGTACAACGTACATGGTAATGAAGGTAACACCTACTTTATAATCAGTATGAGAAAACCAATACCCTATAATCATGGTAAAAATTGTTAAGTAGGCAATTACTGATACATTGTCTATAAATAACAATAATCCCAAGGCAAGTAATCCCCCTATAACTGTACCTATAACGCGTTCAAAGGCGCGCTGTTTGGTCAATCCAAAACCAGGTCTCATGATTACCACAATGGTTAATAAAATCCAATATGCGTTTAATAAAGCAAAAGCTTTACCTATAATAAAACCAACTAAAATGGTTAGTGTTAATCTTGTTGCATGTCTAAAGATCGTTGAAGTAAAGTTTAAGTTTTCTCTCAAAGTCTCCCAACGGTAGTGAACTGGAGTAAGGAACTTTTCCAAATCTTTAAACTTCTCTTTTACATCTGTAGTAAAAGCTTTTTCAATTAGAATCTTCTCTAAGATATGGATTTTAGCAATTTGGCTTTGAGCATAATGAAGAACATTAGAATACATCAGTACTGCTTCCATTTTATTCTCAGAGGTATTTTCTGTTGAAAACTCACTTAATTTGTTTTGTAATAATTCAATTTGTTGGTCTAACTTATACTTTGGTTGATACTTTAACCCCATATTTAACGCTTCACCTAACTCTTGAATTGTTAGAGAAAAGTCTTGAGCCAACTTTTGATAATCTTCGATAATATCAATTCTATCTTTAAAATACTCTCTTAATTTTTTGTGATCGAAAGAAGTAGAAGCTGCAATCTCTAATATTTCAACCAGGGTAGAGAATGCAACCAATAGGCGTCTATTATTTGAGGAGTTACTTGAGTTTGCTTTATTTCTGACTAAAAACTCACGTAAGTTTTCGTGTACTTCGTTCAGACTAACTTGAATTTTTAACTGTTCTTCAACTATCTTTTGAGTATCAGCTTTCTCAGACCACAGCATAGCGCGATACTTTAAGTAATCGGCTGTAAGTGTCATACATTCTGAAGTTTGTAAAACTCCATATCTACGAGGTCTAATAAAGTAAAAAATAACTGCAACCAATAAATAAAGCAATCCACCCAATAATAACATTAAACAGTGCATTAGTAAAGCATTTCCCTCATAGTTGTGAGCCAAACCTAAACTTGCTGCTAATAGGCCAGTAAAAGAGAGCATATTGGCACGATGTCCGTAAACGGAAATCATGCTTAAAGAAAATAGAATAAAGATAAAAATAGGGTAGAAGTACCAATGATTATTCGTTAGAGACAGCACAAGAGTAACAGCAGGGACAGTAAAAGCACCTACAAATAATCCGACTACCTTATCCTTTAAATTACTCGGAATATCTACTGGTGCGGTAAGCATGGCTCCCATAGCTGCAGCAAAGGCCCAGTTAAATTCTTTGTAAGGCATTAAAACCAAAAAAGGAATAACTGCTGATATTGTAATTTTTAATGAATCTCCAAGGTGTGAATTGTCTGTATATTTTCTTGCTTTAGTTAGCATAACTTGTTTGAGGTATTATAGCGTGAGTCTACTTTTTCAGTAAGCAAGATAAAACAATTTAAACATCAAAAATAATTTAGAAGATTATTTATTCGCTTATTTTTCCTTAATTTTGCTACTCAATTTTCGAGAAAAATAATAATTATGATATTGTCAGTAGTTGGGTATGGCGATCCTGTCTTAAGAAAAGTAGGAGAGAATATAACCCAAGATTACCCCGAATTAAAAGAGT
The DNA here is from genome assembly GCF_024722315.1 of Myroides albus. Taxonomy (NCBI): domain Bacteria; kingdom Pseudomonadati; phylum Bacteroidota; class Flavobacteriia; order Flavobacteriales; family Flavobacteriaceae; genus Myroides; species Myroides albus. The sequence goes on from NZ_CP102754.1 coordinate 3,419,441, forward strand.
TAGTGAATAATATGTACGAAACGATGTATTCTGCAAGTGGTGTTGGATTAGCTGCTCCACAAGTAGGACTACCTATTCGCCTATTTGTAATTGACGCAGCTCCTTTTGCTGAATTAGACGGGAATACAGAGGAAGAAGCAGCATTTTTAAAGACTTTAAAGAAAACATTCATCAATGCTAAGATCTTAAAAGAAGAAGGAGAAGAATGGGTGTTTAATGAAGGATGTTTAAGTATTCCAGATATACACGAAGGAGTTAAACGAAAAGAAAGAATCACCATAGAATATTATGATGAAAATTTCGTTAAACATGAAGAAGTATTTGACGGTTTAGCTGCAAGAGTTATTCAACATGAATACGATCACATTGAAGGTGTGCTGTTTACAGATAAACTTTCGACTTTAAAGAAGAAGCTTATTTCAAAAAAATTAAACAATATTTTGGAAGGTAAAATATTTACTGATTACAAAATGAAATTTGCTCAAAAAAAAGGTAGATAAATTAATTGGAAATTAACTAGTAATTAAGATATTTGTGCATCTTAATGTAAAAATTTAGAATAAAATGAGTTTAGAAAAAGTATTAGCTATTTCAGGAAAGCCAGGTTTATATGAGTTATTAGTGCAAACTCGCACAGGATTCGTAGCTGAATCAATAGCAGATGGGAAAAAAAGTACTGTAGGTTTAAGAAACAATGTTAGCTTGTTGTCTGAGATATCTATTTATACATACAATGATGAGATTAAATTATTTGATGTATTTAAAAATATTGCTACAAAAGAAAATAATGGAGAAGCTATTTCTCACAAAGCATCAAACCCAGAGTTAGTTGCTTACTTTAGAGAAGTTTTACCAGAATTTGACGAAGAAAGAGTATATGCTTCAGATATTAAAAAAGTATTAAACTGGTATAATATTCTTCAAAAAAGAGGAATGATTGCTGATGCTTTTAGCGCTGCAGAAAAGAAAGAAGAAGAAGAAGCTAAATAGTTTATTCTAAAATATAAATTTAAAGCTCGTAGATTTTATCTACGGGCTTTTATTTTTTAACTTGCTAGGTATAAAAACAAATTATGAACAATAGAAAAGAACAATTGGCCGCTGTTGAACGCCTTTTAGATATCATGGATGAATTAAGACTAAAATGTCCATGGGATGCTAAACAGACCTTTGAATCATTGAGAAATTTAACAATCGAAGAAGTTTATGAATTAACCGATAGCATTGATCAAAAAGATTATCCAGAGTTAAAAAAGGAGCTTGGAGATGTTTTAATGCACATTGTTTTTTATGCTAAGATAGGTAGTGAGCAAAACTTATTTGATATAGCAGATATAGCCAATAGCGTGTCTGATAAACTTGTTTATAGACACCCTCATATTTATTCTGATGTTGTAGTAGCTGATGAAAAGGAAGTAGAGTCGAATTGGGAAAAGCTAAAGCTCAAGGAAGGAAATAAATCTGTCTTAGGAGGTGTCCCTAAAGGTTTATCGGCAATGGTCAAAGCCTATAGAATACAAGACAAAACAAGTGGAGTAGGTTTTGATTGGCAGAACAAAGAAGATGTTTGGGCTAAGTTTGAAGAGGAAATCGAAGAATTTAAAGTAGAAGAGGTAAAAGGGGATAAAACACAAATGGAAGATGAATTTGGAGATATTTTATTCTCTTTGGTTAACTATGCGCGTTTTGTGAAAATAGATCCAGAACAAGCATTGGCTAAAGCGAATAACAAATTTATTAATCGTTTTCAAAAATTAGAACAACTTATTATCAAAGACAATAAAGTAATAAGTGACTTATCTGCTGAAGAACTAAATCAATATTGGATAGAAGTTAAGAAAATTGGTTTGTAACTTAAGATTCTTAATTTATTAAGTATAATAAACAAATATTAAAGTAACAATAGTATATAAAATAGAAAGTATCATTTTAGATGGCATATTGCTTGTGAGAACTGTAGTAACAGTAAAAACATGAAATTATGAAAAATCTAAACTTATTATCTGCTATTTTGCTATTTTGTTTTTTTAATATGCTTTTTTGTTATGGTCAGTCTGTTGATACCAAAAGGAATATAACTAAAAACTATGATCCCCAAGAAGCGGAGCTTGTTGCTAATTCCTTAAAAAGAAAGTCTAAGTATGCACGTACAAAAAAGCTGATAGCTATTTCTATTAATAAGCTTGACCCTTTCTTTATCAGTAGAAATGGAAGTTTTGCTGAATTAGTTTCAGTAGACGAATTTGGAAATCCAATTTATTATGAATCTACAAATTCTATCAATAGGGGTATTATTGGAATAGAATCTGTCCAACAAAAAGTATTTGAAGGCATTACTCTTTTAGGTCAGGATATGGAAATAGGCTTATGGGATGGGACTTTACCCTATAAGGAACACAGAGAATTTGAGAATATTCCAAATCGGATATTGTATAAAAATGCCTATCCGGATATCTTAGATAATCGCAATCAATTGTGGTCATATCAATACAGACAACAACATGCTACTCACATTGCTGGAACAATAGGAGCCTATGGAGTTAATCCTCAAAGTAAAGGGGTTGGAAGCGATTATATAATTCACGGTTATGATTGGTTAGATGATACCATTGAAATGCATTATGCCGCGCAGAATGGACTACTGGTTTCGAATCACTCTTATGGTTTAAGTTTCTTTAATTATTTCGGTAGTTTTATTTTAGATCCAAAAATAATTGGGGCATACTATGGACAAGCAAGTGATATTGATCGTATAACTTATGCTGCACCCAAGTATCAACCTGTGGTGTCTGCTGGAAATAATAGGGACGAGCATCGAAGAATTAACAAGAAAAATGGATTTGACATTCTTGTAAATAGAGCTGTTGCAAAGAATATAATCACAGTTGGGAATATTGACCGAGAGCTAAACAATGGTCAAATGGATATTGAGATAAGTAGTAGTTTCGGACCTACTAAGGATTTTAGAATCAAACCCGATATCGCTGCTCCTGGAACTAAAGTATATTCAAGTTTATCGCCCAATACAAAAGAGACTTTTGACAAAAAAGATAACCAAGTATATGGAGAACTTACAGGAACATCAATGGCTACTCCTCTTGTGGCTGCAACCATTGGCCTTTGGCAACAATGGTGTATCTTGAATACTAACAACGCTTATGATTCAGCTACAATGCGCGCTATTATGGCCAATAGTGCCACAAAGATGACACATTATAACGGAGAGTTACTTGCCCCAGGTCCTAATCCTATTTATGGATGGGGAATGATAGTATCCACCCTAGCAAGTACATCTTGTGAGGTATAAAAATTATTCTACAGCGTCAGAGATTGCCTTTTTATAGTTATGAGGATATAAATCTGTAATATTCTTATGATTGATAGATTGAATATTTTCTAGAACATATTTAAGCCATTGATATGGATTAACATCGTGTTTTTTGCAGTTAGCAAAAAAGGTATAAGCCATCGCTGCTCTTTGCGCTGCATCGTGTGATCCTGCGAACAAGTAATTTTTACGACCAAGCGCTACAGGTCTAATAGCGTTTTCTACAAGATTATTGTCAATCTGTAGATTTCCATCATATAAGTACGCACTAAGATTATCCCATCTAGTTTGAGAGTAAGCAAAGGCCTTGCCTATTTGACTTTTAGGAAGTGTAAGTTTCATTTGAACAAACATATACTTACCAAGTTCATTGATGATAGGTAAACTCTCTTTTAGACGAAGCTCTTTGATTTGATCAGGTGTTAAGTTTTGTTCCTTCGCCTTTTTTTCCACAGCATATAGTTTCTGTATTTCTATAAGTACATGCTGTGCTTTTGCGATTTTGTTGTCAAGAGCTCTTTCAAACTCACGACGAGCATGTGCCCAACAACCAAGATGCGTTACATCTGACTTAGCTCCATAGGCTTTGTATCCGCTATAACCATCGGTCTGCAGATATCCTTTGAAGTTTTCTAATACAGGTAGTGCAGCGCTACCACTACGTGTGGGACTGTAATTGAACATTACGAGTTTGGATATAGGTGCGTGATACACCCAATAATACCCAAGATGAGATTTATCTTTCTTTTTCTCATCTAAGACTTTGATGGTGGTTTCATCAACTTGAAGATATCCTTCATTTTTGATGTCCAGCAGAAGCTTTTCATATAGTGGTTTTAAAGCATCCATGCTTTGAGTTGCCCAGCCATCTATAGTAGAAGAAGCTATATCGATATTTTCTCTTGAAAAGCGTTGCTTCTGGCGATATAGTGGAAGGTGATCTACATACTTGTCAACAAGTATTGTAGATAATAATCCTTCTGAAGGTATTCCTTTATCTATAATTCGCTCTGGAAGCAATGCAATACTAATTTGAGTGTTGTCTTTATCTTTCGTGGCGTATTTATATCGGATGTACCGTTTGATTTTAAAGTAACCTGGAACATAATCTAACACATCTGTAGTTTCTTTACCAATGCAAATCTTATCAGATAAATCTCCCTCTGGGTAGATTTCTATTTCTTCTACTGGTAAATGATCAGGTAGTTTAGCTCTTCCTGGATGTTTTTTCTTCTGACGAGAATAAGTGATCTCTTGTTTGATTACTTCTTCTTGTTCTTCTAAGACTGCTTGCTGAACCTCTAAAGGTAACTGTGTTTGATTAGGGTCTTCGAAACGCTCGCGTTTTTGTCCAAATTGCATGCGTCGTAAAAGATCTACTAAGCGTTGGAGTTCTTGCTTTTCTTGTTCTAGCTTAGATGTCTTTTGCTCTAACTTAGATGTCTTTTGCTCTAACTTAGTATTTACTTTGTCTTGTTTGGAAATAGTCTTGGACTGCTTTTTTATAAGCGCCAAAAGTTGTTCTTTCGATAAGTTTTCTAAGTCTATTTCCATGAAGTAAAAATACGTCAAAAGCCTTAAATATACAAGGTTTTAACCTGTTTTACTTCAATGAAAAACGCCTTTTTTGGTTACTTTTGATAACCTGGATTCCCTCTACCATCAGTACTAAATCACTCCAACTTATTTGAGCTTTACTATGCGTGGGAAAAGCAAAAGTTCCTTGTTCTAAGCGTTTGTGGTATAGTACAAAGCCTCCTGCTTCCCAATGCAAGAGCTTCATTTGATTACAGCGTCTATTGATAAATATATAGACTCTCCCGTTATGAGCTACTTGATGAAGTTCATTCTGGACAAGTCCACAAAGGCTATCAAAACTCTTGCGCATATCACAAGCTTGTCTATACAAATGAAATTGATTAGAACTACTCAAACTAAACATTATACTAAGTTTACTAATGAATATAGTTCGCTAAGATTGTCTGTTTGTACACGTAGCTTTACACCATTGGGATATACGATTTCATATTCTTGACTATTGCTTACTTGGTCTTTTGTCACAGTTATAAAATTATTGTCTAATTGTGTTGACTCTGACTTTGCCTTATACTTAACCACCCAATAACTAAAGGTTGCTAATTTAATTCCTACACTTTCACAGTATCTTGATTGCGTTAATCCACTTGTTCTCCAATCCTCTACATGAGAATACATTATTTCTTGTTTGCTCATCTATTTATTATTTGAAACAAACTTACTACCTTAAGTTAGCTTATGAAATATGTGGTTGCTCGCGTGGATACGAATGATAAATGCTGCTAAAGGACTTGATATTTTAGAAAGATCCTATAGCGAAACAATTGTTATCGAAAGAACGCTAAACAACCAAGAAGAAAGCCTTATTTGGATAACAGGTAAGGATATTGTCAAAAACCTTAAAGCAACACTATCATGGACAGATCCTGCAGGAGAAGTAAGCATGAGTGACATATACTACGAAATATACAAGAACGCTTTAGTTAATGACCTGGATATGAGAATTGTTTCTGGTACTAAAGTTTATTCACCTTGGTACCTCAATAAGGATTTTAATAATCTAAAAGCACTTAAAGGAGATAATAACGTTGATAATATAGAGCAAATAGAAGAAGACTTATTACCTACTAAGACCTTCTTAGTTAGAATTACACATAAAGGCACCTTAGTTAATGACCAGCAAAGGTATTCATTAGTTGTAACAGCTGATACACCTTTAAAACTAACAAAAGTAACTTTCCCAATCGGTACAAAAGAAAGTAAAGCAAGTACAATAAAGCCTCTTCATTGGCCTAACCCTGTTGAAACTACGCTAAATATTCAAACTAACCTTGATACAGGCATTCATCAAGTATTAATTTACAACAATACTGGAAAATTAGTACTTAATCAAAACTTACAAGCTATCGATACAGTCTTACAGGTTGATTGTTCTCATTTAATAAAAGGCTCTTATATAGTTAAAGTTATCAATGAGATAGAAACAAAAGAATTCTTGATTATCAAGAAGTGATGTTTCAAAATTGGAAGTTATAAATAAACAAGGAATATAGAACAAAAGAGGCTGTCCATGGACAGCCTTTACTTATTTCTTAGATAAATCAACTTTACTTAATGGAACTATTTTCGTTTTGTATTTCAATTTATGATACAAATAGAAGAATAAGAAGAAAGGAATACCCATATAAGTAATAATAATTCCTTCAAGATCAAATACTCCTTCGAAAATAAGTTTAGAATCTTGCCCTATGATAACAAGTATACATAAGATCACTGCCAAGATAGGACCAAAGGGAAACCACTTAGCTTTGTATACAAGGTTATTTATATCTTTTCCTTGCTTCACATAAGCTCTGCGGAAACGGTAGTGACTAAGAGCAATACCAAGCCATGCAATAAACCCTGTTAATCCAGAGGCTGCTAATACATAATCTACCGCTTTGTCAAAATTAGCTTGCACTAAGAAGATTAGCAACACAACTAACGCTGTAGCACCAAGGGCCAAGATTGGTACTCCGTGTTTATTTGTTCCTTGAAAAGATTTATGAGCCATTCCGTCTTTTCCCATTGCATATAGCATACGAGTTGAAGCGTACATTCCCGAATTGCCTGCTGATAAAATAGAAGTAAGGATTACTGCATTCATCAAAGCGGCTGCAAAAGTCCAATGTGCCTTTTCAAATACCAATGTAAATGGCGATTTTGCAATCTCACTTACATCTGCTCCTAATAGTTGTGGGCTTGTATATGGGATTATCAAACCTATAACAAAGATGGCAAGAATATAGAAAATCAATATTCTCCAAAAGACTTGTTTGATTGCTTTAGGGATGTTCTTCTCCGGATCTTCAGATTCACCTGCTGTAATTCCAATTAGTTCAGTACCTTGAAAAGAGAATCCTGCGATTAAGAAAACACCTAATATGCTTAAAAATCTTCCTGAAAAGCCATCGCCTAATAAAGGAGCTTCTCCTAAAGTAAAATTCTTAAAGCCAATATATTCACCACCCATTATACCGAAGATTGTCAATAATCCGACTATTAAAAAGATAATAACGGTAACTACTTTAACAAAGGAAAACCAATATTCAGACTCACCATAAGCCTTTACTGATAACATATTTAATAATACGATTATACTAAAAAAGATTAGACTCCATCCCCAAGTAGGAATAAAGGTCATCGGTGCCCAATACGAAATAACAATGGCGGCGATAGATACATCAACAGCGACAGTAATAACCCAGTTGAACCAATAGTTCCAACCTAAAGCAAAACCAAGTGAAGGATCCACATACCTGGCTGCATATGTACTAAAAGAACCCGATACTGGTAGATAAGTTGCCATCTCACCTAAAGAGGTCATTAAAAAGTAAACCATTAGGCCAATAGCAGCATAAGCTATCAAAGCTCCACCAGGTCCTGCTGAACGTATAGCTTCGCCACTTGCCATAAATAAACCTGTACCTATACATCCTCCAATGGCTATCATTGAGAGGTGTCTTGCTTTTAATCCTCTTTTTACTGTATTATTAGTGCTCATTATTTAATTTGTTTGCGGGCAAAGTTAAATATTAAAAATTCAATATAACACATAAAATCATAAATATCATTTTGAAAACAAACCATATTATTATTCAAAACGCATATTTAAAGACAAATATCAAAATAGAAAGTAAATTATATTCTACATATTGACTATTAAAACAAAAATAGTTCGGCACGGTGGTGATAATACAGAATAATATTTGCTTTTAAGATTATCTTTAAAATAAACTTTTTTAACCTCTAATTATTAATAATAGAGAAGACACAACATCTCTTATCTGTATTTAAAACTCAATTTGACTTTTAATTCTATTGAATGAGTTCGATAAAAAGTGTGAATAAAATGATAAATTATTGACTTAATAGTATTCAAAGTCATTGAAACTCAAAGTTTATAAGTACTTTGCGTGTTTTAGTTGTATTTAAAAATAGCATTAACAATGCCTTTTATTATTGACTAAAGCTGTTTTTAGGTCTATTAAAATTAGAAGAATAGTTCTAAAAGTTGTATTTTTGCCCCGTTTTATTCTTAACAACACAACAAATTAAAATCTAAATGAAACAAACAAAGTATATTTTTGTTACTGGAGGAGTTACATCTTCACTAGGTAAAGGAATTATTGCAGCGTCCCTTGCTAAACTATTACAAGCGAGAGGGTATTCGGCTACTATTCAAAAGTTTGACCCATATATTAATGTTGATCCAGGAACACTTAATCCTTATGAACATGGGGAGTGCTTTGTTACAGATGATGGAGCTGAGACAGATTTAGATTTAGGGCATTATGAAAGATTCTTAAATGTACCTACATCACAGGCTAATAATGTTACAACAGGGCGTGTATATCTTTCTGTAATAGAGAAGGAGAGAAGAGGTGAGTTTTTAGGTAAGACTGTACAAGTAGTCCCTCATATTACAAATGAGATTAAAGAACGCATGCAGCTTTTAGGCAAATCAGGAGATTACGATATCGTAATTACTGAGATTGGTGGTACAGTAGGAGATATTGAATCGCTACCTTATATAGAGTCTGTACGTCAGTTATTATGGGAATTAGGAGACAATAATGCAATTGTTGTTCACTTGACATTAGTGCCTTATTTGGCTGCAGCTGGTGAACTTAAAACGAAACCAACTCAACACTCAGTAAAAACACTGATGGAAAGTGGTATTAAAGCAGATATTCTTGTTTGTCGTACTGAGCACAACTTAACTACAGAAATACGTCAAAAATTAGCACAATTTTGCAACGTAAAACCTGAAGCAGTTATCCAGTCTATTGATGCAGACACCATTTATGAAGTGCCAAACTTAATGCTTCAAGAAGGTTTAGATAAAGTAGCACTTAAGAAATTAGATCTACCTGAGAAGACTACACCTGATTTAATTAAGTGGAATGAGTTTTTACATAGATTAAAAAACCCAAAACACGTAGTAAATATTGGTTTAGTTGGTAAGTATGTTGAACTACAAGATTCATATAAGTCAATCTTAGAAGCTTTAGTACACGGTGGAGCAGAGAACCAAAGTAAAGTGAATATTATTTCTATTCAATCTGATAATATCAATGCTAATAATGTAAGTGAAAAGTTGAATAACTTAGATGCTGTATTAGTAGCACCTGGTTTTGGTTCAAGAGGAATTGAAGGAAAGATAGAGACAGTAAAATTTGTTAGAGAAAATAAAATACCTTTCTTGGGAATTTGTTTGGGAATGCAGATGGCTGTCATAGAATATGCTCGCAATGTATTAGGATTTGCTGGAGCAAATACTACAGAAGTGAATGAAAGTACTCAGTATCCAGTGATTACTTTTATGGAAGAACAAAAAAATATTACAGATAAAGGAGGTACAATGCGTCTTGGAGGATGGGATTGTAAATTAAAAGAAGATTCTAAAGTATTTAATATCTATGGTGAGAGTTTAATTAACGAACGTCACCGTCATAGATATGAATTTAATAACCAATACTTAGAAGAATTCGAAAAAGGTGGTATGACAGCAGCTGGATGGAATCCTGAAACAGGATTAGTAGAAGTTGTTGAGATAGAAAATCACCCGTTTTTTATTGGTGTACAATTTCACCCAGAATACAAAAGTACTGTGGCAAAACCACATCCTTTATTCGTTAGTTTTGTGAAAGCAGCAATTGAGAACAAGAAATAATATTCTACTCTTAATTCGCTCTTTAGATAGATAATTACAAAAATCATTTGATCAATTACAAATTAAGTAATGGAAGAAAAAAAATTAGATCGTAACAGTATTGTCGGCTTTATTATTATAGCTGGTTTGCTTATTTGGATGATGTTAAACAACATCAATAATGAGAAAGAATCTATTAAAAAAGATGCTGAAGTAGCTCAAAAAGAAGTTGTAGCAAAGGCAGAGTCTGAAAAAATTGAAACTGCTATTTCTACGCATACTCAAAGCGATTCATTAATGAATGAATCTCTTCGTGCAACATTAGGCCAATTTGCATACAGTGCTACGTTACCTTCTGCACAAGGCGGAAATACTGAACTTAAAAGTGAGTTCCTAACTCTTGTAGTAGAGAATAAAGGAGGAGCTTTAAGTAAAGTTATTGTTAATGACGAAAAGAGATTTAGTAAAACATCAGATGAGATTGTATCTCTAATTAGTGATAACAACTCTAATTTCAACTTAGAGATTCACACAACTGATAACAGAGTATTCAATACAAAAGATTTATACTTTGAACCAGAATTAACTAAAGAAGGAGAGAATCAAGTATTATCAATGAAATTAAAAGCATCTGATAATCAATTCTTAGAATATCGCTATGTGCTTAAACCAAGTGATTATATGATTGACTTCTCAATCCGTACTCAAGGTTTAAATAAGATAGTTGATTTAAGCAAGACTCCTCAATTAAACTGGGAATTGAAGTCATTTAGAAATGAGAAAAGTATCTCTTATGAAAATAGATATACCCGTTTATACTACGAGTATGAGAAAGGTAAAGACAATGACTTAAGTCCTACAAGTAAATTAGATGAGAAAACAGTTAAAGATTTAACTTATGTTGCTTACAAACAACACTTCTTTACTTCTGTATTATTAACAGATAAAGCATTTACTTCTGCTAATTTTGTTTCTAAAAATTTAGTAAATGACGAGAAGGTAGATACTGTGTTTACAAAAGCATTTGCTGCTACAATGCCTTTAGAGTATACTAATGGGGAATTAAACTATGATATGAACTGGTTCTTTGGACCATCTGATTACAAGATTTTAAAATCTTATGATAAAAATCTTGATAATATTGTTCCACTTGGTTGGGGGATCTTTGGATGGTTAAACCGTTTCTTATTTATTCCAGTATTTGGATTATTAAGTTCTTTCCTACCATATGGTATTGCAATTATTATTTTAACTGTTTTAGTAAGATTGCTAATTTCTCCATTGACATATAAATCGTATTTGTCTCAAGCTAAGATGAAAGCTATTCGCCCAGAAGTTACTGAGTTGAATGAGAAATACAAAAATGACCCAATGAAGAAACAGCAAGAGACAATGGCTTTGTATTCTAAAGCTGGTGTGAATCCAATGGCTGGATGTATCCCTGCTATATTACAGATTCCAATTTTCTATGCTTTATTCCAGTTCTTTCCGTCTGCATTTGATTTAAGACAGAAATCATTCTTGTGGGCAGATGACTTATCATCTTATGACTCGGTATTGCATTTACCATTTAGTATTCCTTTTTATGGTGACCACGTAAGTTTATTCCCATTATTGGCTTCGATTGCAATTTTTATTTATATGAAAATGACTACAGGAGATCAACAAATGGCTGCACCTACACAAGAAGGTATGCCTGATATGGGGAAATTAATGAAGGTGATGATTTATATTTCTCCAATTATGATGTTATTCTTCTTTAATAACTATGCATCTGGTTTGAGTTTATACTACTTTATTTCTAACTCTATTACAATTGGTATTATGTATGTAATTAAAAACCATATTGTAAAAGAAGACAAGATTAAAGCAATCATTGAAGACAATAAAACAAAAAAACGTCCAAAAGGAAGGTTCCAACGTAAAATGCAAGAGATGATGGAACAAGCTCAAGAACAGCAAAAATTAAAAGAGCAACAAAACAAAAAGAAATAATCAATTATATTTAATATTTTTAACACCTCTGATCAAATTCAGAGGTGTTTTTTTTTATGAAAATTGCAATTGTAGGAATGGGAAACATGGGCAGTACTTTTGCCAATGGTTTTATAAACTCAAGGTTTATTAACCCAACAGATGTATTGATTTATACACGTTCAAAAAAGGTTTTAGAGGATAATAGAAATATTCACAAACTATCTTATCGATATGAATTGGATAGTGGTATCGCTACTTGTGATATTGTAATTTTAGCAGTAAAACCCCAAGACTTTTCTACATTAGCTGATGATTTAAAAAAATTTATACATCAAGATCAGATTATAGTTTCGGTAATGGCTGGAGTCTCAATTGATCGCTTGAAAAAGGATTTACTGGTAACTAAAATAGTACGCTCGATGCCAAATCTGCCAACACAAATAGGAAAAGGAATGACTGTGTTTACTGCTTCAGAAGAGTTGGATAGAAAAGAGTTGTTCATTATACAAAATTTGATAAATACAACTGGTAAATCTGTTTATGTATTAGAAGAGCATAAAATAGATGCGGCAACTGCTATATCAGGTAGTGGTCCTGCTTATGTATTTTATTTTATGGAAGCAATGATACAAGCTGCAATTTCTTATGGTTTTGAACCTTCACAAGCCGAGTTATTAGTAAAACAAACCATATCAGGTGCTCTTGGTTTGTATGAGGCAAACTCGTTATCTACACAAGATTGGATTGCTAAAGTATCTTCTAAGGGAGGGACTACAGAGCAAGCAATTAAATATTTTAATGAAGAAGATATCTTACAAAAGTTAGTAGAAGGAGTTAATAGAGCAAAAGCACAGTCAGAGTTACTGGGCAAACAAACTAAGTAAGAAAAATAGATTTTATCTATAGTTAAATCATAATTATAAGATAAGATAAATTCAAAAGCTTTTTGTATTGCGGCATTTCTTGTAAATTTGCCACAATATTTTTATTATGAAGAAAAGAGTAGTAGTAGGTCTTTCGGGAGGTGTAGACTCAAGTGTCGCAGCTTATTTACTGAAAGAACAAGGGTATGAAGTTATTGGGCTCTTCATGAAAAACTGGCACGATGATTCTGTGACAATTTCTAATGAATGTCCATGGTTAGAAGATAGCAACGATGCTTTAATGGTCGCTGAGAAGCTTGGAATTCCATTCCAAACAGTAGACTTAAGTGAACAATATAAAGAGAAGATTGTAGATTATATGTTTAAGGAGTATGAGAATGGTCGTACCCCTAATCCAGACGTATTGTGTAATCGCGAGATTAAGTTTGATGTATTTATGAAAATTGCATTGAGCTTAGGAGCGGACTACGTAGCTACAGGTCATTATTGTCGTAAGGATGAACAAGTGATAACAAAAGATGATGGTACACAAGAGACAGTGTATAAATTATTAGCAGGAGTAGATCCTAATAAAGACCAATCTTATTTCTTATGTCAGTTATCACAAGAGCAATTAGCTAAGGCATTATTTCCTGTAGGGGAGTTGTTAAAGCCTGAGGTCAGAGAGATAGCAGCCAAGATGAATTTAATCACAGCTGATAAGAAAGATTCTCAAGGATTGTGTTTTATTGGAAAAGTGAGATTACCTGAGTTCTTGCAACAACAGTTGCAAAGAAAAGATGGTCTTATCTATGAAATAGCAAAGGATTCACCAATTTACAATAAAGAACAAGCAGAAGCTGAGGCTGTATCTCTAGAAGAGACGCTGTATAATGAAGCTAAATCTATTGTATATGCTCCTGAGATGGGTAAAAAAGTAGGAGAGCACTTTGGAGCTCACTTCTTTACTATCGGTCAACGTAAAGGGCTAAATGTAGGAGGAACAGCAGAACCCTTGTTTATTATAGGTACTGATGTGAAAGAGAATATCATTTATACTGGACAAGGAAGCGATCACCCAGGGTTGTTTCACAAGGCATTATTTGTAAAAGAATCGGAAATACATTGGATTAGAGAAGATCTGGCATTGCAAGAAGGAGAAACAATGTCTATATTAGCACGTATAAGATATCGCCAACCGTTGCAAAAAGCAACATTACACAAAGTGAAAGAGGGGATGTATGTGCGTTTTGACCAACCGCAATCTGCAATTACAGAAGGACAATTTGTATCTTGGCATATCGAAGACGAACTTATCGGTTCGGGTGTAATTTCGAAACTATAATCAACCAAAATACAATGAAGAATAAAATAGTAGAACTTTTTAATATCCAGTATCCTATTGTACAGGGGGGGATGATATGGAATAGTGGCTATAAATTGGCCAGTGCAGTGAGTAATGCAGGTGGTTTAGGACTTATAGGCGCGGGGTCTATGTATCCAGACGTATTGCGAGAGCATATTCAAAAGTGCAAGAAAGCTACAGATAAACCTTTTGGGGTAAATGTCCCTATGCTATATCCTAATATCCAGGAGATTATGGACATTATTGTAGAGGAAGGCGTGAAGATCGTTTTTACTTCTGCAGGTAATCCTAAAACGTGGACTTCTTTCTTAAAAGAGCATGGTATCACTGTGGTACACGTAGTTAGCTCCTCTAAATTTGCTTTAAAAGCACAAGAGGCCGGGGTGGACGCTGTAGTAGCAGAGGGCTTTGAGGCTGGAGGTCACAACGGTAGAGAAGAAACTACAACACTGACATTAATCCCAATGGTGCGAGAGAAGATTGATATCCCTTTAATTGCAGCAGGTGGAATAGCTACAGGTAGAGGAATGTTAGCTGCTATGATATTAGGTGCAGATGGAGTACAGATGGGAACGCGATTTATAGCATCCGAGGAGAGTTCTGCACATGACAACTTTAAGAATCTACTCTTAAATGTACAAGAGGGAGATACGACTTTAACTTTAAAAGAACTTGCTCCTGTACGCTTAATCAAGAATGAGTTTTATACAGGGTTACAAGAATTATATGCAAGATGTGCTACTGTTGAAGAATTAAAAGAATACTTAGGCAGAGCAAGAGCTAAAAAGGGAATGTTTGAAGGAGATTTAGTAGAAGGGGAGTTAGAAGTCGGACAGATCTCTGGATTAATTCACAAAATCGAACCTGTTGCTGATATTGTAAAGAATGTTATTGCAGAGTTTGAAATAGCCAAAAAAGAAGTAGCTCATTTTTAGTGAGAAATGAATAATAGAGAGTCATACAGTGTTTTTTATTAATAAAAACATTGTATGACTTTTTGCTATTTATTACTAAAATCATATATTTAGGAGCTTAAAAAAATATAACATAAAAAAATCACAACTAAAATATGAGTTATTATAAAATAGAGAATTTAGAACAATACTTTAAACACTATAAAAAATCCGTACGAGAACCTCGTAAATTTTGGGGTAAAATAGCAGAAGAAAACTTTGTTTGGTATCAAGTATGGGACAAAGTATTTGAGTTCGATATGGAAGAATCAAAATTTCAATGGTTTGTCAATGGTAAGCTAAATATTGTCAAAAACTGTATTGATCGTCATTTAGCAAAAAGAGGTGAGAAGCCAGCGATACTATTCGAACCTAATAATCCAGAAGAACAATCTGAAACGATCACCTATAATGACTTATATAATAGAGTGTGTAAAATGGCCAATGTTCTAAAAGAACAAGGAGTTAAAAAGGGAGATAGAGTATGTATCTATTTGCCGATGATTCCAGAGTTGGCAATCTCTATGTTAGCCTGTGCTCGTATTGGGGCTATACACAGTGTTATATTTGCAGGATTTTCTTCTTCTGCTGTATCTAAGCGTATTAACGACGCTGAATGTAAATTCGTAATCACCTCAGATGGAAGCTACAGAGGTAGTAAAACGATACCTTTAAAACCAATTATAGACGAAGCCTTAGAATCTTGTCCAGGTGTAGAGAAAGTTCTTTTAGTAAAAAGAACCGGAGCTGAAATAGCTTTTAAAGAGGGTAGAGATATGTGGTTGGCACCACTTTTAGAAGAAGCATCAATTAATCACGTTGCACAAGTAATGGATGCAGAAGATCCTTTGTTCATTCTTTACACTTCTGGATCTACAGGATCGCCTAAAGGCATGGTACACACTACAGCAGGATATATGGTACAAACTGCTTATTCATTTAAAAACATCTTTGATTACAAAGATGAGGATATATTTTGGTGTACAGCAGACTGTGGGTGGATTACAGGACATTCATATATAATCTATGGACCATTGCTAAACGGTGCAACAACAGTGATGTTTGAAGGAGTTCCTTCTTACCCAACTCCAAGTAGATTCTGGGATATTATAGACAAATATAAAGTAACCCAGTTCTATACAGCACCTACGGCTATTCGTTCATTAATGACAGAAGATTACAGTTATGTAAATTCTCATGATCTTTCAAGTCTTAGAGTTATAGGTTCAGTAGGAGAACCAATTAACGAGGAAGCTTGGCACTGGTATAATGACCATGTAGGAAAGAAAAGATGTCCTATTGTAGATACGTGGTGGCAAACAGAGACAGGAAGTATCTTAGTATCTCCACTGCCATTTATTACACCTACAAAACCTACCTATGCAACTTTGCCACTACCTGGTATACAAGCAGTGTTAATGGATGAGAAAAGAAATGAGATTGAAGATAATCAAGTGGATGGCTCGTTGTGTATTAAATTTCCATGGCCTTCGATGGCACGTACTATTTGGGGAGATCACGAAAGATATAAAGAAACTTACTTTAGTAAATTCCCTGGAAAGTACTTCACAGGTGATGGTGCATTAAGAGATGAAGTTGGATATTACAGAATCACTGGACGTGCTGATGATGTTGTTATTGTATCTGGTCACAACTTAGGTACAGCACCAATTGAAGATGCAATTAATGAACATCCAGCTGTTGCAGAAAGTGCTGTAGTAGGATATAAACATGATATAAAAGGAAATGCTCTTTATGGATTCATCACTTTAAAAGTAGAAGGGGAGACCAGAGATAGAGAGAATTTAACAAGAGAAATTAATCAGTATATCTCAAGTCACATTGGACCTATTGCTAAATTAGATAAAATCCAATTTGTAGAGAGTTTACCTAAAACGCGTTCGGGTAAGATTATGAGAAGAATACTTCGTTCTATTTCTAATGGAGAAACTAAAGAATTTGGAGATGTATCAACATTAATTAATCCAGAAGTTATTCAAAAAATAATAGATAGTAAAAAGTAAATATAAAAAAGCCCTAAGTAATGAACTTAGGGCTTTTTTATGATAATTAAACTCAAACATTAATTCAATTAGATCAAAATAACTAATATTGATACGATTACCAATGCTAAACCTATGAGGTTTTGCTTTGATAGTTTTTCTTTAAACCCAAAATAACCTATTAGCGTTCCCAGTATAATTACTCCAAAGTTCATCCCTGCAAAAACAGTAGTAGGACTTTGAGCGAAAACTTGATGTGCTTTCATATAGAACAAGATATTGATAAAATTGAGTACTCCCAATAAAATACCGTATACTAATGTATTCTTATTCACTGTAAACAAAGAATTTCTTTTGTAAATAGTAATAATAAAATAATAAAGTAAAGTGAGTATTAACGCGCTAAAGAAGACATAAAACAAAGAACTTGTATAAGGAACTTCACTATAAAGTGCTAACTGCTTAAATAAAATATCAATTACTCCAAAT
The DNA here is from genome assembly GCF_024722315.1 of Myroides albus. Taxonomy (NCBI): domain Bacteria; kingdom Pseudomonadati; phylum Bacteroidota; class Flavobacteriia; order Flavobacteriales; family Flavobacteriaceae; genus Myroides; species Myroides albus. Next base: position 3,437,150 of record NZ_CP102754.1, read on the forward strand.
CCTATAAAAGTTAATAGAGGAAAAATAATATTCTTTTTACTTTCTGACAATGTTTCAGAAACCGAATTAGGTCTTTGCAATATTAAGTAAACAGAAGCCAATCCTATAAATAAAGCAATATAGCGCTGGGTAGAAATCTGTTCTTTAAAAATAAAAATTGCTGCAAGAATTGGTATAAACAATGACATTCTTTGAGCTATATCAGTTCGTATTATACCAGAATAAAAAATAGATAAGTATTGAACTACAAAAATAGTTGGCAATAATAAACCTAAAAGAATAATAGTTAAAATTGGTAGATTTAAAGAAAGCTGATTAAGTTCTACATTAAAATTAAAATATGATAGCAAGACAGTTATAATATAATTTAGTAAAACCATTTGCATTATATTTGCATTTGTCTTCTTGCTGAATTTGAATAAGATACCTACAGAAACACTTCCTAAGATACTCAATATTAGGTATAACATGAGTTTTTAAATTAAATTCATCAAATTTAGCATTATTCATTACAAATTATAGTATAATCTACCTATTAAAATTAAATTGCAATTTTTACGATAATACATATTATGTAAAATAGACTTTTGAGAATACTCCTGACTTCAACTTCTTTCATTTAAAAATATTAAATATCTTAGCAACTTAAAGCTTTTAAACTATGACTAAAAAAGAAAAAGTTCAATTCGTTATTGATACTTTAGATGCTATATATCCTGAAATCCCTGTACCATTAGATCACAAAGACCCGTATACTCTTTTAATTGCTGTATTACTATCTGCACAATGTACTGACGAACGCGTAAACAAGATAACACCAATATTATTTGCAAAAGCTGATAATCCTTTTGATATGATTAAATTATCAGTTGAAGAGATTAAAGAAATTATCCGTCCTTGCGGTCTATCTCCTATGAAATCCAAAGGAATTTATGGATTGTCAAGAATCTTAGTAGAAAAATACGATGGACAGGTACCTGCAGATATGGAAGCATTAGAAGCATTGCCAGCTGTAGGACATAAAACAGCAAGTGTTGTAATGTCACAAGCTTTTAATATACCAGCCTTCCCTGTAGATACTCATATCCATAGACTTATGTATAGATGGAATTTCTCAAACGGAAAAAGTGTACAGCAAACCGAAAAAGATGCTAAGAGATTATTTCCTAAAGACAAATGGAACAGACTACATCTACAGCTTGTTTGGTATGGTCGTCAATATAGTCCTGCCCGTGCATGGAACCTTGAAATAGATATAATTACAAGTGTTATAGGTAGAAAAACGGTGATTAACGATTACTACAAAAAGAAAGCACCTAAGAAAAAATAATCTTAGGTGCTTTTTGTTTAATTTCTATTGTTAATAATTAAACAATTTGTTTTAATGCCATTTAAACTTAAGTTATTAAGACTTTTTGAATAGTTGAGTATAAAATCAATTGTCTTTTGTTTCGGCATTAAAACATCTTGTTTTCTTGAATAGTAGATGTTTTTCATAAGCGAAAATGTTTTATTGTTTATATACTAAACGATAAAACTCATCACTTTATTATTGTTCACTCAAAATAATATTATTCTCATTGATTAACTTTCTCAAATTGAGCAATGCATATCGCATTCGACCTAAAGCAGTATTAATACTAACATCAGTCTGTTCTGCAATTTCTTTGAAGCTTAAATCTTGATAAATTCTCATAAAAACAACTTGTCTTTGATCTTCAGGTAATTCATCGATTAAAGAGCTCAAATCTTTTTCAATTTGTTCTTTTATTAAAACACTTTCAATCGTATCGCCTTCATCTCTAATCATTGAAAAGTAAGAAAACTCATCTGTGTCATTGACAACTTGAGACCTCTTCTCTCTCCTATAATGGTCCATGACAAGATTATGAGCAATTCGAATTACCCAAGGAAGGAATTTACCTTCTTCGTTATATCTTCCTGATTTAAAAGTATGGATGACTTTAATAAAAGTATCTTGAAAGATATCATCTGCAAGTTCAGAGTTTGATACTTTTGAAAAAATGAAACCATATAATTTCGCTTGGTGTCTTTTAATAAGTACTTCCAAAGCATTCTCCGCGCCGTCAACATATAACTTTATAAGTTTAGCGTCTGGCATTTCACTGTATACCATAACAATTTCTTTTAATAGCAATATTTATATTTCTAATCTAAAAGTAATTATGTTTAATAGGCACTGATTGTTTATGATTTCAAAGCAAATATAGAAAAATTTTGTTAAAAAAAATAAAAATAGTTTAAATTTTAATCTTGTAGAAACTATACCTATATAAAAGTACTATTATTTGCTAAATTTATTCTTCTACTCTACTTTAAATAGTGTAAAGAATCATTTATCTTTGTATTTCTAACTTTCAAAAGTATAATGAAGAATATACAAAAAGATCTTTCATTAGTAGATCCTAAAAAAAATATAATCATAAAAGGAGCACAACTTCACAATTTAAAGAATATTGATGTTGTTATCCCAAGAAACAAATTTGTTGTTATAACAGGATTATCTGGTTCTGGAAAATCGAGTTTAGCTTTTGATACTTTATATGCTGAAGGACAGCGACGTTACGTTGAAAGTCTTTCTTCTTATGCAAGACAATTTCTTGGCCGTATAGATAAACCTAAAGTTGAGTATATCAAGGGGATTGCACCTGCTATTGCAATTGAACAGAAAGTGAATACCACTAATGCAAGGTCCACTGTAGGAACATCCACAGAGATTTATGATTACATGAAATTGCTCTATGCTCGCGTTGGTAAGACCTACTCTCCTATCTCAAATCAACTTGTAAAAAAAGATACAGTTACAGATGTATTAGACTATATCAAAACATTTGAATTAGAAGCTAAGCTATTGTTATTAGCTCCTATTAAGCTTGAGAACGATAGGCTTTTAAGTGAGCATCTAAATATTTTATTACAACAGGGATACGCCCGTATTTTAGTTGATAATAAAATGAATAGATTAGATCAGTTTCTTCAAGATAATTCAGCAGAGAATATTGATCAAACAGCTATTGAAAAAGTCTTTTTAATTGTTGACCGTCTTGTAGTTAAAGAAGATGAAGAGTTTTTTAATCGATTAGGTGATTCTGTAGAATCTGCTTTTTTTGAAGGAAAAGGCGAATGTTTTTTACAAGATTTGTCAAATCAGAAAACACAACACTTTTCTAATCGATTTGAATTAGATGGCATCACTTTCTTAGAACCTAATATTCACTTATTTAGTTTCAATAACCCTTATGGTGCTTGTCCTTCTTGTGATGGATATGGCAATATTATTGGAATAGATGAGGAATTAGTTGTGCCGAACACTGTTTTGTCAGTTTATGAGAATGCTATATTTCCTTGGAGAGGGGAATCGATGGGCTGGTACAAAGATCAATTAGTGAACAACGCTTATAAGTTTGACTTTCCTATACACAAACCTTATTTTGAATTGAGTGAAGAACAAAAACAGTTAATTTGGAATGGGAATGAATTTTTTACTGGATTAAACGATTTCTTTACTGAATTAGAAGAAAAGAATTATAAGATTCAAAATAGAGTACTATTATCACGTTATAGAGGGAAAACAAAATGTCCTCACTGTAAAGGCAAAAGGCTTAGAAAAGAAGCTAATTACGTTAAAGTTGGGCAAAAGACCATATCAGAATTAGTAGATCTGCCTATAAAGCAATTAATACCTTTCTTTAAACAATTAGAATTAAATGCTTATGATGCTCAAGTTGCCAGTCGTTTACTATTGGAAATAAATAATAGACTTGGGTTTTTAAGTAATGTAGGATTAGAATATCTAACCCTAAATAGAAACTCAGCTTCTTTATCAGGTGGAGAATCACAGAGAATTAATTTGGCCACTTCACTGGGAAGTAGTCTTGTTGGTTCAATGTACATTTTAGATGAGCCAAGTATTGGCTTGCATCCAAAGGATACAGAAAAACTTATCGACGTTTTAGAAAACTTAAAAAAACTGGGAAATACTGTAATTGTTGTTGAACACGATGAAGATATAATGAAAGCTTCAGATGAAATTATAGATATTGGCCCCGAAGCTGGTACACACGGAGGGCAACTTGTTGCTCAAGGTGATTATAATTCCCTCTTAAGTTCTGAGGATTCCTTAACTGCAAAGTACTTAAGTGGAAGGTTATCTATTCCTATACCTCTAAAAAGGAAAAAGTATAAGTATTTCATCGAAGTTGTTGGAGCAAGAGAAAATAACTTAAAGAATATTGATGTTACTTTTCCATTAGAGTGTTTGACTATAATCACAGGAGTTTCTGGCTCAGGTAAATCAACTTTAGTTAAGAAAATCTTATTCCCTGCCCTTCAGAAAAAGCTGACTGGAATGAGTGATAAACCTGGACAATTTACTGAGTTAAAAGGAGATTTTTCAAATATAAAAGCAGTTGAATATGTCGACCAAAATCCTATTGGTAGAAGTTCTCGATCTAATCCTGTTACCTATATCAAGGCCTATGACGATATACGAGATTTGTTTTCAAAACAACAATTATCTAAATTAAGAGGTTATCAACCTAAGCATTTTTCTTTTAATGTTGACGGTGGTCGCTGTGAAACTTGTAAAGGAGAAGGAACTGTTACAGTTGAAATGCAATTCATGGCTGATGTTCACTTAGATTGTGAAACATGTCATGGCAAGCGTTTCAAAAAGGAAATCTTAGAAGTAAACTTTGAAGGCAAAAATATAGACGATATATTAACGATGACAATTGACGATGCAGTTGCCTTCTTCGACTTGCACAAGCAAAGCAAGATTACGACTAAACTAAAGACTTTACAAGATGTAGGATTGGGCTATGTTCAACTTGGTCAATCTTCGTCAACCCTATCTGGGGGTGAAGCACAGCGAATCAAATTAGCTTCTTTCCTCTTAGCTGGTACTACACGAGAAAAAATGTTATTTGTATTTGATGAACCGACAACAGGACTTCATTTTCACGACATTAGAAAACTATTAAATTCATTTAATGCTCTAATAGATAAAGGACACTCTATCATTGTGATTGAACACAATCTGGATATGATTAAATGTGCTGATTACATTATCGATATAGGACCTGAAGGCGGTGATAATGGCGGTAATTTAGTTGCTTTTGGAGCTCCCGAAGATATTGCCAAAAATAAGGAATCTATAACAGGTAAATACCTTGCTGAAAAGCTTAAAGCATAAAGATAAAAAAAGAGGGGATTTTTCAATCCCCTCTTTTTTTATAACTTATCTATAATTGCAGCTAACCTTTCAGTCAAACGCTTTCTGCTAAAATATTGCAAGCCCATAGCGTATACTTGTAGTTTATTCTGTTGATATAAATCGAAGTACGCTAAGATTATATCTCTAATTTTATCTTTCTCACTATAGAGTGCAATCTTACCTGTATTGGTCTGTTGTATAATTTCAAAGAAATCTGATTCTTCTGGACCAATAGCCAATATTGGACGCTCAGAAGCCATATATTCAAAAAGTTTTCCTGGAATAATAGACTTAGTATCATCTGAATCAATCTCAACAAGTAATAAAACTTGAGATGATCTCATCTGAAGTAATGAATCTTTATGATTTATATATCCTTGATTATTTGTACATGAATCCAGTTTAAACTCTTTGATCGTTTCTAAAATATCATCACTTACTCGACCAACTAATTTTAATTCAAAAGCATCTTTAAAGGCTTTATTCTCTTTTCTAAGTTCACTTAAAGCTTTCCAAAATACTCTTGGATTTCTATCTGATAGAAATGAGCCGATGTGTGCGATGGTAAACTTTTCATCCAAGGCAACCTTTGGCACATCAGTTATATCATACCCATTAGTGATGATAGAAATAGGTTTATTAGTCTTGGTTTCAAACTCCTTTCGAGTACCTTTGCTGGTTACTATGATGTGATCAGCTGTATTTAAAACCTCAATCTCTAATTGTTCATGAGCAGCCTTCGAGCGCTTTGACAGCTTTAATTCTTTGTGATATCCAATAGTAGTCCAAGGATCTCTAAAATCAGCAATCCACTTAATATTCAAATCTTTCTTTAGCCCCTTGCCAATCAAGTGCATACTATGAGGTGGCCCTGTTGTAATCACTTTAGTTATATCGGGATTATTCTTTAAATACTCTTTCAAATATTTAATTGAAGGTGTAACCCACCCTACTCTTGAATCAGGAATAAACATATTACCTCTAATCCAAAGTAGTATTTTCTCTAATTTAGTTTGATTACGGTGATTTGAAATCATTCCAGCACTCATTGCTTTTGCTTTCTTACTACCAAATAAATCAGCAAATCGATAAGGCTCTTTTATACTATTTCTAAGGATGGTAACCTCCTCCTTAACCTCTTTACTTATTTCTGAATCAATAATAGGATAAGTCGGATTATCCGGAATATACACTATTGGTTCTATATTAAAGTCAGGCAAATATTTTACAAATTTAAGCCATCTTTGAACCCCTGGTCCCCCTGCAGGTGGCCAATAATAACTTATAATTAAAACTCTTTCCTTCATCTTTTTAATCTCTTCTTTTCTGTTGATAAGCAATTAATCCAATTGTTAATAAAATTATGACAATAAAGCTAATTAACGAAATTTTACTCCCTTTTTTAATTACTTCAGGTTCAAATGTAAATTCTATCTCATGTTTCCCTTTTGGAATTTCTAATCCTCTTAAAACATAATTTACTCCCACTAAGTTATTTACTTCTTTTCCATCTATTTTAACAACCCATCCTTTTGGATAGTATATTTCAGAGAAAACAGCAAAACCATCGTGTGAATTATTACTCTGATAAACTATTTTATTTGCTGCGTAACTCACTAAGTTAATTTGACTAAGTGAATCAACTGTATAATTATCTTTTATGGAAACTTGATCAAATGCCGTTGAATTTAAAATAGCATTGGTTTTAGATTTAAAGCCTGAAAGTGCCTTCATTTCCTCATCTGCAGTCTTTACTTTATCAATAGTAGATACAAACCAAGCATTTCCATTAACTTCTTGATTAACTAAAGGTATATCGTTATTATCTTGATCTTTCTGGATGATATACTTAACATTCAACATATTGAGTATCTCCATATTACTTTTACTAATCTGATAATCCATTAATTGCTGCATTCTCATCGGTTTTGCAGCGTGATAACCTCCAAGAGAATTGTGAAAGTACGAAGATCTTGCACTACTAAAGCCACCCTGAACTTCAAAAACTCTAAAATGTGCTGGATCTGACAAAATAGCCTTATCTGCTTCTGTTGGCATAAAAGGTTCTTCCATTTGTCTTTTTGCTACAAATTTCGAGTCATTTACATATTTTCTATCTACTACTACAAGGTCAACAGTAATTAAAAAACCAATGATTATCAAAGCGTAGTTCGCTGCTAACTTTCCTTTATTAACAACAAATAAAACTACAGCAGTTACAAGTACAAAAAACAAGCTTCTAAGTAAATCACTGGTATAAATAGATTTTCTATCCTCTATTAAAGCCCTTACAAAGCTATTGCCATACTCACCGTACATTTGCTTATAAGCAGCGTCATTCAATCCTGAGAAACTCAATGTTCCCTTTATAGCAAATAAAAATAATAACACCCCTCCACTAATAGCTGTGGTATACTTAATTGCTTTTAATTGTTCTTCTTTAGTCACCTTTGAAAAACTGTATAACCCCAACATTGCCAATGCAGGAACACATAGCTCCAAGATAACTTGAATTGAGGAAACAGCTCTAAACTTGTTGTACAAAGGAATATAATTAATAAAGAAATCCGTTAGTAAAGAAAAGTTCTTTCCCCAAGATAGTAGAAGAGATACAAGAGCTCCAGCTATAAAAATATACTTGATCTTTCTCTTTTCAACGAAAAACGCCAATACAAATAAGAAAAAGACTACTGCTCCTATGTATGCTGGGGCAGCGACAATGGGTTGATCTCCCCAATAAGTTGGTGCTTGTTCTGAAAATTGTTTAGCTTCTATTGGATTAGCACCAATTGAAGTTGCAAACTTAAACATACTTGAACTCTCATCTAACTTTTCGGCATTTCCACCGCCAGTTAGACGAGGCACAATAAGATTCAAACTTTCAAACTTTCCATAACTATATTCCGTAATATAGTCATAAGACAATGAATGTGAAGTGTCTATTTTACTTCCATCTGGATTAAAAGTAAGTTCATTCTGACCCCTTGTACTAAACTTTGTATATTCTGAAGTTGCCAATAAATTGGTAGCATTGGCTCCTATACTCAATATACCAGTAACTATAAAAATACCATAGGCAATACCCAGGGATTTAAAATCTTTTACCTTGATGTATAAAACAGTATAATAGGCTGTAACAATTAGCAATAACAACAATAAGTAATAAGTCATTTGAAAGTGATTCGCATTAATTTCTAATGCAGCTGCAAACACAGTCAATATGGATCCAACTACCCATTTCTTTCGGAATACTAACATTACTCCTGCTAACACCATTGGCATATAAGCAATAGCATGTGCCTTTGCATTGTGCCCAACTCCTAAAATAATGATTAAATATGTTGAAAAACCAAAAGCCAATGCACCTATAAATGAGCGCAGTGGCTTTAACCCCAAGGAAATCATTAAAGTATAAAAACCAATAAAATACAAGAAAAGATAATCTGCTGGACGAGGTAAACTACGCAGTGCAGAATCAATCTTTTTAATATAATTATGTGGGTATTTAGCTCCTAATTGATAAGTGGGCATTCCACCAAATGCACTATTTGTCCAATAAGGTTCTTCACCTGTTTTCTTGCGAAATTCAATCTGCTCTTTTGCCATACCCGTATATTGAACAATATCAGATTGACTAATAGTCTTACCGGATAATACTGGAGAAAAATAAGCTAATGAAATAAAAACAAAACCAATAACAATTAGCAAGTGAGGTAATATCTTCTTTATGGTGTCCATCTTTAATTAGGAGTTTAATTTTTTTTATGATTCGCTAAATTAAATAAATTAAATGGAGCAATGAAGAATCACCTATAAAATTAGACACAAAAAAAGGTTCTGATTATCAGAACCTCTATTTTTTATCTATCTCTTCAAATTCAATGTATTCGCCCACAATTTTTGTTGATCGAGGCACCTTACCTCCTGTATCATCATTATTTGTTGTTTGATTAGACGAAGTTGAACTATTATTTTGTTGATAGAAATCTTGTTGTCGTTGTTGAAAATTCTCACTTGCTTTCTTTGCCGCCTTAATGACAAGCATCGGAAACAAATATCGCATAGCGAATTTAAATGCATAATAAACTAAGATTATTATACATAATGTTTTTAGAAAACCTGTAAAAGAAGCTGTATCCATAACCTTTTCATTTTTTTCAAAAATAGAAATTATAATAAGACTACTACAAAATATAGTCTTAAAATATTGATAAAACTATTTACTTTATGAGATTAATATAACTTATTCTTCTATCCATTTAGTATATCCTCCGTCAAGTTCATACACTTGTAGAAAACCTTCATTGACCAATGCTTGTTTTGCCTTTGCACTTCGCTTTCCAGATTTACAGAAAATGTAAATAGGCTCTTGTTTATCGAATTGTTTCATTTGATCAATGAAATCTTCTTTTAAGAAGTCAATGTTTTTTGCCTCTCCTATACTTCCCTCACTAAATTCTTTCGCAGTTCGCACATCTATTACATTGCTTTTATTATCTTTAGATATAACTTCAAAAGATTCTTTATTCAATAAAAATTTATCATTATTCTCCTGTGCATAACTAGCAGATAACGATAAACTTGACAGCATTACCGTTAAAAAAAGTGTTTTAATCATCATACATTTGTTAATAGTGGTTTAAAAAAATGACAAATGTCATTGTAATAGGCTTGCTATTCAATTACATTTGTTTCAAATATACTAAAAATGACTATATCTCTTATACAAAAATATAATGTTCCCGGTCCAAGATATACCAGTTATCCCACTGTTCCCTATTGGGATCAAGAGACTTTTAAAAGAAATCTATGGATAGATTCTTTTAAAAAAGCTTTTAGGGAATCAAATGCAAATGAAGGAATAAGTATCTATATACATCTTCCTTTTTGCGAAAGCCTTTGTACTTTTTGTGGTTGTCACAAAAGAATTACGAAAAGACATGAGGTTGAACAACCTTATATTCAGGCTTTGTTGAAAGAATGGGAGTTATATTGTAATGAATTTGACGAAACGCCAATTATAAAAGAGATTCACTTAGGAGGAGGTACTCCTACGTTTTTTTCTACAGAACACTTAACAATGTTAATCAATGGGATTACCTCTAAAGCCAAAATCGCGGATAACCATGAGTTTAGCTTTGAAGGACACCCTAATAACACGACAAAAGGTCACCTTCAAACCCTTTATAATTTGGGCTTTAGAAGAGTTAGTTTTGGCGTGCAAGATTACAACCCTGAAGTACAAAAAGCAATACATAGAATACAATCCTTCCACGATGTAGCAAGAGTTACTGTATGGGCCAAAGAAATAGGATATACTTCTATATCACATGATATAATTTATGGATTGCCATTCCAAAAGTTAGAGCACATCATCGACACAATCGAAAAGACAAAATCGCTATCTCCTGATCGTCTTGCCTTTTATAGCTACGCACATGTACCTTGGATAAAAGGAAGTGGTCAACGTGGATTCAAAGATTCTGACGTTCCTAAGGATGATGAAAAACGCCTTTTATATGAAAAAGGGAAAGAATTGCTGCTAAAAAACGATTATGTAGAAATAGGTATGGATCATTTTTCTCTTAAAAGTGACTCTCTCTACAAGTCTTTAAACAATGGCAATATCCACAGAAACTTTATGGGGTATACTTCTTCTAAAACGATGTTAATGGTAGGTTTAGGTGTATCATCTATTAGTGATAGTTGGTATGCATTTGCACAGAATGAAAAGGACATAGAGAAGTATTACCAGCTTTTAGATCAGAATACAATTCCTGTGGTTAAAGGTCATATTCTCAATGAAGAAGATTTAATTATACGAAAACATATATTAAACTTGATGTGTTCACTTTCAACGGATCTTACAGAAGATTTAGACAAGGTTGATTTTTCAACGACACTTAGTGAGATGAAAGAGTTTGAAAGTGATAAACTCATAGAAGTAAAAGGAAATACTATTAAAATTACAAGAAAAGGCAGAGCCTTTGTTCGAAACATCTGTATGGCCTTCGATTTGAGGTTACAGGCGAATAAGCCAGATAGACAGTTGTTTTCAATGACAATTTAGTATATTTATAATAGTATTTTAAAGTATCAGATAATGAAAATAGAAAAAATAATCACCTTTTTAGTCCTACTGGTCTTTGTTTATGGGATTTATAGCTTGGATGCTTCCAATTTATGGTCAGTTCAAATCAACTGGTTTTCGCATTTAAGCTTTATCATCTTTGCTGTATACCTTGTGTATTCTTTAAAGAAAGCGGCAAGACAACAAGATCAGGAGAACGCTAAGAAAGGGGAATAAAAATTGTCATTTGTTTATTGCTAAATGTTTATTTCAAAGCATTAGCTATTCAAAAAGAGGGAACCAATGGTTCCCTCTTTTCATTTTGTTATTTACAAATATCTTATAACCACTCCATTAAAGAAATTCCAATTCCTATATTGGTTTGATTCCAATTGTAATCAATCATAGAATCCCCGTAGCCATTGCTAATTGCCAGAAATGCCTTTAAGTGATTCTTTATCGGATATGACCAGGTAAACTCCGTATAGCCTTTATGGTGTTCATTAAACCTAAAATTAGTTCTGAAATTCAAGGTAAACACATGACCCCAATTGGCATACACAGCATTAAACTCACCTTTTCCTACATATTCTGTAATCTGAGGGTTATCATCTGCATTAGCCTTTTCTCTCAACCTTAACCATGGTCTTACAAAGAAAGTCCATCGGTCGTACTCCATCCCCAAATGCATTGTAAAGCGATTCCAACTTCGGGACTCTGGTAGACTCTGACCATTAGACTGATGATTAAACCCAAATCCTATCATTTTAAATTTCAATCTATTCCAACTTAAATTCAAAGGATAATTAAACAAGAGTTCTGGTTCATAATTCAACTCTCTAAAGGGTCTTGATAAATCGCCATTATACGCCTGCCAATTGGCAGTCTGTGTAAAAGCAACCCATAGATCACCTTTTCCGAAAAACAACCCTTGAACCACCTTAGTCTTAAAGCTAATCTGAAATTTAATCTCTAAATTATCATAATCTTTGTGTTCGGTAGAAACATTTGGCTCACTTAAACTTGCAGGCAATTCATTAGGCTTATTCACATAGCGAAAAGGCAAAATATAAACTGGCTTATAGGGACTAATCGTAAAAGTTCTTCCTCTTGTCTCTGGGGTTAATTCCCATCTTTGATCTAATCCTTGATTTTGCCTATCTTGACTAAACAGCAAATCATCAGCTTCTTGAGCATATATACTATAGCTACTTAAAGCAAACGAGATTAATAGTATTCTTTTAATCATAATTAGATCTCTTTTAAGAATTAGAATAACAGTGTTCCTTGACCATCCTCATCTACGATAGTATCAGGTAGATCCTCATCAAATGAATAATCTACTACTTCCTCTTCCTCCTCCTCTTCCTCTTCATAAGGTAGAGATTCGAGAAGATTGATAAGTTTAATCTTGTCTGCAGTCAGCTGATTACCAAGTGCTTTAATACCCTTTACAGCAATAAAATCTTCTATATTTACTTCCAGATTGTCCTTTTGAACTCCCTTCACCTTGCTAAAGACAACCTCTACCACAGGTCTAAAGTCCGTAGATACCAATTCCAATCTTGAATTAGCGTGATCTGAAATAAATGTTTCTTCTTTGTTCTCATTCTCAATTAAAAAGCGCTTAATATAGTAACGCTCTTTTTCTCCTTCAAAATAAATAGCAGAGATAGGCTTGGTCGGTTTCCATTTTTCTAAGACAATCATATCTTCTTCGAAGTGCTTACTTAGATCAGGAACGATAGTTTTTACTTTACCACTTTGTGTTATTACTAACAACCTATCTTCAGCTTTAAACTCACCTAAAAGCTCTCCTCTACCATCGACATTTAAACGGTGAACAGTTTCATCAAACCATATTTTGCGCGGGCGAAGTGTTGAAATTCCTTTTTCTTTGAGTTCAATTTTTTTAATGGCGTATTTAGTTACCACGTTTCCTTTGGCAGCTCGGCCTTTAATTAACATCTCTGCAAAATCTAAATCAAACTTGAGTTTCTTAACATTACTCAATTGTCTTAATAAGATTGTGACTACTTCTGCCTCTCCATTTGGATTTGCAGAAAAATATAATATTTGAGAGCCTGGCTTGTCTTGTGTCAACGGATATACCTTATCTCGAGTAATACCCGTCACGTTAAATCTCTTTACAAAAGAAGAACCTGACTTACCATCTCTGTAAATTAAATTATAGATTGTGCGTTTGTCATTCTTATCCCATACTGCAATATGAATAATATCTTTACCCACAAACTTCTTCTCATCTACTTTAGAGACTACCATTGAGCCATCTCTTAAAAAGACGATAATATCATCAATATCTGAACAGTCACATACATATTCATCTTTGCGCAAACTCGTACCAAAGAATCCTTCTTCTCTATTTACATAAAGCTTCGTATTGCGCAGCACAACTTTTGTCGCTTCAATTGTATCAAAGCTTTTTAGCTCCGTTAAGCGCTCTTTGCCTTTTCCGTACTTTTCTTTTAATCGCGTAAAATAGTCAATAGCAAACTCAATTAAATGCGCTAAGTGGTATTTTACTTGTTCGATATCATCTTCCAAAGACTCGATGATCTGATTAGCTTTATCAATATCAAATCTCGAAATTCGCTTAATCTTTATCTCAGTCAGTCGAACAATATCATCAGTAGTCACATCGCGTTTTAGATTAGTAACAAACGGTTTTAAACCTAAGTCGATTGCGCTAATCACTCCCTCCCATGTTTCTTCTTCCTCTATTGCACGGTAAATTCTATTTTCAATAAATATGCGTTCTAAGGATAAGAAATGCCATTTTTCTTCTAATTCACTTAATTCAATCTCTAATTCGCGTTTAAGCAAATCAACGGTTTGATGTGTTGACATGACAAGCATATCACTCACACCTGTAAACAAAGGCTTATTATCTTGAATAATACACCCCAAAGGAGCAATCGATGTCTCACAAGCCGTAAAAGCATAAAGTGCATCAATCGTCTTATCTGGAGAAGTACCTGCTGGTAAATGAATAAGTATCTCTACTTCCGCAGCTGTATTATCTTCAATTTTCTTAATTTTTATTTTCCCTTTTTCATTTGCCTTTAAGACACTATCAATCAAAGAAGTTGTTGTAGTTGAAAAGGGAATTTGAGTTACGACAAGCGTATTCTTATCTAACTGTGATATTTTGGCGCGTACGCGAACTCTCCCTCCTCTTTGTCCATCGTTGTAGTTGGATACATCTGCAATACCAGCAGTAGGAAAGTCTGGATATATAGTAAAAGGTTTACCCTTTAAAATATTAATCGAAGCTGTGATTAACTCGATAAAGTTGTGAGGTAAAATCTTAGTTGATAATCCAACTGCAATTCCCTCTCCTCCTTGAGCCAACAACAATGGAAACTTCACTGGTAAATTAACTGGTTCATTGCGACGACCGTCATACGAAGCCTGCCAAGTTGTAATCTTTGGCGAATAAAGAACATCTAAGGCAAATTTACTCAGACGAGCTTCAATATACCTCGAAGCAGCTGCTCCATCTCCAGTTAAGATATTCCCCCAGTTTCCCTGCATATCGATCAGCAGTTCTTTCTGACCTAACTGTACGATAGCATCTCCAATACTGGCATCCCCATGAGGGTGATACTGCATCGTATGACCTACAATATTGGCAACCTTGTTATAGCGCCCGTCATCCAATTCTTTCATTGAATGCATAATACGGCGTTGAACTGGCTTAAAACCATCTTCAATTGCAGGTACAGCACGTTCTAAAATTACATAAGAAGCATAATCTAAAAACCACTCTTTATACAATCCTGTTACCTTGGTAATAGTCTCAGATTGTACTTCCTCTTGTGAAGACGTAGCATCTTCACTCGATTGGCTTTCTATATTATGATTTAATTCAGGATCAAAGTTTTCTTCGTGGCTCATTTTATTTTTCTTCTACAACGTCAAGTTCTACTTTAAGATTATCGATAATAAATTCTTGTCTATCTGGCGTATTCTTACCCATATAAAACTCTAACATTTTCTCAATAGACATTGCTTTATCAAGCATTACAGGGTCTAATCTAATATCATCTCCGATAAAGTATTTAAACTCATCTGGTGATATCTCCCCTAACCCTTTAAATCGCGTAATCTCTGGCTTTGGTTTTAACTTCTCAATAGCGTTAATGCGTTCCTCCTCACTGTAACAATAGATTGTTTCTTTCTTATTTCTAACTCTAAAAAGAGGTGTTTGTAAGATGTATAAATGTCCATCTTTAATCAACTCTGGAAAAAACTGTAAAAAGAAAGTAATTAACAACAATCTAATGTGCATACCATCCACATCGGCATCGGTAGCAATTACGATATTATTATATCTCAAGTTCTCAAAATCGTCTTCTATATCTAAAGCAGCTTGTAGTAAATTAAACTCTTCATTCTCGTATACGATTTTCTTTGTCATTCCGTATGAGTTCAAAGGTTTACCTCTCAAACTAAACACTGCTTGCGTATTTACATCACGTGATTTGGTAATTGACCCTGATGCAGAATCTCCCTCTGTAATAAAGAGTGTACTATCTAAGTAACGCGGGTTCTTTATATCCGTCAAATGTACTCTACAGTCCCTGAGTTTTCTATTGTGAAGACTGGCTTTTTTAGCTCGTTCTTTAGCAATCTTTCTAATGCCTGAGAGTTCTTTTCTCTCTTTCTCTGCTTGGAGAATCTTTTTCAAAAGAGCCTCAGCTACATTGGGATTCTTATGTAAAAAGTTATCTAATTGCGTCTTGACAAAGTCATTGATAAACGTTCTCACTGTTGGCAAATTCGGCCCCATATCGGTTGAACCCAACTTTGTCTTAGTTTGAGATTCAAAAACAGGTTCTTCTACCTTCACGGAAATTGCACCAACAATAGACTTTCTTACATCAGAAGCTTCAAAATTCTTGTTGAAAAACTCTTTTATCGTACGAACCAAAGCTTCTCTAAAAGCAGCTAAATGCGTTCCTCCTTGTGTAGTGTTCTGACCATTGACAAACGAATAGTACTCTTCTGAATATTGCGTTCTACTATGTGTAATAGCAACTTCTATATCTTCCCCCGTCAAATGGATAATTGGATAGATTTGATCTTCTTCATCTATGTTTTCTCCCAACAAATCCTTTAATCCATTTTCAGAGTAAAATTTTTCACCGTTAAAAATAATTGTCAAACCTTTATTCAGGTAACAATAGTTTTTAAGCATTTTCTCGATGTACTCTGTACGGTACTTGTAATTTTTGAAAATAGTCTCGTCTGCAATAAAAGTAACTCGGGTTCCCTTGCGTTTAGTTGTTTCTTGAATATCGTCTTCCACAACTAAATTTCCACCCGAAAACTCAGCTCCTTTTTGTTGGCCATCGCGAATAGATTCAACTCTAAAGTAGTTAGACAAGGCATTCACTGCCTTAGTACCTACCCCGTTTAATCCTACTGATTTCTTAAATGCACGAGAGTCA
Organism: Myroides albus; assembly: GCF_024722315.1. Taxonomy (NCBI): domain Bacteria; kingdom Pseudomonadati; phylum Bacteroidota; class Flavobacteriia; order Flavobacteriales; family Flavobacteriaceae; genus Myroides; species Myroides albus. The sequence goes on from NZ_CP102754.1 coordinate 3,453,930, forward strand.
TATTTCCCCCCTGTATTCATCTTAGATACTACTTCTACGACTTTTCCCAAGGGAATACCACGTCCGTAATCGCGAACAGTAACTGTTTTGTCTTTTAAGGTAACTTCGATAGTCTTACCAGTACCCATAACAAACTCATCAATACTGTTATCAATCACTTCTTTGATAAGGATATATATACCATCATCAGGAGAAGATCCATCTCCTAATTTTCCAATATACATACCCGGACGCATACGGATATGTTCTCTCCAATCTAATGAACGAATATTATCTTCTGTATACTGACTTTGATCTTGCATAAAAACGTAAGGAATTTGCGCTAAATTACTATTATTTAGCTTAAAATAAAAATTTATAAAAGCTTGTAATTACTGTATTTTCTGTACTATTGAGTTTTATTTTCTCTTTTCATTACATTCTTATCTATTTCAATAGAATATTCTCCTGGGACTATTTTATTCCCAAAAATTAAAGCATAATTCTTTGTAAATTCTGCTCCAAAATATAAAATCATTGCAGAGTAATATACCCAAATTAACATCACTATGATAGAGCCTGCTGCGCCATAAAGTGAAGAAGTTGCGGTGGTACTTAGATAGAAACCTATCCCAAATTTCCCAATCATAAATAATACTGCAGTGAAAGCTGAACCGACAAAAGTCTCTTTCCAACCAATCTTACCATTAGGCAAAGTCTTAAATATTAAAGCAAATAAAAATGTAATAACGATAAAGATAACGATATTATTAATAAAGTAAACAATATCCACTAATCCTTCATCAAACCACGAAGCTATGTAATCGTATAAAATCCCGACAAAAGAATTGACCATCAAGCTGACCAACAGTAAAAAACCTACTGAAGCAATCATTGCAAAGGACAGCAATCTATTCTTGACAAAGCGAACAATACTCTTATTGGGCTTTGCTGCCAATCCCCATATATAATTAATTGAACTCTGAATCTCCGCAAAAACTCCTGATGCACTAAACAAGAGCATTCCCACGCCAATAATAGTAGGTAATGTACCAGATCGACTCACTGTCACCTTCTCCATCGCCTTACGCACTTCAATGGAAGTATTCTCGCCAACCAAATCGTTTAGTTGACTATAGAAAAAATCCGCCACCTCCTTTTGCTCAAAAACAAGCCCACTGGCTGTAATGATAAGAATAATTAGTGGTGGTAAAGCAAAAATAGTATAATACGACAAAGCCGCACTGAACTTCATTGCATTATCATCTAAAAAATCAAATACTGAGATCTTTAGCAGCTCAATCACTCGTTTAAATAGTCCTTCTTTTTTCATTATTTTTTCTCAACAAAATCACTCAAGAGCAATAAACAATACTTTGTTTTTTTAACCTTTTATGATGTAAAAATAGTTTAATTTAAATTTAAGCAACACTTTTTATTGCTAAAAATACTAACAACTATTTAATAAAAACAAAAAGCCCTCAATTAAACAATTGAGGGCTAATCAAATATTATCAGTATAGAATTATACGTTAAAGCGGAAGTGCATTACATCTCCGTCTTTTACGATATACTCTTTTCCTTCTACTCTTAACTTACCTGCTTCTTTTACTTTAGCCTCAGAACCAAAAGCGACATAATCATCATAACCAATTACTTCCGCACGGATGAATCCTTTCTCAAAATCACTGTGGATTACTCCAGCTGCTTTAGGTGCAGTATCTCCGACTTTAATAGTCCAAGCTCTAACCTCTTTTACACCAGCTGTAAAGTAAGTTTGAAGATTTAATAACTTATAAGCCGAACGGATCAATTTAGATACTCCTGGCTCATCTAATCCTAAATCCTCTAAGAACATTTGTCTTTCTTCGAAAGTCTCCAATTCCATGATATCAGCCTCCGTACCTACTGCTAATACGATTACTTCAGCATTCTCATCTTTTACAAGCTCTTTTACTTTAGCCACGTAATCATTTCCATTCACAGCCGCTCCCTCATCTACGTTACATACGTACAACACAGGTTTAGTCGTAATTAATTGAAAATCTTCTAATAATTCTTCCTCATCTTGATTCTTAGCCTCCACTACACGTGCAGATTTACCTTCTAATAAAGTCACTCTGATACGTTCTAATAAATCAGCCTCTACTTGCGCTTCTTTATTTCCTGTCTTAGCTGCTTTCTTTACTTTCTCTAATCTCTTTTCTACAGTTTCAAGGTCTTTTAACTGTAATTCGATATCGATAGTCTCTTTATCTCTGATAGGGTTAACATTTCCATCTACGTGAATAATATTATCATTGTCAAAACAACGCAATACGTGGATAATAGCATTACACTCTCTAATATTTCCTAAGAATTGGTTTCCTAAACCTTCTCCTTTACTTGCTCCTTTTACTAATCCAGCAATATCTACGATTTCAACAGTAGCAGGTAATACACGCTCTGGTACTACTAACTCTTCTAATTTAGACAATCTTGGATCTGGTACATTCACAACCCCAATATTTGGTTCTATTGTACAAAATGGGAAGTTAGCACTCTGTGCCTTAGCATTAGATAAACAATTAAATAATGTTGATTTACCTACATTTGGCAATCCTACTATACCTGCTTTCATATTTTAAAATATATTGTGAATTTTTAATCGTTTGCAAATATATTGAAAATTATAGAAGTTCATAGTCTTAATATAAGAATAGAATAAATAAAAAAGCCACTCAATTGAGTGGCTCTTTTATATAGATTATTTGTTAATCTTCGTCGTCGGCAATTTCCAAGTCTTTCAATGCATCTAATGAGTCTTCTGAAGGATCTACATAATCTTCTTCTTCATCGTCAAAATTCTCAATTCTATCTGCTAACTTAGTACTTACTTTTACCAGGTAAATAGTATCCTCAGTTCTTACTTCAACTGCTTCTACAGTTTCGTTTTTAACGTTTTTAAAACGAATAATATCTGAATCGTCATACCCGTCAGGAAACTTTTCCACTAATAGTGTCAAGATTTCGTTCGTTAACTTTGCGTAATCAACAATTACTCTTTTCATTCTTTGTTCTTGCTTTATTTCAGTTTCAAATGTAATAGGTATATTGTAAAATACAAATAAAAAATCACATTATTTAGCTGCTAAAAATTAAAAAATTAATTACCAAGAATATAAGCGAAAATTAATGGCGCAACGATTGTAGCATCTGACTCCACAATGAATTTTGGCGTGTCGATATCCAATTTACCCCAAGTAATTTTCTCATTAGGAACTGCTCCTGAATACGATCCGTAAGATGTAGTAGAATCTGAGATTTGGCAGAAGTATGACCAGAAAGGTACATCTTCCCACTCTAAATCTTGATACATCATCGGAACCACACAGATAGGGAAATCTCCAGAGATACCTCCTCCAATTTGGAAGAATCCTACTCCGTGTCCTCCTGAGTTAGCTCTATACCACTCTGTTAAATAAATCATGTACTCAATACCTGTTTTTACAGTGTGTACATTTAGTTTTCCTTTGATTACATTAGATGTAAAGATGTTACCACAAGTTGAATCTTCCCATCCTGGACATACGATTGGAATATTTTTCTCAGCCGCAGCGATAATCCAAGAGTGTTTAGGATCGATCTCATAGTATTGCTCTAATACACCAGAGTTTACTAATTGGTATAAATATTCGTGTGGGAAATAGCGTTTTCCTTCAGCTTCAGCTGCATGCCATACGTCTTCCAAGTGTTTTTGTAAACGACGGAATGCCTCTTCTTCAGGAATACATGTGTCTGTCACACGGTTATAGTGGTTATCTAATAACTCTCTCTCTTGCTCTGGAGTCAAATCTCTATAGTTTGGAACTCTTTTGTAGTGAGAGTGAGCAACCAAGTTCATCACGTCCTCTTCTAAGTTAGCTCCTGTACAAGAAATGATATGTACTTTATCTTGACGAATCATTTCTGCTAAAGAAATCCCTAACTCTGCAGTACTCATAGCACCTCCCATAGAGATTAACATTTTACCTCCTGCGTTTAAGTGTGCTTCATACCCTTTTGCTGCATCTACTAAAGCTGCTGCATTAAAGTGTCTGTAGTTATGCTCAATAAACTGACTAATTGGTCCTTTACTCATTTTATTATTACTTTTATATATTAATATTTATTTTAATTCTTATTTGTTATACCCCAAGATATTCAACACTTGCTCTGCTGTCTGTTGTTCTGAGAACAATTCTGTTGCGATAATTCCATTCTCATCTTTGTCAATTAAGATGTGTTTTGGTTGTGGAATCAAACAGTGGTGAATACCACCAAATCCTCCAATTTGATCTTGATAAGCTCCTGTATTAAAGAAACCAATATACAATGGTTTTTCTTTATTGTACTTAGGCAAGTAAATAGCGTTCAAGTTTTGCTCAGAATTGTAGTAATCATCGCTATCACAAGTCAATCCACCCAACAAAATACGCTCATAAGTATCATTCCATCTGTTGATTGGCAACATGATAAAACGCTTGTTAATCGCCCATGAATCAGGTAAAGTAGTAATGAATGAAGAATCAATCATATTCCACTTCTCTCTGTCATTTTGCTGTTTTTGATATAAGATCTCATAGATTGCTCCTCCACTTTCTCCTACTGTGTATGAACCAAACTCTGTAAAGATGTTCGGTACAGGCACTTCAGCTTCATCACACACAATCTTAATTTGATTGATAATCTCATCTACCATATATTGGTAATCAAACTCAAATGCCAAAGAATCTTTAATCGGAAAACCTCCACCGATATTCAAACTATCTAATGTAGGACATTCTTTCTTTAAAGTAATGTAAACTTTTAGACATTTCACTAATTCGTTCCAATAGTACGCCGTATCTCTAATACCCGTATTGATAAAGAAGTGAAGCATTTTAAGCTCTACATTTGGATTCTCAGCTATTTGCTTTCTGTAAAAAGGTAAGATACTCTTATATCCAATCCCTAAACGCGATGTATAGAACTCAAACTTAGGTGACTCCTCAGACGCGATACGGATACCAATCTTAAACTTCTTATTGATTTGCTCTTGTAATAGATCTAATTCTTCGTAGTTATCAATAATAGGAATAGTATTCTCGTGTTTATTATTGATTAAATTGGCAATATTATCAATATACTGCGCGCGTTTAAACCCATTACACAACACATAAGTATCTTTGTTAATCTTACCTGTTTCCAATAAGTTTTCAACAATATTAACGTCAAAAGCAGAAGAAGTCTCTACATGAATATCATTCTTAAACGCTTCGTTTAATACATAAGAGAAGTGAGAACTCTTTGTACAATAACAGTAATAGTAATTTGCTTTATACTTATTCTTCTCCATTGCTTTTCTAAAGATCGTCTTTACATTGCTAATGTTTTCAGAGATTTTAGGTAAATAAGTAAATTTCAATGGAGTACCGTATTTTTCAACGAGTCCTAATAAATCAATATTGTGAAACTGAAGGTTATCTTTGTTTAATTTGAATTCTTCTTGTGGAAAGTAAAAAGTTTGGTTGATTAAGTCAACATATTTTGTGTTCATGTCTTTTCTTTTAATAAAGGTTAAAAAAATTCTTTCTCAATTAACTCCGATCACGCAGCAATTATAATCATTAAAATATAAAGATAATAATTACTAATTACTTTGAGCGAAATCTGGCTTCTAACTTAATCGATTTTCAAACTCTAATATTAGCAAATACTATCGGCAACTTATCTCTAAATCTAAACGAATTAAGTGCCTGCTTAGAATACTTGATAATGCCAAATACATAATTGGCCTTTTGCCTTTTGACAAAACGCCTTACTTTGTGCCTTGCAGACACACAGAATCTAATATATAAAACATCTATTTTCACGAGCGCAAATGTAACAAAATATTGCAATGAAAAAGCAAAAAGTGATTGTTTTTGAATCTTAATTCAAATATGAATTTAACCCACTAATTATCAACTCCTTACTTACCTCAATATCATAGACAGACTCCCCTATTTTATTTAATAAGACACAGCGTATATTTCCACTGTAGTTCTTTTTATCAAACTTCAACCATTCCAGCGAATTTAGGATGTCGTCTTCTGACAAATCAACCACCCCATAGATGCTTTGAATCGCGTGTTTAATATTCAAGTAGTCTTGTTCATATAATTGGGCTAACTCTTTTGAAATAAAAGCCTCTACAACCATTCCCAAAGCTACAGCTTCGCCGTGTAGTAGTGTCTGTTTACTTTCATTAGTCAAAAAATAACTCTCCACTGCATGACCTACCGTATGTCCAAAATTCAATATCTTTCTCAACCCTTGTTCTTTAGGATCTTGTGTCACAACCGTATTTTTGATTACAACTGAATGATGAATAAGTGCCTGTAAATCACCAAAATCAACATTTGCTATATCCTTCAAATAATTGTAATAATTAGCATCAAATATCAAGCCGTGTTTTAGCATTTCAGCATATCCTGCTTTAATTTGCCTCGCCTCTAAAGTCTCTAAGTAATTTACATCGATAATTAGCATTTTAGGCATAGCAAAAACACCTATACAGTTTTTAATACCATTTAGATCTACTCCTGTTTTTCCTCCTACAGAAGCATCAACCATAGCAAGCAACGATGTTGGTATATTGATAAAATCAATCCCCCTCATAAAAACAGATGCAATGAATCCGCCCATATCCGTGATTACACCTCCTCCTACAGTAATTAAAATACTCTTGCGATCTCCTGCTAACTCTAACATAGTCTGTATCACACCTGCACAAGTATCCAATACCTTGTTTTCTTCTCCTGGCTCAACTTCGATGATTTCAAATGGCACTTCGGTTGGCAAATTACTTAAGAAATAAGGCAAACAATGTTCGTAACAATTTGAATCTGTCAAGATAAAAAGCTTGCTATAACCATTGTTATTTAGATATGTCCCCAATTGTCCATATGCTTCTTGTCCAAATAAGATGTCGTAATGTTCTGTTTTTATGTTTTCCATGCTACTGTTTTTATTCAACACAAAATAAAGTATAAATATTTGAAATATGCCCGCTTAAAATCTTTTTTAACGATTTACCACAAATCAAATTTCAAAACATCTTTTATTGTTAAAAAAAGTTGGCTTTTAAAGATATTCGACCAAATATATCTTTAGATAAATTAGAAAAGAATTCCCTTTCGTAAATCTAATGCAATCAGAGATCCCTAAACATTAATTCATCTAACGTCTCGATTTTTACACTTTCTCTTTTCAAACAAAACAAAGCTTAAACCAACTTTGAGAAATACGCCTTTTCCAAAGTAGTTTGTAAATAAGTCAAGCTCCTCGATATAAACAACTATTAAACCTGTTTACTTGACGATAACCAATCGCTATTTACAGATACTTAAAAAGCTATTCTTCCAAGTTTGTTCGGGCTTTAGTCGGGGTTAGTTGCGATAATTGGCGCTAAACCCAGTAAAAACCGTACTTGATCCGAGCAATATCCGAACAAATGACATTGATTATATGCAGCAAAAAATAGCCACCCCTTTATTTATAAGGCTTTAAAGGGAAGCTCGCTCAATAAACAACCTATCTAATTGTGCTATTTTGTGTTTATTTATTCCTTTTTTGTAATCATTGCGGATTTGGTAAATATAGATTAGAAACACCTGTTCAAAAAGGACTTTATAAGAGGAAATTTCTATTCTAACTAATAATAGTAAACAACTAAGTACTCTCAACGACAACTGCTCTTATCTCGATCAAGAATGTCAAAGTCATCCCTAACCAAAACACGATAGAAAAAACTAAAGTATTTAAACTCAAATAGTTTAAACAATCAGTGAGTAGCACATAAATGACAAGACTAAAATTAGCCTGAAGTAAATACATGATTAGTAATATAAATACTGAAAACTATTAAAATATTACTAAAAGAGTATTTATATTTGCCTAACGAATTTACTTTTTATAATGGAAAATTTATTTAACAATACAGAAGTTGCTTTTGCACTTAAAAATAATAAAGAATTAAAAAGAGCGCACTTTCTTTTTAATATGATCAGCAAACCCACTTTAGTAAAAATGGGATCTGCTCTGGCAAATTTTGCTATTAAAACACACCTACCAGTAACAGGATTAATTCGTTCAACTGTTTTCGACCACTTCTGTGGAGGAATCAGTGAAGATGATTGTTTATCAGTAGTTGACAGAATGTATTCTCAAGGAAAAGTGGCTTCCGTTTTAGATTACTCTGTGGAAGGAAAAGAAACAGAAGAACAATTTGACGTGGCTTTAAACATGACTTTAAAGACAATTCAATTTGCACAAGAAAGGCCAGATTCTATTCCATTTGCCGTATTCAAACCAACTGGTTTTGGTCGTTTTGATATGTTTGTAAAAAAAGGTGAAAAGAAAGAGTTTACAGCAGAAGAAGCAAAAGAATGGGAACGCATTGTTTACCGTTTTAACGTGGCATGTCAATATGCAGCTGAGAGAAAAGTTTTACTTTTAATCGATGCAGAACACAGCTGGATGCAGGATGCTGCGGATGAGATTGTTTTAGACATGATGCGCAAGTACAATACTGAAAAAGCATATATATATAATACAGCACAGTTATACCGTTGGGATCGTTTGCAATACCTTAAAGACTTGCACCAAATCGCAAAAGCAGAAGGCTTCCACATTGGGATGAAAGTTGTAAGAGGGGCTTATATGGAGATTGAAAGAGAGCGTGCTGCACAAAAAGGATACAAATCACCTATTTGCGTTGACAAAGCTGCTACAGACATCAACTATGATGCTGCTGTGACTTTTATGCTTGAAAATATGGATTGCATGGCTTTATTCGCTGGAACACACAACGAGAAAAGCTCTTACTTAATGATGCAATTAATGGAGCAACATAATATAGCACACAGTGATAAGAGAATGTATTTTGGACAATTATACGGAATGAGCGACAATATTAGCTTCAACTTAGCAAAAGCTAATTACAATGTTGCTAAATATTTGCCATTTGGACCTGTTCGAGATGTAATACCTTACTTAATCAGAAGAGCTGAAGAAAATACTTCTGTTGCTGGTCAAACTAACAGAGAGTTAGACCTTATTAAAACTGAAATGAAGAGAAGAAACCTGTAAGCAAACAAAACAGGTCTATAATATAAAACGGGGAACTTTAAAAAGTTCCCCGTTTTTATTTTTTATCCTATGCTCTTTTAGTTCATTGGAATTAACCCTAAGTTCTCTAAGCAATACAGTATAGTATTCCCTATTTCATCTTATCGACATTGTGAGAATAACTTACACTTGCCAATCAATCTCTTTTAAACCTTTCGCACTCAAGTAAGCGTTGGTTTTAGAAAATGGCTTACTTCCATAAAATCCTCGGTAAACTGATAATGGTGAAGGGTGAGCAGTCTCGATCACTAAATGTTTATTTCGATCAATTGCCTTCCCCTTTTTCTGAGCATAACTCCCCCATAAAATAAAAACAACGTGTTCGCGCTGCTCAGCAATAAGCTTTATGATCGCATCTGTAAAGATCTCCCAGCCTTTCTTTTGATGAGAACCTGCTTTTTTTTGCTCCACGGTCAAAGTAGCATTAAGCAACAAGACTCCTTGTTTTGCCCAAGGGGTTAAATCTCCATTTTGTTTGTTATTAATACCTAAATCATCTTGTAACTCTTTGTAAATATTCACCAGACTTGGAGGAATTTTTACCCCTTTATTCACAGCAAAAGACAACCCATTGGCTTGAAACAGCCCATGATAAGGATCTTGCCCCAAGATAACAACCTTTACGTCTTCAAAGCTCGTCAAGTTCAAAGCATTATAGATCAAGTCTTGTGGTGGAAAGATAGTTTTTTCTTTATACTCATGTTCTACAAATTTTGTCAAAACTGAAAAATAGGGTTGATTAAACTCGCTCTGTAGTTTATCTTGCCAATCACTACTCAAATTACTAATCATGATTCAAAATATTAGGTGGACAAAAATAAAAAGATTAGTACACACTGTACTAATCTTTCTAAATAATAAACGTTTTTTAATAAAGTTAATCCCCAATATTTTTAAAGTTAGGTAAAAACGAACCTCTGACGCAGAATATCTCTCTGATATCTTCAGGACTTACTTCTAAGTTTTCGAAGTTTGTATTATCACTAATGAAAAGCAATTTGTTATCCTCAATCTGACGTTTAAAACGATAGATCATTATTCCCCTTCCCTCCAGTGTAAATAAATACAAATGCCAAGGGTGGATATCTCTAAGCTCAATTCGCTTAGTGATTACGTATGAACTTACTTTTATCGTAGGATACATATTCTCTGTAGCTACTTGAAAAGCGGTATCTACTTCTTCCGTTGTTGGAAAAATAAAACTTGGAGCAGAAGCCAACGTTTTTTCAGGATCTAAGAAATACTCAAAATGATGATCTGCTGAAATCATCTTGACTTTTCTCTTTTGGTAATTGCTGTTGTAAATAGTCGATGAATCTGTAAAGAATAATTCATTCAAATCTATCTTGTGCTCTTTACACAAAGCGATAATACTATCGTATTGTAAACTATCTCTCTTTTTCCAAGAAGATATAGTATTGGGTTTAACATTTAAAATGTTCGATAATTCTAGATCTGTCTTGATGCCTAGCATCTTTTTCAATCTCTTAATTACTGCAGTAGCATTTTGCATTTCTAACAATTTTTAATTTTTCTTTCTTTTTCTATTTCAATTTTTTATAAGACATAATGACTTTTTTAGTCACTATTTTGCCTTATCACATTACAAAGATAGTTCGCATTTATTCAATTGCAATTACAACAATCAAAGCCTTTTATGTTAATTAATACTATTACAACATAAAAAACCACCAAAATACAGTTAATTACAAAATAAATAACCTTTTTTATTCTTATATATACATATTATGATCTATAAAACAGACAATATGTGAAATTTATATTTTGCATCAAAATAACCTAATTTAACATTTAATTAATAAAGATTAACCAATAAGGATAAACTCTTAATATCAATATTGGGCTTAAAATCATTTTACTTGATTCATTTTATGCGCACTTCTATACAATTATTTTGCCAAAACACTTTCCACATGATTTGTTTGTACCTTTTTTTTAAATCATGACACTATATGTGAATAACAAAAACAATCTATTTTTTTGTTATTCAACAAGTTACAAAAAAGAATATTTTTTTTCAATTTCTCATACTATGTATTTATGCAGTTTAATCAATAATTGTGTGAAGTTATACTCAACTCTTGAAGTTGCAAATGAGTATGTAATTGTTAAAATATAAGCTATACATTCTGTGCAGACTACACAGTAAATAGTACTAATTCACACTTTCCAAACTTTGGAATAAAAGTTGTAAGACTATAATAGAGAAATGAGAAGAAAAAACTCTAATCAAATTCTAATGTAACATTAATAGAGCTTTAATCTGAATCAAATCTGCTTATAATCAGAATAACATACTTTTGAAATTGTTAAAATCACAGAAAATGCTTAAAAAGTATCTTTACATCGTGGCTTGCATAGCACCTATTGTTATAGGTTATAGCCAAGAGCAAGTAATTAGCTTGACAAGAGAAGAATTAGAAGCTAAGTTTTTAGAACAGAATTTAGATTTATTGGCACAGCGACTTGAAATTTCACAAGCAGAAGCCCAATTAATACAAGCCAGATTATGGCCTAACCCTACTTTTGAAATTTCGGAAGTCAACCTCTGGAAGACAACAGATATAGAAGAACAACCTATCATATTTAAAAACTGGGGGGAAGCGCAACAAATCTCACTTCACTTAGAGCAAGAAATTCAAACAGCTGGAAAAAGACGCAAGAACATCGCCTTGCAAAAACTAACCATTGAAGAAAAGGAAAAAGAGTTTGAAAGTATCCTACGTGAAGCTAAGCTGGAGTTGAGAAAAAACATCAGTCAATTGCAATTGCTACAAAAACAATTAAATATATACAATCAGCAAATTGACAAAACTAAAAGCCTTAATAAAGCTTATGCTACTCAGTTAAATCACGGCAATATCAGTCAAGCTGAGTATATGCGACTAAAAGCTGCTGAACTTCAATTAAAAAAGGAATACTTCGAATTGAAGAAAGACTATGAAGAAACACTCAAAGAACTAAAAAACTTCATTAGCATAAGTGAAAACTTGACCATTCAGATCAGTGAAGAACTTAGTTTACCTGTCAAAGAAGTCTCTGAAATGCAATTACAAGATTGGGTAATTGACGCTATGGAACTTAGACCAGATGTGTTGTTAAGTAGAAATTTAGAAAAGCAATCTATCAAGCGATTAGAGATTGAAAAAGCAGAAAGAGTACCTGATTTCACAGTGGCAATTGACTATGATCGAGGAGGTAATATCATGAGAGATTTTGTGGGATTAGGCCTTTCTTTTGACTTGCCAATATTCAATAGAAATAAAGGAGGAATTAAAGAAGCTAAACTCGAAATAGAAAAGACAAAATTAGAAACGCAATCCAAGGTAAACGAGATAACCAATGAGATTATTGAGGCTTTTAGAAATTATAACAACGCTTTGAGTCTGTACCAGGAAATTGACAAAGATTACGAAGTCCAATTAGATAAGATTATCGAGGCTTATTTTAGAAATTTTGAAAAGAGAAATGTAAGCCTAATAGAATACTTAGATTTTGTAGAAGCTTATTTAGATAACAAAAACCTTATTTTAGAAACGAAGAAAGATGTTATTGATTACTTCGAAGTTCTTCAATACACTATAGGAAAAGAATTATAATAAACTAAAAAGATACAATCATGCACAAATATATATATCCCCTATTTCTTCTTACTGCCATAAGTTTGAGTTCTTGTAAGAAAGAACAATCAGTATCAGAGATTCTAGACAAACCTTATTGCGTTCCAGCTGAAGTCAAAGAAGGTCTAAAAATAGAGAAAGTTGTTAATCGTCCTATCGAAAGATCAATTACCTTAAACGGAACTATTGACTATAACAAAGACAAAACTGTTCCTTATATCAGTCTTGTTGACGGCGTTATTACCCATGTTAACTTCTCTATTGGAGATTACGTAAAGAAAGGACAAATATTAGCAGAAATAAACAGTACCGATCTGAGCGAGTTACAAGATGACCTTAAGTCAAGTGAAAGAGATTTACTACTGGCTAAAAGAGAATTAGAATCGACAATGCAAATGTATGAAGACGGCATCTCCTCTCAGAAAGAGTTAATTGAAGCTCAAAGTGAAGTAAGCGTTTTGGAAGCCAAAGTCAAAGCTACCAGATCGAATTTAAATCGATATGAAGCTAATGCTTCAACAGGTTCTTTTTTAATCAAGTCGCCTATAACTGGATACATTGTCAGCAAAGATATTGCCAATGGCTCAACTGTTTCTGCTGGAGAAGAAGCTTTGTTTACAGTAGCAGATCTAAGTGATGTATGGGTAATGATCAACGTCTATGCGACGAGTATGAGACACATCAAGAAAGACTTAAAGGTACAAGTAAGTACACTTGCCTATCCTGATGAATACTTTGCAGGGACAATTTCGTTAGTTTCACAAGTTTTTGATAGTGAAGAACGCGTCTTGAAAGCGCAAGTAACCATGAATAATACCGAAATGAAACTAAAACCTGGTATGGCAGCTGATGTGATTATTCAATTAGACGACAATCAAGGAAATGCTCTTGCTATCCCAAATAACGCGATCATATTCGATAATAATCAAAACTATGTGGTAGTCTATAAAGACGACTGTCATCAGGAAATAAGAAGTATATCTCCTATCGCCAAGAATAATATATATACTTATGTCAATGCTAACATAGATGAAAACGACCAAGTCATTACTACAAATGAATTATTGATCTATGAGCAATTAACAAACAAACTATAAAGTAGAAGAAAACATGCAAAAATTTGTTAGAAATATAGTTTCATTTTCTCTTAAAAACACTTTTATCGTCCTTTTTGGGGTTTTAATCTTGCTTTTTGGAGGAATCTATAGTTATATACACACTCCTATTGAGGCATTTCCTGATGTGACTAATACCAGAGCACGTATTATTACGCAATGGCCAGGAAGAAGTGCTGAAGAAATAGAAAAATTCGTCACTCTACCTATCTCGAAAGAGATGAATACCATACCAAATAAAGCAGAGGTACGCTCTATCTCCTTATTTGGATTGTCTGTAGTGACCGTTTTATTCAATGATGAAATAGACGATTTCTATGCGCAACAATATGCATCAAATCGAATGGGCAATGTTAATCTGCCTGAGGGTGCAGACTTTGAAATAGAACCTCCTTCAGGGGCAACTGGCGAAATTTTTAGATACATTATCAAAAGTGACTTGCCGATCAAAGAAGTTACGTCAATTCAAGATTGGGTAATTGAACGCGAATTACTTTCTGTTCCTGGTGTTGCTGATATTGTGAGCTTTGGTGGGGAAGAAAAAATATATGAGATTCAGATTAACCCAACTGAATTGGTTAACTATGATCTTTCGCCATTAGATGTATATGAGGCCGTTGAGAAAAGCAATATAAATGTAGGTGGAGATGTGATTCAACGCGGCGATCAGGCTTATGTTGTTAGAGGGGTTGGCTTATTAGATAACGTGGAGGATATAGAAAATATCCTTATCGAAGTAAAGGGAAATACACCTATATTAGTCAAACACGTTGCTAATGTGAGTATCAGTGCCAAACCAAGATTAGGACAAGTAGGCTTTCAAGATGAGGACGATGTGGTACAAGGGATTGTAGTTATGCTACGCGGAGAGAATCCAAGTGAAGTGATTACTGGTTTGAAAGATAAAATAGAAGAACTCAACGAGCGCATTCTACCTAAGAATGTAAAAATAGAGCCTATCATAGACCGTACTGATTTAGTTAATACAACAGTTCACACAGTAACTAAGAACTTGGTAGAGGGAGTTATACTTGTTTCTATCATCGTATTTATTTTCTTGTACAACTGGCGCACAACTTTTATAGTAGCTTCAGTAATTCCCCTTGCCTTTTTATTCGCTATCATAATGCTAAAAATACAAGGACTCCCTGCAAACCTTATCTCGATGGGAGCTTTAGACTTTGGATTATTACTGGAAGGTACTTTAGTAATTGTGGAGCACGTATTTGTAGGATTAGAGAAAAAAGCAAGTATGGTGGGCATGCAGCGATTCAATAAGATGTCCAAATTAGGTACTATTAAGAAAAGTGCAGGAAGCGTAGCTGGATATATATTCTTTGCGCTTTTAATCTTGATTGTTGCTTTAATGCCAATATTTTCTTTCCAAAAAGTAGAGGGTAAAATGTTCTCTCCACTCGCCTTTACATTGGGATATGCCTTATTAGGATCACTGATTCTGAGTTTAACCTATGTTCCTGCAATGTGTAAAATTCTTTTGACAAAGAATATTGAAGAAAAGGAAAATATGATCTCTCGTTTCTTTAAAAAGAATATATACAAAATGTTTGAGGTAGCTTTTAAAAACAAGAGAGTAACCTTCAGCTTATTTACAGTACTATTAGTGATTTGCGGCGTGCGCTTTCACTACTATGGATCAGAGTTCTTACCGAAGTTAAATGAAGGGGCGATTTATGTGCGTGCTACTCTCCCAAGTAGTATTAATCTTGATGAATCTGTTCGATTAACCAAAGAAATGAAAGGTATACTACGCGAGTTTGACGAAGTTAAGTTTGTTCTTACTCAAACCGGTCGCCCTAATGATGGTACTGATCCAACAGGATTTTTTAATATTGAATTTCACACCGAACTCAAACCAGAGAGCCAATGGAATAGAAGTATTTCCAAGGATGAATTATTAGAAGAAATGCGCGTTGCACTTGAAAAATACCCAGGTATTAACTTTGGGTTCAGTCAACCTATTCAAGATAACGTTGAGGAATATGTTGCAGGAGTTAAGAGTTCTTTGGTTATCAAGATATTTGGCAATGACTTATTTGAACTGGAAGATTATGCTAATCAGGTAGCTAAGAGCATAAAAGACGTACCAGGTGTTACTGACTTAAATATCTTTAAGAATATCGGATTACCAGAATTGAGAATTTCTCTTCACGATCACAAGATGGCAAAATACGCCGTTACTACTGCCGATGCACAAGCAGTGATAGCTATGACTATCGGTGGACAGGCAGCTACTACTTTTTATGAAGATGAGAGAATGTTTGATGTGGTTTTGCGATTCGATAAAAACTATCGTGATTCAGCGGAGAAAATTGGAGATATCCTTATTCCATCCTTAGATGGTAAACAAGTTCCCTTGAAGGAAATAGCAACAATTGATTATCATACGGGTCCTGCTTTTATTTACCGAGAAGGGTCAAGTCGCTATATTGGGGTTGGCTTTAGTATAGAAGGTAGAGATCTTGGAAGTACAATAGCAGAGGCAAAACAAAAAGTAGAAGCCAATGTACACTTGCCTAAATCAAATAAAATCGAATGGGCAGGTGAATTTGAAAGTAAAGAAAGAGCGGCAAATCAATTGATGTTAGTCGTTCCTGTATCTCTTGTATTGATTTTATTCTTGTTGTACTTCAACTTTGGCAATTTTAAGGATACTGCCATTGCCTCCATCACAATTCCATTTGCCTTTATAGGAGGTTTCTTATCCCTATGGATGACAGGAACAATATTTGGAATCTCTGCTGGTATTGGATTCATTATCCTATTTGGTGTGGCGACGATTGACGGTATAGTCCTTATTGGTGTCATGAGAGAAAATATGCGCAAACAAATGGAGCTAATTGACGCTATTAAAGATGGGGTCAAAAGTAGAATCAGACCTGTAATTATGATTGCCTTGATGGGATCTATGGGATTACTTCCTGCAGCACTATCTCATGGCATGGGATCTGAGATACAAAAGCCCTTGGCAATTATGATTGTTGGTGGACTTATTGTATGTATGATTTTATCATTTACAGTATTGCCTTTAATATTCTACTGGGCATATAAGAATAAAGAAAAACAATAACATTATTTTATTTAAGTAGCTAGTTTGAAAGAGGAGATTGACATTTTTGTTGGTCTCCTTTTTTTATTTGTTTGTTTTAATATAAATCTCACATATGATAATCTATGTGGTAGTTAATGGTACAACTACAATAAAAAAGGTCTTATCAAATTGATAAGACCTTTTCCAGTAAGTGTTGTGTTGTATAGCGATTTTTAAATGCTCTTAATTAGTGAATAACAATTCACGATACTTAGTTAATGTCCACAATTCATTGTCCACTTTCATCTCTAACTTATCACTGTGATATCTGATAATATCAAAATATGGCTTAACCTCTTCACAGTATACGTGTGCTTGTTCTTCAATGTCTTCTATGAGATTTGCTTTCTTTCTCGCATTAGTCATCTCAGTAACTTTTGCGTTAATCTCTGCAATGTGGTAACTAATCTTTCTGATGATTTGTAGTTGTTCACTTGCAATATTGCTAAAGTCTTCTTCTCCAAATATTTCTTTAAGCCCTTTTACATTGTCTATAACAAGGTTTTGATAGCGAATAGCAGTTGGGATTACGTGATTTCTTGCAATATCACCTAAAACACGTCCTTCTATTTGGATTCTCTTTACGTATTCTTCTAATTCTATTTCGTAGCGAGCTAATACTTCTTTTCTCGTCATTACATTCATTTCTTCAAACAGAGAAATTGTCGCTTCAGACTTTTTGATTTTCAATGCTTTTGGAGTTGTCTTATTATTACTTAGACCTCTCTTTGCAGCTTCTTTCTCCCAGTCCTCACTATATCCATCTCCTTCAAACAAAATACGCTCACTCTCTTTGATGTATTCACGCAATACATTAAAGATTGCTTCATCTCTTTTTAGACCGTCTTCGCCCATTAACTGATCTACCTGTGCTTTAAATGCTCTTAATTGTTTTGCAACAATCGTGTTTAGTACAGTCATTGGTCCAGCACAATTGGCAGTTGAACCTACAGCTCTAAACTCAAACTTATTACCTGTAAAGGCAAATGGAGAAGTTCTATTTCTATCGGTATTGTCAAGTAGCACATCTGGAATTTTCCCAACTACGTTGAGTTTTAAATCAGTCTTTTCTTCAGGAGATAGTTTTCCATCGGTTACCTCTTTCAACTCCTCTAACACTTTTGTCAACTGCTGTCCAATGAATACAGACATGATAGCAGGTGGAGCTTCATTAGCACCTAATCGATGATCATTACTTGCTGAGGCGATTGCCGAACGCAATAACTCTTCATTCTCATTTACAGCTTTAATCGTATTGATAAAGAAAGTTAAGAATTGTAGATTGCTCTTCGGTGTCTTACTGGGACTTAATAGGTTTACTCCCGTATCAGTTGCTAAAGACCAGTTGTTGTGCTTACCAGATCCATTCACCCCTTTGAAAGGCTTTTCATGGAACAACACTTTAAAGTGATGACGCTCAGCCACTTTTTTCATTACATCCATTAACAAAGAGTTGTGATCCACAGCTAAGTTTGTCTCCTCAAAGATTGGAGCCAACTCAAACTGATTCGGAGCTACTTCATTGTGTCTTGTTTTAACTGGAATCCCCAACAATATACAGTTGTTCTCTAAATCGTGCATATAATTCAACACACGAGTCGGAATAGAACCAAAATAGTGATCATCAAGCTGTTGTCCTTTTGCAGCAGTGTGCCCCAAAAGTGTTCTTCCAGTAGTTAAGATATCGGGTCTTGACTCTGCTAAAGCAGAATCCACAAGGAAATACTCTTGCTCCCATCCTAAAGTAGGTATTACTTTTTTGACATTTTTATCAAATAACTTTGCTATTTCTGTAGCTGCATCATCGATAGCATTAATAGCTTTTAAAAGAGGTGTTTTATTGTCTAAGGCTTCACCAGTATAGGCAATAAATACAGTTGGGATACACAAAGTAGAGCCAAATATAAATGCTGGAGAGGTTGGATCCCATGCAGTATAACCTCTTGCTTCAAAAGTATTTCGAATACCACCGTTTGGAAAACTCGATGCATCTGGTTCTTGTTGTACTAATTGGCTACCGTTAAACTTTTCAACAGGATCGCCATCGAATTGCGTTTCAAAAAAGGCATCGTGCTTCTCTGCTGTAGTACCAGTTAATGGTTGAAACCAGTGAGTGTAGTGTGTTACTCCTTTTGATAAGGCCCATTCCTTCATACCTAAAGCAATGTAATCGGCTAACCTTCTATCAATTTTAATCCCTAACTGGGCATTCTTTACTGCCTGATAAGCTTCAGGAGTTAAAAATTGACGCATAGACTTATCATTAAAAACATTGTCACCAAAAATTAATGATTTTCTACCCAGCTCCTCTACTTTAACAGGTTCTCTTGACGCTGCTTTCTCAATTGCTCGAAAACGAAATGTTGACATAATTATTGTTTTTCAGAAGGCCCCCCCCTCTATTAGTGATGCAAATGTATGAAAAAGTTCAAAAAAACAACCAACACCCCCTTGTTTTTTTACTCAATCATGTAAAAAATAATCTTTACAACCTACCACCCCCTGGTCAAAGTCAAAATATAGCAAACCAATTATAGCCTCGTACAGCTTAATTAACCCTGTATTCTCCCTTTGTTTTAATACTTAGGGATAGTGCGACTTAACTCGAAAGTAAAAAGGGCAGAAATAAAAAAAGAGAAGCTAAATTAGCTTCTCCTTCTCTTACTATGTTGAATTGTAATTAAAGCTTAATTACATCTTCTTCTTTAAAGTTGTATTTCTTTACTAACTCATCGTAGCTTACTCGCTTAGATGGCACAACATTATTAGCTGACTTAATTTCTTTCGGGTCATCTGCCTGAATATAAACCAGTCTAAACACAAGTCCTTTGGTAAAACTTATTTGTCCTACCTTATCGTAATTTACTAAATCGTGATTTCCTCTTGCAAATAAATCAACATTAAAAGGACCAAAGTTATAAAAGTACTTGATACTTGATTTTTCCTCTTTTCCATTAATGTTTAGCACGATATCGTTATACTCTCTTGGTAAAGGCGTCCATATAGGTGCATCCTTATCAACACCATCTAAAAAGTATACAAATACAGCATCTCCTAATCCTAAATCAATAGGGTGTTCAATTCTATACTCATTACTTTGATTTGGCACCTCTTTATTCTGTACAAAATTAACATCAAACTTTTCATACACTGCAATAATACCATTGCCATTACCATTACCATTACCAGATCCCGGAGGTCCTGGAGGCCCCGGAGGTCCTTGTGGTCCGTCTGAACCAGTACAACTTGCTGCAACTACTCCTCCAATGATTAATAGTGCAATACCAAAAAACTTTTTCATAATAACTCTACATTAAAATAATAAAACGTAATGTACTACCTTTTTAGTATTAATCACTATTACCTTAGTATAAATTTAAGATTACTCCTTGTGAATCGCTCTATTTATCTCTTCTTGAATTTCTTCATAGCGTTTTGCTAAATCTTCGCTAATTCGCCCAGCGTGCTTTTTTAAGCTTCTCAATTGAAAACCATATACTAAGCTTGATACCCCCAAGAAGATAAAAGTAAAGGCCGTCCAATACACAATAGTAAATGCTCCAAAAGTAAAGTTAGCAACCATCATCACAGAGAAGATAAGACCAATTAATGCAAGAATGAAAATACCGAACCAATTCTTTGCTCCGTATTCCTTTAATTCAAATGATACAGCCATTCCTCTAAATGAACGGAACATTAAGATAATTCCAATATAGATCGGCAGGATAGCCATTGATAACTCCATCGAGTTAAGAAGTATTAACCCTAAAATAGTATCTATCACACCTCCGAATAACAACCATCCGAAGTTTTCAAGTTCATTCCTATTGACTAAGGCAAAAATAATTTCTGATATCCCTGAAACTAAGAACAAAAAGGCAAATAGCCAAGTTAACGTAATAAAAGATGCTAATGGAGTGGAGAAAATAAAGAACCCACCTATCATAAAAAATATACCCAAGATAACTGGTATATACCAATGTTTCACATTGCTCTTAATGTGTTTTAAAATACTTCTGTGTGCCATAATATAGATTTTTGTTTAATTCCCAATCAAATTTTATTCCCTTTACTCCATTATAAGAAGTAAATTTGTCATTCGAATAAGGTTATTTCTATAAATTTACTACAAAATACTATAAATGAAAAAGTTATCAGCACTTATAATTTCACTTCTAAGTCTAAGTCATTTTTGCAATGCACAGCTGCTAAGCCCCAAATACGATAAACAAGAGATACTCAACAGTATTGAATTAGCTACTGACCTACACAAAGCATATCCCAAAGACTCTTTAAATGATCTAACGAATTACGAAAGGATTTACTCATCAAATGATATAGGCTTAACTAATAAGTGGTCACTGTATAAAAATGAAAAGGGAATCCACGAAATTGCAATTAGAGGTTCTGTCAACAAAGGCCTAAGCTGGATGGCCAACTACTACGCGGCAATGATTCCAAGTACAGACAGTATAAAATTAGATGCTAATACTACAGTCTATTACAAATTATCAGAAGATTCTCGAGCAGGAGTTCACGCGGGATGGACTATTGCCTCTTTGTATCTGATGCAAGATATCAAACCGAAATTAGACAGCTTACTTTCTCATGGACATAGGGATATTATTATTTCAGGGCATAGTCAAGGGGCTG
Organism: Myroides albus; assembly: GCF_024722315.1. NCBI lineage: Bacteria > Pseudomonadati > Bacteroidota > Flavobacteriia > Flavobacteriales > Flavobacteriaceae > Myroides > Myroides albus. The sequence goes on from NZ_CP102754.1 coordinate 3,475,598, forward strand.
CAATCGCCATTTTGCTTACTGCAAATTTATATCAGCAACAAAAAGATAACAAGCTTCCAAAAGATCTGAGAATAAAGACCTACGCAATCGCTGCACCTAAACCAGGTAATCTGTATTTTAGTTATCAATACGAAGCACTCACAAGGCAATGGAGTTATACAGTTATCAATACTTTAGATTGGGTACCTGAAGTACCACCTACTACGCAAATGCTAAGTGATTTTAATGCTATTAGTCCTTTTTCGGATAAAGAAACTACCAAAATGTTTAAAGGAATTAGCTGGCCCAAAAGATGGTTTGCACAAGGCATATTCAAAGGGCTTAAAAACCCTACTAAAAAATCTGTCAAGAAGTACAACAAGTATTTAGGTGGTTTTATATTTAAACAAATCCACAAAGATTTACCTGAACTACAAGAACCAAAGTATCTTCAAAATGCCAATTACCACAGGGTAAGCAACCCTATTATTCTTAATGGTATCCAGGATAAAGAATATATGAAGACGTTTAATGAAGTTGAAAGTATCATGACGCACCACAATCCACCAGCTTATAAGTATCTTACAAATAAACAACTTTAATACAACGGCTATCTTTTAATGAGATAGCCTTTTTTTGTTCCCCCCTTACTGAAAAGAATGGTCGAATAAAAAGCTTTATCTACATCAAAAAAAAAAGAGACTGGTTAGGTCTCTTTTACACAATACAATTTTTCAATTGATTATAGTTATAGTTAGGTTAGGGTTGTTCTATGTTTAATTCTTTTTTAATCTTATTACTTGGCACAAGATACACATCTTTGTTATTTTATCAATTAAATAAAACAAACAACTATTATTTTTACATTAAACACATTAAAATAATCCACATTTACAAACACAAACCATTTACTTACCAAGTATTATTAATGTAAAAACAAAATTTTAACATACTGTTTGCAAAAAAAATCAACTATAAGGATATGATATTTTTTAAGATGTTACTCAGATATAGTCTTTTTTAGAGCATCAATCCTCGTAATACTCTATTCTATCTATATTGAGGACATATTAACTATCCAATTAATCCAAAAGAATTCCCTTTGGAAATAAAACAAGCTCTATTGAGATAATACTAATCGTTTATAGTATATATTTAAAACGCCCTGCTAGATCTTTAGTAGGGCGTTTTTTTGTACACTAGATGCTGCGTAGTTTGCAATATATACCCACATCATCTTTCCACAATCCACATAAGGTAAAGGTCGAAATATCTTCCGTGACACATAATACATCTTTTAACTGTTTTCTTAACCTGTTTGACACATAAAGGGTTGCCTCTACTGGTAAAACAATTAACCAAAAACCAAAAAAAAAGCCTGTGAACATTCAGTCCACAGGCTTTATATAAATAAGCGAGAAATTAATCTTACATATTACGTCTGTACTGTCCTCCTACTTCAAATAACGCTGAAGTAATCTGACCTAACGAACAGACTTTAGAAGCATCCATTAATGCTTCGAATATATTGCCATTTTGAATAGCGACTTCTTGAATACGCTCTAATTGTTCTTTTACTAAAGCCTCATTAGCCTTATTCAAATTCTTTTTTGTCTTGATCTGGAATAGTTTCTCCTCTTCTGTTGCACGGATAACTTCAGCAGGAACTACCGTTGGAGATCCTTTAGAGCTCAAGAAAGTATTTACTCCAATAATAGGGAACGTACCATTGTGTTTTAATGTTTCATAGTACAATGACTCTTCTTGGATTTTAGAACGTTGGTACATTGTCTCCATTGCTCCTAACACCCCTCCTCTTTCTGTAATTCTATCAAATTCTGCTAATACCGCAGCCTCTACTAAATCCGTTAATTCTTCAATAATAAATGATCCCTGTATTGGATTCTCATTTTTAGCCAATCCTAGCTCTTTATTAATGATTAACTGTATTGCCATAGCTCTACGTACAGATTCTTCCGTAGGAGTCGTAATAGCCTCATCATACGCGTTAGTGTGAAGTGAATTACAGTTGTCATAGATAGCATATAACGCTTGAAGTGTAGTACGGATATCATTAAAGTCTATCTCTTGTGCATGCAATGAACGACCTGATGTCTGAATGTGATATTTCAACATCTGAGCACGCTCATTAGCTCCATACTTATTCTTCAGTGCTTTTGCCCAAATACGACGAGCTACACGTCCAATCACAGCATATTCTGGGTCAATACCATTCGAGAAGAAAAACGATAAGTTTGGCCCAAAAGCGTTGATATCCATTCCTCTGCTTAGATAATATTCTACATACGTAAACCCGTTAGCTAATGTAAATGCCAACTGCGTTATAGGATTTGCCCCTGCCTCTGCAATGTGATATCCTGAGATAGACACAGAATAGAAGTTACGCACATTCTTCTCAATAAAATACTCTTGTACATCTCCCATTAAACGAAGAGCAAACTCCGTAGAGAAAATACACGTATTTTGAGCTTGATCTTCTTTTAAGATATCAGCTTGTACCGTACCACGCACTTGTGATAAGGTATTCTTTTTAATCTCTGCATATACTTCTTTTGGAAGTACCTGATCACCTGTTACTCCTAAAAGCATTAGTCCTAGTCCATCATTCCCTTCTGGTAACTCTCCATTATATCGCGGTCTCTCGACGCCTTTCTTCTTATAAATAGCTTCAATCTTTGCTTCAACTTCTGCCTCTAATCCATTCTCTTTGATATAGATTTCACATTGTTGATCAATTGCTGCATTCATAAAGAATCCCAATAACATAGGTGCTGGTCCATTAATCGTCATAGACACAGAAGTTAAAGCATGTGCAAGGTTAAACCCTGAATACAACTTCTTCGCGTCGTCTAAACAACAAATAGAAACTCCTGCATTTCCAATCTTTCCATAAATATCAGGTCGGTGTCCTGGATCATTACCATATAACGTAACTGAGTCAAATGCAGTAGACAGTCGCTTAGCAGGCATGCCTAAAGACACATAGTGAAAACGTCTATTGGTACGCTCTGGCCCTCCCTCTCCTGCAAACATACGTGTAGGATCTTCTCCCTCGCGTTTAAACGGATAAAGTCCTGAAGTAAAAGGAAACTCCCCTGGTACATTCTCTTGTAATGACCAACGCAAGATATCTCCCCATGCCTCATACTTAGGCAGTGCAATTTTAGGAATCTGTAAATGTGATAAACTCTCTGAATGCGTAGCAATCTTAATCTCCTTATCACGCACTTTGAAAGAATATACAGGATTCTTGTATTTATTAACTTTTTGATCCCATGTCAAAATAACTTCCCAGTTATAAGGATCTAAGTTCATCTTCACCTTGTCAAATTCCTTTAAAAGAAGGTTGATGAACAATTGTGTATCAGCATCTTTAGAAACTACTGTTTCTTCTACAATTCCTGATTTATCTATTTCTGGCAATTTACCAGCTACTGTTTCTACTGTTTTAAAAATACCATATAACTTCTGAGCTACTTCCTTTTGAGAAAGGACAGTTTCGTCATATTTACGGTTATTCTCTGCTATTTCAGATAGGTAACGTGTACGGTTAGGTGGTATCACAAAGACCTTCTCACTCATCTCTTTTGTGATTTCGAAATTAGACTTTAAGTCCGCTCCGGTCTTCTCTACCACTTTATCCATAATCGCTTTATATAAAGCATTGGTACCTGGATCGTTAAACTGAGAAGCAATTGTACCAAACACAGGCATTTCGTCTGGGTTTACATCCCATAAGTTGTGGTTGCGTTGATATTGTTTCTTTACATCTCTGATTGCATCTAATGCTCCGCGTTTATCAAATTTATTGATTGCAACAATGTCTGCGAAGTCAAGCATATCAATCTTTTCTAACTGCGTAGCTGCTCCAAACTCTGGCGTCATGATATACAAAGAGGCATCTGAGTGATCTAAAATTTCTGTATCTGACTGCCCAATTCCTGAAGTCTCAAGGATAATTAAATCGTAATTAGCCGCCTGAAGTACTTGAAGTGTTTCTTCAACATAACGAGATAACGCTAAGTTAGACTGACGAGTAGCTAACGAACGCATAAATACTCGAGGATTGTTAATCGAGTTCATACGGATACGATCTCCTAACAGTGCTCCACCTGTCTTACGCTTAGACGGATCGACAGAAACTAAAGCTACTGTCTTTTCAGGGAAGTCAATCAAGAAGCGACGAACTAATTCATCTACCATAGACGATTTACCTGCTCCACCCGTTCCAGTAATACCTAATACTGGCGTATTCTTATGTTTCTCATGATCGTATTTAAATATTTTTAAGAAGTCTTCTTCCCTATTTTCCGCTAAAGAGATTAAGCGAGAAATCGTAGTAACATCTTTATCTGCTAAAGATTGGTAGACATCTTTTCCGTCTGGTAATTGTAAGTCCATTGTAGGATAATCGGCCTTCTCTACCATATCGTTAATCATGCCTTGTAATCCCATAGCTCGTCCATCATCTGGAGAATATAAACGAGTAATACCATAGTCCATTAATTCTTTTATCTCACTAGGCAAAATTACTCCACCTCCACCTCCAACGATTCGAATATGGCCTGCTCCTTTTTCTTGTAACAGATCATACATATATTTAAAATACTCGTTATGACCACCTTGATATGAAGTCATTGCAATCGCATTAGCATCTTCTTGGATAGCTGTATTTACTACCTCTTCAACGCTCTTATCATGTCCTAAGTGAATAACCTCACATCCTGTTGATTGGATAATACGACGCATAATATTAATCGCCGCATCATGGCCATCAAATAAAGCCGCCGCAGTAACTATACGCACCTTGTTAGTAGGCGTATAGGGTGTATTTTGTTGCATAATTCTTATTTTATAGTTTTTGAGTAGGAAAGCAATATAGTGAAATATTCGAATATTTGGTATCTAATTTCCAAGAATAATAAATCCTCAAAAAAGACAGTTAATAGAGCTACTATAGGATCTCAAAGCAGATAATACATGATAATTCCTAAAAATCACTGCTTTGAATAGTATAATTCTTTATTTGATCATGGGAAAATATAAAAAAACGATAAAAAGAAGGAATCGTAATTCTCATAAAATGAGAATTATATAAATTATAACATCAAAAGTTGACGATTTATCACTATATCTGATCAATAAATTAAAAGTTGGATAATAATTGAATATAATATTTTTTTTATATACATTGTGAAAACTTTACAACAACCAAACGACAACTTTATGAAACAACAATTATTTGAAGTACTTTTCAATAAAGTAGATGACTTCATCTCCCATTTTGAAAAAGTTCCCCTTAAGAGATTTAATAACGGATTAGCATGGGAACAGTTTTATTTTTCTTATTTTTCTTCCATGACGAATACTCTTATTCACTCTATGAATCATTTAGATTATGTACAGTTTAATAGTTATGTCATCCAAGAAGAAAAATTAGACAATATTGGATTGACCTATAATCACAAGAACGAGTTAGTCCGCGCCATTAATTATGAGGAGAACAAGGAAAATCACAAGTTAATTACGAAATACTTGCAAGATAACTTAGATAAGATAAGAACAAACAAGCAAGCAGATACTTATCAAAAAATATCTTGTAAATACGAAATAGACAATACTACATATTTTATCACAGGTACAGCTTTTGTGGATAGCGACACGCAAAGTGTAACTATAGCCTGTTGTAGTTTAGAAATTAACGGCGAGATAACCTATAAAGAAGATAGCTATACTCCTACTTTGAACAAAGCGACATGTGAAGAAGTATATCAGGAATTTATAGCATTAGATGATTGCAGTGAAATTGCTGCACACCAAGTAGCTGAGGAACACAAGATAAGTTTAGATATACTAAACAAAGATTTTATTTACTACTATGGTGATCAAGTAATTAATTACTGTAAGAAAGAAAGGCTTTTAAAAAGCCTTGAGTTATTGCTGTTTAGCTCCATAGATACGGAACAAATAGCAAGAAAATCAGGGTTTAAAAATTGGAATGAGTTACTTGAAACGCTTAGTAAAATTCCAAATATTAATATGAATACACTAATTCGATATAATTAGAAAGTACAAAAAAAAGGGCATCCAACTGGATGCCCTTTTTTTGTATCGTAACTACTAAATTGCTTTAGTTTTTTCTTTCAACCAAGCAGCTTCTTCTTTAGTCAATTTGCTTTCTAATGAATCATAAACCCACTGATTGTAGTTATTTAACCAATCAATATGTGCACTTTCCAGTAGGGACTTATCAACTAAATCCGTAGCAATATAACAAATCGTAAGAGTTTCAAAATCCATAAAATCTCCGAATTGATTTGAAGAAAGCTCTTTCGAGAGAACTAAGTTCTCAATTCTAATTCCGTGCTTACCTTCTCTATACAATCCTGGTTCAATTGAGGTAATCATCCCTACCTCCACTGGAATATCAGTAGCAGTTGGGTTAAATACTTGAGGTCCCTCGTGAACATTCAAAAAGAAACCAACACCATGTCCTGTACCATGTCCATAGTTTCTCAATGTAGCCCATATAGGTCGTCTTGTGATAGCATCTATCTGATATCCTCTTGTACCTTTTGGATATATAGCCATTGATCCTTCAATTGTACCTTTCAAAACAACAGTATAATCTTCTTTCTCCTCTTGGGTAAGCTTCCCTAAAGAAATAACACGCGTAATATCAGTTGTTCCTGTTTCATATTGTCCTCCTGAATCTACCAATAACAATCCTTCAGGTTTTAAGTCATAATTACTATGTGGTTCTGCTTTATAATGTGGTAAAGCACCGTGATCTTTGTATCCTGAAATGGTATCAAAACTAATATCTTTGAATCCTGGTTGAGCTGCTCTAAGTTCTCTTAAATGATCTGCAATATTCATTTCAGTTAGTGTTCCTGAAGCCACATTTTCTTCAATCCACTTAAAGAATTTTGTCAAAGCAACCCCATCGTTAATCATCGCATTTCTTTGATGATTTATCTCAACCTCGTTCTTTATCGCTTTTAGCATAGTAGAAGGATTCATTTCTTCCAAAATAGTTACATCTTGTGGAACTGAATCATAAGTGGCGAAACAAGTTCGCTTAGGATCTAATAAGATAATATCTGATTTACTTAGCCCTTTCAAGTATGCTTGTACTTTTGCGTACTCTTGTATTTCCACTCCATGTGAAAGTAACTCACTTACCACTTCTTGAGATACTTTGTCCGAATCAATAAAGAGAATTGCCTTCTCTTGATTAATAAATACAAATCCCAAAGTAACAGGGTTACACTTAACATCTGTTCCTCTTATATTTAATAACCAAGCCAAGTCATCTAAAGAAGAAATTAAATGAGCAGTTGCTCTTTTTTGTTTCAATACAGCACGTACAGCAGCAATCTTGTCTTTAGTTGCTTGACCTGTTGTCGTCACTGGCAACGTATAAGCTTTTTCTTTAGGCAAAGTAGGTCTATTCTTCCATACAGGGTCTAACAAATCTACATGTCCATTGACATTAATTCCCAAGGGATCTAATATTGTCTTTACTGCATTTGCTACAGCTAATGAAGCTAAATTCCCGTCAAAAGCAACCGTTGCACCTTTTGGAAGAGTCTCCCCTAACCAAGTAACGTACTCAGGAGCGTGTTGTACTTTTAGTTTTACAAGTTCAAAACCTGACCCATTTAACTGCTCGTTAGCTTGAACAAAATATCTCGAATCCGTCCATAAACCAGCAAAACTTTGAGTAATTACTAATGTTCCAGCTGACCCTGTAAATCCTGAAGTCCATGCTATACATTTGTAATGGTCTGGTAAATACTCACTTATATGTGGATCTGAAGAAGGAATAATGTAACCATCTACTCCTTTCTCTTTCATTAAAAGACGAATCTGTGATAATTTCTCTAAATATGTCATTTTTTCTAAATAAATTTTTCAAGCTAAAGGTACAAAATGCAAATCATTGACAATAGCTATAACTGTTAAATTGAATTGTTTTGTTCTTTTTCAAGCTACTTAGTTACCAATTCGTATTTCTGATCTTTCTTAGACTTTAAAGATATTGTTTTATTGCTATTTACGTTACTATAATCAAAATCGCGAAGAGTCAAATCTCGTCTGAATAACTCGGGATTATTAATAAAACTCACAACCAAATTGTACAATAGGCTATTTTCTTCAATATTCTTACCTACAACTACGCGCATTCTTGTATTTTTCTTTTCATTACCGCGTCTGTAATCATATACAAGCTGGCCTTTCTCATTCCATTTTGACTCTAAGAACTCTTCAAAATAGGCATCCCAAATTCCCTTTCCTTTTTCTGTAATTGTTGTTGCTCTTTTTTGAGCAAACCCCACATTGACAATGCTTGCTTTATTTAGATATCCCTCTTCTTTGGTCAATAAATCATATTCTATATTTTCGATAAAAATATTTCCAGCTTGTTTAGATACAATATAGTATGCTACTTTCCCTTGTTCTGTTACTTTAATTCTAAAGTTATCTTCTGTCTTTGAGAAAAAATATATGATTTCTTTGCCCTGATTTGAGTATACCACTTTCTCAAAACCTTCGTCATTTACCTCACTTTCATCTTGTTTACTCGATAAAATAAAAGGTGAAATAGCACCAGGAGGCAAAGAGTAGTAATAATCTAAGACTTTATTGTTAGAACCAACTGAAGCCTCTAAAAAAGAAAAATAATGTTTATCCAAATCAAAGTAATACGTTTTCTGAACCTCCCTATTTGCATACAGGTGATATCTATTATTACCTCCTACAAAAGATAGAGAATCTAAAACAAGTCCTTCGACAATAGCCCCTCTTTCATATATCCCATAGAACAGCGTATTATGTTTGTTATTTCGATATATATAAGGCTCTGTTACACTATCTGTTAATTTAATTGCCTCCAACTCTGTTTCTACCGAAGTATTTGTATCCGCAAAATTTGAAACGATCTTCTCTATTTGTAGGCTGTCATTTTCAATAGCTTTATATTGAATGTATTCGGTATTCCCTATTTGAACAAAATCCCTTGCCCACTCTATTTCCTTTTTAACTTCTACCTCTTGTCCAAAAACACTACCTCCTATTAATAGAAATATCACATACTTTTTCATAAACCTATTTTTAATATAAAATCAATATATTCATTACTCAAAATTACAACTTTCAAATTAATTATCAATCTAAAAAAGTTTCAATAAATATGACAACAAATTAACGCGTTTTAAGTATATATCAAACTACAATATCTCTTTACTTGACATATACTTTAAAAACAAACTTTTACTTTAGATATGTACCGAAAAACTTATCCCAGATCACAGTATAGAAACCAAAATTGTGATTGGGGTACTGATGGTGGTGATTGTGAAACAAACTCAGTCCTAAAACATTCTTCTTTAAAAACTTAGCAATAGTATTTTCTTTCAATATTTCATCGTTTAAATGACCTATAGTTCCCCAGATAAGGTTAATAAAAAGATAGATTGCTATAGCTTGAACTGAAAATGAATAAACAAGTAAACACAAAATAAAAACTAAACCAAATCCAATTGCTTCTAAAGGGTGTAAAACAAATAAACTAATGCAATTCACACTTTCGTGCTTATGATGTCTTTGATGTACTGCTTTATAAAAAACGGGGGAATGTGCGATTCGATGAAATACATACATTAAAAAATCCATCATACCAATTAAAACAATTGTTTGAAGAATTATTGTTGCCCATGAACTATTCTCAGTTACTTGTATAACATCTATTCTAAACAACTCAAATCCCACCAAAAAGACTATTGAATTGCAAACCAACACCACGAGGGTTAAGCGCAAATCCTCCTTACTTATAGGTTCTGTCGATGTCTGAATTTTCTTTCCACCACAATAAGTCGTGCAAAAGTGATAAAACAATACAGAGACTCCAATCAATATTGCATTTAATAGCAGTGAAAAAGAAACAAGTTCTACCCTTGATAGTAGCAATAATAAATCCAACATAATTTAATTCTAAAAAGTAAAAATAGTTAAAATAACTCCAGTTTACCCCATGCTAATAGTCTATTTGCATTAATTCCGCTATAAACACCATACGTTGAATAACCTTACAAACACGTATTCTATTCCTCTCTTTCCTTATATCCAATTCATATCAAAATCACAAACTAACTACACTTATTTAAATCAAGGTAGTAAAGAAAAACATGAATTATTTCCAAAATTGAAAAGATTTTACTCTTTTAGTAGGACACATCATAACCATTGTACCTTAGAGCTTCTCCAAAAAGAATTGGATTTATACAATAAGACCTTTGCTTTGCTTTGATTAGCTTTAATTTTCATTTACTTTTGGAAGTTTGATTACTTTTATTAACCCCAAAAAATAATCTCTAAGTGAATGAAACAAACTAAAACTGGCTCTGCTGTTAGTGCAGCTCTTTTATCTATGGTCTGCGTACAAGGAGGAGCCTCTCTGGCCAAAAAGCTATTTCCAATAGTTGGTGCTACAGGTACTACCTCTTTGCGCATTGGTTTATCGGCTATTTTACTCAATCTCATTAATAGACCAAAGATTTCTAAGTTTACCAAAAAGCAATGGTTATACTGTTTTTATTATGGTGGCTCGATTGCTTTAATGAATATGATATTTTACTTAGCCATTCAGAGGATTCCTTTAGGACTTGGGGTAACTATAGAATTTGTAGGTCCCTTGTTCTTAGCGCTTGCTCTATCACGTAAACTACTTGATATCATTTGGGCTTTATTAGCATGTATAGGAATCTTGCTTATTGTACCCTGGACAACAAATGACATTGACCTTATAGGTTTAGGTTTGGCTTTTACAGCAGGAATTTTTTGGGCATGTTATATCTTAATGGGCAGCAAAGTTTCCAAGGAGATGAATACTAATGACGCAGTTTCTGTTGGGCTGATTTTTGCCACATTCATTGTTGTTCCAGTTGGTATTTACTCAGGAGGATTGGTTAATCTAACTTGGACTTCGGCGGGAATTGGTCTTTTAGTAGCTATTCTATCCAGTGCATTGCCTTTTAGTCTTGACTTATTAGCCTTAAAAAAACTCCCAGCTAATACATTTAGCATTCTTACAAGTTTACAACCAGCCTTTGCTGCTTTATCAGGACTTCTGTTCTTAAAAGAACAATTGAGTTTGCTACAATGGATTTCGATTGCTTGTGTAGTGGGAGCGAGTATTGGTACCACCATATTTTCTAAAAAGTAAAACAGAGAACTTAAATGTTTCATAAAAACACGTTGTCCTATCAAATTGGCCACGTGTTTTTTCATTTTAAAAGGAGTTATAGGCTTCTTAAATGTATCTCATATTGTTGTATTATTCTACAATATGTCCTTTTTGATTTGTTAATAAATAGCCTTGTAGTACATTCTGAGCTGTTGGCATACATATTGGTCTATATATCATACCCAAATTCAAATAAATCGCTGAATATTCAGTAAAAGTAATATCAATCTTATTTGAACAATCATTTTTTTGATTTTACTAATTATAAAACACCAAGACTATGCGAACTTTAGAACCGATACAAGAAAAACAACAGCCGACAGAGAAAAGCTTCTTAGATAAAATAAAAAACATCTTCCATGAAGCCACTTTAGACAGAAAAGATTATATGGTTCTTTTGCTAACTTTTAGTGCCATGATTGGAGCTTCATTTCTTGTTTTTAGACTTAAACCCTATTTCAACAAACTTCACCAAGAAAGACTTAATACGGTATGGGGAGAAATCTTCTTAAACTCAACCTATGTACTGTTGTGTATACAAATAGCATTTCTTCTTTTCATCATATTTCTATACATCAGATATAGAGCTATTAAATCTGTATCCGATGATGAACTTCCTACATGTACTGTAATAGTACCTGCATATAACGAAGGAAAGCTTGTATGGCAAACACTACACAGCTTGGCTGATAGCAATTATCCAAAAGAAAAACTACAAATTATCTCCTTAGATGACGGTAGTAAGGATGATACTTGGCAATGGATGCTGAAAGCGAAAGCTGAATTAGGAGATCGAATTGAGATCTATCAGCAACCTAAAAACATGGGAAAAAGACATGCCTTATATAGAGCTTTTAAGATAGGTAGCGGAGATGTCTTTGTTACTGTAGATAGTGACTCTATTGTAAGAGAAGATACCTTGAGAAACTTAGTATCCCCTTTCATCACTAATGAAAAATGTGGTGCTGTTGGTGGAAACGTTCAAGTATTAAACAGCAAAAGTGCCATGATACCGCGAATGTTAAATGTAAGTTTTGTATTTAGCTTTGAATTTATCAGATCAGCACAAAGTGTATTAGGATCTGTACTATGTACACCAGGAGCCTTAGCAGGATATAGACGTGAAGCCGTAATGAACTGCTTAGAAGATTGGATTAATCAAACATTCATGGGACAGCCTTCTGATATTGGAGAAGATAGAGCAATGACCAATATGATTCTAAAACAAGGTTACCACGTTTTATTTCAACAAAATGCCTATGTATTCACCAATACCCCTGAAAAATATAAAAATCTATATAAGATGTTTATTCGTTGGGAAAGAAGTAATGTGAGAGAAAATATCATGATGAGTAAGTTTGCCTTTAAGAACTTTAGAGAAGGCTCTAAAATAGGACCAAGAATTTTACTGTTGAATCAATGGATTAGAGTTATCATGGCCTATCCATTAACTATTGTAATGTTGTTGTTTATAATCACTCATCCTATTTTATTTGTTGTATCTACACTCTCAGGCATATTTTTATTCTCTACTATTCAAGTGTTTTTCTACTCAAAGAGATATAACATATTAGAGTCATTTTGGGCTTATCCATATAGTATTTTTTACACATTTACTTTATTTTGGATAACTCCCTATGCTATTGCAACTGCAAGCAGAAGAGGATGGCTTACTCGAGGTTAATTGTACTTTTTACTATATTTGATTACTTAAATACCTTCAATAAACAGATTGAAGGTATTTTTATTTAAAATAGGAATACAAATCTTGTGAAAAATGAATTTTCTCTTTATTTTTTAACATCTCTCTCCTTGTAAAACCCTTGTAGAATATAGGTTTTTAAATAAATATAATGTTATATTAGCAAATACTATCACTATACATAATCATAAATATAATCACTGAATGAAAAGACAAATTATTCTTACCGTTTCCTTACTAACATTTACAACAATCACCATCGCACAGGATGATAAGAATAGTATTGACAAGCAATTTACCTCTTTATTACAGGAATCCACTAACTACCAGTCTTACAAAGTTGTACCCAAAGCGCGATTAGAACAATTGCAAAAAAACGTTGGGGACTCTATAGATGCACTTCAGAGCAATATTGTTCAAGTAAACAATGAAATGAATAATCAAAAAGTAGTTGTAGATTCCCTTTCAAACAAGCTTGTAACCATACAAGACAGTTTAGATCTTGCCTTATCAAAAGAGAATAGCTTTGAAGTTTTTGGTATTTCTACTCAAAAATCAACTTTTCAAACTATTGTGTGGTCTATTATTGGACTCTTACTTTTGAGCTTAGGAATCATCTTTTTCCGATTTAGAAAGAGCAATAAAGATACTAAAGAAGCTTTAAAACGCTTAAATGACACTGAACTTGAATTGGAAGAACTCAGAAGAAGCTCTTTAGAAAGAGAACAGAAGATTCGCCGTCAACTTCAAGATGAGATCAATAAAAGCAAACAAGTTTAATACACACTAACTTGTAAAAAAGTCCAGATTGTAAATTACAATCTGGACTTTTTTATTACCCCTTTGCTTAAAAAAAGAAAACTGCTTCTCAATTAACCAATATATTAACACTAATCTATTTTATTTATTAAAATTAACCTTATATTAGCGAAAAATTTAATATATATTAAAAAATACAACTACTGAATGAAAACAAAAGTAATTCTTACTGTTTCTTTTTTAACCTTAGGTCTAACTTGTTTTGCACAAGAGATCGATAAAAGTATTGATAAGCAATTTGCTAAACTTCAAGCAGAATCTACAAACTATCAGTATTATTCAGTTATACCAAAGGATAAGCTTGCCATGTTAAGAAAGAATGTCAATGACTCCATTGTCGTATATAGAGATAGCATCACGAAGATTCAAACTGAACACCAGGATGTCTATAACACGATTGATCAACAGAAAGTAGTTGTAGATTCTCTATCAAAACAAGTAGAGAGTATAAAAAAAGAATTAGAAATAGAGCGAGCAAAACCAAATGGCTTTAAATCATTAGGTATAAATATTACTTCTACTTCCTTCCAAGTAATTGTGTGGGGATTAATAATACTTTGGCTACTGAGTATTGGCATAATCATCTTTAGATCTAAACAAAGTACGTTAAATACTAAAGATGCTATCAAGCAACTCGCTGACACTGAATTAGAATTAGAAGAACTCCGAAGAAATTCGTTAGAACGAGAACAGAAAATTCGCCGTCAATTACAAGATGAAATCAATAAGAATAGATTGTCAAAATAAAAAAGAGCTGACCTTTAAAAGTCAGCTCTTTTTGCATATAAAAACTTATAATGAGTTTAAGAAATCTAATAGATTCTCTCTTTCTTGTTTTGAGAGTGCCTTAAATCTATTTTTTGCATCTAACGCTTCCCCACCATGCCACAGTATTGCTTCTGTTAGGTTTTTAGCCCTTCCATCGTGCAAAAACTCTGTATGCCCGTTGACTAAATATTGATATCCGATCCCCCATAGTGGTCTTGTCTTCCATTCATTCCCATCAGCTAAGAAATCTGGTCTATTATCTGCTAAATCATCTCCCATATCGTGTAATAACATATCTGTGTAAGGATAAATAGTTTGATAAGACAAGGCCTTGATTGGACTATAACCAGTCTTATGCTTGGCAATATGACATTTTGCACAACCTATTTGATCAAACGTCTTCGCTCCTTTTCTGACAGATTCCTTTGTGTGATTACGCGATGCAGGTACAGCTAATGTTTGAGTATAAAAAGTAACTGCGTCTAAAACATCGTCTTTAATATCTCTTTGTACTCTCCAATTATAATCGCCAACATCGTGAGTGTAGTCCCCGTTAGATTGTCCTAAACCAGGTTTATTTGGAAACAGGTAATTTGTTATTCCAATATCGTTGACAAATGCAGCAGCACATTGTTCTAATAAACTGGCAGTATTAGCTTTCCAACCAAATCTACCGAGTTTTGTCGATTGCGTTTTTGCATCAAAGACGTAGTTTGCTTTACCAGAAATACCATCCTTGTCTGCATCGTCAATATCTTGATTCGCCAAAATATCCTGTTCAGGAATTGCCTCTAACAATCCTAAGCCAAAAACAGGCATACCTATTCTCGGAGAAAGTAAAACACTGTTGGGAAGTTGCCTATAAGCATTAATCACTGAATAATGTGGTTTCTGCAAAACTACCTTCGTACCATCTGCAAATTCTTCTGTTATTGTACTATAATTTACCTGGAACTCTACCTCTGGTTGCGTTCCAAAAACAGCTTGATTTTGTAGCTGTAAACCAAACCCTGGAATCGGCATTGGTCCACCATTCTTGGAGACTCCTGGAACACTTCCTCTAAGGAAAAAACCACTGCGCATTGCCAAATCAACTGGAAACGCTGCTCTACCATCTTTTGGATGGCAAGAGATACAAGAAGAATTATTAAAAATAGGTCCTAAACCCTGATTTACTTGATTGGGTGGAGTAACAAATACAAACTCAAAGATCAAATCGCCTGTTAGATGCAGTGACAAATCTTCTGCTGACAAATTACTCGCAGGCATTCCATAAGCATTACTTGAACTTATAAAAGTAGTTGTCTCTCCTCCTGCCATCATTCTCTCCTCCAAATCAGGTAATTGTACATACTCTGCACTATCATTGTTAGAACAAGCACCTAAAAAAAATATTCCTATCGTTAAAAACAAGTATGTCGCATTACTTTTCATTTTATAACAGATAATAATTAAGCCTTGAATTGCTTCAAGATCATTTGATTAAAGGCTATTTACAAAAGATCTTAGTTTAGTATCTAAAAGATTTGCCAAGTCATTTACTTTATTTTGAGCATCTTTCACCTCTTTTCTATTCTTGTAAATTGCCTGAGTAAAAGTATTAGGAATTGCATCAATGGCATTAATTGCATCAGTAATAGCTTGTTTGATTTCCTTATCTAAGGCAGCATTCTTCTCTTGTACAATTTTAGAAATTCCATTGACGTCTTGTTTGTAGTAACCGTTATAAACATTTTGAATACTAATAATATTGTCGATGAAATCTTGCTTAGAGTTATTGCTAAATCTTGACTCTTCTTTTTCGGGCATTGGTGTACTGCCTTCAGGATTCAGTGGTTCTTCTATCTTACCTGTACCGACTTCATCAGCTATGGTAAACAATCCATCTACCAACTCTTCTAAAGCTGCTTGATACGAAGGATACTTATTGTTGCTTGGTCCTGCAGAGATAAATATCTTGCCATAATTTCCTTTGTCAGCTCTCCAAGCGTCATATAGGTATTTTGTATTTAACTGTAAATCCTCTGTTGCAGCTACTAAATATTCAATTTGTCTGTCACTTAATTGATCTGCTTTCTTTAGGCCATCTTCGCCCCACACAAGAAACTCAATTAAGTGAAATCCCCTTGCTTCGTGATTGGCACTTATTAGTTTTGCAGTAATGGGCTGATTGCTTTTAAGAATATTATTCATCGCCTCTACATCTACTGGCCAAGTGTCCATTGCAGGATCCAACCCTTGCGTTTCAACTGGCCCATAAAGAAATCCCTCTGACTGTTCCCATGGTTTTCGCGTATCTACCCATGCCTTTTTTACTTTCTCTAAGTTTTCATCTGTAGAAGATTTTGCAAATACATTCACTGCATCCTGCAATTCAGTAGCTTTGATATTCAAGTCCTTATAAGTCTCCGTAATCACTTTTTGCGTAAGATCTGTCAGGACATTTTTGTATAAATCATCTACTTTTGGCGTTTCTGTTTCATCACTATTACTACTGCAGCTAAATGCTATTGACGATAATATGATAAAACCTACTGCTAATAATCTTGTTTTCATAACTTTAATGTATTTATATTAAAAACTAAACCCAATTCCCAAAGAGAATGTGTTTTCTTTTTGCTTTTTGTCGGTATTGATAGAGGTTACTGGATCGAAGTGATATGACCCTAAAATACGCGTAGAATAATGTGCTTTGAATACTACTTCTGGAAGTATAAACCAGTTGATTCCCCCAGTATAAACACTTCTTTGCCAGCGTGGTTTTCTGACAACACTTCCTTCTGTTTTATACATAGAATCATAATAGTCGTATCGGATAAATGGATATAACTGTTGTTTGAAATTAAAAAAGTGAAGAATTTCATAGCCTAATTCCGCTGATACACCTAAAGCATTTTTTCCAATCGGAGTGCGCTTTACACCAAGATTTTTAGAAAGGCTTGCATTTTTTCGACTAACAATATCAGAGTTCTCTATATTTCCATATACAAAGACACTGTTAAATCGCAAGAAGCTTTCATTATAACTGATATGTGATTCAAAAAGAGTAACATAAGACGATACATCCATATCTTTCTTAGGCCTGTTGGCTGCAGCATCATTGATATAGGCTGCAAAACCAAAGTAAGTATCCTTATGCGTTCCAAACTTGTAGTCAAGTCGAGCTGAAAAAGCGAAACTATTAGCTACACTCATTTCAAATCGCTGTTGATGTCCTCTTTTAATCCAATTTCTCGAACTAAACCCCGTCGCGTCCAAACCACTCGTAATAGATAATTCATATCGCAACTTTTGATTGAGAAACTGACCATAAAACTGTATCCCATTCTCATACCAACCCAACGGAAGTAATTCACTTTCCATTTCTTGCCTATGTGTTGTGAAATACTGTGTAGGTCTGTCCAAACTCTGAGCCAAATTGGTATGAAGTTTCATACGACCAGCCTTAATATTAAAGTATGGTTTAATCTGAAAATCTACGTACAATTGCTCTAACTTAACTTCCCCTCCTGCTTCAATTTCACTCTCGTATTCGCCGAACTCCTCTTGTGTATCTAATTCTATGGTAGAACCTGTTCCCCCATGTTCAAATTCTATCTCAGCCTTCAACTTAATTCGATCAGTAAACTGATATCCTAAGTATAAGTTTAATCTCTCAATATCAAATTTGTCTTTAATATTCAAATCTGTATCGTAGCGACCATAATTGTAGTAATTAATCGCTCCATACCCATTTAAACTAAACCGCTTAAGATCAAAAGGCTTTATCTGCTCCTTTTTTTCTATCTCTTTTAACACCTCTTGTTTTACTTGTTCTACTAAGAGTCTATTAGCTATAGAATCAGCTTGTTGTGCTAATGTTAAAGTAGAATACAGAAACACGACAATTAATAATCTTATACTCATAACAGCTGTTGTAAATGTTAATATTTCACAACAAAATTAACTTATTAAGACTTATTAAAAATAAAAAGAACACATATAAAGCCCCCATTTCATACAATTATGAAACAATACAGAGTTAACGATGATACAATTAGCGCAGAATAAATAAAGATTCAATACTTAAGTTGTTTTAGTTCAACTCATATAGCATTGGCTAATAAAGAATAACAGGGAGAATGAAGTAATCTTAGTAGGGAAAAAAAGATCAGTAGTGGGATAATGTAAAGCTTCTCTTTATTGAATTATAGCAAGTAAAAGACAATAATCAATTCTAAGATAACTCTGCTAATTAATCGCTAATCAGCATAGTCCTATGGCAGAATAACAAATAGTACTAAGCCGTATAAGGACAATACAAAGTTTTGTTTAGATGAATATTTTAGAACTATTAATCTTAATAAAACCTTCAGTATCTAAGTGTTTTAAGGTCCTAATCACAGTTTCTACTCGTAGCCCAGTTAGATCGGCTATTTGTTGCCTGGTTAGATTAATAAGGTAGCCAAATTTCTTACTTTGTGGAGCATGTTGCTTTTTATAAAAATCCAAAAAGACAAGAATACGCCCTTGAGCATCTTGACATGATATTTCAGGTGCCATGAGCGATTTATAATAAAGTTCATTCGCCATATCCTTGAGTATACCTGGTACACACTTTGGTACAGCCCATAGTAGCTTGTAGAATTTATCTTTTGACAATTCTAATATAACAGCGTCTTTCATTGCCACAGCATTATAAGGATAGGTGGTATCATTGAACAACATCGCTTCTCCAAAACTTTCATTTTTCGAAAAGATTTGTTGTATAAATTCCTTACCACTACTCAAATAATTAATAAGCATTACTTGACCAGATAGGACTTGGTAATAATTGCAAGCATGATCGTTTAAAGTGAAGATTCTATCCCCCTTTCGATACACTTTTTCAATTGCACCAAACTCAAATAAAGTTTCTTTATCTATCATGACTTAACAATTAAAAATCCCTTGATTAAAATCATACGAAAACTATATATTTAAACCTGATTTACTACTAAAAGTCTTTTCTTTTAGCGAATTTACGCAATAAAAATAACGGAAAAACAACCCAAAGTAGCAAAATGAAAAAAGATATAATACTTCCTACACCATTGCCAAAAAAGCTTTTAAAAACTGCTCCTGTATATCCTAATAAAGCAGATATATCAAGTCGTAATAAAATCAGAATCCTCGACAAATCAATAGGGTTCAAAATGGTTCCGATTAAAGTGATATTCTCAAGTGGATACTCCCCAAAAACAATAAGGACAGTAAGCAAAACACCGTCGTAAATAATCGCTAAGAAAAGCCATAGTAAAATAGAATAACCAAATCCTTTAATCTTATTCTCATTCTTTAGTCCTATACAATAAGAAAAAGCACTAAAAATAAAAGTTAAGAACACCCCTGTTACGATTAATAATAAGAAGTTTATAATTACTCCAGATGCTAATAAGCCATAGAATAAAAATGGAATACCCAACCCGATAATTAGACTCATAGATAATGAAAGAGCAACTCCTAAATATTGACCGAAGAATATAGTAGATCGTTTTAATGGCAATGCTAATAGCAACTCCGTAAACTCACGTGAATCATAGTAATACATTACTCCGAAAATAGTACTTATCAGAGGAACTAAGACTATGATAACATTCATTAAAGTAATAATCGCTTTACCAATATCGCTGTTTAAGAACAACAATACAATCCCCAATAGGAGATAAAACAACAAGTATATATAACTCCATCGACTTCTAATCAAATCGTAAAAACTGTATTTTAAAATCTTAAGCATAATTTTGTTTTAATATGTTAGCAATAGCTTTTTCAAAACTCTCTTGATTTGTTTTTTCTTTCAACAATTCGATACTTCCCTTAAAGTATATCTTGCCTTCTAAGATAAAAACGATTTCATCAGAGATTCCCTCAACAAAATCCATGATATGTGAAGTTACTAAGATTATCTTGCCTTTATTTTTCTCTCTGATGATCAAGTCTTTTAATGTTAGCAAGGCTACAGGGTCTAACCCAGTAGTTGGTTCATCGAGAATCATGATAGGATTGTCAAACATAAAAGTTAAAAGAATATTTACCTTTTGCTTTGTTCCACCAGAAAGTGCACTTAATTTTTTATTCAAAAATTTTGACAAGTGAAACAGCTCAATGTATTCTTTTTCATCTTGCGTTTTATTGCCTCTCAAATCCTTAATCATATTTAGAAGCTCTTGAACAGTGATATTACTTGGAAAATTGGCGATTTGAGGCAAGTAATCTATCTTCTGTCTATAGTCCCATTTATTCAATACACTTTGATTATCAATGGAAATATTACCACTATCGGGAAACACCATACCGAGAATACACTTATTCAATGTTGTTTTACCCGAACCATTAGGTCCCAATATTGCGATAACCCCTTGTTCTATTTCTAAATCCACTCCCTTTAAGACGTGATTTTCTCCATATTTCTTATATAAACTATCTATCTTTATCATGTTTTATATATTTGGTTATAGGTGTATTATCAACTAAATTATCTGGTGTAAAAATCGGTGATACTTTTTCAGAGAAATCAATGATATCAATAAATAAACTTCTCAATAAAATGATTGATTCAGGTGTTTTATTGACGATATAAGAGAATAATTTGATTGGTCTATAGGGTACATCCCCTATTCCATCTTTATTCAGATCATAGCCTGTATAACCACTCCAATAGTTTGAATCAAAATTATTATGGTTGAGTGGCCCCCTATACACAAGGTCAAATGAATTATTAGAGAAGTTATTATAGTTTACTATATTGTGATAATTAGCTCCGTTAGAGTTAATTGCCCATCCATTTCCAATAAAATCATTGTGAAGATAAGTCACTCTATTAGATCCTTCTATATTGATAGCAGTTGTATTGCCTTTAAAAGTATTATAGTTAATCTCTGTATCGTTTACTTCTTTTAACAATACTCCGTAGGCTGCAGATCCCCAGTTATCTTCAAATAGATTATCTGTCATAGTCATATATTTAGAGAACATAATCGCTACTCCTGCTCCATTGTGAATGTATTTACAATTTTTGACCACATCGTGATTCGAAAACATAAAGTGTAATCCATATCTAACGTTATACTGACTCACATTATCTTCAATTTGACAATAGTTAGAAAATTCTAAATAAATGCCATCTCTTACTTTCTCAACATAATTAGATTTAATGATCACATTATTGCTATACCAAAGTTGGATACCATTACCCGAGTTAAACTCGTTTTTTGCTTTGCCGTAAATTTTATTATTCTCAACAATTCCATCTTTAGATTTTTCAAGGTAAATCCCAAAGAAAAGATTGCGAATTATATTGTTTCGAACAGCAAAGTTTTTGCTTTCTCTAATTCTAATAGCAGCGAAGTCTTTTATGTAGCTTGTTCCTACATTGACAATTGTAAAACCATCTATGGTTACATCATCAGCCTTAACTATAAATATCTCACCTTTGTCTTGTCCATCAACGCTTGCGTCTTCACTGAGTAAGGTAAGTGATTTATCAATTAAAATCTCATTTTCGTAATAAGTACCTTGTTTAACAACTATGGTATCACCCTCTTCTGCTTGTTGGATTGCTTGTTTTATACTAATGATACTACAGTCATGACATACTTGTATTTTTTTAGCAAAACCAGAAACAGAGCAACTTAAAGTGACCAATAAGAACAAGAAATACCTTACATAAAGACTTCTCATACTGCTATATTTTAGAATTTATTAATGCTTTTTAATTTTACCTTGAACATTATCCCATTGATACAACATGGCTTCGTTGCTTTCCTTTAGAATAACACTTGCTTGTTCCTTATTTTGAACAGCCGAAAGAAAAGCTCCCATAGGACTTGGTATATCTTTGCTAATGATAAAAGTAGCTTCTTGAGCTGAAATCATTTTACCAGGTTCACTTAAATTAGACACTAAAATAAATGCATACTGAGATTGATCAGCTTTGCTCTCGCTTAGGAAGTTAATCATACATTCTATGGCATCAAACTTAAAGTTTTTCCCTTTCGTTGTCACCAGTTGCGAAGCATGTGCTTTGTCTACAATTCCCATTTTACAGAAATGACATAAATCCTCTCCGTAATTTATTTCTTGTACCTTAACAGAACAAGAACTAACCAACAGGACCAATATTAAAAAGTAAAGTTTTTTCATCTTTTAATTTGTTTTAGCTTTTCGCCCACATAAATAAGCCAATAGTGTGAAGAACATTCCAACAGCCATTAAATAAGCTCCAATATGTGGATATGAATAGGCATCAAAATTTAAAATTTTTCGATGTCCGAATATAGGTGGTTCATACGTAAGGGGATTTCCGTTTGCATCAACCATTTTCATAATTGCATGAGGGTCTAAATCACTTCCGTAGTCAATCAACCACAGATTAAAGTCATACATCCCCAGTAAACCTAATACACTCATCAAGATCAACCAGTATAAAAAGAATATTGGTTTTACTTTATTCAAATAACCTCCAATCCCCAATAAGATTCCCAACACACTCATCAGACCAATTACGATTGGAAATACAGTAAACTCCCACATTTGCTCAGCTTTAGGAATTGTTTTCATCCCGATATAGTGGTTTAAACCATCTATATTTTGAATATCAAACTCCTTTACTCCTTCTATACCAGTGATATGGATATTCATCCCCAATGGTACAGGATATTGTGGTGCTCCTAACTCTATATTCCACAGAGGAAAGAAAAACAACGAGAGTAATAGCGCTGCTCCCACCATCATTAATAAGCTTGCTTTTTTCATGTCTAAAATTTTATAAAAGGCAGAGGCATTATACACTCTGCCCTTTATTCTCAAACTATTTTACATCAACATATTTTCTTTGTTTATCAAACGCTTACTCATCGTCTAATGACCAAGATAGTTCGATATCTGAATCTGCTGGAGAAACGCGAATATACCCTTGCATCTCTTGATGTAAAGCAGAACAGAAGTCAGTACAATAGAACGGCCATACTCCAACTTGTTTTGGTTCCCATACAAATGTTTCAGTTTTACCTGGAGTTACCAGTAACTCAGTTGTATTAGCTCCAAGCATCGCCAATCCGTGTGGTACGTCAAAATCTTGTTCAAGATTTGTCACGTGGAAGAATACTTTATCACCCACTTTCACACCTTCAATATTATCTGGCGTAAAGTGACTTCTAATCATCGTCATATTAATGTGTACTTCATTTCCTTTTCTAACTACTTTAGCCTCACTTGGATTCTTAGTTACATAAGGGTGTTTATTCTCATCTAACTTGTAGATTTGTCGAGATTTATGCATGATTTTATCTGCTTTAATTGCAGCTGCATAGTGAGGTTCTCCAATCGTAGGGAAATCTAAAATCAACTCCATTTTATCACCTGTAATATCATAGAGCTGAGCAGAGTGATTCAAATCAGGTCCTACAGGCAGATATCTATCTTTGGTAATTTTATTCATTGCCACCATATATTTCCCATCAGGTTTAGCTGAGTTTCCTCCAGGAATCATCAAGTGACCGACAGAGTAATATGTTGGTTTTCTATCCACAATCTCCCAAGTACCCAATTTCCATTTTACAACTTCTGATGAGATAAAGAAAGTAGTATAAGCATTTCCTTTACCATCAAACTCTGTGTGTAAAGGGCCTAAACCTGGTTGTTCAACAACTCCAGCTAAAACATCGTCGAATTTTAAAATTGGCAAGCCATAAGCGTCACCATCAAATTTTTTATTCTCAATTGCATCTAACATTTTTGTGAAAGAGTGAACAGTAAGATTGGCAGATAATTTCCCATTACCTACAATGTACTCACCTGATGGATCTACGTCACATCCGTGTGGTGATTTTGGAGTAGGTAACAAATAAACAAGTCCAGGCAATTCAGTAGCATCTAATACCAATACTTCATCTTTCATCGTATGCGTTGCCATGTGAGTACTATTGTCAAATTTATTGTGAGCGTATTTAGCAGGCATTTTCTTTCCTTTTCCCGCTTTGATATACTCCTCTGCTTTTTTCCAGTTTACAGCAGCAATAAAATCTTTATCGTTTTGAGATGCATTCACCTCTAACAAACTATGAGCCTCCTCTGTGTTATAAGTCGTAAAGAAAAACCACCCATGTGATTTACCACGACCTGGGTGTGATAAGTCATAGTTGAATCCAGGCATTAAAATTTGAAAAGACAAATCCATTTCTCCCGATTCTTGATCTACAGATATAAAAGATAAAGCACCTTTGAAATTACCCTTATAGTCTTTAATGGGCATATCTCTTTGAGGAATTGGCACAGAGAATCTCGTACCTGCTACTACATACTCGGTATTTTCTGTAACATAAGAAGAACTGTGGTTACCCGCACTATTTGGAATTTCTAAAATCTCAGCAGTACTAAAATCTTCCAGGTCAATACGCGCAATACGCGGAGTGTTATTCCCATTAATAAAAATCCAACGTCCATCTACTTCTCCTTTAGTCTGAGAAATATCAGGGTGGTGAGAATCATCCCATGGGATAAAACCATGTGAAGTCATCAACATCGGTTTTGTTTCCTCACTATATCCATATGCTTTCTCTGGATCTTGTGAAAAGACAGGTATTACTTTAAATAGCCTCCCTGAAGGTAATCCATAAACAGATAACTGTCCACTAAATCCACCAGAGAAGAAACCATAATACTCATCATATTCACCTGGAGCTACGTATACTTTCTCAGCAGCATTTGTCGAGAGAGCACCTTTATTGCTCTTTTTAGAGTCACCACAGCCAGCCAACAATAAACCAGCTACGGAACAGGTTAATAATAATTTGAATTTTGTTTTCATAATATAATATTTACAATCTATAATTATAGTGTTCTAAAGTATTCTAAGACTGCTCTAGCATCTTCCTCACTAAGATTTTGATTAGCCATTGGCGCTCCGTTAAATTCTTTTAATAACTCTTTCGCTAATGGATCACTTTCCAACATTTTTTCTGGAGCCAAAATCATATTCATTACCCATTCAGGTGTACGGCGTTCAAGTATTCCCTTAGGTGCTGGACCGATAAATCTTTTAGCAGGTTTGTGACACGCAGTACACATATTTTTATAAATTTCTTGTCCTTTGTCTGCCAATTTCTGATCAAGTTCTTTTAACTCTAATGACTTTATTGGACCTACCCCTTTATTAGTCAAATCCACTCGCTCTGAAGGTGGTAAATTTTGAGAATTTTGTGACGCTGCTGGTTTTGTTTCTTCTTTGGTTTCCACTTTTCTTTCATTAGTAGTAACAGCTTGCTCTTCTTTACCTTTGCTTCCTGAATTACAACTAATTACAAACGAACAAATCGTTAGCATCAATGCTGTACTTATAAATCTTAGTTTCATAATGTGTTTATTTTTGTTTACATATTGTGAAGTTAATTCTATTTAGCTTCTTCCTTTATGACCCAAATCATAAGGAAATTACTGTATTCAAAAACTTATCAACACAAATACAACTAACTTAAAATCAGTTGATTACAACCATTGTCAGATCAATACATTTATTATTTAGAAGAATGGAGTATAAAATAACTTAATAAATAAAGGGCAATTATATCTTTTTATGATTTCCTTAACATATACATAAAAGACAAAAACATCTTTTATATGAGTAAACACTATAAAAAGTGTACAATTTTCACCTTATATGATTGTTCAAACCACGTGATAACAAAATGTTAATACAGATATTAGACCAGAGATTTGATATACATTGAATCAGAAAAAAAAGGGATACCTAAAACTAATCTATGAACTGCAACCGAAATGGTACTTGAAGAAGAAAAACAATTTGTAATGAATAAACAATCGCAAATAGTACTTCTAAAGAAGTTAGTGCCGAAAATAACTCTCTATGAAAAAGAAAAACAGGCATAGAGTAAAGAATAAAAAAAGAGTGGAAAAACACCAAAGGTATTCTCCCACTCTCCTATTTGATTTTTAAATTTTAATCTAATTTCTTGTCTATGATTCGAGCAAAATAATCTTGAACAAATGCCTTGCATTTTAATTCTAATTCCAACATCTCCTCATTCTTCTCATTTATCAAGTTACGCTCTAACCCTTTGTCATTGATGTCGTAAAAACCAGTAATGTCTTTTCCATTAAATCTAACAATATAATTACCTTCTTGATAAGTGTACTCATTACCTCCATAATTCACCACAAAAGGCTTGGTAATGGTATCGTTAATCAAACTGCGTCCCCAACTTCTAAATGGCTTATCATAGCCAATCATATCTAAAACTGTAGGGTAAATATCAATCTGTTGAGCCAAGCTTTTATCAACTCCTTTTACTCTTTCATCTGGCGTATAAATTAAAATAGGAACAGCTGTGCGATTCACTAATTTGCGGTACTCATCATAGTCGATTTGATTGGTGTGATCAGCAGTTATAATAAATATCGTATTCTCAAACCAAGGTTCTTTGCTACTTTCTTCAAAGAAACGCTTAAAGGCATAGTCTGTATATCCCACTGTCTTGTGAATCGGCTGATTGCCTTTCGGAAATTTACCTTCATACTCTTTTGGTACATTGAATGGTTCATGAGAAGAAACCGTAAATAAGGTAGCAAAGAAAGGTCCTTCTTTTTCATTTAATGTCTTTCTCATGTACTGAAAGAAAGGTTCGTCCCAAATCCCCCATGTACCATCAAAGTCATCATCATTATTATATTCCGTTTTACCGTAGTAGTGATCATATCCCAAAATATTTCCAAAACCTAAGAACCCCATAGATCCATTAGGAGCCCCATGAAAGAATGATGTGTCATACCCTTTTGACTTTAAAGTTGAAACTAACGATTCTATCTTTTGCTTTGGAAATGGCGATGAGGTAAATGCATCTTTAAAAGAAGGTATCCCCGCTATTACAGAAGACACTCCGTGTATCGATTTGTACCCATTAGCGAATGCATTAGGGAAAATCAAGCTATGTTGAGATAGCGAATCAATAAAAGGAGTATAGCTCTGGTAATTTGGTATATTCATATCCTTGTTAAATGCTCCTACATACTCACGCGCATAACTCTCTGTGATAAACAATACGATATTTGGAGTTGATGGCTCATTTGTTTGATAGTGTTTTACAGCACTGACATATTTATCTAAAGTAGGCTGATCCATAAAATCAACCTTTTTAAAACTCGTTTTTCCAATTGTACGCAAGATTGCAAAAGGCGTGTTCAAAACGACATCAGCATGTTCCGGTTTCTCTACATGTCTATTAGCATCAATAATATTTAGCGGTCTGGTCGTTTTCTTTAAATCCCCGCGTACACCAGCTATAAAACCGACTACCACAATAACAAACAATACAATAGACGAAATCCAATATGATTTTTTTGATTCAATTGTTATCGGTCTTGTAAACTTCACTTTTTTGTACAAAAACACCCATACAATACTCAAGCCAATACACCACAAGAATACATGCCAATAATTAATCAAAAAATTAAAAAATAAAGTCCCCTTATTAGACTCGTGTTCTAAACTATCAAAAACGGCAATTGTCGTACGTGCATAGATAAATCGATAGTAAATTAAATCGATAAAATTAGTTGCGTAAGCTAATAAATTGGGAATGATATAAGACCAAAAAAGGAGTTTCTGATACCCTTTACTTGTCGTTTTATAAATAGGTAATATTGACAAAATGATAAACAAACTACTCATATAAAAAATAGCCATTCTATCAAAGGTCAATCCGTGATAAGCTAAAGAAAGGTATTGTCCAAATGAATCTACATTCAATAAATCACTGTTATATACGTAAAATAAAGTACGAGCAAGGAAGTAAAAAAAGAAAGCTAAAAACAGTCTGTAAAATAGCACTAATACTTCGTTTAGACGAAAACGATTTGAAATCATAAGGTTTTTTTATTTTTTGAAACACAAACTTAATCATTTCTATTCTCACTTGCATAAGCAAATACAGCATTTTATATGATGTGAAGTTTTTTTTCTAAAATAATCGACTTGAAAATTGCTATCCCCCTTTCGATTCTTTGTTTTTATTCTTCATTCACAAAAAAGAGCACTTTAGCAAACAATTTTCTTGACAAGTGAACTACTCTGCTTAATAAACAAATTCCTTGTTTTAGCCTCTCAAACTACTCGTAGCAAATTCTCACCATTATATCACACTTCTCAGTAAAATATTTTATACCTCTAAGTAGTTTGCGCACACTTTTCTTGCGGTATTCTTGCACCTTTCTTCGACAAAACACCGCTTTTGGCAAGTAAACCCCTAGCCCCCCCCTAACAAACCCGAAGAAAGTGCAAGCCAACCCCCAAGAAACTTTGTAGAATATCTCTGTATTTGGTTGCCTATTGAGAAAGTTGAGTTGCACTAACCTTTGTGAAAAAATACATCCCTACGCAATAACTGTAGTAGGTAAAAACAACTGATAGGAAACCTTGACTTGCTACATCAAGCAATTGTAAGATCGTAAATTACCAATCCAATACAAAGCGATAATTCAAATACAACTAAACAAAACTGACTACGCAGTACTTTGATTAAGTGATTCACCCTTAATTTTTACTAAAAAATAACCGTCAAAAGGCAAAAACACCCTTCATATAGACTACAGAATACGAGAATCTCTTCAGTAATGAGTACATTTTTTATCAATTAAAGATGCTTGAATCAATGATAAGACCTTGGTTGAATCCACTTAAAATCAGAAGAATTAAAAAAACGAATAATATAGTTTAGAAGAATTTCGACTAAGAGAATAGCAAATAAAATAAGATAAAAATGTCAAGTACACATTAATTTGATGGAATCTTATATTTTTTTTGTACTTTGCAATAGCTAATTAATTAAAACATGATTGATCCTACAAGATTATTTGATATACCTTATCTTCAAAGAGATCACTTTCCCCTATCTGATGCACTTGTTACAAAAGTAAATGGAGAATGGGTAAAAACATCTTCTGAAGAATATGTAAATAAAGCAAATGCTATTTCAAGGGCTTTACTTCGCTTAGGTATAAAAGAGAATGATAAAATTGCTGTTATAACCAATAGAAATCATACGAATTGGAATATTCTCGACATTGGAATTTTGCAAATAGGTGCACAAAATGTCCCTATTTATCCGACAATTTCAGCAGAAGATTATCAGTATATTTTAAGTCACTCAGAGGCAAAATACTGTGTTGTTTCTGACATTGAAGTCTATGAAAAATTAATATCCGTTAAAGATCAGTTACCGCTTATCATTGATATATGCTCTTTTGATCAAATCGACGGATGTAAAAACTTTGACCAACTACTTGCTTTAGGTGAAGATAAAAGCAATCAAGCTGAAGTAGATCGCATTAAGGATACTATAACTCCAGATCATTTAGCTACTTTAATATACACCTCTGGTACTACAGGAAAACCTAAAGGAGTAATGTTATCTCACAATAATATTTTATCAAACGCTTTAGGTAGTGCAGATAGAATCCCTTTTACAAGAGATGAAAAATACAGATCGTTGAGTTTCCTTCCAATTTGCCACGTATTTGAACGCATGTTGATCTACCTATACCAATTTAATGGTGTAGCAATATATTATGCAGAGTCTATCGATAAGATGGGAGATAACTTAAAAGAAGTTAAGCCTAACGTCATGACTGTTGTACCGCGTTTACTTGAAAAAGTGTACGACAAGATTTTCACTACTGGGTCAGCTTTGACAGGACTAAAAAAGAGAATCTTCTTTTGGGCATTAGAACTTGGTTTTAAATACCAACCTTATGACAGAGGATTTTTCTATAACCTACAATTGGGGTTTGCTCGAAAATTAGTATTTAAAAAATGGGTTGAAGCCCTTGGAGGTAATATTAAGCTGATTGTTTCTGGTAGTGCTGCTTTACAACCGAGATTAGCTCGTGTATTTAACGCTGCTGGTATAGTTGTAGTAGAAGGCTATGGTCTAACTGAAACTTCTCCTGTAATTGCTGTAAATGACAAGCGAAACCGAGGAATGAGAGCAGGAACAGTAGGAAAACCGATCAGTAATGTAGAAGTAAAAATAGCAGAAGATGGTGAAATTCTTTGCAAAGGACCTAATGTTATGTTGGGTTATTACAAAGATGAAGAAAAGACTAAATCTGTGATTAAAGATGGCTACTTCCACACGGAAGATATTGGTAAGATTGATGAAGATGGGTTCTTGCATATTACTGATCGCAAAAAAGAAATGTTTAAGACCTCTGGAGGTAAATATGTCGCTCCTCAAATGATCGAAAATACAATGAAACACTC
Source organism: Myroides albus (assembly GCF_024722315.1). NCBI lineage: Bacteria > Pseudomonadati > Bacteroidota > Flavobacteriia > Flavobacteriales > Flavobacteriaceae > Myroides > Myroides albus. The sequence continues at coordinate 3,506,429 of NZ_CP102754.1, forward strand.
TCGTTTTATTGAACAAATCATGGTTATCGGGGAGGGAGAAAAAATGCCTGCTGCCTTTATTCAACCAAATTTCGAGTTTATTCGCGAATGGGCTCGAAGAAAACGCATCAATATTGGTACGACAGATGAAGAACTTGTTAAGAATGAGAAAGTAATTGAGCGCATCGCCAAAGAAATCGATCACATCAATAAAAAGTTCGGAAAATGGGAGCAAGTGAAAAAATTTGAACTTACACCTGAAGTATGGAGCATTGACAGTGAACACCTTACTCCTACTTTAAAACTGAGAAGAAAGATAATTTTAGCAAAATACCACGATTTGTACGAAAAGATTTACAGAGGGTAAATGTTAAAATTTTACTATAAAAGGTAAATAAATTAAGAATAGTATGCGTGCATACTATTTTTTTTTATATTTGAAAAACACAAAGCTGGTATGAAAAATAAAACAATTGACTATGTACTAAGAGCAACTTGGCAAGCTGTAGCAAGAATGTATAATGAAGAAGCTTCTAAATATGACGCTACGATGTCCTTAGCTTTTGCTTTGTTAAGTATAGATCGAGAAGGTACCTCTTCTACTCTATTAGGCCCAAATATGGGAATGGAAGCAACAAGTCTTACGCGTACATTAAAGAAGATGGAAGAACACGGATTAATCACCAGAGAGAAAAATCCCAATGATGGACGTGGCGTAATTATTAAGCTTACTCCTTTAGGAATAGAGAAAAGAGAATTGTCAAAAGAGAAAGTGAAGCGATTTAATGAAAAAGTACTGTCTTCTGTATCAGAAGAAAAATTAAAACATTTTTTCGAAGTGACTGACATAGTGAATACTTTAGTAAGTAACAAGAGTATTTTCGAAGAAGATTAACAACAAGTAGAATTAAGTATAAACCAAAGAATAACTAAATATGAAAAGATTAATAAAGAAAGTGGCCGTAGTAGGATCTGGAGTAATGGGATCTGCTATTGCTTGTCACTTTGCTAATATTGGACTAGAGGTATTACTTCTTGATATTGTACCAAGAGAATTAACTCCTGATGAAGAGAAGAAAGGTTTAACACTTGAACACAAAGCAGTACGCAACAAAATTGCTAATACTCATTTAGCTAATGCTTTGAAATCTAAACCAGCTCCAATCTATTCTCAAGCATTTGCTTCTCGCATTTCGACTGGGAATATAGAAGATGACTTAGTGAAGATCAAAGATTGTGATTGGGTAATCGAAGTTGTAATCGAGAGATTAGATATTAAAAAATCAGTATTCGAACAAATCGAGAAATACAGAAAACCAGGTTCGTTAATTACTTCTAACACTTCTGGTATTCCAATGAAACTAATGGTAGAGGGCCGTTCAGAAGATTTCCAAAAACACTTCTGTGGAACGCACTTCTTCAACCCTCCAAGATATTTACAATTATTCGAGATTATCCCTGGACCACAAACGGCTCCTGAGGTAATCGAATTCTTCCAAAAATACAGTAGTCTTTACTTAGGTAAAACGCCAGTATTGTGTAAAGACACACCTGGGTTTATCGGTAACCGCGTAGGGGTTTACTCTATGGCAATGGTAATGCAATTAGCTCAAGAAATAGGGTTAACTATCGAGGAAGCTGATACACTGACAGGATCTATCTTAGGACGTCCTAAAACAGGTACTTTTAAACTAGGAGATTTAGTAGGATTAGATACCGCTGTTAACGTAACGAATGGATTAAAGCAAAACTGCCCTGCAGACGCTATGATTCAAGAAGTTAAAGATAGCAAACCGCTTAACTTCCTATTAGAAAATAAATTCTTAGGTGACAAATCAAGAAAAGGATTCTACTACAAAGAAGTAGATAAAGAAGGTAAAACTAATCGCTTTGCTTTAGACTTAGAGAAATTAGAATACCGTCCATTAGAACGTGCTAAAATAGCTGTTCTTGAAACTGCAAAACAAGCTGGTGGTACGAAAGCTAAATTAGCTTTATTATTAGCAGACCAAACTAAAGCAGGTGAATTAATCAGAAAACACTTTGCTTCTTTATTTGCATACGTTTCTCAACGTGTTCCAGAAATCACTGACACCCTATTCCCTATCGATGATGCTATGCGTACAGGATATGCGTGGAAATATGGTCCATTCCAAACTTGGGATTTAGTAGGCCTTGAAAAGGGAATCGCTTTAATCGAAAAAGAAGGTTACACAGTAGCTGATTGGGTTAAAGAATTGGCAGCTTCTGGAGCGAAGAGTTTCTATAAAGTGGAGAATGGTAAAAAACTGTTCTACAACCAAAACACAAAAACTTTTGAACCTATTCCTGGACAAGATGCCTTCATTATCCTTGACAATATTAGAACATCTAATAAAGTATGGGGTAATAGTGAAGCTTCATTAATCGACTTAGGTGATGGTATCGTAAACTTAGAGTTCCACTCAAAGATGAATACAATCGGTGGTGGTGTTTTAGCAGGATTAAACAAAGCTGTTGAAATCGCTGAAAAAGACTTCCAAGGATTAGTAGTAGGTAACCAAGGTAGCAACTTCTCTGTAGGAGCGAACTTGATGATGATCTTCATGATGGCTGCAGAGCAAGATTGGGATGAGTTAAATATCGCTATTAAAACATTCCAAGATACAATGATGAAAATGCGTTACTCAGGTATTCCTGTAGTTGCTGCTCCTCATGGAATGACATTTGGTGGTGGATGTGAGCTAAGCTTACACGCCGATAAAGTAGTAGCTGCCGCAGAGACATATATCGGATTAGTAGAATTCGGTGTAGGACTTATCCCTGGTGGAGGTGGTTCTAAAGAGATGACCGTAAGAGCGTCTGATCTATACCGCAAAAATGATGTAGAGCTAAATACACTGCAAGAGCACTTCTTAACTATCGGTATGGCTAAAGTAGCTACATCAGCACAAGAGGCTTTTGACTTAAATATATTGCAAAAAGGAAAAGATGTAGTGGTTGTAAACAAAGATTTACAATTGGCACAAGCTAAACGCGAAGCTTTAGTATTAGCACAAGCGGGATATACACAACCGGCTAAACGCAAAGATATTAAAGTACTTGGTCGTCAGGCTTTAGGTATGTTCTTAGTAGGAACTGACAGTATGATGGCTGGTAAATACATCTCTGAGCACGATCGCAAGATCGCTAACAAACTGGCTTATGTAATGGCAGGAGGAGACTTATCAGAAGCTACATTAGTGACTGAACAGTATTTATTAGATCTTGAAAGAGAGGCTTTCTTATCACTATGTGGTGAACGCAAAACGCTGGAGAGAATCCAATACATGCTGAAAAATGGTAAACCATTAAGAAACTAATCTTTAACCAATTAAAACGACAAAGAATATGAAAACCGCATATATAGTACAAGGATATAGAACGGCAGTAGGTAAAGCGCCTAAGGGTGTATTCAGATTTAAAAGACCGGATGAACTGGCTGCTGAGACTATTGAATATTTAATGAGTAAACTACCAGAGTTTGACAAAACTCGCATCGATGATGTAATGGTAGGAAACGCAATGCCTGAGGCTGAGCAAGGACTAAATATGGCTCGTCTAATCTCTCTAATGGGATTAAAAGTAGATGACGTACCTGGAGTAACTGTAAATAGATATTGTGCTTCTGGTATAGAAACTATCGGTATGGCTGTAGCTAAAATACAAGCAGGTATGGCTGACTGTATCATCGCAGGTGGTGCAGAGAGTATGAGTTATATCCCAATGGGAGGATATAAACCAACACCTGACTACGGTGTAGCAAAAGAAGGAAATGAAGATTACTACTGGGGAATGGGATTGACAGCTGAGGCTGTAGCTAATCAATTCAAAGTTTCTCGTGAAGATCAAGATGAGTTTGCCTTTAACTCACATATGAAAGCTTTAAAAGCACAAGCAGAAGGGAAATTTGACAATCAAATCGTTCCTATTACCATTAATGAAGTATTCATTAACGAAAAAGGAAAAAAAGATAGTAAATCATATACAGTGACTAAAGACGAAGGACCAAGAGCTGGTACTTCTATCGAAGCCTTAGCAAAACTAAGACCTGTATTCGCTGCAGATGGATCTGTAACAGCAGGTAACTCTTCTCAAATGAGTGATGGGGCTGCTTTCGTGATGGTGATGTCAGAAGAAATGGTAAAAGAGCTAAACATAGAACCTATCGCACGCATGGTAAACTATGCTGCAGCTGGTGTAGAACCACGCATCATGGGTATAGGACCTGTTAAAGCAATTCCAAAAGCATTAAAACAAGCAGGATTACAGTTAAAAGATATCGATCTTTTTGAATTAAACGAGGCTTTTGCTTCTCAATCTTTGGCTGTAATTAGAGAGTTAGGTATCAACCCTGATATTGTAAACGTAAACGGTGGAGCTATTGCATTAGGTCACCCATTAGGATGTACAGGAGCAAAACTATCCGTTCAGTTATTTGATGAAATGAAACGCAGAGGTTCTAAATACGGAATGGTAACAATGTGTGTAGGTACAGGACAAGGTGCTGCAGGAATCTATGAATTATTATAATAAAGCTATTAACCAATAAAGAAAATAAACATGAGTAAAGATATCGTAAGAGGAGGTCAATTCTTAGTAAAAGAAACGAAATGTGAAAACATTTTCACTCCTGAAGATTTTACAGAAGAGCAAATAATGATGCGTGAATCTGTAAAAGAATTTATCGACAAAGAAATATGGCCTAACAAAGAGCGCTTCGAGAAAAAAGACTACGCATTCACTGAGGAAACTATGCGTAAAGCTGGTGAACTTGGTTTATTAGGAGTTGCTGTACCAGAAGCTTATGGCGGATTAGAAATGGGATTCATCTCTACAATGTTAGTTTGTGATTATATTTCTGGAGCGACGGGTTCATTCTCAACTGCATTCGGTGCTCACACAGGAATTGGGACAATGCCAATTACACTATACGGAAACGAAGAACAAAAGAAAAAATACGTTCCTAAATTAGCTTCAGGAGAGTGGTTTGGTGCATACTGTTTAACAGAACCAGATGCAGGATCAGATGCTAATTCAGGAAAGACAAAAGCTGTATTATCAGCGGATGGTAAGTACTACTCTATCACAGGACAAAAAATGTGGATCTCTAACGCTGGATTCTGTAATGTATTCATCGTATTCGCACGTATCGAAGATGACAAAAACATTACTGGGTTTATCGTAGAAAACGATCCAAGTAACGGAATTACATTAGGAGAAGAAGAACATAAATTGGGTATTAGAGCTTCTTCTACTCGTCAAGTATTCTTTAGCGATACGAAAGTTCCAGTAGAGAATATGCTTTCTGAAAGAGGTAATGGATTTAAAATTGCGATGAATGCATTAAACGTAGGACGTATCAAATTAGCAGCTGCTTGTTTAGATTCTCAACGTCGTTTAATCACGCAATCAGTTAAATATGCAAACGAGCGTATTCAGTTTAAAACTCCTATCTCATCTTTCGGAGCTATCCGTACGAAATTAGCTGAGATGGCAACTAATGCTTATGTAGGTGAAGCTGCATCATACAGAGCGGCGGCAGCTATTGAGGAGAGAATCAATCAACGTATTGCAGAAGGAAACACACATCAAGAAGCTGAGCTAAAAGGTGTAGAGGAATTTGCTATCGAGTGTTCTATCCTAAAAGTTGCTGTATCAGAAGACGTACAAGCTTGTGCAGATGAAGGAATCCAAATCTTCGGTGGTATGGGATTCTCAGAAGACACACCAATGGAAAGCGCATGGAGAGATGCTCGTATTTCACGTATCTACGAAGGTACAAACGAGATCAACCGCATGCTTACTGTAGGGATGTTGATTAAAAAAGCAATGAAGGGACATGTAGATTTATTAGGTCCTGCTATGAAAGTAGCTGACGAATTAATGAGTATCCCAAGCTTTGATGTACCAGATTATTCTGAATTATTCGCTGAAGAAAAAGAGATGATCAGCAAGTTAAAACAAGCTTTCTTAATGGTAGCTGGTAGTGCTGTTCAAAAGTTCGGTCCAGATTTGGAAAAACACCAAGCTTTATTAATGGCAGCTTCTGATATGCTAATTGAAATCTATATGGCAGAAAGTGCTATCCTTAGAACAGAGAAATTAGCGAAGTTAAAAGGAGAAGAAAATATTAAAGAGCAAATCGCTATGGCTCAATTATACTTATACCACGCTGTAGACATCATCGGATTAAAAGGTAAAGAAGGAATCGCTTCTTTCGCTGAAGGTGATGAACAACGTGTAATGTTAATGGGGCTACGCAGATTTACAAAATATGTGAACCTACCTAATGTAAATGCACTAAGAGAAACTATTGCATCAAAATTAGTAGACGCAAACGAATACGTATTCTAATTTAGGATACAGACAATTTGGTTTAGTTTGTTTGAAAAAAACCGTCATTTTTCTTCGGAGAAAGGGCGGTTTTTTATTTGACTACTAACCAAAAACGAAAAGCACTAATTAACAGATAGTTAATATATTTTTCTCAAACAAAATCCGTTATTTGCAACTTTAAATACATAATTATAGCCAATATTGTTTATAAAATCACTATTTTGCAAAAAAAGAAAGCATCCATGAGAAATAAACTACTGTTATTTTCTTTCCTATCCCTTATAGGAAGTAAAGCAATTGCGCAAGATTTCAACCAAAAGAGTATTTTTAAACTTCCCGAAAGTGAAGTGGTAAACGACTTTAATCTTTACTTGGATACGAGATATGATTATAAAAATGTCTTCACTCCTACCCAAACAGAACTAAGTCAATTTCAAGTGAATCAAACAAGGATTTACTTAACAACTAAATTGTTCAATAAGGTTGATTTTAATTTTCGATATAGTTTTAATGCGAAAGAAAGTAAAGACGCATTAGAGTTTGCCTTCCTGGAATATCATATCAATGACAACTGGGCAATCTCAGCAGGTAAACTATTTACAAACTGGGGGTCTTTTGATATTGATTACAATGGTGCAGAATTATACATGTACACCATTGTGACAAATGATATTGAAGTATACAGCCCTGGGGTAAATTTCATGTACTATATGAATAAACATAAATTTACTTTCCAGATAAGTAGTCCTACAGAAGTTTTTACAACTCCAGAATATAAAAATAAGGCGTATTCTTATATGTTATTGTGGGAAGGAAAACTATTCAATGACAAATTAAGAACCAGATACGGCTACTCTTTGATGCAACATGATAGTTCAAAATACTATAATTGGGCTACAATCGGTAATCAGCTTCACTTAGGGAAATGGATTTTTGAATCAGATTGGATTTATGGAACAAGAAACTTAAACTATAGTGACTTGGTAAATATTGAAGATATTGGCGTATCTGAAGTTAGAGATAATTCATTTGCTCTAAGTGCTAAATACAAGATCAATAAATTTGTTCCCTATATTAGAGGTATTTACAACAAAAGGAAAGATTTAACCAATAACTATGCTTATTCTCAAGTCAACCTTCAAGCAGCTTTAGAATACTATCCTTTACAAGATCAAAACCTCTTTAAGGATTTAAGGTTATTTACAGCCTATATATACCAAAACCAAAGTTTTGAAAGAGAATTATCACATCTCTCCGATCAACACGAAAATCAAATCGTAGCAGGAATAAGATGGTTAATCCCTATGGTAAGAAAATAAAACAAGAAAGGAATAAGAGTTAAACTCTTGTTCCTTTTTTGTTTTAGTACTTTAACTATTAGAAAAAAAGGAATAAAGACAATCTTTTTTATTGAGAAATGATTCCATTGTTCCTTAATTACTTATTTATGGACATTATTTAGCACTTTTATGCAACACTTCTAATTTTTAGTAATAATTTATACAATTTTATACCATTGATAGCAACAATATATATTTTTTAGTAATTTTATATTCGTAATTCTTAATCTTAATTGAGAAAAGTAGAATAGTATGAAAAAGATACCCCGTTTTAATAGTTGCGATTTATTAGATCAAGAAAACATTGCTCAGGATTGCGTTATTTTCGATTTGCAACACGTTTTATCATTGAGAAACAATGTTGTCTCTGTCGCACATAAGCACTTGTTTTATCAAATCCTTTTCATAACGGGGGGTGAAGGAGAACACTTTATAGACTATAAAAACTACAATGTAAAGAAAGGAGATCTATTTTTCATCAATCCTGGCCAAGTACACCGTTGGGATTTTAACGAACACACCCAAGGTTTCATCATTAACTTTACAAAGGATTTTTTTGCTTCGTTTCTATCAGATAGCCAGTTTATCGATAATCTGCCTTTCTTTCGATTAGATATAGACAATGAATCTCTATTGAGTATTGACAGTTACTATTCTACTATACTAAATATTTTTGACAAGATAAATTACGAAGTACACCTTCAAAAAGGAACAGATCAAAATCTGATACGCGTTTACTTACTTGAGCTTTTCTTACTTTGTAAAAAGCACTATGAACACGATGATAATTTTACTTATAGTCAGTTGCAACCAAGTAACCTTGTCAAGCAATTTGAATATTTGGTAGAAAAACACTTTTATGAGTTGCGTTTTCCAAAAGAATATGCCGAATTACTATATGTCACACCAAATTACTTAAATGCTGTCTGTCAAAAAGTAAGAGGTCAATCAGCGGGAGAACTAATTAGAGGAAGAATACTTCTTGAAAGCAAAAGACTCTTAGTCAATACAAATATGTCTGCAAGTGAAATTGCCTATAAACTAAGTTTTAAAGACAATTCGTATTTTTCGCGTTTCTTTAAAAAGTATGTTGGTGTAGCACCAGATGAATATAGAAAATCATAAAAAAACAAGGCTTATAACGATGATTATAAGCCTTGTTTTTTATTGCTATCAATACACTATTTTAGTAATTACCTTTTGATTTTTATAGATTTATATCCTCAATAATTGTTGGTAATACCCTTTATTATGAATGTTCTTATGGCACATTCCATTGTACAGTAGGATTGTACCACAAAGCACCTTGGTTTACTTCCAAAGGTGAATCAAAATTATTTGTATACAAAGCTCCTGTTCCCAAGCCTTGCGGCAAGCTATTTTTAAGTGTAAAAGTCCATTGTGCAATAGCATTCAAACCAATATTACTTTCTAAGGCAGAGGTAATCCACCATCCTATATTTCGCTCTTGAGCTAAAGCAATCCATTCCTCACTACCTCTATAACCGCCAACTAAACTTGGTTTTAAGATAATGTATTGAGGTTTAAGCTCATCTAACAACCTCGCTTTATCTTCTATGTTAATCACCCCTATCAATTCTTCATCTAAAGCAATAGGCAAAGGAGTCTTTTTACATAACTCTGCCATTTGCTCATACTGACGTTGCTTAATAGGCTGCTCAATACTGTGCAATTTGAATTCAGACAATACTTCTAACTTTTCCAAGGCCTCTAAAGGCGTAAATCCTCCGTTAGCGTCAACTCTTAATTCAATCTCTTTTTCAGAGAAATGCGATCGAATATAGCGCAGTAAATCAACTTCTTTTTCAAAATCAATTGCCCCTATCTTCAGCTTAACGCATTTGAATCCAGCATTTAATTTCTCGTCAATCTGCTCTTTCATATACTCGTGCTCACCCATCCAAATTAAGCCGTTTATGTCAATGGCCTTTCTTCCCTCAGTAAAAGCAGATGGAAAAAGAATAAAAGGATCTGAAGCTTCAAGTGATAAGAAAGCTTGCTCAACTCCAAACTGTATAGACGGCCATTCTCTTAGTTGTTCCCATAACACCTCTTTACCTAAAGCTATATTTTCAACTACCCATTGGAGTTTTTCTTCATATCCTAATCGGTCATCAAAACTAAGAGAGCGCAGTATCCCGCACTCTCCTATTCCAATTTTGTTATTTTCCTTAATTCTAAGCAACCATGTTTCTTTTTGGGTAAGAATACCCCTCGAGGTACCTGATGGTCTCTTAAAATCTAAAATATAGCGTTCATACGATGCTTCTATCATAAACTACAAAGTTAGGCTCTCTCCAATAGCCAATAACATTAAATCTTTTCCTTTCTCAAAGAACTTCTTCTTAGCTTCTTCGTGATCTATCTCGATATAACCAAAAGTATCAAAGTGATAACCCATAACTTTGTCACAACCTACAAAATCAGAAGCAATTACCGCTTCATCAATATCCATAGTAAAGTTGCTTCCAATAGGTAAAATAGCTAAATCCAATTGTGTAAAAAGAGGAATTAATTTCATGTCCATTGTCAAAGAAGTATCTCCAGCGATATAGACATTCTTGTTCTTGCTCTCTATCACGAATCCCCCTGGTTGTCCCCCATAGCTACCATCTGGAAAAGAACTCGAGTGAATAGCAGGCGTGTACTTTACTTTTCCAAACTCAAATGTCCAACTACCACCGTGGTTCATCGGATGAGCTTGCAACCCTTTTGCCTCAAAATGGCCGGCAATTTCCGCATTTGACACCACTACAACATCGGGATTATTCTTCGCAATCAACTCTACATCTGCGATGTGATCTCCATGCGCGTGCGTTAAAAGAATGTAATCTGCTTTGATAGCATTAACGTCAATTTGTTTAGCTGCAGGCAAAGGATTACCCGTAATAAATGGGTCAACAATTATATTGATATCATCAATCGTTATACCTAAGCAAGCATGTCCGAAGTAAGTAATTTTCATATTCTAATTATTTTAAAGGATTAAAGCTAAAGAAAATAAAACGGAAACAAAAAAAGTTGATAAAGCAACTATCTTCATTTGTGAGTCTAATTCTTTTGGCAAGGTGTTATTCTTAACAAATATCAAGTGTTTTATAAATGGAATATAAGCGACGATAAAGAAGTATTGATAATAAGAAAAGTTGGAATACAATGCGTATACAATAAATGCTATTAGGGCAAATACAATAATAAAATAATGATATTGCTTTGCTCCTGATCGACCTAATTTTACTGCAAGTGTATTTTTACCAACAAGCTTATCTGAATCTAAATCACGCATATTATTAATATTCAACACAGCAATACTCAAATTTCCCACAGCTAATGCTGGTAGGATTACCCAGTAGCTAAAAACTTGACCGTACAAATAGAAACTACCGAGTACACTTACAAGCCCAAAGAAAATGAATACAAATAAGTCTCCTAATCCTTTATATCCATAAGCTCCTGAACCAACAGTATATTTAATTGCCGCAGCGACACAGCTAACTCCTAAAACAAAGAAGAAAAGAGAGGTAAGAAAATTATCTTTTCCAAACGATATGTAAATCAAAACTAAAGCTGATAGTAGAGATAGTAAAGAGGTTACGATTACCCCTTTCTTCATTTGAGCAGCTGACAACAACCCACTTTGCACAGCGCGTTGTGGTCCTACACGCGTTTCATTATCAGTTCCCTTGACACCATCTCCGTAATCATTAGCAAAATTTGATAGTATCTGCAATAAAAGCGTTGTCAATATTGCGAATAAAAATATGCTAAGAAAATTAGCATTGGAAGTAAAAAAAGGGAAAGCACATGCTGACCCAACAATAATACCCGAAACAGAGAGCGGTAGTGTTCTCAATCTTGCAGCGTTAATCCACGCTTTCATTTTTGTCATAAATTCAAATTTAACTAAGCAGCGATTTTGAAAAATCATTTTAACTGCACACAAAAATAAAGAGAATTTATGACATCTATTCCTTAGTATCCAACGGAAATTAAATATACTCCGATTATAGGTATCCTTGTTTTTTAAGTTTTAAATATTTGCTGGGTTTAGCAAATGTATAATAAAGTGCAAGTAGAGGATTACACCCTCTAATTGTAAACAAAATAGTGTGCTCATCTTTAATCTCAAAAACGATAGCATTGGATGAGTTCCAATCTATTTTTCCACTCAAAATATGTTTTCCTGGAGCAACATCAAATGTTACTTCTTCACCATTTGAAATAGAACATAACTTTTCACCATCTAAAAAAATAATATAATTTCTATGTCTATCTACTATAGCCTTTTTTCTCTTAAGAACAATTTTAGCCATTATCTGTAATCTTAGTTATAAGTACTATAAAGGTAATGGTAAATCGTAAGGTGTACAAAATAATAGGCTATTAATAAGGCTTCGATATACACTGTCATTACAAGTGACTACTTAATGTTAAACTTTAAGTAAAAACAATATTTAGTTTAGTGTGTATTGATTGACTTTTTTACATCAAAAAGTACTTATTTACACTGATAACTTTTAGTTATAACAAAACATAACTACTTGATTTTAAAAATAAAAACATGCTTTATATAAAGTTAAATTATAAGTGTTAAAATTGAATATTTGAAGTATTTATTTGCTTTAAAAAGCAAGTGTTTTAGAAGAAAATTACAAGGTTTTTACAAACATAACTAATACAGACACCACAAATATTCTATATATTTTTTTCGAAGTATACATTTAAATGAACACTTTAATACTCCAAATTTCAAGTGCTGTACTCCTACTTTTACCGATAACAAACTCCATAATTCACTTTCAAATTAGCTGAACAAAACATAATAAAAGAAGTTTTACTCAACGTTTCATTTCATTGATAAAGACATCTTCTCTGCATACCTTCCAGTAAACAAACCTTTATTATGTCCGAAAAATACATTATAAATCATATTAAATTACTTCTTAAAAAAAAGTATTACAGCTTTCACAACCCCTTATTTAATAAAAGTACCTTTAGTCTAAAATGAAGAAATGCGATTAGTATTCTTTCGCCAATACTCCCCCATGCCCATTCATTAAAACACACCTTATCACAAAAAAAGAGCACTTAATTCACATGAATAAAGTGCTCTTATATCTTACTAATTATTACCTATTAAGGAATCCATTTCTTAGGGAAATTAGGTTTTCTCTTTTCAAGGAATGCATTTCTTCCTTCAATTGCCTCATCAGTCATATAGGCCAATCTTGTCGCTTCTCCAGCAAATACCTGTTGACCAACCATACCATCGTCAGTTAAGTTCATGGCAAACTTCAACATCTTAATTGATGTTGGTGATTTAGCTAACACTTCTTGAGCCCATTCATAAGCGGTATCTTCTAACTCTGCATGAGGAATCACTGCATTAACCATTCCCATCTCAAAAGCTTCTTGAGCAGAGTAATTTCTACCCAAAAAGAATATTTCTCTCGCTTTCTTTTGACCTACCATCTTTGCAAGATAAGCAGAACCATATCCTCCATCAAAACTCGTTACATCTGCATCAGTTTGCTTAAATATAGCATGTTCTTTACTGGCTAATGTCATATCACATACAACGTGTAAACTGTGACCTCCACCTACTGCCCAACCTGGTACAACTGCAATAACCACTTTTGGCATAAAGCGAATCAAACGTTGAACTTCTAAAATATTTAATCGGTGCATACCATCATCTCCTACATATCCTTGATGCCCTCTTGCTTTTTGATCTCCTCCACTACAGAAAGAATACACTCCATCTTTTGGTGATGGTCCTTCTGCTGAAAGAAGTACTACCCCAATTGACGTATCCTCTTGTGCATCATAAAAAGCACGATATAGTTCGCTTGTTGTTTTTGGTCTAAAAGCATTGCGAACCTCTGGTCTATTAAATGCTATACGAGCAACTCCATCACATTTTTTATATGTAATATCCTCAAACTCGATAGCTGTTTCCCATTGTATCTTACTCATAATCTTTTGAATTTATCGTAAAAATAATCTATTTTTTGCATTATATTGCAAAACCAAAACATTATAAACCATGAAAAAACTCTTATTCTCTCTATCGTTATTTGCTTTAACGATAAGTATTCAAGCACAAGAATATGATTTTCAAACTATTATAGACCTCGACGCAACTCCTGTAATAAGCCAAGGAAATACTGGTACTTGTTGGAGTTTTAGCACATCTTCTTTTCTGGAGTCTGAAATAATCAGGAAAACGGGAAAGTTTATTGATATATCAGAAATGTACACCGTGCGCAATGTCTATCCCAAGAAAATAGACAACTACATCACTCGTAAGGGGAAAACTCAATTTGGTGAGGGTGGACTTGCTCATGATGTAATCAACAGTATAAAAGAATACGGTATTGTTCCAAATGACGTGTTTTCTCCAGAGCAAACTAAGCAAGAATACGATCATAGTGAATTATTTAGAGTATTAAAAAGTACATTAGATGCTTATACTTCAAGCAGAAATACAATAAGTAATAATTGGAAACCAATTACTGAGTTTATCTTAGATACATATATAGGTAAAAATATTACTGAATTTACTTATGAAGGCAAGAAGTATACACCACAGACATTTATGGATATGCTAGGTATTAAAGCAGATGATTACATCACAATAACATCGTTTAAAAACCAAACTTACTACACTCCTTTTATTTTAAATATCCCAGATAATTTCTCAAATGGAAGTCTATACAACCTCCCATTAGATGAGTATATCGCTAATATTGACAACGCTTTAGATAAAGGTTATACCCTGTCTCTTGACTGTGATGTTTCAGAAATTACTTTTAATGCTAAAAACGGAATCGCATTTATCCCTTCATCAAAAGATGATAACAGTAAGGGACTAACAGAAATCGTAGAAGAAAAGACAATTACGGAAGAATCCCGCTTACAAGACTTTTATAGTTATCAAACACAAGATGATCATTTAATGCACATAATTGGAAAAGTAAAAGATCAAAAAGGCAATATCTATTATAAAGTAAAGAACTCTTGGGGAAATAATACTGAACGCATTGGCAATGACGGCTATATTTATATGAGTACTGCTTATATGAAACTTAAATCAATATCAGTACTATTGCACAAGGAGGCATTACAAAAACAAACTTTAAAAAACTTAAACATTAAATAACAACAGTTGTTTAATGGATTTACCAATTAGTTTAATACACTTAATTGGTTACAGCTAATTATAAAATGACAAACAAAAACAAACTAACAATAACCTTACTTTCTTCACTTTTAATTATTTCTTGTCAAACTAAAGTGAAAGAAAAAGACTTAGCACTAAACACTTCAATCATACAAGAACATAGTATATATGAAGAAAACCCATATCTCGTTGAATTTGACAAACTATCTCCAAGTTATATCCTATCAAAAGCAAATGAGGTAGAAGACTTTTATATTAAAAACATAAAGAAATCTGGATATACAGGAAGCTTCTTAGTGGCTAAGAACGGGCAAATAATATATGAAGATTACTCTGGATTTGCGAATAAAAGAAATGCAGAACAGATAACTGAAAACACCCCTATTCACGTTGCTTCAGTAGGTAAAGTAGTTACTGCTGTTACTATTATGCGACTTATCGATATGGGAAAACTTGAACTTGATCAAAGTGTAAGTGAAATTATAGAAGGATTTCCCTATCCAGAAATCACAGTAAAAACGCTATTATCACATCGCAGTGGATTGCGTTATTATGGTTATTATGGAGAAGTATGGAGTTATAAAACACCTATTAAAAACCAAGACGTCATTGACATTATTAAATCTGAAAAAGTAGACTTGGATTTCAGTCCAAATACCAGATTTTCATATAGTAATACAAATTACGTTGTATTAGCAAGTATAGTCGAAAAAGTTACTAATAAGACTTTTCGCGAAGCTGTAAGAGAACTAATATTTGATCCTCTAGAGATGAAAAATAGTTTTGTCTTTGATGATTTAGACAAGAAAAACGACGTAACTCAATCATATAAAAGCAATTACACTCCAATGCATTGGGATTATATGGATAGCACTTATGGGGATAAAAATATTTATGTTACCCCAAGAGATTTTCTTAAATTAGATACAGCTTTATATTCCGAAACATTCTTAAGTGAAAAGTTAAGAAAACAAATGTTTCAAGGATATAGTTTTGAAAATAAAGGAGTAAGAAATTACGGTTTAGGATTTAGACTCATCGAAATGACAAATGGAGATACATTCACGTATCACAATGGTTGGTGGAGAGGTAACACTTCATCTTATATTCGACTTGAAAAAGACAATGTGTGTATTATTTTATTTTCAAACAAATATTCGAAATTAACATACAAAACAGTTGATTTATCTCATCATTTTGGAGATTATCCTGTGGGTAATTTAGAACTATAGTTATGAAAGGATTAAAAGACATTTTAGGCATTAAGTACGATCTTGGTCAAGCTCCAATGCTTGGCGTAGCAACCCCAGAAATGGTTGCTGCAATTGCGAACCAAGGAGGTTTAGGAACCTTACCTTTAGGTGGCCTTCCCCCTGCTGTATGTGACAAACTGCTAACAAAGACTAAGGAGTTAACAGACAAACCATTTGCTATAAATATCTTTTTACATCCAATAATAAAAGAAAATAAGGAGGATATTGCTTCTATGCAAACAACCTTAAAGACAATCTGCAAGGACAACAATATCCCCTATGAAGAAATACCACACTTTATTCAACCAACCTACCACCCAATATTAGAAGTAGTATTAAAACACAACATCAAAATCATAACTTTTACTTTTGGTTGTTTTACAAAAGAAGAAATTGAGCTTTTACATAAACAGCATATATTTTTAATAGGTACAGCAACAACTGTAGAAGAAGCAAAATATTTACAAGATCACAAAATAGATGCAATCGTCTTACAAGGAATTGAAGCAGGTGGGCATAGAGGTAGTTTTCTGAGTGATAATATAGAAGACAACTTACCCCTAAATCAACTTTTTGATTGTGTAAGAAAAGAAGGAGTGAATATTCCGTTGAT
Organism: Myroides albus; assembly: GCF_024722315.1. Classification (NCBI taxonomy): domain Bacteria; kingdom Pseudomonadati; phylum Bacteroidota; class Flavobacteriia; order Flavobacteriales; family Flavobacteriaceae; genus Myroides; species Myroides albus. The sequence goes on from NZ_CP102754.1 coordinate 3,523,175, forward strand.
TGTAACAGGAGGGCTATTCACTGGCAAACAAGCCAAAGATTATTTTAATCGAGGCGCGAGCTTTGCTACTTTCGGTTCTCTTTTTATAACGGCTACCGAGAGCAATGCAATGGAATATCAAAAGGATTTACTATCCAAAGGTACTGCAGTTGAAACCAAGTTTACAAAGGCCTTCTCAGGCAAATGGGCTCGTGGAATTATCAATGACTTTATGACACAAGTAGATAACTCAAAAAGCCCCATTCCAGACTTTCCTTTTCAAAATATTTTAACACAAAATATTCGATTTTTTGCAAAACAGAAAAATCTTTATAATTTTAACTCACTTTGGTGTGGGATAAACGCGCATCATGCAACAAGAAAAGATACAAAAGATATTTTCAATAAACTGATTACAGAATTCTATGAGCAATAACTTTCAATATAGGTTTTTAAATAATGTGGATTTTACTGAACTGGTAGAAGTCTTTAATGCTTCATTTGGTGATTACACAATACCTATGCACCTAACTAAAGAAGAGTTAGAAACCAAAATTAAAGCAGAAGGTATTCAACTAAGTGATTCTATTGGAGTTTATTCAAACAAAAAATTAGTAGCCTTTATCCTTCACGGAAGGAACAATTACAAGCTATATAATGCTGCTACTGGTGTACTCCCTGAATTTAGAGGTAATAATCTTACTACAAAAATGTACGACTATGCCTTACCTATATTTAGAAGTTTTGATATTAAGAAAATTTCATTAGAAGTAATCACTTCTAATGAAACTGCATCTAAAACCTATAGAAAGATTGGCTTTAAAAAATGGCGAAACTTGAATTGCCTAAAAGGAAATACTAAATTACAAGTAGTAGACGAAAATATTGTCAATAATACTGAAATCAAGAATATTTCTTATTACGAATATCTAATCTACTATGCTGAAAAAGATGTTCTACCTTCATGGCAAAACAATGAGTTTTGTATCTCAAACAACGAACGCAATCTCACGCTTAAAAAGATTGTTTTCGAAGGGCAACCAGTGGGATATATCATCGTAAATACTACAAAGAATAAGATACTACAACTCTGGGTAAAAGAAGGGTTTAGACGAAAAGGATTTGCCTCTCTCCTAATAAAAGATACCATAGGAGATAACAAAGAGTTTTTTGTCACTAATATTGACGCACAAAACTTTGGTGTAAATATGTTCTTTAAATCAATTGGAGGAATAGAATTTTTAGAACAACATGAAATGGAATTATATTTAAAATAAAACAAAAGGCGATCTATAAAATCGCCTTTTGTTTTATTTACAAATATCTCCCAAACAGATACGAAGTCATACTTAAAGAACCTCCGACATATTTGTCATTGAATATCTCAATTTCATCTTTTTGATCCACAAGACCAAGCGTATATAGTAATGGATAATAATGATCAGGAGTAGGAATAGCTAATTTAGTAGCATGTCCCAAACCTTGATGATCTACTAAGACCTTAAAATTCCTATCTAAAATTGACTTTTTAATCAATTCATTACTTTCGATAGACCAATCAAAAGCATAATTATCTGTATCCATATTCTTCCAATCTATCATTCTGAGATTGTGAACAATATTTCCACTTCCTATTATCAAAACTCCTTTATTTCGCAAATCACTTAACTCACTACCCAATTTATAATGAAATTCACCACCCTGGTAGTAATCAATACTCAATTGCACTACAGGAATATTTGCCAAGGGATACATTCTACGCAACACAGACCAACTCCCGTGATCCAATCCCCAATCCATATCTTCTTGAACAGTAGTACTCCTTACTATATGCTGAACCTCCTCTGCTAATAAGGGTGAACCATCAGTAGGATATTCAATATCAAACAACGCTTGGGGAAATCCACCAAAGTCATGTATGGTTTGAAGCTTTTGACTTGCTGTCACATAGGTTCCCTTCGTGAGCCAATGTGCAGATATAACTAATATTGCTCTTGGAATAGGCAATTTACTACTCAATTGTTTCCAAGTAACTGAGAATTCATTTTCTTCAATCGCATTCATAGGAGAACCATGCCCTATAAACAACACAGGCATTCTTCCTCCTATATCAGGAAGCCGCATCAATTGGTTAATGACCTCTTTGTCCTGATACATAATTATTCTCCTAAGATCTTTTTAATATCTCTATTGTCGCCATAGACAACCATGATATCCCCTTTATTCAAAACAGTATCGTAGTTGGCTATACCCTGAACTTCGTGTATTTTGCGATGTATACCCAAAAAGTTCTTTTCCTCTCTCACTTTAAGTGTCGTTAAAACAACAAGATTGTAGTTTGTACGAAAGGCAATTTCACCTAAAGTTTTACCGGCAAATCGATCCGAAACCGTGATCTCTACTATACTATAACGACCATTAATTTCATACGAATCTACCACTCCCTTTATACATAATTTCTTAGCCCATCGCTCTGCTGTTTCTTCCTCTGGGTGCACTATTTCATCAACTCCAATTGCCTGTAACACATTTTCATGCAAAGGAGTAATAGCACGACTAATTAATCTTTTGACATTGAGATTTTTCAACACAGCAGTAGTCATAATATTCGCACCTTGGTCCTCCCCAATAGCTACGATTACAATATCTGTATTCGCTAATGGCAATCCCGCCATCATATATTGATCCGTCGAATCCAAACATATTGTATGTGAAATCTTATCTTTATAAGAATCTACACGTGTCATATTTTTATCAATACCGATAACTTCATTTCCTTGCTCTGTTAGCTTTTGTGCTAATGAAGCTCCAAAATTCCCTAATCCTACAATAATATATTTCATAATTCTCAAATTCTTAGTTAATCAAAATCTCCTCTTTCGGATAGCTATAATTGGTCAAATGATCTTTCTTAGTCATCGCTATAATTATCGTTAACATACTTACCCTTCCAATAAACATAGTTAAAATCAAAATCACCTTACTCCCATCTCCCAATTGACTCGTTATCCCTGCACTTAATCCTGAAGTACTGTATGCTGAAAAAGCTTCATAAGCCAATTCGACGATTCCAATCTTAGGCTCAAAATAAGTTAAAGCAAAAATAGCAACACCGATAACGAATAAGGATAGTAAAATAATAGCAAATGCACGTTGAACAGACAACTCATCTACCTGTCTTCTAAACACTTCAATCTTAGACTTCCCTCTTGCCAGAGTCCATATATTTAATAACGCAATTGCAAAAGTACTGGTCTTAATTCCCCCTCCTGTTGATACTGGCGAAGCTCCCACCCACATTAGAAACATAATAAACAAAAAAGTAGGAACGCTAAACATTCCATTGTCAACTGACGCAAAACCAGCTGTACGAGGAGATGTTGCTGTAAAGAATGCTGTTACCCATTTACCAAATCCTTGGTGCTCTGCAAGCGTATTATTATACTCTAATAGATATACCATTAGAGTTCCTCCAACAATCAAAGCAGCCGTTGTTATAAGAATAATGCGAGTGCTCAAGTTAATTACCCTTGGAACATAAATACTCGCCTCCTTACGACTAAAGGGAAGTAATCTATTTACAATTAAGTGTTTTACATACATATAGATATTAAATACAATAGGGAAACCTAATCCCCCCATAATAAATAATCCTGCAATAATTAGGTGTAAAGGATAATTAAAACGGTATTCAAAGGTATATAAACTCTCTGGTAAGGTAGAGAAGCCTGCATTACAAAAAGCAGATACTGAATGAAATATAGAAAAGAATACTCGTTCATATAATGATGTAAACTGCTGATGACGCGTGGCAATGTAAATACCAATCATCCCCAAGATTTGAATAATTCCCGATATAACAATAATTCGCTTTAAAGTAGCAAAAACATCTCCTAACTTGTCTATTGATGACATGGATTTCATCACAAGTTGATTTCCATATGAGGATTTTCCCCTAAAGAAGTAACTAAAATAACTTGCAATAGTCATAATACCCAAACCACCACATTCCATCAAGAATATCATCACGGTCTTTCCAAACACGGTAAACTGACCACCTATATCGACAGTAGATAACCCCGTAACACATACTGCACTCGTAGCTGTAAACAACGCATCTATATAGCGAAGACTACCAGGAGTAGTTGTAGCCTTGGGAAAAGACAACATAAAAGCTCCAACAAAAATAATCAACAAAAAGCTAATGATAAACAGTTGGGCGGGATTAAGCCTTGTCTTGTTTAAGTTCAACTGTAACACAGAGAACTCTCGAACAACCATAATAAATACGGCAAAGAAAATAACGGCGCTACTGTCGTAAAAATGAGTTGTATGCTCAGGTTTCCAACGAGCAACAACCAAGAACATAAATAATATTACACTGAATATATCAAATATCCTTACTCCTGTACTATTAGATATTTCCTTACTCAAATACCTTCTTGCAATAGCGAGCATCCCAATTGTCAAACAGGTATTATACAAGTTGTTTAATCCTACTTGATAATCATTAAGCGTGCTAAACCCCAAGTCATATACCAAGATAAACAAGGTGATAAAACTCAATACAAAAGGCAAACGGACTAAAAAGTATTTAATCTGATTGATTACGTTATCTTTTAAACGATAAAATGGCATCTTATAAAACTAATTCTTCGAAAAGACGTTTAAACAATACTTCTAAATCAGAAGTCATCCCCGGATGAGGACGCGAAGCTTGAATACATGAACTCTTAACTGCAGTCAACCATCTAAATCGTTCAGCAACATCTAACTGAGCTATTGGGTTTTTACTCGTTTTTACACCTTTTGCAACTTCTTCAAAGGCTGCAACATGTGCTTTTAATGTTTCGAAATCTAACTCACTGCTAAAACACGCAATCCTATCTTTATTCAAACAAAATGACGAATGCAAACTGCGTTTAGATTTACAAAAAATTAATAAACCTATATTTATAAATTCCTCTCGCTCTACTTTGGGAACATATCGTATTACAGCATACTCATATACTTGCATCTCTCCACTTATTTGCTTCGTTTATAAAAATAGTTGAAGACTCAAGTCTTCTTAATAGAAAGTTCAGGTACACTTCTCTAATCTCATTTGCCGAAAAATCACTTCCTTCCCATTCCAACCATTCTGTTGGAATTTGATCGACAATAGCTACAAACTTATCTCTATTCAAGATTTTCTTAAATTCTTGATCTACTTCATATAATTTACTTGCTCGAGGCAGTAATACATGATCTTTTATAAAAGAGAAAGGAGTTTCTGCACTTTTCTCCCAATTCGAAAATGAATGATGGAAATAGAAAGCCGCACCGTGATCAATTAACCATAGCTCTTTATGCCAAATCAACATATTTGTATTTCGAAATGTACGATCGACATTTGTAATAAAGGCATCTAACCACACTATTTTTGAAGCAAGTGTATCATCTACTGTTTCTGCTGCAGGATCAAACGTCAAAGCTCCTGACAAAAAGTGCAATGCAAGATTCAACCCTTTGCTAAACTGTAATAAATCTTGTATTTCTTCATCTGCTTCAGTTCTGCCAAATGCCTCGTCAAGTTCTGCAAAAACTAATTCTGGAACTTTCAATCCCAATTCTCTTGCAATTAACCCTCCTAACAATTCGGCTATCAAAGCTTTTACTCCATGTCCAGCTCCCCTAAACTTTAATACATATTTAAAATCATCATCTGCTTCGGCTAAGGCAGGTAAAGACCCTCCCTCTCTCAAAGGAGTAATATATCTGGTCACTGTAACTGTCCTTAACTCAAGTGAATCTTTCATAAAAGAATATTTTGCTTGATTACTAATATGCAATATTAATTAAAAAAACGCTCAATACTTTTGTATTGAACGTTAAATTATTTTTCTGCTAAGCGTACCAAATTAAGCGTTGCTATTTTCTATTTCTTTGTAGATTGGACAGTCTTTACTATGGGCTCCTGGCAAATATCCTGTACTCATTAAAAACTCATTCACAATCTCCCCTCCTACAAACTTAAAGTGTTTTTTAAACAGTTTTACAGCTTGATCTAATGTTTCAAACTCTTGTATATCTAACCATTTTTTAAAGCTACCAAACTCTCTTTGCAAGAGAACAATCTGTTGAGCATTATAGATTGCCGCATTTACCTTTAGTTTATTTCTGATAATTCCCTTATCTTGAAGCAATTCATCTATCTTATCTTGTTGATAAGCTGCCACCGTTTCAATTATAAAATTGTCATATGCCTTTCTAAAATTCTCACGTTTATTCAATATTGTTGACCAACTAAGGCCTGCCTGGTTGATCTCCAGAACCAATCTTTCGAATAAATCATTATCATCGCTTAAAGCAAATCCATACTCTTTATCGTGATAATACTTATGTGGGTTAGAAGTATCATCTCCCAATCCCTTTACAAAGTCGCAATATCCCATGCTATATCACTCGAATTTTGGCATCAGTCAATAACTTTCGAAAAGTCTCTCTATCAGAAACTTGTTTTAAACCAAACACATCGCGCGATTTCCCATTATTGAGTTTAATCGTTGCTTTAGTAGCTAATGCCTTAGGCATTTTGACATACTTAATATTGTATTTGTCAATTGTATCAATCGCTGTGTTTACAAACAAATTCTTATACACTAAGTAAACAAAAAGAGCCACTATAAGACAAAATACATAATCCATCTCCCTTGGTTTATTCCAATCTGCCAAAAACAATTTAACGATTCCCAAGATCAAGATTATTACTGACATAATACGAGAAGACTTTAATCTTCCTTTGTAGTTATCTCGAATTTCTAATTGTTTTGTTTCCTTATTATACTTTATCATTCTGTTCTTATTTAAGTAATAGAATAACAAATCTACCAATAAAAATTAAATAATAAACACAAGAAAATGTTAGGATTATCAGCTATTGCAAACAAAAAAAGCCAATCGTTTCTAATACAATTGGCTTTTTGATCTATTTTGGTAAATGAAAATACAAATAAGACTTTCCTTTATTTTGACTTCCTTCTGTTACGTCAGATAAATTAGTATCCTCTATACGCAGATAACCTGCTTGAAAACCTATTTCTATTTTACCTGAGTATTCATTTGTAGTTTCTACGTAGAACTTTATCTTCGGATCTAATTCAAGTTCTTCTTTAGTAGCTGGTCTATTATACCTTTGGGTTACCTTTGCTGACATATCACCAGAAGAGTTGCTTCTCAATTCAATTTGTCTTAAATAATCCCATTTCAATTTGCAACTACCTTCGCTATTGTTTTCATATACTTTTACAAAATTGCCATACTCCAAAACTTTTCTATCCTCTGGTACTATCAAGCGATCTAATTCCTTGCAATTGGCCCCTCCCTCCTCGACTATACCAACCGGTCTTTGTCCTACTTTATTCCCAGCATACTTTAAAGTAGCTACCGGTATTTCATTTACGGATTTAATCTGAACAAACTCAGCGTCGAATATTGGATCTACTGCTGTATTATTATCATCACTCTTACTACACGATAGTGATAGCATAGCTACACTAACGAAAAGCATAATCTTTTTCATCTCACAATGTTAAATGGTTGTTAAGACAAATATAAATAAATTCACAACAAAACAAAAAGCCTGAGTAATAAATACTCAGGCTTTTTTAATTTATATTGAATGCAAATAATTACACGTGTAATGCTCTATTATCAGTTGCCGCTAAAGCAGCTTCTTTAATCGCTTCTGCAAAAGTTGGGTGAGCATGAGACATTCTTGAAATATCCTCTGCTGAAGCTCTGTATTCCATAGCTACCACAGCCTCTGCAATTAAATCAGCAGCACGAGCTCCTACCATATGCATACCTAATATCTCATCAGTATTCTTATCTGCTAAGATTTTTACGAATCCATCTGTATCAGCACTTGCTCTTGCACGTCCTAATGCTTTGAATGGGAAGCTTCCTGCTTTATAAGCTACTCCTTCTGCTTTCAATTGCTCTTCTGTTTTTCCTACAGCTGCAACCTCAGGCCAAGTATAAACTACACCTGGGATTAAGTTATAATCGATATGTGGTCTTTGACCTGCCAAATACTCAGCTACCAATACTCCTTCTTCCTCAGCTTTATGAGCCAACATAGCGCCGCGTACAACGTCTCCAATAGCGTAAATATTAGAAACAGATGTTTGTAAGTGATCGTTTACCTCTACTTGTCCTCTATCTGTTAATTTCACTCCTGCTTTATCAGCATTTAATCCATCTGTGTATGGACGACGGCCTACAGCAACTAAAGTATAATCTCCTTCTAATGTAACAATTTCTCCTTTTTTATCCTCAGCAGACACTTTAACTACATCCCCTTCGCGCACAACACCTTGTACTTTGTGAGATGTATAGAACTTCATACCTTGTTTTTTCAATACTTTCGTCAACTCTTTAGACACAGCACCATCCATTGTTGGCAATATTCTATCTGCAAACTCTACCACAGATACTTGAGCCCCTAATCTTAAGTAAACTTGACCTAATTCAAGACCAATAACTCCTCCACCAATGATAATCAAGTGTTTTGGTACTTCTGGCAATTTTAAAGCCTCTGTAGAAGTAATGATTCTCTCTTTATCTAAAGTGATAAAAGGCAATGTTGATGGTTTTGATCCCGTTGCAATAATTGTGTGTTTTGCTTCGATTGACTCAACTGAACCATCATTCTTAGTTACATTGATTGTAGTTGCATTTTCAAATGAACCTACTCCTTCAAACACAGTGATTTTATTCTTATCCATCAAGTATTTTACTCCTGAACAAGTCTGATCTACAACTGCTTGTTTACGATCAATCATTTTTGCTAAATCAACCTTTACTTCACCTGCTAATTCAATTCCATGATCAGCAAAATGAGCTATCTCTTCTACGTGGTGAGAAGAAGCTAATAAAGCTTTTGAAGGAATACATCCTACGTTTAGACATGTACCTCCTAATGTTGGGTATTTTTCAATAATAGCAGTCTTGAATCCTAACTGTGCACAACGAATAGCAGACACATATCCTCCAGGTCCTGAACCTATTACAACTACGTCAAATGAATTCATAATATTTTTTTCTTATTTGTTGTTTATATATGAAATACAAATTTACACTTTTTAAACAAGTGTGCTAAAAACTTTACACTTTTCTTAGGACATCTGTCCTAACAAATAACTTGTAAAGCGCCTTTAAGTACTTTTATTTCAAATTTATTGGCATCAAATTCATAATATTCGCCATCCATCTGCAAACCATTGGTCTGTTGGTCTGGAATCTCAACAATAATGTGATCTGTCTGGATATAATCAGTCTTCCTAAATTTATCTGTCATTTTAAACAAGACATAAAATCCAAAAGTCAATTGCTTAAACAGATTAATCTTAGGTACCATCAAATAATCTAATAGTCCGTCAGTCAAACTTGCTTTCGGGGTCAAAGACATATTATAACCCATTTCATTCGAATTGGATATAAATAACAACAGGGGATTTACCTCCTTTGTCATCCCATTATAAGTGACTTGAACGCGTTTAGCCTTAAACTCTTGGGCAGAATTTAACGAAGCTTTGATATAGGCACCTAATTTTCTCTTACCTGATCTCTCATACTTATCTATAATCGTTGCGTCTATTCCAAATCCCATATTGCTAAAGAAGTATTCGCCATTTAAGGTTCCTACATCCATTTTGATTACATGACCATCTCTCACTCGAATAATTGCTTTTTCGATGTCTTTAGGAATAGATAAATTGGAGGCTAATCCATTTCCTGATCCCACAGGTACAATCCCAAATGCAACCTCTTTCCCCACTAATTCTGTCGCAACCTCGTGTATTGTACCATCACCACCACAAGCTACAATAATATCCGCATCCTCTCTTAGAGCTTGCTGAGTCAATTCAATAGCGTGCTTCTTGTAAGTAGAATAGTGAGCAACTACTCGATGGGTGTCTTTATTAAAGAAAGAGGCTACATACTCTTGCGTAATATTGTGTTTACCTTTTCCTGAAATTGGATTTATAATGAAATAAACTTTTATCATAATTAAAAAAACTCTAAAAAAGAGCAACCGATTTAAAATTGTAAAAACAAAGATACAAAAGGTTGTCTTACTAAGATTAAAAAGTAATACCCGTTTTTAATATCTACTTGCCAAAACAAAGAAAGCCAATAGGTATTCCTACTGGCTTTCTCTATGTATTTACTTCTATTGTATTATCCCACTGTAGGACCTTCCCATTCCGTAATACCACCTAACAAATTATAGGTATTCTCAAATCCAAGCTGTCCCATAAGCAAGCAAGCTTGATTACTTCTTCCTCCTGCTTTACAATACACATAATAATTCTTAGATTTATCTAATGCTTCTACTTCATCTAAAAATCCTTGCCCTTTGTAAATATCAATATTAATTGCGCCAGGAATAGCTACTTCTTCTACTTCTTCTTCAGTGCGAACATCCAAAATTACTGCATTAGGGTCTTCTTGACATTTTTCCCACCATTGTTCTTGAGATAAATTCATCATGCTATAAGGTTTTTGTTTGGTTTCAAATATAAGGTTATTCTCAAACTAATTTAGATTTTTTCAAAAAAAAGTAAGTCAATCTAATTTGTATTTGCTTATTTTGCCTTCTGATAAAAACCTTATATTATGTCCTCACATCACATTGTCCGAGATGACCAAGAGCCTGCTTTAATTATTGCCAATGGTGCTGCCTGCAGCGTTGAACTTATGGGACAATTATTGGAATGGTCGCCACTTGTTGTTGTACTTGATTCTGCTATAGAACGCGTGGTTGAATTAGGTATAAAAGTAGATGTACTCATCGGAGATTTTGATCGAGATTTTAATGTAGATATTTACAGAGAAAAACAGTATCCCATAGATATTATACATATTGCTGATCAAGATTCTACGGACTTAGAAAAGGCCTTTAATTACCTCATAGACAGAGGTATTCCTGCTGCTAATGTTATATGGGCTACAGGTAAACGAGCAGACCACACCATTACGAATATTACAAATATTGCTAAATACAGAGAAAAACTTAAAATAACCATATACGACGACTATTCTCGCATCTATACACTGCCTTTCGAATTTAAGAAGTGGTACGAAAAAGATACGATCATTTCACTAATTCCAATTGGAGAAGTGACTGATATAACAACGACAAACCTCTTGTATCCACTTACTAATGAATCTTTAATCTTAGGAGAGCGCACCGGAAGTAGTAATTCAGTTCTTCAGGACGGATTAGTTACTATATCCTACAAACAAGGTTATTTATTAATGATGGAATGTCACGATTAACAACAATTATTATTCTTAAATTACTATATAAACAAAAAAGGATGTCATCACTGACATCCTTTTTCTATTAATAAATCTTATTAAGATTATTTTCCTAAGAAAATTTGGAATCCTAATCCAATACCTAATCCAGAGAAATTCTTTCCACCTGTAAAGTTAGCTTTACTATAGCTATACCCAGCTGTAAGCTCTAAAGCAACATTGCGAGATACGAAGTGAGAATAACCTCCTTTGATATCAAATGCAAATGAATTTTTAGTATTTCCATCTTGAGATTTACCTTTGATTCCAATACCACCTTGTCCGAAGAAACGTCCTGTTTCACTTGCTCCTTCTGGGAAGTAGTAACGTCCATAAGGCATAATTACATAACTCCAGATGTCTTTACCACTTTTTACAGTCTCAAGCCCTCCACCGATTTCAGCTCCTACTGCAAATCCATCAGAGATAAAGTATGCTGCAGTTGGCTTAATTTCGAAACCAAAACTTTCAGCTTCAAAGTCATAACCTATATTACCTACAGTTGCTCCAACCATCCAGTTTCCTTTTTTAATAGGTGTAGTTCCTACTTTTTCAGCTAATTTTGGAGTTTCTACTTTTTGTGCATTTGCACTTACTAAACCTCCTACTAATAACGCAGCTAATAATGTAATTTTTTTCATAGTTTAATCAATGTTAATTATTTTTCATTTTAACTTCTTTTTACAAAGAAGCGGTCAAAAGTACAAAAAAATTAAATATTCAAACAATAATTTTTCTGACTATCTATTAAATAAACTTCTTTTAATGAATTGAAAATCTTTCTCTGTACTAACTAATTGTTCTACTATAAGTTCCCTTGCAACTTCTAAATCAACACCTTCTATGTATTTAAACCAGTGATCTGTTTCCAATACTTCTTTGATTTTAGAAATGCGTTTAGCAGTTTCTTTAGCAGTCCTGACTATCATTCCACTGCTTTTTAGACTTTCCTTATGGGTAAAAGTCACAGACTTTTGCTTAACTTTAACAATTATCACATATAACTTCTCATCTTCATTGTTGGGAAAAAAGTCAGTCCACTTGGCATACGCAAGCACCAAGCCTTGGTTATTCACCTTATTATCCCCTGTGATTCTCCATCGACAATTTGCAGCTCGTCCCCAATGATTAGACAAACGAGCAACACCTTCATCATCAAAAAAATACTGACTACCCGCTTTACTCTTGTAATTAGGCTCCCTATCTTTTATAAAATCAAGAGGTATTTCAACCCAATCACAGAAAGTGTGTTTAAAAAAATTAAATCGTGTATACTTTTTCATTAAAAAACTAATTCATCTTCTTTACTTACCACTATGACCCCCTGCTCCGTTAACTTACTCTTTGCCTCAACCAAGCCTTCTGCAGTTATCGGTTTTGTAGCAAAATCTAAAAAGTAAGTCTTAAAGCCTGCTTCAGCTGCATCCTTTGAGGTATAATACACACAAAACTCAGCTGCCAAACCACAGACATATACTTCTGTTACTCCTTTTTCCTGCAAAAACCCATGTAATCCTGTCGTGCTACGCTTGCCATTATCAAAAAAGCCACTATATGAGTCTACTTCCTCATCCATTCCTTTTCGAAATACAGCAGCGACACCATTGCTCTGCCAAGCATCGCTAAACATCGCACCTTTAGTTCCTTGCACGCAGTGATCTGGCCATAAAACCTGGGGTAACCCGTTTAAGTCAATTACTTCAAATACCTCTTTATCTTTGTGCTGAGAAGCAAAACTTTTATGTGTTTTAGGATGCCAATCCTGTGTAGCAACAAGTATGTCGAACTTGTCTTGAATCTTATTTATAATCGGAATGATATCATCACCTTGATGAACAGCCAAACTCCCTCCAGGAAGAAAATCATATTGTAAGTCAACTATAAGTAGTGCCTTCATCCTTTACGTATTTTAATGTGGTTAACTGCAAAAGTAACCAAAATGAAAATAATGTACCGCTTTAGAGGCAAAATCTATTATCTTCCTATCTCCCCTACAATCTATTTGTTCAGTAATCATTACACCTTTACCTACCCACTGCAGGGTCGAAAAACATACAGATCACACTGTGAAGCAAATCTGTAGTTTTAGGAAATTTCTATCTAAATCACCTAATAATCTTAGAGGAAACATTCGCCTTGAAGTAAGCCCCCTTATCTAACAAACAAAGGGAAACTTCAATACAATTTTAAGAGTAATTCCTTGGGGTTTCGTTGGGAATACTGGGGGATTCCTTGGGGTTTTCTTCGAAAAACAGCCCTTTTCAGCAAGAAAACCCCAAGCATACCCCAAGAAAACTACTACAAAGTCCCAAGAAATCACTACTGCTCCAAATACAAAATAAGCTTAAAGTTGACTGAGAACTTTGACAGCCAATAACTCGGATTGCAAATCTTATTTAAACTAAACCTTGATGTCATACAAGAAGGTGATTTGCTGTCTATTTACCCATAATAACCCCCCTATAAAACCACATAGTTCACCATTAATATAAGAGCAAAAAAAAACCTGCAAACTAATGCAGGTTTCTTATTGTTATTTAGTCGAATACTATCTTTCGAATTCTTTTAATGTTTCAGTGATGATGCGTACACAGTCTAATAACTGCTCTTCATTCATTACTAATGGTGGAGCGAAACGAATAATATTACCATGTGTTGGTTTTGCCAATAGTCCGTTATCTCTTAACTTAAGACAAATATTCCAAGCAGTATCACTTTCTTCTGTATCGTTGATAATAATTGCATTAAGCAATCCTTTTCCACGTACTAAAGTACAGATATTACTGTTTGCAATATACTTGTTCAACTCAGCTCTGAACAATTGACCTAATTTCTCAGCATTATCTGCTAACTTTTCTTCTAAGACAACATCTAAAGCAGCGATAGCTACTGCAGCTGCAGTAGGGTTACCTCCAAAAGTAGAACCGTGTTGACCTGGTTTGATTACGTTCATAATCTCGTCATTAGCCAAAACAGCTGAAATTGGATATGCTCCTCCTGACAATGCTTTTCCTAATACAATGATATCCGCTTTGATATTTTCATGGTCAATCGCAAGCATTTTACCTGTACGAGCGATACCTGTTTGTACTTCATCTGCGATGAATAAAGCATTGTGTTGCTCACAAAGCACTTTAGCTGCTGTTAAATATCCAGCATCTGGCACATACACTCCTGCCTCACCTTGAATAGGCTCAACTAAGAAACCAGCAATAGTACCTTTATTCGCCTCCATTGCAGCTTTCAAAGCATCTACATCATTATAAGCAACACGGATAAACCCATCTGTATAAGGTCCGTAATTCTTACGAGCGTCTGGGTCATTTGAGAAAGAAATAATTGTCGTTGTTCTTCCGTGGAAATTGTTCTCACACACGATAATCTTTGCTTGATCTTCTGCAATTCCCTTCACTTCGTATGCCCATTTTCTACATAATTTCAAAGCTGTTTCTACTGCTTCTGCACCAGAATTCATAGGAAGTACTTTATCAAAGCCAAAAAGCTTTGTAATCTTTTCTTCGTATACTCCTAACTTATCATTGTAAAATGCTCTTGATGTTAAAGCCAAAGTTCCCGCTTGTTCACTAATTGCCTTAACAATAGCTGGATGACAGTGTCCTTGATTCACTGCCGAATAAGCAGATAAAAAATCGTAGTATTTCTTACCTTCTACGTCCCATACATATACTCCCTCACCTTTAGACAATACTACTGGTAGTGGATGATAGTTATGAGCTCCATATTTATTTTCTAACTCTATAATTTGAGCCGATGAAAGTTTTTGTGACATTATATAATGGTTTATTGTGTTTTTAATAAATTACAGTTTGCAAGATAATTATTTTTTGCGAAATTATAATTACAATTTACCCGCTATTAGAGAGAAAACAATCTGTCTTCTTCCAAATTCCCTCTTTGCATACTCATGGTTTACATCTACTGATAAACACAGTGCTAAAAAGTTAAATAAATTATGATCCATCATCGACTAAGGTTAACTATAAGATATCATTAACATTATCCAAAGAAGCTAATTTTAATCTGTCCTGCCTTTTGAACAGCTTTCTTAGAGTGATTTTCTATCCAAAATAAATTAGAGTGATTACAAATAAGCAAAACAATACATAACACACTGTACTAAAGCAAATTAAACACCTTTAAAACAAACACTAAAAATGAGTAAAAGCTAAAAATCAATCGTTTTTTAGCCTATTTTTGCGGCATGACAAGAAAAAGAACAGAAAGAATCGTATTCGAAAACGTAGAAGTCCTTGATGCAGGTGCAAAAGGCGTTTCGGTAGCAAAAGCTCCAGATGGGAAAGTTATTTTTATCCCTAATGTAGTTCCGGGAGATGTGGTTGATGTACAGACATTCAAAAAGCGCAAAGCTTATTACGAAGGTCGTGCTGTAAAATTCCACAAACTTTCTGAACATAGAATTGAACCTGTGTGTGAACACTTTGGAGCTTGTGGGGGTTGTAAATGGCAAAATATGAAATACAGCCAACAATTATTCTACAAAAACCAAGAGGTTTACAATAACCTTAAGCGCATTGGGAAAATTGAATTACCTGAATTTGAACCTATCATGGGGTCAGAAGAAACTTTATTTTACAGAAATAAAATGGAGTTTTCATTCTCTAACGCACGTTGGTTAACACCTGAAGAAGTAGCAAGTGGAGAAGAAATGGGTAAAGAAAATGCACTTGGATTCCACATCCCAAAAATGTGGGACAAGATATTGGACATCAAAAAATGTCATTTGCAGCAAGACCCTTCTAACGAAATCAGAAATGAAATAAGAAGGTTTGCCAATGAGAATAACCTATCTTTTTTCAATCCTCGTGAACAAGAAGGCCTATTGCGTACACTAATGATCAGAACAGCCTCTACAGGAGAAGTAATGGTCATGATTCAATTCTTCTATGACAACAAAGAAGAAAGAGAATTATTAATGGATTTCTTGGCTGAGCGCTTCCCTATGATTACCTCTCTACAATATGTAATCAACGGCAAGGCAAATGATACAATCTACGATCAAGATGTAGTATTGTACAAAGGCCGTGATTATATCTTAGAGGAAATGGAAGGTCTTAAGTTTAGCATTAATGCTAAGTCGTTCTACCAAACAAATTCTCAACAGGCATACGAATTATATAAAATAACAAGAGAATACGCTGGACTGACAGGTAGTGAATTAGTATATGACTTGTACACTGGTACAGGGACAATCGCTCAATTCGTATCTAAAAAAGCTGGTAAAGTAATCGGTGTAGAAGCAGTACCTGAGGCTATAGAAGATGCTAAACTCAATGCTGAACGCAACAATATTACCAACTGTGAATTCTTCGTTGGAGATATGAAGAATGTGTTTAACGATGAATTTATCGCAACACATGGTCAACCAGATGTGATTATTACAGACCCTCCGCGTGACGGTATGCATAAAGATGTCGTAGAGATGTTACTTAAAGTTGCACCTAAACGCATTGTATATGTGAGCTGTAACTCTGCTACACAAGCAAGAGATTTAGCCTTGATGGATCACAAGTACAAAGTGATTAAAGTACGTCCAGTGGATATGTTTCCACAGACTCACCACGTTGAAAACGTTGTGTTGTTAGAACTAAGATAATACTAACTAAATATCTCAAAAAACAAAGGGCAGTGATGATTCACTGCCCTTTGTTTTTATACCTACTCCTCAATAAGATAAAATAGCTAATTACTTTATTTTGACAACCTTGTTATCCCTTAGCAATTTTAACGTTGGAGCCTCTTTCTTATTCTGAATATACTTTCGGTAATCACAGCGATTACTCATCGATACACCATCCATTTCCAACACTACATCTCCTAACTTTACCTTTTTGTTCTTTTCACCTATAGCAGCTATGCGATATTGTCCTTCGATATATGCAATCCCATACCCTACTTTTTCTAAAGTAGAGATTACATTAGTATCTTGTACTTTCTTTAAGAATAAAGTACCGCGATTCGGACTGTAAATCAAGTGAAATTGCTTGATAAACTCAACGCCTAACTGATAAGTATTTTCGCTTAAAGACATGGTGATTTCCTCCTCTTTAAAACTGTGCTTTCCTATAGTGATTGTATTCCCATTGGAAACCAAAGTGTAGTTTAGCGATTCATCCATTCCAAAAGCACCTACACTTCCAGTAGTCAAATACTTATTAGCTTTGTCCCTGTCTAATGTCTTTAGTATGTCTTTGTCAAGACTCATGCTGATATAGCTATTATCTCCTGTATCTAATAAAAAGTAACGCTCTAAATTATTAATATTAATAGGAATAATCATACGAGGAGAATAGCCCATATTTAGATTCTTTACCTCCGTGAACCCTCCTTGTAATAGCCTATCTATTACTTCTGGATTAAAGTCTTGTAGAATAATCTCTTTCTTTACCGGATCTATTTCTAAGATTTTGTCTTGATAGATCACATTACCTAAAATCCCATCTATCTGATAACAGTCAAAAATAGGATCCTTCAACATCGGAAAGTGTTCTAAGTCAGTAAAAGGCAAATGATGAAAGGTATAATTCCCCACCTTCATACTATCAACGTGGATCACTTCCACTTGTTTAGCTACGTTATTTGCATCTACAACCCCGATATGTCCCCCTGAATAGAAATCCTCCAACAGACTACCTCGAATAGCTAAGCCATCCCAACCTGTGTCAAATAGAAAAGTCATCGGTTTATTATTGACTTTTAAATCCACGAGCATCCAGCCTCCTTTATCGTGATAAGGCAATCGAATTGTTTGTGCAAAACCTGATACAAACGACAATAGCACACTAAAAGCTATAATAAAAGCAAATCTATTTCTCATTAATTTTTTCTAATTAATACTTGTACTAACGCATATCAAGATAATAAATTATACCTTTTCTCACATTTTAATAATACTTTAATTAATAAGAATATAAAATAAACAAGGAGAATTACTCTTTCGAGTAATTCTCCTCTAAAATGTCTAAAATGCTTATTAAATTAATCCAACAAGATTATGTGTAATCCTACTGGCTCTTAATTTCTATACTTAACTCCCCAAATACACAATAACGCCAGCTATAATAATATAAAGCAAGGAGAAGATGACTGCTTTTTTGAGTATTAGTCCTTCTTTTCCTTGTTCATTACACGCTGTGGTTGCTACAGCTATACTCTGAGGAGAGATAATTTTACCACCTGTTGCACCTGTGGTATTCGCTGCAGCAAGCCATCCCTTATCTGCGCCAATTTGATCGGCAACTGACCCTTGTAACTTACCAAATAAAATATTAGAAGACGTATCACTTCCCGTTAGGAAGGTACCAACTGCACCAATTGCTGGAGCAAAGAAAGGATAGAATGCTCCTGTAGCAGTAGCCAAAGCTACTCCCAATACTGTAATCATTCCTGATACATCCATAATCGTTGACAGAGCAATAAGACAACAAACCGTCAGAACCGTTTTCTGTATTTGAATAGCGGTATCCCCCAATAACTTCATTAACCCCTTAAAAGTACCTCCCTGTATCAATCCACCAATGACAGAACTGATAAAAATTAATACTCCTGTATCGGTTAACCAATAAACACCCAGTTTCTTAACTTGCCCTAATATCTCAAAATTAAAGGTGCTTTGAAAAATACTCACATTTGCTTTTAACCACGTAGAAACAGGAAATAAGGGACTTGTAATTAACACCAAAGCTAAAATCAACCCATATACACTCCACGCACTCATCTGCTCTTTTTTAGTAAAAGGCAATACCTTCTTCGGCTGCTTCTGTTTTAGCGCAGCAATCTTACCAAATAATATAATCACGATAATAGCTGCAATACTTCCTAAAATTGCAGGAGTTTCAGCACCGATATATATAGCAGCATAATATTGTACAATTAATGACGTAGCTCCGACAATAAAAGACAACAATAAATGCTTGGGAACAGCTTTCCAAGTAGGATTCGAAAGGGTTACAATCATGAAAGGCACAAGGAACATTAAGACGGCTAATTGTGCCACAATATCTGCACTGATACTCGTGATTTGCTCAAGCATATCCACCTCACCTGCCAAGACAATAACAGGAATCCCTACAGCCCCAAAAGCAGTAGGCACACTATTGGCTAACAAACTGGCTACTGCTGAGAAAATGGGCTTGAATCCTAAACTTATTAAGATTGCAGCAGGTATAGCAACAGCTGTTCCAAAACCAGCCATTCCCTCTAACAAACCTCCAAATCCCCATGTCAACAAAAGTACTTGAACTGCTTTATCTTCTGATATAGCAGCAAATTGTTGTTTGATGACTTCTATTTTACCTGTGTGTACTTGAACATTGTAACTGTAAATTGCCATCAAAATAATAAGGAGGATCGGAAACATAGCCTTGACTACGCCATAAGCTATTGCCACCCCTGTATCACTAAAGGGTAAGGCAAAACCAAATATTCCAATAAGTACGGTCGCTATTAAAGTGATCAATGCACTTATATGCCCCGACACTTTCATCACTCCTAAGAGAATGATCAACAGCAAAATGGGAATCACTGCCAATACTACTTGTAGTGCTGTAATTTTCTCAATCATTTTACAATCTTTTTTTATTTGCTCTATAAAGATAATTCTAATAATCCTTCAAAATAAGGAAAAATGTCATTTTATCTTTGAAATTTTTATATATTTTACTTTTTTTTGAATATAATTTATTCATTTAGTATTTATTCTACTGCTAATTACAGCCAACCCTTTATAGAATATTTTTAAAGACTTATGAATTACTTTTAGTATTTTTGGCAATCATAAATAGACTTTGAATTAATCTATGAAAAGAATTTTATATGCATCTATCGCTATTTTAATAGGCTCCTTAAGTTTTGTTGCTTGTGAGAAAGATGATATTTGCGCTGAAACAGAAGCAACTACACCGAGTTTCTTAATTGAGTTTTTCAATTATGAAGATCAAGATATTCCCCGTACAGAGCGCATTGAAGCCTATGCTTTAGGTTTTGAAGAACAAAAGATTGCATCTTCTGGCAATAAATTAGTGCTCCCTCTTCGCTTAGATCAACCGGAGACAAGTTGGGTTTTATCTCGAACAATACGCGAGCAAGAAGAAACTTACGTACTTAGTGATACCTTAACTTATAAATACAAAATCAATACAAGTTATTTAAACAAAGCTTGTGGATATGTATCTACTTTCTCATTGAACCAAGATGGAACTTCTCCTCTACTTAATGGAGATAAAGAAAGAACAGAAGGCAACTGGATTCAATTGTATATTACAGAAACAAATGAAATTTTAAATCAAGATGAAGCACACTTTACAATCTATTATTAAAGGAAGTATATTTCTTTGTGCTTTATCCGTTTTTGCACAAGAGAAAGAAGTCATTGAAAGTAAAAATGATAGTATTGCCCCTCCTACGAAAATTGAAATCGTGGAGACTACACCTCAAATAACCTCCAAACAAGAAACACCAGCAGTATTCCCGCAGCGTTTTGGATTGCGTGTTGGAGTAGATTTGTTTCGCTTAACTCGTGGATTCTATGACAAAACTTATCAGGGTTTTGAGATTACAGGAGATTATCGACTCAATAAAAATTGGTGGGCTGCTGCAGAAATAGGAACAGATAAGTTAGAGAGAAATGAAAGTACGTATGGCTTCACAACTAAAGGTAACTATATCCGATTAGGAGCGAACTACAATGTATATGACAATTGGTTAGATGAAGAAAATGCTATTTTTGTAGGGTTTAGATATGGATTTAGCAGTTTCTCACAGACTTTAGATTGGTACAGAATCTATACTACAGATCCCTATTTCCCAAATCAAGAGATCAGACCAAATGAAAAGTTTAGTGGCTTATCTGCACATTGGGTAGAATTTGTCACGGGAATTCAAGCAAAAATGTTTAACAATGTTTTTATGGGCTTTACTTTAAGGTTAAATGGATTAGTTAGTCAAAAACAGCCAGATCAATTTGAGAACCTTTATATTCCCGGTTTTAATAAAAAACACAGTGGAGCTATAGGAGTTGGATTTAATTATACAATCACCTATTTTATCCCACTTTATAAATCAAAGAAACACAAAAATACTGCTCCTATAGAATCTGATGTAAAATATGATTTGGAAGGTAATAAAGTGAACACTGAAGATAATAGTAGTCAATCTGAAGACTTAAAAATGATTGAAAACAATAAGAAACAGTTGAAATAAAGAATAAAAATAAAGCGCACTTTACAGTGCGCTTTGTTTTTATATGATAGCTTTAAACAATCCAGGATAATTTAGAACAATGCCATTTTCATCTACTTCAATCTCAGACTCAAATTCAGTTCCCAAGTTTTTGTAGAAATAACGAGAATCACTTAGTCGTGTATATTGTTGCAACATCGGTACTAATCTACCATCAATAGGGTCTATATAGATCACCGTAATTTCTGCTGTTGCATTTACAGCAAGTTTCAGTCGATTGATTGGTATTGTATTAGTAAAAGGAGTTATAGCTATATCAATGTCTAAACATTCGTTAAACTCTGGACGATCCATTTCATCAATCATCCATAAGCCATTAATTTTATGAGCATTAATAAAATTATTCTTATGACCAGTACGTGTTTCTATTGAGAAAAATCTCGTTTCCCAATTCTCATCCACGACAATCTGATAATCCACGCCGTAAACTTGATTGTTTTTATTCCCAACCAACTCACCTTTAACGTGATAACTATTCTCTTTTGATATGATTTTACATCGTTCAATTGACAAGTGTTGTTCACCTATCCATGTTGTGTTTTTATCCATACTTCTTTCTTATTTCGTACAAATTACTAAGTACAAGATACAATAAAAAAAACGATTTCATATTAGATTTTCAAAGCCAATGTAGCGATGAAAGTTGGAATAAAAGGATCTACAACAAAGCGAGGATTCGGTTGAAAAGCTTCTTCATAGGCCTTAATCACAAACCCCTGATCTAATTGACCACCAATCAAATCCTGTAGTGAATGCCCAAAGACAAAAGCTTCCCCTTTATCTTGTTTATTCTTAATTTCGTCGGCTGTAAAATCCTTTAAGTCAGCGAAAGGGATTCTATACTTTGGCTTGATTACTTGATCCTTGGCAAAGCGTTGATCTCTATCGTGTATATAAACAACTGGGTTGTAAAAACTGCTAATTAGACTACCTCCCATCTTTAATACGCGATAGCATTCTCTCCATACTGGAATCACACTCTCGATATAGTGATTAGAAATAGGATGTACAATACAGTCAAATGTCTGATCTTCAAACATAGATAGATCTGTCATACTTCCGTGAACCAATTCAATGGTTAAACCATCTCGCTCTGCAACAAACTTATCTTTATTTAACTGTTCTGTAGATAAGTCTAAAACAGTAACTATTGCACCTGCTGCGGCTAATACAGGCCCTTGCTGACCACCAGCACTGGCAAGACATAAAACTCTTTTACCTTGTAGATTGCCCAACCATTCTTTGTTTATTGGAGTTGGTAATACATATAATTCCCACTCCCCCTGTTTGGCTCTTTCTACCACTTCTTTTGACACAGGTTGTGACCATTGAACATTAGCTAATGCTTGTTTATCCCAAGCAGCTTCATTGTGTTGAGTATATTTATTATTTTCTTGCATATTCTTTCTATTAATTAATTGTCCTACTTACTTATATGAACTTTTAATAGAAATAATGCCTGTGATTATCTCTATTATACTATGTTAGATTGTAATATCCATTATTGACATTGCTTTTTAATGATTACTATTTTAAAGTACAAAGAAAATACATAAATGACAAAATACTTCAAAAAAGGACAAAATTGTTGAATTAATTTCCAAAAGAGGTTATACTTAAAGACAAAAAAAAGCTTTAAGAAATGTACCATTTCCTAAAGCTTTCAGTAGCCTTACTATATATACCTACGCCTTAGTTCAACTTTTTTGCAATCAGTTCTAACCAAACTTTTCTATCGCTAACAACAAAGACAAAGCTATCTCCATCTTTTAAATAAACTTTGATCCCTGTGTTAATTAACCACATTATCCTGGTAGGCTTAACTGCTTTAATCATATCATAGTTTATACGCACCGTTCCCGTTGACATATTAAACTTGTGAGAGTGAAAAATAAGTGCTTCGGGAGTAATTCCCAATTTCCCACCAACTGCTTCTTTCCCAATAAACATATTTGCTACGCCATGAGCCTCAAGTTCTTCACCTTCTGCCAAGGGTATTTGCAGTTTTGTAGCAACTCTTTTGGTCATTGTTTTTAGAGTAAAATAAATGATACCTGTAAACAATATACTGTAAATAATTCCCTTCAGAAGATAAACATCCCATGATTTAATTGTTCCGTCAAAAAACCAATCCAATAGTAAGATTAACAATACATATATAAGGAAGTTAAAAATAAATAGCTTTATCTTATCTGCTAAAGAAATTCCTATTGTGTCATTTCCTATTTTCATACAAGCGTCCATTTTAGTTTGTTAAATTTACAAAAAAATACACACAACCTATAATGTAAACAAAGTATTTAGCGCTGTTCAGATTTCGGATAAAGTAAGATACAACTGCTATTTTCTCTTTTAGAATTACTGCAAACTCTAAAAGAATTAAGTAAATTAGCCCCTTATTGAGTGAAAAACACATTTACCAATAAGATCATTACTTAAAAAAACAAATATAGAAATATGAATACTGCTTATAATAACCCTATTAAAATAGGTATTGTTGGTTATGGAAATTTAGGAAAAGGAGTTGAACTTGCAATAAGACAAAATAAAGACATGGAGCTCGTTGCTATTTTTACAAGACGAGATCCTAAAGAAATTGACACTACCGCAAAGGCTGTACACATAGATAAAATTACCGACTATAGAAACATTGTAGATGTCATGATTATTTGCGGAGGTTCTTCAACAGATCTACCTCAGCAAGTGCCATATATTGCTCAATGGTTTAATACAGTTGACAGTTTTGATACTCATGCAAAAATTCCTGAATTCTTTAGCACCGTAAATAAAGTAGCTAAAGAGCACCATACTTTAAGTCTTATTTCTACAGGGTGGGATCCTGGGCTCTTCTCAATGCTTAGAGTTTTAGGTGAGAGTATTCTACCACAAGGGGAAACGTATACTTTTTGGGGGAAAGGACTGAGTCAAGGACACTCAGATGCCATCAGACGCATCGAGGGAGTAAAAGCGGGGGTACAATATACAATCCCTATTGAAACTGCCTTAGAACGAGTTAGACAAGGGGAAAACCCAGTATTAACAACAGCTGAAAAACACGAACGTGTATGCTACGTTGTTGCGCAAGAGGGATCAGATAAATCTGTCATAGAAAACAGTATTAAGACGATGCCTAATTACTTTGCTGATTACAACACTACCGTGCACTTTATATCAGAAGAAGAGCTTAAAGCAAACCACTCTGCAATGCCTCATGGAGGTAAAGTATTCCGTTCTGGATTGACTGGTGAACAAACAAAACAAAATATCGAATTTGGCCTTACCTTAGAAAGTAATCCAGAATTTACTGCCAGTGTTTTAGTTGCCTTTTCACGCGCTGTTTACAAACAAGCTAAACAAGGACATACTGGAGCAGTTACAGTATTTGATATTCCACTTGGAGCTTTATCTCCAAAATCAGCTGAAGAATTAAGAGCTAACTTATTGTAAAATTTACAAGGCTTATATAAAAACAAAAGGCTATCTAATAATTAGATAGCCTTTTGTTTTATTGTATATTGAAGTGAATCTTATGTAAGCATTCCTCCGTCTACATTAATCACTTGACCAGTGATATAAGCAGACATATCAGAACCTAAGAATACACATGTATTTGCAATATCTTCTGGTGTACCACCGCGTTTTAAAGGAATAGCATCTCTCCATCCTTTTACTACGTCTTCTGGTAAAGCACCTGTCATCTCTGTTTCAATAAATCCTGGAGCAACTACGTTACAACGGATATTACGAGATCCCAACTCTAAAGCGATTGATTTAGAGAACCCGATAACTCCTGCTTTAGACGCAGCATAGTTTGCTTGTCCTGCATTTCCTTTTACTCCAACTACAGAACTCATATTGATAATAGACCCTTTTCTGTTTTTCAACATTGTTCGTTGAACAGCTTTCGTCATATTAAACACTGACTTAAGGTTTACTTGAATTACTGCATCAAAATCTGCTTCAGACATTCTCATTAATAAGTTATCTTTAGTAATACCAGCGTTATTAATCAAAATATCAATGTTTCCAAACTCTTTTAAAATCTCCTCTACCAATTTCTCTGCTGCATCATATTCTGCTGCATTAGATTGATATCCTTTTGCTTTAACACCTAAAGCTGCTAATTCTTGTTCTAATTCCACTGCTGCTTGAGCTGAAGAACTATATGTGAATGCAACATTCGCACCATGTTCTGCAAATGCCTTAGCTACTCCTCTACCGATTCCTCTTGTAGCACCAGTGATAATAGCGATTTTACCTTCTAATAATTTCATGTGTAAATCCAATTTTTGTATTTGAACCAAGGACAAATATAAACAATTTGTATTTTCTGATTCATATTTTATGCTATTTGTACGCGCTTTCTTAAAAAAACCATATAAAAAAGAGTGATAATTAACAGAGAAACAAAGTAATAAGAATACTTCATCAAATCAATATAATCAATCTTCCCATTGGTGAACTCCAATAATATTAAGATCTGAGCACCATAAGGAAGTACTCCTTGCACAATACATGCAAAAATATCTAAAATGGACGCCACTCTCGGCCTATCTAACTTGTATTCTGTAGCAATATCTCTTGCTAAATTACCTGCTACAAGGATAGATACCGTATTATTGGCAAGGCAAACTCCTATTGAGGATACCAAACCAGCAATACCAAATTCCGCTCCCTTAGGGGACTTCATCAGTTTTTTCATTTGTCTTAACAACCAATCAATCCCACCTTGATCTTCTACCATCTTTGCTAATCCACCTGTAAGCATTGACAATAAAAAGATTTCGTTCATCGATACAAAACCTTCGTAGGTTAACTTAGCAAATCCCAATACATCAAAATCACTTTGCATCAATCCAATACACCCTGCGACAACAATACCAATAAATAAGGCTACAAATACTTGTACACCCAGTAGGGCTAAGACAATAATTAAGACATAGGGAATAACAACCCAAAAGTTACTTGTATCCCCAAGTTCAAAAACAATAGTACTCTCACTCCCTGTCATAAATACGAGGATTATCAGAGTAACAATTGCCGCTGGAAAAGCCAACTTAAAATTCGCTCTGAACTTATCCTTCATTTGACAACCTACTGTTTGTGTCGCAGTAATAGTTGTATCTGAAATCAACGAGAGATTGTCCCCAAACATAGCCCCTCCTAATAGTGTACCACATAGAAGTCCCATAGATGTTCCTGACTTCTCTGCTAAACCAACTACAATTGGCCCAAGCGCAACAATAGTACCTACGGAAGTACCAATAGACAAGGATAAAAAACACGCAATGACAAATATTCCTATTGCCAAGTACTCTACAGGGACAAAGCTAAGTCCAATATTCACCATAACATCTACACCTCCTATCGCATTAGTTACAACTGCGAAAGCTCCAGCCAATAAATAGATAATACACATCGTAATTACCTTACTATCTCCGCATCCGTTAATAAGAGATATCACCTTATCATTCATTGATGTTTTATAAAAACATAAAAACGCGGTAATAATCCCCACCGAAATAGCTATAGGTGACGGCATCATATAAAATCCGCCCAATAGGATACCTGAACCTAAAAAGATGGCTATGAAAACGAAAAATGGAATAAAAGTGTAAAACTTGTTCTCTGACATACTGTAAATTAAATAATTGAAGGTTTACAAATTACTTGCCAGATCTGATAGAAATAATACTTACTTGTGAAGTAAACAACATTTTTTCCATTTCTGGCTTATCGATTGCAGCACCTTGCTTGTTGTTGCAGGTTGCTATTCTTTAGTATTTGACTAAAAAATTCTTGATAATTTGAGTGCAAATATAGCCTTTAAAATTTTAATATCAAAAACACCCCTCTATTTTAATCTTAAGGCTATCTACATCGCCACTTCATCATTACCTCAACCAAAGCACTTTTTTTGCAAATACCTAATTACTTCAGTGAGCTATTTCAAAGAAAGGCCAAACATCGACTTCTCTTCAATAAAAAAGTCATCTTTTAACAAGTAAAAGATGACTGTATATTTTAAATCGCTTTCAGGTGTTTTTAAAATTTAGAATCTATAGCGCACTGCCAAACCTAAATCAGTATAAAGACCATTTCTATAAGAGTCATTCAAATATATTTCAGGTCTTAAGTCTAATGATATTTGCAGAGGAAAATCAAAGTTATACTCCACTCCTATTGTACCCGTTACCAAACCGAAAGTACCATTATCAGAATATCTTTTACCTCTGATATTTTCAGAATAGTTCCAAGTTCCCACTGCAGCACCAGCACCAGCATACCAATTGAATCCTTGATCAATATTCCACATCCATTGATAGATACCTGTTACTTTAAAAGCATCTACATCATGGCGAGTTCTCCAACCTAAATCTAATTCTAATCGATTGTTCTTAGCTAACTTTCTTTGATAAGTTATCTCTGTACCTAATCCACTATTTCCTCCAAAACGCAAACCAATGGCATTCTTTGGAGTTGATTGTGCAAATGTAGTAACTGATATAGCTAATACAAAAGCAGCTGAAAGCAACACTTTTTTCATATTTATTCTATTTTAAAAAGTCAAAGCTACTGTAATTTACAAGGAGATAAAAGTTAAAAGATTTCTAATAAGTATAATTCAACCTTTCCTTTCACTATCTGATACTACATCAATCATTTAGAACCTTATTCAAAAAAGCAATACTGGAAGCGTAAATTACAGAAAAACAACTACCGTTCGAGACTTTGCTGGGAGAATCCCTACAATTAAAGCGACTTTACTTTTCTTATTTAATAGCTTGTAGAGAGCTAATCATTTGCTCTAATTTTATTATCTTTTTTGTATTCATCTTTTTGTTCCAATACATATTCACGCCAGCCCAGATCCCTAATACAATATAATAACCCATCAATACAATATTCTTTCCTCCCACAATTGCAGAATCAATCTTTACAATAAACGGATAAGTAAAGATAGCTATCCCAGTTATGAGAGTAACGATATATACATTCATCCATACCTTTGACAATTGTAATTGTTGCTTCTTTTCTTTCGTTAGCAACGCAATATAATCACTTGTTGACTGTGTTAATATAGATTCTGGCATTAAGCTATTTAAGCGATAATAATTAAACATAAACAACATCATCGTTATTCCACAACATAGAGATCCCAAAATCACCCATAAACTTCCAGCAAACTCAGTGTCTAATAACCATATATAAATTCCAATGATCCAGCCTATAGTAGACACGCCTATTATAGCCAGAGCCCAATTCATCTTTACTTTCTTTAAACGATAGGTATCTATAGACTGATAAACTTCCTTAATATCGCTGTGTTCTACTCTCGGAGTAGCCCAGAGCTGTTCTAAATTTACTTGATTACTTTCCATAGTTATTGAGTTTTTGATATAGTTCTTCTTTAATACGATGTACTCGAGTACGCACATTAGCATGTGTAAGTCCTGTCACATCAGCAATATGTTTTTGATCCACCCCTTCTAAAGTCAGCGAAATAATAATTCTATTCAGCTCACTTAATTCACTAATCGCTTGATAGAGTATCTGAGTATTGGTTTCTTTGTACTCCTCCTCTACACTTTTGCTCTGTCTTATCTCGCTTTCATCAGGAATAACTTTTTTACTTCGTTCTATTTGTCTTAAACAGATATTTACAGTGATCCGGTATATCCACGTACCATAGCCTGAATCAGCTCTAAACTTGGGCAACTGATTCCACACATTAACGAAAGTCTCCTGTGCTATATCTTTAGCCAAATCCGCATCATTAACATATCCTAATGCCAATCGATAAATTCGCTGCCAATATTGTTCATAGAGCGACTCAAATAATTCTTTATACTTACTCATGTGTTTTGATTGGTTTTGTCATTTAGATACACAGTATGGAAATATGTTACAACTAAATTACAAATGATCTACTTAACTATGCCTTCGAAATGTTAACTGATTTAGAGAATGAATAAAAAAGCATAGATTACTTACAACCTATGCTTAAAATAAATTCGATTAGAGTTCTTTTATCTACGCTAAGATTATGATTGTTCATTGATTTCATATACCAGATCAAGTGATTGTTCTATATTAAAGAACTATTTCTTTCATGCTGTATTCGCATCAACTTTTTCATGAACCTCACTTAAAATAACATATAGATAAGAAGTGCATCCTACCCAAGAAGGGGTATATACATAAAAAATTCCCCAAGGCAAGTTGCATTTGAGGAATTAAGAAAATTAAATTAATACTTTTGATTTGATTCTACTTAGCGTTTCTTGAGAAACATTAAGATAAGTAGCGACAATCTTATTCGGCAACCTCCTAACAATTATAGGATTTTGACTTAGTAATCGTTTGTATCGTTCACTTGCATCCATAGTTACCATTTCGAAATGTCGTGCAGTATTATTCAGATAAGCTAACTCAAGGTACTTTCTATAGAATTTCTCCCACTTAGGCATAGATTCCAATAGGTTATAAAAATCGTTATGCGTAATCCAATAAGCTTCTGTCACTTCTAAGGTTTGCAAGTATTCATAAGAACTTGAATTATCTATAAAGTTCACTAATGCAGTTGCAAACTGATTCTCAAACGCAATATAGCGAGTAGCATCTTGTCCTGCTTCATTAATATAAAAAATTCGAACACATCCCTTAGACACAAAATACAATTTATGACTATTAGTACCAGAATTAGTTAACTGCACTCCTTTCTCATACTTCTCATAGTGAAAATAAGAAAGAACCTTATCTAACTCCTCATCAGTAAACTCAACACTATTTTGTAGGTATGTTATTAAATTTTTCATTTCATATCATTAATCTTGTAAAACAAAGGTACGATAGTAAACTAAATCTGCTATGGTCAAAACTGTCATTTTATGTTCATGAGCGAAAGTCAATACCTCAGGTAACCTTGCCATAGTCCCATCGTCATTCATTAACTCACACAATACTGCTTGAGGAGGTAAACCAGCTAACTTCATAAGGTCAATACTTCCTTCCGTATGACCATTGCGCTCTAAAACTCCTCCATTCTTTGCTCTTAACGGAAAGATGTGTCCTGGACGAGCTAAGTCCCCTGGTACCGCATCTTTGTTTGCTGCTGCTCTTACAGTTGTTAATCGATCTGCTGCAGACAATCCTGTTGTTACTCCTTTGCTCGCTTCTATAGTAATGGTAAAGGGAGTCTGAAAACGACTACTATTTTGTTCAACCATATAAGGTAATTCAAGCTCATCTGCTTTATCATTTGTCAAGCATAAACAAATAATTCCACTGCAATATCGAATCATCATTGCCATATCTTTTTCGCTCATCAAGTGGGCTGAAAATATTATATCCCCTTCATTCTCTCTATCTTCATTATCCAGTAATAGAACACCTTTCCCACTTTTTAAGTTGCTAATTGCTCGTTCTACTCTCTCTTGACTATCCCACCCAAAGTGATTTAGAGTTAATTCTTGACTCATTCTTTATTCTTTTTTAGTTATTGATTCAGTTATAGTGCGTGCTTTAGGAATAATGACAAAAGCTGCTAAATAAGCCACGGGAATCATGGTGCTCCAGGATTTTAAGAAGAGTAAAACCCAGTTTTCTCCAAAACCATAATTGCGTATTAAGCCTACAAATGCCATAATTAAAGTCATTGGCACGACGACAAATAAAGTATTGATATACTTATAAAACTTTTTATCCATTTTATCTCTATTTTGTGATTTGTGATAGGACAAAGGTCTTCTTCTCAACACTCTCAAACATTGACATAAGTCAAAAAAGAAGGAAACGTTCTTTACAAATAGAAACAATTCTCAACTAAGCTTAACGACTTACATTCTTAAAACAAGAAAGCCACTGCATACGCAGTGGCTCCTATACATAACATAAACTAATTTTATATATTGTTTCCGTTCCCCGTTTTCCGTTTTCCGTTCCCTAAATCGCTAAAACTGTCCACCTGACACTTTCTTTACGCTCGGTCCTCCCGTTCCCTGTTCCCTAAATCGCCAACACGCCACCTGGCCCCTCCACTAAAACTGTCCACCGGATATTTTCTTCACGCTCGGTCCTCCAGTTTTCCGTTGCCTAAATAGCAGCTGCCCACACCTCTATTTCGATATCTATCTCTGATAGACCCAATGCAGTAATATAAGCAATTGTCATAGATGGATGACTTCCTTCAAATAGTTCTTCCCACACTTTGTCAAAATACTCCCAGTCAATTTCTTTTGTAGACCAAATATTAACCTTAATAACATCTTGACTGCTCAAACCCTGACTTTCTAACAAAGCTCTTATGTTCGCAAACGTATTATCTACCTGCTCATTAAACACCAGGGGGATACGCCCTTCTTTATCGGTACCTATCTGACCTGAAAATGTATAGATTGTCGCTTCCTTAGGCACTATCGTCACATGTGAATACCTCCCCACAGGACTTGATAAAGTCGTTGGGTTTACTCTTTTGACTTCCTTCATGTTTTTCATCTTAATATTTTTAATTATTTTGAAAAACAAAACTATAAGGAGTTGATCATTAAAAATTGTATAAAACCGACAAGAATAGAATTACTTTTTAAACTCAGGAAAATTGAGTAGCTGTTCTTGTGTATCTAATAGATATTGCTTTGGAGTACTACCTGTGAATGTCTTAAACTCACGGATATAATGCGATTGGTCGAAATACCCACTCTCGTACGTAAGCTCCGTTAAAGACTTAAAACTTGATTCACGCAAGAGGTTTAAGTTTGCCTGAAAGCGTATAATACGCGAGTACACTTTAGGAGACATACCTACATACTGCTTCACTAAGCGCTCCAGCGTTCGCTCTGAGATATTCATTTCTTGCTGCACCTCCTTTAATGACTTGCCATATTGTAACAGATTAGAAACGTAATTTGCCTTATCGGCATTTCCTTTTTGATTCTGTAATTGCTGAACTAAAAATTGACTGATGATTACTATCTTCTCTCTTACTGTTCTGGCATTGACCAACTTCTCCAAAATGGGTTGATGTACAAGTTCTTCTAAGGGAATATTCTGATTAGCAAACTCATTGGCATCAATGCCAAATAGTGCTTTTAATGCCGTAGGATACAGATAAACCCCTATAACTCTAAACGCTCCAGAAATTCTTTCCTCTGTATACTGATTAAACTGCCCATACACGTACAATTTTGGAATAAGCTTACCCTGAACATCAGTAAATAGATTAGGACTATCTTGAAAAATCAAAGCAGGTACTCCATCGGGAATAATCTTAAAGTTCCTAACCTCTGTACTTTCCATAGTATCTTCTAACACCCAAAAATACTGGACATAAGGTCTTAAAGGTAATATAGGGGCTATTTCATGATAATACATCAGTACATACTTTAATGACAAAGATAAAAAAAAGCCACTGCATACGCAGTGACTCCTATACATAACATAACCTAATTTTATATACTATTTCCGTTCCCGTTTCCACACTGCCACCGCGTCATCTGGCCCCATCGCTAAAAATGTCCATCGGACATTTTCTTCACGCTCGGTCCTCCCCGTTTTCCGTTTCTACACTGCCACCGCGCCGCCTGGCCCCATCGCTAAAAATGTCCACCGGACATTTTCTTCACGCTCGGTCCTCCTGTTTCCTGTTTCCTGTTCTCTGTTCTCAGTTTCCTCCCTCTTGATGTAAAGTCTGAGATATTTTTTCCAAATTTAAGCTATTAGCCATAGCAGAAAAGATATCGTAATACGTACTTTTATTCTCATACAAGTCCTCGTGTTTACCATTCTCTACCACTCTTCCCTTTTCCATAACCACGATATCATGCGCATCGATAATCTGAGAGATACTGTGTGAGACGATAATCACTGTTCTGTTTTCCTTAATCGCATCCAGACTTTTCTTGATTTGCTCTGTAGCAATCGCATCTAAACTGGCAGTAGGCTCGTCTAAAAATATAATAGCGGGATCTTTTAAAAACAAACGAGCGATAGCGATACGCTGTTGCTGTCCACCTGAGAGTAAGCGAGCATCAGACTCATACCCCTGAGGCAACTCAGTAATCTGCTCGTGGATATACGCTTTCTGAGCAGCTAATTCCACCTCTTCCATCGTAGCATGCGGATTTCCATAGCGGATATTCTCAGCAATACTCCCTTGAAAGATATGATTCTTTTGCAGTACCAGCCCTATGTGTTTACGCAATTCCTTAGTATCGTATTCTCTTAGGTCTACACCATCTAAGAAGATTTGCCCTGATGTAGGTGCATAAAACTTATCCAGTAAGTTAATCACCGTACTCTTACCAGCCCCACTAAGCCCTACTAATGCAGTAGTCTTATTGGGTTCTATTACCATAGACACCTCTTTCAAAGCATTTGTCCCGTTTGGATAGTCAAAAGAGACATTCTTTATCTCTATCTTACCTTTTATTTGTGTAGGCACATAGGTACCAGTGATTTCTACCTCGTGCTCAGCCTCAATGATTTCAAAGAAACTCTCTGAGTAAATCATGGCATCATTTACATCGTCATAAATACGGTGAAGTTGTCTAATAGGCGCTGTCACGTTATTAAATAACAGAACGTGAAACATAATCGCCCCAACAGTCATATCACCTTTTAATACGAAATAGGCTGTCATCAGAATAATCACCACAAGCCCAAACTGTTCAATGAACCCCTTTACAGCATCAAATACAAAACTCATACGTCTTGTTTGCAATTGATTCTCTGTCATATCATATTGAATTGCTTCATGCTTTTCGGCTTCTAAAGGTTCTCTGACGAACGACTTAATTACCGTAATAGAATTGATTAAAGAGATAATCCCATTGTTTTTATTTTCTCTAAAGCTACGCATTTTTCGTCTAAACCCTTTTAGCTTACTCGCCTGTAACTGACTGACATAAAAGTACAAAGGAATCATAGCAGTACTAACCAGTCCCACATAGACATTAGCAGTATAAATAAACACTAATGCCACAATAGCATTGGCAAAAAGTGGTAATATATCGATAAAGAAATTCTGTATAAGACGAGTAATACTCCCTATCCCTTGGTCAATACGAGTTTGTAATTTTCCACTGTCATTCTCATCAGAGGTATAAAACGCCATGCGATACGTCAATATCTTGGTAACAATCAATTGAGAAATATCTCTTGAGACATAAATACGCAATTTCTCTCCGAAAAACTTCTGCCCAAACTGTATAAAAGCATTGATTATTTCTTTTGCGATTAACACCACACTACTAAACAACAGCATCTTATATCCCCAAGCCAAGTCTTGTACCCCAGTAACTACCTCATTTAAAGTATCCACCATATGGCGAATAATCAAAGCGTTTACCTGAACGGCAAAAGAGCCCACTGCCGTCAATACTAAAGTTCCTATTATTAACCTTTTATAAGGCATTACAAAAGGTTTTATCTGTTTAAGTATTTTTATCAAATTCATACTGCAAAGATAGAATTGTTCTAAATAGAAAGTATTGATTTAGGTCAATAAAAAATAATAATACTTTTTAACTATATCGATTTTTAGTGATGAAATAAAGAGTCATATTTTGACAGTATAAGTAAAGGCTATCACATTTAACTTTTAATATTGTTTTAATTAAAAATTAGTTTAATTTTGCTAAAATTTTAACACTTATAGAAATATGAAAAAAATTACTTTATCCTTAGTTGCTGCTTTAGCAATTGGTCTAACAGCTAATGCACAAACTCCAGACGTAAAGATTGGAGCAAAAGCAGGGGTTAACTTTGCAAACATAAACGGAAGTGATGCTAATGGTGATACAAGAACAGCATTCCATATTGGAGCTGTAGCTGAAATTTTTATCAATGAAAAGTTTTCAATACAGCCTGAATTATTATACTCTGCTCAAGGTCTGAAATTCGATGATATTGATGAGTATTATAATGATAATACTTTTATTACAACAAGTAATACTTATACAACAAAGCTGGATTATATCACAATCCCTGTTATGGCAAAATATTATATTTTCCAAGGTTTAAACGTACAAGCAGGTCCTCAATTTGCTTTTAATGTAGCTGCTAAAAGCGCTGGAGAAGATATAAAAGATGTAATCAAAACTTTTGATTTTGGCCTTAACTTTGGTTTAGGTTATGAATTACCACTTGGTCTATTTGTTGATGCACGTTACAACCTTGGTCTTAGTAATGTTACTAAAAAAATTGAAGGAGAAACAGTAAAAGCAAAAAACGGAGTATTCCAGTTATCTGTAGGGTATAAATTCTAATCCTATTTAAACATAACTATAAAGGTTCTTATCACGTGGTAAGAACCTTTATTTTTTTAAGATCTAACAATATTGTCTGTTGATCTTCTTTTCAGAAGCAATACTGCTCATATATTAGCTGCTATGCATGGACACTGCACAAAGCCTCACGACTTTGAGCCATATACTTAAACACTCCTAAACCACAGATAACAGAAACGCAATATCACCAAATTATACATTCACAAAAAAAAGATTATACATAGAATAAAAGTAAAAATTCACCTATTTTAACTTCTCTTGTTTTTTGTTAATAATTTTTAAATACTTTTGCAAAAAATTAACAATTAAACAAACATGAAAAAAATTACTTTATCCTTAATTGCAGTACTAACTATCGGCTTTGCTGCAAATGCACAAGAAAAAGAAATTAAATTTGGAGCTAAAGTAGGTTTAAACGAATCTAAGTTTTCAAATGCTGACGGGCTTTCAACGCGTACCAGTTTCCACATTGGAGCTGTCGCTGAAATTCCAATTACTGAAAAATTTTCAATTCAACCTGAATTATTATATTCAGGTCAAGGAGCTAAATTTGATGGTGCAGGTAGCTATGATGATGGATTATTAGAATTTAGGGAAGTAAAGGTAGAAGGAACGTTTAAACAAAACTACATTCTTTTACCTATTATGGCTAAATATTATGTGTGGAAAGGTTTAAACCTACAAGCAGGACCTCAAATAGGTTTCTTGACTACAGCAAAACTACATTATGACAAAGTTGAAATTCCTGAAGCTGGTATTTCTGCAAACAATCATAGTGTTTCAATAAAACAGATGATGAATAAAGTGGACTTTGGATTAAATTTTGGTATAGGATATGAACTACCAATTGGGGTATTCTTTGATCTTCGTGCTAATATAGGTCTAAGTTCAATTAACAAAGAAGGAGCTTCTTCTAAGAATCAAGTATCTCAATTATCTGTAGGGTATAAATTCTAATTATTCCTGCAAAATAGCTATAAAGGGACTTCTTTAAAAAAGAAGTCCCTTTTTTTATAATAGCCTATTTAGCCTATTTATTATGACCTCTAACTATTATTTGATTAATGCAATAAACCTCCTGTTCTTCTCTTACTAATTGTCTTTTTTACTGTTCTCAAATTGAACTTACAAATCATATCCAAAACAGCGGTTCGACATCTGCCGAACTAAGATCAAAACCAGTAAAAACGGGAAGCACAACCATTCTTCATGTCATTTGTTCGGAGATTATTCGGGGATTACTCGCTAAACATTGGAAAAAGTAGTGTTTTTCCGAAGAAACACCGAACAACACACGCGTAGCACGCTTTTCAAGAATTTATAAATTGTAAAAAATGAGAATTTTACCACATAGATATATGGTGTTTTTTAAATATAGAAAGAAACTAATTATTTCTTTGTTTAGTATACATTAGATGATAAAAGTTATCAGATACTAAAACGAATAATTGAGAAATGTTTATATCAAATATACGAAATAAAACAACTCTTTTAGAATCAGTTTTCTATACCCACTGTACAAAATCTTGCGACTGTAAGCAATATACCTACAACACTGTGCTAAGTCCCACGACTATGAGCTATACGCTTCCAAGTTATAGATAACTTTAGTGCAAAGTCAGGAAACTTTGCGGAACCGACACTAAGTCTTACGACTTTGTGTAGCCTAATACCTCAAATACCATTAGTACTCCCGGTACCTGGACTTCTTCCTTCTTATAATCTTCAAAACTAAAGTATTTCACTGCCCCGATTTCATTAGTAGCTTTTATCTTCTCATCTCTTAACTCATACACATAACAATCTTGTTGCATCATGATATTGAGTTTCTCTCCATAGGCTGGAGCAATGATATGGACAAAATATTGTAATCGATCACTATTCATACTAAGGCTTAATTCTTCTTCTACTTCTCGTATTAGAGCAACCTTACTTTCTTCTCCTTGATCTATCTTACCACCTGGCAAATACCAAGCTTTCTTATTGTTGCTGTACGCCAATAGCAGCTTACCTTCTTCAACAACGACCAATCCTACAGTATGCAAATCTACCCATTGTTGCTCTACTACAGGAAGATGATAGATATTCATCATCCTACCAGGTACTTTAGTCAAAATTTGTTTCACACAAACACCACTCATTTTCTCATAGAATAAATTAGCATTAGGGTCTGCATATACTTCGATATACTTAAAACCAAGCTGATGTGACATGACCTTAATTTGTTTGATTATTTCTTTACCAAATCCTTTATTTATACACTTGGGCAATAACCAAAAATGTTCTAAAGTAACATAAGCACCTTTTCCTCTTAGCTCAAAGAAACCAATATACTCTTGTTCAACAAAACACTTATATACTTGCGCTTTAATCAAGTTTTCTTTTGTGATAGTCAATTCTTCCTTCCATAAATTCATAAGTTCTTGGCTATACCCCCATACTTGTTTCGAGAGCATCGCTGTTTGTGTTAACATCCCTAAATCGTCTATAGTTGCGAGTTGAATCGATAATTTCATGTCTATATCTTTTGATTCTTAGTTTCCAAATATAATAGCTTTATACAAATCTGTTCATATGTTCTCTCTAATTATTCTATTTACTAAATCGCTCACCTACCCTTATTCCATAAGTAACTAACAAATAATCAAGGTGCTAAAAATAACGATACCCCTTTACATCTCTTACTGATGCAAACACCTCTATTTATCAATGATTTTAAAAGAAAAAAAGAAGTAAATTAGCTTTATTATACTTTACACAATATGACAATACGAGTGGCAGAACTAACGGATATAGAGCAATTACAACTGCTATATCAGAAGCAACTTAAAACACAACAAGTGTATCAACCATATTACTTTAAGGCTGACTTGCCCGCTGTTGACTTTCTTGAGGAAACGATAAAAAGCGACCAGGCTGAGTTTATTGTCGTAGAGCATGAAGGCCAACTCATAGGGATGGCCGCCCTATTCATTGAAGAAACTTTACCTTATGAATGCTATGTATCCCACCGTTATCTGAATTTTGCAGATTTATATGTAGAAGAAGGTTTCCGAAACAAAGGGCTGGGTAAAGAATTGATTGAAAATGTAAAAAAATGGGGCAAAGAAAAGAAAGTGGATTATATTGAGCTTTTGGTTCTAAGAGAAAATAGTAAAGCACAAGCACTATACCTCAAAGAATCATTTGAAACTGTACACAGTGTAATGAGATACAAATTATGAATTACTAAAACCTAAGAGAATGATTAGAACAGCGACTCTCGCCGATATTCAAAGCATACTACTACTCTATCGTGAACTATTCAAGCAAATGGCTATTTATGAGCCAAACTATATGAAAGAAACAGATCAAGATTATGAGTTTGTCAAAAGTGTGATTAATCAAGAGAACAATTTTTTGATCTACGTTTTCGAAAAAGATACACAAGTCGAAGGATTTGTGATCGTTCAAAAACAAGATGCTCCTATGTATAACTGTTTTGTTCAACAGAAATTAGTGTACATCATGGATATCGTTGTCAATCCAGATTCCCGTGGATTAGGTATTGGAAAAGCTCTTTTACAACAAGTAAAATCTTGGGCAAAGTCACAAGGAGTAAATTATCTTGAATTAAATGTCTTAACTGCCAATACTGCTGCACAAAAATTATATGAGAGAGAAGGATTTACTAATTTTAATCAATCGATGAGACAGCGTTTAGATTAAACCAAAAGAGGTTGTTTCAAATGAAACAACCTCTTTTGGTTTACTTATTTAAGTTAATTTCTTTATCAGTATGCATATCCTGTAAAAAAACAGTGTCATGAGAGATAACCAATATGGTTCCGTTAAACTGATTTAATGCTGCTGTCAAACTCTCCGTACTCTTGATATCTAAGTTATTTGTCGGCTCATCTAACAATAATACATCAATATTCTCATAAGCTAACGTCAAACAACACAATGCTAATTTAAGCTTTTCACCACCACTTAAAAGTGCTACTTTTCTCTGCCATAGTTCTAAGTGGAGTCCATATTGAAACAATAAGTTATTCACTTCTACTGAAGGCTTATTTAATTTATTGTAAAATGCAATTTGCTCTTGCAATGTTAATTCACTTGTCAAAAGCCCATAATGTTGATCCAAATAGACTACTACAGGCTGGGACTGACTGTGCTCAAGTTCTCCACTTGAAGGAAATAGTTCTCTCATTAACAATTTAAAAAGCGTTGATTTTCCACTTCCATTATCTCCTACTATCTTAGTTCTTTCTCCTGCAACGATATCGAAACTAAGAGGTTCAATAAAGACGTTTGTTTGATCATATGTAAACTGTAAATCACAAGCCCTCCACAGTAATTTACCTTTGCTTATTCTCGATTGTGGAAAGCGAATATCAAAGAGACTCTCTTTGTGTAGTTGACTCTGCAACTCGCTTAGATTTCCCTTTATCTGATCTGCCCGTCGCTGTTGAACATCTAATGACTTGGCTGCGCTATTCTCCGCTTTATTCTTAAAGGCATTAATAACAATCTTGGGCAATCCAGCAGATTTTTCATTGCGTTTGTTCTTTGCTTTTTCCTTAGTCTGTTTTTCTACTTGCTTTTGTTTTTCCCTTGCAACTTCTTTTAACTCTTTTTGAGTTTGTTCTACCTGTCTATTCATTGCAGCAAGCTTAAGTTCTTTTTGTTGTTTAAAGAAACTGAAATTTCCACCATATCGCTCCAAAGTTCCATTTACTAACTCGTAAGTGAGGTGTACTTGATTCAACAGTGCTCGATCATGACTCACGATAATTATCGCTCCTTTGAAGTTTTCAATGTAATTGTAAAGTTTTAACTTGGTAGCTATATCAATGTGATTGGTTGGCTCGTCCAGAAGTAAGAGTTCTGCTTGACTCAACATCATACGCGCAAATTGTACCTTGGTTTGTTGGCCACCACTTAAAGTGGCAAGACTACTGGTCAAATCGACTTCTGCTAAGTCCCAATAATTCAGCGCTTGCTCAACGCGCTCCTCAATCCCCCAATCGTCATCTAATAGATCATAGTGTTCCGCAGAAGAACTTCCAGACAATATTGCTTTTAAGGCATTGAGCTTAACATCTATCCCCAGAGCTTCTGCAATGGTTTGATGGTGTAAATCTATTTTATTTTGCTTGAGATAAAACAGAGAGCATGTCAACTCGATTGTACCCTGTTGAGGTGCAATTTCGGATGAAATCAATTTTAATAAGGTACTTTTACCTGTACCATTATCACCTATAAGACTTATTTTGTCTGCTCGATTCAAGACAAAGTTCAAATCGCTAAATAAAGGGGAATAATCAGAATGAGAATAGGATAAGTTTGAAATACTTAAAACCATAGTTTACTAAAATTATTTAATTAAATACCTAACCAATGGCCCGTATACCATTACCTCACGGTCAAATACAATTAATCACATATTGCTGAGTATTGAGAAAATACAGAGAATCCATATCTTCAATTAAAGAATCTTTTAACC
This sequence comes from Myroides albus, assembly GCF_024722315.1. NCBI lineage: Bacteria > Pseudomonadati > Bacteroidota > Flavobacteriia > Flavobacteriales > Flavobacteriaceae > Myroides > Myroides albus. The sequence continues at coordinate 3,564,557 of NZ_CP102754.1, forward strand.
TCTTTGATAGTGAAAGCTCACTTTAATTGGTTAAACAACCAATCTTTACTCAGCTATATACATTTAAACTATGTTTTAATTAATACTGTCGCAAATTTAATACTTTTATTTATAAATATTACTTTTTTAAATTAAATTCGCCAAAATGAGAAAGTAATTATCTCTTTTAAGACTAATTGACAACCTAAAGTATTTTCTATAATATGGACAATCAAAATTTAACCAATAGATATAGTACACTTGCCTCCTGGGTATATCACTTAGATAAACCTATCGGTCGCTCTTTTGGAGATATAGAATTTTACAGTCAAAGACTTCAAGGTATTTCAGGTAAAATACTTGAACCAGCAACGGGAAATGGTCGTGTATTAATCCCGCTTTTAGAACAAGGATTTGATATATCAGGGTTTGACGCTTCAAAAGAAATGCTTGACTATTGTAAAGCTGAAGTTCAAAAAAGACAGCTAAACCCTGAATTAGCACAAGAGCGCTTCGAAGACTTTAACCTAAACAGTCGCTATGATGCTGTAATATTGCCTGCAGGTTCATTTCAACTAATCACAGATGTAAATATCGCTATAGATGTTCTCAAGCGATTTAAGGCGGTTTTAAACGAGAAAGGGAAACTTATCATTGATTTATCTCCTCTTTCTTGTTTAAGTGAACCTACCATGATGGCGCGAAGTTGGAAAGTAAAAGATGGTATTTTGACATTGACAGAAACGCGTGAAGAAGTCAATTTTTTAACTCAAACAACTACTTCTCAATTGCGTTATGAGTACTGGTCAAATGAAGGTTCTTTAAAATCAAGTGAATTAGATTATTTTAGCTTGAGATTCTGGGGAATAAAAGAGTTCGAACTGGCTTTGAAACACGCTGGCTTTACTGCAATTAAAACTTACAGTAATTATGAACTATCCTCAAATATTGACTCGCAAACTCATACTATAACATTTGAAGCATACTAAAATAAAGATCAAAAAAAGAGGTTCAATATTGAACCTCTTTTTTTGATGCTATTGCAATTATTCAATTAGCTTTAAATCTTTATCGTACATCCCTACTAATACACTATTTCCCTTTTCATCAACTCTTAAGCCTCCGTAAACAGCTTTTTCAAACTTCTCTGCTTCACCTTCCTGAAAGAAAAAGCTTTCTGCTCCAATATTGAAATTCCAATTGGTCTTATTGAAAAACTTAACGTAAATCTGATTATCTCCTTTTTCTTTTATCTTAGATGATAAATCAACAAGGTGACCAATCCCCTTCTCGTCTATATTTAAAAGGACAAAACCTCTTGTATCCTTGTAAGAAGTAATAGGAGCTTTATTAAAACTGTCCTGCGTAATGCCAAGTGAATCATTTGTTTCACTTACAAATAAACTATCATTTAGAAAATCACTCATCCCTGTAGAAATCTTGTAATTCAACCTCATATAATCCCCTTGCATTAAAGATCTTGGATCAACAGGAGCTAATTCTAATAAGACTAACTGTCCTTCTTTAATCGTTTGCTCCTTTTCAAACACAGCGCGAATGAAAAATAATACTATCAATACTGTTGTGATTAATATCACATAATTTGTCCTATTCTTGCTCATCTTGTTTCCAATTTTTATGAATTACCCAATAAACACTAAGAAAAATAATCCCACTAAGCATCAAAGAAATTGATTTTGCTAATAGTGAAATACTCAAGTCGTAATAATACATTCCCATAGCCCAAATAAAAGTGCATATAGACAAAACAATACCTGTTTTAAATTGGTTGTTATACGACCATAATGCAAACAAAAAGCCAACTATAAAAGCGGGATAATCAATTCCCAATAAATATAAAAACACAGCCGTAATTACGATTGACATTCCTTTAATGACAGTATTTTGTATTAAAGCCCTATCTAATAAAATGTACAAACTACCTAATGTTATCAATATAAACACTACTTTGGTAGAGTATGAAAACAGCATTCTCTCGGAACCATAGTAAGGTAAAAACATCTCTACAGATGTCATGATACTCAAGCCTAAACAATAACAAAAAGTAGCAACTAAGATTGCTTGGTAATTGTTATTCCACCACAAACTTGTACTTCTTAAAAAAGTCTCTTTATAAAAGAGAAACACTACGCTTAAAAGCAAAACAAGTAAGAGTAAACTAAGATAATCATTGCTGAAATTCTCAAACAGTAATCCGTGACATCCTATGATTATGGCAGTAGCAGCAATAAAGGTTATAATCTGATTTTTATATAAAAACAAACTTATAGAGGCTATAACTATTGTAGCAATATACATATTTGTAGGTATGAAATCGTGCTGAATAAGAGCCGCTAACAGCAGGACAAAACCACTGATATAAAGGGCTATTCCAACTCCATCTCTTACTGCATTGTCTGTACTTTTATGAATAAAATAACAACCAATCATTGACAGTAATCCAAAACTCAGAAATAGTATATCAAAATTAGAGTCTCTGGCAAAGGCTAAAGATATAAACCCTAAGAATGTTCCCATGGCAATTAAACCTCCTACAACTGATATGATCTTTATGAAAACTGTTTTCAATGAATTATCTTCTCTTTTCTGCATGATTCCAGTCTGATCAATTTCAACCCCTTTAGCTTCTAAAGAGGATAAAATTGTATTGAATTGACTATTCTCTTTCATCTTTCCAAGTTTTATTCATATTCATAATTACTTTAATTAAGCCATAGGTAGCCCCAATAATGTAAATTGTATAGAGCAGCAGGGAAACTATTTCAAGCTTAAACCACTTTAATAACAACATAAATAAAATAGAAACGACTGCTAAACCGAAATAACTAAAAAACAAAATATTGCGTTGTTTAACACTCCAATAATAGCTTGCTCCTATCCATACACAACTCAGTATAACTGCTATTGATTCTCCCATTAGATCATTAATATCATAGTTTGAACTAATAGTGAATATCCATGCCGAAATAGAGAAAACAGCAATACAAGTACATACAAAAGCCATTATCGCAGTATAGTACTTTGAAGGTACAAATCCCTGCATTCTTCCGATTAAAAATGGAAGGACAAACAATGTGATATTGAAGCTTAAAAACAAGCTTAACACCATGTAAAAATTCAATTCAGTACTGACTTGAGAAAAGAACAAAGAGAAAGTAGTATTTACTAAGACTACTAAGCCTAACCACTGTACTGAGAATTTAGAAACAACTGTCCATGGGATTATCGTTATCGTCCAAACTAAGAATAAATCATAGGCATTGGCTCCAGTTTGATAAACTTGACCGAAAACAGCAAACAAAACTCCTACTAAAACAGATGCTATTACTAAGCTTACCTTTCGAGTAGATTCTGTCATACGGTTAGTCACACTACAATAAACAGCTACGACTAATAATCCTAATACAACAGCAAACTTGCCAAATGCTGGCATATCATTCCAATTATAGGCAAAAAAGAACACAATGCCACTTACTAATAAACCACTCCCCAAGGTTAATAAGAAATACTCTATAAAGGTTCTCCACTCATTTGAACTAACACTACATTCTTGTTCAACCAAATGTTGCAGTTCTTCACTTTCTACACTACTGTGCTCCTTGAGTAGGTATAGATCTTCTTTTGAAACTCTTTTTTCATACAATTTTTTCATAAGCTCAAGTATTTAATGATACTTAAAAAAACAAAAGATAGTACTATAAAAGTCACTATCTTTTATTATAACGTTTTATCTTGTAATATAATACACCAGTAACTTGTTATTATTTTACAGATTCTAAAATTTGTGCGGCGTGATCTTTCGTTTTTACTTTTGTGATCACATCTATTAATATGCCATTTTCATCAATCACAAAAGTTGTTCGATGAATTCCATCATAAGTACGTCCCATGAATTTCTTTGGTCCCCATACACCAAAGGCATTTAAGACAGCTTTATCTTCATCAGCTAAAAGAGGAAAAGGCAATTCATTTTTCTCAATGAACTTCTGTTGTCTTGCTGCTGAATCTGCACTAACCCCTAATAATTCAAACCCTTTATCTTTTAACTCTGTATAATTATCTCGAAGATTACATGCTTCCCAAGTACAGCCTGGTGTACTTGCTTTTGGATAGAAGAATACAACAAGCTTTTTTCCTTTATAATCTGATAATTGATGTGTTTTTCCTGCTTGATCTACACCTTTAAAACTTGGTGCTTTATCTCCAATTTGTAAAGTAGTCATTGTTTCTTTATTTTAAGATTTAAAGTAAAAGTAGACGATTTATATTTAAGTTACAACTTTGAACTTTTAATAGACTTACAATTATTTGTTTGTAAGATTGAATACTCCACAATAAAAAGATTACCTCTTTTAAAAAATAACATCATTTTTGGCAGGTAGGTTATTAAAACAAGTATTCAACAACCTTATTGTAAGTCACTTATAAATCGCTTTATTTTCGCCATACATTAAAATTGCGTATCTTGTAGGGACTTAGACTTTTCACAGAGAAAAGTGTGTTATACATAATCTATTAATTTTTAAAATATTGAAAACATGGGTAAAGGAGATTTAAAAACTAAAAGAGGGAAAATTGTAAACAAGTCATACGGGGTTAGAAGACCTAAGAAAAAAAAGGATACCTCTAAATAAAACAAAAGAGGATCAGGTAAATAATTTATCTGATCCTCTTTTGTTTTATAAACTTCACTTGTTTTAATTCTTTAATAGCTTCATCATTAACTGAAAGCTAAGTTCATCTAAAGATTTTAAAGATTCCTCTGTAGAGCTATTAGCTAATATGATTAACCCTTTCTTTTTAACTGGATCAAAGCCAACATAGTTTGAATATCCACTATCTACAGCTCTTGAAAAATACAGCTTGGTGTCATTGCCAAAAGGAAAGGCTATTTTCCAACCCGAAGACAACCAATAGGTAGGTGATACAATGACACTTGCTCGTCTTGTCAACGACAAATCTTCATCTGTTGGATCAAATTGTGCTTGAACAAACTTGCCCAAATCTACTGTATTCGAATAAGTACTTGTTGCATATTTAAACATACTTACTGGTACTACAGTAGACTCTTGCCCTAATCTATTAATTCCCTTTAAAATCTTTTTATTCTTCTTTTGATAATCAACTATGCTACTATTCATTTTGTAAGGTTTGAAGATTTGATCTTCAACAAGTGTATTAAAGTCACTTTCGAGTGCTTTTGACACCACATCACCCAAAATAGCATATCCCAAAAAAGAAAAACTTTGTTTTAACTGCATGTTTAAAGAATCTATTGTGAGTTGATTCTTTAAATACTCGTGGAGTTGATTTTGATTATATCCACTAAAGAACTCATCTTCGCCAATACTAACAGATTCCAAAGGCGGTAACATGGGAACAAAACTGGTATGATTGGCTAATTTAGTTAATGGAAGTCTAACTTTATTATTGAATTCGAAATCATAAAAGTCATTGGCATCTTGTGTTAACTCTATTTTTCCTTGATTAACTGCTTTTGCAAATAAGGTTGAGGTATAAATAGTAGCAAAGTTCGCCATTGAGAATAAATTTTCTCTATTATCTTTCAGTACTATCTTACCCTTTTTATTTTCTACTCCAAAGTAATTCACTTGATCGTTGTCAATGATAGCCACTGCAAACTGTCCTTTCGCAGGTAGACCTTTAGCAGATTCTAAAAGAATATCTTGGTTACTTTTCTGTGTTATTGCAGATGCCTTCTTATTATTATCCGGCATATCAATAATGCGGAATCCCTCCAACTCTCCCTGAGAATTGATAGCCAAGTTTAATAATGCTACTTCCTTATTCTCAAACTCTGTTCGGTAAAGAGCCAATTGATTATCGTCTAATCCATAGAACTCTATACTCTTAATATTTCCCATTTTTCCCTTCATCTCAACAAAGAAATTCTTTGCTTGATTGAAAGGCAATTCCTCTTTTAGAGAAGTAGAGAAATACGTGTAAAAGTCATCATAATCTTCCGAATTATAATCTTTTACAAAGGTTTCAACTATTACATTTTTTTCTTTCTCTTGAGCATGTACTACACCTATTGACAGTAAGGTCAATAAGAAAAGAATCTTTATACGCTTCATATATCATCTAACTTTATCCTCTAAATATATTAGTAATTTTACAGATAACATTCTTTTTAACAATAATTCAATATTTTTTTACAATAATATATCCTTTGTGAAACTCACATATCATAGAATATAAAGATTACTGCCAGTCATTAACTTGAATCCATACAAAAAAGAGGGTGTCCCAAAAGGTCACCCTCTTTTGTATTATATAAAACGTTACTTTTCTCTTAGATTAAAAGTTCTTGCAATTAAAACGAGTTTTAGACTTATAATTTGTCATTTTTCGTTTATCAGTCTCTTTTTTAGGATGAAAATTGTTGTTTAAAGTCGATTTTTCTCTATTCTTAGTAAGTTTTCTTAAATTATGTGCAAGAGCCATCAGTCCAAATTCAATTTCGACCATTTCTAATCCTCTTAGAGTAAACCTAGTAAATTTGTTGTTGCTTTTTAGTTGTCCAAAAACAGCTTCTACTTCTACAGGTCTTTTACTTCTATGATATTTACCGCGTTCAGAGTTGAGTAATTCTCTAATATGTTGTTTTATTTGAACCAATCTATGATTCATAGAGACTGTTCTGTTTTCTGCTGCTTTATTACATAGCTCTTTTAACGAGCATTTCAAGCAGTTAGAAGCTTGATACAGATGTATTTTTGACGCAAAACCAGTGGTGGTGTATTTAGTACTACTTCCAATATTAGGTAGCTTTTCTCCATTTGGACATAAGATGTAATCAAACAATTTATTGTAGTAAAGATTGTGTTGTAGAAAAGGGTTGTTCTTCCAAGCTCTTTTCTGTTCCATATGAAAATAATTAAATTTCACATAGGGCGTTATTTCTCTTTCAAGTAAATACAGATAATTCTCTTCGCTACCATACCCAGCATCTGCTACAACTTCTTTACTTTGTTGTGCATAGGTTTGTTCAAAAGTCTCTAGATGATTGATTAAGGTAGTGGTGTCAGTTGATTTTTGTGCAATAGTATAATGTGTAATAAATTGATTTTCAGTACTTATTTGAGTATTGTAGGCAGGTTTAAGTTGCCCGTTTTTCATGTGATCTTCTTTCATTCGCATAAAAGTAGCATCTGGATCTGTTTTACTATAACTATTTCGAGTACCTAAAGTTTCTAGTTGTTGTTCGTATTTTTGCAAGCGAGGTAAATGCTCGTCTTCTAACTGTTTGAGCTGTTTAGCTGTAGGTTTGGGTAGGTCTGCCCTATGTTTATTTAACTGAGTCACTTTTTCTTTAAGCTCTAAACTATCAATATTTTTGGAACAGTGTTCTTTTGCGAGTTCACTTTGATCCTGTTTGATTTGACCCTCTATTTCTGTGAGAACATCTTGAATTTTTGTTTCTAATTTAGCCTTGTTTTTCTCCACTGAACCACGCCATACAAAGGTGTATCGGTTAGAGCTAGATTCAATTTTTGTTCCATCAATATATTGAACTTGTAAACTAACATATTGTAATTCTTGTAACAGACGAACCACATCTGCAAAAAGCTGATGGATTTGACCTTTCAATCGCTTAGCGCGAAAATAATTAATCGTGCGATGATCAGGCAAGCTATTACCAGATAACCACATAAAATAAATGTTCTCCGTCAAAGCCCGTTCAATCTTACGCGATGAATAAATATTATTGAAATAGGCGTAGAATAAGACTTTTATCATCATACGGGGATGATAACTGGTGGTCCCTCCTCCTTTGTATTGACTTAAAATAGAACTAATATCTAACTCATCAACAACAGCATTGATAAGACGAACAGGATGGTCTAGAGGAATTTTAGAAAAAATATCTTCAGGAAATAGACTCGGCGATTTTAAACTTTCAGATTTGAACATTATATTTGTCTTTCTTATTGTTTGGTTGCACCTTGAAGATAATTATTTTTGAGGACAAACAATGAAAAAACCCCGCCTTTTTTAGACGGGGTTTTGTTTTTTAGGCTTTTTAGACAGCCTCTTTCTTTCGTTTGTAGTTTGTAAATGTATGTATAAGATTTTTATTATATCTTATTTATTTCCTTTTGCGTAATCGGCTAAGAACTGAGCTAATCCATTATCTGTCAAAGGATGTTTTAACAATCCTTCGATAGCACTTAATGGCCCAGTCATTACGTCTGCTCCAATCTTAGCACAGTTCACAATATGCATTGTGTGACGCACTGATGCAGCTAAGATTTCAGTATGAAAACCATAGTTATCATAGATTTGACGAATTTCTTGGATTAACATTAATCCATCAGTTGAAATATCGTCTAAACGTCCAACAAATGGAGATACATAAGTAGCTCCCGCCTTAGCAGCTAATAAAGCTTGCCCTGCTGAGAACACTAATGTTACATTTGTTTTAATACCTTTAGAAGAAAAATACTTACATGCTTTTATACCTTCTTTTGTCATTGGTAATTTAACAACAATCTGAGGATTTAAAGCTGCTAACTCTTCACCTTCTTTTATCATCCCATCATAATCGATCGAGATAACTTCTGCACTAACATCACCATCTACAATTTCACAAATTGTTTTGTAGTGGTTAATAATGTTCGCAGCCCCTGTAATGCCTTCTTTAGCCATTAAAGAAGGGTTGGTAGTTACACCATCTAAAACACCAAGTGCTTGAGCTTCTCTAATCTGATCTAAATTAGCTGTGTCAATAAAAAATTTCATAGTAATATATTTCTTATATTATGTTATGCTGTAGTCCAAAATTACAACTTATATCTGGGTTAATCACAATTTTTGAATCATAATTTATTTCTTTATCTTATAATGATTCATTAGCAATTTCTCATAAGTTTTACTCGGTAGAACCTTCTTTAAGAATAAAGAAAACTTTTGCAACTTCTCCCCAACTTTATACCTAACTTTAGGTTTTTTAGTATTGATTATTTTAAAAATAGCTTCAGCCATTTCCATTGGATTATTACCACTATCCACATGTGTATTTGCCATGTCTAAAGACATTTGATAAACATCTTTATACGGAGAGTCTTGTAACACTGGAGCATGATATCTTCCTGCAGCAATATTAGTGGCAAAATCTCCAGGAGCTACATTTGTAACTTCTATTTTGAAAGGTTTCAGTTCCATGCGCAAAGCCTCTGTTATCATCTCTAAAGCGCTTTTTGAAGATGAATAAATACCTCTAAAAGGCAATCCCATATATCCTGCAATAGAAGTAACATTAATAATTAAACCACCTTTCTGATTTCGCATCGTAGGTAATGCTGCTTTGATAACTTCAATTGGACCAAAAACGTTAGTTTGAAAATTATTAATTATCTCATCTGTAGGAATTTCTTCAATAGGACCAGTAATTCCTACACCTGCATTGTTGATTAAGATGTCGATTCTCCCTTCTTTTGCTACTACTTCAGCTATAGCACTTACAATAGTTACTTTATCTCTTACATCGAGCTGAACTAATGGAAATTTAGATCCTACGACCCTCTCTGGATTGCGACTTGTTCCATAAACTTTAAATCCCTTTAGAGTTAAATACTCTCCTACACATTTGCCTATACCAGAAGATCCTCCAGTGATAAAAACTACTTTACTCATTTTACTTTTCTTATTTAAACAAATATAATACTATCGATAACAATAATAAAGAATACACTATAATTTGATAAGTTGCTATATTTACACAAAACTAATTAGTTCCACATGATTAAAAACACATTATTACTTGGTTTGTTTGCTGTACTCTTGCTAAATTCTTGTAAAGGCGTACAGCAAAATTTAGATAATAGTATTTTAAACAACACTACTGTAGTACCATATCAATATTACGCGCTAATTAACCAAGATTCGATTGCAACAAACTTAAAAAAGCTTGCTTCTGATGAATTTCAAGGTAGACGTACTGGCGAGCCTGGTCAGAAAAAAGCAACTGAATTCATTGTCAACTTCTACAAGAAAAGGGGAATTGCACCACCAAAAGAAATGGATGGCTATCTACAGAGTATTCCCTCTTCATTTATGAAACCTTCAATGATGAAACTACAAGACAGTGAGAATATACTAGCCTATTTTGAAGGAACAGAAAAACCAGAGGAAGTTTTGATTATTTCTGCTCATTATGACCATATGGGAATACTATTAGATCAAATATATTACGGAGCTGATGACAATGGTTCTGGAACTGCATCTATTATGGAGATAGCAAGAGTATTTCAACAATTAAAAGAACAAGGGATTCAACCCAAGCGATCTGTATTGTTTATCCACCTTACAGGGGAAGAATTTGGACTTTTTGGTTCAAAGTACTATGTTCAGAATCCTATATTTCCAATTGAAAACACCATTGCTAACCTTAATATTGATATGATAGGACGCCGAAGTAAAGAGCACTCTGGCAAAGGTGATTATATTTTTGCAGTTGGTTCAGGAAAATTGAGCAAAGATCTTTATGATGTTGTAAGTTCAGCAAATAAAGAATCAATCAACCTTACAATTGATTATAAATTTGACGATGAAAATGATCCACAACAAATTTATTATCGATCTGATCATTATAGTTTTGCCCAAAAAGGTATTCCGGCAGTATTTTATTACAATGGCACTCATGATGACTACCATTTACCTTCAGATACTTTTGATAAAATAGATCTACCTTTACTTACAAAGAGAACTCAATTAATCTTTACAACAGCTTGGAAATTAGCAAATGGAGAACACAGACCCCAACTTACAGAAAAAAAGAACTAAAAGAGCCAAAATAATTGATATCTCATTATTTATCTTGTGCATGACAAATCTTATATTATGGCTTATAAGAGCTGGGTATGCCTATAATATAGAAAGCTATACTGCCTTTGCTTGGATTTATAATAATTTATTTACTCCAATGTACTATGCCTTATATGTACTTCCCATTGCTCTTGTGCTAAGTTTTATCAATCGAAGGATTACTTTAGATTCTTTTTCATTCCTATCTATCAAATGCTTAGCAATTACCTATATACTAATATTTATAATTAGATAAAACATTCTAACATATACTGACAAAAAAAGGCCATTCTAAATAGAATAGCCTTTTCCTTTTGGGTGGATGATGGGTTTCGAACCCACGACCTTCGGAACCACAATCCGACGCTCTAACCAACTGAGCTACAACCACCGTGTCATGAATTTTATTTTAAAACTAAATCCCAAAGTTTTTGGGTGGATGATGGGTCTCGAACCCACGACCTTCGGAACCACAATCCGACGCTCTAACCAACTGAGCTACAACCACCGTGTCATGAATTTTATTTTAAAACTAAATCCCAAAGTTTTTGGGTGGATGATGGGTCTCGAACCCACGACCTTCGGAACCACAATCCGACGCTCTAACCAACTGAGCTACAACCACCGTGTCATGAATTTTATTTTAAAACTAAATCCCAAAGTTTTTGGGTGGATGATGGGTCTCGAACCCACGACCTTCGGAACCACAATCCGACGCTCTAACCAACTGAGCTACAACCACCGTGTTTTGTTTAACGGTTGCAAAGGTACCTATTTTTCTATACCTCGCAAGCTTTTTTAGAAAAAAATTACATCAATTTATCTAAACTGCTGACTGCTAAATACCTTTCAACAGTAAATCCTTCTGCGAATTCTTTATTAACCAACCTTCCTAGATCCTGCGCGCGATACGTTATGCTATCCAAAAAGTTTTTTGATGTTATTGGCGTTTTCGGTTCACTCGATTTTGGATCGTAAAATTGCGTCCCATAAGCCAAAACTGAAGCTAATTTTTGCTCCATAAAACCTTCTACATCTACAACAAAATCTGGCTCAATATTCTTCCATTGAATATAGTGATAAACCAGTTTTGGCCTCCATGCTTCTTGACTAACTCCGTCTAACTCTGTCTGAATCTTCATCAATCCAGATAAAAAACAAGCATCAGAAACAAGCTTACTTCCTTTTCCGTGGTCAATATGCCTATCGTCTATAGCATTACACAAGACAATCTCTGGCTTATACTTGCGTATCATTCTTATTATTTCCAGTTGGTGTTTTTCATCATTGACAAAAAAGCCATCTCTAAAACCCAAATTCTCACGTGCAGACACACCAAGTATTCTTGCTGCTTCTTCTGCTTCTGCTTTACGTGTTTCAGCTGTGCCACGAGTTCCAAGCTCTCCTCTGGTTAAATCAACTATTCCCACAGTTTTCCCCAATGACACTTCTTTGGCAATTGTTGCTCCACATCCAAGTTCCACATCATCTGGATGTGCTCCAAAAGCTAAGATATCTAATTTCATCATTCCTTTGTTGTGAACTCTTAATCATTCTTACTAACTGTTAAAAAAAACAAGAGTAATTCAGATACAAATTCCTTTTAATATTAATACTAATTATTTTAAAACCTTTTTCATCGTCGAAGACTTATTCACAGTTTCGATAAACTCCGACGTAGGATCACTATCTTTAGTCACCCCACACCCAATGTATAAGCTCACTTTGTCACATTCCACTTCCATGCAGCGTAGATTAACGTATAAATCAGTCTCTTCTACCGTTTGTTCAATCACATTACAGTTTAGTTCACCTATATATCCTGCATAGTATTTACGCTCATAGCCTTCTTCATTAATCAAAAACTCTCTGGCCTTCGCTTTTGGCATACCACATACCGCTGGCGTGGGATGCAATGCATCTACAATAACTTTAACGTTATTTTCTTTAAGTTCTGCTACCACACTTGTGCATATATGCATAACGCGTGCAGCTCTTTTAGTAAATGGTTCAGAAACTGTTATCTTGTTAGCTAATGGATTTAAACTTTCCACTATAAAATCAGTCACAAACTGCTGTTCTTCCTTCTCTTTTTGCTCCCATACCACATCTTGTTGCCCATTATTTACTTGGGTTCCTGCTAATGCCATGGTCTCTAATACTCCATCCTTTACTTTTAATAGTGATTCGGGTGTTGCACCTGCCCACATCCCTATTTCTGGATGATAAATCACATAACAAAAAGCCGTAGGATATGATAAGCACAATCTATTAAACAGCCCTTCCAAATCACCTTGAACGTCTACTTGGATACTCTCTTTTCTGGATGGCACTACTTTTCCAAAAACATTCTGCTTAATTGCCGACACACATCGCTTCACCAAATCTTCAAAATTCTCTTTAGCAATCGCATCATTGTAATTTAATTCAACGTCCTCTAAATCCAATTTCCCTTGTGGCGCTTGCTCTACAATAATAGCTGATTCAGATAAAGGAATATAAAATCGCTTTCCTTGTGCAAAAGGAGCTAAAACAAATCCCACTTCATCAAAATTCTCAATAAGGTGTAGCTCTCGCGTTTTTTGAAAAAGCCCCACCATTTGATCTGCATTAGGCTTTCTATATACTACAAATGGTCTTTTTTCTTCAAATTGCTTAAGTAAACATTTATACAAATACATACTTACTTTCTTCTATCTATTACAATATTAGTTATTTTACAGAGTGAAATTAACTCCCCATTTTCATCTGTTATGCGAATTTCCCATAAATGCAACATACGACCTCTATGAATCAACTTAGCTGTTCCTGTCACTAAACCAGCTCTCTTACTTTTTACGTGATTAGCAGAGATTTCAATACCTCTGATTTCCTGCGTTTCTGGATCTATCAACATAAGAGAAGCCCCACTCCCTAAGCTTTCTGCCAAGGCCACTGAGGCACCACCATGCAACAATCCCATGGGTTGATGCACTTCAGGTTTAACTGGCATAGTTGCTACAAGGTATTCTGGGCCTGCATCAACGTATTTTATTCCCAATGTTTCCATCAGGGTATTCTTAGAGACTTTAGCATACATTTCTAAAATAGCCTCCTTATCAAAGTTCTTTCTTATATTATTGCTCATAATCTTACAAATTTAAAACCTATGTGGCTTAGTGCTCTTAAAATTAAAGTAAATTTCCCCTTCAATTCTTAAAAAAAATATAATTATCACTCTTTTTCCTATATCTCCAAGTTTCCTGACTTTAATCAACGTTCAATTTCTTATTTTTTAGTAATTTTGCCCCACAAAAACATACACACAAACTACAACTTTTTTTAAACACAATGGAAGATATCCAGGCAGAAGTGCACAAAGCATACGAAATAATCAAAAATGGTGGTATCATTTTATACCCTACAGATACTGTATGGGGAATAGGTTGTGACGCAAATAATCCAGAAGCTGTAAAGAAAATTTACAGTTTAAAACAAAGAGCTGAATCCAAAAGCATGATTGTTCTTGTCAATGGAGACAGACTTCTACATAGGGTTTTTAACGAAATTCCCGAAGTTGCTTGGGATATCCTTGATTATAGCGACAAGCCAACAACACTTGTTCTTGACAATCCAAGATATGTTGCTAAAGAGATTATTTCCTCTGACAACGCTTTAGGCGTTCGAATTGTTACGGAGCCTTTTTGTTTTAAATTAATTGAGCGAATGAAATCGCCTTTGGTTTCAACTTCTGCTAATATAAGCGGACAGCCTTCTCCTCAAAATTTCAAGGAAATATCAAAGGAAATTATTGACGGGGTAGATTATGTTGTGAATCTAAGACAAACAGAAATCAAACCTGTTAAACCATCAACTGTAATAAAACTAACAGCAAATAGTCAAGTGACAATACTTAGAAAATAACGGTATTGTCCTTTTATCATTATGAATACTAAAACTCCAATATATAAAGAAGCCTTAACAAATCCTATATTTGATTACGTATCAAAAGCAGCTGAAAACCTAAAAGTTGACAGTTATGTGATTGGCGGTTACGTTCGAGACTTCTTACTTCAAAGAAACACTAAGAAAGACATTGATATTGTTGCTGTTGGCAGTGGTATTGAACTTGCTTTGGAAGTTTCTAAATTATTGCCTAATCAACCCAAAGTTCAAGTGTTTAAAAACTATGGCACAGCCATGTTGCGCTTTGATGATATGGATATCGAATTTGTTGGTGCACGAAAAGAATCTTATCACTTTGACAGTAGAAAGCCTGTAGTAGAAGATGGCACACTACAAGATGATCAGAACAGACGTGATTTTACAATTAACGCCTTGGCTTTATCTTTAAACAAAGCAAACTACGGCGAATTGTTAGATCCCTTTAACGGCGTTAGTGATTTGAATAACAAAATTATACGCACTCCTTTAGATCCAGATATTACCTATTCTGACGATCCGTTGCGCATGATGCGAGCAGTGCGTTTTGCTGCTCAGTTAGATTTCTTTATTCACGAAGATTCCTTTGAGTCAATTACTCGAAATCACAAGCGTTTAGATATTATTTCAGGAGAGAGAATCGTCGAGGAGTTGAACAAAATACTATTGACAACAACTCCTTCTAAAGGATTTCTTTTATTGTATAAAACAGGGTTATTAGACTTGATTCTTCCTGAATTAACTGCACTAAACCAAGTAGAAGAAATTGAAGGTCACACACATAAAAACAACTTCTATCACACTTTAGAGGTTGTAGATAACATTAGTCAAAACACAGATGACTTATGGCTTAGATGGGCAGCCCTTTTACACGACATTGGCAAAGCTCCTACTAAGAGATATACAAAGAGAAACGGTTGGACCTTTCATGGGCACGAGTTTTTAGGAGGCAAAATGGTGAAGAAAATCTTCACTCGTTTACACATGCCATTGAATCAAAAAATGAAGTTTGTTCAAAAGATGGTTATGATGAGCTCAAGGCCAATTGTCTTAGCACAGAAAGAAGTTACTGATTCTGCAGTGCGACGTTTAGTTTTTGATGCAGGGGAAAATGTAGAAGATTTGATGACGCTATGTGAAGCAGACATTACCACTAAGAATCCAAATAAATTCAAGAAATACCACAATAATTTCAAAGTTGTTAGACAAAAAATTGTTGAAGTAGAAGAAAGAGATCATGTTCGCAATTTCCAACCTCCTATTACAGGTGAAGAAATTATGGATATATTTGGTTTAAAACCTTGCAGAGAAATTGGTTCAATCAAAGAATCAATCAAAGAAGCTATTTTAGAAGGTGTTATACCAAATGAATATGAAGCTGCTTACCATTTTATGCTTGAAAAAGCTAAAAAAATGGGATTAGAAATAGTCAATAAATAATAGACAATATATATGAAAAATTATTTTTTACCCTTTGCTAAAGCTTCACTAATATTAGTGTATTTAGTGATATTTGCTGGTGCAGCGGTAAGGATGACAGGTTCAGGAATGGGTTGTCCAGACTGGCCTAAATGTTTCGGATACTACATCCCTCCTACTGATGTTGAAGTATTGCAATGGCAACCAGATCGTCAATATGAAAAAGGACAAATGATTATTCATGACGATAGTTTATGGAAAGCAAAAGAGGATTTTACAACAACATCTGAGTATAACGAGGTTCACTGGGAAAAATATACTAAGCACGATTATGCTGAGTTTAATCCAAATCACACTTGGACCGAATACATCAATAGGTTATGTGGTGCTTTGGCAGGATTAGCTTGTTTGGCAATGGCTATTGCCTCGTTTTCATATTGGAAAGAGCGAAAATCCATTACACTTGCCTCGTGGTTAGTTGTTGCTTTAATGGTATTTCAAGCGTGGTTAGGTGCAGTTGTTGTTTATTCCGTACTAAACCCAATTAAGATTACAGTTCACATGGTAATGGCGTTAGTTATCGTAGCGATTATTATCAGTATCATACACGCATGTAGATGTAGAAATGAAGAAATTAGAAAATACCACAGCAGTTTCAAAACCATACTTATTGTATCCTTAATCTTTACATTAGTACAAACTGTATTAGGTACTCAAGTAAGAGAGTTTATAGATGAAAAGATACAAGCGGGAATTGGCAATGAACATTTATGGTTAAATATGCCAAATATTGAGTTCTACATACACCGTAGTTTCTCCTTTTTAATTTTAGCTGTAAACATCTATTTGTTCTACACCAATAGAAAATACAACCTTGGATTTGACAAAATGAAATGGGTTATGATTTTGCTAATCTTAGAAGTATTTACGGGGGTTTTGATGAATTATCTTCACTTCCCATTTGGATCACAAACAGCGCACTTAGTACTGGCTTCTATACTATTTGGAGTACAATTCAAATTAATTCTCGAAGCAAGAAAATGTTACTACTGCGGTAGAAGTTCGGAAGACTAAAAAAGAAATTAAATACATAAAAAAGCGAAACAAGAAAACGTCAAATTCTTGTTTCGCTTTTTTTATTCTATTTTCTCAATTAAATTGTCTTGTATTCAAAACAGGATATTACCACAACCTCAAAGGAATATCTGACCTAAAAAACTTATTGCTTTTCATTGTCCAATATAAACGTGGCTGTTGCCTCCGCTACTTGTTTGAGATGCAATGGCAACTCTTTATCCTCATAAGGGTGTTTTGCCCCAAAGACGTGATTAGCACCATCTACAATATTGAGTAGAGAGTTCGAAATCCACTGATGAAGTAATTGAGCTTCTTTTAACGGCACAGCCTCATCCTCAGTCCCCTGTACAATCAACGTTGGCTTATTCAAATGTTGAGCTGCGACTTGTACATTAAGTTGTTCTTCATTTTGCTCGTAATCCTCCCAAAAAGTAAAGTAATGTGGCATCTTCTGATTTGTCCTTCCGTTGATTACATAGAATACCCCTTGTTCTTTCCATTGATCAAAGCGATCGTGATGTGGAAAGCGCTTTCTAAAATCAGAAACACCTGCCCAAGTAATAACTCCCTTTACATCAGAATTAAAATATCCTTGAAGAATGACTGCGCCACCTCCACGGCTATGCCCAATCAAATAAATATTACTCGCATCTATCCCATCAAGTGTTTTATAATAATCGATTACAGTAGTCAAATCGTTTTGTTCTTGGCTATAAGTGCTATGTCCGAAAGCTTCTAAATCCTCAAACTCCGTAGGCTTGTCAACCGTAGTACCATTCATACAAAAATTAAACTTCACTACACAGCATCCCTTCTCTGCAATATAATCCATCGCTAAATCCCAAGCTCCCCAATCTTTAAAACCTTTATATCCATGACAGAATATCACCAAAGGCAATACTTTATCATTTGCTGGACGGGTAATATCCGACAATATATCTCTATTATTTGAGCTCTTTAATACAACTGTCTTTTTAAATAATTCACCTTTCATAACACATCATTTTAACATTTGATAGTAATAATTTATATCTATTTTAAAACTATAAAAACTAACTTAGCAACAATCAACTTATAATAAAAACATATTTACAATGAAAAAAGTAACTAAACGCATGAAATTCACAAGTAGTATTCTAATGCTAACGTTTTTATTGATCTCTGCAGGAATTGACTTTAGCCATGCACAAGAGAAAAAGAATGACTTCAAGGTAAAAAGCACTACCTATGAGTACAAAATTACTAAGGAAACTAAAGATACTGATTTAGAGTTGATAAAAAAAGAAGTCAACGATGAAAAAGTAGCTACCTTAAACTTTTCGAACATCAAGAGAAATGACAAAGGTGAGATCATCGGTATTACGACAAAATTTATTGACGAAAGAGGGTCTTCTCAACAAAAGTCAGAGTATAACTCCATGGGGATAAGTCCTTATTCGATAACAATTCACGAGAACGACAAAGGAGATAAATACTTAGAAATTTCAACTCCAAATAACCCCATGTTTAGCAACCAAAGTAATTTCGGTATGCAAAGTTCCATGTTTGGCAATAGCCATGCAGGAGAACAAGACAGTTTCTTTACAAGTGATATCATGGAGATGATGCAATCGATGCAAGAAGATATGCAAAGGCAACGCGAAGAATTTATGAAAATGATGCAACAACATAGTGAACCTACAGAAGCAATAGCTCCACAGAAAACCAAATAAGTAAAGTGATATTTTTTTTCAAACAAACTAAAAAGGAGTGTATTCTGTATGAATACACTCCTTTTTTAATTTCATATTATTAGATATAAAATCTATTTTAAATACTTCTCTCCTGTTCTCTGACTTAGGTTTTCGAACATCTCTTTGTACTTAGGTACCTCAACACCATATTTTACTGCCTCTTTGACAATATAACCTGTCATAATCCCCAATTCATTAGAAAGCTTACCACTAAGAAAATCACTGTGCATAGATGTTGTCGATTCATAAGGTATAGCCTTTAACCTACCTTCCACTACATCTACAATATCAGCTGACAAAGTAATTCCCTTAGCTCTCGCCAATGACGATATCTCGATCAAGAGCTGGTGCATAACATCTGCGTGATGCTCCATTACGCCGCCAAAACAAGAGTTATAATACGTTGTCGCAGTCGCAGAAGAAGAAACCAAAATATACTTCTCCCACACTTCCCTACTAATATCACATGTCGCTAAGGCATTAATTCCCGCGTCAGTCAATATCTTTTCAAAAAAGCTCATTTGCGGGGTAAGCTCTTTGTCTAAACCAAAGAGTATACGTTGTCTTCCACTGGGATTATCCACTACACCTGGTTCTTTCAATCGAGTTACAATATAAGTGCACCCCTTCCAGACCTGTCCTTCTTTGAATGCAGAGGCTAACAATTCGAAAGCTTCTACTCCATTTAAAAGGGGCAATATAACGGTACTATCATCTACGACCTCTTTAAGATCGCTAATGACTGGTTCCAAATCATATCCTTTTGTCGCTAAGATAATGTAGTCTAACTTACCAGCTTTCTTGATGTGATCAACAACTAAATTAGGTTTTCCTACCCATTTCTCCTTATCAGTATAAACTTCAATCCCACTGGTACTTATCACTTGGTAATTATCACCTCTTGCAACAAAAATTATTTCAATACTGGGGTCATTTTTATAATAACTTGCTAATAGACCACCATAAAAACCCCCAACACCTCCTATGCCTAAAATTGCAATTCGAGTCTTCATATGCTACTTGTTTTATAATTTCAAACAAGGTAATAAGTTTTCTCGAAACCAAATTCCCTTTTTCAATTTATTGTATTATCCGATAGACACCACGTCTAATACAATCTTTATCAAGAACAATATAGAAAGTACATATACCGTCGGGGTAATATCCTTATGCTGATTAGCACCTAATTTTAAAACTGTAAAACTCAAAATACCAAATACAATTCCCTCTGCAATACTATAAGTGAATGGCATAAAAACTATCGTTAAAAATGCAGGTAAGCCATCTGATAGATTATTAAAATTGATATTCGATACAGAACTAATCATAAATAGCCCTACGATTATCAATGCTGGAGCTGTAGCAGCTGCAGGAATCATCAAGAATATCGGTCCCAAGAATAAAGCTAAGGCAAACATAACAGCTACACTTACTGCAGTTAGTCCAGTTCTACCTCCCGATGCCACACCAGAGGCACTCTCTACATACGAAGTCACAGAACTTGTCCCTAATATCGCTCCAAAAGTAGTCCCCATTGCATCCGTAAATAAAGCCTTTTTCATTTGAGGAAAATTCCCATCCTTGTCCGCTATATTCGTTTTAGAAATCACACCAATTAAGGTACCTACTGTATCAAACAAATTAACAAACAAGAAAGTAAAAACAACTACAACCATATCTATAGACAAGATCTGGTTCCAACCTTCTGCCGTAAACATAGGTTTGATAGCTTCTCCAAAGATAGGCTCAATTGAAGGAGGTAAATCTACCACTCTACTCGGCAAAGATACATCACCTAAAATAACTCCAAAGACTGTCGCCGCAAGGATACCAAAGAGAATGGCTCCATTTACATTTCTAATCAATAAAATACCAGTAACGACCAACCCTACAAGCGTTATCCATACGGTATGTTGACTAAAATCACCTAAGCGAACCAAAGTATTGGGATCTCCTACTACCACACCTGCACTCTTTAGACCTATAAGCGTTATGAACAAACCTATTCCAGCAGGGATAGCTTCTTTGAGTACTTTTGGAATACTCTTTACGATTAATTCCCTAACATTAAAGAAGGTTAAAAGTAGAAAAATGATCCCTTCAATAAATACTGCTGTCAAAGCAAACTGCCATGAATACCCTAAAGTCAAAACAACAGAATAAGTAAAGAAACTATTCAATCCCATTCCTGGAGCTTGAGCAATAGGCAATTTGGCATACAAGCCCATTAACAGTGTTGCAAAAATAGTAGCTAAAGCAGTTGTGGTAAACAAAGCACTCTTATCCATCCCGGCATCCGCAAGAATATTCGGATTCACAACCAAGATATAAGACATGGTTAAAAAAGTAATTATCCCAGCTACAAACTCACGTTTTATAGTGGTACCGTTACTACTTAACTGAAAGTAGTTCTCCAAAAAGTTTTTCATTGTGTTGTTGCGTTAAGCAAACAAAAGTAAAAAGTTTTTAAATACAACTCTATTAAAATTCAAAGATTCCACATTAAAACTAATTAATTAGAAACAGAATCAATACATCGCTATGAAAACACAATGACTTAATACTCTTTCAAAGTACTGTTGTGTCAACTAATTCTTGAAAGTCCTTGGGCAGGGTTTTCTTCTTCTTTACCATTTACAACTTTTCTTTTTTCAATCTCGAACACACAAAGATTAATGCAATATAATTCACCCCTAAAACAATATTTACTATAACTAAGCACTAAAACCCAAACTATCTGCAATGCTTCATTAAATCTAAAGACGCTGTGTGTACACATATGATTGCCATATCCCTCTTTAACACAGATTAAGCGATAGACATAAAAACGAAAAGTAATTATACAAAATAGCTCTGAATCTAAGAAAAAAGCATACTGTAGTATAGTTGTAGAAGAAATGAAAGAGATATGAAGTAGAATTGCTTTGGGCACTGTCTCTTAAAGTGTGTAAGTTCAAAAATAAACCACTATGGACTGAAAGTCCATAGTTTGTTAAAGCAGACTAAAGTCTGCCTGGGTGGAGCTACTTACTCAAGTATAAAGTTACCTCCGTTATCATTTGGTTTACGATGGTGTTCAAGATATTGATTTAGCATTTCATCAGTAATATTTCCTGTACTCCAACAACCAAAGCCTATTGCCCAAAAGTGACGTCCCCAGTATCTGTGCTTCAACTCAGGAAATTCTATTTGGAGTTTCCTTGAGGTACGACCCTTGAAGAGTTTGACAATATTACTTATGTTTTGAGATGGTCGATATTCTATATGAAGATGAACATGATCCTTTGATACTACACCTTTTAAAATTTGAATATCTTCTGCTTCACAAATCTGAATGATCAGACTACGACAACGTATCTGAATATCTCCTTCCAATACTGGATAACGATATTTAGTCACCCATACTATATGGGCGGTTAAACGTGATACACTATGTCCTCCGGTTCGTTGATATTCCATATATCAAAGGTAAACATTTTTAGAAGCTGAAAGCTAAATGCACTAAAGTGCATAGTTTTAACTACAGTCTGCGACCAATAAACACTAACAAAACCTATTAAGAAAGCTCATGATATACACTTTTTCTCCTCATGAGCTTATTTGACTAATATGTCTTATTCTGCTTTTTTTGGCTAATCAAAAAAACTACAAAACCATCTGCGAATAGATCGTCAGTACTTATTCTGAAATGTATCGGAAACATCAGTAAGACCAAGGTAAAACCTCAAAAAAAAAGAACTGCCTTTAAAAGACAGTTCTTCAACTATATTATTTTCTTCTATATGTTTTAATAACTTGACTAACAAAAACAGGACCATTAGGGTCATATATATCTAATATCAACATAAACTCTGATTCTATATCAGTGAATACTATTCCCTCTTTATTTGTTAGTTTATAGATTTTATCATCACGATACTTTTTAGTTTTAGGGTTATGGTAGCTCACTTTATCACAGTGTAAAGACCTTTCTTAAACAATACTTGTATTATGACACTGATTATCTTGTCCATACTTAATATCTGCAATAGCCTTTGTATTAGAATTAAATGCATTAAATTCCTTTCTACATCTATCTTCAAAAAACGCTTCATCACTATTCCATTTGACATCCACTAAGTCCCATTTACCAATCAATTTATCAATGGTAATTAATTCATCTCTATTATCGTAACCACATTCTATATTATCACTAGAACATCCTTAAACAAGTAAACACTAAAAGTAATCCTCATTTCATATTTTTGTAATTCTCAGCAAATAACTAAATCGTAATAACAAGTCGAGTACCCGAAGGCAAATCCTTATTCCACACCTCTGCTATTTCCTCTAAAGGGTAAGCCGCAGTTTGAATCTTCAATTTGTCATTAGAGGCTAATAAAAACATTTCGGGTAAGATTACTTTGTTAAAGACAATTAATTCCTCGGCTGATAAACTTCCAAAACCAGAGCCCAGTATTTCTATAGCAGAGCTACGCAAGATAGCAGAAGTTAACGCAATCTCTTTACCTGCCATATCACCCGCTGTTACAATTTTTGTAGTATGCGATAGGTGATGTATACTTCCGCCCTTTAAAGTATCTAAAACCCAAGTTATAGGCTGTCCCCACAGATAGTCAATTACGATATCGATAGGATACTGATCGTGAATCGCTTTTAATTTACCTTTCACCGCTTCTTCTCCTTCTTTTAGATTAATCGTATGCGTAGCGCCGAATGTTCTTAACTCATTAAGAATACGCTCATTACGCCCCGTCACGATAATCTCATTTGCTCCATAGTATTTTGCAATTTGCACGGCTACCTGACCTGTAACACCCGTAGCCCCATTAAAAAGTATATTTTGTCTTTTCTCCAGCTTCCCTCTTATCAATAAGGGCATGGCAGAACCCAATACAGCATTGGGTAAGGCTGCGGCTGTCACATAATCTAAGTTATGAGGGATAGGTGTAATCTGTTGGGAAATCAATGCATACTCAGCCAGCATCCCCGTCATACCTTGTGCGTAAACACGTCTGCCATCTTCCAATAGCCCGACGCCATCTACCCCTACAACACAAGGAAAATCCTTATAACTCGCATAGTGCTTTCCACTCACTCTCGCCTTGTCCAAATTCTTAATTGCCGCTGCTTTAACATGCAACAATTGTTGATTTAAACCATTGCTAACTGGAGCTTCTATTTCACCATATACAGGTACTGAACCAGACTTATACAATACTGCTGCCTTCATATTCTCAATAAAATAAATAAAGCACAATATTACAACAATAAGAGGTATCATTTCTAAAAAAGATAGCAAGTCCGCTCACTTATATGACTCCCACATTTTTTATCAATCCAAAATCTTTCTTAGTCCAATACAACTAAGCAACTCTACTTAATATCTTCTTCATTCACCCTTAAACCACCCAGATGTTTGCATGTCTTACTAATTCAGATCGATTTTGTATCGCTACTATTCACTCAGATGTCTATCTCAAATTTGGCGTTTGAAAAAAATAAAAAAAAAAGCAACCAACTTATCAATTTTTAATTAACTTTGTAATTCAAAGTACTTTTATTATGAGTAATAAAGCTATTGAAGATTTAGCGCAAATCAAGACAATGATGGAGCGTTCTACTAAGTTTTTAAGTCTTAGTGGATGGAGTGGAATTTGGGTAGGACTCTGTGGATTAATTGCCAGCGGTATCTTGTATATCTGGCAAACAAATTCACTGTACAGCTATCAGGACCTCACGCTTAACGATCCTTATCAAACTACGTACAATGCATTTAACTTATTGTCATTAGCATTGATCACCTTTATAGTGGCTGTTACTGGAGGTTTCTATTTTACCATTGTGAAAACGCAAAAACAAGGAAAACAATTTATCAATAGCTTAACCAAGAGATTGCTAATTCGCTTTTCTCTACCACTTGTTGTTGGTGGTATTCTTTGTCTATTGTGGTATAAGTACAACCTTTTGTCTTTTGCTTTACCAACTACCCTAATTTTTTATGGACTTGCTCTGTATACTGTACAGGAGGACACAGTAAAAGAAGTGAAAATAATAGCACTATTGCAACTTTTATTAGGACTTGTATCCTTCTATTTTATAGATTATACCTTACTTTGTTGGGCTATTGGTTTCGGGCTGATCCACCTTCTTTATGGCATAATCCTTTGGAATAAATACGACAAACAAAACTAACAGTTATGAAATTTGATTTAGATAAATTGAACAAAGTCTTTGACAACAGAATCCGCGTAGGTATTATGAGCGGATTAATGGTCAATGAATCACTTTCGTTTAACGATCTAAAAGAATATTTAAGCCTGACTGATGGCAACCTGGCTTCTCATCTAAAAAACTTAGAAGAAAGCCAGTATATTACTGTAACAAAGGGATTTATTGGACGAAAAACTAACACTACCTATTCTGCTACAGAAGAAGGAAAAATGGCCTTTAAACAACACTTAACCTATCTCGAAAATTTAATCAAAGAGTTGAAATAATTTTTTTTAATTTTTTACTTTGAAAATCAAAGTACTTTTAATATTTAAAATATGGAAAAAGAAAATCAAAAACCAATGATCAAGGGAATCATCATTACTGTACTATCCCTACTATTACTTATCGCTATCCCTTTTATCACAGGTATAGTATCAGAAAGAGAATCGTTTCAAAGAGAAGTTAAAAATGAAGTAACTTCCAAGTGGGGTAACGAACAAACAATCTACGGCCCTTTCATTTATGTAGAATACAAAAAAACCTATGTTCAAAAAGACAATACCATAGTTGAAAGAACGGTGCCATCACTAACTTCTCCACAATCTCAAAATATAGCGGGAAAAGTAGAAACTCAAATTAAAAAGCGAAGCCTATATGAAGTCACGCTTTACAACACAAATTTGAATGTCGATGCCTCTTTTATCTCTCTCGATAAAATCGCAGAAAAGTTAAAACTCGACAGCAAAGATCAATTTACTACAGCAAAGATTGTCTTTGCTATATCTGATAGCAGAGGATTTACAGAACAAATCAATATCAACGGCAATCCTTCCAATTTTTTTGAGCAGGACAACGAAATTAGCACTAAGTCAAGCTTAAATCTCTTGAGTTTTGACATCAAGGAATCTACTATTGATCTTAGCAAAATCAGTTTTCCTCTACACCTAAAAGGGTCAACAGAATTAAAGTTTCTTGCCACTGCCAAAGAAAACAAAGTAAAACTGAATACGACTTATCAGGATATCAAATACATTGGAAGCTACCTACCTGATAGCGAATCAGAAAAAATGACGTTAAGCAATCCAACGTGGACTATCTTTCAATCATTTCCCTTTGAGGCAAACATCAACAACCTGGAAAGTTTAGAAACTTTTGAATTTGGATTAAAATTCTTACAGATGAATGATTTTTACAGCAAAGTAAACAGGGCAACTAAATATGCCTTATTATTCATCGGGTTAACTTTTGCAACATTTTTCTTTATGGAGAACTTAAAGAATCTTCAAATAAATATTTTGCACTACGCTTTAGTAGGGTTGGCTTTGTGTATCAACTTTGTCCTATTATTGTCTTTTGCTGAGTACGTTGGTTTCAGTTATGCTTACTTAATTTCAGCCACTGCGACAATTACATTGATTACCTCATTCCTCTATGGCTTGAGCAAGAACAAGAGAATTGCACTGACTATCATGGGACTGCTATCGCTATTATACACTTTCTTATTCTTCTTACTTCAGTTGAAAGAAGCAGCGTTAATTGTCGGAAGTATTGGACTTTTTGCAATTTTAGCAATACTGATGTACTTTTCAAAGCGAATAACATTCAGCAAATAAACAGGTCTATCTATAGAAATGTGTAAGCCTATTCTTAAACAAACAGTAGCGACAGACGCAATAAACTGAACAAGAATCATTTAACTAAAACACACAAGTATCACTATCTATAACCTCCTTTGATGAAAAGGAGGTTATTTTTTACAATATTCGCAATACGTTTCATAAGTTTTCCAATTCTAATTTACTTCCAAACACAAATAAATTACAGAGAGGTATTTGCCGTATCCTACTTGGTTAGGGGTTTGTTCGGAGATGGTGGGAGGTTCATTCGCAAAAGTGCCCTTAATCCCAGTAAATAGCGTACTTTATCGCACCAATATCCGAACAAAGTACCCATCGGCTTTAAATGGCTTGAGCCATAAAGCTGATATTTAAAAGGCCTAACGACTATATCACTCAAAAAGTGGACTGATCATTTATGTTTCTTTACGTCTATTTGTACTATTTTTGCATTAGTCGTTAAAAGGGTAATTAACAAAGAAGTACAACACATTATTTCCTGTAATTTTCATTGCAATACTCACATAGTATGAATTTGATACTGTAATACCATTCATTTTTTCTTATTTTTGCTATATCACTAATTAAAAAGATGAAAATGAAAAAAACCGTATTTATCTTAGCTTCAATTTTAAGTTTTGCAGTAGTAAGCTGTAAAGACAAACAAGCTACAACAGAGACACCTGAAACGAATCAAGAAACGACACAAACAGAAGTTCAAGTGGAGAAAACAGAAAGTAAATTGACAGGAAGTTGGGAACTATTAGCTGTTACCACACCTGCAGCAGAAGGTAAAACTGTTGACCAATTATTCCCTAACAAAAAACCAAGTTTAACTTTCTCAGGAGAGAATCAATTGAACGGTAATGACGGTTGTAATAACATCATGGGTGAATATGAAAGCAAAGAGAACAACGGTATTGCTATCGGAGATAAATTAGCAGCTACAAAAATGTTCTGTGAAGGTGTTGCTGACACTGTATTTATGCAAGGTTTAACTTCAGTAACAAAATATGATATTGTAGGTGATGAACTTTTATTCATCTCTGGAGATATCGTAGTAATGAAATTTAAGAAAGCCGAAGTAACAGAGTAGGCTATATTTAAAATATTGTATTTCAATATAAAATCCTTTTAATTTAAAAATTAGAAGGATTTTTTCTTTTTAGTTAGGGTATATTTCTACTTCTAAACTAAAATAAAGGCACATGAATCACGCTGTCTCTTTTTCAGCGTTAAAAGTGTATTAATCCCATGCTCATAAAGGTCATAAAACTTCTTTAAAATTGTATAATTATGTATCTTTGTTCCTTTGCAAAAAATTATGATTAATTCAGACGATAATATTGAAGTTTTAGGAGCGAGAGTACACAATCTAAAGAATATAGATGTCGTAATACCTCGTGAAAAACTTGTTGTAATAACAGGATTATCTGGATCGGGAAAATCCTCACTTGCTTTCGATACGATCTACGCCGAAGGACAACGTCGCTATATAGAGACATTTGCTTCCTATGCCAGACAGTTTTTGGGTGGATTAGAGCGACCAGATGTCGATAAAATTGATGGTTTATCTCCTGTAATAGCTATTGAACAAAAGACTACCAACAAGAGTCCACGTTCAACAGTAGGAACCATTACAGAAATTTACGATTTCTTGCGTCTTTTATATGCACGCGCTGGTGAAGCGTATAGTTATAACACGGGCGAGAAAATGGTTAGCTACTCCGATGAGCAAATCCAAGAACTAATTGCAAAAGACTTTGACGGCAAACGCATTAATATCTTAGCTCCTGTTGTTCGCGCAAGAAAAGGACACTACAGAGAATTATTTGAGCAAATTGCAAAACAGGGGTTTCTTAAAGTTCGCATAGACGGTGAAATTAGAGATATTGAATCTGGAATGCGCATTGATCGCTATAAAACCCATGATATCGAGATTGTCATTGACCGAATAGCTGTAGATAAAGAAGAACTAACCCTTCAACGCATCGCCCAAAGCATCAAAGTTGCCATGCATTACGGAGATGATATCATCATGGTACTGGAACAAGATTCAAGTGATTTTAGGTATTTCAGTAGACATCTGATGTGTCCAACTACGGGAATATCTTATCCGAAACCTGAACCGAACAATTTCTCTTTCAACTCTCCCAAAGGAGCTTGTGAATGTTGTAATGGATTAGGTACTATTAACCAAGTGAATATACAGAAGATAATACCTGACAACAAAGTATCTATTAAAGCTGGAGGTATTGCACCATTAGGTACGGAGAAAAAGTCGTGGATGTTTAAACAATTGGAAACAATCGCTGAGCGATACAAGTTCTCGCTAAACGATCCTATTTCAAAAATCCCTGATGAAGCCATGGAGGTGATCCTCAATGGAGGCAATGAAAGCTTTTCGGTAGTATCAAAAGTTGCAGGAATCACTAAGAATTACAAAATCGATTTTGAGGGAATTGTCAATTTCATTAAAAATCAATTTGAAGAAAGCGAAAGTTCGACAATCAAACGTTGGGCAAAAGACTTCATGGACGAAATAGATTGTCCAGAATGTGGTGGTAGTCGCCTGCGCAAAGAAGCATTGTACTTTAAAATCGGAGAAAAGAACATTGGAGAGTTAATCCAAATGGATGTGGAAACATTGATCAAATGGTTTCAAAATCTTCCTCCACAATTGACAAACAAGCAAGCAAGTATTGCTACTGAGATATTAAAGGAAATCAATACTCGTCTGTCCTTTTTAGAAGATGTAGGATTAACCTATTTATCTTTAAACAGAAGTTCGCGTACACTATCAGGTGGAGAAGCACAGCGCATCCGATTAGCCACACAAATAGGCTCTCAACTGGTAGGTGTATTGTATATCTTAGACGAGCCGAGTATAGGACTGCACCAACGAGATAATGAGCGATTGATAAAGTCTTTGGAATCACTGCGTGATCTTGGAAATTCTGTACTTGTCGTTGAGCACGATAAAGATATGATCGAACGAGCTGATTACGTTATCGACATTGGTCCGAGAGCCGGAAAGAATGGAGGTAAGATAATCAGTACTGGAACGCCACAAGAATTGCTACAAGAACAAACGCTAACGGCTAAGTATCTCAATGGTCAAATGAAGATAGAGGTTCCTAAACAAAGGCGAAAAGGAAATGGAAAAACCTTGAGATTAGAAGGAGCTACGGGTAACAATTTGAAGAATGTCACAGTAGATATTCCATTGGGAACGCTTACTTGTGTGACTGGAGTTTCTGGTTCAGGAAAGTCGACATTAATCAATGGTACGCTTTATCCTATTTTGAATACTCATTTTTACAATGCAGTTGCCAAACCACAACCTTATAAAAAGATTAAGGGGCTTGAGCACTTGGACAAAGTGATCTGTATAGATCAGAGTCCTATTGGAAGAACTCCTCGTTCAAACCCTGCTACTTATACGGATGTGTTCTCTGATATACGCAACTTATTTGCTCAAACCCCTGAAGCGGCAATACGAGGATATAAGCCTGGTAGGTTTAGTTTTAATGTAAAAGGTGGTCGCTGTGATACTTGTGAAGGATCAGGAGTACGCACAATCGAGATGGGCTTTTTACCGGATGTATATGTAGAATGTGAGACGTGTCAAGGCAAGCGTTTTAATAGAGAAACCCTTGAGATAAGATACAAAGGAAGGTCAATTTCGGATATTTTAAATATGACTGTTCAAGAAGCGGTAGAGTTTTTTGAGAATATTCCAAAAATATATCGTAAATTGAAAACAATTGATGAAGTTGGCTTAGGATACCTAACTTTAGGACAACAAAGTACTACTTTATCTGGTGGTGAAGCACAGCGCATTAAGCTTGCCACAGAACTTTCTAAGAAAGATACAGGTAATACCTTCTATATCCTTGATGAACCAACAACTGGACTTCACTTCGAGGATATACGCGTACTGATGGAAGTTATTACGAAATTAGTAGAGAAAGGAAATACGATATTAATTATTGAACACAACTTGGATGTAATCAAGCTTGCAGACTATATCATTGATGTAGGATATGAAGGAGGTAGTCAGGGAGGTCAGATAGTTGCAACGGGAACACCAGAGGAAATTATAAAGAATAAAAAAAGTTATACCGCTCATTTTTTGAAGAATGAGCTTTAAAGATTAGATGATATGAAAGAAATTTTTGAAAGTGAAGAGGCTAAAATTCAAGACAAGTTCAAACAAAGATCTTGGAATGAAATAAAGACAAATGATTCTTGGGGAATCTTTAAAATTATGTCTGAATTTGTAAATGGGTACGAGAACATGGGACGTATCGGTCCAAGTGTATCTATTTTTGGTTCAGCGCGTACTAAGAAAGATGATCCTTACTATAAATTAGCTGAGGAAATTGCATTCAAAATTAGTAAAGCTGGTTATGGCGTAATCACAGGAGGTGGTCCTGGTATTATGGAAGCAGGTAACAAAGGAGCACATTTAGGACAAGGTGTTTCTGTTGGACTAAACATCGAATTGCCATTTGAGCAACACTTCAACCCATATATTGACCACGATAAAAACTTACAATTTGACTATTTCTTTGTACGCAAAGTAATGTTTGTTAAGTACTCTCAAGGTTTTGTAGTAATGCCTGGTGGTTTTGGTACACTTGATGAGTTGTTTGAAGCTGTAACGTTAATTCAAACGAAGAAGATTGCTAAATTCCCTATCGTTCTTGTTGGAACTGAGTTCTGGGGAGGATTGATTGATTGGATAAAACAAACCTTATTAACTAAGCACAATAACATTTGTGCGGAAGATATGGACTTAATTCAATTAGTTGACAGTGCGGATGAAGTAATTGAAGTAATTGACAACTTCTATAAAAAGTATAATTTAAGACCAAACTTTTAATATCATATTACAAAAAAGAAACTGCTTAGTAAATACTAAGCAGTTTCTTTTTGTCCTATAATCACTTGTAAAACAAAAAGGTTCCCATAGTATTACTACAGGAACCTTTTTGTTATTATTATCGTGCGGTATATTATAGTCCTAATACCTCTTTTACTTTTTGCTCAAGAGCAGCACCTCTCAAGTTAGTTGCAATCACGACACCATTACCGTCGATTAAGTAACTTGCTGGAATACCTTGAATCCCGTAAGCAGAAACGATTGGATCATTCCAATAAGCAATATTAGATACTTGCGTCCAAGTTAGGCCATCTTTTGCAATTGCCTCTTCCCACTCTTCTTTTGTTCTATCTAATGAATAACCGATAATATCAAATCCTTTATCGTGATATAATTTATAAGCTTTTACAAGATTAGGATTTTCTTTGCGGCAAGGTCCACACCAAGCAGCCCAAACATCAATCAAGATAAGTTTCTTTCCTTGCATATAGTCATATAAAGACAACTCTTCACCTGCAGGTGTAGTTCCTTTAAAATCACCTATCTTCTCTCCTATTACAGGTACAGCTGTTTTGCTCTCAGTCAAAGTTTTAATAGCAGCTTGTGTTTTCTTTCCTAATAATGTACTTTTTAAGTCAATAGAAAAAGCGTCAAACTCCTCTTGGTATTCTTTAGCTGTTTTTCCTTTAGTAGGAACTTCTTTAGATAAAATCAATAATGCAATGGCAGTATTTTTATTTTTCTCTTTAAAGTTAGCAGGATAGTTTTCTAACTCCTGAACCATTGCTTCATACTTTTGCTCAACAGCTGCGCGATTTTTTACAGCTTCTTGATCATTTTCATCAACTGGCATCATCAAAGCAAGACCGTTGTCATTCAAGAAAGCTTTAAGCTCATCTATCTTTGGAATCATATTAGATTGTAACTCTTGCAACTTATTATTTGCTTCCGTACCTTCTACTTTTATCTTCGTTAACTCCTCTTTGTCATAGAAAATTTTAATATCCCCTTTTTCTCCAACAAATGGAACTGCTCCTAATGGTTCTTCTTCACTTCCAAATACAATGTAAGCTTCGTCTAAGTCATTAAAAGTATTCTCAAATACAACTTTTCCTTCTTTTACCTCAGCTTTAGAGATTGTTGTTGGCGCTACTGCTCCTATTTCAATAGTTTGTAACTCTACATTTGAGCCGTCAGGAATATTCGCAACTTCTACTGAAATATTACCTGCTTTATTACAAGCTACGAATATTAAAGCAGATGCTAGCAATACGCTAATTCTTTTCATTATTTTTCTTATTTAAAATTTAATCCTAAATTAAAGAAGTTTTTAGAGATTATACTACTTTTCTATCCATTTTTTAAAATCATTAACTTTTTCGCGGCTTACGATTAAATCATCATCATCAAAATTCTTTAAATTTACCTTTAATCTGGAATTGGAAAAAGCATGGATTTCGTGAATTGACACTAATGATATAATGAACTTTCGATTAATGCGGAAGAAATCATTTGGAGATAAGTGCTTCTCAATCTCCTCTAAAGAATAATCTGTTAAATAGTTTCTTCCCTCATTGGTCTTGATATAAGTCGCTTTATTTTCGCTAAAAAAACACATAATATCAGTAGTACTGATAATTTTAATCTGCATACCTATCTTCACAACAAAGCGCTCCTTGTACTCGATCACATTATTGGAGAGAAACTGGGTGAACATGGAGAGTTGTTCATTAAATCCAAAAATCGCTTGTTTATTATTTTTGAACTTTTGAATGGCTTGCTCTAATTCATCTGCTTGGATAGGTTTTAGCAAATAATCAATACTATTCAACTTAAAAGCTCTCAAAGCATATTCATCATAAGCTGTAGTAAAAATAATAGCACTATTCACTTTGACTTGTTCAAAAATCTCAAATGACAAACCATCTGACAGCTGTATATCTAAAAAGATGAGGTCTGGTTCTTTGTTAGAACCAAACCATTCTATAGCCTCTTCTACATTAGTCAATTTCGCATTTGGAAAATAACCTAACTTCTCTAACTTGCGCTCTAACGACCTTGCAGCGGGCTTTTCATCTTCTATAATCACTATATTAATTCCTGTCATATCGATTAACTTGATATTCGTATGTATTCTTTATTCTATCCATTTCCCTTCTCTCTACTCTATTTATCCAGCGATCTAAAAGGGGGATATAATCAGCAAAATGCAAGATTAGTTTAATTGTAATTACCGCAAACCAAATAGCAAAAAAGACAATTTGCAGCTTTTCGTCATTGTTTAAAAACACAATCCTAACATCTTCTATTTCCAAATGTTCAAGGTATTTTGTAAACAAGAGGACAATTGCAAAAAGTACAAATTGCAATACGAGATATACAGTCCTATTAGTATAACTAAAACGATAAGCTTTATACTTTTCACTAACCTTAGTTGACAGTTCCTTTTTCATAACTACTGCCAATTTGATTTATCATTTTTTCGATCTTCAACATATTCTCTCATCTTTTTATCCTCCCAATCTTTACCTAAAAAAAAACTGTAATTATATACTTTCATGGCATGTGATCCCAAACCAATCCCCCATGCAAACAACGGAATCAAACTCCACATAAAGGTTGCATCAGTAAGGATATTCATCATTATCAGGAAAGTATTTACTAAAAGGTAAGTAGTTAAATGCGAATAAAAACGCTTGTACTCTGCTACTTTTTTCTTTGCTTCAATTAGTAGATCTTGTTCATCTTCTTGTACATCAATAATTCTCATATGTTCAATTTTTTTGGTTAGTATAGGTATTTGTACTGTAAAGAAATCAGAAGACTCCTCTACTTTTATTGGTTTTGCTGTAAGTAAAGCATAACGACTTGCAATATTCTCTAATCCGATTCCCTTTCTTCCCTCTCTCAACTCTTTCTTACTAAGATTATTCTGAATTTTTAAATAGCCATCAGCTTGTTCAACAATTGTAATGTGAATAGGTTTTGCAGAAGTAGCCTTATTGTGTTTTATCACGTTTTCTAACAATAACTGCAAAGACAGAGGCACCACCTTTCCCCCTTCTTGCTTAACGCTTTCGGGAAAGTCAAAAGTAAGGCTATCCTCAAAGCGCATTTGCAACAGCTCAATATAGGTTCTTGCAAAGGCCAATTCTTCCTCTAAAGGCACGAGTTCTTTGTTCTTTTGATCCAGTATATAACGGTAAGTTCTCGATAGGGATTGATTAAAGAGAATAGCTTTGTCCTGATCTTCTTCTATTAAGGCACCTAAAACATTCAAACTATTAAAAAGGAAATGTGGATCTAACTGATTCTTTAGACTTTCAAACTGAGCAGACACATTCCCTGTAATCACTTTTTGTTCAACGATTTGCTGATTCTTCGCTAAAGCATTTAAGCGCGTATAAATGTAAATAGTATAAACAATAGTCAATAAAAAACTAAAACTACATATTGCCCTAAAGTGCTCATTGAACAATATTATCTGAATACGCTGGTCTTCTAATATAAAAAGGAGGTGAAATAGCTTGATAATAAAACTCAGCATAAAGAATACAGCAAAGAGCGTAATTCCACAGTACAAAGTAAGTTTGTTCACATTCTTCTCATCCGCTCTAAGAAGTCGCTCTATGTCTGTGTAAAACTTTTTGACCAAAAATGAGTGTACAAGCATAAAAGAGCCACCAAAGAACACCAAATAGCCAATGAACGTTGGAAAATCTAAACCATATAGTTTTAAGACTTTCTTAAACAGTACATAGGTCAAAAGCGTTAACAGAAATAGCTTAAATAGCTTAGCTGACTCTTTTCCCCTGTACTCCTTCTTATTTGTATTCTCTACTTCCATCTTTTCTATTTTCTCCTTGATAAACAATCCATTCAATCTTTTCCTTTTTGGGAATTACTTGTTCTTGTATATTAACATCATCAATTGACATTCCTATTAAACTACAAATAGTATTTATCAAAAATAGCGTAAACGAGATTATAACATTCATAATCATTTATTGGTCGCAGACTGTAGTTAAAACTATGCACTTTAGTGCATTTAGCTTTCAGCTTCTAAAAATGTTTACCTTTGATATATGGAATATCAACGAACCGGAGGACATAGTGTATCACGTTTAACCGCCCATATAGTATGGGTGACTAAATATCGTTATCCAGTATTGGAAGGAGATATTCAGATACGTTGTCGTAGTCTGATCATTCAGATTTGTGAAGCAGAAGATATTCAAATTTTAAAAGGTGTAGTATCAAAGGATCATGTTCATCTTCATATAGAATATCGACCATCTCAAAACATAAGTAATATTGTCAAACTCTTCAAGGGTCGTACCTCAAGGAAACTCCAAATAGAATTTCCTGAGTTGAAGCACAGATACTGGGGACGTCACTTTTGGGCAATAGGCTTTGGTTGTTGGAGTACAGGAAATATTACTGATGAAATGCTAAATCAATATCTTGAACACCATCGTAAACCAAATGATAACGGAGGTAACTTTATACTTGAGTAAGTAGCTCCACCCAGGCAGACTTTAGTCTGCTTTAACAAACTATGGACTTTCAGTCCATAGTGGTTTATTTTTTTGTTAGAACAAATGTCCTTTAAAGTATAGAGATACTCAAAACATAACTACTGAGTTGTGGAATTTAAAGGATGAGTTGTAAATTGCCCCTCATTTTTATAAAAATCTGAAAGTCAAACCCCTGAGTATTACATAAAAAAACAAAGCGAAAAAGGGACTCTTTTATTCTAAAAAAATGAATAATAAGTTTAAATTTGCCATCTAATTCACATTACAATTATGGTATATAAATTTAGAGTAATCCTTGATACAGAAGAAGATATTTTTAGAGATATAGCTATTTTAGAAGACGACTCTCTGGAAGATTTACACAATGCTATTGTAAATGCATTTGGTTTTGACGGAATGGAGGCAGCTTCATTTTACGCCTGTGATGATCAATGGACTCAACTTGAAGAGGAGATTTCATTATTTGATATAGGAGAAGATCACTCAGCAAAAACAATGAGTTCTACTCCAATCAATAGCGTATTGAGTGAGAATCAAACAAAAATCATCTATGTATATGATTTCTTGAATATGTTTACCTTCTTTGTAGAGTTAGGAGCGATTGAAGAAGAAGAACCTGGAAATGCATACCCTGAATTATTGTTCTCTCATGGTATACTACCTGATTCTATGCCGACTCAATCATTTACTGCAAATCCTGTTTCGAATGATGATATCTTTGGAGAATTTGACGATGACTTTGATGAAGAAGATTTCGATATGTTCGACGGAGATGACAACTTTGAGGACTTCGGGTACGAAGACAACTGGAACTAATCCGCTTTTGATTTAACTAAACCTTATATAAGGGATTTATAACCTTTTTATATTATTATTTGCCATGATTAACTTATTTAATGCTCACATAGAAACACTTTCTATCCATAGAGTTGGAAATAAAAGTAGAAGTGAAGCCTTCTTTTTATCAGAAGAACCATATAAACTTAATGATGAAATAGCTCCTTTGTTAAAAGAGTATTTCTTCAAACCTTTTAGAGAAAAAGAGGAGAGTTATTATCAATTTGCGCATGATGTTGATTTGGAATTTAATGAGATGTATAACTATGCAAGTGAATTATTCAATGCTCCATCAAGTGCTAAATCTCATGAAGTTTCTCAGAAAATAACAAAACACTTATTTGAGCAATCAAATCACCCACATATTAAAAATGGGGAAGTTTATGTTACTTACTTGACCAATGTATCTATAGACAACAATGTAGTTGATGCAATAGGGATATTTAAAAGTGAGATTAAAGCTGACTTCTTACAATTCCAAGAAAATGGTTCTAATTTAGAAATGATCCTACAACAGGGGATTAACTTAAATAAATTAGACAAAGGATGTATTATCTTCAATTACAAAAAAGAAGAAGGATACAAAATCTTGACTATTGACAGCAACAAATATGATGCACGTTATTGGTTAGAGCATTTCTTATCTGTAGATATCTTCCAAGACGAAGCATTCATGACTAAAAAATACTTGAAGTTCTGTCAAGATTTCGCTAAAGAAGTTGTACTTCCAGCAGAAGATAAAAAAGAAGAAGTAATGTTCATGAACCGTTCAGTGAACTACTTTGCAAAGAACGACGAGTTTGAAGAATCAAACTTCATCAATGAGGTAATTGAGAATCCTGACTTAGCTGCAGAGTTTAAAAACTACAAAGTAGATAAAGGAGAAAAATACAGTATTGAAGACATCAGCAACTTCCCAATCGCAAATAATGCAGTGACTGATGCTCGCAAGAAAATCAAGAACATCATTAATCTTGATACGAATATTCAAATCAAGCTTGACTTTATCAATCCTGAGAGTGCAGATAAGTTTGTCGAAAAAGGATGGGATGAAGAAAAACAAATGTACTACTACTTAGTTTACTTCAACAAAGAACAAAAAGCGTAATTATATACATAAGGCTATTCACACAAAGAATAGCCTTTTATTGTTAAATACCGACCATATCATGAGAGAATTTGAATACATACTTATATCAGAAAATTCCTTTGAGAACAATGATTTAATCAACTCTAACATTTCTGTTATCAATTATTTACGAGCATCTGAAGTCAATGATGACGAACTCCATCCTGACGGGTTTACAAGCTATTGTGTGGACTATTTTCACACTATATTGAAAGACCAAGGTCTTGCTAAGTTTATTCACGAAAGCAAATGGGAATTAGAATTAATTGAAATTATAGAAGCTGGCTTAGAAGCTATCGGCAATACTGAGTACTTGGAATATTTCCAGAAACAAATGCGCAAAATCAAACTTTTCAGTAAAGTTAAACTGGCTAAATTCTTAGACTCTAAATTTGAAAGTCAAAAAGACATTGCTCTATTACTCGAAGATAACTCTTTCAAGGATTTCACTTCAGATCTTAAAGAAGATCATCAGAATTGGCTGAGAAATCATCCCGATTTAAAAGTAGTTAGTATCGATGAAATGCAAAAGATAATAGTAGATTTTATACAATAAAAAAACACCTCACAATTAAAATTGTGAGGTGTTTTTTTTACTATTGAATTACCGTAGATATTACTCTACATCAAACTCAATTTTAGATATTTTCAAATCCTTACCTTTTCTATCAAGATGGATTCTTTCTTTTACTGTTTTTGTCTTATACTCTACAGTATAATCAAAAATGAAATCTTTTGTTTTCTCCTTTTTGTTGTGCTCTGTTAATTTCCAGTCAGCCATTTTAAAACTTTCAATAGGTCCTAAGCTGTCATGTCTTTCTTTTATTTGACTTGTTAATGCCTCTACATCTTGAGCAGTGAAACTTTCGCTATCCACGTAATTAGGTAAAGAATCTAATTTCTGATTTGTAACAAAGTAGTAATACATACCAATTACAGATTCACCAGCTCTCTGATCTCCAAGAGACTTACTTTCTTTTGTATTTTTACAAGCACCAAAAGCTAATGCCAAAAATAGAATTGTAAAAATTTTCTTCATAAGGAACAAATTTGCGTTAATCAATTACACTATTAATATTATTCTTTTTTATTTCTATTATAAATTTAATAAAAATTTATGATTTAAACAAATACCTCTACCAATTAATTCGCCCTATACAGTGCCATTTTAATGCAAAAGTTAGCATAAGATTAATTCTCGACAATAATTCTAAAATGAAGTAAACTAAATTATTCTTTTTTCCCTTTCTGATTAGATAGAGCAACATTAAGCACGATGAGGATATCACTGCAAATACTAAATAATTATCATCTCAATCCCCTAAAAAGAAAACAGCTCTAACACCTTAGCCAATTCGCAAAAAGGTTGTCAGTCTTTCGATATGATAGTTTGCAATGACATCCCAATCACATCTAACTTATTTTACTCTATTACTAAAGTTGGTCATAAACTTATCTACTTTGGGCTTTACAACCATCTGACAATAGGGATTACTATCCCCCTTAACAGCAAAGTAATCTTTGTGATAATCTTCTGCTACATAAAATAAAGTTGCCTTACTGACTACAGTTACTATAGGATCTTCAAATACGCGCTCTTGACTCAACACAGCTATGTACTCCTCTGCTAAAGTCTTCTGCTCAAGACCCGTATAAAATATCTCACTTCGGTACTGTGTGCCCACATCTGCTCCTTGCCTATTCAAAGTAGTAGGATTATGAGTTGCAAAGAATACCTCTAACAATTGATTGTAATTAACAACATTTCCATCATACATAATTTGAATTGCCTCTGCAAAACCGGTCTCTCCTGTACAAACCTGCTCATAAGTAGGATCAACTGTGTGTCCTCCAATATATCCAGGTAGCACTTGTTCTACTCCTTTTAAGTTTTTAAAAATGGCTTCTGTACACCAAAAGCACCCTCCAGCAAAAATGGCCTTTTGCAAGTTTATATTGTTCTCCATTTGTTTATACTATTTTCTATTACTATTTATCAGAGATAAAAATATTATATTTTACGCTATAAAAAAAAATGACTGAATTAATTAGTTGTTATATGTCACAGCAAAGTATTCACAATCTTACTTTGACTTTGTCGTTCTACTAAATTCTAAAGTAATTTCCACAATTACTTATTTGATAACTGTAAAAACAATCTGACAAAGTTTCGCTCTTGCAACATAAAAATCGTTACTTTGCAATACTAAAACCACAATCAAAATATGATTAGAGCAGTAAATATTCACAAATTCTACGATAAATTAGAAGTCCTTAAAGGAGTAGATCTTCACATTAAAAAAGGAGAAGTTGTATCTATTGTTGGTGCATCTGGTGCAGGAAAAACAACTTTATTACAAATATTAGGTACTCTTGATCATCCTACTACACAAGAAAACACCTCTCTACATATCAATGGCAGCGATATACTGCAGTTAGACGATAAAGAACTTTCTAAGTTTAGAAACCTAAACCTTGGATTTATCTTCCAATTTCACCAATTACTCCCTGAGTTCACAGCTTTAGAAAATGTTTATCTTCCCGCTCTTATAGCTGGAAAAACTATTTCAGAAGTGGAACAAGACGCTATTGATCTGTTAAATTACTTAGATCTATCTCATAGGATAAAGCACTATCCATCTGAACTATCAGGAGGAGAACAGCAAAGAGTGGCAGTTGCAAGAGCTCTAATTAACAAGCCACAGGTCATTTTCGCAGATGAGCCTTCGGGAAATTTAGATACGCACTCGGCAGAAAACCTCCACAAACTATTCTTCCAATTAAGAGATGAATTAGGACAAACTTTTGTCATTGTTACTCACAATGAAGAATTAGCTGATATGGCAGATAGAAAGCTTACAATGGTTGATGGAATTATAGTATCAAAGTAATAAAACAAATGAATTTAAACGATCTTAAAGAATTTTTAGACGAAAAAGTTCTTTTATACAATGCTCCAGCTTTTATTGTTGATGATCCGATTCAGATACCACATCTTTACACGTTGAAAGAGGATATTGAAATTGCTGGCTACCTAAGTGCTACTATAGCATGGGGCAATAGAAAGATGATTATAAAGAATGCGAAGCGAATGATGGAACTCATGGGGAATTCTCCTTACGATTTCGTTATGGAGCACAAGCAAGACCACTTAGACAATCTTGATTCATTCGTCCATAGAACCTTTAACGGAGTAGATTTTGCAACTTTTATAAAAGGGCTCAAACACATTTATACCAATCACAATGGTTTAGAAAGTGTTTTTGCAAATACATCTGCTCCTATGCAAGAGAGAATATCTAATTTCAAAAGATTATTTTTTGAAATAGAACACCCTACTCGATCAGAGAAACACATCTCCGACCCTATGAAAGGCTCTGCTGCAAAGAGAATTAATATGTACCTCCGCTGGATGGTGCGAAATGACAATAACGGTGTAGATCTTGGCATATGGAATACCATAAGCACCGCTGATCTATCTTGTCCCTTAGATGTACACTCTGGCAATGTTGCTCGTAAACTGGGGATACTAAAGCGCAAACAAAATGACGCAAAAGCATTAGCTGAATTAGATAATGTTTTGCGTCAGATGGATCCTATAGATCCAGTAAAATATGACTTTGCCTTATTTGGCTTAGGTGCTATTGAAAAATTCTAAATAGCCTGTATTTACATACTTTGATAATCTAATGGCACACGGTCATAGTAAATCGCTTTAACGATTCCATCGGATACTCCTATCTTAGGAACGTAAATATACTTAGCACCACTCCATTTCATCGCGCTGCTATAAATGCGTAGAGCTGGTATAATAACGTCGGCGCGATCTGGATTCAAACCTAATTCGGAAATACGCTCATCATAAGACATCTCCTTTAACTTATTGTATTGCTGTGTCAAATAACTATAAGTTAAAGGTTTATCTTGTGCTTTGGCTGACATCTTAAATATCTTATTGATATTCCCACCAGATCCGACAACAACAAGGTCTTTTAAGTTGACTGTATTCTCCTTGATCCACGATTCTATCTCTATCCAAACTGATTTAGGTACCATGTCGTTTATCAGTCGCACTGTACCATTTCTAAACGACTGAGATGCAACTTGTTCTCCATTTGAAAATATCGTAAACTCAGTGCTCCCACCACCTACATCAATATACATCACATTTTGTGTACTGTTGATAAAGTGTTTTAAATCAGAGGACGCAATTATCATCGCTTCTTTCTTCCCATCAATTATACTAATCTTTATTCCAGATTCTTTATATATCTCCTCTACAATCTCCTCTCCATTTTCAGCCTCTCTCATAGCACTTGTAGCACAAGCCATATACCTATCCACCTTATTTACCTTCATAAGCAAATAAAAGGCCTTCATAGAATCAATCATACGCAACTTCGACTCTTCACTAATTTCTCCTTTAGTAAATGAATCTTGTCCTAAACGCACTGGAACCCTAATCAATGAACTCTTATTAAACACAGTCGTTTTTCCTTTTTCCTCAACTATGTTCGTTATTAATAATCTCATGGCATTAGAACCAATGTCTATAGCGGCGTATTTCTTTATCTTTAGCATATATTATATTAACTCTTGTTATTTAATTTTTCTCTGTAATATTTATACATTTCCATTTGAGAATGGAAAACTTCTCCTTCTTCAATTTTTCTGTAATTATTAGACAAATCACCACTTTGAATACGTGTCTTATAGTTTCCTTTCCAACCGATACTGAAAGTGTCAATTAATTCTTGCTTGATATCCTCATCGTAAATTGGACAAGTCACCTCTACCCTTTCATCTAAATTTCTAGTCATAAAATCTGCAGAAGAAATATATACTGCAGGTTTGTCGTTATTGCCGAAGATATAAACTCGAGAATGCTCTAAGAACCTATCT
Organism: Myroides albus; assembly: GCF_024722315.1. Classification (NCBI taxonomy): domain Bacteria; kingdom Pseudomonadati; phylum Bacteroidota; class Flavobacteriia; order Flavobacteriales; family Flavobacteriaceae; genus Myroides; species Myroides albus. The sequence continues at coordinate 3,607,663 of NZ_CP102754.1, forward strand.
ACGATACTAATTGCTTCGATATTCTCACTCATACCAGGCACACCAGGAATAAGAGAGCATATTCCCCTAATAATCAATTGTATTTTCACTCCTGCACAACTTGCATCATATAGTTTATCAATCATCTTAATATCTGACAAGCTATTCATTTTCAACCCTATATAAGCAGGCAAACCATTTTTAGCATTAGTTATCTCACGCTCGATTAACTTATAAAATCCCTTACGAGTATAATGAGGAGATACTAAAAGGTGTTTGTATTTGTGAACCCTATAGTTTACTTGTAAAAACTCAAATACTTTGGAAACGTCTTTCATAATCTGATTATGACTTGTAAACAAAGTGACATCTGTATAGATTTTACTCGTACTTTCATTAAAGTTCCCTGTTGATATAAAGCCGTATCTCTTTACTTTTTTATTCTCCAGACGCTCAACAACACATATCTTACTGTGTACTTTTAGCCCTTTTACACCAAAAATTAAGTGAATGCCCTCTGCTTGCATTAACTCTGAATAATAGATATTACTAGCCTCGTCGAAACGCGCCTGTAATTCAATCTGAGCAATTACTTGCTTGCCATTCTTCACTGCATTTATCAAAGAACTGATAATCTGCGAGTTCTTAGCTAATCGATATAAAGTGATTTTTATAGATAATACTTGGGGGTCTAATGCAGCTTCCCTTAAAAATTTAACCAAATATGAAAAAGATTGATAAGGAGTATATACCATGTAATCTTTCTTCTGTACTTGCTGTATAATACTATCTTCAAGACTTAAATTAGGCACTCCTACTGGCAGTAATTTTGGATAGGTAAGATCCGTTCTCCCCATATTGGGAAACCCCATATAATCTCGTCTATTGTGATACCTGCCACCAGGGATAATACTGTCGTTCAATTCTATTTCAATATTCTGAAGTAAAAACTGCAAAGTTTCCTCCTCCATCTCGCGGTCAAAGACAAATCGAACAACAGCACCCTCTCTTCTATCCCTAACTCCACTTGATATTTTTTCTACAAACGACTTGTGTAAATCCGTATCGAAGTCTAATTCAGCATCTCTTGTGATTTTAATCATATGAGCTGCTTCCGCCTTATAATCAATAATATTGAAAATAGAATCTAAATTAAATCGGATAATATCATCTATCATAATGATAAACTTCTTATCTCCTTCACAAGGGAGTTCTACAAAGCGATTGATTATATTTGGTATTTCTATAATAGCATAACGCACAGGAGATACAGCCTTTCTAATTTTCTCTGATTGATGCTTTTGCACTAATTTGTCATCTAACATCAATTTCACAACAAGATACCCATGCGTATCTCTCAATAAAGGAAACTCAGCTAAATCACTTAATATAATTGTCACTAAGTCAGGAGATACTTGATGCAGAAAGAAATCCTTTACAAAAGCTTGTTGCTTCTCGTTTATTTCCTTGTCATTGACAATAAAAATATTCTCCTCCTCCAACTTCGATTCAACTTCTGTCAGAATACGCAAACTTTCGTTTTGTAGTTCAATTACTCTTTTCGTAATCTCACTCAATAGCGTTTTGACAACTTCTCCACTACTCAATTTTCGGTTGCTTTGACCAGTAAGTGTCATTCGTCTAATTGTCGCATAGCGCACGCGAAAGAACTCATCCAGATTATTGGAAAAAATCCCAATAAATCTAAGTCTTTCTAATAGTGGTACAGTTGAGTCAGCAGCTTCTTGCAGTACTCTTTCATTAAAAGACAACCAACTTTTCTCTCTATCTACGTAATGGTATTTAGGCGTATTTGTGTTCATTATTTTTTAAATCTCTTGGGAATATGGTTAATTGAATCTTCCCTTTGCAAATATCCTCCCAATTATCTATGCTAAATTTCATAATGACAGACCCTGAAGTTGGAATATTCTCGAAAGATTCGTTACCAAATTTATTAACAAAATTTGTTATAGCGTCATTATGCCCAAAAAGAATTAGAGTATTATGTTCATTTTTGCATTTTTTTATGACTTTCAAAAGATCATACTCATCAAAAGTATAAAGCTCATCATTATAAACGATACAATCTAAGTTAATATCCATATTCTGACCAAAGATGATTGCAGTTTGTTTTGCGCGTACAGCTGTACTTGACCAAACAATGAATTTTTTTGGCAGATAAGACAATATTGCATTTGAAACTAAATGCGCATCTTTAATTCCGCGACGTGACAAAGGACGACTTTTGTCATCTGTTACTATATCCCAACAAGATTTAGCGTGTCGAATCAAAATAATTGTTTTCATAATAAAGCATTTTTTGTTGATTAATGGTTAAAATTTGTTGGTTTTATAGTCTAAATCATAATGAGTTATCAATAGTAACTTTAAATCTAATAAAAAAAATCAAAATAAAATACATTTTATACTCTAAAATAAAAACTTTAATTTTGAGGTATTAATTTTAATATAGCATAATGAGAAACTTCTCAATTGAGTTTAAGTGGGCTGCGATTGCTACACTTGCTGCATTAGTCTGGATGTTTGTAGTTAAATCACTGGGTTTTCATAGCGTTGAAAAGATCCGATTCGAAGTCCTTCTTGAAATACTTTTTAATTTTATTCTTATTCTTTTCTATTGGTTAGGTATAAGACAGAAAAAGAAAGAATTTTACAACGGTATTATTACTTGGCAAAAAGCATTTTTAAGTGGATTGGTCATGTGTATTCTGATCACATTCTTTTACCCAATGATTCAATACATTACCTTTAATCAAGTGACTCCTGAATTCATGGATACTTTGACTCAAGCTATTGTAACACAAACCAACATTCCGCTTGAAGAAGCTCAAAAGAACGCTACCTTTGACATTTTCCTTAGAAACGGAGTTACCAATAACTTGTCGTTTGGAGTAGTTATCATCGCAGTAGTTTCTTATTTTCAACAAACCAAAGACAAAGAACTGCTAAAGAAAAATGCGACTCAAAAAGCAGAAGTAGTCAAAGTAAAAAAGAACAAAACAAAAAGAAAGACATATTAAACTGATAAGATTATGAACTTAAATAATATCCCACAAATCAAAAATACGGATGCTGATAATTTCTTTTTATTAGCAGGTCCTTGTGCTATTGAAGGTGAAGAAATGGCAATGCGCATCGCAGAGCACATTGTTAAAGTAACAGACAAATTGAAAATACCATACGTATTCAAAGGGTCGTTCAAAAAAGCAAACCGCTCGAGAATTGATAGTTTTACGGGAATTGGCGACGAAAAAGCACTAAAAATCTTGCAAAAAGTAAGTAAGGAATTTGGTGTTCCAACTGTAACAGACATTCACGAAATTAGCGATGCTACAATGGCAGCAGAATACGTTGACATCTTGCAGATACCTGCTTTCTTAGTTAGACAAACAGATCTTGTGGTTGCTGCTGCTAACACAGGTAAAACTGTTAACTTGAAAAAAGGGCAGTTCATGAGTCCTGAAAGTATGAAACACGCAGTTCAAAAAGTACTGGATTGCAACAATGAGAACGTAATGATGACTGACAGAGGTACTATGTTTGGCTACCAAGACATGATCGTTGACTATAGAGGTATTCCAACTATGAAACAATTTGGAACAACTGTTTTAGATATTACACATTCATTACAACAGCCAAATCAAAGTTCTGGTGTAACTGGAGGTAGACCTGACCTTATTGGAACTATCGCAAAAGCGGGTATTGCAGTAGGAGTTGATGGATTATTTTTAGAGACACATTTCGATCCAGCTAATGCAAAAAGTGATGGAGCAAACATGTTGCATTTGGACTATTTTGAAGACTTGATGACTAAATTAGTTGCGATACGCCAAACAGTAAATAAATTCTAAAATAAAATGAAAAATAATTTTCTCTGTACTATTTTTATAACCAAAGGTTTAGCAGTACAGAGAAAATAAAACTTCAAAAAAAAATTCAAGAACGCTTGCAGATTAAGGAAACAGCTCTATCTTTGCACCGTTCTTAACAAGAAGATAAGCAATCAAGCTTAGGGGAGATACTCAAGCGGCCAACGAGGACGGACTGTAAATCCGTTGGGAAACCTTCGCAGGTTCGAATCCTGCTCTCCCCACCAAAGTTCTTATAGACTGTAAAAATATTGTAAAATACCGGAGGGGAGATACTCAAGCGGCCAACGAGGACGGACTGTAAATCCGTTGGGAAACCTTCGCAGGTTCGAATCCTGCTCTCCCCACTACTATTTTTATAGACTATAATACATTTTAAAATATCGGAGGGGAGATACTCAAGCGGCCAACGAGGACGGACTGTAAATCCGTTGGGAAACCTTCGCAGGTTCGAATCCTGCTCTCCCCACTAAAGTTCTTATAGACTGTAAAATATTTTAAAATACCGGAGGGGAGATACTCAAGCGGCCAACGAGGACGGACTGTAAATCCGTTGGGAAACCTTCGCAGGTTCGAATCCTGCTCTCCCCACTACAAAAGCTTTCTATTTACTTAGAAAGCTTTTTCTATTTTATCACAGCACCAATTTCACTTCCACGATAACGTCTACCTCTCTTACCTACCACAATTAACAGGGATTATACAAACAGATTATACCACACTCAAAATTGTTATTAGTATCATCTCACCGCTCATCAAATGCTATTTACCGAAACTGAACTCGCAAACAAAAACACAAACGACGATAATAGCTGAAAAGAAAAGTGTAAACACATATTGTTTATTGATCCTCATACTGGTGAAAGCGACGAAAGTATTATATCATCAATAGAAATAAGAACTAAGTCAAAATCTATGACAAAAGACGTATTCGATGCTTAGAGGTAAACTAACAGCCCTTATACATATATTGAAGAATAACCTAACTACACCTAAGTAATGATGTAATCTATTTAAATCTTTCATTTAGCGATACCTCTACTCCATACACACTCCCCCAGAATACCTTACCACTTCTATAGTTCACATCGCATACCATACCCCTAACATCACAACTCTTTCTTCTGCTACTCCCCTACCCAAATTAATAGACATTACTCAAATTTCACACATTGCTCCGCTTTCAGCAAATCAAAAAAGAATACAACAGAGCGTTTAAAGTTAAAGTAAATAACAAACACATCATGTATCACTATACCCAAAATCAATAGAGTATTGCTTGCACTTTCTCCACGTATTCTCGCAGATTGTTATGGGTTTCCTTGGCAAAACCCTCATTCTTGGCAACAAAACTGCAAGGATACCCCTAGAAAACCCTTCGTAAGTAGCTAAAAAGGGCTTTAAAAACACCTACTTAATAAACTTATAACCAACTAAGAAGCACTACTAATACCACCTTTGGTACAACAAAAAATACCAAACTGTGAATAACACTAAAAATTAAAACTTAATACTTACCACACAAACAACAATCCCTTTCTCCAATTACTCAGCGATACTCTCTTTATGTCTTTACACAGATCTAAAACAGACTTGTACTCAACATTACTCCTTCCATATAAAATCAACTTACCTGTGACACTTTATTAGCTTATTTATAATTATAAATCAATTATGATAAAGTAAATTCATCGCTTAAAAAAATTTTGTTAATAGATAATCATTTCTTTAACTTTGGCAAAAAATAACTAAACTATGAAAGCAAAAAAAATTTTTAGATTAGCAACCTTTGCATTATTATTAGCTGGAGCAACATCTTACGCACAGTCGCCTTCTCCTTTACACGTTGGGATTAAGGCAGGAGCAAACTTTACTGATATGTCTACATCTTTAAAAGATTACAACAGTAAATCTGCTACTGGTTTTGCGCTTGGTGCTGTAGCGAGATTTGACATTAAAAAAACTTACCTTCAAGCAGAGCTTTTATACTCTGAGAAAAACGTAAAATTTGAGGGAGCAACTGGCAACAACACTTCCAAAATGAAGAATATTGAAGTTCCTGTTGTTTTTGGTTACAAAATCATCAACCTACCTTTATTGCACTTGCGTACCTATGCAGGGGGAGTTTACACAAATATGATTGGAGATAACTTCAATAAAAAAGACATAGGAGATACATTTAAAAACTTTGACAAATCAAACATTGGTTACCGTTTAGGAGTTGGAGCTGATATCTTAAAATTCACTGTTGACGTTTCATACGATGGAGGTTTCAGCAACGTGAGTAAAGACTTCAAAACTAAACCAAACACTTGGTTAGTTTCAGTAGGATATTTCTTTTTATAAGATAAATTTCAACATTAACAGAAAGAGTTGTTACTTTGCAGTAGCAACTCTTTTTTGTTTGCTACTTTCAAATAGTTTTAAAAATATTATTTTTGCAATATGCAGAAGAAAATAAACATATTAAATAAGCGCGCAAAATTTGACTATGAGATTATAGACAGATTTACCGCTGGTATAGTTTTAACGGGAACAGAGATTAAATCAATTCGATTGGGGAAAGCGAGTATTGCAGAAAGTTTTTGTGAGTTTCAAGGCCTTGAATTATTTGCCATTAATACTCAAATTGAAGAATACGCCTATAGCAAACACTTCAATCACAAAGCTAAAACAGAGCGCAAATTACTACTCAACAAGAAAGAGCTTAAAAGCTTAAACAAGAGTGTTCAAAACAAGGGGTTAACCATTGTACCATTGCGTCTATTTTTAAACGACAGAGGATTAGCTAAACTTGAGATAGCGCTGTGTAGAGGTAAAAAGAACTACGATAAACGTGAGACAATTAAAGATCGAGATAATAAGATCAACTTAGACAGATTGAAAAAGTCATATTAAAGAACTGATTTTAATAAAACAAAAAACGAAGTACTCTGCAGAGTACTTCGTTTTTTTGTATCTAATTTTTATTCTCTAACATTGGGACAAATTTAAAGTCACCATACTCGTGTTTTTCAAACTGAGTTTCATTCAAACGAACTAGTTCAGTCATGATTTGTGTTTCTTCTCCCAAAGGAATGATAAGCCTACCTCCAATTTTTAACTGAGCCATTAAAGGTTGTGGTATAAACGGAGCACCAGCAGTAACAATAATAGAATCAAAAGGAGCATAATTAGGCAATCCTTTATATCCGTCACCAAAAGTCATTAATTTGGGACGTATTCCCAATTTTGGAAGCAAATGACTTGTCTTCTTATACAATTCATTTTGCCTTTCTATGCTGTAAACTCTTGCTCCCATTGCTACTAAAACAGCGGTTTGATAACCACTTCCCGTTCCTATCTCCAACACTTTATCTTCTTTCTCCAGCCTTAACAGTTGCGATTGAAAAGCAACAGTGTATGGATGAGAGATCGTCTGTCCTGCACCAATTGGAAATGCTTTATCTTGATAAGCAAAATTTTCAAAACTTGAATCTAAAAATAAATGTCTGGGAATCACCCTGATAGCCTCTAAAACAGCAGTATCTACTATACCTTTTTGTTTTAAAGACTCTACAAGCTGATTGCGAAGACCTTGATGTTTAGGGGTATCTATCACGGCAAGTAATTTTAATTTGCGCTAATTTACACAATATTTACAATAAACTTACTCACAAAGCCTCTCTGAGGCATTTCATTTCCTATCTAATATCCTTTTTATATCGAACTATGAAAAAGAATTTAAACAACATTTTTTCAAACTAACTCAACAGCAAGACTTAAGCTTGGATAAGCAAAACTTTATCCCCTATTTTTTATGCGTTACTTAAATTAAGTTATATTTTTGTTGAAAATATTTAGATATGCTAAAAGTTGGTGTATTGGGAGCAGGACATTTAGGTAAGATTCACTTACGCCTGTTAAACCAATCTGAAAAATATAATTTAGTAGGATTCTATGATCCTTTTAAAGAGAACGCAGAGAAAGTTGCTGCTGAATTTGGATATCGTAAATTTGATAGCATTGAGGAGTTGATAGCTGCTGTGGATGTAGTAGATATCGTGACTCCTACCCTTTCCCATTTTGATTGTGCTAAACAAGCAATCGAGGCAGGAAAACACGTTTTCCTTGAAAAGCCAATCACAACTACTGTAGAAGAGGCTGAAGAAATTATCAAGTTAACAAAGAAACACAACGTATATGGCCAAGTAGGACACGTCGAAAGATTCAATCCTGCCTTTTTAGCTGTAAAATCAAAGATAGAGTCACCAATGTTCATCGAAACTCACCGCCTTGCTGAGTTTAACCCAAGAGGAACTGATGTACCTGTTGTTTTGGACTTAATGATACACGATCTCGATGCTATTTTAAGTGTGGTTAAATCCCCTGTAAAACACGTTAGTGCAAGCGGAGTAGCTGTTTTAAGTGAATCACCCGATATTGCCAATGCTCGAGTAGAGTTTGAAAACGGATGCGTGGCTAATATTACAGCAAGTAGAATCTCAATGAAGAATATGCGTAAATCTCGTTTCTTTCAACGTGATGCTTATATTTCGGTAGACTATTTAGAAAAAACTTGTGAGGTAGTCAAAATGAAAGAAGCTCCAGAAACTCCTGGCGACTTTGACCTTATCTTACAAAATGCTGAAGGAGTTAAAAAACAAATTTATTACGACAACCCTGAAGTTCATCAAAATAATGCTATTTTAGATGAATTGGAAACGTTTCACGATGCTATTGTAAACAATACAAGACCTGTTGTAACGTTAGAAGATGGTACAGCTGCTTTGAAATTAGCATATCAAATCATCGATGCATTTAAAAAATAAAATGAACTAACATTAAAAATCAACTATATATGAAAAATATCGCAGTTATAGGTGCTGGAACCATGGGGAATGGTATTGCACATACCTTTGCTCAAAAGGGGTTTACAGTATTCTTAATCGATATATCTGAACAAGCTATTGAAAGAGGTATGACTACGATTGTGAAAAACCTTGATCGCATGATTGCAAAAGGAAGTATCACTGAAGCTGAAAAGAAAGCAACTATTGAAAACATCATTACCTATACAGAGATAAAAGACGGTGTGGTAAATGCTGACTTAGTTATAGAGGCTGCAACAGAAAATGTACAGTTAAAACTAAATATCTTTAAAGAATTAAGTGAAGTATGTAATGAGAATATCATTTTAGCTTCAAACACTTCTTCAATTTCAATTACTCAAATTGCTTCTGTGGTGAAGAACCCAGAAAGAGTTATAGGGATGCACTTTATGAATCCTGTGCCAATTATGAAGTTAGTGGAGATAATTCGCGGTTATAGTACATCTGACGAAGTTACTAAAGCGATTATGGAGTTATCTAAAAAATTAGATAAAGTACCTACAGAAGTAAATGATTACCCTGGATTTGTAGCTAACCGCATACTGATGCCAATGATTAATGAGGCTATCGAAACACTATATAATGGAGTTGCTGGTGTAGAAGAAATTGACACTGTGATGAAATTGGGAATGGCTCATCCAATGGGACCGCTTCAATTAGCAGATTTCATAGGCTTAGATGTTTGTTTGTCAATTCTAAACGTAATGTATGAAGGATTTAAAAATCCAAAATACGCACCATGTCCGTTATTAGTAAATATGGTTATGGCTAAAAAACTTGGCGTAAAATCTGGAGAGGGATTCTATGACTACTCAGAGAGTAAGAAAGCTGAGAAAGTAGCTAAAATGTTTGCATAACAAGATAAATAATATAGAAAAAGACAACTGATTCACAATAAAATCAGTTGTCTTTCTTTCGATTTGATACCATAAATAATGGCAAAAATACTTCCATTCCAAGGCGTTCGTCCTACAAGAGATAAAGTTAGTTTAGTAAGTTGTCGTTCATTCGAAGACTACACAACTGTAGAATTAGCCTATCTATTAGATTACAATCCTTTTTCTTTTCTTCACGTTTTGCATCCCGCTTATGTTAATCCACAAAAGGTAACAAGTGACAAGCGTTTCAAAATGGTTGCTGCTAAATTAAAAGACTTTAAGAAAGAGAATATCCTTGTCAAAGAAGAAAAGCCGATTTTCTATTTATATCAAATTCAAACAAAATCACATGTATTTACAGGCATTATAGCCGGTACAACACTTGAAGACTACAATGACAATGTGATTCTCAAGCACGAAGACACACTTGAATACAGAGTTAAGTTATTCAAAGAGTACTTGGATTTCAGTAAATTCAATACAGAACCCGTTTTAATGATGTATCCAGATCAAGAGGACATTAATATTTGGATAGATAATTTTAAACAGTCAAGGCCGATATACGACTTTAGTACAGTAGAGAAAGAAAGGCATACGCTGTGGAAAATAGACAATGACGCTGAAATTGAATGGTTGTGTAGCAAGTTCGAGCAAGTAGATAAAATGTACATTGCCGATGGACATCACCGTTTTGCTTCTGCCAATATGCTACAACAAGAAGATCCTGAGAACCAAAGAGGACACAACAATTCTGTCATGACTTACTTAATCTCAGAAAACAATATCAAGATTTACGAGTTCAACAGAATTATTCACGATTTAAACAATCACACAAAAGAAGAATTTCTTGAATTGTTAAATCAAAAATTCCTTGTTGAAAATAAAGAACAACAGTTGTGGAAACCCACACAGAAAATGGAATTTGGCATGTATTTGGATGGAGATTTCTACGCTCTTAAATTAAAAGAGAAAAAGAAAACAAACGATATCCTCCAACAATTAGATGCTCAAATCTTATACGATGAAGTATTACACCCTATTCTCGGACTCGATGATTTGCGTAATGACGCGCGAATTGACTATATTCCAGGAAATGAATCTATTGTAACAATTAAAGAAATGGTAGATGACGGAGAATACGAAGTAGGTTTTATGCTTTACCCTACCAATGTAGAAGAAATTAAAAAAGTGGCGGATAACAACCTGATCATGCCACCAAAAAGTACATATATTGAACCTAAGTTCATGAATGGTTTATTAATTTATGAAATTTAATGTAAGAGAAAATGGTTATAGCAAATAATCTGAATGAGATTAAAAAAACGATTCCTGAGGGAGTGACATTGGTAGCTGTTTCGAAAACAAAGCCAATAGAAGATATCCAACAAGCCTATGATGCAGGCCAACGTGTATTTGGGGAAAACAAGATTCAGGAGATGAGTGATAAGTACGAATCTCTACCTAAGGACATACAATGGCACATGATAGGGCACGTACAGAGAAACAAAGTGAAGTATATGGCACCTTATGTTTCGTTGATTCACGGTGTAGATAGCTTTAGACTACTTGAAGAATTAGATAAACAAGCTAAGCGAAATAACCGAGTTATTCCTTGTTTATTGCAAATGTTTATTGCCAAAGAAGACACTAAATTTGGATTAGACGAAGCGGAGTTAATCGAAATATTAGAGAGTGAAGCCTTTTCAAAATTGCAACATATTGAAATCAAAGGGTTAATGGGAATGGCTACTTTTACAGAGGACCAGCACCTAATCAAAGAGGAGTTTACTTCACTAAAGGCTATATTTGACAAAGTAAAAAACAACTACTCACATATTCCTTCTTTACAATTGACTACTGTGTCAATGGGAATGAGTAACGATTACCTATTAGCCATAGAATGTGGTAGCACCATGGTTAGAATTGGCAGTAGTATATTCGGTCATCGAAATTATTAATTAATACGATATTACAGCTTGTACGCAATATTAGATATAGAGACAACAGGAGGACAATTTAATGAAGAAGGAATCACTGAAATAGCCATTTATAAATTCGATGGCGATAAAGTAGTAGATCAATTCATTAGTTTAGTAAATCCTCAAATTGAAATACAGCCCTTTGTAGTAAAACTTACGGGTATAAGTAATGCTATGCTCCGTTTAGCACCTAAATTCTATGAAGTAGCGAAGCGCATCATTGAAATAACAACAGATTGCGTTATTGTTGCTCATAATGCAGACTTCGACTATAGAGTAATTAGAACAGAGTTTAGAAGATTGGGCTACGACTTTAACAGAGATACACTATGTACTGTTGAGTTATCTCAAAAATTATTACCTGAAGCTAAATCACACTCTTTAGGCAAATTAGTGCGTTCATTAGGTATTCCTATTGCTGATAGACATAGAGCACATGGAGATGCAATGGCTACTTTGAAATTGTTTCAATTATTACTGTCAAAAGACCACGAAAAAACAATCCTAAAATCAATGATTAAATCAGATATTCGCACTGGTATTAATCCTAAGTTTTTAGACATTGCAGATAGTCTTCCCTCAACAGTTGGTATTTATTATATCCACAACGAAGAAGGTCAAATCATCTTTATAGGCAAAAGTCAGAATATCAAGAAGAAAGTTTTACAACACTTTACAAGCAACACTACTGTCTTTAAGAAGATTCAACAAGAAACTTATACAGTGACTTATGAAAAAACAGGCAATGAATTAATAGCAATGCTCAAAGAAGCAGAGGAGATTACTATTAACAAGCCAAAATATAATAAAGTAAGCAAGAAGAATATCTACCCTTACTCTTTGTATATAAAAACAAATTTAAACGGATACCATTATTTCGCTATAGAAAAAACGGATGGTCGAAAACGCAACGTTATGGCTTTCACCTCGCCAACTGAGGGTAGAAAGTTTGTTCAAAGTATAACACATCACTTTGAATTACCGTTCTTTTTAGAAATGATAAATGAGAAAAAGAGCAAGAAAGTGACTGAAGCTAATTTCTCAGATACAATAGAAATGAATAAAACGGATTATAATTGTAATCTTTTAGAACTACTTGTTAATTATAACATAGATCAAGACAACTTATTAATCATCAACAAAGGAAGAAAAGTAGAAGAAAAAAGTGCCGTAGTACTCGAAGAAGGAAAATTGAGAGGTTACTGTTTCTACGATCTAAATTATCAAGTAAATTCATTAGATCGATTGCAAAGTAATTTAACAACTATTACTTTTAATCGAAATAATAGAAATATTATTTTAAATTATTTAAATAAAAAAACAGGTTATAAATTAGTTCATATTTAAATCTTAGACACCGTTGAGAAAGAAACTTAAGAATAAATGGGATATCCTAAAGCAAAAGATTTACATCGTAATTTACGGTTCTAACACTTTTGCTGGAAAATTATTTGACTTAGTATTATTAGCCGTTATTCTCTTGAGCGTTTTATTGGTAATGCTTGAGTCAATAGAAAGCTTTGATATGAAGCACCATATCAGTCTTAAAGTATGTGAATGGATTATTACTGTCTTTTTTACTATAGAATACATATTGCGTATTCTATGTAATAAGAAACCATTAAAATACGTATTCAGCTTTTATGGAATAGTCGATTTGATTTCCATATTGCCAATGTACTTATCTTTCTTCGTAGCAGATGCTCAAGTGTTAACAGTTGTACGTGCATTACGTCTTTTACGCCTTTTTGGAATTTTAAATTTGGTTCCTTATATCGGTCAAGAATCCCACTTAAAACTCGCTATAAAAGCAAGTAGAACAAAAATCATTGTATTTGTTTACTTCGTATTAGTTGTATCTATTATTTTGGGAGCTTTGATGTATGTAATCGAAGGAAAAGACAATGGCTTTACAAGCATTCCGCGCAGTATTTACTGGTGTATCGTAACCTTGACCACTGTGGGTTATGGAGATATTGCTCCCCAGACCATACAGGGACAGATGATTGCCTCATTTATCATGATTATGGGGTACGGCATTATTGCAGTACCAACTGGAATTGTAACTGCCGAATTCTCTAATATTAAAAGGAATAGATTAGATGCGCGTAAGAGAAGAAACTGCCCTTCATGTACAACAACTATTTATGATGAAGATGCGAACTACTGCTATAACTGTGGTCAAAAATTAGGAGATGTATTCAAAAAATAATAGATATTTAATTGTTGTTATCGGACCTACTGCTATTGGAAAAACAGCCTTGGGAATCGAAATAGCAAAGCATTATAACAGTAACATAATTTCTTGTGATAGCAGACAGTTCTATCGAGAAATGAATATAGGTACAGCCGTGCCTTCTCAAGAAGAATTAAGTATTATACCTCATCATTTTATTCAACATATTGGTATAGATACACCCTACTCAGTAGGAGATTTTGAAAGAGACGCCTTAGCAAAACTGGAAGATCTATTTCAACACAACCCCATACAAGTCATGGTTGGTGGTTCTGGTTTATTTGTCAATGCAATTATCAATGGTTTAGATGATTTCCCTGACATAGACCCCAATATCAGAGAAGACTTAAACAAAGAACTTGAAGAAAAGGGATTGGCTTCTCTTCAAAATAAGTTAAAAGAACTTGATCCTGTACACTATGAAAAGGTTGCGATAGATAATCCACAGCGTGTTACAAGAGCACTGGAAGTTTGTATAGGTACAGGGAAACCCTATTCATCCTTCTTGAATAAAAAAGCAAACAATAGAAACTTTACTCCTATCATTATAGGATTAGAGGCTGATCGTGAATTAATGTATCAACGCATTAACAAGCGAGTGGATATTATGATCGATAACGGACTTTTAAAAGAAGCTGAGGCATTGTATCCTTTTAGGAAGAATAATGCATTACAGACCGTAGGATACAGAGAACTGTTTACTTATTTTGATGGAGATTGCAATTTAGATTTTGCAATTGAGGAAATTAAGAAAAACACACGCCGTTTTGCTAAACGCCAGATGACTTGGTTCAAAAGAACTGAAGGTGCCAAATGGTTTGATTTTACTACAGATCCAAACAACATTATTGCGGAGATTGACAAAATCATCAATCAATAAAGGCAACGACCTCTACTCTACCAAGCAAACATACAACCACTTTAAAACTATATTATATGCCAATTTCTCCAAATTTCACTTCCATTTATACTCGAAGTTTCATTGTTGATTTCTTTGATTGCTCACCGGATGGAGTTATCAAGCTATCCGCGCTTAGTCGATTAATACAATATGTCGCGTCAGAACATTCTATTGTAGGGGGAATCAGCTTTTGGGACTTACAACAAGTTAGTCAAGCCTGGGTAGTGAATAAGTTTAGAATAGAGATTGAAGGAGAATTACCCCATTGGCAAGATGAGATTACAATTACAACTTGGATAGAAAAATTAGATGGCTTTCGATCAGTAAGGAACTTTGAAGTGCACCAGAATGGCCAATTACTGGCAAATGCTTCTTCTCTTTGGGTGATTATGAATACAGAAAAGAGAAGACCTGAATTAATGAAACTTCCCCACGAACATTTTATTAAATACGCAGATAAAAAGTCAGTAAAAGAGGACTTTCAAAGAATGCCAAAAAATATCTTTAGCAAGCTATCAAGTGACAAAGTAAAATACTCAGATTTAGACATGGTTAATCACGTGACTAATATAAAGTATATAGAATGGATAATGGATACAGCATATGCTCACAATATCGACTTAAAGGGAGTGAAAACGTTAGATATGTTATTTAAAAAAGAAATGACCTATGATCTCCCTTATGATATTTTATATTCAGTAGATAAAGAAGGGCATCACTTTACAGTCAATACAAATGAAGATACAGTTAATTTTTACTGCTACCTAAACTAAAAGAAAAGAGGCTGTCTAAAAAGCCTAAAAAACAAAACCCCGTCTAAAAAAGGCGGGGTTTTTTCATTGTTTGTCCTCAAAAATAATTATCTTCAAGGTGCAACCAAACAATAAGAAAGACAAATATAATGTTCAAATCTGAAAGTTTAAAATCGCCGAGTCTATTTCCTGAAGATATTTTTTCTAAAATTCCTCTAGACCATCCTGTTCGTCTTATCAATGCTGTTGTTGATGAGTTAGATATTAGTTCTATTTTAAGTCAATACAAAGGAGGAGGGACCACCAGTTATCATCCCCGTATGATGATAAAAGTCTTATTCTACGCCTATTTCAATAATATTTATTCATCGCGTAAGATTGAACGGGCTTTGACGGAGAACATTTATTTTATGTGGTTATCTGGTAATAGCTTGCCTGATCATCGCACGATTAATTATTTTCGCGCTAAGCGATTGAAAGGTCAAATCCATCAGCTTTTTGCAGATGTGGTTCGTCTGTTACAAGAATTACAATATGTTAGTTTACAAGTTCAATATATTGATGGAACAAAAATTGAATCTAGCTCTAACCGATACACCTTTGTATGGCGTGGTTCAGTGGAGAAAAACAAGGCTAAATTAGAAACAAAAATTCAAGATGTTCTCACAGAAATAGAGGGTCAAATCAAACAGGATCAAAGTGAACTCGCAAAAGAACACTGTTCCAAAAATATTGATAGTTTAGAGCTTAAAGAAAAAGTGACTCAGTTAAATAAACATAGGGCAGACCTACCCAAACCTACAGCTAAACAGCTCAAACAGTTAGAAGACGAGCATTTACCTCGCTTGCAAAAATACGAACAACAACTAGAAACTTTAGGTACTCGAAATAGTTATAGTAAAACAGATCCAGATGCTACTTTTATGCGAATGAAAGAAGATCACATGAAAAACGGGCAACTTAAACCTGCCTACAATACTCAAATAAGTACTGAAAATCAATTTATTACACATTATACTATTGCACAAAAATCAACTGACACCACTACCTTAATCAATCATCTAGAGACTTTTGAACAAACCTATGCACAACAAAGTAAAGAAGTTGTAGCAGATGCTGGGTATGGTAGCGAAGAGAATTATCTGTATTTACTTGAAAGAGAAATAACGCCCTATGTGAAATTTAATTATTTTCATATGGAACAGAAAAGAGCTTGGAAGAACAACCCTTTTCTACAACACAATCTTTACTACAATAAATTGTTTGATTACATCTTATGTCCAAATGGAGAAAAGCTACCTAATATTGGAAGTAGTACTAAATACACCACCACTGGTTTTGCGTCAAAAATACATCTGTATCAAGCTTCTAACTGCTTGAAATGCTCGTTAAAAGAGCTATGTAATAAAGCAGCAGAAAACAGAACAGTCTCTATGAATCATAGATTGGTTCAAATAAAACAACATATTAGAGAATTACTCAACTCTGAACGCGGTAAATATCATAGAAGTAAAAGACCTGTAGAAGTAGAAGCTGTTTTTGGACAACTAAAAAGCAACAACAAATTTACTAGGTTTACTCTAAGAGGATTAGAAATGGTCGAAATTGAATTTGGACTGATGGCTCTTGCACATAATTTAAGAAAACTTACTAAGAATAGAGAAAAATCGACTTTAAACAACAATTTTCATCCTAAAAAAGAGACTGATAAACGAAAAATGACAAATTATAAGTCTAAAACTCGTTTTAATTGCAAGAACTTTTAATCTAAGAGAAAAGTAACGTTTTATATAATACAAAAGAGGGTGACCTTTTGGGACACCCTCTTTATTATTATATACCTATAATGTTGTGATTTACCATACAAACATAGGTCTTTCTTCCATCATTTCGTTTACTTGATCAGCAACTTGTTCAATTACTTCATCGTTTGTGTGATTCATCAATACTTTGTCAATTAAAGCAACGATAGTTTCCATATCTTCTTCAACTAAACCTCTTGTAGTAATAGCTGGAGTACCAATACGAATACCAGAAGTTACAAATGGTGATTTATCATCAAAAGGTACCATGTTTTTGTTCACAGTAATTTCAGCTTTTACAAGAGCCTGCTCAGCTTCTTTACCAGAGATATTCTTATTTCTAAGATCAATCAACATCATGTGGTTATCTGTACCGCCAGAGATGATATTATATCCTCTTTTTACAAAAGCTGCGGCCATTGCCTTAGCATTCTTTTGCACTTGCAACGTATATTTAAAGAACTCATCAGATAAAGCCTCCCCAAATGCTACAGCTTTAGCAGCAATAATATGCATTAAAGGTCCTCCTTGATTACCTGGGAATACAGCACTGTCTAAAAGCGAAGACATCATGCGTACCTCTCCTTTTGGCGTTTTTAAACCAAATGGGTTTAGAAAATCTTTCCCCATCATGATAATACCACCTCTTGGTCCTCTTAATGTCTTGTGTGTTGTAGTAGTGATAATATGACAATGAGGTACAGGATCATTCATCAATCCCTTAGCTATTAAACCTGCAGGGTGTGAAATATCTGCCATTAAAATAGCTCCAACACTATCAGCAATCTCTCTGAATCGTTTAAAATCCATATCGCGAGAATATGCAGAAGCACCAGCAATTATAAGTTTTGGTTGCTCTTTAGTAGCTACTTCTTGTATCTTATCGTAATTTAATAAACCTGTTTCTTGATCTACACCATAAAACACAGGGTTGTACAGCTTACCTGAAAAGTTCACTGGTGAACCGTGAGTTAAATGTCCTCCATGAGATAAATCAAACCCAAGTATCTTATCTCCAGGCTTCAAACAAGCAAAAAACACAGCTGTATTAGCTTGAGATCCTGAGTGAGGTTGCACGTTTACATACTCAGCACCAAATAATGCCTTTGCACGATCAATAGCAATTTGCTCTACTACGTCAACAACTTCACATCCTCCGTAATATCTCTTATTAGGATACCCTTCTGCGTATTTATTTGTTAAGCAAGAACCTGCAGCTTCCATTGTCTCATCACTTACAAAGTTTTCAGAAGCAATTAATTCAATTCCATGAATTTGTCTATCTTGTTCTTCAAGAATTAAGTCGAAAATTTCAGTATCTTTTCTCATTTATGTTGTGTGTTTCATTTTTATTGCTTCCAAATGTACAAAAAACGTTTGTTATTTTCAGTCTTAATTATATATTTGAGTATTACTATTAACTCACTAAAAAATAATTTATGACAATTAACGCAAACGATCCGAATAGGAAGTCTTGGTTAAACGTTGAAAAGAATTCTGATTTTCCAATTCAGAATATTCCTTTTGGTGTTTTTATCACGCAAGATGACATCATTACAATAGGTACCCGAATTGGTAATTATGCAATTGATTTAAGTGCATTGCAAATGTTAGGTTACTTTAAAGGCATTGACTTGACCGATGATGTATTTCTACAAGATTCTTTAAATGATTTTATTTCTGCAGGTAAAAAAACCTGGAGAGCAGTTAGAAACAGAGTTGCTGAAATATTTGACTTAAATAACTTAGATCTTCAAAATAACGAAAAACACAGAGATGCTGTAATATTTGCAATTGATTCTGTGGAAATGCAGTTACCTGTACTCATTGGGGACTATACTGATTTCTACTCGAGTAAAGAACATGCAACCAATGTAGGGAAGATGTTCAGAGACCCTGAGAATGCATTGTTACCAAACTGGTTACACATCCCTGTTGGCTACCATGGTAGAAGCTCTACTGTTATTCCTTCAGGAGTTCCTATTAAAAGACCTGTAGGACAAACTTTGCCCAAAGGAGAAACCTCTCCAGTATTCGGGCCTTCAAAACGCCTTGATTTCGAATTAGAAACAGGTTTTATTACAACCGATGCTAACCTTTTAGGAGAGCACATTCCAGTAGATGAGGCTGAAGATCATATCTTTGGTATGGTTTTGTTAAATGATTGGAGTGCAAGAGATATACAAACATGGGAATACGTTCCGTTAGGTCCCTTCCTTGCTAAGAACTTTGCCACTTCGATTTCCCCTTGGGTTATCACACTCGACGCTTTAGAGCCGTTTAGAGTTGCAAGTCCAGCTCAATCACCTACCCCTCTACCTTACTTACAGCAATCTGGTAATCGAACCTTTGATATTAAATTAGAAGTATACATTACTCCAAAAGAAAAAGAGAGTAAGTTAATCTGTGAGTCTAACTTTAAGTATTTGTATTGGACTATGAGTCAACAGTTAGCGCATCACACCATTAATGGGTGCAAAGTAAACTCAGGTGACTTAATGGGTTCCGGAACCATCTCTGGAACTGAACCAAATAGCTATGGATCTCTTTTAGAGTTAACTTGGGGCGGAACCAAACCAATTGCTTTACCTGATGGTTCTACCAGAACTTTTATTGAAGATTACGATACTATCACAATGAAAGGTTATTGCCAAAATAGTGATATCCGCATTGGCTTTGGGGAGGTTAGTAATATGCTATTACCAGCATCAGTACGTTTTTAAAACAGAAAAGTCTTACAAAGTAAATATACCAAGCGCGAAATGAACTGTCATTTCGCGCTTTTTTGTTTCAATATAAAGGCGAACGTTATATTTTAACTACTTTTGTCGCTTATTACTATAATTTATGTACACAGAACAAATTCATCGTATCAAAGAGAAAGTAAACCAATTAAAGAGTTTAGATCAAGACTTGGAAATTTTCGGTGCAGATACACACGAATATATATTAAACCCTACTGTTTCTATTGAAGATGTAACTCAATTTGAAAAGGAGAATAAGGTTACGCTACCAAAAGATTATTTAGCATTTATCACTGAAGTAGGCAATGGAGGTATGGGACCTTTTTATGGCTTGCAAACATTAACTGAAGCAAGCGTAAACGAAGAAGAGCTAATGATAACAGGCAAGAGTACTACTTCACTTTTACAAAAGCCTTTTCCTCATAGTTCCCTATGGAATCCATTAGCTGAATTAGAAAGTCTTGATGCTAAAATAGAAAATGCCAGTGGAGATGATGAACTTGAAGAACAGTTATATGAAAAAAGATTGGCCCTGATCAGTGGAGAAGAACATGACTATGGAAGGCTTAACCTTTGTGATTTTGGATGTGGTATTACCATTTTCCTTGTCGTAGCTGGAAATCAAAAAGGTTTTATGTGGACAGACGACCGAATAAATGACGGAGGATTATATCCGAGTATTGAATTAGAAAATATTAATAGTCTAACTTTTTTAGATTGGTATGAATTATGGCTTGACAATTCTATTTCAGAGTTTATCTAATCACAAGAACTAAGACAGCCTTATAAAAAAATCTCCTATCGAGTTACTGAACTCAATAGGAGATTTTTCTTTATTACATCGATAGTTAGAGGTCTGTTACCTATAGCTCTTTCTCGTAAATCTCTTTGTTAGATGCACATAAACGGCATCCTTTTTTTAACCCTTTTTCATTCCATTCGATTCCTGTCTTCTCCTGGTCAATCAATGTGTAATAAGAGTATAATAATCCATATCCTTCGTTATTGCCCATTTCGATAATCTTGGAACCTAACTTCTCAAGTTCTGCATCTGCTTGAGGGTGTTTTACCTCTTTTGCATTCTTATCCCCTAATACAGAAACAACATCAATTGCTTTTTCACCTAAGCCATAAATAAAAACTTGAATACAAGCAGTATCCAATCCAGCATCACACAACTTTTGATTCCCCTGCTTAATTTTACTCATTGAATCCATAAACATCCCCTTTCCTTTGCGTTCAAGTAATCTATCCCCCTCTACATAATTCAAATAGTAAAACTTCTCTAACAATTCAAGGCGCTTTTCCATTCCTGGAGCTTTCGGAGCATATTTAAATTCATTATCTAAAGAAATAAACCACTATGGACTGAAAGTCCATAGTTTGTTAAAGCAGACTAAAGTCTGCCTGGGTGGAGCTACTTACTCAAGTATAAAGTTACCTCCGTTATCATTTGGTTTACGATGGTGTTCAAGATATTGATTTAGCATTTCATCAGTAATATTTCCTGTACTCCAACAACCAAAGCCTATTGCCCAAAAGTGACGTCCCCAGTATCTGTGCTTCAACTCAGGAAATTCTATTTGGAGTTTCCTTGAGGTACGACCCTTGAAGAGTTTGACAATATTACTTATGTTTTGAGATGGTCGATATTCTATATGAAGATGAACATGATCCTTTGATACTACACCTTTTAAAATTTGAATATCTTCTGCTTCACAAATCTGAATGATCAGACTACGACAACGTATCTGAATATCTCCTTCCAATACTGGATAACGATATTTAGTCACCCATACTATATGGGCGGTTAAACGTGATACACTATGTCCTCCGGTTCGTTGATATTCCATATATCAAAGGTAAACATTTTTAGAAGCTGAAAGCTAAATGCACTAAAGTGCATAGTTTTAACTACAGTCTGCGACCAATAAAAGTAGACTTCTTTACTTTTCTACTAAACCCCTTCAATTCATTTCCATTCTTCTTTTCAAGAAAAACCCCATCTCCACCTGCTAACACATAAATAGTGTCGTTTCTTTCAAAATAATCGTAGTACTCTTTTTCATCTAAAATAGCAGTTCCTTTTCCGTCAAATTCTAAAGATGTATTATAAAAACTCCAAAAGGATTTGTTTTTATACTTTCCAACTAAATTATTTGAAGCTTTTTGCCCGAATGCAAAAACAGATTGTAAAATAATTACAAGTAATAGTAGTCTTTTCATGTCAATTCTTTTTTTCAAACTTAGGTAAATATATTAAATATTCGAAGAATCTTTACCTTTAGTTATAAAATTAAAAGAACAAAAGAACATTAGAGTCAATAGCAACTATTTATAATTACTTGATACTACACGAATCACCCTTACAACCAAAGTTAAAAAAAGCTTGTAAAAACAAATACAGAGCCGGTATCATCAAAACCCATAGCTCATTATCTATACTTTGAAAAACAATAAAAACTCCAAGGATTAATCGAATCCATCTTATTGCAGTCCATTGCTTAAAATAATTAATCATAACGTCTTTGATTTTCATTATCTACAAAACTAATCATTATAAAAATGGCAATATGTAACAATTGTTACTGTCAGACTATAGTAGATATAGTACTTTGGTCCAAGTAATAATTAATAACATTTATAGAGATGAAGAAAATAGTTTTGAGCTTAGCTCTAATTTTATCAATGAATACAATATCATTTGCATCAACTTCTATTTCAGAAAGTACAGAGAGTGTATTATTTCAAGAAACTAAGGGCAAAAAGTTTGCTATTCTTGTTCAGTCTACAAAAAACCTACGTTCATCTATAATGACGGCTTCAGAAATGATTAAAGATAATCCTGCTGTTAATTTTGAAATCGTTATAATGGGACAAATGGTACAAGAACTAAATAACGCAGAATTAAAACCTGAGTTAGACGCTGCTGATAAAGCTGGTATCAAACTAGTAGTTTGTGAATTTGCATTAAAAGTATACGGTGTTGAATTAAAAGATTTGCCTTCGTATTTTATAGGGACACCAAATGCTCATAAATATATGTTCCAATTGCAAGAGAAAAATTATAATACCTTATCAATATAAGTATTAAAAAAACTCACACTACAATTATCCATAGACTTATGTAAACTTTTGAAAGGGCTTTTTTTAAAAAAATGCCCTTTCTTTATTTTAAATTTAACATGAGTTAGCTTTGTTTTTTGTAATTTTAGGAGATAACCGTAAAAGAAATTCTAAAATGAAAAAGCTAATCTATTTATCCTTATTGCTATTGCCTATTTCTTCTATAGCAATTGCTAACAATACAGCAGCACATGCTACTACTGCTATCA
Organism: Myroides albus; assembly: GCF_024722315.1. Taxonomy (NCBI): domain Bacteria; kingdom Pseudomonadati; phylum Bacteroidota; class Flavobacteriia; order Flavobacteriales; family Flavobacteriaceae; genus Myroides; species Myroides albus. Next base: position 3,631,033 of record NZ_CP102754.1, read on the forward strand.
ATCAAAAAGCTACAAAGGAGTTCACTATTAAATACACGTCAGAATCAACCGATTTAACGCAAAAAGCAACAGAACTTTACCAACAACTGATCAGCTTTATTTCACAAGAAAACGAAGCGAAATCATTTAGAAGCGTCTCTTTCCTTACGCAAATTAATGAAAACACAAAAGAAATCACTATCAAAAACATACAATTTTCTCAAGAGAATTCATATGCAACTGCCTTGCAAAAATTACTCAAAAACGACAATGATGCAACAAAGATCTTAGAAGTGGATGGAGTATCCATTGAGGCTAATGAAGATACTAAAGAAATAGATTTAACTAAGGCTACTACTTTAGCCACTAACTTTGTAGAAGCTGTTAATTCTTCAAACTATGAAAAGGGAACTAACGTATCTTCAAGCATTGATATAGAGTACCACACTATTCAATAATAAAAATGTCCGATTATTCAAATCGGACATTTTTATTCTATACTTCACTTACGAGTGATTACAAACGCAATAATAGTTTTTCAACTTGAGCGCCGTCAATACTTTCATGAGATGTATTAAAAACTGCTTGTCCTTTTGAAACAATAAGGATTTGTGGTGATTGATGTTCAACCTTGAATACCTCTGCTATTTCTAAAGAAATTAAGCGATCAGCAACAACATCAACCATATAACAAGATACATGTGTTGAATTACTAAATGAACTTTGGAAATTCTTTAATGCAAACTTGCTAATAAAGCATCGTGTACTATTCTTAAAGATAACAACTGCCTTTTCTTGAGATTCTGCAATTAAATCTTCTAATTGTGAGCTTTTCGTTAATTGTATCCAGTCCATAGTTTCGATTATATTAAATTATTACGCTAAATTAAATAAAAATACACTACCCTCCTATTGTTTACCGTTATCTCCTGACTCTTTATACTCTATAGTCTTTCTTACTTCTATAACACTTAAAAATACAACCAATCCAAACAAGACAAAATGACACTAACAACGGCTAACAACCCCACCTATATATGACTTTTTGTCAATTTCTTGCAATAGTTTTCTCAAAAATTATGTCAATTAGACCATTTAGGTACATTGGAACATCTATTGCTTAAGTTATAACACAACAAAAAAAATACGCTTAATTATGAATTTGAACAATTTTACAATAAAATCACAAGAGGCTCTGCAACGTGCACAGGTAATTGTACAAGGGGCTGGCCAACAACAAATAGAGAATGAACACATTTTTAAAGCTATTCTTGAAGTAGATGAAAATGTAACCCCATTTATTCTCAAAAAGCTAAATGTAAATCTTGATACCTTCAAAAAGGTCTTAGATGCTACAATAGAAAGTTTTCCAAAAGTAGCTGGGGGACAAATGAGTTTATCACGAGAAGCGGGTGTAGCTGTAACAGAAGCACAAGCTATCGCAACAAAGATGAAAGACGAATTTGTTTCAATAGAGCACTTAGTATTAGCTATTTTTAAATCAAAAAGTAAAGTAGCTCAAATATTAAAAGATCAAGGTGTAACTGAAAAACAATTAATAGCTGCCATTGAAGAAATTCGAAATGGAGCAAGAGTTACATCAGCATCAGCAGAAGACACATACAACTCTTTGAATAAATATGCTAACAACTTAACTCAATTAGCCAATGAAGGTAAGTTGGACCCAGTAATAGGTAGAGATGAAGAAATTAGACGTGTATTGCAAATCTTAAGTCGTCGTACTAAAAACAACCCTATGTTAATTGGGGAACCTGGAGTTGGGAAAACAGCTATAGCTGAGGGATTAGCGCATCGTATTGTACAACAAGACGTTCCTGAAAACTTAAAAGATAAACAAATCTTTGCCTTGGATATGGGAGCACTAATTGCAGGTGCAAAATACAAAGGTGAGTTTGAAGAGCGATTAAAATCTGTCGTAAAAGAGGTTACTTCTGCTGAAGGAAATATTATTCTATTTATCGATGAAATACACACCTTAGTAGGTGCTGGTGGTGGTGAAGGTGCTATGGATGCAGCAAATATCCTAAAACCAGCTTTAGCTAGAGGTGAATTGCGCTCTATAGGAGCAACTACACTTGATGAATACCAAAAGTACTTTGAGAAAGACAAAGCTCTTGAAAGACGTTTCCAAAAGGTTGTCGTAGATGAACCTGATACAGAAAGTGCTATTTCAATCTTGAGAGGTATTAAAGAGAAATATGAGGCTCATCATAAAGTAAGAATTAAAGATGAGGCAATTATCGCAGCTGTCAATTTATCTGAAAGATATATTACCAATCGTTTCTTACCTGATAAGGCTATTGACTTAATGGACGAAGCTGCTGCTAAATTGAGAATGGAAATCAACTCTAAACCTGAAGAACTCGATGTGTTAGATCGAAAAATCATGCAGTTAGAGATTGAGATTGAAGCAATCAAAAGAGAGAATGACGATGAGAAATTGAAATCTCTGGGACTTGAACTTGCTAATTTAAAAGAAGAACGCAATGAAATCTTTACTAAGTGGCAGGGTGAAAAAGAAGTTGTCGATCGCGTTCAAAATATTAAACAGCAAATAGAGGCTTATAAACTGGAGGCCGAAAAAGCTGAACGTGAAGGTGATTATGGTAAGGTAGCGGAGATTCGATATGGCAAAGTCAAAACGGCACAAGAGGAGCTTGAACAAGCACAAAAGCAATTAGACGAAAACCAAAGTGGTCAATCACTTATCAAAGAGGAAGTGACAAGTGAGGATATCGCTGAAGTAGTTGCGAAGTGGACTGGAGTTCCTGTTGCAAAAATGCTACAAAGTGAAAGAGAAAAACTCTTACACCTTGAGGACGAACTACACAAACGCGTTATTGGTCAAGAAGAAGCGATTGAAGCAATTAGTGATGCTGTGCGTAGAAGTCGTGCTGGGTTACAAGATCCGAGAAAACCAATTGGTTCATTCCTATTTTTAGGAACAACTGGTGTAGGTAAGACAGAACTTGCTAAGGCACTTGCAGAATATCTATTTGATGATGAAAACGCCATGACTCGTATTGACATGAGCGAATATGGAGAAAGACACAGTGTGAGTAGATTGGTAGGAGCGCCTCCAGGATACGTAGGTTATGATGAAGGTGGTCAGTTAACTGAAGCTGTTCGAAGAAAACCTTACTCTGTTGTACTTTTAGATGAGATCGAAAAAGCACACCCAGATACTTTTAATATCTTATTACAAGTATTGGATGAAGGACGCTTAACAGATAACAAAGGTCGTTTAGCTGATTTTAAAAACACAATCATTATTATGACTTCTAATATGGGAAGCCATATTATACAAGAGAAATTTGAATCTATTTCAAATGTAGAACAGGCCTCAGAGGAAGCAAAACAAGGAGTGCTTAATGAATTAAAATTAACAGTGCGTCCTGAATTTCTTAACCGTATTGATGAGATTGTAATGTTTACACCATTGTCGAAAGGTAATATCCTCAACATTGTAGATATTCAGTTGAAAAATGTCATCAAGATGTTGAAACAACAAAATATCATTATGGAAGCGACACCAGAAGCTAAGGAGTTTTTAGCAGATAAAGGATATGATCCTGAGTTTGGTGCGCGTCCAGTTAAGCGCGTTGTTCAAAAAGAAGTTTTAAACCGCTTATCAAAAGAAATACTTGCTGGGCATGTAAAAGCAGATAGTATTATACTATTAGATTCATTTGACAATGAATTAGTTTTCAGAAACCATGAAGCTTAATAGCTTGTTTATAAATTCGTTTTTACAATAAAATAGAGGTTGCTCAATGAGCAACCTCTATTTTTATTATCAATTAGCCTCTTGCTTTGATACTCCACGTAAACAAAAACTTTGCTACTACATCACCTTGTTCGTCCTTAGCAATTGTTGTCAATGGGATTACTACTCCTTCTTTTGTTTCTATTGCTCTTTGTATTGCCTCGTCAATTTTTTGTCCTTCATCGCAGGTAAATGTAATTTTACCAACTGCTTTTTTAGTAAACTCCATCTCGTTCTTCACAACCAAAGAAGCTATATTCTGACCAGACATTTTAATTTTTGTCAATAGCATTAAGCCTCCCGAAAACTCAGCAGCCATTCCCTGTACTGCCCAAAACATACTCTGAAATGGATTCTGATTTAAAAAGTCAAACTCTACATATGTTATCACTTCGTCTTTTTTAAAACTTTCTAAGCGAACACCTGCAATCCAAGCAATTGGAATTTGCGTTGTTAGAATTTGTTTAAATGTCTCTTGATTCATATTCTATTATTTATTTTTCAGTTAATTAAGTTACTAATCTAAAAGCTCTCGCTTATCCTATGTAATTAGAATTTTAATGATTCTAAAATTTCTTTATTCTTGCACAGAGATTCTTTATACTCTCCTTTTAGTTGCTCTACCAAATCCCTGACTGTCAAAACACTTGTAATTCCAGCTGTCCCATGGCCTGCAGACCAAATATCTTTCCATGCTTTGCTATTTGCCGCAGTCAATTGAGAGAAATCTTCTTCTTTTTTGACACTAAGATCTAAACCTGCTTTCTCGATACTTGGTTTTAGAAAGTTTGCATTTACCCCTGATACGCCATCTGTATACATTATATCATCAATACCTGAATCTACGATCATTTGCTTATATTCATCTACTGCATCACATTCTTTTGTTGCTATAAATCGCGTTCCCATATAAGCAAAATCAGCTCCGATATTCTGTGCTGCTAAAACATCACTCCCCTTATCTATACTTCCCGCCAAAAGCACTACTCCATCAAAGAAACTCTTTATCTCCGCTATCAGTGCAAAAGGGCTTGCTGTACCTGCATGTCCTCCAGCTCCCGCAGCTACACAAATTAAACCATCTACTCCTGCCTCAGCTGCCTTTTCTGCATGGCGCTTTTTGATAATATCGTGAAAAACTAATCCTCCATAACTGTGAACTGCATCTACTAAGTCTTTGACAGCTCCTAAAGAAGTAATGATAATAGGTACTTTGTACTTAATACAAAGCTGTAAGTCAGGCATTACTCTTGGATTTGTCTTATTGACAATGATATTAACTCCAAATGGTGCTGGCTTCTTCCCTGTCTCTCTTTCAAACTTGTCCAGTTCTGTCGTAACTTCTATAAGCATTTGTTCAAAATCTTCTGTACTTCTACCATTCAAAGCTGGAAAAGTTCCTACTATTCCATTCTTACAGCTCTCTATCACTAATTTGGTTCCAGAAACAATAAACATTGGGGATACTACAATAGGTAATACTACCCTATCTTTTAACTCTTGTATTGTCATAATTAATTTATCGTTTTTTTTAATTGTGTAATTTAATCTAAAATAACAAGATTTCTAAACATATCCACTCTATTTTTGATTGAAAATCCCCTCATTTCAAGCTTTTAACACATAAACACACCTACTTTCTTACCTTGAAGGAAAGGAAGCACAAATTACCTACTCATTTTGATCAAAACACTTGATAGTATATCTCTAATTATTTTTTTACTTTGCAAGGTAAAATAAACAATGATAGATTAAATTTAATATGAAAAAACTAACATACGCTTGTTCCCTTGTACTCTCAGTGATGTTATTGGGTAGTTGTAATCAAAAAGCAACAGAAAGTAAAACTGAAGCCAAAACCGAAGAAGCTACTCCTACAGTAGAGAAAGATGAAGCTAAATCGGAAAAAGAATCCCTTTCTCAACCTTATAATGAGGAAGAAGATGCAGATGAGAAATTAAACGAATTAATCGCACAGGCAAAAAAAGAAGGAAAGAAAGTTTTTGTACAAGCGGGAGGAAACTGGTGTATCTGGTGTTTGAGATTCAATGATTTTGTTCAAAAAACAGAAGAACTTAAATCTATTGTAGATAAAGAATACGTGTATTACCATTTGAACTATTCAACTAAAAACAAGAACAAAGAGGTATTTGATAAATATGCGCCTGAGGGAAAGAAATTAGGTTTTCCTTTCTTTTTCGTGATTGACCAAGAAGGAAAAGTAACTAATATCATCAACTCTGTAGACTTAGAATTAGACAAAGGATATGATGTTGAGAAAGTAAAACAAATGTTTTTAGACAACGCCTTATAAACAAGAAAAAGAAACTCTCGATTGAGAGTTTCTTTTTTTATACCTCATACAACAACAACCTTCTCATCTCCGTATCCTGTATATCAGGAAGTTCCCAATGGGATATAAACTGTTCCATCATCTTACGCCCTCTATCCTCAATGCTATACTTATCCCATGTTTCATAACTCAATATTTCTTTCTCGAGCTCTGTAAGTCTATATTCGTGCTTAACTGCATTTTCTATTTTATGCTGGATTCTTTCAAAACTACTGGGTTCATAGCGATTAAAAGCCAAAATCATATTTCCCAATGAATAACTATACCTATCGCGATTCACTTTTTGCATGCTATTAATATCCTTGTAGGTACTTCGTTCTTCATAATGCCCTTCTTCTGGATATATTAGATAAACTTTAGGGTCTACATGACTTAACCCTCCTCCATTTAATTCTTCGATTGTCTTTAAAAAATAGTCTAAACCCGCCCAGGTTTTGAAGCGATTACCTTTGTGAATGTGATTGATTACCTCTTTCCATCTAAAGTGACTAACTCGTTGTTCCAACAGTACATTTATCAAATATTCATTGGTATGAGCCCTACCTCTTAAATAATAAAAATTAATATCTCTAAAAGTATCTTCTAAATTCAAGTTGGAATTATTGCCCTGCAATAAAAAGCACATAATATTATGTCGTTCTATTGCAAATAATAACCGCTCAATCTGATCTAACTTTTGCTGAACACTATAGTCTGTTTCCTCACCTGATTTCTGTGGTAAATCACGCATAAAAATAGACAATATTAAATTCAACATATACTTTCCATATCCCCTTGGAAAATTGTTTATCCTTAGTAGTGACTTTTGCAAAGCAACTGTGTAGTGAAAGTCAAAATCAATATCTGTATCAACTGCATAAGGATTATTGATAAAATACCACAAAACAACAGCTTTCTTCATACTTCCCAACCACTCGTTCAGTACTTTATAATCGACATAATTAATTAGCTCATTATCCTTTTCCAATTGAAAATCTACTGTAAAAAGTTGCTTTTGATAAGACTTAAAATCATTAGAAACCATAGTCGAATTAGAAAAATACAGAAGCCAAAACGCTTTTAAGAAGGCATCATCATCCATAGCCTGCGATGGATTCCTCCCAAGCCACTTATAAACTTCCAACCAAGCTTGATTCACTTTCTTCCTACTCCGATCTATAGTAGAAGAAACAGTTAACTGTTTCGATACAATGTACAATACCCGATTCTTTAAACGTTCCAGGCTTGACAATTGCTTTCCTCTAAAATTTAATGTTTCAAAAACCATAGAAACATCTAATGGACGTTCTTGAGACTCGCTCAAATCCAGAATAGAGAAAAGTAAATGCTTTGTAATCTTATTAATCCAGACTTCAACTTCTACCTGAGAAAGACTTTTAACTTGTTGATAAAAATAAGTCTTTGCTATGGATAAATTATGCGTGTATAGTGTTTCAGTTTCTTCGACCTGGTAGTCTTTCTCTGAAAAAATCTCTCTAATCAAGTAATTGTGTGACGGCACATCAATGTGATAACCAAAAATATACTTATTGACCTCGTTCTCTCTATGTCTAAAATAAGTATTTTCTAAGGCTGCTTTTAACTCTACATTATCTAAAACATTCACAAGTTCAGACAATAAAATCAACAAAGTAGTCAAACGCTGCTGCCCATCTACTATATTACAACCCGTATAAAATTGTCCTTTAATCAAAAGTTTGTTACTTCTAACTGTAAAACCTTCTTTGCGAATGCTTTCAAAATCTGCTGTAGTAAATGCATTTAGCGTTAAAATACCAGTGAAGTGAAATGTATTTCGATGATGATGTGTATTATAAAGATCATACCACAATTCGCTCAACTCTTTCTTTGTCCATGAATATCCTCTCTGATAATCGGGTATCCTAAAAATTCGGTCCTTAAATACTTCTTCAAATGCAATAATATTCATCCCTCAATTTGCTAAAAAATGCAGGCAAAAATAACTCAATTCGCCCTCTTTAGCTATATTAATTTGTTAACTTTTAAAAGTGTTATGATTGCAATATCTAAAGCTAATATTGAGAAGTTTAGCAATTATAGAAGATACAAAATTAATATGTCTTTTCCAATGTCTCTTATCATACTTTTTGTTGTCATATAACCCAATATTTGTAATATAAAAATATAACAACCTAAAGTAGAAACACTATGAAACAAAGAGTTCCAGTATCTCAGATTATGGCTAAAGTATTAATAGCTGTACCATCAACAAAAAAAATTAGTGAAGTAAATCAACTGTTTGCCGACTATAATATCCGACATATACCAGTAGTTGAATCAGAAAAACTCATTGGAATTATCAGTGTCAATGATATTCTAAAAATAGGATATAGCAACGCTGATATGGATAAAGACGCACTAAACGATATTTACGATGCCTATAAGCTCGAAGATATCATGACTAAAAATCCATTAGTTGTTACAGAAGACACAATCATTAAAGAAGTAGCTGAACTATTTTCAAAACAAAGATTCCACTCACTACCTATCACGGACAAAGCAGGAAAATTAGTTGGAATAGTCACAACTACAGATTTAATAAATTATTTAATTGCGCAATACTAATTGAACAATTCACACCTTTTTCAAGGTATAAAATGTATTTCAACGAAAAAAGACTATCACTGTTTGTGATAGTCTTTTTTACATAACTTCATTTCCCCTATTGAGAACAAAGTTAATTCAAGAGTTACCTCTATCAATATCTAAACTCTGTAACACCACACAAAAAGTATAAGCAACCCAAAGAAAAAAATCTTCTTATCCCTAAAATAATTGTGAATACATCCGTTAGAACTGCAAACTGCTTTGTCCCAATGTATCACACAAGTCTAATTACAATACTTCCACGTTATCCATCAAATTTCCGAAGCACTTATACACTCACTTACCACAAAAAAAGCGATACATTCTTGCGTCTTTCACTCAGTTTTCTTGCAGCATCCTTGCAGTTTTATAGGCGAAAAGGTGTGTTTTCCCAAGGAAACCCCAAGCAAACTGCAAGAAAACCCCAAGGAAGTGCAAGCATTACTACACCAATTCACGACCAATGAGGTAAAACAAATGTTATCAATTTAAAGTGAACTTAATCGTTAGACTTTGCGTATCATTTAGACAGATGCTCTATTACCAGTCTTGACTTTGTCGCTTTTGACAGATAGTCCAAGCTACTTTTGCTATCCTATGGCTATTTTTGAGTTAAAGACCAAAATTGTTCTACACTTTACAAAATGTTCTAAGGTTGATCGGATCCGATCAACCCTTATATACCAATTTACTTTTTATTTGTGCTGAATCAATTGCCACAAATTCAAACTGATCGAAATGAGTCAATACTTTACTGAATTTTTCCTCAGCTTCTTTTCTACTCCAATCTTCAGGATAGGTAAAACCAATAAACGAGATACTTTCTGCGACTATGCTAAACGCATGATCGAATTCTTCAAAACCACCATAAGTCAAAGCAATCTGACCTTTCCAATGTATTGTATATTTCTTGTCATGCTGTTTAGAAAACGTAATATTGTGATTTGCACACTGGTCATGACCTAACAAATAAATACTAAAGCTTGGCTCGGACTCATAAAAATCTTCCGCTAATGGCAGTACATCAAGTTGAAAACCAAACTCATCTTTGTCAAATAAATCAACCTTTTTTGATCCATCACTTAACAGGATTCCCTGCTCATCAGACCAATAGGTTGAGGATAAAATACACTGATGATAGTTATCCCAAACAATCTTCGATTTCCAGTGTAATTCGCTTGTATAAGGTCCATCAAAATCTTCTTCTTCATAGTCATCTTCCTCATCTGTGTTTTCTTCAGAATCATAGTAATCCTTGCTTTTCAAATGTAAATCAAACCACAAACGACCTTCCAAATCCATTCGTCCGGACCAAACAAACTCCTTTAATTGATGTGGTTCAGGATAAGCACTATCTTTAAACACAATCTCTCTTTTCATACCTATTTACTATTTCTATTATAAACTCACAAAAGTATGCATGTATGCGAAAAAACCAACCATACGAACATATAAGTTATCCCACTTTTTAATTGAGAAAAAAACAAGGAGCAACTTTAGTTTATACCTAAACAAAATTGTATTTATAATTCTCCCTTTATAGCTTAGAGAAAGCTTAATAACAGGTAGAAACGAGCACTTCAATTATCACAACTAAAAAAAACAGTAAATTTACTTTTGTCAGTTGCTATTCTTCTCTATTTTCCATTTTGCACAATGATTAAGTAACTAACTATTTACCACTCACAAATAATTTAAAACATAAGGGATCCGTTCACAAACGTTTCTGTAACAAGAAAAGAGGTCATGGCGTGTAAAAAACAATGAATGTATTGACCATTGAATCGACAAATAACACTATGGATTGCTCCCCAACTTCTCACTTTTCATTTATCAAAAGAATTTTAAATACAATCAAAAATCAAATCGCAACAATCAATTACTCAATGCGAAATTTATAACGCTCTTTAGAAAACACCTAATTTAGCAACCATTAGACTATAATCTATAGAATATACTTTAGTTTGAAACTCAAGAAATGAATGGCTTTAATGACAGGTAAATACAACTCCAAAAAGAGTGGACAAGAACAATAATAGTAACCTGTCCACACTTGTACACATGGTTGAATAAAACATATTCCAAAAAAATTCATTGTTTTATTCGTTTTTTAATAAGTAAAAAGATTACTTTTGCACCGAAATAATTTTTTATTAAAAGATTTATACTGTGGAAAACGCTAATGCCTTAAAATTAATCAAGCAAATTCAATCAGACCTAATCGCTAATGGTCTTGTTGTAGAATCAATTGTTGAAGATCTTAAGAAACTAAGAGAATTTGCTCTATTAGAAGAGAAACCAGTTTTAGTAAAAGGACTGAGATTAACTTATGAGCACATTGAAAACAATCAAGCTTTTTTAATTCCAATTCCATCAGACGAACCAATTGAAGAAGGAGAAGAAAGTACAGTAGAAGCATCGAAATCGACAGAAAAAACAGATTTAGAAAGTCTTCAATACTTATTATCACTTTTCAAAGATGTGGATAACAAACACAATCTTGCAGATTTAAGAGAATATAATAGTAGATTTCAAGCTTTCTAAGAAAGTCTACAATTTGAAATATAAAAAAGGTCTAATTTGGAAAAAATTAGACCTTTTTTAATTTATATACCATAAAATTCTATTTTAGCCTTTCAAACAATTAATATACACAAAATGCTTAAAACATTCAAATTCATCGCATTATTAGAAGGACTATCACTATTGGTATTATTGTTTATTGCCATGCCTTTAAAGTACATTTGGAAACAACCTGAATTAGTAAGTCAAGTAGGAATGGCTCACGGAGTTTTATTTATTGCATACATTATTTTTGCAACTGTATTAAAATCTGATCAGAAGTGGAGTATGAAAACTTATGCCCTAATTTGTATAGCATCTATTATTCCTTTTGGAACATTTGTGATGGAAAAAAGAGTTCTAAGCAATGCTTAAAAAAAACAGTTCTCATGTAAATCAATAATTTAATCTGAGAAAAATACTATAACGAAATTATCACAAACACAAAATTGTGATTTATCTAAAAACCAAAAGCCATACTTTAAAGTATGGCTTTTTTAATAGCGTCTTGTAAGATATCACCATGATCAAATGCCAGCTCAGGCAATTCGTCAAGTGAGAACCAATCTAATTCCTTAGCGTCATCTGCAGCCTTTCCCTTCGTCTTAGTATCTACTAAACCTATATAAGCGACACTAACAACATGCGAGCGTGGATCTCTAAATGGTTTGCCGTAAGCACCTAATTGACTTAAACTTTTACAGTCAATTGTAGTTTCTTCCAATAATTCGCGTTTTGCGGCTACCATTAAATCTTCATTTTCATCGACAAATCCTCCAGGTAAAGCCCATTTATCTTTAAATGGTTCATTTTTTCTTTTAATCAACAGTACTTTTACTTCAGTATTTTCTTTCTTAAGTAAAACAATGTCAACAGTGACAAATATTTTTGAGATATAAGACATATATGATTTTAATAAATTTAATTAGTCAATTTCTGCGTGTTTTTTATAAAAAACTTCAAAAAATAAAGATAATCAAAATCTTTCTATTATATTTGCCTTGTAAAGCAATTAGTAAAAAGTGAGATAAATGAATAATCTTACTTTTAAAGGAAATTAAAATGATAACTATGAAAAAATTAACATTACCGTTATTAGCTTCTCTATTTGTATTTGGTACTGCTTCTGCGCAGGACTATAACAAATGGTCTATTGATTTAAATGGTGGTTTTGCAAAACCTGCAAGAACTCTTTCACCAGGATTTGCTGGAGAAACATTTAAAAATATGCACTTAGATGGAGGTGTACGTTATAGTATCAACAACAAATTTGGTGTTAAAGCATCATTTGGATACGATAGACTTAATGAGTGGACTAACAAGGCTGACATTGAGACAAACCACTACAGAACAAGTTTAGAAGGAGTTGTAAATTTAGGTAGAGTATTAAACTTCGAAAGCTGGACTAGTGTATTAAATGCACAAGTACACGCAGGGGGGGGATACTCTTGGATGAATGGAGACAAATTCAGTGGAACTGATAACATGGGACACTTAATGGCTGGTTTAACTGGACAAATTAAAGTTCACCGTAGAATCGCTTTAAACGCTGACTTTACTGTTATTCAAAGTTTACAACAAAACAATAACTGGGACGGTGTAACTGCAACTAATAGATCTGTATTCCAAGGAACTATGTTCAACGCAACTGTTGGGGTTTCTGTTTATCTTGGAAAACACGCTCAACATGCTGACTGGTATGCTGAAGCTGCTAAAGAAAACGAAGTTATTGCTGAGTTAACTAACAGATTAACTAAAATCGAGAATGATCTTAAAGACACTGACAATGACGGTGTGCCAGATTATTTAGATTTAGAACCTAATACACCTGCAAACACTTTAGTTGATTCTAAAGGAAGAAGTATCGATTCTAACAACAATGGTATCGCTGATAACATTGAGAAATTTATCGATGAGAAATATGGTGATTTAAACAAAGGAGTTAGTGCTGATGACGCTGCAATGATCAAAGAATTAGTAAACAAAGGATATGTTGCTGCTTACTTTGACTTTGATAAAGCTCAACCAACAACTGTTGACGGAATCAACTTTATCGTTAACTACTTAAGAAACAATCCATCTGCTTCTGTTGAAGTTATCGGATATGCTGATGCAGTAGGTAACAAAGATTACAACAATAAATTATCTGAAAGACGTGCAAACGCTGTTAAAGATATCATTGTAAAATCTGGAGTTAGCGCTTCTAAAGTTTCTGCTAAAGGAAACGGAATCGATGACGCTGTTTCTAAAGATTCAGCTGCAGCTCGTAAGATTGCAAGAAAAGTTGTTTTCAAAATCAACTAATTAAATTAAAACATTCTGTTTTTATATAGAAAGCGCAAGGTAACTCTTGCGCTTTTTTGCTTTATATTAACTAACTTTGCATATTCTATTATACCGTTTGAATATGAAGTTTGAAGTTAAATCAGATTACAACCCTACTGGAGATCAACCCCAAGCAATACAAAAGCTAAGTAAAGGAATACTTGACGATGAAAAATATCAGACTTTAGTCGGAGTGACTGGTTCAGGTAAAACATTCACAGTAGCCAATGTTATCCAAGAAGTACAACGCCCTACTCTTGTACTTGCGCACAATAAAACACTTGCAGCACAATTGTATTCAGAGTTCAAAAGCTTTTTTCCTAATAATGCAGTGGAATACTTTGTCTCTTACTATGATTACTATCAACCAGAAGCATTTATACCTGTTACAGGACAATATATAGAGAAAGACTTATCAATAAACGAGGAATTGGAGAAAATGCGTCTAAGCACCACCTCTGCCCTTTTATCAGGACGCAGAGATATATTGGTAGTCGCATCAGTATCGTGTCTTTATGGTATAGGAAATCCTACAGAATTTCAAAAGAATGTTATTTCTTTAGAATTAGATCAGCAGATAAGTAGAACTAAACTATTACATAAATTAGTTCAAAGTCTATATTCAAGAACAGAAGCTGATTTTACACCAGGAAACTTTAGAATCAAAGGAGACACTGTCGAAATATTTCCAAGTTATGCAGACGATCCTTTCCGAATTCACTTTTTTGGCGATGAGATTGAAGATATTGAAGTATTTGATAAGAACACTTCTCAAGTAATTGAAAAATACACACAACTGACCATCTATCCCGCAAATATGTTTGTTACTTCTCCCGATGTACTACAAAAAGCCATTTGGGAAATACAACAAGATATGGTAAAACAAGTAGAGTATTTCAAAGAAATTGGAAAACACCTCGAAGCAAAAAGGCTGGAAGAAAGAACGAATTTCGACCTTGAAATGATACGCGAATTAGGCTATTGTTCTGGTATAGAAAATTACTCAAGATACCTGGATGGCAGAGACCCTGGGACTCGCCCTTTCTGCTTATTAGATTATTTTCCAAAAGATTACTTGATGGTTATTGACGAAAGTCACGTAACAGTTTCACAAGTACACGCAATGTATGGAGGCGATAGATCAAGAAAAGAAAACTTGGTAGAATACGGTTTTAGATTACCAGCAGCTTTAGATAACAGACCTTTAAAATTTGAGGAGTTTGAGGCTATGCAGAATCAAGTCGTATATGTTTCGGCCACTCCTGCAGATTACGAATTACAAAAATCAGAAGGTATATATGTAGAGCAATTGATTAGACCGACAGGCCTTCTAGACCCTATTATAGAAGTACGACCAACCGAAAATCAAATTGATGATCTAATCAACGAAATACAAGAGAGAGTTGAAGTAGACGAAAGAATTCTTGTTACTACACTAACCAAAAGAATGGCAGAGGAACTTGCTAAATACTTTACCAAAGTTGGTGTTAGATGTAGATATGTACACTCAGATATTGACACCCTTGAAAGAGTTGAAATCATGCAAGATCTGAGAAAAGGATTATTTGATGTACTAATCGGAGTGAACTTGCTTAGAGAGGGATTAGACTTACCTGAAGTTTCCCTTGTAGCTATTTTGGATGCGGACAAAGAAGGGTTCCTAAGAAGTCACAGGTCACTTACTCAAACAGTTGGTAGAGCAGCCCGAAACGTTCATGGAAAAGCAATCATGTATGCAGACAAAATTACCGATAGCATGCAGAAAACTATTGACGAAACAAATTATCGCCGAAGCAAACAAATTGAGTACAACACCAAAAATAAGATAACTCCTCAGGCTATTCACAAGAAGATTGGAAGTGATTTACTAAAACCTACTTATGAAGAAAACCAACAAGCTATCTTGCAAAAAGCTGCAGAAAATGAAATAAAATACAAGTCAAAAGCAGATATAGAAAAAATGATTAGAGAGAAAAGAAAGGAAATGGAAAAGGCTGCGAAAGATCTTGACTTTATAAATGCTGCTCGTTTAAGAGATGAAATAAAAGCTTTAAAAGACAAACTGTAAATATTTTACTTACCTTTGCAAAAATCAGAGAGAATGAACAATAACGATATATTAAAAAAGCTGAGAGTCGCATTGCAATTGCGCGATGATCAAATAGTAGAGATTTTAGAATTAGTTGACTTTAGAATATCTAAAGGAGAAATAGGCAATTTCTTTAGAAATGATGAACATCCTAAATATGTAGAATGTGGTGATCAAATCTTGCGTAATTTCCTTAATGGATTAGTAATCCACCTTAGAGGTACGAAGGAAAACCCTAAGAATCCAAAAGAAGTTTTAGAAGGACATAAAAAAACTTTTACTAAAGATAAAAAAAGTACTACTGTCAACTCAAAAGAAGATAAAGACAATAAGTCTAAGTCAAGACCTAAAACTACAAATTCAAGTAAGAAGAACAATCCTAAAACACCGCTTTCAGGATTCAAGTTTAATAATGGAAAACAAAAAAGAGATTAAGTAATCTCTTTTTTTTTAGACCCGCTAATTACATTAGTAGAAAGCAAAAAAAAGAGCTATCAATATTGATAGCTCTTTTTTATTTTGTGTATGTAAATCAATTAAGATAATGCAACTTTAACTTGATCTGCAGCTTCTTGGAAAGCAACAGCTGATAAAATAGGCATACCTGATTTGTCAATTAATTCTTTTGCCAATTCAGCATTTGTTCCTTGTAAACGTACAATAATAGGCACTTTAATATCGTCACCCATGTTTTTGTAAGCATCAACAACACCTTGAGCAACACGGTCACAACGAACGATACCACCAAAGATATTGATTAAGATAGCTTTTACGTTTGGATCTTTTAAGATAATACGGAAAGCAGTTTCAACACGTTTTGCATCAGCTGTACCACCTACGTCTAAGAAGTTTGCAGGTTCAAAACCAGCATACTTAATTAAGTCCATTGTAGCCATTGCTAATCCAGCACCATTAACCATACAACCTACAGTACCATCTAAATCAACATAGTTTAACCCTGCTTCTTTAGCCTCAACTTCGATAGGTCTTTCTTCTGTAATATCTCTATACTCTGCATAAGTTTTCTGTCTGTATAATGCATTGTCATCTAAAGTAACTTTAGCATCAACAGCTAAGATTTTATCATCTGATGTTTTCAATACTGGGTTAATTTCGAACATTGAAGAATCACTTCCAATGTAAGCTCTATATAAAGCATCTACGAATTTAACCATCTCTTTAAAAGCATTACCAGATAACCCTAAGTTAAAAGCAATTCTTCTTGCTTGGAATCCTTGTAATCCTACAGCAGGATCAATTTCTTCTTTAAAGATTAAATGTGGAGTTTTCTCAGCTACTTCTTCGATATCCATACCTCCTTCAGTAGAGTACATAATCATATTACGTCCTTTAGCTCTATCAAGTAATACAGACATATAGAATTCACTTGTTTCGCTTTCACCTGGATAGTAAACATCTTCAGCTACTAAAACACGATTAACTCTTTTACCCTCTGGTGGAGTTTGTGGAGTAATTAAATCCATACCGATAATCTTACCAGCGATTTCTTTTACTTCGTCTAAGTTTTTAGCCAACTTAACTCCTCCTCCTTTACCTCTTCCTCCTGCGTGGATTTGAGCTTTAATTACATACCAACTTGTACCAGTTTCTTCTGTAAGTTGTTTAGCTTTTTCAACTGCCTCTTCTGCGTTGTTAGCCACTAATCCACGTTGTACTCTTACACCGTAGCTAGCTAATATTTCTTTACCTTGAAATTCATGTAAATTCATAGTGTGATACGTTTAGCTTTTTAAATAAACAGATACAAAAATAACAATTCAGTTTGAATTCCCCTAATTTAAAATAGGGAACTGTCATATTTTACAGTCTATTTAACCTTGTTTTATCTATTTTATTAATTAATTCTAATTTTTTGTTGATTATAATATATCAATTTCTCCTTTTCCCTGGCGGATAACCTCTGGTTCGTAGCCAGATAAGTCTATTACTGTAGACGCTGTATTATCTCCATAACCTCCATCAATAACTACATCAACAAGATTTTGCCATTTTTCGAAAATAAGTTCTGGATCAGTTGTATACTCAAGTACTTCATCTTCGTCATAAATTGACGTTGATACAATAGGATTTCCCAATCGCTTAACTATATCCCTTGCAATATTATTATCAGGTACGCGAATACCTACTGTCTTTTTCTTTTTAAACTCTTTAGGCAAATCATTATTTCCCGGAAGAATAAATGTATAAGGCCCAGGCAGGGCTTTCTTAAGAATTTTAAAAGTAGAAGTATCTATTTGCTTTACATAATCAGATATATTACTTAGGTCATAACAGATAAAAGAAAAGTTTGCTTTCTCTAACTTCACTCCTTTTATCTTTGCGATCCTTTCTAAAGCCTTTGTATTGGTAATATCACACCCTAACCCATAAACCGTATCGGTAGGATAGATAACAAGGCCTCCATCTCGAAGGATTTTCACGACCTTGTCTATTTCTTTTTCATTAGGATTATCTGGATATATCTTTATAAACTGTGCCATAACTTTTTATTACAATTTACGATAATACACGTAGCTTAGCAAATCTCAACAGTAGTTTTTTAATTCCTCCTACATCAAATCTAATCTCAGCTTTTCGATCTGCTCCTACACCTTCTAAGTTTAAAATTTCTCCCTTACCAAAACGCTCATGCATGACCATATTCCCTACTGCCAAATCTCCATTATTCACATTACTCACCTCCTTCTTACTACTGTCAATTGGCTTTAACCTTCTAATATTTCTATCAACTTTTGGTTCTTCATTCTCCGTAATATAAGCTGGAGGAGTTCCTCCTACTGGTTTTTTTAATCGCAGCTTACTCTTATCCGCATCTCCAAAAATATCAGTATTCATCATAGGCTTATATCGATAATTAGTCTCAACAGGAGTTAAGTACTCTAAGTACTGATCATCAATCTCATCAATAAAACAAGAAGGATCACTATCTACCAATTTACCCCAACGGTAACGAGATTGCGCATAAGTCAAATAAGCTTGATGTTCGGCCCTTGTCAATGCCACATAGAACAACCTTCTTTCTTCTTCTAATTCTGCTCTTGTACTTTTACTCATTGCACTTGGGAATAAATCTTCCTCCATTCCCACGCAAAATACCGTAGGAAATTCTAACCCTTTTGCCAAGTGAATAGTCATAAGCGCTACTCTATCATCATCTCCATTGTCTTTATCTAAATCCGTAGCCAAAGCAACATCCTCCAAGAACTCCCCTAAAGCACCTCTTGCTCCATCAATCTCTTTTTGACCTTCAATGAAATCTTTGATACCATTTAACAACTCCTCAATATTCTCCATTCTTGTAATTCCCTCTGGAGTAGTATCTTTTCTCAATTCCTGAACAAGTCCCGTTTTCTTTACTACATGTTCAGTCAATTGATAAGCATCCATCGTCTGTTCTTGTGCTTGAAATGCTTTAACCATGTTGACAAAGTCAGATAATTTACCTCTTGTTCCTGCAGTTATCTTAAGATCAATCTTATCGATATGTTCCATAACTTCAAAAATAGATCTCTTGTAGTGATTTGCAGCAATAGTAAGTTTATCCAGTGTCGTAGCTCCAATTCCTCGAGCAGGATAGTTAATTACGCGAACTAATGCCTCTTCATCTTTTGGATTAATGATCAAACGCAAATAACTAAGTACATCTTTAATCTCTTTTCGCTGATAAAAAGATAAACCTCCATAAATTCGATAAGGAATGTCTTTTTTACGCAAAGCATCTTCCATCGCACGAGATTGTGCATTGGTTCTATACAATATAGCAAAATCACTGTTGTTTTTTTGCCCTTGCATTTTCTCCTCAAAAATCGTTGAGGCTACAAATCGCCCTTCTTCACCATCGGTTAAAGAGCGGTGCACTTTAATCTTCGGTCCGAAATCATTTGCTGTCCAAACAACCTTTTCAAGTTTAACTCTGTTTTTATCAATTACAGTATTTGCCGCTTCAACAATATTGCGTGAAGAACGATAATTTTGCTCTAATCGATACGTTTGAACCCCCTCGTAGTCTTTTTGGAAATTCAATATATTATTAATATTTGCTCCCCTAAAGGCGTAAATACTCTGTGCATCATCACCAACAACACAAATATTCTGAAATCGATCAGACAAAGCCCTAACAATCAAATATTGTGAGTGATTTGTATCTTGATACTCGTCTACCAAAATATATCTAAAGCGATCTTGATACTTAGCCAACACATCTGGAAACATATTCAACAGCTCATTTGTCTTTAACAATAAGTCATCGAAGTCCATAGCTCCCGCTTTAAAACACCTATCAACGTAGTTTTGGTAAATATCACCGATTCTCGGACGTTTACTCATAGCATCCGCTTCCAGAAGCTCAGGATTTGCAAAATAATCTTTAACTGTAACTAAACTGTTTTTATACGACGAAATTCTACTGAGAATTTCCTTTGGTTTATATACATCTTTGTCAAGCTGCATTTCCTTGATTATTTGCCCGATCAAGCGTTGACTATCTTGAGAATCGTAAATAGAAAAGTTACTTGGATAACCCAATCGATCAGCTTCACTTCTCAAAATTCTCGCAAATACCGAGTGGAAAGTACCCATCCACAAATTCTTTGCTTCTGTACTCCCTACGATTTGTGAAATCCTCGCTTTCATTTCTCGTGCTGCTTTATTGGTAAAAGTTAGCGCGAGAATGTTAAATGCATCTACACCTTGATGCATCAAGTATGCTATACGCAAAGTCAATACTCTTGTTTTTCCTGAACCTGCACCAGCAATCACTATCATCGGCCCCTCTTTTTGTAAAACAGGCGCCCTTTGTGCTTCATTTAACTGATCAATATAATTTTGCATATCCTTTTTTCATAAAAAGCCAAAAATACAATTACTCTCCCTTTATAACAAGTTTTTTGAATACATAAAAAAGTTTATGCCCAAGTATTATATTGTTTATTTTTGTAAAAATTTCGCATTATGAACTTAACTTTTTTACTTGAATTAATTAGTTACACTATTCCTGCTTTGGTTGTTGCCGCATTATCTTATGTTTATTTTGACGCCATTCTGAAAAGACAAAGTCAAAGAGATAAATACATCATCGATTCCCTACAAAACAACAAGACAATTGATACAATAGCTTTGCGATTACAAGCTTATGAGAGATTAACTATTTTTATTGAGAGAATTGATTTGCAAAAATTACTATTGAGAATACAATTGCAAACAGATGACAAAGCTTTGTATAGCTTAGCACTGATACAACACATTACACAAGAATACGAGTATAATATTTCACAACAAGTATATGTTTCTGAAGAACTGTGGACTTTGCTTACCCAACACAAAAATGCAATTGTCAGCTTGATACAGCGTTCTTCAAACCTACATAATATTGACAATCCATTGAATTTACAACATTTATTAATAAAGGAAAGTCAAACTATGGCTAACAGTACTTCTATTTGTTTAACCGCAATCAAAACAGAAGCTAAGCAATACTTATAAAAAATAAACACTATATAAAACATAAAAAATCTACTATGAAGAAAAACATCATTATCCTAAGCACTTTGGCACTTTTTTTAAGCTCTACCCTTACAGAGAATGCTTATGCCCAAAAAGTAACAGACATTATTGGCAATATCAGTCAAGATAAAGTAGCAAAAGGATTAAAAGAAGCTTTAGATAAAGGGATTGAACAACAAGTTAGTAAACTAACTGAAAAAGATGGTTTTTACAAAAACGAATTAGTAAAAATTTTACTACCTGAAGAAGTACAGAAAGTAGACCAAACGCTAAGAAAATTAGGTTTAGGTAACTTGGCTGACCAAGGATTAATGCTAATCAATCGCGCAGCAGAAGATGCCGTGAAAGAAGCTACACCCATATTTGTAGACGCTGTAAAGAACATTACTTTTAACGATGCAAAGAATATCCTTCTTGGAGGAAAAGGCTCTGCAACGAATTATCTAAAAGAAAGTACTACTAAAGCTTTATACTCAAAGTTTTCTCCTGTAATCGAAAAATCACTCTCAAGTGTAGGTGCTGATAAAGTATGGGAAAAGATCTTCTCTACTTATAACGAACTACCACTTGTCTCGCAAATCAATACCAACCTAACAGATTACGTTACAAATCAAACTATGGCTGGTGTGTTTACTATGATTGCTGTTGAAGAAGATAAAATCAGAGAGAATATAGGAGGTTCGAGATCAAATAAATTACTTCAAGATGTATTCTCAATTCAAGATAACACAACAAATACATCGAATAAAAACACTTCAGATAATTCCTCTAAGAATAAAAAAGATAAAGATCAAAAAAAGCAAAGTATTTTTGATAAAATCGGAATTTTTTAAACAAAACACACTCATAACATTATTATAACATTCATTTAACTGATTAAGTCCGATTTTTTTTAGACATTTGTATCATTATATGATTGATTTCATAAAGTTAGGGTTAGTTAATAAAAAACCGAGTAGAAATAGGCCTCTACTCGGTTTTTATTTTTTATTATCACGACAACCTTTCGTGTATTTGTTTGAAGTAATCAAATGCTTTATACAAATGTGTGCCATACCATGAGAACATTTCACCATCGACAAAGACAGTTTTTCCATGATGAGTAAACCTACCTATTTCAAAAGCATGTTCTTCTGTAAAAGGAAAAGGTTCTGATGACAAAAACACTACTTCGGGATCTCCTTGAATTCGTATCTTTTTTAATTCTATTTCAGGATACCTTTCTTCCCTATTCTCATATACATTCACAAACTTATTCAACTTTAATAACTCGTTTATAAACGTATCTCGTCCAGCAACCATAAAAGGCTCTCTCCAAATAAAATAAGCCGCCTTATAAGAATTCTTATCCTTTACAAAATCCATAAAATCCCTCTGAGCGAAATTTAATTTATCAATCCATTTTCTCGCCTCCGTTCTTTTATTAAATAGATTCCCAAAGTCTTCAATCATTTGGATATTATCGTCCAAAGTAACCACATCGGTTACCCATACAGGACAAATCCCCTTCAAGCTCTCAACTATTTCAAGTGTATTCTCTTCTTTATTTGCTATAATGATATCAGGCTGTAACAACTTTATTTTCTCAAGGTGTACTTTCTTCGTACCCCCTACTTTTGTCTTAGTAGCCTTTAGGTGATATGGATGTACACAAAACTTTGTAATACCAACTATTTCATCTTCTAAACCTAAGTCAAATAATGTTTCCGTTTGTGAAGGAACCAACGAAACAATGCGTTTTGGAAGTGTTTCAAAACGATGTTCCTGTCCAACCTGATCTTTCATTGCAATCATAACCTTTCTTTTAAAATATCACTCATTTCTCTTTGCAATAGCAACGCTTGTTCACGCGCTTTCTCTGCAAAATCTTCTTTATTAGATGCAAAGATAATCCCTCTTGAGGAATTTATTAACAAACCAACCTGATCATTTAACCCATATTGACACACATCTTGCAAACTTCCACCTTGTGCCCCCACTCCAGGTACTAATAAAAAGCTATGAGGTACTATATTTCTGATTTCTTTAAAATACTCCGCCTTTGTAGCTCCCACAACATACATCAGATTATCCGCATTGTTATAAGTCTGTGATTTCTCTATTACTTTTTGATAAAGTGGTTTACCTTCGATAAGTTGAGTTTGAAAATCAAAAGCACCTTCATTAGAAGTCAAAGCTAATAAAATAGTATGCTTATTCTCAAAAGTTAGAAATGGCTCAACAGAATCCTTACCCATATAAGGAGCTACTGTAACACTGTCAAACTCCATATCTTCAAAAAAGGCTTTTGCATACATAGTGGCAGTATTTCCAATGTCTCCCCTTTTCGCATCTGCAATAGTGTACAGCTCTGGGTAATTTTGATTAATATAATCGATTGTTTTCTTTAGTGATTCCCATCCTTTAATACCATACGCCTCATAGAAGGCAATATTAGGTTTATAGGCAACGGCAACATCGTGTGTTGCATCAATTATAGCTTTATTAAAGCTAAAGATAGGATCTTCCTCTTTCAACAAGAAAGAAGGAATTTTAGTCATATCTACATCTAAACCAATACATAAAAAAGAATTCTTCTTTTTTATTTGCTCAAGTAATTGTTGTGTTGTCATTATAAAAGTATAGTTTAAAAAAAACCACACTCTACAAAGGTAAGTGTGGTTTTGAAATATCATAAACTTAAATTAGAATACATCGCTTTCTTTCAGCTTTTCAGTATTGCTAACTAATTGTAGTTCATCAATGATTTTTTGAATGTTTCCGTTCATTACACCGTCAAGATCATAAAGTGTCAATCCAATTCTATGATCAGTCACACGACCTTGTGGGTAATTATAGGTGCGAATCTTAGCAGATCTATCTCCACTACTTACTTGAGAGTTACGCTTTTTAGCATCTTCCTCTTGTTTCTTCGCTAACTCCATTTCATATAAACGAGAACGCAATACAGATAAAGCTTTGTCCTTGTTCTTATGTTGTGATTTTTCATCCTGACATTGAGCAACCAAACCTGTTGGGATGTGCGTCATACGCACAGCTGATTTAGTTGTATTTACAGACTGTCCTCCAGGTCCTGATGAACAGAATAAATCAATACGGACATCATTCATGTCAATTTGAACATCAAATTCTTCTGCTTCTGGCAGTACCATAACAGTTGCTGCAGATGTATGAACACGTCCTTGAGTCTCTGTTTGAGGAACACGCTGAACTCGGTGTACACCTGCTTCAAATTTTAAGGTTCCATAAACATCTTCTCCTGTTACCTCAAAAATCACCTCTTTGTATCCTCCTGAAGTTCCTTCGTTTACATCAACTACAGATGTTCTCCACCCTCTTGATTCACAATATTTAGTGTACATTCTAAATAAATCTCCTGCAAAGATACTCGCTTCATCACCTCCCGTACCTGCTCTCACCTCAACCATTACGTTCTTAGCATCCTCAGGATCTTTAGGTATCAATAAAAACTTAATCTCCTCTTCTAATTCAGGTAATCTTTCTTTTGCCTCTTCCAGTTGCATTTTTGCCATATCAACCATCTCCGCATCACTTCCGTCTGCAATGATCTCATTAGCTTCATCAATATTTCCTTTCAGAGTTAAATACTCAGCTCGTTTTTCCACAAGCTGTTTTAAATCTTTATATTCCTTATTTAGTTGCACGTAACGTTTTTGATCAGCAATTACATCTGGTTGAATAATCAAATCAGAAACCTCATCAAAACGTTGCTTTATAATTTGTAATCTATCTATCATATCTTTAAAATACAGATAATTAATTTGGAATGCAAAGTTAAAAAAAAAGAGGGATAATTCACTATCCCTCTCGCTTTTTACCAAATATATGTAAAATTATTTTTTAATCTCTATAGAAAGCTCAACATCAGACCATGTCTTACCTTCATGTAGATCTTTACATGCTTCATGTAAACTGTCAAATGCTGTATTTGCAGAGAAATCAGCTAAAATATCAATAGCTCCGTTTAGTTTCAACACACCATCTTTCTCCTCATAAGAGAATTCTTTCTCTTTGCTGATACCGTTCATTGTAATATTTACAACAACCTTACCATCTTTAAACTCTCCAAAATAACCATTGATATTTCCAAGCATTTTTGCAAAGAACTCCATTTTCAACTTCTCATCTCTACCTGCGTCATTAGTAAAAACAGACGATGTTACAACTACGAATTTTGCATCGCTTAATCCCTCTGTAACAGTAGCAGCACTTGCGTTTGCATCAATTAACTTAATGTCTTTGAACTGCCCTTTTACTCCAACTTTACCTGGTGTTTTAAATGCTGTCCATTCTAATCCATACGTATAGTTAGCTTCAGCTACTTGTTCTGTTTTAGCATTATCTTGAACGTCTTTTGTGTCTTGTTTTTTCTCTCCACATGAAGTAGCAAAAGCTGCTACTAATGCTATAGCAAGAAGTGATTTTTTCATTTTAACTGAGTTTTAATTTTTATAACGTCTAAAATACTAAAATCAGTACATTTAATTCTTAATTAAACATTAATTTTTTCTATTAGACAAAATTTATAAAGGAATAGAGCTAAAAAACTCACCTTTATCTATTGTAAAGGCTATTAAAGTATTCTTGTCAAAGAAAGCTTAACTGTCTTTACTTTTCCATTTGAATCGATGTATTTAACCTTCACCTTTGTGTTCTCTTTTCTCAATATCTTTTCGTAATCCGAAAAATCATTCGAAGTAAAACCATCAATGGCTAATATTATATCCCCTTCTCTTAACCCCTTTTTATAGGCATCAGTAGTCTCTATAATACTGGCAATCATAATTTGACTTCTATCGCTACTATATTTAAAAGAGATTGGGTTTATCAATGGCTTAAACTCCTTACTAAACAACTGATTTGGCTTGATGTAAATCACCTTAGAATTATAGTCGAGAATCAAGTCAAACCTGTGGATAATCTCACTCCCCATTATACCGACGATTCCCTCTGCAGCACTTACACCTGCTTCATCTGACGATAAGGAAATTGCCATATCGCTTTTTTCTATTTTATAATCTCCTAATTGGATATTCTTAATTATTCCTTTCTCGTAAAATGTCTTATTACTAAGATTGTTACCTGTATAAGTAATCTTCTGTTCTAACTTGTCATACAGCTGATGTTGTTCTTTATAAGGTCTATTCACGATAAGTGTCACTCCTGCCCCACTGTCAAATAGAATATCACCTTCAAATTTATCTCCATTTGAAAGTTCGAAAACAATGGGTAGTTTAGGTATATTCCCACCGTAAAATTCAATAGGTAATTTCTGATAAGCGCTATAGTCTAAAGCGGTACCAAATTCATATAAACTCATCGTCTGCGTACCAAAGTCAATTTTAGTTAGATACCTATCTAAAATAGTAGCCCCAATAATTCCGTCAAATTTCTTTTCATACAGTGCTGTTAACCTCGAAAGATCATCAAGAACAATAGACACATTATCTATAGCGACATTGTTACCTAACTGTAACTGATACCCCTTCCCTTCATCATATCATAACTTTTCTTTCCTCCAGCTCCACTTACATTAATACTACTATTAATTTCAAATCCCCTTTCGCGAGCAACAGTTGAATCTACCATGGCAATTCCCGCACCTGTATCAAAGAAAAACAACAAACTATCAATTTGATTGTCAAAGGGCAATTTTAAAAATATAGAAGTGTCGTCTTTGGATAATATAAACGGCAATTTAACTTCTTGTCCAATCGAGTTTACAACACTTAACAGGACAAACACCCCAAATAATTTTCCCAAAATATTTTTCATACCTAATCATAACTTTAAAGCGCAAAGATAAGTAACCTATTGGCATTTTTAACAAAAATAAATATAGATAACCAAGATATTACGTTAATTTACCTATAAAACAAAAAAAGGAACTTCATAAATGAAGTTCCTTTTTATATAACTATTCTGCTATATTATTTCTTTTCAGGAATTTTAGTTAGAATCTCTAAAACAAATTTCCAATATTTCTGTACTGAAGAAATACTCGCTCTTTCTACAGGAGAGTGAGCTCCTCTAATTGTAGGACCAAAAGAGATCATGTCCATTTCCGGGTAATGAGTTCCCAAGATACCACATTCTAATCCTGCGTGACACGCTACAACATCTGGCTTACTTCCATTTTGTTTCTCATAAATATCCACCATGATGTCAAGTATTTCAGAATCTGGATTAGGGCTCCATCCTGGGTAAGACCCAGAAAACTCTACCTCACATCCCATTAACTCAAATGCAGCTCTTAAGCTATTAGCAACATCTAATTTCGAAGACTCTACAGAAGATCTCGTCAAGCATTTAACTACTAATTTCCCATCTGCTAAATCTACTTTTGCAATATTATTTGAAGCCTCTACTAAACCTTCAAAATCAGGACTCATTCTATAAACACCATTATGAGCAGTATACATAGAACGCACAAAGAAATACTGCGCCATAGAAGGCATCACTTTCTTAGGCATATCCTCTGCTGATAACTTCTCGAACTCAACTGTAAAATCAGGATCTACTGTGTGAAGTTCTGCTTTGATCTCATCTACTACAAGGTTCATATCATATACAAAAGCCTCATCGTAAACCCCTGCTATAATAACATCTGCAACACTTTCACGAGGAATAGCATTTCGCAAACTTCCTCCTTTTATCTTCGAAATCTGCAGTCCGAAATTGTCAAAAGAATCGAACAACAAACGGTTCATAATCTTATTCGCATTACCAAGTCCTTTGTGAATATCCATACCTGAATGTCCACCTTTCAGACCTTTAACTGTGATGCGATATCCTACAGACCCTTCCGGCGTATCTTCTTCATCATATTCTGCTGAAGCTGTTACATCTACACCACCAGCACATCCGATATCAATTTCATCATCTTCTTCTGTATCAAGATTCAAAAGAATCTCTCCTTCTAACAAACCTCCTTTTAAACCTTTTGCACCAGTCATTCCAGTCTCCTCATCTATCGTAAATAAAGCTTCAATAGCAGGATGAGGAATATCTGTACTCTCTAAAATTGCCATAATAGTTGCTACTCCCAAACCATTATCAGCTCCTAAAGTAGTTCCTTTTGCACGTACCCAATCTTCATCTATATACATTTCAATACCTTGAGTATCGAAATCAAAAACAGTATCGTTATTTTTTTGGTGAACCATATCCAAATGCGATTGCATCACAATTGTCTTTCTATTCTCCATACCTGCAGTTGCAGGTTTTTTGATGATCACATTTCCTACCTCATCTTTGATAGTAGGTAATCCTAAACTTTTACCAAAGTTCATCATAAACTCAATCACTCTTTCTTCTTTCTTAGAAGGACGAGGTACTGCATTAAGATCAGCAAACTTATTCCAAAGTTGTTTTGGTTCTAAATTTCTTACTTCTTGACTCATATTATTAGTTGTTCTTATTCAAATTATATTTCTTCAAATTTAGGGATTTCTAAATTAATATATAGTATACATCTAATACTTTAATATTCCTTAAACAGGAAAGAACTCAAAAATAGTATTAAAAACAAAAGCTCACTATACAGCGAACTTTTATTTTTATTATTTCTTTACACTTCCTATCAATTCACTTTCCTTTTGAATTAACTTCAAAACGAATTTCAATTCTGGATCTTCCATTTCTAACAATCCTTCGTAAAACTGATCTTCCGTTATCTGATAATCAGGAATAACACCTCTACAACCTTTACTTTTCTCAATTTTATCATTGAAGAAAACTTCTGAACGCGGCAAATCAACTATTGTTTGGGTATTGGGCAACTTATAGTTGATAAACCAAGAAGCAGTTGTAAAATTACTACAAGTTCGCGTTTCTTGCCCCACTATCACTCCCCTGTCATTTTCCTTAAACAAAGATGCAAAATAAGTAGCAGCAGAAACAGTATTATTATCTATCAATAGATACACTTTACCATCAAAGGCCTTTCTATCTCGAGGGTAGTTCTCCACGTAAGATTCATCTAACCTATTATTTCCATAATAGTAATCCTCCCCTTCTACTTCATCATAACGTTGATACATGAAGTTATCCATGTTCTTGATATCCATTTCAGAAAATTGACGACCATTGCTATCCACTAAATTCTCTCTTACTTTGATATCGAGAACCTTAGTTGCATAGCGGTATGTATTCTTAAACATTTTATCCTTAGATATAAAAGAGTAATACAGCGGAATATTACTGAGTAAACCACCTCCATTACCTCGTATATCAATAATTAAATTCTTGACACCTTTGGATTGTAATTGCTCAAAGAAAGTACTCAATTTATGATAGGCATACTCCTCAGAAAAACCAAATGTTTTAATCGTCAATACATAAGTTTCACTATTAATCTCTTGACCAAATATTCCGTATGAATAGCTAATGAGATCAATGGGAAATATCGATTTCTGTGAATTATAATAACTCCTTGCGTAGTTAACTGAATTTACAGTAATCTCCTTTAACTCATCATCCTCCAGATTTTCTCTATATTCAATCCTATATTCCTCTATCCCATTGTACATTAATGAAACATAAAGCGAAAAGTCTTTGGCATTTACCACATCGATTAATCCATCAGAGCTTATTCTAATATTGTCCAATAATTCTTTTGCTGACTTGCCATTTACCTTTTCGATAATTGCTCCGGCAGGAATATACTTGTTAAACTGATTAACAAATACCTTCTCATTAAAAACAACTGTGCTAAAAGGGAAAAAAGTAGCCGTTTTCGAAAAATCTTCAAACACCATTAAGTCAGTACTTAACCCAGAATGAGCATCTTTTATCAACGGTAAAGGGTTTGACAGTAAAAATTTAGAATAACTTGCGTCTTTCTCTAACTCACTTCTCAACTTTTTAACTGAAGAATTAAAATCTTGTTCACTTATAAAACGATAGGGATTGGGGTGTTGTTGTTTTATAACATCAACTAACACATCAAAATCTTTAAGATAATCTTCTTTAGTTAATTCTTCGTATTTCTTTTGACCATAAACTAAAAACTGAGTCAATAAACACGAAGTTAATAACAAATATTTCTTTATCATGAAAACAACTTCCTTTTTGATTGCTCCTGCAATACTTATTTTATCATAACGATTACAAATCCTGAATATTTTAAAGCATAGCAGAAGTAATAAACAAATATAAAAATATATATTCTCTTTTTAGCGAATACCCCGACAATTCAATCAACAAAAAAAGCAAGCTTAAAATCTAAGCTCGCCTTCTATTAACGATGAAAAAGAAAATTTAAATCTCAATATATTTTTCAAATATTTTCTTGGCCTTTTTCTTACAGACCTCTTTTTTGTACTTATCATGAGCCGATAGATACACAACAGGAGCTTTTTTACACATCCCCTGACACTTCATCTTACAGATAGAATATCCTCCTTCTAACCCTTTCTCCTCAATTAACTCTTTGAAACAACTTTTCGTTTCCTCATTATACCTACAACATTTTTTTCCTTCACAAATAAAGATTGTATTCTCTCCTTTCTTAACTTTACTCATCTAACTACAGATTTATAGAACAAATATATTTATTTTTATTTATTCTAAATTATAATATATCAAATAATATGAAAAAATTAAGTTTTTGGGTGCTCTTGTATATCATCAGTAAAATTGTGTTTTACTTTTTCACTCAAAATACAGCAGTTGTCGAGAAATACTATTCTGAAGGTTTTTACTTATCCTACAGCAAGCTGTTGAATAAAATGACATCTGCAATCCCCTTTTCTATCGGAGATCTACTTTATTTTGTTTTAGGCATCTACTTATTACTTAAAATCATTAAAACAATTAAAGCGAACACGAGTATAAGAAATAAAGCTTACTTATTTATTCTTTTGGCAACTAAGTGCTATGTGATTTTCTACCTCGCTTTCAATCTAATGTGGGGGTTAAATAATTACCGTATCCCCCTACAAAATCAACTCGATATTGCAATTACCTATACAGAAGAAGACCTTATCAAACTAAGCCATAAGATCATCAACACAGTAAATGCACAACAGTTGCAAATAACAAAAGACAGTACTGTTGCAGTAATTAACAACCAAGACATCAAAGAAATATATGAAAACTCTAAATACGGATTGGAAAAAGTAGCTATAGATACAAAGTTGTTTGATTTCTATGATACGAGTATCAATTCTTCACTATACAGCATTCCATTGACATACGCTGGTTTTGGTGGATATATAAATCCTTTCACTATTGAAGCTCAAGTAAACAACAAAATACCAAAGCTTACCATGATTGTAACCGCATCACACGAAATCTCACACCAAATGGGCTACGCAAGAGAATCTGATGCAAACTTTATTGGATTTCTCGCTACTTCCAAGCAAGACGAGCTAATCTACCAATATGCCGCAAATATCTTTGCTTTGAGATTTTGTTTAAGTGAACTACATAAAACAAACAGTGCATCTTTCGAATCAATAGTACAGAGAATATCCTCTGGTGTACTTGTCAATGTAAATGAGAATACGGTATTTTGGCAACAACACAAAAACTTTACAGACGAAATTTTCAAAAACTTCTATCATCTATTCTTAAAAGCAAATAATCAAAAAGAAGGGCTGCGTTCGTACAGTAAATTTCTTGCACTATTAATAAACTACGATAAAAAAACACCCCTTTATAAAACTGATAATTCAGAAGTAAAATCAACTTCCTTATAGACATCTATTCTTATGACTACAATGAAGCATCGCACTGAATCGACAATCTAAATGTAAGATAGTCCCTTATACTATACACAATGCAATATTACAAGTCTTATAGTCAACCAAAATCTTCAATCCGCTACAAGCAGTTGTATTTCGGATACTAACACCATAGATTATACCTAAAAATCGCATGGCAAAACAAGCACTTAATACCACTATATAGCTATTCGACGATATATAAACTTGTCTGCTACCGAAGGATATTTTCAATAAAACTTCATTCATCCCTGTTGACGATACAACTTTCGCATTAAATGTAAATCCACTGAACACAAAATAAAACAGTGGTTTGTTAGGTCTTTCTTGCACCTTTCTTGCAGTTTTACTGCCCGCAAGGGGTGTTTTAGCAAGGACACCCCCAGCAAACCGCAAGGATACCTCAAGAAAGTGCGACCAAAATAGTACTGATTCCTAATTGACTATGATCTAAAGAAGAAACACTTGATGTAGGACTAACTTTATCTTTGAGCTTTAGCAGTACTTGAAATAGACATTAAATTACAGCTTGTTACTTTGCTACTTCAATTGATACTATCAATTGACTACTTCGCATCTCTATCCATATCAAAACACTGTTATTCCATTGACATCAACTTTTAATAGCTATATCCGACTTCGCAAAACTGCTAATAAGAAAATAATTGAGTGTAGTAAGCAAGATTATGTGCACAAAAAAAGGATACCTATTGTTTAGATATCCTTATTTATATTATTTACTTAGCTAAATTATTGTCAAAACTCTCTGAATTTTTCTTCTTATAAGGTCTGACAATTAACCTCGCTTGTCTATCGAACATTAAATAGTTATACAACCAGTTCCAGAATACAACCAATTTATTTCTAAATCCAATCAATGACATCAAGTGAACAAACATCCACACGAACCAAGCAAAAAACCCGTTAAAGTGAAATTTAGGTAAATCTACAACAGCTTTATTTCTACCTATTGTAGCCATAGACCCTTTATCATTATACACAAATGGCTTTAGCGGTTTCTTCTCTTTCAAGCGCTCTAAGTTCTTTGCTAACAAATCACCCTGTTGTATAGCAGGTTGAGCCATCATCGGATGCCCCATTGGTGTTTTTTCTGTCATCATTGTAGCGACATCACCGATTGCAAATACATCCGTAAAACCTTCTACTTGATTAAACTCATTAACCTTGATACGATTACCTCTTTGGATAACTGTAGCATCAAATCCTTCTACAGGTGCTCCCATTACCCCAGCTGTCCAAATAACTGTTTCTGCTTGAAATTCTTTACCAGATTTAGTCTTGACAGTCTTTCCATCATAGCCGACAACTATCTCATTCAGCCAAACATTCACTCCTAACTTATCTAAAAATTTCTCAGCAGCTTTAGAAGATTTATCTGACATAGCATCCAAAACTTTTCCTGCCCCTTGAATAACGTTAATAGTCATTTTTCTAAAATCTAAATCAGGATAATCTTTAGGCAAGACGTGTTTCTTCATCTCTGCTAATGCACCAGCTAACTCTACACCTGTAGGTCCAGCCCCAACAATAACAAAATTCATTAATGCTTTTTGCTCATTAATATCGTTTGTCAATAAAGCAGATTCAAAATTCTCCAACACTAAACTGCGAATATTCAATGATTGAGGAATCGTTTTCATCGCCATACTATTGTTCTTGATCTCCTCATTTCCAAAGAAGTTAGTTTTAGAACCTGTAGCAATTACAACATAGTCATAAAATATTGTTCCTATATCCGCAATCACTTTCTTATTAACTGTATCAATGCGTTCTACTTCAGCTAATCGGAAATAAATTTCATCTAACTTCTGTACCACTTTTCGTATTGGATAAGCAATAGATCCTGACTCAAGACCTCCTGTTGCTACTTGATACAATAGCGGTTGAAAAGTATGATAATTGTGCTTGTCTAATAAGACTACTTGAAAATTCTTATTTTTCAATTTTTTAGCGAGCGAAAGTCCTCCAAAACCACCACCAATAATAACCACACGTGGTTGGCTTGAAGTAGGAATATTCATCATAATCAATCGATTTTTACAGTGCAAATTTACAATTAATTCTTGTCTTTTTTAGTTTATAAAGCTTTCAAACATATTACTCGTGCTATCATAAAATAACAACTAAGTAGTTTTTTAAGTCGTTTTTTAGCAATTTGACAAATCAAACAAGTGTAACTAAATAATTAATCTAAAAAAGCAAAAAACACCTTATTATTACTAATTATTTAAAAAAAATCAATCCTTTTTAAAACTAAAATAAGACTATCACAGCAATTATTTGACAGTCTTGATAGTATAAAAAAAACTACTTAAAAAGTA
Organism: Myroides albus; assembly: GCF_024722315.1. Classification (NCBI taxonomy): domain Bacteria; kingdom Pseudomonadati; phylum Bacteroidota; class Flavobacteriia; order Flavobacteriales; family Flavobacteriaceae; genus Myroides; species Myroides albus. The sequence continues at coordinate 3,665,348 of NZ_CP102754.1, forward strand.
GTTCTTTATTTTTTATAGTTACTGCGGATATTTTTTAATAACATCTCCAGACCATTGAGCTTTAACTCGTAAATCAATGCCATTTGCTCTCCTAACTTTCCTTTCGGAAACCCCTTATTGTGATACCACACAATATAATATTCAGGTAAATCGATTAAATACTTCCCTTCATATTTACCAAAGGGCATTTTAGCATGAGCAAGTTCAACTAAGTACTTTTGATTGTCGAGCATTTATTGCAATTGTTTAACTGTTAAGTCTTCTGTATACTGCAACAAATAAACTCCCGTATTGCGGATTCCTCCTTCTGGATTTTTACTATATTCAAACTTATTCTCGTTTACATGCGTTTTATACTTGAATGTGCTTTTGAATCCACCTTTTTGGAATGATCTCATAATCACATCGTACATGACATCATACCCTCTTGTCGCAAATCTACTTGGCAGTACATTATACTTTTCTTTATAGAGATTCTGAAAATTAGATTCCTCTAACGAATTGTTACTATCGCGAGTAACAGAAGGATAAGTATATTTTAAATCTATTAGACTCTGGATATCAATTTCACTATTCTCAAACACTTCACCTTTGTCAAGGGTAGCAATCTGAATATTAAAATCTTTTACTCGTCTTTTCAATTTATTCACCAACAAACTTGCTGATTCAATACTTCCAGAATCTAAAACAAACACATTGTTCTTACCTGACACTAAAGTCTTGTCAATATCATTCAATGCACTTGTATTAATCGTTTTTACATGACTGTAATACTTAGTCATAAATTCTTTGGTAGAAGTGCGTTTTGGGTCAACAATAACAGTTAGTTTCACATCTGGCTGTTTGATGAAATAATCCAACAATTCTTTTTTCAATACATCTGCATAAGGCATTGTTTGAATTAACTGATCAGAAGCAATTAACTTTTCATTCGATAGAGGCGAAACTACGACAATATCCTTATTAGGTAAATTCTGAACGGTTTGCTCTACATTAGTCTGAAAGAAAGGCCCAATAATTACATCTGTATTAGCAAAGCTTTTTGCTTTAATTAAATCAAGTATTGCAGATGAGTTCTTACTCTCATTTGAATCATACACATTTACAGTTAAAGGCAATCCTAAATCCTCTATTTTTTCAATAGCCAACTTAGCACCTAAATAAAAGTCTAACGTCATATTCAAGAAATTATCAGACGACAATTTCCCCTCTACACTCTCACCTAATCGACTTATGTTAAAAGGCAATAACAAAGCAATCTCTTTACTTTGTTTAACATAGAGTGATTCTTCAAGATTTGCAAACTCTCCAGCAAAGACAACATCCTCCTTACCTTCTTCTTCCACATCTTGAACAATACCTGCTACATTTGGCACCTTTAGCTCCATACCTACCTGCAACCCAGAACTCAATAATTCTTTATTCAATTCTACAAGCTCTGTAATAGATAAGTCGTATTCGCGAGAAATACTGTATAGCGTTTGCTTTGGTTTAACTTTTATCGTTATATACTCTGGCACTTCACCTCCTTGTGGCGCGATAGGTGTTACCTCAATTACCTCATCTTTAAATCCAAATGCAGGTACTTTGATCTTCTGACCACTTTTTAAGCCATCTTTTAACTCTGGATTCAGCTCCATTAAGCGTTGAATTGTCGTATTGTATAAAACAGCTAAACCATATAAGGTAGACTGTGGTTCAACATCGATGTATTTGTAATAAATATTAGAGATATCTTTAATCGTATCAGCAGAAGATGACATCAACTTACCGTTGTAATTAGGGGTTGACTTATCTCTACCTGTTACATCTTTTGCACGAGCAATCTGTCTTTGACGACCAACCACAATAATACTTTCAGCTTTCAGTCCCTCCTGTTTTAGAGTTGGATTCCACTGATAAAGTTGATCTACGGTCACTTTATACATTTTGCTAATACCGTACAATGTCTCTTTAGGTTGAACATAATGCGTTTTATCTTCATAATCTTGCGTTGATTTTGAAGTTGAATTAGCAATAAGTTTTGACGACTGATTATCGTTATTTAAAAATTCTTTGGTTGGGATAAGTATAAAACCTCCTTCTTTGATACCATTCTTTGCATCGGGATTATAAGTTAAAATATCCTTTACAGAAATACTGTATTCTCTGGCTATTTTACTTACAGTATCACCTTTTACAACTCTATATTGCACAAATGAACTGTCTTGTGCACTCATAGTAAATGATATCATAAATGCTGCTAATGCAGCGATAAAGTTCTTTCTCATCTTGCAATTTTTTTTAAAATAAACGAAAAGTCGCTGTACCAAAGTTACAGCGACTTATTGATATAATCTAAATTATTCCCATTCAATTGTTGCAGGTGGTTTTGAGCTTATATCATATACAACTCTATTAACCCCTTTAACTTTATTGATAATTTTATTTGAAATCTCCATTAAAAACTCATAAGGCAAATGTACCCAATCAGCTGTCATACCATCTGTAGAAGCAACAGCTCTAAGAGCTACCACTTTTTCATAAGTACGTTCATCTCCCATCACTCCTACACTATTAACAGGTAAAAGAATAGCTCCTGCTTGCCATACTTTGTCATATAACCCATGCTCTTTTAGTCCATTGATAAAGATAGCATCTACTTCTTGCAATAAACGAACTTTTTCTTGCGTTATATCTCCCAAAATACGAATCGCTAATCCAGGACCTGGGAAAGGGTGTCTTCCTAATAATTCAGGATCAATACCTAATGAAGCTCCTACTCTGCGAACCTCATCTTTAAACAACATTCTAAGAGGCTCCACAATCTTTAATTTCATAAAGTCAGGTAACCCTCCTACGTTGTGATGTGATTTAATTGTAGCAGAAGGTCCTTTCACAGAGATAGACTCAATTACGTCTGGATAAATTGTCCCTTGACCTAAGAAAGTAGCATCTTCTATCAACTTAGCTTCATCATCAAATACCTCGATAAATACACGACCGATTGCTTTTCGCTTTTGCTCTGGATCATCTAATCCTGCTAATGCATCCATAAACCTATCTGTAGCATCTACTCCTTTTACGTTCAAGCCCATTCCGTTGTATTGGTTTAATACATTTTGGAACTCGTTTTTACGCAATAGTCCATTATTTACGAAGATACAGTATAAGTTCTCTCCGATAGCTTTGTTCAATAATACAGCAGCTACAGTAGAGTCTACACCTCCTGACAATGCCAAAACTACCTTTTCGCTACCTACTTTATTTCTTAAGTCTTCAATTGTTTCTTCAACAAAAGCACTTGGTGTAAAGTCTTGCTTAACTCCTGCGATATCAACTAAGAAATTTTTAAGTAACTGAGCTCCATCTGTAGAGTGGTATACTTCAGGATGAAACTGTATAGCATAAGTATCCTCTCCTTCAATTTTATAAGCAGCATTTTTTACATCTTTAGTGCTTGCTAATAAAACTGCATTGGTAGGTAATACTTTAATTGTATCACTATGACTCATCCACACCTGGCTATTCTGAGGAATATCCTTCAAGAAACTATCATTTGCTATAAAGTCCAAGTTCGCTCTTCCATATTCTCGGGTATCTGAAGGTGCTACTTCACCACCAAAGAAATGAGCTAAATACTGTGCTCCATAACAAACAGCTAATAAAGGCATTTTTCCTTTAATATTTGACAAATCTGAATGTAACGCTTCTTCTGAGCGTACAGAGAAAGGACTACCAGATAAAATAACAGCTTTATATTCTGTTAAATCTGCTGGTAAATCATTATAAGGTAAGATTTCGCAGAAAATATTTAATTCTCGAACTCTTCGCGCAATTAACTGAGTATATTGCGATCCAAAATCTAAAATAAGTACATTGTGTTGCATGCGCAAAAATAGTTATTTAACACGTATCACAAAAACTTTCATTACTTTTTTTATATAGACTTCTACTCACTCATATTCCACCAAACAAAACTCTCATCTATTACCAATTTGTAACTATAGATACTAAACTTTTAGCAACTATGTAAAATACACCTATTATTTCTTTGATTAGAAACTTGTTTATTTATATTTGTGGAGCAGTCTTTGATATAAACATAGTCTGTATCCACAATAATAAATTACTTTTTTATGGAATTTGGTATATACGAAACCTTAATGCTTGCCTGTCTTGTTTTACTTTTAGGCCGTTTTATCGTACACAGAATAAACTTTTTTACTAAATATAATATTCCAGAGCCTGTAGTAGGGGGATTTTTAATTGCTTTAATTAGCTGGGCGATCTTTGCTATTTTCAAGATAGAATTTACTTACCACAAAGAGCTTCAAGAATCTATGATGTACGTGTTCTTTGCTACAATTGGTTTAAATGCTGACTTTGCAAAATTAATCAAAGGAGGTAAAGCCTTAATCGTCTTCTTAGTTGTAGCTGCTGTTTTTATTATTTTTCAAAATGGTTTAGGAACAGCCTTAGCCACATTACTTGGTTTAGATCCTCGATTCGGGTTGATAGCTGGCTCTATTACACTTACAGGTGGTCATGGAACGGCAATTGGCTGGGCAAAAGATTTTATGGCAAGTGGCAAACCATTGTTAGGTGCTGAAGAAATTGGAATGGCATGTGCTACTTTTGGTTTAATTTTCGGAGGAACTATTGGAGGTCCATTAGCTTACAGATTATTAAAGAAAAACAATAAAGAGGAACTAAGTCCTGAGGAAATTAGACACAGAGAAGACACACACGAAATGACGGACAAGGCCTTTCCTACTGAGAAAGTTACCTATAGATCAGTAATGTTAACCGTAACTCTTATCGCTGTTTGTTTAGTTCTTGGAAATGCACTTTCTGACTGGAATGCTCAATACAGCTTTAAGCTACCTACATTCGTTTGGTGTTTGTTTATTGGCGTGATTATTCGCAACCTTTTAGCACACATGTTTAAATTAGAGATAAACAATGAACCTGTTGATATATTAGGTAACGTAGGCCTTTCTATTTTCCTTGCATGTGCATTGATGTCGCTAAAGCTTTGGTTAATTATCGATTTAGCATTACCTATTTTATTTATCCTATTAGTCCAAGTGACAATGATGTGGTTATTTGCTTACTACATCACCTACAGAGTCATGGGAAAAGATTACGACGCCATTGTATTAAGTGCTGGTCATTGTGGTTTTGGACTTGGAGCAACTGCAACTGCTGTTGCAAACATCCAAGCCGTAACGAATCGATTTGGACCTTCCTATAAGGCTTTCTTAATTATACCTATGGTAGGAGCTTTCTTTATTGATATATTGAACGCGTTAATTTTAAATGTATTCATCACATTCTTATAAGAAGAAATAGTATAAAAATAAAGGCGACTGATTGAAATCAGTCGCCTTTATTCTTTTTGTTAATTGCTATTCAAACTTTTCGATAAGCCTACTTAATTTTCCTTCAATATCTTCTTCCACCATACCGCCGTGAAAACATATAATACGCTCTGGATTTAATTCTTTCAATTTTCTAACAGAAGCTAAAGCTGCTGGTAAATCAAGTGTGAATTGTGGGTTTGCAATATTAAACTCACCGTCTTCAACTACTATTGCATCAGACGCAATTAATGTACGTGTTTCAATATCAAAGAACGAAAGATGCCCTTTAGTATGTCCAGGAGTTGCTATTACCTGTAGCGTATCCTTAAAAAACTGCCCATCTACTAAGGTACTCGTCACCTCAAATCGCTTTACTGCTTCTAATTCAACAATAAAGTTATTTACCCATTGTTTCATTTCTTCTGGAATGTGATTCAAGCTCTCTCTAACTTGTACTAAACGCTCAGCATCAACCCTTCCTGAAACAGAATCTGCTTCTTCCACACTGCTTATCACTTCTAAATCGATATATTCTTTCTTAAAACAGTGAAGTCCTTCCAAATGGTCTATATCATCATGCGAAATAATGATCCCCTTTAAATCCGCTATCATTAACCCCAAGTTTCTCAACTCTTGTTTGAACTCTGAAAAATTATACGTAAATCCACAGTCTATCAGATAAGAAGTACCATCCGAAAACCCAACTACTACAGGGTTAAAAATAGCCGGTTCTCCCTCGGCTGACTTGGCATTGATATGCAATACATCTATATTCATTAGTATTCTATTTTTATGTTAACGCAGATAAATAAACTGCATCCTTATAAATCCCTATTGCAAGTACACGTTTAAAAATCGCTTTTGCTAAAAAAAGAGGCTGTCTAAAAAGCCTAAAAAACAAAACCCCGTCTAAAAAAGGCGGGGTTTTTTCATTGTTTGTCCTCAAAAATAATTATCTTCAAGGTGCAACCAAACAATAAGAAAGACAAATATAATGTTCAAATCTGAAAGTTTAAAATCGCCGAGTCTATTTCCTGAAGATATTTTTTCTAAAATTCCTCTAGACCATCCTGTTCGTCTTATCAATGCTGTTGTTGATGAGTTAGATATTAGTTCTATTTTAAGTCAATACAAAGGAGGAGGGACCACCAGTTATCATCCCCGTATGATGATAAAAGTCTTATTCTACGCCTATTTCAATAATATTTATTCATCGCGTAAGATTGAACGGGCTTTGACGGAGAACATTTATTTTATGTGGTTATCTGGTAATAGCTTGCCTGATCATCGCACGATTAATTATTTTCGCGCTAAGCGATTGAAAGGTCAAATCCATCAGCTTTTTGCAGATGTGGTTCGTCTGTTACAAGAATTACAATATGTTAGTTTACAAGTTCAATATATTGATGGAACAAAAATTGAATCTAGCTCTAACCGATACACCTTTGTATGGCGTGGTTCAGTGGAGAAAAACAAGGCTAAATTAGAAACAAAAATTCAAGATGTTCTCACAGAAATAGAGGGTCAAATCAAACAGGATCAAAGTGAACTCGCAAAAGAACACTGTTCCAAAAATATTGATAGTTTAGAGCTTAAAGAAAAAGTGACTCAGTTAAATAAACATAGGGCAGACCTACCCAAACCTACAGCTAAACAGCTCAAACAGTTAGAAGACGAGCATTTACCTCGCTTGCAAAAATACGAACAACAACTAGAAACTTTAGGTACTCGAAATAGTTATAGTAAAACAGATCCAGATGCTACTTTTATGCGAATGAAAGAAGATCACATGAAAAACGGGCAACTTAAACCTGCCTACAATACTCAAATAAGTACTGAAAATCAATTTATTACACATTATACTATTGCACAAAAATCAACTGACACCACTACCTTAATCAATCATCTAGAGACTTTTGAACAAACCTATGCACAACAAAGTAAAGAAGTTGTAGCAGATGCTGGGTATGGTAGCGAAGAGAATTATCTGTATTTACTTGAAAGAGAAATAACGCCCTATGTGAAATTTAATTATTTTCATATGGAACAGAAAAGAGCTTGGAAGAACAACCCTTTTCTACAACACAATCTTTACTACAATAAATTGTTTGATTACATCTTATGTCCAAATGGAGAAAAGCTACCTAATATTGGAAGTAGTACTAAATACACCACCACTGGTTTTGCGTCAAAAATACATCTGTATCAAGCTTCTAACTGCTTGAAATGCTCGTTAAAAGAGCTATGTAATAAAGCAGCAGAAAACAGAACAGTCTCTATGAATCATAGATTGGTTCAAATAAAACAACATATTAGAGAATTACTCAACTCTGAACGCGGTAAATATCATAGAAGTAAAAGACCTGTAGAAGTAGAAGCTGTTTTTGGACAACTAAAAAGCAACAACAAATTTACTAGGTTTACTCTAAGAGGATTAGAAATGGTCGAAATTGAATTTGGACTGATGGCTCTTGCACATAATTTAAGAAAACTTACTAAGAATAGAGAAAAATCGACTTTAAACAACAATTTTCATCCTAAAAAAGAGACTGATAAACGAAAAATGACAAATTATAAGTCTAAAACTCGTTTTAATTGCAAGAACTTTTAATCTAAGAGAAAAGTAACGTTTTATATAATACAAAAGAGGGTGACCTTTTGGGACACCCTCTTTAACTATTTTGATTAGCGAACTAATTTTTTATACTTCAGACGCGTTGGAGCAACATCTCCTAAGCGCTTCTTGCGATTCTCTTCGTAGTCAGAGAAAGACCCTTCAAAGAAGTACACTTGAGAATCTCCTTCAAAAGCTAAGATATGCGTACAAATACGGTCTAAGAACCAACGGTCGTGGGAAATAACCACAGCACATCCTGCGAAATTCTCCAAACCTTCCTCCAAAGCACGCAATGTATTAACATCTAAATCATTCGTAGGCTCATCCAGCAACAGTACATTCCCTTCTTCTTTTAACGTCATAGCTAAGTGAAGACGGTTGCGCTCCCCTCCTGATAAAGTAGCTACCTTTTTATTCTGATCAGAACCACCAAAGTTAAATCTACTCAAATAAGCACGAGAGTTTACTTGACGCCCTCCCATCATGATCAACTCTTGACCATCACAGAAGTTCTCCCAAATAGATTTCTCTGGGTCTATATTAGAGTGAGATTGGTCTACATAAGCAATTTTAACCGTATCTCCGATAGCAAACGTACCAGCATCTGGCTGTTGCTCTCCCATGATCATACGGAAGATAGTAGACTTACCAGCACCATTTGGCCCGATAATACCAACAATACCTGCTTGAGGTAAAGTAAAGTTAAGATTATCATATAATAACTTATCGCCAAAAGCTTTAGCTACACCTTTTGCTTCGATTACATTTGTTCCTAAACGAGGTCCATTAGGTATGTAAATCTCTAATTTCTCTTCAAGTTCTTTTTGATCTTCGTTTAACAACTTATCGTAGTTCTGTAACCTTGCTTTTTGTTTTGTCTGACGACCTTTAGCCCCCTGACGTACCCAATCAAGCTCACGCTCTAAGTTCTTACGGCGTTTCGAAGCCACTTTTTCCTCTTGTTCTAAACGCTTTGCTTTTTGATCTAACCAAGATGAATAGTTTCCTTTCCATGGAATACCTTCTCCTCTATCTAATTCAAGAATCCAACCAGCTACATTGTCTAAGAAATAACGGTCGTGGGTTACAGCGATTACTGTACCTGCATATTGTTGTAAGTGTTGCTCTAACCAATGCACTGACTCTGCATCTAAGTGGTTGGTTGGCTCATCTAACAACAACACATCTGGATTCTGTAACAATAAACGACATAGAGCTACTCTACGACGCTCTCCTCCCGAAAGAATATTAATAGGCGTATCAGGCTCAGGTGTACGCAAAGCGTCCATCGCAATAGCCAGTTTAGTATCTAACTCCCATCCTCCTACAGCATCAATCTTATCTTGTAGCTCGGCCTGTCTATCCATCAGTTTCTGCATCTTATCAGCATCTTCATACACTTCTGGAAGACCAAACATATCATTAATCTTGTTGAACTCATCTAAGATAGCCACAGTCTCAGCTGCACCTTCTCTCACGATTTCAATCACAGTCTTTGTTTCATCTAACTGCGGCTCTTGCTCTAAATACCCTACGGTATACCCAGGTGCGAAAACCACATCTCCCTGATAGTTCTTATCTACTCCAGCAATAATCTTTAACAAGGAAGATTTACCTGAACCATTAAGACCTAAAATACCAATTTTAGCCCCGTAGAAAAAGCTTAAATAAATATCTTTTAATACAGTCTTGTTTGTCGATGAGTAAGTTTTACTCACCTTCGACATCGAAAAAATTACCTTTTTATCGTCTGACATAAAGTAAAATATATTGAATTTATTGATTACTAAGCTATAAACACTCTATAGCGAATGAGCCAAAAATAGCATTAATTAAGGAGATTAAGAAACTTTTTTTACCCGAACCAAAGTGTCCAAATCTCACTTCGCTACAATTAAGATTATTTAGCATTGACAAAAAGCAACTCCAAAACACATAATCACTTCATTATGAGTTGTTTTTAACAAAAATTTAAAACAAAACACAAGTTAAACCTCTTGTTTCGCCACTTTTTTATCACTATATTGTATACATAATTTAAAACTCACAATTATGTCTGAACATTTACTTTTTGCAAAAAGTGAACCGTGTGAAAACAATCACGAAAATCACTACTATGACCCATCAATTGATGCTTATGTGTGCTCTACATGTAGCGCTATTTCACCAGCTAATTCTATTTATGATTTAGAAGATAAATCAGACGATGAATACGAATTACACATTGGAATCTAAGGTCATCAGAATCTTGTAATTAATTTTTATGTGAGTAAAATTAATTACAAGATTTTTTTTTATCCTTTTCTTAGCGATTTACAGAAGGCCAAAAAACAAGTGTTATCGCCTTCTCCTTAAAATACGGTGAAGCCTGTGATCTTTCATCACAGCTCGTTTACTCCAATCCACAAGATGCCTTCCTTCTTCTAATACCAATATCATCTTTACCATAAGAAAATCGTACACTGTAGTCAGTAAAATTACTCCCATCCCAATATACAAAGTACGCAGATGTAAATACTGAAAACAATAGGCTGCAATAATCCCCCCTAATCCGAAAGAAAAGACAATTGCAACCTTTAAACCGATATGAGAAAACAATACACGTCGTACGGCTGTATTCTTACTATAGAAAATCAATCTTGCTGTTTCAATTCCTAAATCAGTTACTATTCCAGTGATATGTGTAGTTCTCACTACTGCCTTAGAAATAAATGTCACCAGTGAATTCTGAAGTCCCATGGCAAATAATAGTACATAAGCAATCTTCATAGGGTATTGAGAAAGAATATCTCCTTCGAGATAAGCAACTCCTCCTAACAGAATTGCCTCAAGAATCAAAGGAACAGTGAAGTATACTTTGTTCCACAACAACTTTTGTACTTGAAGAATTACGTGAGAAATAAATGAACCTAAAAAGAATGATACCAACAACAAAACAGACTTCAAAATAGCTGTTCTATTAAAAGACAAGAACTCTTGCGCAAAATTAGATAAATAGCCTGTCACGTTGGTTGTCATTAACTTTAATGCCAAAAATCCACAAACGTTAACAATTCCTCCTACAAAAGACAATAATACCGCTAAACGCAGATTTTGGCCAAAACTTCTCCCTTTCCCCCTATGTGATAACATGATCTTATAAATTACTCTTTCTCAGAATTATAATATAACAAAATTAAAGAGAATTACAAATATATAGGCTATTGGAAGGGATTTATATTAACTATTGTAGAATACACATCAAAATACACTCCGCAGCACTATACCTCATAGAATTTGAAAAGCCAACACAACATTGAACATCTATGATTTGCAATAAAGAATGGATTTTCTGTAAAATGGAAAGAGACTGGAAATCTAATGTAGCAATGATTAAGAAACAGACAGTCAGGAAAATAGTAAAGGAAACAAAAAATACTGACTATTAATCAGTATTTCTGTATAACCTTACTCGTAATTGTATGATAATAAAGAAGGGAAGCAATTGCTTCCCTTCTTTATTATCAAACTTATACTCTTCCTTTCAGTGCATTAAACACCCATGCAATAGCAAGGAATCCAATACCCACGGCAGTAAATCCCCATCCCGCAATTTCAGAATACTTAAATGCGCCTAAACAAATTAAAAGGGCTCCCATCGCGATCATGATCAAGGTAGCATAACCCAATATTTTGTTCTTGTCTAATTTATATGCCATAATTTCTATATTTAATTAAATATTTTAACCAACATTTCTTTAAGTAAATCTCCCTGAGATAAAGCATTTGCTCCAACTCCTTTACTTTTTAAATCAATATCCTTCAAGTGCCCAATCATTCCACTTACTCTTTTCATTGGATAAATCCTAAACCCTGCCTCATAATCCTTTATCGCATATTGACTCACCTTTAGTTGCTTCATAACATTAGAAGGAGATTTATCCTTTAGTCCATGATACAGTAAAAGTTTAGAAAAATAAGCATAAACTAACCCCATAGTTAAAACAATTGGATTGTTTTTAGGGTTCTGAGCAAAGTAATCAGCTATTTTATAAGCTTTAACTTGATTTCTCTCCACGATTGCTTTGATGAGTTCAAAGTTATTAAAGTCTTTACTTATTCCTATATTCTTCTCTACAATATCATCAGTAATTGTACTGCCTTTTGGAAGAATTAAGGCAAGTTTATTAAGTTCATTTGAGATTTTAGAGAGATCTGTACCTAAGAACTCAACCAACATTGTAGATGCTTTAGGCTCGATAGCATATCCTTTTGCAGTAAGTGCTTTCTTTATCCATCCCTCGATTTGATATTCCTTTAGTTTTTTACTATCAAATAAAACACCTGAGTTCTCAAGCGCTTTGTATACTTTCTTTCTCTTGTCTAAGGTTTTATACTTGTAACAAAAGACCAATACAGTTGAAGGCTGCAAGTTAACAGCATAACTTTCTAACTGGTCAATTGTTCGAGCCAAGTCTTGTGCTTCTTTTACAATCACAACCTGTCTTTCTGCCATTAAAGGAAAGCGTTTAGCATTGGAAATTATCTCTTGTATAGAAACATCTCTACCATACAAAACCATTTGATTAAACCCCTTCTCATCTTCAGTCAATACATTATCTTCAATATAGTCTGCAATAACGTCTATATAAAAAGGCTCTTCCCCCATTAAAAAATAAATAGGAGCAATGTTTTTATTCTTAATATTCTTTATTATCTCGTTAACTTCATCCAAAATACTATGGTCGCTTTTTTAATTGTACAATAGCTAAAGAAAAAATATATTTGCTTTATGCAAAAACTAAATTTCCCTAGCTTTGATTTACGCCTCAAAAATAGTAAAAATAAGCTAGCAATATTTGATGTTATCCGTAAAAAGTTTGTTCTACTCACTCCTGAAGAATGGGTTCGACAACATGTTATTCATTTTTTAATCATTGAGAAAAACTATCCTACCTCGTTAATTAGCGTTGAGAAAGTAGTCAAAATCAATGGAATGAATAAGAGATACGATATAGCAATCTTTAAACCCAATGGAACAATAGATGTGCTAATCGAATGTAAAGCACCTGAAGTAAATATTACCCAAGACACTTTTGATCAAATTGCTAGATATAATTTTCAACTTAGAGCAAATTACCTTTTTGTGACAAATGGTTTAAACCACTATTATTGTCAAATGGATTATGATGAGATGAGATACGTATTTTTAAAAACATTGCCGAGCTACCAACGCATTAGTAATAAAGGACAACAATGAATAAAAAATTTGCTATAGCTATATTGAATTGGAATGGAGAGAAACTGTTGAAACAATTCTTACCTTCGATTATCGCCTATTCTAATCAAGCTAATATCTACGTCATAGATAATAAGTCTTCAGATAATTCCCTTTCTTTAATCCAGAAAGAATTCCCTCAAATTAATATCATTGAAAATTTGGACAATGGAGGATACGCAAAAGGTTATAATCAAGGCTTAAAAAGCATTAGTGAACCTTATCTCGCACTTGTAAACTCTGATATAGAAGTAACCGAAAATTGGCTTGATCCAATTGAAAGAATCTTTGATCAGCAGCCTACGGTAGCGATAATTCAACCTAAAATATTAGATTTTAAAAACAAAACTCACTTTGAATATGCAGGTGCTGCTGGAGGTTTTATTGACAAATATGGTTTCCCTTACTGCAGAGGAAGAATATTTGACACCATAGAAGAAGACAAAGGACAATACGATGACGAAATAGAAATATTTTGGGCATCAGGAGCCTGTTTTTTTATTAGAAATAGTATCTACAAAGAATTGAACGGTTTCGACGAAGACTTTTTTGCTCACCAAGAAGAAATTGACTTATGTTGGCGTGCACATCATGTGGGATATATCATCAAATATTGTGGAAATTCTACAGTTTATCACGTTGGAGGTGCTACATTAAGTTATCAGAATCCCCAAAAAACATATCTAAACTTTCGAAATTCGCTTTTAATGATGTACAAGAATTTACCCTCAAGGTGTAAGTTTACAACTTTATTTTTGCGACTTTGTTTAGACGGAATTGCAGGTATTCGCTATTTCCTAAGCCTAAAACCAAAGCATTGTTTTGCCATAGTACGCTCGCACTTTGCGTTTTACAAGCGAATCAGTCAATTTAAACACAAACGTGCTAACTCCCCTATTAAATCATATTACCAAGTTTCATCAATTGTTTGGCAGTATTTTATTTCTAATAGAAAAAAGTATATTAAATAATTTTAATGCAAATTAACTGAGCGTTATATCAATAATTGCATACAATTTGATATATTTGGTACGAAATTCAATCAGTTTAATTATGAAAAAAGTAATTTTAGGTTTATCTGTTGTTGCTTTAGGTTTAACTTCTTGTGGTACACAACAAAAAATCGCAGATTTAGAAGCTAAGAACAAAGAAATACAAGATTTGTTAAATACTTGTACAGTTAAGTTAAATTCAACTATTGCTGAAAAACAAGCTTTAGCTAACCAAGTAGATTATTTAAAAAAGAATACATCTGACTTAATTAGCAATGTTGGTAACTTGACAATGTTATCTTCTAAAGGAGCAGAAAATCTTGAAAAATCATTAGAGAGTTTAAAAGAGAAAGATCTTAAAATCTCTCGTTTACAAGATGCTATCACGAAAAAAGATTCTGTGACATTAGCATTAGTTAGAAGTGTTAAGAAAGAAGTTGGATTTGATGATCCAGATATCCAAGTGAACGTAGAAAAAGGAGTTGTTTATATTTCAATTGCGGATAAATTATTATTCAAAACAGCAAGTTGGGATGTAAATACAAATGCTAAAAACGTTTTGGCAAAAGTAGCTAAAATCGCACAAAGCAAACCTGAGTTCGAAGTAATGGTAGAAGGGCACACTGATAATGTGCCAATTAAGAACGCTAATATGCGTGACAACTGGGACTTGAGTGTTAAGCGTGCTGCTTCTATTGTTCAAGTTTTACAAAAAGACTTTAATATCGCACCTGAAAGATTAGTTGCTGCTGGACGTGGAGAATACCAACCTCTAGTAGAGAACGATTCAAACGATAACAAAGCAAGAAATAGAAGAACAAGAATTGTTCTATTACCGAAAATTGATCAATTCTATGATATGATCGAGAAAGAAATGAAAGATTTAGCTAAACAATAAATCTTAACTAAACCACCTTTTAAAGGTGGTTTTTTTATTTTACAACAAACTACCAAGTACTGATTAAGATAAAAGCTATTGACCTTTAACTTTTAGCTTATTAATCAACTGCATGCTATTGCATTTAAAAATTACCTCTCTCCCAAATATGCTCAATGCATAGGTTTTTTCTATAAAATCATTCTTTGTATTATAAATTTCACTAAATTTAGAATATAACATACCAAAATCAAATATTGCAACATGAATAATTCTATTCCTCAAAACTTTAATAACTTCGATATAATTGGAGATATACATGGACATAGCAACGATTTAAAAAAACTCCTATCCGCTCTTGGATATTCAATAAAAAACAACACCTATCAACATCCTGAAAGAAAAGTTCTCTTTTTAGGAGATTATATAGATCGAGGAGTTAATGTGGTAGAAGTATTAGAAATAGTAAAGAATATGGTAGAGAGCGGCAATGCCATTGCATTAATGGGAAATCACGAGTACAATGCTATTTGCTACAATACGTTATCTTCACAAGGTACATATCTACGAGAACACAGCAAAAAGAACTTTAATCAACACGCAATCACTATGGCTGCCTTTATGCAATATCCACAATTGTATAAAATGTATATAGATTGGTTCAAGACTCTACCACTCTTTTATGAGAATGATTCTTTCCGAGCTGTACACGCTTGTTGGGATACAGAAAACATAGAATATCTTAAAAGCCAACTGACAAATAATTGCCTTACTACAGACCTACTTGAAGAATCAAGCTTAGAAGGCACCGAGTTACACAAAGCTGTATATGAAACATTAAAGGGAAAAGAAATTACCCTCCCTAAAAACCAAACTTTTATTGATAAAGACGGAGTTCTAAGAACTGAATTTCGAATTAAATGGTGGCAAATACCTGCCGAATCAACCTATCAAGCTATAAGTGCATTACCAATTAGAGATCTGCCTGCAGATGATTTTGACAGCTCGAAGATTAACTTTTACAGCAAAGAAGATAAGCCCGTTTTCTTTGGTCATTATTGGATGAAATTACAAGCAAACCAACGAGCGAGAATACTAAGTGAAAATAGCTGTTGCTTAGATTACAGCGTAGCTAAAGAAGGCAGTTTAGTTTGCTACAGATATAGTGGAGAACAAAAATTAGATTCAAAACAAATTAATTACATAAAGTAAAAAAGAGACAAAGATGCTATACTTCTATATTTAGCATCTTTTCTTTTTTCTAATTCTCTACTATAAACTAACTTTACCACTTAAAAACATTCTTATGTGGAAGTACTATGCTTTATTATCTGCTATTTTTGCTGCCTTAACGGCTATATTATCTAAATTAGGTGTAAAGGGAGTCAATGGCAATATTGCAACCGCAATTCGAACTACAGTGGTTCTCTTTCTTGCCTGGGGTATTGTATTATTTACAACTGAACTCAAAAGCTTTAAAGAATTATCCAAACAAAACTTATACTTCTTAATCGCCTCTGGATTAGCCACAGGGTTATCGTGGATATTCTACTTCAAAGCATTAGAAACAGGAGAAGTTTCAAAGGTCGCTCCAATAGATAAATTAAGCATTGTATTTGTCATGATTATCTCTTTTATTTTCTTAAAAGAACCAATGGATCTAAAAACAATACTTGGAGGCACACTCATTTTTGCTGGAGCACTTGTATTAATTCTATAGTATCTTAAGATAACAACTCATTCTATTAAACAGGATTTTCAATCAACTTCAATAGGTAGTTCTTCAATTTTCTGAATACCTGTTCGCTGCACTAACATTCTAAACCTTCTATAAGCAACCTGATCCAGGTTCTTAAACTGTACAATCACATTAAGATAGTAGACTTTATCCGCTAAGACCATTTCTACTTGACCTTTTGAACTAAGCTCACTTAATGTATAACCCGTAATATGAGGATTATCCATACGTTGGGCAATACGAGTTATATTAAAATTCACAATGTCATTGATTCCTTCAAAAGAATACGTTTCTTCTTTCATTGCATTTATATTATCCAACCTTACTTTCTTTCTATACAGGATAATTTTTTCGTTGTGTATCTTATTTTCAACTTCCAAGAGAGCCGAACGACTGCGTATATTCAATACCTCCTCAGGTACCTTATCGTCCGTTATAAAGTCAACAGCCTCTTTGATCCATCCCACTTTCTCATCCTTGATACTAATTGCCGTTTTGTGATCAAAGTACTTTCCACCAAGCTTACCTGCAAAATAAAAGCGCATTAACTCCTTTATCCTGTCCTTTAGAATATAAGATATAACCAACGCTACAAACAAAGGCATAGTAAAATTCCCGTATTTCTGCTGGAAAGAAAAAGCAACAATAGTAGCAAATATCATCGATGTTCCTGCAGCCAAACTATAGTAAATTTGCTGAACTAATACCCCATCACCATCTCTCTTCTTTGTGGAGTTTAGTATTAAATCGGATTCTATGTACTTATTAAGCATCAAATGCCTATAAATAACTTTCTGATTATTCTCTTTATCACCCTGTATTAAGTCAACATAGCCATTCTTAGCCATATACTCCTTCTCTGTAAGGATTAAATCCTTTAGATAAATTATAAGGTCAGAGAACTGGTTTTTAAAACTCGCTTCTAAGTAATTAAGCAATAAAAATGAATGCTGAAGTATAGCATATGATAAAAACTCATCGCTAAAATTAAAATAGTTATAAACTTGTTCTTCTTCTTGTCTATAGGAGATAATATCTCTTAGTTGACGAAATTTTGTGCGAATTTCTTCAATGCTATCAATAAACAACTGAACTTTCTCTTTCATAAGATTAAGATCGTTAGCTTGTTTTACTTCACTAATAAAGTCCCGTATAGCACTTCTAAAGATAGCCATAAACATTTTCAACTGAAACTCATACTCGTAAAGATTACCTTCCTTCTTTTCAATATCTAACGTTTGACATAACGCAAGCATTGCAGCTCGAAGATTATTATACGGTATAGCACCTTTGTTGACAATCTCCTCCAATCGATAAATCGGCGTGATAAACCTCACTTTTGACTTCACATCTGAATAAAATTGATTCTTAGAATATGTAGAAGAATTTATATCTAAGCTATTTGGAATAAAAATCCATGAATTAATATCAAACTCACTAAACTTTTCATTCTCATCAATTGAGAACTTAGTCTTCATTTCTAAGGAGAATGAATTTCTAATATATGTTTCTATATCTACCATAATCACATACAATCAAATTATAAACAAACAGAAGTAATCTATTAAATATCAATACCAAAAGTAGTTAAAACAAGTAAATTAGACTATAAATAGCGTAATTAATAACAACATTATAGAAAATGACTATTTATGTCATTTAATTTCTTCTAACCAATTATACTACTATTCGCATATTATACATAAAATAATATTATATAATATCAATATTGTACTTATTTACATAACGATTATTAAAAAACCCTTTCCCGTAAAGACGAATAATTTATTTATATATCACAAAAACTTTAATTATATTTGTTTAAATCAAAACAATACAGCATAATATGAAGCACTTTAACACTAACTTAGAATTTTACTTCAATGAAGTACTCCAGAAGAAAAGTTATAACAAAATTGTACAAGATGTGATTTACTACATCTCTACAAACTCATTCACACAACTTGGGATAAATAGTATTCTTGAATCATACAATCTTTCAAGTATCAAAAGCTTAAAGCTTTCCTTCTTGGACATTTACTGTGAAATTAAGAAGGTAATCCTTGAAACCGAAAATTACATTAAGTTAAACCAAATGCAAGACCTTATCCTGTTTAAGAAAACTTGTCAAATAGAAGAACACGAATTACAGGAATACAAAAAAGATCAGTTGACAACCATGTACATTATGCAAACGCAATCTATCTCTATGGCAAACAACTTAGAGGATAAAGAAAAACAAGAGAATTTACAATTATTCAAGTCACTTGTAGGTATACAAGAAGATTATAATTATTTAATGAGATCTAAGTTGAATATTCCAAACTGCTTCTCCTAACTAAGACCAATGCCAAACTCACAAATAACAATACGAAATACATTCTTATCTCTATGCTTTATAATTATAAAGCATTTTTTTTGCTATATAAATAAAAAAACCACCTGCATCTACAAGTGGTTTTCTTAGTATTCAAAACTATTCAATCAAATGAATAATTAATCTTAGTTTTCAACAAACTCAACAATTACATCAAAAGTCTGATTTGTAGGGAATGTTCTATACAGCATTCCGTTTCCTAAACTAAATTCAAGTTTAGCCCCTGCAACTTCAATGTCACAAACACCGATACCCAAATCATTACCATTAGCATCCAGTAATTTAATAGATAATACATTACCTATCATCACTGCAACATCTTTTGGCATTCTAATACCTTCAGTTTCAGCATCACCTGCTTTAACTCCTACAGTACCAGCAAATTTGTAAATATCTTTACCTTGGTATTTGTTACCTGTAAATACAGCTTTTGCAGTAATATCATATCCGATACTTGCGCGAATCTCCTTGATAATTTCTTCTTTACTATCAGTAAATATTTTCAAGATAGAACTTGAAATATCAATCGGTTGCTTCTCATCTTTATCATTAATAATATATAAGATTTCAGCTGTTTTAGCATCTGCATCGTGATCCCCGAAATAAACGTTACCACCTTGACTTAAATGTTCATTTACAGTTTCGTTGATAATATGTTGGATTGTCTCATTATTCTCAATTGTTTGATACAAATCATGTGTCATATCAATAAAGAAATCACCCTCCTCAGACTCATACTTATAAATGATTGCATTCTTTGTAGCGCCAGGTTCAACTCCTACCTCAGTATACGCACCTTTAGTTCCGTTAGCAGCATCACTTCTTCTATAAAACTTAGTTTTAGTCTCATCACGCTTAACTAACTCCTCAAAGTCAATCGGTTTAATTGTAGGCTTGCCATCTATATCATTCTCAACTACAGAAAACTGTTTAGTATCTCCATTAAAAGTAACAAAAAGATCCTTTCCTTTATCACCTGGTTTAACTTCAGGTAAAGTTGGAATAGCCTTTGTTATCTCTTCTTTGATAGTACTATGTAAAGTTTTAGTATCTGTAACTTTCGTCCACTCAAGACCTGTCCAATAGTAAAAACCAGCAGATAAACTACTTGCAACGTCTACCTTTGTATTATAGATAATAAGTCCAATGTTTCTAGGATCTGTCTTTAAATCTCGACCGTCCTTATCTCTTTCAAGTAGTGGAGAAAATGATGTCAAAGATGTCAAAGCCACTTGAGGTAAAATAACCCCTTGGTTTCCATCTTTAGATGTAATCTCCAATAAAGAAGAAGGCGAAGGATTCTTTGTACCTATCCCCACTTGGGCATGTCCTAAAAAGGACATCCCGAGTAAGGCAGTACATGCAATTATATACTTCTTCATTCTTTCAATTTTTTAATTATTTTATTATTTAGTTGGAGCTGCTTCTGTACTGATAAACTCAAGAATTACATCGTAGTCACCATTAAATACAGGAGTATACATCTCCCCAACTCCAAAGCTAAATTTTAAAGTTTTTGCACCCTTGTCGAAAACAACTTCTGTAGCTGAATCAGCAACTAATTGTCCATCAACACCACCTTTTAAAACTGTAGCTTTAAGTAAACGTGCAAAAGAATCTCCTACAGGAATAGCTGTCTTGAAAGTACTGTCATATCCATAAGTAGTATCCTCAACCGTAACCTTAGTTACAAGCTTTTTAACTTGAAAACCATTGATTACCTCTCCAGTATTAACAGCTCCCTCTCCATCTTTCACTACTACAGTAGTTTGCTCTTTTAACTTCTCAATGATATCTTGATTATTTGTAATCTCATTAAGAATATTTTGAGAAATGTCAATTGCATAAGTTTTACCATCATTTACAGTATATAAGATCGGGTTACCATCTTTATTTACGTCACCATAGTAAACGTTACCATATGAGTTAGGATCTGGTTTTGTTGGGTCAACTGGTTCTGGTGTACCTGGGTCAGTACCTCCACCTGTATTAACTACTTTTGTAATTTCCTTTTGAATAGTTTCATTATTTTTAACTATTTCTAAGAAATCCGAAGTAGCGTTGATATAATACGGAATTGGATTTCCAGCTGCATCTTTCTCTTCTCCTAAGAACTTATAAACAACTGATCCTTTAGCTTTTAGTTCAGCTTCAGTCGGTGCTACTTTAGCATCCTTTTCTATTGCTGTCGCAGCATCTCCGATAGTTTTTACAAATGAAGTTTTAGTCTCCATTGAATTAAAGTAGATAATTTCAGAAGGTAATGGATCACCAGCTGCATCTAATTTTTTAACTTCAAAGTAGTACCCTTTTCCATCTCCAGCATCCTTGATAGATACACTACCGTCTAATTTATTAATTGTCTCAGAAATTACTTTTTTATTATCTTCAACAATTCTCTCAAAATTAGAACTAACCACAGATGTAATATCAATAACAGCTACTTTATCATCTGTTACAGTCATTTTAGTCTGCGCATCTTCTCTTTTGTTATTTTTCGGATCTTTTAATATCCATTTAGAAATAGCTTCCTCACCAAAGTAATGTAATTTTTTAAATGTTTTCTTCACATTGTCAACTTCTTCCTCTACTTCTACAACTTTAAAGAATGTTTCGGTTTCATTACCTAATAAAATCTCATCTAATGGAATTTCAGAAGACCCATTAGTTTTATCAATAATAACAAGTTTACCAGGTTTTCCGTCCTCACCAGGAATATATACAACTGTACCCCCTCCAGTTTCTCCAGATCCTGTAGTACTTTCAATAACTGTAATACGATCGACCAAATTATTAACAACAGATTGAGAAGTTACTTTTTCCCATTGACCACCAGTAGGTTTGTTAGTCCAATAGTAAAAACCTATACCTATTGTTACAACATTACTAGCATCCTTTACTTCAGTAGAGTTATAGATAAGCATACCTTCATCCTTAGTGTCAGCAGCTAATCCAAAGGTGTTTAAATCTTTCAGTTCAATTCTTGGTATCAATACCCCTTTATTCTCAGACTTAACCTCTAATATTGCAGCAGGAGAAGGTTTTTTTGTACCAAAACCAGTTCCGATTTGTGCAAATGCGCCAAAACTTAAAGTTAAAGCGACTAATGTGATTATATTTTTTCTCATGTTTCTTTACTTTTTAAATAATAAAATTCACTGTGTAATGAATTATGGAGTTGTAGTTTCTTTTGGTTTTGGAAATGCCTCTGTAGAAACATACTCAACAATAACATCATAAGTAACACCTGTTGGCAGAGTTGAATACATAGTTCCTATACCAAATTTAAAATCTAATTTAGTAGCTGTAGCAACAATATCAGTCACTGAACTCATAACCAACTGTCCATCTTTAGTTAGAATTTGTACTGATTTCACTCTTCCAAATTTATCAGTAGCTGCAAATACAAAACCATCTTCAAATTGGCTATTGTACGCATAAGTAGCTTTATCTTTTGGTGTAGTTAATTGTTTAGAAAATACTTTTTTCTTAACTGAAAAACCACCTATTACTTCACCTGTATCCACTGCTCCCTCTCCTTCTTTTACTACTACAGTAGTTTGCTCTTTTAACTTCTCAATGATATCTTGATTATTTGTAATCTCATTAAGAATATTTTGAGAAATGTCAATTGCATAAGTTTTACCATCATTTACAGTATATAAGATTGGGTTACCATCTTTATTTACGTCACCATAGTAAACGTTACCATATGAGTTAGGATCTGGTTTTGTTGGGTCAACTGGTTCTGGTGTACCTGGGTCAGTACCTCCACCTGTATTAACTACTTTTGTAATTTCCTTTTGAATAGTTTCATTATTTTTAACTATTTCTAAGAAATCCGAAGTAGCGTTGATATAATACGGAATTGGATTTCCAGCAGCATCTTTCTCTTCTCCTAAGAACTTATAAACAACTGATCCTTTAGCTTTTAATTCATCTTCAGTCGGTGCTACTTTAGCATCCTTTACTATTGCTTCCGTATCATTTCCGATAGTTTTTTCAAATGAAGTTTTAGTCTCCATTGAATTAAAGTAGATAATTTCAGAAGGTAATGGATCACCAGCTGCATCTAATTTTTTAACTTCAAAGTAGTACCCTTTTCCATCTCCAGCATCCTTGATAGATACACTACCGTCTAATTTATTAATTGTCTCAGAAATTACTTTTTTATTATCTTCAACAATTCTCTCAAAATTAGAACTAACCACATATCTTAGCCCCTAAATAAGCTGGAGTGAAACTAGTAAATTAATTACATAACTTTGGACTTATGAAATACAAGAAATGGAGCTTATCTGAGAAGCTATCAATTTTAGAAGAAGCAGAAGAAAATGGGGTAATAGAAACTTGTCGTAAACACAGTTTAAGTACAGGTACTTTCTACTCATGGAAGAAGAAATTCGATTCTCAAGGAGAATCAGGATTAAGACCTGCTGTTTCTGACAAATCAAAAGAACTTAAAAAAGCAGAAGAAGAGAATAAGATTCTCCGTAAACTACTAAGTGATAAAGAAATAGAATTAGAAGTTCAACGTGAACTTCTAAAAAAAAAGTTTGGGACATCCGATCCAAAAAAGATCTGGTAGAATACTTTTATAGTAAATATCAAAAAAGTAAAGCTAAACTAATACATTGGGTTGGCTTAAGTGAAAGCACGTACTACTTCAAGGGTTCTGGCAAGTCAAAAGGTAATAAAGCTACTTTATTAACCTATCATAAAACCCAAGGTTGGGTTAATGAACAAACTGTTGTAGAGTCAATTAAAGAGCTTTTAAGGGGTGATTTTATGGATTGTGGCTACCGTATGATGAGCGAGTATCTTAAACGCGAAGGGTACACCATTAACCATAAAAAAGTATATCGTATCATGAAAAACGCCAAGCTTTTACAAACTCGTATAACTAGAGATCATTCGGATAAGAAGTACGTTAAGCATCGTAAAGTAAAGACTACGAGACCCTTAGAGTGTATTGAAATGGATATTAAGATGGTATGGATACCACAAAAAGGTAAAAATGCTTATTTACTTTCTGTAATTGATGTACACAGTCGTAGAATATTAAAAGACTACTTCAGCTTTAATATTAAGCAGAAGCAGGTAATAGAATTATTGTCAGGGCTTTTTGAAGAGTTAGATTACCCTAAAAATGTGGTTATTAGATCGGATAATGGTAGTCAATTTATTGCCAAGAATGTAAGAGAATATCTTTCCTTAGTAGGTGTATCACAAGAATTTACACACGTAGCAACACCAGAGGAAAATGCTCACATAGAAGCCTATCACGGTACTTTAAAAAGAGAGGTTTTTACTAAATTTGAATACTTTACTTTTGGACAAATAGAACAAATATTAAAGAAGTACGTAGTATTTTATAATAACAAAAGACTACATGGCTTGCTTGGAAAAATCACTCCAATGGAGAAATGGGAAAAGGACAAACACTTGATTTGTAGCAGAGAAAAAGTAGCCTAAAACATTATACTTTAAAAATTTAAAAATACTCTAGGTTTATAGGGGTCAAAACACCACAGAACTAATATCAATAACAGCTACTTTATCATCTGTTACAGTCATTTTAGTCTGCGCATCTTCTCTTTTGTTATTTTTCGGATCTTTTAATATCCATTTAGAAATAGCTTCCTCACCAAAGTAATGTAATTTTTTAAATGTTTTCTTCACATTGTCAACTTCTTCCTCTACTTCTACAACTTTAAAGAATGTTTCGGTTTCATTACCTAATAAAAGCTCATCTAATGGAATTTCAGAAGTCCCGGTAGTTTTATCAATAATAACAAGTTTACCAGGTTTCCCATCCTCACCAGGAACATATACAACTGTTCCTCCACCATTTTCTCCAGATCCTGTTGCATTCTCAACAACTTTAATACGATCACTCAAAGTGTTAACAACAGATTGAGAAGTTACTTTTTCCCATTGACCAGTAGGTTTGTTAGTCCAATAGTAAAAACCTATACCTATTGTTACAACATTACTAGCATCCTTTACTTCAGTAGCGTTATAGATAAGCATACCTTCATCCTTAGTGTTACCAGCTAATCCAAAGGTGTTTAAATCTGTTAGTTCAATTCTTGGTATCAATACCCCTTTGTTAGTTGAGGCAACATCTAACATCGCTGATTGCGATGGAAGTGGATTTCCAATACCTACTCCTGGTATATCTGTTTGCGCTTGCGCAATAGAAGAAACACCTAAAGCAAGTAAGAATAAAGTAGTAATTCTTTTTTTCATGTTTATTTTGATTTTACATTATACTTTGAAAACTCTAAAAAAATCATAACAATATTTTTTTACAAACTCTTCACAGAATTCTGTTTTCGTTTACACTACAAAATTAAAAAAAACAATCATTATAAATGCTTTTTGTTAATATTATTGATTTATTAAAAAAATACACTTAATAACAGACAAAAATCAAAATAATTTATCTTAATTAAGAGAAATAATCATTTTAAAAACATTTTAACTATAAATAAACAACCACAGCATTTAAACATATTCAACAAATTATGCTAAAAGACATAAAAAAAGGCTTAAAAAAAGTTAATTATTACATAATAAGTAAAAAATATAATATTGAAAATGAAAAAACACCACAAAAAAAGCCATAGGTTAATTCCTATGGCTTTTTGTACTTTATATAATACGCTATTTACTTACTCAAATCTCCTAATTGAGCCTCTACTTCTTTTACTAACAGCATTGGATCTATTCCAATTGTCAGTCCTTTTCGACCGCCACTGACATATACTTTCTCTAAGTCCTTTACCTGCTCATCTACAAATGTGGCATAATTTTTTTTCATCCCAATAGGAGAACACCCTCCTCTAATGTATCCCGTAATGTTCAATATATCTTTTACTGCAACTAATTCAATCTTCTTCTCTCCACAGAGTGCAGCAGCTTTCTTTAAATCTAACTCAGCTTCAATCGGCACGACAAACACATAAAAAGTATTTCCCTTACCACTCGCTACTAAAGTTTTATATGACTCATGAGGAGAGAGACCTAATTTTTCGCATACAGAGATACCATCTATCAAGCCATCTGAAACATCGTATTCGCAAACATCATAATGTATCTTCTTACTGTCTAATATCCGAAGCGCATTTGTCTTTTGTCCTTTTACTTCTTTTTTACTCATAATAATACTTTGGTTACAAAACTACAATAAAGTAGTTTTATAACCAGTTTGTCTTAAACAGAACATGAAATCATCTTCATTGTCACACACACAATATACTCGCAGTGTTGAACCTACAGACTTTTTAAAAATTGGCTTAAAACTCTTTGGCAAACTGCTGTAAAACTGCTCTAAGTTACTAATAGTATATTTTGGATCTATATCTACTGTAACCAAAACAACAAACTCATTTGTTTTTAATTCAATTGGTAGTTTCATAGTGTTATACTTATTACATTAATTGTTCTAATTTATAAAAAATAATGTATAAAATACGTGTCACTTTAAAATATATCCTTATATAATAGTATATTTTCCAAATGATATCTCTATTAGAATACAATTTACGCGTATCACTTAAAAACCAAAATATTAATAATCAACCCTTTACAACCAACTACCAATTTTAACATTTATTTTATCAATCTTTAAAGATAGGCTGTTTCACAACCTTTTATTCAACTTTTACATACTTATCGATTATTTTCAGGCATACCTCTACTCACAAAACATTACTTTTCCCCAGTATATATCGATGTAATAGTCTCAAGAAACAATAAACCACAGTCTAACACAGTTATCTCCCTCCTTTCTTAAGGATATTTCTAAACTCATAACACTCATTTTATCAAAAAAATAAAATTATTAATAATTCTTAAAAAACAATAATTAAACTCAAATACAACCTATTTTCCCTCCTTATATATAATAAAAACAAAGCGTATTAAAAATATACCTAAAACACCTAAAAAACAGCTTTAATCACTTTTATACTTATTAACACTAATTTGTTGAAAAAAAAATTACATTTGCCCGAAATAACTCAAGTAAGCTTAAATAACAACTTAGAAAATGCAAAACATTCCTAGTGTTGACTTACGTGATTTCCTATCGGATGACCCGGTACGTAAACAAAAGTTTGTAAATGAAATCGGAAAAGCCTACGAAGAAATTGGATTCGTAGCATTAAAAGGACACTTCTTAGATGATCAATTAGTAGAGAATCTTTACCAAGAGGTGCGCAATTTTTTTAACCTACCATTAGAAACGAAGCAAAAGTACGAAGTTCCAGGTATTGGCGGTCAAAGAGGGTATGTCGCTTTCGGTAAAGAAAGTGCTAAAGGACGCTCTGAAGGAGACTTGAAAGAGTTTTGGCATTTTGGTCAATACGTAGAAGACAATCCTGAATTAGAAGCTTCTTATCCTGCAAACGTAACTGTCAATGAATTGGCACACTTTAATGCAGTTGGAAAAGAAACCTACAAAATGTTGGAAAAAACAGGAGTTTACGTTCTAAGAGCTTTATCGCTTTTCTTAGGACTTGATGAGTTCTATTTTGACAATTATGTAAAAAATGGAAATAGCATTCTACGCCCTATCCATTACCCTCCTATCACATCTGAACCAAATAATGCAGTAAGAGCGGCAGCACATGGTGACATTAACCTTATTACACTTTTAATGGGCGCTCAAGGAAAAGGTTTACAGGTTCAAAACCACAATGGAGAGTGGATTGATGCAATCGCTGGAGAAGACGAGTTGGTAATCAATGTAGGGGACATGTTATCTAGACATTCTAACAACAGATTAAAATCGACTATTCACCAAGTGGTAAACCCTCCAAGAGAAATGTGGAGTACTTCTCGATACTCTATTCCTTTCTTTATGCACCCTGTTAGCACAATGCCTTTGAACTGTTTGGAAAATTGTATTGACGAAAACAATCCAAAACAATTTGAAGATATTACTGCTGGAGAATTTTTACACCAACGATTAGTAGAACTTGGATTAATAAAATAATTCAACAAGAAGCATATTCAAAAAGGTTAGCAAATGCTAACCTTTTTTGTTTATAGCACATCGCTCCAAATGAGCCTATTGCTATTAGTAGAAATAAGTATATAATTTATTCGACTACAAGCAATTGTCCTTTTTATCTTATTTTATTCAAGTAGTTTTACGCTTTTTAAGAAATCCTATTGTATATACAATAATCAATCTTATAATTTTCAAATAAAATATATCTTCTTTAAGTAATAATCGCTTTTTAAGCAAATACATTTTTCGTAACTTTGAAAAGAGCGTTTATAATTTAAACACAATTCAGCAAACAACAATATGGCAAAAAAAACAAATAGCTTTGAAGATTTAGGAGGTTTTGTTTTCTCTACAAATGAGAATTTCGATTTCAATACCAATGAAGATTTCGAAACACCTGCCCCTCATCTTCAAAAACTGGAAGCTCGTTTGGACAAAAAGAATCGAGGCGGTAAAATAGCCACGATTATAAAAGGTTTTGAAGGAACCGAAGATGATTTAAAAGCATTAGCAAAAAAACTAAAAACACTATGTGGTGTAGGAGGAAGTGCTAAAGAAGGTGAAATAATCATCCAAGGAAACTTTAGAGATAAAATAATGGAATATTTAACAAAAGAAGGCTACAAAGTAAAACGTGTAGGTGGATAAATAAATTTTGAATATTATGAAAATAAAAGATTCTGAGCTAATTTTAAATCCTGATGGTAGTATCTACCACTTAAATTTAAGACCTGAGCATGTTGCAAAAGACATCATCTTCGTAGGTGACCAAAACCGCGTTGATCGAATTTCAAAACACTTCGATAAAATAGAGGTTGAAACTCAAAAAAGAGAGTTCAAAACTTGTACTGGAACCTATAAAGGGAAAAGAATTACAGTGATCTCTACAGGTATTGGTCCTGATAATATTGACATCGCTATCAATGAAATTGACGCTTTATTCAATATCGACCTAAATACAAGAGAAATCAAGAAAGATTTGACATCGGTTAATATTGTGCGTATTGGTACTTCGGGTTCTTTACAAGCTGATATTCCTGTAAACAGTTTTGTTTTATCACAATATGGTCTTGGTTTAGACAACTTAATGCGTTCTTACGTAATTGACAAAGTGATCGATACAGACTTAGAGGATGCATTTATCAAACATACTAATTGGGATTTGAGAAAAGGACGCCCTTATTTTGTACAAAATAGTCCTGAACTGGAAGCTAAATTAGAAAGTGACAAAACATTTAAAGGCATCACAGGTACTGCTGGTGGTTTTTATGGTCCACAAGGACGTGTATTAAGACTTGCTATTCAAGATCCTGAATTAAATCACAAAATTGACAACTTCAAATTTGGAGGTCATAGAGTGACTAATTTTGAAATGGAAACATCTGCTATTTATGGCCTTTGTAAATTATTAGGTCACCATGCAGTATCTCTAAATACAATTATCGCTAATAGAGCTAATGGTACTTTCTCTGAAGATCCATATGCTGCTGTTGATAAATTGATTGTGTACACATTAGATAAATTAAGTGCACAATAAAATAAAAAAAGAAGTAATTTAATGATATGAAAAGGTAGTATATTTTTATACTACCTTTTTTTATGCCTTTTAATTCCATACTCAAAAGAAAGAGTCTATCTCAAAAATGGGAAACTCCACCTAAAGTTTAGTCAATCTGAGAAGGACAGGCATTCCCCCTATTATATCACTATAGCTAAGATGAAAGAAGCTACTTCTTTAACTTGAAAATCAAACAATAGCCTAACTAAATATGTTCATTATCTAATGTATAGCTCCAAAATCATGCTTTATAGTGGTTTGAAAAAGTTATCTTTTATCTACCCTTGAAACTTAGCGTAAGTTTACTCATGACTATTGCTTTAGCTATTTGATGATGATTTACCTTTCTCAGGAGGGGTGCAACTAATTCAACCTGACTCAACCCTTAGAAAGGTTCTGATAACTGCTCAATATCTTGCTGTTAATAGCTAAAATTTCGTATACCATATAAAGTCATCAATTAGGAGAAATGAAAACACTTTCCTTGGGCTTTCTTGCGGTTTTCTTGCACCTTCCTTGCGGTTTTCCTGCTGAAAAGGCGTGTTTTCCGAACAAAACCCCTAGCAATCGCCTAGAAACCCCAAAGAAAGCCCAAGCAAGACTGCTTTGATTTATCACTTAAACAAAGATCTATAAAGGTCTTTCTATTCTACTATTCTTTAAAAATGTATAGTATTGAGAGAGAATAACTCCTTTGATTATCCTTCTCCCCCAGGCAACAAGGGGTTTCTCCTCCGATTTTTCTATATGCTAAATACTTAAGTGAGATAAGGAGTAATCAAGAAGGACCACCCTGCGTTCCTTAGTGTTACCAATCATAGTTTAGAACTGATATCTTTCTCTTTCCTGCTTTACTGATTGTTTAGATGCTACATAAATATCCACATCCGACCTTATTAAAGTGATAAAACAGCTCATCGCTTTAACTTTCACTCAAAGTAAAGTTCAAATAAAGTACAAAAGTCAAATCACAGTTCGACAAACTCGTTTAAATACTGATAGACAGTAAACACTTAGACGAATACTTCAAGCAAATCAATATAATTATGATTCAACTTGCATACATAAAAGCGATCAAACCTGAGTTGTATCTATATTAAGAAATTATTATTATTTAGTGTACTTTATATCCATGTTCATTCAATAAAACAAAACATATTCTACTTAAATAAGTTGCTTTTTGCAGTATTATCAACTTTTTCAACAAAAGCTAATTACATTAAAAGCAACAAAAAGAATTAAAACCTTTATTTTACTTTTTATTTCTTAAATTATTTCACAATAGTTATATACTTTATACTAATAGATTTAAAGTAAAGCATTAATCTACCTGAATGGCATTTTATTTGATAAATAATAAATAATATTATTAAATTTAAGAGCTTAAAATTTTTATTTGAAATGACGAAAGAAGACTCGAGAATAGAGCGTATTAAATATGCTCCCTATAGAGAACGAATAATTACTGCAGAACAAGCAGCTCTTTTAATTCATGATCAAGCCGTAGTTGGAGCAAGTGGCTTCACTAAAGCAGGAGATAGTAAATCAGTTTTACCAGCATTTGCACAACGCGCTGCAAAAGAGAATGTTGCTATCACACTAATCACTGGAGCTTCCTTAGGACAAACAACCGATGCAGACTTAGCTACTAACAATGCACTTATACGCCGTATGCCTTTCCAAGCAGATGCAGTTCTAAGAAAAACAATTAATAGTGGTCAAGTAAAGTATATCGATCAACACTTAAGTGAAACAATAGAACAATTACAAGAAAAACACATACCTCAAGTAGAGATAGCTATTATTGAAGCTACCTATATTAATGAGGAAGGTTTTATTATTCCTACAACTTCTATAGGAAACTCAGCTTACTTTGCCAGTGTTGCCAAAAAAATAATCATTGAAGTTAACACAGCTATTCCATTGAGCATAGAAGGTATCCACGACAACTGTGTACCAAAAAAACAACCAAGACGCGAGATTATCCCTATTCATACAGTTGAAGATAAAATCGGTGAGTCTTTCATTCGCTTGAATCCTGAGAATGTAGTAGGAGTTGTATTTTCAAGTATAGAAGATACCCCTGCCCTGCTTCCGGAACCTGATCACAAGACATCAGCTATATCTCAACACCTATTAAACTTCTTTGAAGAAGAAGTTAAAAAAGGTAAATTAACCTATGCGTTACTTCCCTTACAAGCAGGTATTGGAAAAGTTGCAAACGCTGTTTTAACCGGATTTAAACACGGCCCTTTCGAGAACCTTACGATGTATTCAGAAGTATTGCAAGACAGTACATTTGACTTAATCGATGCTGGTAAGATGACTTTCGCATCTGGTTCTTCAATTACTGTTACTGAAGAATGCTACAACAGATTGCTTGAGAACTTCGACCAATACAAAGATAAATTAGTTCTAAGACCACAAAACATTAGTAATGCCCCAGAGGTAATCCGAAGATTGGGAATTATCGCTATCAACACTGCTATTGAGTTTGACATCTACGGAAACGTAAATTCAACACATATTGGAGGTAATAAAATGATGAATGGTATTGGAGGTTCTGGAGACTTTGCTCGAAATGCCTACCTAAGTATCTTTGTTACACAAGCAGCATCTAAGGATAATAATGTGATATCACACGTTTTGCCAATGGTGTCCCATGTAGACCACACAGAACACGATGTAGATATTCTTGTTACTGATATTGGTTTAGCAGACTTGAGAGGTCTATCTCCACGCGAAAGAGCTGAAGTAATCATAGAAAACTGTGCTCATCCTGACTACAGAGATGAGTTAAGAGATTATTTCGATAGAGCTGTAAAAGAAGTAGGTGGTCATACCCCACATATCCTTGAAGAAGCTTATAAATTCCACATAAGATTTAAAAATACAGGATCTATGAAATCCTAAACTATTAAAAACTCTACTTAATCAAGTAGAGTTTTTTTATTTAGAATAAACCCATAATTAGATAACTAACAGAATTTGCATTTTTAGTATATTAGCATGAAAATGTATACAATTTAAAAATGAAAAAAGTTAAGATTATAGGGGTTCCCGAACATTTTAATTTACCATGGCACCTTTGTATTGAAAATGGAGAATTCAATGAGATTGGAATAGACCTACAGTGGGAAGATATACCAGAAGGAACTGGAAAAATGTGTCAATTACTACGCAATGAAGAAGCAGATCTTGCCGTTATATTATCTGAAGGAATAATCAAGGATATATCCAATGGCAATCAGACAACAATCGTACAGGAATATGTATCTTCTCCTTTAATTTGGGGAATACACGTAGCAAACAGTTCTCCTATCCAATCAATCGGCGAATTAGAGAATAAGAAAATTGCAATCAGTAGATATGGATCTGGTTCACACCTTATGGCTATTGTACACGCTAAGTCAATGAATTGGGACATCAGTTCACTACAGTTTGTAGTAGTTAATACACTTGAAGGAGCAATAAACGCTTTGACAGATGGAGAAGCTGACTACTTTATGTGGGAAAGATTCATGACTCAACCTATCGTTGATAAGCAGATCTTTCGCAGAATAGGTGAATGTCCAACTCCTTGGCCGTCATTTGTCATCGTTGGTACTAATAAGTTTGTCTCGGAAAACAAGTCCTTGGTTAAGCATATATTGGAAGTTGTAAATACAACAACTGCAGAGTTTAAAAAGATCCCAAGTATCGATAGAACATTAGCAAGTAAATACAACCAAAAACTTGAGGATATACAAAACTGGTTAACACTAACACGTTGGTCTCAAAGACAATTATCACAAAAACACTTTGACAAAATTCAAAATCAATTGCAAGAGTTAGGTCAGATAGAAACGCTAAAAGAATATAAACACATAATACTCTAAGTGGCTTAAATATCCCAGTTTTAAACGATGAACACAGATAATAGAGGTAAAAAAAAATGGTACACTTATATTAGAATTCCAAAACCTTGGGATTCTATCATCATTTTATTACTGAATATTCTGATTACGGTACCTATCTTTATTATCTTACACCACAATATAGTAGACCCTGAATGGCCTTTTCAACTGGATCGTATTTTACTTTTTATCCTCATTGTAGCTATACTTCAATTTTTATTGCAAAAACTAAAGACCCTTTTGCTTATAATACTCTTTTGTTATCTTGGAATACTTACGTGGACAACGATAAAAGGAGGATATGGCTATTATGAAGTTTATGAGGACTACAGGGCAATGGTTTACAATATGTCTGAAGCTCCGGCTCCACAAGATATTATTATCTCTAAGCTATTGCCGTTTCCAAATAAGAACAAAATCATTAGAGCTATTGAGTTCGACAACCCACAGGTAAGGAATTTTGCCTTATTAGCTACGACCAAACACTTTACAAGAACAAAAGGCTACTACGAAAGCCGACAGTTAATCCAGTCCCTTGCTATCTTTAAAGAGATCCGAACGCGATGGAACTACGTTAATGATCCAAAGGGAAGAGAATATATCGCGACAGCATCAGAATCATTAATTCACTTTTCGGGTGACTGCGACGATTATTCCGTATTAATGGCTGCTTGTATTAGAGCTATCGGTGGTACACCACGGTTAATCCATACAAAAGGACATATGTACCCTGAGATGTTGATTCACAACAAAGCGGATTTAGAACAAGCAATATACTTAATCAAAGAAGTTTTGTTCAGAGAAGAAACAAAAGGAAGAGAAATCTATTACCACATTGATGAGAGAGGACAAATCTGGCTTAATCTTGACTATACAGCACGTTATCCAGGTGGCCCTTTCATGTCAGAAGAAATATTAGGACAGTTAACCTTAAATTAAAACAACATATGATAAACAATATTACCCCTTTAATAGCAGGAAGTTTATTTGGCGGACTTGCCATTATCTTTGGTGCATTTGGTGCGCATGCTTTGAAAAAATATATGAAATCTGATTCACTTACGAGTTTCGAAACAGGCGTAAAATACCAGATGTATCATGCAATATTACTTGTAGCAATGGCATTCATGCCTAAAGCAGACCAGTTAGCACACGCTGCTAACATCATTATAATTGGGACCATATTGTTCTCATTTAGTATATATGGACTGACGTTAAGTTCTACTTTTGGTAAAAAAATCAAAATATTAGGTCCAATAACTCCTATAGGCGGGCTTTGTCTAACGATTGGATGGTTTATTATTTTCTTTTACTTTTCATTTATACATTAAGAAATATCATAAATAAACTACCCTATTTATGGTATTTACAACATATCACCTACTAATCATCAAAATATAACAACTATTTTTACCTATATTTGTTATAACAGTTATAAAAACATATACATGAAAAAGATCATAGGACTATTGTCATTTGCTGCTTTAGTAACAGCATGTGGGCAAAGTGGATATCAAATTACAGGATCAACAGAAGACGTTGAAGAAGGTACTGTAGTATATCTTGAAAAGTTAAACTTAGACAATAACCAATTTTTTGCTATTGATTCTACAGTTGTAAAAGACAATTCTTTTGTATTCAAAGGAGCAACTACAAACGCAATTGACCAAGCCTTTATTCACATTGGTGAAAACCCTGGTAGAATTCCTTTTATTCTTGAAGATAATAACAAGATAAAAGTAGAACATTCGAAAGAAAAAAATCTTGTCAGCGGAACTAAATACAATGACGAATATTATAGCTTTATCGCAAAGAAAGATGAATTGACAAAACCTATTGTTGATTTCAGAGCGCAAAATGAAGAAGCTTATATCAAAGCAAAACAAGAGAACAATACTGCAGTTATAGAAGAAATCAAGAATCAAGATCGCAAATTAACTGGAGCTTATGCAGATTGGTATGAAAACTATATCGAAACTAATCGCTCTTCTATTGCTACATTGATCACTTATAATGAATATACTCATAATGGTTACTATTCGAAAGATGAGATTGAACCAATATTTGATAGCTTTTCTTTAGATTTAAAAACAACAACTATTGGTAAAGCTCTTAATGAGTACATATCTAAATTACCTGAGCCTGCAGTAAAAATTGGAAGTAAAGCACCTAACTTCAAAGCACTGACTCCTGATGAAAAGAATTAGCATTAGAAGATGTTTTAGGTAAAGTTACTCTAATTGATTTCTGGGCTTCTTGGTGTGAGCCTTGTCGTATTGAGAACCCAAACGTTGTAAAACTTTACAATGAATATCACGAAAAAGGATTGAACATCATAGGGGTTTCTTTAGATCAAACAAAAGAGAATTGGGTTGAGGCAATCAACAAAGACCAATTGACTTGGAATCACATTTCAAACCTCGCTTATTGGAAAGAACTATCGCAAAAGAATATGAGGTAAGAGGTATTCCTGC
>NZ_CP102755.1:0-84474 GCF_024722315.1 Myroides albus
CTTTACATCTTCATCGTGGCCAGTATACAATCTCTTATTTTCTACAACAGCTATATAAAATAAATCATTTCCAGAATTGACATTTTTATCTTGTAAATTAAAAGAAAGAGCCATATCATCCATAAACTTCTTTCCTAAATCTACTATATACTCATTGTACTTTTTCTTTTCAACGGAAGATAATTCATTATAATCAAAGTAACTTTTATTGAACAATAATCTACATATATGTTGTGCCTCATCTTCAGCTAAATTATAAATAGGTGCAAACCATTTATCATCATTTTTACCAAGACCCTTTTTATTATTTGCATCAATTATCTTTACTGCTTCATCTAAGTTAATTTGATCATTAGAGTGATTAAAAAAGTATGTATTGTCTTTCAATAAATACTGTGCGTACTTTTTACAGCTTCCTTTTTTATCACCACTTTCACTAGAGGGATTTAACTCAACGAACATATTTTAATTAATTCTTTTCGATACAATTGAATTGTAACTATTAATAAAAAACTCTAATTCATCTCTGGTAGTAATATCTTTTAATCTTACTGCAAGATCCTTTTCTTCTACTCCATTAATCTTCAAAAGCATCAATAAATTTTTTATTACGAAATCATAATGAAATTCTAAGGGATGAGAAATAGTATCATCATCAGGGTCGATTTTAAAAATAATATCACGTCTAGTGCTTTCCACTTTTTTATCTAGAGTTTTAATAAACCCAATAGATGTATTCGTTCTTTCAATCAAAGATTTTTTAATTCTTTCTTCTTGCTCTTTAATAATTTATTGACTTCATCTATGAAATTTATTTTCAAAATTTTCTTACTATTATCTACTTTCAACTCAAAGCCGTTCTCAATATAGTTCTGAACTATATAAGAAAATATATCTTGTATACTGGTACCACTTGCTTTAGACAACTTTGATATTTCTTTATGTGTATCTGAAAATATTTTCACACTTTTAAGCTGTTTTCTCTACTCATAACTGTTTGTTATTCAATATTTTAATATATTTTTTCTACTTTATTGATTTTAAAAAACCAATAAAAAAAGTTCCAATTAATTGATTTTCAATCAATTACCTCCCGAATGGGCAAGATTGCATCGAACTTTAGTACGACTCCGTCTTGCTCCGATTAAAAATCGGAATTTTTTGGAAAACCGCAAACTCAAATGTACGTAAAAATGTTAGGGTTTTATCCAAACCAAGAGTTTAAAAACAAAAAAACTACGTTTTTTTTTTACAAAGGAATTTGTTATTTTTGTTTTTAATAAATTAAAAAATATACAACTATGTCAGAAGAAGAAAAAAACATTCTAAGTCATTCTCTAGACTTGCTAGATATTGAAAAAACAGTAAAGGGACTTACAGTAAACAACATTGAAAAAACAAAAGAAAGTATACTAAAACAGCTGGATAAGGCTAATACTTCTTTACTAAAGAGTTTTAAAATTTCTTTCCCTCAAAAAGAAAGAGAAAGAGCATTTGAATTTAGAAACATGAAATAAAAAAAGAGGCTGTATTAAATACAGCCTCTTTTTTAATAATCATTAAAAACTAATTCTATGTCATAATTTACATGTGGTTCATGTGGCATTTCCATTTCAATATAATTACCTAGTTCATCATAAGCTTCAACATCATAGAAGAACGTTTTTCCTATAATCTTAAATTGATGTGTTCCAAAGTCTTCAAAGAAACTCCTAGATAATATTTTATTATCATACAAAGTATCACAAAATAAAACATAGACAGTATCACCTATATTATACTTATCAGAATTAGGAAAGTAATTTAAAAAAAATCTGTTATCACCTTCTATCCATTCTAATTTAATATCTTCAAACTCTTCATCCTCTCCTTTTATATTTCTATTAACTATACTATCAATAAGTACATTTCTTGTTATTTTTCTATTGATATTTATCTAATTTTAATATTTTTATTATTTGAATTTTGCATTTCAGATTTAAGCATTTCGTTATAATCAACATATCCATCATATAAATTTCTTTGATCATGTATATCAGAAAAAGAAAAAGCTTCTTTAAAACAAATCACTGCCCTATCTCCAGCTTCATCGTTATCAAGTAACAAATGATATTCCTTATAAGGAATATTTTCTATTAAGTTTTTGTAAATATCAATTTCATATTTAACCTTGTCATCAAGGTTTTTTAATTCGTCTTTAAAAACGTTTCTCAACTTATTTAAAGCGATTGAATAGTTATCCTCCTCTTCAAAATTCAAATAAGATACTGTATTTAAAATTTTGAAAGTATAAGCTTCTTCTGCATTTGGATACTTAGTAATAAATGATAAAAAATCAAACATTCCCTCAAAAATAGCAACTTTATCTTTTCCTT
This sequence comes from Myroides albus, assembly GCF_024722315.1. Classification (NCBI taxonomy): domain Bacteria; kingdom Pseudomonadati; phylum Bacteroidota; class Flavobacteriia; order Flavobacteriales; family Flavobacteriaceae; genus Myroides; species Myroides albus. Next base: position 2,376 of record NZ_CP102755.1, read on the forward strand.
TATTTATGGTTGTAACAGCCTTATCCCCTATGCTTGATTTCAATAGTTTATTTCGTAATTCAAATCCGCCTTTATCATTTTTTAAACCCAATGCAAACTGTTTTCTACCTTTCAATTCAAACTCGATTTCTTTAAAGTATTTAGAAGCTATCTCTAAATTTATTCCGCGTTCTTCAACATAATTTTTCAAAGGAAAAGAAAATAAATTTTTTACTTTTAGTAACACCATCGAACTTTGCTGTTTAGCAACATCTTTAAAAACAGTAGTCGATATAGTAGATAAAGTTCCCTTTCTATTTTCTAACTCTAACATAGCATGATGGAAATCATAACCGTGAATCAATTGAACTAAATCAATAATATTTCCACCCTTTCCGATTCCAAAATCGTACCAGACATTTTCTTTTGTATCAATTTTAAATGAAGGCGTTTTATCATCTTCTCTGAGCGAAAACCATAAATTATTTCCAACAGATTTTGCTACTTGGATTCCTATAGAAGATAGATAATCTTCAATTTTAATTTGCAATGCTTCATCTCTTGTCATTTACTATTTCTTTTACTTGAGAAAAAAAGTCATAGAAATAAAAACTATTTCCATACGATCTCAAATTAGACAATTCGTTTTTGTAAAACGTATTCATAAGTTGAATATAACGTTCATAATAATCACTCGTAATAGTAAACATAATTGGTTTAATATCTGTGTGATTATAGCGACTTAATGTATCTCTATCAGCTGGACCTCGTTTAGCAAAAAATTTTTTATCTGACTCACTAGGCTCCAAAAGTTCTCCATATTTTTTAATATAGAGCTCTTCTACCATCTCAATCGCTACACATAAAAAAGATGAAGTTGAATACACTCCAATCTGTCCTATGCTTTTAAAATAATTAAAAGCCATATCCATATATTCAGTAATAACTTCCTTATTAACATTAACTGTTCTCAAGGATTTTTTTGCCTTTTCTTTTATTGTTGGTGCAGCTGCTAATTCTGTAAATTCAGTTTTTGTATTTTTAAATCTGCTTTGTACAGCAGATTCTTTTTTCTTTTTATCAGTCATGATTTTTAAGCAATTTTTTCAATTCGTTCTATTAATTCTTTCCCTACTTTATCAAAGTCTTTACATGATTTTGATTTATTATCAAAGGAGTATATCGTTTGTCCTATCGCGCTCGCATGTTTAATTTGAGTGTTCTTTCTAATGTAATTTTTCATTAAGAAATCGCCCGCTGTATCTTCAACCACTTTGTATGTATCTTTAAATATTGTTTCATTTTCAGATACAATTGAAAAGACAATCCCCGCAATTTGCAAATTAGGATTGCTCTCCGTTTTAATTCTGTTGATAGAAGTTGAAATTTTAAATACAGCTGATACTGAATTTGTATTTGGGTCAGTTGGTATGCAAACGTAATCTACTGCATTCAATACAATCTCATTTAATGTCAATCTACTTTTTATAATAGGTTGTGGTTGACAATCAATCAAGATATAATCAAAATTATGTTCTATATTTTCAATTGCCTTAGATAGCATTTTTTTTGTCAAGGTCACCTCTAACAATTCTGAATACCCGTCAACCAGGTGCAAGTTCTTTTCTATACCTACTGGAGAAAAACTTCCCTCGCCTAGCAGAAAATTATAAATGGAATAATTGTCAACCTCTTCATCAAATAGCCCTAAATTTTGACTTAAATCACGTTGTGGATCCGCATCAATTAAAAGCACTTTATTTCCCTTCTTCGCCAAGTATGCACCTATATGTGTAGTTAAGGTTGATTTTCCTACCCCTCCTTTTTGATTAATAAAAGCAATCTTTCTCGCCATCATTTTTATTGTTCAGTATTGCCCCGCTGTCCCCCGTTTGTTGATATTTTTTAAAAGGTTATAAGTACAAATTTATACAATTTTATAATTACTTACAAATATATAACAAATTAAAACTATATAAATTAATTAATTCGAAATACAAAGAAAATCAAACAAACAAAACATATAAAACATTAATAACCAACAGTTTAATTTTGAATAATTTATATAACAAATTTAATTGTTTTTAATTATATAAATTATTATATTTGCTCATAACCTTTTAATAAAATACAATATATGAATACCACAAAATTATATGAGTTTAATGTCATTTGTAAGAAAAATGAAGAATATCAAGCCATTGATATAGTATGCAATTCTAGCGATGCTTCATATCAAATATTAAAGAGAATATTCGATAAAGTATCAATTAATATTAAAGAATATTTCTTCGCTCTCTATGTATCCAATTCAAACCAAATAATTGGATACAGTATGCTTTCGATGGGTGGAATGGCAGGAACGGTAGTAGATATTAGAATTCTTTTTAGAGAAGCGATATTAGCAAATGCAACGGCAATAATCATCGCCCATAATCACCCAAGTGGAAAACTAACACCTAGTGAAGCTGACAAAAAACTCACTCAAAAAATAAAAGATGCTAGTCTGTTTTTAGACATCAAACTATTAGACCATCTTATCATCTCAGAATACGGCTATTTCAGCTTCTTAGATGAAGCTTTCCTATAAAATTATAGTACAGACTGCTTATAATCTAATAATGGTTTTAAGCAGTCTTTAAAAGACTTCTTTTCCTTATGAAAAGAAAAATAATTTATCTAACAAATTTAATTCTATATAATATAACAATTTAATATAAAACCCTTTTAATAAATATCAAGATGAAAAAAGCATACATTTTAGGCGTATTCTTTCTCTGTCTGTATTTAGGTTTTGCCATATACAAAACCAATAATAGAGAAGGAATACTCCCCAAGCCTCCCACACCAGCTGAAGCAGCAGTAAAACTGCAAAAGGTAAAAGCGGAGAAAGAAGCCAAATGGCGGAGAAAGAGTAAACTACAAGATTTAAAAATAGAAGTAGAACAAAATCCAACACTGAAAATAGTTACTTCAATACTTGGTGGTCTAATCCTATTTATTTTACTTGTAAAATATTTTAAAGATCCTAAATTCAAATTTAGTGGCTTGTTCTTTAGCACAGCACTATCAATACTGATACTTTATATAATGTATCGAATATTAATCCACCTCACAGCACTATCGCTTGTGGACTACATGTAATAAAATAACCTTTTAATAAAATACAATATGGAATCGAATAATAACAAGCGTGCAGTATATCTCAGAAAGATAACTGACGATGTTTTAGCGATAATTGACAAACACAGAGAAGAGAAATCAATTAAAACAAAAACAGAAGCAGTAATTGACATAGTAAAGAAATACCCTATGCAACAAATCGTACTCGAAAAGCAACGAAAAGAAATTCAAGCTCTCCAATATGAACTTGATATACTACGTGAGCACTTCGAATCATTAGAAAATATAATTGCCTATATCAAATCAAAATAACAACCTGGTCTACAACAAATCAATTACAAAGAGTCTAGAAATAGGCTCTTTTTCTTTTCGAAAGAACCCTTAATCCTAGTCAATGAATAATTTTTATTTTGTTGATTACAACTTTCAACAATGCTTTTGAAATCACAAACAATTAAAGCTGTATTGGATTTATCTTCTAATTATTACTACATTAAAAACTAAAATAATTATTGCGATTAAAAGAATAGCAAAAACTCCTCCTTTTGCTGCTGTCGGATATTGTCTAGTTCTAGTTGCTTGCATATATTTTGAGATAGTAATGTAAACTAAGAAAACCAACCCCAAAAAAAAGAAAAAGTTTATTAATGAATATATATTAATGTTTTCGAATATTTTCATGATAAATAAATATTAAGGTTTATAATTGTTGTAGTTATCTCTTCATAATGATTATGATAATTGAAGTTATTAGCTTATCAAATATAATACCATAATCTACTCTATACAATAAAATTACAATTCAATAATTTATCTAACAAATTATTTAAAAAAGGGCGTCAAAACTATAATCTACACTGAGTAATGAAAAGCAACAAATTAAAGATTTAGCAGCTGTACTGTAGCCGATTTTTGTATACAAACCTCATTATTAGCTAAACAAAAAAAGAGTCCATTGCTGGACTCTCTTCTACTCTTCTACTGTTCTAATACATCAAATATTGTCATTTGGAGAGGAATTTTCTTTTTGGTTTTTGAAATAATTGGATTATTTTCTTTTTTCTCTTCCCTTTCTTTCATTTTCTCAACAAATTTTGGGTCATTGGATGCTACTGAAGTTGTAAAATTAACTTTGGTAAATTCCAATTTATCATTGGAATAATACTCTTTAGCCAATCCTATTAATTCAACTTCATTGATAAATCCCCTTTTCATTTTTTTTACTTCAGAAGCTATGTATTGACAACACTCCTTGATTGTCTTTTTTTCCTTTTGAAAGATAACGGCAAATTCTTGGTTGTTATCTGCAAGATTGCACAATACCTGTTCTATTGCTAATTCTGTTGGGTTCATATTGTATTTTATTAAAGGTTAGTTATTTGTTGTATTTGAGGAATACAGTTTAAAAATAGTTTTTCTATCTCTTGATGGTAGATACTTTTGCAATTACCGTATCCTCTTTGCTGAATAATTGTATTAGTGTATAAATCAAATTCTATTGTTTCAGTAGGTTTAGAATTGACCTTAGCCGAGAACAGTAATCGACTTTCTTTTTTATAATAGCCATTGACATAAACACAGTGATTTAAAGTATTTCCTTTCATTTTAACTTCTTCAATGCTCTTTAGCGGTTCAATGCTAATATTCTTATTTTGAAAATGAAGAGGAAAATATTTTTTTAACCTATCAATATATATCACATTTTCAGCTATCGTTTTATTGATTGTTGCTCCCTCCATTCCCTCTTTTTCTAATTTTTCATATCGTTTCAACATATATTTATTATGTTCTAAAATTAGATTTTTGGGAAGTATATATTTTGGAGAAAGCACATCTTTATTGAGTTCTCGTAGATTTTCAAGGTAATCAAACCAAACTTGAATATCTAATGGTGTATAATTGTTTTTAAGCGCTATTTTAATACTTCTCCAATTTTTCTTAACCTCCATTGGGTTTTTGATAAACTCCTTTAAAAACCTAGTATTTTTGCGTTTAATAAAGGTTTCTGCAACTGAAGCTGAACTACTCTGAATAACATCAATCAAATCAATGTTTTTTAATTTTCGAATGAAATCAAAATTTATTCCCTTTTGCAACAAATCTCCTCGTATTCCCCCTTTATCATAGTAAAAAATACTGTCCATATATCTCAGAATAGACTCCCTCCTATCGATATTCCTCAACTCCAAATCATTCGTCCAAATTCCTTTATCGTAATAGAATCCCACAGTAAAGACTCTTGCTACAAATTCCCTATCTAAATCGGGAGATATCCAATCTTCGAACACACAATACATATTACATTTAGGAATTTCCCCTTTTTTGAAAAAGACTTTAATATAATAAAATCGTAAAACTTGATATTCTTCAACTTGTTCCATTTTCCCTACATAAACAAGTTGGTCATACTTCATTTTTCTAGTTCGAACCAACTCTAACTTTCTCTTACACTTAGGACACCTTACAACGTGCATAGATTTCTTCACGGAAAAATCTTCAGCACAACACAAACAAGTCGCTATATCCTTTGCTACATACCCAAAATGCTTAATACAGTTATTAAGCGCCCACTTATAAATATTTTTATAAGTAGGCTTTAGTCTTTTGTGTAAAAACATTACTCTCTTTTGTCGTTCTGTTTTTGGTTTCATATTGTATTTTATTAAAAGGTTTTTTACTATTCATTCACATTCCAATCCTCTAAAAAAGTAAGCAGATCTTTAAAGGTTTCTAACGTTTGAGTTAACACAGAAGTTTGTAAATCATATTCCTCCCCTTCTTTTGATTTTCGCCAAATTTCTTGGCTGTTGTCAAAAAACAATCTTCTCTTCTCAGCTATCTCATAAAATTCCTTAAAACTGTTTTTTAAAGGATTTAAGTTTAAAATATCTTCCATATTATATTTGATGTATTAAAAGGTTTTTAAATTATTTATTGCTCTTGTTCCAATCCTCTAAACAGCTAATTAAATTGCTTAAAGTATCCAAAGTATGGTCTAACTCAATTGTCTTAGTATCAAATTGATATCCCTTATCCGATTTCAACCATACATCACTACTATTATAGAGGATGTTTCTTCTTCTTTCCACTATCACAGAGAACTCTTTAAAACTACTTTCGAGGGAACTTAAATTTAAAATATCAGTCATAACATTAAGGTTTTATTTACTTGATTTTGATACTCAAATATACGGAAAATCATAATTTTATACAATTATATAATTACAATAATTTATATAACAAATTAATTTATAATAATTACAAAATACTATTAATCAGTATTTTAACTTTTAAGTTTCTTGCTGTTATTTTATTTTTTTCTTTTCAAAAGAGAACAAAAAACGAAGTGAAGCGGAGTTTGCAAAAGGGATAGAGCTGGCATCCTTTTTATGATCTCGAAGAGTCATAAAAAGATAAAAGCGAAAGCCCGACCCGAAGGGATTTGCCCTAATAAAAAGGATAGTAAACTCATTTGTAATATCGTTTATTTTATTTAAATAATTTATATAACAAATTTAATTGTTTTTAATTATATAAATTATTACATTTGCTCATAACCTTTTAATAAAATACAATTATGCAACAACCAAACATCTACTGGATAGATCTATTTTGCGGTGGTGGTGGTACAACAACAGGCATCCACTTAGTAAATAAAAACACAAAAGTATTGGCGTGTGTAAATCACGATAAAAACGCCATAGCTTCCCACAAAGTCAATCATCCTTTTGCGATCCATTTTACAGAAGATATTCGCGATTGGAAAGTAATTGAAAAGATCAAAATATTAGTAGAAAACACAAGACGTAAAGATCCTGGATGTATTATAAATTTATGGGCTTCCTTAGAATGTACTAATTTTTCAATTGCAAAGGGGGGTGGTCCAAAAAATGCAGATAGTCGATCATTGGCCAATCACATGAAGTATTACATTGAATCAATTAATCCAGATTATTTTTATGTTGAAAACGTGCGTGAATTTCTTACATGGGGTCCTTTAGACAAAAACAAAAACCCGATAAAAGAGAAAAAAGGAATTCTATATCACAGATGGGAAAAAAAAATATGTACTTACGGATACCATGTATCAAAAAAAATATTGAATTCCGCTGATTTCGGCAGCTATCAAGCGAGAAGACGACTGTTCATAATATTTGCAAAAAAAGATTTATCAATATTATGGCCAGAGCAAACCCACGCAGAAAATGGAAGTAAAGAAGATCTGTTTGGATTAAAAAAATGGAAACCCGTAAAAGAAATTTTAGATCTCGGAGAAAAGGGAAATTCAATATTTACGAGAAAAAAAGCATTAGCAGAAAATACCCTAAAACGAATCTTAGCTGGGCTAATAAAATTTGTTCCAAATCAAGAAACTAATGTATTTATTTCCAACTATAAAAGCGGTCATTCCTCAAGTAAAAATCATACAGTAGAGAAGCCTATAGGCACTATTTCAACAATCCCTACTCAATCTATCGTCTCACTGCAAACATACTATGGAAAAGGCGGGATATACGATCTAGACGGTCCCTCACCAACTGTAACCACAAAAGATAGAATAGCCAAGGTAGAAGTAAATTTTTTAGATCAACAGTTTACTCGTAGTAAACCAATTAGTTTGAACCAACCTTGTAATGCACTAACTACAGTTCCAAAATTCAGTTTAGTTAGTACAACACAATTTTTATATAACCCTCAATATAGTGACAAGGGTAGGGGAATAGAAGAACCATGCTTTACATTAATTGCCCGAATGGATAAGAAACCGCCAAGTATTATAACAGTCGAGCAAGGCGAAATAAAAATTCATATTGAAGAACAAGACAGTCAAACGATGATACAAATAAAAGAGTTCATGGTAAAATACAATATCATTGATATCAAAATGAGAATGTTGAATATTGACGAATTAAAACAAATACAAGGATTTCCCAAAAACTATGTGTTGATAGGTACTTCAGCGGAACAAAAAAAATTTATTGGGAATGCAGTTGATGTAAACGTTTCAACTGCTTTGGCAAGAGCCAATAGCCAAATAATTGAAAAACAACATAGAGAATACTACCAAAATCTAGCTTAATAAAAAAAGCGTCGAATATCGACGCTTTTTTACATGCACAACATACTTATTTAGCAGCTTCTATTTCCTTCAGAGCGTTTCTACAATTATCAAGATAATTTTTATTCTCAGGAGTAATTGTCCCATTTTTTTCTTCAATCTCATATCCATTGATCAAAGTGATAATAGTAGCCTCTACAAAAAGAGGATATTCAATATACCAAGTGGGACTGGCTCCTTGTCTTGGAAAATTATCATTCCATCTTTTACCCATTGTTCGAGGATTTTTTTCATACATTCCCCAACAGACAGAGTATTCCCCGTCGTCATAAAGAACAATAACTTGTTGCCACTTCTTTGGCCATACGTCTTTTGCTTTGTGCATAATGTGTTTGTTTGTGTAGCTAGCTGTATTGCTAGCTATACAAATATATAGAGAAATTCTACCTTGTGCAATACAATCATTATTCTAATAATTTACATAACAAATTTAATTGTTATAATTAAAATAAATTGTTTTAAAAAGGGCGTCAAAACTATAATTTACACTGAGTAATGAAAAGCAACAAATTAAAGACTTAGCAGCTGTACTGAAGCTAATTTTTGTATACAAATACTCCTAAGTTTTCACAAAAAGGTTTCCCTTTTACTTAAATATGTAGTTTTAGGAGAAATAAAAAATCAATCACATGAACTATCCCATTCCAAAAGAAGTAATCGACTTTAGAAAAAGGTATGCATTGGATATCAAAGCATATAATGAACTATCTATTGCACTACCTGAAAATGTATTAAGCAAACTTAAAGAAGTCATAAAACTAATGCCTGAGCAATTAGAAGGTATGATATTAGATTATTATGCAACACAAGATCTAGTCTTGAAAAAAGAAGGAATATTGCTTCCCTCAAATGGAATACAGTACATTATAGAAAATGAACTTCTTCAAAAAAAACAGATTGAACCCAACAATAAATTAAAGGAACTAGGCAATAAACTTGTAGAACAAATTGCAATAAACAACAACGAAGAAACAAGTATTAATTTTAATAGCAAAAAGAATCAAGATCTACTATCAAGTGCAATGTACATACATACATTTCCAATGTATATTCAAGAAATATTAATCAATTATGTCAATCTAGTACCTCTTTATCCTGTAACTTGGGCCGACTTCAAAGACGATAGTTATGATCAAGGAGAAGAAGTGTATACTCAAGCATTAATGCATTATGAAAAGGTAGAACTTCCTGAATATGAAAAAGAAGTGGTCTTTTATGAAGCATATCTAATCAAATACAATGTTGATGAAGAAATACTGCTCCCTCTAAAAGCAATAGCAAATGAAAGTAATATCGCAAGGGATTTGATTTACGCATTACGGTCTCCTGGTTTAGAAGAGTCAATAAAGGAAATCATTCCGATTAGAGAGATCTCTTTAGAAGAAGAGAAAACATATGAACTTGTAAACCATTTAGAAAATCTAGTTAATAATGGCCTTAACAGTTTAGCTTTTTCCATAAGTACGGTAAAACTAGATACCTACTTAGATGCTGAATCGGGTCCAATAACAACTAAACTTTCCAATTACATAGTAAGTCCAAATGCAGATGCATTTAAAGAACCTATAAGTGAAAGAACTCTTACTAAAGAGGAGCATAACAGTTTACACAAGACAGTTGAATTTGTAAAATATAACTATATTAGTATCAAGCAACTAATAAGCAATATTAGCACCCATTATATTTTTGATGCTAAAGAGTATGAAGATCTTGAAATAGAATATTCCTTAGATAGTCTTGAAAAATTCAAAGAAAAACTTCAGCGGTTAAAAGAAAAAGAACAGCAAGAAAATGTACGTGAGGAAACAATTCAAAATGACGAGATAAAACGACAATTAATAGAAAATCACAACATCACTTGGAATCGCCGAATGTAAAACAAAAAGAGTCTAGAAATGGACTCTTTTTTTATAGTTGAATTTTATTTTAATAATTTATATGACAAATTTAATTGTTATAATTAAAATAAATTTATCGTCTTAAAAAGGGCGTCAAAACTATAATCTATACTAAGTAATGAAAAGCAACAAATTAAGTAAAGATCCCCTGGAGAATGTTTCCATATTGTATACAATATAGAACCAAGTTTTCACATATTGAACTATTTTCTAGCTAAAATCTTATTTTTAGAAAAATATAAATCAACTATTATGAGTAAATATGTACTTGATTCAAAGCTTCTTGAATTTTTAAAGAATAATGCCTTAGACATAACTGCATACAATAATTTTAATACCCCTTTGCCTCAAAATGTAAAAGGAGAATTAAATCAAATCTTAGAATATTTCCCTGATCGAGTAGATGGAATGATTTTGGATGAAGTAGCTAAAGAAAAACTTTTTCTCTCAAGAGAAGGAATCGAATTACAAACATTAGGTCTTCAATATACTATCGAGGGTAATAATATTATAAAAAAAGATACAATCACGAACTCAAATGAACCTATTATTTTTCCTTTATCAAAAGAAGTTGTTCAATACAGTAGAGTAGAGGATTTAAAAATATTCAATGTAGAATTACATGGCCAAGAATTAGAGCTCCTATTAACTGAGGACCAATTAATCCAAATAGATGAGATTTTAAATACTTTAAATACTCTTGAAAGAGAGGGAATACAATCAATTTATTATGGAAAACATATTCAATCTATTCCAGTTAATCCAAGAGGATATCAACTAAATAATATCTATGTGAAAACAGCAAAGACTCCCAATACTTTAATACATACAAATGACAGTGTAAATTTTGAAATTTACAATACTACCAATATACAAGAGTTGAAAGAACTTTTTAAAAGTAAAAGTATATTATATCCGGGAACACCAAAATATGCTAATACAACTCTTTTAACACCTCAAGATCTAGCAGCATTCCATACAAAACTAAAAAACAGTTATAACCTTGATCAAGCTCCAATTCATAAATTCTCTCAAACTAAGGACTTCGAACTTCTACAATTTACTAAACCAGGTTATATAAAAGACGCACTTTGTCTAGGAGTTAAATTTCAAATACCAGTTGAAGATGATTTTATCACAGTATCATATAATGCAGAAGATTTATTTACAATAGAATCTGAACAAAAAGGAAAATTAACCAATGAAGTTTTATACAATTCCCTTGAGCAAAAAATAGATAATATAATTGCTGGAGATTATTTAGAACAACAACACTCCAATCGAAGAAAAATATAAAACAAAAAGAGTCTAGAAATGGACTCTTTTTTTATAGTTGAATTTTATTTAAATAATTTATATAAAAAATTTAATTATAACAATTAAAATAAATTTATCATTTAAAAAGGGCGTCAAAACTATAATTTACACTGAGTAATGAAAAGCAACAAATTAAAGATTTAACAGCTGTGCTGAAGCAATTATTGTATACAAAAGAAGAGTCTAAATAGACTCTTCTTCGTTAATACCCTCTTGTAATTGATACATACTAGGAAAAAAGGAATTTCCTTTTTTGATTAACTGGCAAGCATCATTATTGTTAATCAAACATAACCACTTTTCTAAATCCTCAGGATTATTAGATTCTCCTAATGCCCATACTTCGCCTTCTTCAGTTTCATACATGCAGAAATAACAAAAAATATCCTCATCGCATTCCTTCTTTTCTCTTAAATTATCTTCATCAGTCAAACCAATGACAAAAGCTTCGGTATTATTTATCTCAAATCTTAAACAATTAAAATAAGATAAATCACCTACAATATTATATTTACTCTTTGCCTTTTCAGTCCATTTGTCATAAGCTTTAGTCACTTTTTTAATTTGCTTTTTCTTCATCTTGATATCGTTCAGAATTATCCCGCTGTTCCCCGATTTGATATTTATTAAAAGGTTATAAGCAAATATAGTGATTTATATAATTATATACAATTAAATTTGTTATATAAATTATTTAAATTAATAATCAAATTTCGAATCAATACTTTCCTCATCATTCAAAGAGGTGTCAAGTTCTTGCATAAGTATTTTAATTTCTTCTAAAGACATTACGTTATTATCTTCTACTGGGGTGTTATAGTATTCTACTAATTTAGCTTTACTTTTTTCCTTTCTTTTGAATCTTACTTTCCGCTGAGCAGCAAAAATTTTTCTATCAGATTTATATCGATCATAGATTTCTTTTTGTTCATCTTTAAAAGCATCATTCAAATCCTTTATATCACTTTTTAACCCATTGTCAGGGGCAATGAATTCACTTTCTTTTTTTATTTTGGACCACAAATCTAATTGAGAATTAGATAGAGTACGCTCTATAAATAAAACATATGATTCTTTAATCTTTTTCTCAGTTTCATTTTTTTCAACTGGAAGCATATCTGTTCTATCATTGAGAACTTTCAAATCTCTTTTCACATATTCATTTTTTACTTTAAAAACAGCTTCTTGTCTTTTAGACAAGCCAAGCTCTTTATGTTCTAGAATCTCCTCTATATCAGTAAAAACAACCTCTATACTATCTGATGGGATTACTATTGGCTTTTTAATTCCTTTATCTTGGCCATAAATAAAAGTTGACAAACTAAACAATAGGATTGGTAGAATTTTTTTCTTCATAATTATATAAAATCTATTTTTTTATTAGTAGTTAATATGAGTTCTTTAGAATAGTTTTCCCCTTTCATATTCTTACAAACCACAGTTCCAGCAGTATTATTTTTTACCAGATTCAAGACATCTTTTACTGTAATATCATAGCCTTTCATTTGCTTATATATTTGAAATTTACATACTGTATAATTTGTACAGGCGTACTTATTGTTAGATAGTGTTATTACCCCATCCCCACAAGAAGGACAAGTACAGATGTTATAATCAACATTAATTTGAAAAGTATTATCATCCAGGTATAATCTCCCGCCATAAAAAAAATTACTATCTCTGTTCTTTAAATTAGAGATAAACCTACTTTTTTCACCGGTCAATAATTTTATAGCTAAAGTATCATCAACCAAAATGCCTTTAGTTTCTTTAAAAATTGCTATAGGACACTGTAAACTAGGATCCATCATCCTATCATTATTTTCACAAAAATATCCATTGAGGTTCTTTTTTATTTTTCCATTACACAATGGACAGCAACTTCCTTTTAAAATATCTACAAAATCAAATTTACTTGAGTGGATATCAAAAAAGACATACCCGGAAAACATTTCATTCTTGGAATTTAAAAGAGAAGGGAAAAAAACACCATTCTCACCGCTTTTTAATACCTCGCAAAGCAGTTCTTTATCAAAAATAATTCCATACCATGATTTCCAAATATATAGGTCACAAACAAAACCATTTATTGTACTACTATTACTACAATGAAAGGCGTGTTCATTTTCCATGAGAAAAGCACTATTACATTTAGGGCATTTTAAATTAATCATTCATCTAAATTTTATATAAAACTAGGAAAAATAAAATCCGAAAAAAAATAAAACTAGGAAAAATAAATCCTATGTTTTTTCTTTTCATTAGAAATGGTGTTTACTTTTATTATATTTTCCTTATTATAATGGTGTTTACTAGTGTATCTTTTCCTTATTATGATGGTGTTTACAAGATTATAATTTTCAGTATAAAAAATACAGAAGGGTTATATAAATTATAACACCTAGATTTTTCTCAAATTAAAATACTTTAATACCTTATTAGTCAGTAGATTAGTTCTGTTTTAGGTACTCTAAAACTAGACTACGAGGGCGTCAAAACTATAATGTAGGACGTCAAAACTATAACAAACGGCGTCAAAACTATAATATAGGGCGTCAAAACTATACGAGTGCATCAAAACACCTAAAAAAAAAGATTTGACTATTATGTTTTTATTTATTAAAAAGTATAATAAACTTAAAATCAATATTTTACAAGCAAAAAACGGCGTCAAAACTATAATATTTCATACTTAAATTAGGTCTTATACACCTATTTAAGATACAAAAATCTTTCTTCTTAAAAAAGTTGTAGAAAACAAATATACATTTTAAATTATTTAAATAATTTATATAACAAATTTAATTGTATATAATTATTTAAATCACTATATTTGCTTATAACCTTTTAATAAAATTATTGATAATGAAAGTAACACATCTAAAAAAAGATTGTATTCAGAAAGAATATACCTACAAAAACCAACTTATAATTGAATTCGAATACTGGAACAATCCAATATCATATTGGTGTATCGATAATTGGAAAGTAGAAGAACTCTTTACATTCAAGCATTCGGATATTAATGCATATGACATAACTATTGAAATTAGAAGTGCTGCAATGCCCAACGGAGAAACCCATTACGGATTATATTGTAATGCTCTTGATACTTCCAAACAACCTTATAGATATCCTGGTTATCATGAGCACACGAGGGGGAAAGACTACCTCACCGCAAAACAAGGATTACTAATTGAGCTTAATTCGATAATTGAATTTAGATATCCTCAATCTCATTGGAAAGAAATAAGCCAATGGATAAAAAACAACTACACAGGGCAAACCACACTATTTTAAGTAACAAATATGAGCAAGAAGGTCTAAAGCCTTCTTGCCCAAAAAAAGTACAATTATGCATCAATTTATAATAAGAGCCGTAAAAAATAAGAAAGAGGATCCCTTTGGGATGACAGTTAATGATGAGCACGTATATTTCTTTTGTTCTTCATTAAAAGACCTCAAGGCAACTATGAGACATATTAACCCTCCCGGATATAGAATTCATTCAGTTAACTGGTTCTCTAAGTATATAAAGCTATTTAATAATGATTTGACATTATATGATGGCTTATTTGGGCATGAAAAATTTAGAATAGTCCGCATTTTTGAAGTTCCTTCAGATTACACTGATTTCAATTACACAAATAAATCTCAACAAACATATACTTTAAAAATATTCAATAGAACCGCTTTGCCCTATTTGGAAACTAAATTCAAAACAGTGTAAATAAAATATTATGAGTAATTTATCTCCCTCTTTTAGTTTATAAAAACGACCGTTTTACTATACTCAATTCTTATTTTACTTTTCTTATCCTTTTCAAATAAAAACAATGTTTTTTAGTTTACATTGTGGTTTACTTTCAAAAACAGTTTACTATATTTGTAACTAACCTTTTAATAAACTTTTTAATATTTAAATATGATAAACTACACAGACAATCCTACGGGATTACACATTGAGGATTCTTTCACTTATAATAAAGTAGATCCTTTGATCAAACTTTACAATAAATTAAATCTTCTTTTAAAAGACTCCAGCATGATCAAGATTGGATGTTATGAAATAACCAGGACCATTCTAGATGCTGAATTAAATATCAGAGTCTATTCAACATCCGATTTTTCTTACTTTGATATTAACAAAGATAATTTAGGTGATTTCTCTTTTCACACTGAAAGAGGATCTAGAGAAACGTTACTGACAGTTGAACAAGCAATTTTTAATATAACTGAATTGATGGACTAATTTTTCTTTTCCTCAGAAAACCTTTTAATAAATATCGAATGAAACATCAACATTTATATGACCTAATGGAAATTAGTTCAATCATTTTCCTATGCGTCTTAATAATTATTACATTGGCTATCAGCTTAATTAGATATTACAAACGAAAAAAAACAAATTAGATATGAATTCAGTTATTCCCTCGTTGCTTAATTCCCTCATGGAAAAGTATAAAATCAGTGCAGAAGATGCTGAAATTTTCTTAAATGAAGAATACCAGGAACAAACCTCAAAATCGACGTATGGCGGAGCATCTTATACTCAAATAATTCAAATATGGCTTGATACTCTAGCAAAAGGAGAATCAATAAAATTAGATATGTTCCTTATAACAAAATTGCCATTCATAAGAATTCCCCATTTAACAGCAGTTCTAGGATTTTATGACGTCCTACTCGAAATGAAAGACACTTACAACAGCTCATATATTTCATTTGAAGAGAAGATAGACTCTATCTGCAATACAGTAGATAATAACATTTATAAAACATACGATAATTTTGTTATTCCTATCAGCCTAAATAAAGTAATTCAATGGGGACTTTACCAAAATTTAGAAGTAGTAAGTAGCTTTTTCTCTTCAAAAGAAAACAAACATTTTACTTATGACTATAACGATTTTAAAAATGATGAAATAGCAATTAATGAAGCAAAAAAAATATTGGAGAACACTTCTATTGATGTCGTTTATTTCAACATTATAGGAACTCCTTTTGCAGAATATGAAAGTGAATCATTATTTACAATTCCTTTCCTAATTGAAAATATCCATACTAGAGAGTATAATAAAAATACTGAAGCATATACCTACACTAAACTTAAAGCTGCTTCTGATTTAGAACTCTTGGAGTTTATACTAAATGAAACATCACTATATGATCAGCAATCTTCAATGTAACCAATGTTCAATAGAAAGACAATAATCGAAACTATATGATTTTTGGATATGCACGTGTTTCAACTAGTGACCAAAATATTGAGTCACAAATTGAAGAATTAAAAAAACTAGGAGCTGAGAAAATCTATTCAGACAAAGGTTCTGGAAAAGATTATAATCGAGTTGAGTTTAAATTACTTTTAGAAAATTTGCGCGAAGGAGATACATTAGTAGTTACTAAATTGGATCGAATAGGGCGCAATTTAAAGGACTTTATAAGCCTATTTGAAGAATTCGGAAAGAAGAGTATAAAAATTGAAATAAACTCCTTAAAATTAGATTTTACAACATCTGAAGGGAGAATGTTTGCTAATCTTTTCGCGAGTATTGCCCAATTTGAACGCGAACTCAACAGAGAACGCACAATGATTGGATTGAGAGCAGCAGCAGCAAAAGGGAGGAAAGGAGGAAAGCCTAAAGGACTTTCTCCAGCTGCTATAGTCAAAGCAAAGAAAGCTTATGAACTCCGCCTAAAAGGACTGACTAATGTAGAAATAATGGCAGCAGCTGAAATATCTAATAAGGCCACACTGTATAAATACATTAGATACCATGCAGATTATCTCGTAAAAACCACACCAGGGGCAATATTGTCTAAGAATGGTTTAGTTGTCTTGTTCAAAGAAATACATGAAGATAAAACAAAAGACACCCTTTAATAAGGGTGTCTAAATAATAACTGATTATCCGTTTATGCACCTGTTATATTCGCAATTACTAGTCTGTCAAAGAGTTTGTCTCCAAAATACCGTCTGTTTAATTTGTAAATAAACTCGTTGAGATACAACTGTAAGTATTTCCTTTTGATTTTATGGTAGTTGCCCAGCAATGTCCGTTTTGCATTACTGATTGCGATATGCACCCATTTGAGTGTTTCCTTGGTGGTTTTGGCGTCTGATTTCTCGGTGACGTGCAATTCCACCAGATCGGAGATGTCAACGTAAGAAGTGCTTTTGTCCGAAAATACGATGGCATCATCCTCCATGCAGTCCCTGACCACGCCGTTGATTCCTTCACTTTGATGGCTATCCAGTACCCTGGCCTTGAAATAACGCACATGCTTCTCCTTTTTGCCCGTTTCGATATCTTCCAACGGGGTGCTTTCGGCCATCACCGCAACGTTCTGCTTTCCCTCGGCTCCCCGGCCACGTGTACCCTTGCCTCGCTCGATTTCCTTACTGGCCACCGAAAAGTTAACGAATTCTTGCGGTTTCTTTCAGCGCCGCCAATACCGCCAGCCCGTCGCGCAAGGGGCGCGGCTCGTGTGTGCGGATGAAGTCAGCTCCACCTGCGGCGGCGGCAAGCTCTGCAGCGAGTGTCGCGGCCCCGACATCCCCCGGACCACGGCCTGTGAGCGCGCGCAGAAAGGATTTGCGCGAAACAGACAGAAGCACCGGCAAATCGAAGCGCAGCCGCAATTCATCGAACCGCGCCAGCACCGAGAGCGAGGTTTCGGGAGCAGCCCCCAGAAAAAACCCCATGCCGGGATCAAGGACAAGGCGGTTGCGTTTGATACCGGCACCCGTCAGCGCCGCGATGCGCGCGTCAAAGAACGCCGCAATGTGATCCATGATGTCGCCAGCGGGTGCCTCGCGCCGATCTGCCTGCCCGTCTTGCACCGAATGCATAACGACGAGTTTGGCAGATGATTTCGCCAATTGCGGATAGAACGCAGCGTCTGGAAAACCGCGAATATCATTGAGATAGGCCACACCACGCGACAAGGCATAGGCTTGCGTCGCGGGTTGATAACTGTCGAGCGAGACGGGAATGCCATCTGCCTTGAGCGCGTCCAGCACCGGCGCGATACGCGCGATTTCTGTGTCGGACGAAACAGGCGCGGCGTCGGGATTGCTGGATGCCGGACCGAGGTCGATCACATCTGCCCCCTCGGCCATCAGCTTACGCGCCTGCGCAATGGCTGCGTCTGGCGCCAGATACCGGCCTCCATCGGAGAAACTGTCCGAGGTTATGTTGACGATGCCGAAAATGATGAGCGATTTATTCATGGGGGCTTCTATAATAATACCTAAAATCCGCAGGTAGTTAATTAGGATGTTTAAAGATTCTGATTATCCGTTTATGCACCTGTTATATTCGCAATTACTAGTCTGTCAAAGAGTTTGTCTCCAAAATACCGTCTGTTTAATTTGTAAATAAACTCGTTGAGATACAACTGTAAGTATTTCCTTTTGATTTTATGGTAGTTGCCCAGCAATGTCCGTTTTGCATTACTGATTGCGATATGCACCCATTTGAGTGTTTCCTTGGTGGTTTTGGCGTCTGATTTCTCGGTGACGTGCAATTCCACCAGATCGGAGATGTCAACGTAAGAAGTGCTTTTGTCCGAAAATACGATGGCATCATCCTCCATGCAGTCCCTGACCACGCCGTTGATTCCTTCACTTTGATGGCTATCCAGTACCCTGGCCTTGAAATAACGCACATGCTTCTCCTTTTTGCCCGTTTCGATATCTTCCAACGGGGTGCTTTCGGCCATCACCGCAACGTTCTGCTTTCCCTCGGCTCCCCGGCCACGTGTACCCTTGCCTCGCTCGATTTCCTTACTGGCCACCGAAAAGTAACCCTCATCCAGTTCTATCATCCCTTCCAGTGTATACCTTGCATCCCGGTTGCCCATCGCCCTGCGGAGTTTGTGTACCATCGCCCATACCGGTTCGTAACGCTTCAATCCTAATTGCTTCTGGAGTTCGTTGGTGGAGAATCCCTTTTTTGTGCAACTCATCAGGAACATCGTTTTGTACCACACCAGAAACGGCAGCTTGGAGCTCTCCATGATCGTACCGCTGCGCAACGAGGTGCGGAAACGGCAACCTTTGCATTCATAACTCCATTTACCCTGTAACCAATAATGGGAAGTGCCCCCGCATCGCTTGCAGACAACCCCTTCCTTATCACGCTGCTCCTTGAAATGCAAACGACAATCTTCCTCCGAACCGAAATGAGCCGTAAAACTGAATATGTTCATAATCCCTGCTTTTTGAGCGCTAATATACTAAAAATATTAGGTGTGTTTGCGGAGAATCAGATAGATTTTTCAAAACACTCAAGTCCATACTCGCATTATGAAAAATTAATAAATTAGATGAAAGATATTTAGAAAGTTCGTCTTCCCATAATTCTTGAAAATTAAGGGAAAATTCTACATCTTCATATGAAATTCCGTGTATTGAAGTATGAGTTTTTAAAAACTTTTCTGATTTTGGTGGATTTATATAGTGTTTTGTCGAATAAACTATTGTGTCATTTTTCACGAAGCATAATCCGATTGCACAAGCACTTAATCTACTGTTATTTGCTGTCTCAAAGTCAATAGCAATAAAATCAAATTTATTTTCAAAGTACTCAGGGAATGTATGAGGATTTTTAAATTGATTGAATTTCAATTTTTGCAAAATCGCTTGTTCGTATTGAGGTTTTACTTTATAACCAACTTGTTTTGCTTTTTTTAGCCAAGGTTCAAGAATATAGTTTGGTGTATTTTCGATAAAATTATAGAATAGAAATTCATTGTTTGTTTCAGGATTTATTCCCGAAACTTCCATTTCAATTTGATTTTTTGGTTTAGGTTTAAAAAAGTTAAACATAGTTCATTTTGTATAATTCAGACGAGTTTTGGTGTAATATGGCATATAACGTGCCGCGTATTGGCGATGGGCGGGATTTTTAGCACTGAACTTTAATCGAAGAACAGAAGTTGAATTTTGCACTTCCGTTGATACGAAGCCGTTCAGCCCGCCTATTGCCAATACGATGTTGAACTAAACCTTCGGTAGCTTTTCCGTTAGAAACCATATATTTAGGGTGTTAAAAAATCAAAATTATGGTAACTAAAAAAAATCTCCGGAGCAGTTAAGAGCAAACAAATACCTGAATCGCGCTTGTAGTGAAATTAATGGTTTCTCTGAACTTTTGCAACGATTCGAACGAAATATTTCTATTTTAGGTCGAAGTAAACGCACGTTCGATAATTATTCTCGTCATGTGGCTGCCATGGCGCTTCATTTTGGCTGTTTACCCACCGAATTAGATCCCGAACAGGTTAAAGATTATCTTTTTGAACTACAACAACGTTCTAATTCACCTTCGCAATCGTATTTTAAACACACGGTTTACGGACTAAGGTTTCTATTAAAAACCGAAAATCTTCCGTACGATTATCTTCATTTACCTTCCATTCCTAAAGAGAAAAAACTTCCTGTAATTTTAAGTCGGGAAGAAATTTGGAAGCTGCTTCAACATGCGGATTTACTTAAACATCGCCTTTTAATTGGATTGATTTACAGTTGTGGACTTCGTTGTATGGAAGTTCGAAATATTGAACTCAAACATCTCGATTTCGATAGAAAACTCCTTCATATCGTTCAAAGTAAAGGGAAGAAGGATCGTTATGTTCCACTTTCTGATCATATCATTCGAGGAATTAAAAAATATATTTCAGTTGAACATCCTACTACATTTTTATTTACAGGAAACACTAAAGATTCCAAAGGATTTGATTCGCGTTATAGCCAACGTGGCGTTCAATGGGCGATTCAATCGGTTTGTAAAAAGGCTGGAATTTTAAAAGATGTACACACGCACACCTTGCGCCACAGTTATGCTACCCATTTGTTGGAAGATGGTGTAAATATTCTTCAGGTTCAGAAACTGATGGGGCACGAGCGCATCGAAACTACGATGGAATACTTGCATGTTTGTCAATTGGAGCAACAAAAAGTACACAGTCCGCTTGATACCGTTTTTGCGCTATGCAGCCGCAATGGGAAGTAGCTGATGTGCTGAGAAAAGTTGATTTATCCCATCAAAACTTCACAGTTCATCAAGAGAAAACACTTCGCGCATTAACGCTTTGTCGAACTGCTGCTTTGGGCGGACATGTAGATGCTTGTGATGGGTGTGGAAACATCACCATCAGTTACAACAGTTGTCGCAACAGGCATTGTCCAAAATGTCAAGGACATAAACGCGAAGAATGGATTCAAGCTCGCGAACATGATTTATTGCCCTGTTCGTATTATCATGTAGTTTTCACTTTGCCCGATACGCTTAATGGATTAGCGATTCATCAACCACAATTGATTTATAAAATCTTGTTTGAATCTGTGTGGGCTACTTTATCTCAATTTGGCAAAACCGAAAATATGTATTTAGGAATGATTGCCATTCTGCATACTTGGGGACAAAATTTGAGTTTGCATCCGCATTTACATTGTATTGTTCCTGGTGGTGGAATTGATAGAAATGGAAAATGGAAACGCAAAATAAAAACTGATAAATATTTATTTTGTGTAAAAGCATTGAGCAAGGTTTTTCGAGCCAAATATGTCGCACTGTTGCGTAAAGAAAGGTTAGCTAATCAGCAATTATATGATGAGCTGTTTACTAAAAATTGGGTGGTTTATGCCAAACGTCCTTTTGGTGGACCAAAGCAAGTAATCGAATATTTAGGACGATATACGCACAAAGTGGCAATTAGTAACCATCGTATTAAAAACGTAAGCCAACAAGAAGTTACTATTAGTTACAAAGATTATAAAGATAACAGCAAAACCAAAGAGCTCACACTTAAGAATGAAGAATTTACTCGTCGATTTAGTTTACATATTCTGCCTAAACGCTTTGTTCGAATCAGGCATTACGGCATTTTAAGTAGTAGTTGGAAACGCGGTAAACTACAACAATTACAAGAAAATTTAAATATCATCCGACCGATAGTTGAACCTAAAACACAACATCGAAAATGTTATTGTTGCAAAATTGGTAATTTGGTTACGTTACATGTTTTTGGGCAACGAGGTCCGCCAAAAGCATATCTTATCGAAAACACACTTGCGCCTGTGAATTAACTTTTACGGGTAAGGGAACTTGTGTTTGGTTGAATCGAAAAACAACAAAAAACGATTGAAACAGCACAATTTCAACCACAAAAAAAGCAGTAATCCTAAAATTACTGCTCGTATATCTTAAAGTCATACTTCGACAACTCCATAATACTTTATTAGCTTCCTACGGTTCCGTTCAACGGGCTTTCATCTCGTGCCCTGCGGGCAAGACGAAAGCTTAGTTATTGTACGACGTAGTTATGTTTTGGGTTTTAGTCCAGCTAAATATTTTCGTATGTCATTTTCTAATTTATCCGGGTATTTGTACTCTAATTTTTTTGACAATTCAGTTCCTATTTCTGAAACTAAATCAGTCATTGAAAATAGAGCAGTCCAATTTTCCTTTATATCGCTCCCTGAAAATGTTTGTTCTGTTTTAGCCCACATTTCCTGGTTAAGATACTTTTTGAAAAGCCGTCCATATTTATTGGTCGTTATGTTCCAATTGTGTTCACTTGCAATGTGCCATTCAATTAAAGGAATTAAATATTCTGTGCGAATAACGGTTTCCGACATAAATTTCGCATAGAATATTTCATCTCTCACAAGACACTTTGCCACGTAAGTTGTGTCCCACCAAAAATCGTTTATTAGATTTTGAAACTCTTTTTCAGACGGTTTTTTGATAATGGAAATTTGATAAGTTGGTTTCAGCATTTGCTTTGTAATACCATCTTTATCAATTAAAATTTTATAACCAATATCCCAATCTTCTGGTAATTCTTTCTCTTGCGTTTCCTTTATAAATTTTGATTTGCTGTAAAGTTTAAAATCTACTTTCACACCGTCTTCATAAAGTAGCATTTTCATTGCGTGTTTATGGTTAAAACAACTTTCGTCTTCTTCAATCATAGCAATTGGATTTCCGAATTTAAGCGTCCAGCTTTTGTCTGAAATGTAATTTGTATTATCCTCAAAAACAAATTCAATGTCTAAATCACTAAATTCGTCAACAAGTGCTAAAGGATTTACAAGTGAACTTGTCAGAAGAAGAACTCTTACATCTTCGTTTTTCTCCGACCATTCTATAATTGTTCTTAACTTTTCTTCTCTGACTTTCATTTTGTTTGGTTCGGTTTTACTATGTCGTACAACGTTTATGTATATGAGCTGTGGCGTGTTTTGGCACGAACCTCTCCAAAGATAAAATAACTTTGGGAAATCCGTAGATTTTCCAAATAAGCACAGAACCAGCCATAGCTTATATACTGTGTTGGCAGCTGCCTTTTTCTATTCAAATAGTTTTATTGTGTAGTCAAATAATTCAATTCCACCCCATTTTCCGTGTCCTGGTATTACAATTTTAGCATTGGGATATTTGAGTTTTACTTTTTCTACTGTTGTTGACCATTCTTTAATATTTGCATCTCCTAAATATCCTTTACTCGCGTCAATTTCCTTTATCAAGCATCCACCGAATACTGCGTTATCTTCTGGGAAATAGCCCACAACATTATCTTTAGTGTGCCCTTCTCCAAAATATTCCGCATAAACTTTCTTGTTTCCGATATCTAATGTGAGACTATTGTCAAAATCTTTAGTTGGATTAGAGAATTCTTGACCGTTATCTTTTAATAATTCTATAGTTTCTTTAGAGACATAGGTTTGAATATTATGGTTTTCAAATTCCGTTATTCCACCAATACAATCATCGTGAAAATGAGTTGGAATTAGCCCTATAATTTCACTTTTTAATGTATTCGTTACAAAATTTATTAACTCTAACGAACTTTTGTCGTCTGTTGGTGTATCAAAAACAACTACTTTATTCTCATTTAAAACTAACATTCCATTGCAGGCAACTTTTCCAAAATCGTCCGTATTTAAAAAGGAAATATGTTCATAAATGTGATTTGAGAGTTTGTTAATTATCAGATTTTCGGTTTGATAGACTATCAAGCTGTCGGTTAAAGGTTTATTGATTATTTCCTTCTTGTTTTCTTGATTTGCCTGATTGTGGTTAGAGGATGATTCTTTGCAAGAAATAAAAGTCAAACTTGAAAGAAGAAAGAATGCTAATAATATTTTCATATCTAATTTTGTTTTTTTTACGAGTTGTTTTTTAGGTTGCTGCTAACGTTGTTCGGCTTTGCGTTCGGGCGGGTTTCGGAGCACAAAAGCCTAAATTTATTTCTAATGTTTAATCGAAGCACAAGGCTTCAAGTTTATACGTCAGCCCGCCTGACGCAAAAC
This sequence comes from Myroides albus, assembly GCF_024722315.1. Lineage (NCBI taxonomy): Bacteria > Pseudomonadati > Bacteroidota > Flavobacteriia > Flavobacteriales > Flavobacteriaceae > Myroides > Myroides albus. The sequence continues at coordinate 27,139 of NZ_CP102755.1, forward strand.
CGATGTAGCAGTAGTGCTTATGCAGTTGTCCACTGTTTAGGTAGTCCAACTTTTTTAAGCATTTCATTTGCTTTTTCCAATTTGTCTGGGAATAGGATTTTGTCGTCAAACTTGTTTAACGCTTTGTCCACCCGAACAATCGGAATTTTACGTTTCTTTATTTCAGTTGTTACTTTCATATCAATTGAATTTTGATTTTACAAAGTTAATTATTTTTTTGTTTTCCTACGCACTAAAAATCCGTCATATTCAACATTTTTTTTGAACGGAAACCAATCCTCATCTTTCTCGCCCAAAACTTCAAAGTCTTCTGTTACTTCCGAAAGAAATTTTGTTATTCCCATTCGGTAAAGTCTTGTTCGGGATTTTGTGCTACCTGTCGCATAAATCCAAGCGTTCGGATATTTGTCGGTAAAAGCGTAAAGCGTTGCGGCAACTGTCGCCAAAACTTTTTCGCTATCCCCATTGTTTGAAATTACTTTATCGTCTATGTCGCCTGTTGTTAGGTCTTTGTCGCCAAACGCAAGGTTGTAAACGTTTTTCACGTTGGTTTCTTGGAAACGCACAAGTTTTTCAATTAAGCCTTTCTGTCCTTCGCTTGTAAATTCAAAGGTCATTAACTTGTCGCTCGATGCCAACGGATACTTTGGTAATTTCATTTCCTACTTCTTTCTTTCAGTTCAAATTTTTGTCAAAGATACGATTTTTTTCGTCACGCATTACTGCTAACGGGAAACGCATTGGCGAAGTGGCGGATAAATTGGACAAAAAGTTCAATTTAGCGAGAACGTAGCCGATGTGTTTCCACAGAGCTAACTTACAAATAAAAAGCGAATGTGGAACACATTCGGCGGAATAAAATGCAGAAACTTTCAATTTAGCACTTAACCTGCCATTTTGCCAATGCGATGTGCTTGTTGCACAACTCAAATATAATTAAAATTTCGTATCTTGTTGTATGCAAGGACGTAAAGATTTCACCCCACAACTTTTCTATGAACTAAGCCTCGATCGGTTAGTTCCAGTCGATAACTTTTATCGCCGCGTAAATCAAGAACTCGATTTACATTTTCTGTATAAATCTACTCGTAACTATTACGGTACCCAGGGTCAAGAAAGCATTGATCCCGTGGTGTTTTTCAAGATTTTATTGGTTGGCTATTTAAACAACATCAATAGCGACAGAGCCTTGATTCGATATTGCAGTAATTGTTTAGATGTTCGCTTGTTTTTAGGTTACGATTTAAATGAAGATTTGCCTTGGCATTCGACGATAAGCCGAACGCGCGCACTTTTTGGCGAAGAAGTTTTCTTGCAGCTTTTTCAAATGATATTAGGTTTGTGCGTACACAAAGGTATGGTTCGAGGCAAACGTCAATGTGTAGACAGCGCTTTTATCAAAGCCAACGCGAGTATGGATAGTTTGGTGGAAAAAGAAATTATCGATGATGTACAAACTTATGCAGAAGAATTGAAAGCGAACTCTGAGTACCAAGTTAGCACTCAAAAGAAAAAGGAAGTAGAACAACATCATGCGTGGAAAACCGAAGCATTTAAAGACATGCCAGGCCATAGAAAGACCGTTCAAATTGATGAAGATGGCGAAGAAATTCGTCCTAAATTTTTAAGCAATCACACCCATTATTCACCTACCGATCCTGATGCGAAAATATCGACCAAACCTGGTAAGCCACGCCAACTGAACTATGCAGGACAGTTAGCAGTAGACGATAAACACCACGTGATTACAGGAGCTTGTGCGAGCACAGCAGGGAGTAAAGACTCGGCAATCTTTAGCGACATTATAGATCAGACAATAGCCAACTTGGCTCAAAATGATATTCAAATCAATGAAGTGATAGCCGATGCAGGTTACAGCAGCGGTACAAGTTTGCAATATTGTGAAGACCATAATCTAAACGCTTGGATCCCCAATTTTGGACAATACAAACCTAACCGCGAAGGCTTTATTTTTAATAAAGAAGAAAACCGATACGAATGTATTCAAGAAGGCGGAAACAAAGCTTTTTTACCTTATAAAAAAACATCAAAAGACAGCAAAGGCTACGAAAAGAAAAGTTACCGAAGCAGTGAAAAAGCCTGTGGACAATGTCCGTTACGAGCAAGTTGTTGTGGTAAAGTAACCAAGTTTAAAAAACTGGAAGAAAGCATTCATAAACCTTTGTACGATAAAATGCACGAAAAACTCACCCAAAATAAAGCGTATCATCGCAGGTTGGTAAAGCGTAGAAGTGCAACAGTAGAACCCGTTTTAGGTACGCTGATTAACTTTTTTAACATGAAGCGTATCAACAGTCGGGGAATGGCGCAGGCAAACAAACATGTATTGATGTCAAGTTTATCGTACAACTTGAAGAAATACCTGCGTTTTATTCTTAAAATTCCCAAAGCTTTAGCCCAAGTTTTGTTCTTACATCAAGGAAAGAACTTGTTTTTTATAAATTTATCTAATACAACATCAAATACTTCATTTTAAGCAATGCAAATTTTAGAATTTAGTAGTGAAACTAAAAAACCAACCTCTCTAAAATCTCTTTAAAAGTGGTTGGTTTTTGTGTTATTTTACCTTTATATCCTTAAAATTGGAGTTGTGCAACAGTTACCGATGTTATGTGAAGGAATTTTTAGTATCTTTGTATTCAAATAATTCACATTTTATGTATTTCAGCAAGCCTTGGTAATTAAAAATTAAAGTAAATTATTAAATCGTCTTTTTGAGACGGTTGCTATTTGGTACGTTAATTTTTAATTTAAAATAAGGTAATAATGAAAAATATAAAACCCTTAACTTTTCCGTTTAATTCGGAAAATAATACATCCATAAAACAAAGTCTTTTTCGATTTCGAGAATATTTTGATTCTTCTACAATTGTTGGTTTAGGCGAAAACGCACATTTCATAAAAGAGTTTTTTACATTCAGGCATCAAGTTATTGAGTTTTTAGTAACTGAATGTGATTTTGACACCTTGGCATTTGAGTTTGGTTTTTCTGAAGGATTAGAAGTTGATAAGTGGATAAAATCACAAATTCCATTCGACGATTTGGATAAGTTACTGTCACACTTTTATTATCCAAATGAGTTTAAAGATACTTTGCTATGGCTTCGTCGGTATAATCAAGACAATAATAATCAAATTACCTTTTTAGGTGTGGATATTCCTAAAAATGGAGGTTCTTATTTTCCAAACTTTCGTATTGTATCTGATTATTTGCAAAGACTTTCAATCGTTTCTTCTGATGTCTTACAGAAGATTTTAAATCTTGCTGAGAAATTTGATTTCTATTCGACTTCTCAGCTTGCGTTAAATTTATCGCTTTTTGATGAAGCTGAACATAATGAATTAAAAGCATTGCTATTAAAAGTTTACATTCGTTTGATTACTCTTCAACCAAAATTAGAAAGTTTAGAATTTCAATCGATAGTTCATCAAGTTAAAGGCTTGATTTATATGAATTATAATGCTGATGCTATGGAAAGTTTCATTACTGAAAGGGGAATTGAAGGAGATATGGGAGCAAAAGACCAGTATATGGCAGAAAGCATTGATTGGTTTTTGAAAAATTCACTTGGTAAAAAGATTATTTTGGTTGCCCACAATGCTCACATTCAAAAAACTCCGGTAGATTTTGATGGATTTATTAGTTGTTATCCAATGGGGCAAAGACTTTCGATGACTTTTGGAGAAAAATATAAAGCATTTGCAATAACTAATCTACGTGGAGAAACTGCGGCATTGTATCCTGATAATGATTATCAATTTGGCTTTAGGGTTGATAAATTTCCACTTGATTTTCCAGAGTCGGATTCTGTTGAATTTATTATGCAAGAATTTGGAGGAAAAGAATGCTGTTTACTAATGAACAGAAGTACGGAATTAAAAAATTGTAATAAGATTCGATTTGATTCGATGTGCCTAAAAACTGAAATAGAAGAAGCTTTTGACGGAATTTTTCTAATAGAAAAATCAACTGTTTCAGAAGTAGTGGATTGAGAATTTATAAATTTAATTTCGAAACGGCACTTTCTTTTTGGAGGTGCCGTTTTATTCTTTCACATAACGGTTCTCAGCTATACGCAGGCAGGGATTTTAACCACTGAACTTCCTACGAAGAACTGAACTTTAAATTTACCACTTAACTGTCCTACGAAGCACGAAACCCCTGCTTGCGTATAGGTGATGTTATGCGGTCGGTTTTCATTTTCTCTTCTTTCTCGTTAATTTGTCAAGCAAAGTTACTAAATTTGCAGTCAAGCAATTTCAATTTTTGAATTATGTATTTCAGCAGACCTTGGACTTCTATCTAAGTGATAGGCAGTCCTGAAAATTCCAATCTCTTTTAGGTCAAGACAATTAGTCTATGGGTTTCGTGTACCGACTTTTTTGTAAAGGCGTTACGTTGTCATAGTTGCTCTGTCGGGTAATACTGTCTATTCACTTCTCCACGATTTGATTCAAGTATTCACCTGTAAGAAGTTACTAATGACAAAAAAGAAATTGCCCGTTCGTTTTACGGGTCAGCACTTTACTATTGATAAAGTGCTAATAAAAGATGCAATAAGACAAGCAAATATAAGTAATCAGGATACGGTTTTAGATATTGGGGCAGGCAAGGGGTTTCTTACTGTTCATTTATTAAAAATCGCCAACAATGTTGTTGCTATTGAAAACGACACAGCTTTGGTTGAACATTTACGAAAATTATTTTCTGATGCCCGAAATGTTCAAGTTGTCGGTTGTGATTTTAGGAATTTTGCAGTTCCGAAATTTCCTTTCAAAGTGGTGTCAAATATTCCTTATGGCATTACTTCCGATATTTTCAAAATCCTGATGTTTGAGAGTCTTGGAAATTTTCTGGGAGGTTCCATTGTCCTTCAGTTAGAACCTACACAAAAGTTATTTTCGAGGAAGCTTTACAATCCATATACCGTTTTCTATCATACTTTTTTTGATTTGAAACTTGTCTATGAGGTAGGTCCTGAAAGTTTCTTTCCACCGCCAACTGTCAAATCAGCCCTGTTAAACATTAAAAGAAAACAGTTATTTTTTGATTTTAAGTTTAAAGCCAAATACTTAGCATTTATTTCCTGTCTGTTAGAGAAACCTGATTTATCTGTAAAAACAGCTTTAAAGTCGATTTTCAGGAAAAGTCAGGTCAGGTCAATTTCGGAAAAATTCGGTTTAAACCTTAATGCTCAAATTGTTTGTTTGTCTCCAAGTCAATGGGTAAACTGTTTTTTGGAAATGCTGGAAGTTGTCCCTGAAAAATTTCATCCTTCGTAGTTCAAAGTCGGGTGGTTGTCAAGATGATTTTTCTGGTTTGGTGTCGTCTTTTAAGCTGCCGCATAACGAAAAATGGTAGCCGTAGTTGCCGGATTTACAGCACTTTCGTATCAATTTAGCACTTCGGTTCGTTAAAAGCACCAAAGTATCAAGTTGGCACGAAAGCCGGCAATTATCGGCTACCATATGTTAGTGGCATTTATCATTTCATTATATTCATTTGCTTTAACGCATTTTTTGTTACATTAATTCTCGATGAAATAAAATCATCAACATTCAATCCGTCTGTCGGAATTACATTTGTTGCAAAAAAATAAACATTAGATTTTGTTTCAACATAACCAACAAACCAACCATTATATTTTTCTTCTATCGAACTTAATCCAGTCTTACCGCTTAAAATGTAATTTTCAGTTCGCTCAATTTCCATAATATTTTTGACAATCTTTATTGTCCTATCAGAAATTGGAAATTTTGAAAAATAGAATTTCCTTAAAAAGTCGATTTGTTGTTTTTGAGATATTTTTGAATTTCCTTCAAGCCAAAAATTGTCAATCGTTAAACTGTCAAAAATCATATTTTTATACTCAAATTTTTCTAAATATTCTTTCATTTTAATTGTTCCGATTTTCCTTGCAATTTCCTGATAGCAAGGAACACAGGAAATTCTAAAAGCATCTTTAAATGATAAATCTTTTTCCCAAATATCCATTTTTCTCTGCTCGCCATTCCATTTTAAAATAGTTGTATCATTTTCAATAATGCCTAATTCAACAGCAATTATAGAATTTGGAATTTTGAATGTTGATGCAGGTAATTTTCCGTTTTTAGCCCAATCAAAGTCATTTGAGTAAAAAGTATTCTTGTCGTTATCATAAATTAGAATTGAACCATTTACTTGAAAACTATCTAAAATTTTGTCAAAATCAGAAATTTCTGTTTCAATTATGTTTTTATTCGTTGTTGTGTTACAGCAAACAAATAAAAATATCATTGAAATAAAAACTACAAATAAAATATTTTTCATTTATTGTCTAATTATCGTTTGTTTTTGTTGCCACTAACGGGAAACGCATTGGCGAAGTGGCGGATAAATTGGACAAAAAGTTCAATTTAGCAGTGACGTAGCCGATGTGTTTCCACAGAAGCTAAATTATTAAAAAAAGCTGAATGTGGAACACATTCGGCGGAATAAAATGCACAAAAGTTGAGTTTGGCACTTAACCCGCCATTTTGCCAATGCGATGTTGAACTAAACCTCCGGTAGCTTTCGCTGCGATGATTTTGTACCTTAGTATTTATTAACGATTAAATAATTGATACTATGGTAACTAAAAAAAATCTCCGGAGGAATTAAGAGCGAACAAATATTTGAATCGCGCTTGTAATGAAATTACAGGTTTTTCTGAACTTCTGCAACGTTTTGAACGAAATATTTCTGTTTTAGGAAGAAGCAAACGCACGTTTGAAAATTATTCACGTCATGTGGCCGCCCTTGCGCTTCATTTTGGTGCTTTACCTACCGATTTAGATCCCGAACAGGTTAAAGACTATCTGTTTGAACTGCAACAACGTTCCAATTCACCTTCGCAATCGTATTTTAAACACACGGTTTACGGACTTCGATTTCTTTTAAAAACAGAGAATTTACCTTACGATCATCTTCATTTACCATCGATTCCTAAAGAAAAGAAACTTCCTGTAATTCTGAGTCGAGAAGAGATTTGGAAGATGCTTCAACATGCCGATTTACTCAAACATCGCATTTTAATTGGATTGATTTACGGTTGTGGACTTCGCTGTATGGAAGTTCGAAATATTGAATTGAAACACTTAGATTTTGATCGAAAATTGCTTCATATCGTTCAAAGTAAAGGCAAAAAAGATCGTTATGTTCCGCTTTCTGATCATCTTATTCGAGGGATAAAAAAGTATATTTCAATTGAACATCCGACCACCTTTTTATTTACAGGCAACACCAAAGATGCCAAAGGATTTGATTCGCGTTATAGCCAACGAGGCGTTCAATGGGCGATTCAATCGGTTTGTAAAAAAGCTGGAATTTTAAAAGATGTGCACACGCATACCTTGCGTCACAGCTACGCCACACACTTGTTAGAAGATGGTGTTAATATTCTTCAAGTTCAAAAACTTATGGGCCACGAACGAGTAGAAACCACAATGGAATACCTGCACGTTTGCCAATTGGAACAACAAAAAGTACACAGCCCATTAGATACCGTTTTTGCTTTATGCAGCCGCAGTGGGAAGTAGCCGATGTGCTTAGAAAAGTGAATTTATCCCATCAAAACTTTACAGTTCATCAAGAGAAAACCTTACGGGCATTGACTTTATGCAGAACAGCAGCTTTAGGCGGACATGTAGATGCTTGTGATGCGTGCGGAAACATTAGCATCAGTTACAACAGTTGCAGAAACAGGCATTGTCCCAAATGTCAAGGACACAAACGTGAAGAATGGATACAAGCTCGCGAGCAAGATTTGTTGCCTTGTTCGTATTATCATTTGGTGTTTACGTTGCCCGATACGCTCAATGGTTTAGCGATTTCTCATCCGCAAATCATGTATCGGATATTATTTGAGGCAACTTGGGCTACGTTGTCTCAATTTGGAAAAACAGAAGGATTGCAACTGGGAATGATCGCCATTTTGCATACATGGGGACAAAATTTGAGTTTGCATCCGCATTTGCATTGCATTGTTCCAGGTGGAGGAATTGGAGCAAATGGTAAATGGCAACGCAAGATAAAAACCGATAAATATTTGTTTGCAGTAAAAGCGTTGAGTAAGGTTTTTCGGGCCAAATATGTAGCCTTGTTGCGCAAAGAAAAGTTGGCAGATGCTCAAGTTTTACAAAGTTTGTTTGAAAAGAATTGGGTGGTTTATGCCAAACGACCTTTTGGTGGCCCCAAGCAAGTGATTGAATATTTAGGCAGATACACCCACAAAGTTGCGATAAGCAATCATCGGATAAAAAATGTAAGCGATCACGAGGTTACTATTGCGTATAAAGATTATAAAGACGGCAGTAAAACCAAGCAACTCACCTTAAAAAACGAAGAATTTGCAAGACGATTTAGCTTACATATTTTGCCCAAACGTTTTGTGCGCATACGCCATTACGGCATAGTAAGTAGTAGTTGGAAACGTGGCAAACTCCAACAATTACAAAAAGAGTTGAAGATAATTCGTCCCAAAATTGAACCCAAAACGCAACATAAAAAATGCTATTGCTGTAAAGTCGGTAATCTGATTACCCTGCATGTTTTTGGACAAAGAGGACCACCGAAAGCCTATCTTATCGAAAACAAACTTGCGCCTGTGAATTAACTTTTATGGGTAAGGGAACTTGTGCTTTTTTACATCGAAAAACAGTGTGAAAAAGTAAAACCAAACACAAAAAAAAGCAGTAATCGTAAAATTACTGCTCGTATATCTTAAAGCTGTACTTCGAAAACTCCATAATACTTTATTAGCTTCCTACGGTTCCGTTCAACGGGCTTTCATCTCATGCCCTGCGGGCAAGACGAAAGCTTAGTTATTATATGCCGTATTTTTTGATAAGATAATTTAAGTCAGCTTCGTTTAAAATTCTAATGTTTGCTTTTTTTGATTGGTTTAAGTCGTTTATTTTTTGGATTTTTGACCAACCACAATCTTCACCTGCAAAAACAAAATCTACTTTACCTGTTATTCCTGATTTTATTTGTCCACCAATTTTCATTAGAAAAGTTTTTATTTCTTCTCTTTCTATTGAAAAGTTGCCCGTAATAACTATTCCTTTTCCTATTAAATCAATGTTTTCAAGTTCGTTTTGAGTTATTTGATAATTTGATAAATGCTCTTCATTTTCTTCTAAAACATCTTCACTTGGTTGATTGAAATAATTATTATTTGTTTTAGGCTGGTCATCAATTTTTCTTATTAGTTCTTGATAACTTGGATACTTGTCAGTCAATTCGCCAAATATTAAAGCACAAAGTTTTGCATCGAATTCTGGGTCGTGATGATTTGTTACTTCTAAGTCCAAACTCTCTGCTAAATCTTTTATTTTTTTAGGCATCCCAAGTTTATCTGCAAATAACATTGTGTCAATATAACTTATGACATATGGTTTTAAATTATAATGTTCATATAGATTTTTCTGATTATCCGTTTATGCACCTGTTATATTCGCAATTACTAGTCTGTCAAAGAGTTTGTCTCCAAAATACCGTCTGTTTAATTTGTAAATAAACTCGTTGAGATACAACTGTAAGTATTTCCTTTTGATTTTATGGTAGTTGCCCAGCAATGTCCGTTTTGCATTACTGATTGCGATATGCACCCATTTGAGTGTTTCCTTGGTGGTTTTGGCGTCTGATTTCTCGGTGACGTGCAATTCCACCAGATCGGAGATGTCAACGTAAGAAGTGCTTTTGTCCGAAAATACGATGGCATCATCCTCCATGCAGTCCCTGACCACGCCGTTGATTCCTTCACTTTGATGGCTATCCAGTACCCTGGCCTTGAAATAACGCACATGCTTCTCCTTTTTGCCCGTTTCGATATCTTCCAACGGGGTGCTTTCGGCCATCACCGCAACGTTCTGCTTTCCCTCGGCTCCCCGGCCACGTGTACCCTTGCCTCGCTCGATTTCCTTACTGGCCACCGAAAAGTAACCCTCATCCAGTTCTATCATCCCTTCCAGTGTATACCTTGCATCCCGGTTGCCCATCGCCCTGCGGAGTTTGTGTACCATCGCCCATACCGGTTCGTAACGCTTCAATCCTAATTGCTTCTGGAGTTCGTTGGTGGAGAATCCCTTTTTTGTGCAACTCATCAGGAACATCGTTTTGTACCACACCAGAAACGGCAGCTTGGAGCTCTCCATGATCGTACCGCTGCGCAACGAGGTGCGGAAACGGCAACCTTTGCATTCATAACTCCATTTACCCTGTAACCAATAATGGGAAGTGCCCCCGCATCGCTTGCAGACAACCCCTTCCTTATCACGCTGCTCCTTGAAATGCAAACGACAATCTTCCTCCGAACCGAAATGAGCCGTAAAACTGAATATGTTCATAATCCCTGCTTTTTGAGCGCTAATATACTAAAAATATTAGGTGTGTTTGCGGAGAATCAGAAAATAATATTAAAATTTAGCAATCTACTTATAGTAATTAATAATCTCCTTTTTTAGTTCTCTATAATACTGTTCCAAAAATTCTCCATGTTTATTTTCATTATAAACTAACAAAGCCATTTCTCTGACATTTTTAGTCATGTCCTCACACAGTTTTTTAACTCTTACTATCTCTTCCTCTCCAAGTTCTTTTCGCAATTTGTTTAGAATTTGATATTTAAAACGATGATCCATATCATCATCACCACTTGCTAATATCACATTAAAATCAGGAAACATTCTATCAAGATATTTATCTACAATTCCATATCTATAAGTATTAATCGAAATAAATGCTGTACTCCAATCGCCTGGTTTATCTCTTCCTCCTTCGAAATATTTTATTTCATATTTAGAAATAATTTTCTCAATATCTATCATAACTTTATAGTTAAGAGGAAACGAGGATACTCTTTTAAAAAGGCTTTGAATTTTTTCTAATTCCGAGATTTTATACCCCTCTGCTATATCATTCTCAATTAAAAATTCAACTAAATTTCGATTGTGGTGTAAACTAATTTTACTTGTGCCTTTGCATTTTGAGAAATTTAAATCCTTTCCGTGTATATCAGGCAAAAATTCTAAAAATTTTATAGTAGGATCCATTTTTATGCAAATCAATTTTTCTAAACAGATATCAAAAGGAACAAGCGAAGGTCTAAAATGATACTTATCATTGGTACTATTGATAGATTTGCATGTCATATATGCTTTGTCATCATCTAAATTAAGGTATGAAATTACTCCTATTTCCATTTCTGTTAATTATAATTATTAATATTGAAAGAGAACCATTTATTCTTATTTTTTCATTTCATTCAAAAACTCCGGGTCAAGTAAATTCTTGTATTGATTATACTTCTCGATTCCCATTTTCTGTTTTACAAACTCTTCCATTCCAATATCGCTTTTCTCTAATACATATCTAGTAAAAGAAAGAATAGTTTTGCATTCTTCAAACCCTTTTGTTTGCATCTCTGTCTTAATTTCATGAGATAATCCTTCCAACCATTCTTCATAGTCAATAAGAGTTGGTTCTATTTCAATCTGATAATAAATATAGACTGAATTACCATAACTGAATAATAATGAATGATATTCTTTATCTTGCTCGCTAACAGAATCAATAAAGCGCTGTTGATTCTTGCTGATTTCATCTAGGGGATGTTTAACTACTATCATTATTTAAAATACAAAATTAAACCCTCCTCTTTTTCTATCCTTTTTTAAGTTTTCCTCTTGTTTAGTAATGATATGAAGTAAATATTTTTCATATTGTTCATACATAAAGTCATTAAAAAACTTCTTATTTCCTGTTTCATCTGTACTCCTTAATGCTTGAATATACTCTTCCTTATCTTGGCTATTTACGATAGCCATTGGCAAATTATAATACACTTGAATATAGTTCATCATCAATCGACTGGTTCGCCCATTACCATTACCAAAAGGATGGATTGCAACTAAATTATAATGCATGTCAAATGCCAAATCTGTTGCTTCTTTTACACTTAGATTATCAGTCATCCTTTCATTAACAATAGCTACTAATTCCCTTGTTTTATCTTCTACCTTTTGGAAAGCTGGATAACTATCTCCTCTTCCATTTTGAACATTCCATTTGCGTATTACGCCCTTTGACAGGTCGAAAGTACCGAAAGCGTTATTCATAATCTCTCCAGTATTTTTTAATACCAGGGCGTTCACGTTCTGAATAAGTTCTATTGTAATTTTTTTTCTATTCTTTGCTTGCTCGAGTACATACGATAATGCTAAGGCATGATCGGCCACCATATAGACATCTGACAAAGGACGTCCTTTAGGTGTCGAATAGTTATTTAATAATATTTCCGATTCTAGTTCTGTCAAAGTAGATCCTTCCAATTTAGTTGAATGATGACTCACAGTAATCGCATTAAATTTGTCATAATCTACAATATCTGACAAATTCAATTCTTTATATTTCTCAATGATTTTTTCGATTGATTTCATAGCTATATCTTTACTGAAGTAAACCTATAAAAAATACAATTAAAAAAAGCCTAATAATAGGCTTTTTTTAATCTTGTGCTTTATTAAGATAATCTTCAATTAATTCTTTCTTTAACCTACTTTGATTATAGGTTCTTAATTCAACTATTACATTGTTTTTGGAACAATAATTATTACATAACAGAGTAACCACATCTACGAATAACTCCCCCTCAAGGTCAGCTACTTTTTTCTTTTCAAGAGAAACTTTTCCCGTATCTTTTATCTCGTTATTTGTTGGTACAATGTATTTACCGTCGATAAGATATAATTCAACTTCTTTATTTGATGTTGCTTTTGAAACAATTTCAAAAGAATATTTTAAATAAATCATCAATAATCGCAAAGCTTCTTTTGCAGAAAGATTCTGTTTCTTAATCCTATAATTAACTGCTTTTCTAATCTTTATTGAGTCGATTTCAAAGGGATCAATGCTCTTTTCGGAAGTTTTTAACTGGAGTGAATTATTCAATTCATATGAAACGATTGACATTCTCTGTGTCAGTGTATTGTAAGAATAATTAAAACTTCGATCACAATACTGGTCCATCTCAGCCTTAATCTTTTTCAGTATAACAACCATTTTAGAAGGTTTATCGCAATTGACACCAAACAGTGTATTTAGTAATTCAATTCTGCATCTCGTTGCCAATATTCTCTCTTTATTATCTCCAGCTAAGGATTGAAACTCTACCTTATCCGATTCTAAACGAAAGGTTTTTAACTCCTTTAAAGAACAAATCCACAAATAAAAAACCAATGTATGTTTATATTTGATCCTAAATACTGCTTCAGTTGTAATCCCCCTATAATGCCCTGAAATATCAATAAATTTTCTTAACCAATGGAAGTTCATTTTAAATTTGAACCCTTTGTTTTTGATAAAAATCAAATCTGATATTATCGTTGAATTTAGTTCAATATCTTGTCGTTCTCCTTCAGCATCAATAATGAAGGTTTTTATTTCCGTAAACGTCTGCGAAAGTATTTTTAAATTCTTTTTAAAATCTGCATTGTTAGAGGAACTAATAAAATTACTATACTTAAATATAAAGGTTTTATGTCCCTCACTTTCCGAATCAAGCGACATCCAATTATTGTCAAATACCTCTAATTGCTTTTTATTGTATATCTGCTCTTCATGTAAATAAGCCGCAAGCTTGAATATAAATATCAAATTGCTCCCAGAAAAAACATCAAAGAAATTTTTAGGATTAGATATCAATACATCTTCATCTCTATTAATAATAGAGTTTGCTAAAGCCTTGGGGATGTACGTTTGATTTTTTAGTCTCACTAAAGATTTATCTATTTCCAAACTCATTTAATTTTATTTTAAAATACAGAAATTTGATATATAAAAAACTATATATTTTTTTCGCTACATAGTACAAAGGTACAAGCACAGCCAACAGCAATCCTACTACATAAAGTGTCATTTTTCCAAATCTAGAAAAAGCTTCTAGACTTAAATTACCTTCTATTAGAATGTCTTTTAATGTGTATAAAAAACCATTAAAAACAGCTTCTATCACTATTAGTACTAGACTTCCTAGATACTTCAATAGTACAAAAAGTACGATAATTAATATTCCTTTTCTTATCATTTCACTTCTTTTTTGTGTGAATAATATTAAAACGATAGAATAAATTTAAGTAAATATTACTTAAATCTGCACCATACATATAACAAAGTAATTCATGCGAATTAATAATTTCCTTTGTTCTGTTAATTGATTTCAATATAGAGGTATGATCTCTCTTCTGAAATACTCCAGCTAAATACTTTAATGTTACCTTTTTATTATTCTCTTTCTCACGATAAGAAAAATAAATAATCAAATCTCTAAATAGAGTGGTTTTATAACCTCTGTCGAATATGTCTTCAACAAAGTATTCATGGTATAATTCCAAGTATTCTTCTAATTTTTTATTGAACTCTTCCATAGCTAGCAATAATATTTAACTCAAATATAATTATAAAATGTGACATTTTAAAATAAATGTGACATTTTAAATCAAGTGCTAAATACCTTGTTGTTTACTTTTCTTATTTACTAACTCCAATTCTTCAATTATATCAACTTCTTTTAGATCTTTAAAATCAACATACAGCTGATCGCTATCAAAGATAGTATATTGTACAAAGGTATAAGTATCATCGAGATCCGTATGAAAAAAAGCCTCCATACTATCTCTTTCTATCAACAATCGAACTGCAGCTAACACTTCATTTGATACTAACATCCCAGTTTGCGTGTATTCACTCCCCAAAAGGTCTTCCAATAACCCTTGTTGTAATTTAGCTAAGGAATCAACTATTTTAACCTCATGAAAATCATGTTCTATTTTTACATTTTTCTTTTCAAAAGAAGGCTCTTTACTATTGTTTTCTCTAATTTGCTCTCTTAAACCTTCAGCTTCTTTTTCTAAATTTTGCAATATTTTATCTTGTTCCTCAGAGAATACTTTGTTCTCAATATTGTATGTCAATTTTTGATTTACTTCTTTTAAATTTTCTATTTCAATAGCCGCTCTTTCATATCTTTTTTCAATATTATTCAAACAGAAATGGATATAATTTCTCACGGAAGATTTAGATTCAAAATTCATCCTACCTTCATTGGCTACGTAATAATGTTCATAATTATTCTCTTTTGATAATCTATAACTAACATCCGCAAATGTATTTACAGCATAAAGTTGAAAGCATCCATAAGTAGCAATTATTGTTCGTTCTGAAAAATGCTTGCTTTTCACTTCTTTATCCAATTTTTCTATGTAGCTGTAAATAGCCTCAGTATCCTTGCTTTTCTCTGTACTTAATCCAGTATATTTTACAATAGGCTTATCTGTATCAGTATAATCTTTATCTAGCTCTTTTGTTTTTAGTTCTTTCAGTGTGTGATAATCCACTCCATAATGTTCTTTCTGAAGCTCTAATTTTGTTATTTTGTATTCATTATTATCTCTTCTCAATTTATTGTTTTCCCTTTCATTGATAACAAAGTGTTTTTCATCGGTGAGATCTTTTATTTTCTTTTCTACTTTAGTTAGTGTAAGTACAGTATTATCTCCACTCAACTGTGCTTGTATCTCAGCTAAATTCATGCCCGTGTCTTCAGATATATCTCCTTCATCCATTACTCTAATTTTGGTAACGCTAGCTGTTCGCAATTGTTCTATAAAACGCTGCTTATTTTTATTGAGCTCTACTTTATAATTATCGAGGGTATTGGCAGTAGCAAGGATTTTTATATCAACTTCATTGTTTTTAAACTCCTTTGCAATCCAATTGCCTTTTCTCACAGCTCTTCCATCACGTTGTTCCAATTCAGAAGGTTTCCAAGGAATAGAAAAATGATAAATATTGGAAAGACGTTTCTGAATATTTAACCCCGTCCCGGCATTTTGAGTCCCCCCAATTAAAATTCGTATTTCTCCTTTATTCATTTTATCAGATAATTGAACTTTTTTATTATCCCAATCTTGAACAAATGCTATTTCTTTTTCATCGATTCCACTAGCAATAAGCTTGTATTTGATATCGTCATAAATAGAAGTAAAAAATCCTTTGTGATAATTTTCATCCATTAAATCAAACGAAAGTTTCTTTTTTGAGGTCCCTAAGTCTGAAAATATACATTGAGTGTTTTTTTGTTGATCAAACTCATTATAGTTTTTAACAACATCTCGGACCATCGTATTAATCTTGTTGTTGAACTCATCAGGATATTCAGAATTAATCAATCTCATATCCAGTGAGGCTTTCAAAGCTAAATTCATTGCAGTAATAGACAAGGCAGTATTTTTACTATCCAAGTTTAGCGATACTTCCAAATTCAAACGCTCTTGATTACCGTCTTTTAAAAACTTTGCTAATTTTCTATAGAACCTTTCTTGAAGAGGTGTTTGGTCTGTCATTAAAAGAGAATCATTTCTGTTTGGTCTGTCAAAATTGGGTATATTGCTCGCAGTAGCAACGTGGGCCATTGATTTATACAACATGGATAGCTCAGGAACATTTATGAAAAATCTAAACCTTTCTTTAGACACAATATCATTAACCATATTCGCTTCAAATTCAACTGTTTTAATACAAAAGTTAGCTGCCCAACTATCAAAATTTAGCAACCCTCTTTTTTCTAACTCATTAGGAATTAAGTATTTTTGAATTAAATATAGTTCGGTTAACGAGTTGGTAATTGGCGTTCCACTATAAAAAGTTGCTCCATAATTTCCTTTAGTATATAAATGTTGAATGGTTCTAATAGCAGTCAACAAATTATCCGTTTTCGCATTTCCATCAGTTTGACCTAGTCCAGCAACTCGCTGATGGCGAGTTGTAAAACTTAAATTCTTGAATTGATGGCTTTCATCTATTAAAATGTGATCAATCCCTAATTCCTCAAAACTAAGAACTCCTTTGTCTGTTTTCTCTGAAATACTATCTTGTAAAGCAAGTCTTCTATTTCTTAAATTGTTTTTCCGAACTTCTAAGCCTCTCAACTGCTTTTTACTAAAAGAATCACCAGCACTCGTCAAATTCCTTTCTATAAGCTCTAATTCTTTCTCAATAAGGCTCAAACTTACTGTTTCAGATTGTGGGATTTTGCCAAACTGCTCGTGGCTCATAACTACAACATCCCAATCGTTATTTTTAATTTTATTTAGAAAAACTTCTCTATTGGCCTTTACGTAATCTTTAGGAGCTGCATATAAAACTTTACTATTGGGATAAAGTAGCTCATATGTCTTCGCTATTTCTGCAACATTGGCTTTTAATGCCAGAATTACTGGTTTATTAGCAACTCTAAATTTCTTTAGTGTTTTTGCTGTACCAGCTAAACTAAGAGTCTTTCCTAAACCAACCTCGTGATCAACAACTCCACCTTCACGCATTACAGTAGCCCAAATACTTTCCTTTTGATGTGTATAAATTTCATCAACTCCAAGATTTTCAATGCGCATATCAGACAAATCAAGAAGCTCTGTGTCTATTTTTTGTTCTACAAAAGAGTTGTATAGTCGATTATATTTATTAGACAACAAATCTTTAATTTGTGGATCTAACGTTAGTAAATGACTGTCAAAAGCCTTTCTAATTTTATCAATTTCTTTCTTATAGTAATTAGTTGCTGCATGGTCTGTGTACCAAACTTTATCATCCCCATCTCCAACAGAATATTTCACAACAGGATAAGTGCTATAAAAGGCATTATAGAAAATATCTTCAGGATATATATATCTCCCATTCTCACATTGATAGGTATTATACTTTATCCCTTTATCAACACTTTCAATTAACAACGTATCAGTGTTTAAATCAAAATTAATCAAGAATTTAGAATCAAAGTAATCATTGACAAAATCGTGGTAATATTCAATATTGATCCAGCGGGACCCCAATTGTTTTGAGATTGCATTATAAGCTATTTCTTCAGGCAATACCTTTCTTAATTCCTCCAGTATTTCTTCTTTACTTTCAAAATCCACTAATGCATTTACTTCGTCAATCTTCTCATAGATATCTCCTGATAAGAAAACAGAACGCAAATTATAATCTTGTAGTAATGGATCAAAGATGATTTTATTGTCAAGTTCCTCCAATATTTGTTCTACATCTTTGCCTGTAAGCTTAGCTATTTCATTTAGATCAACAATCTGGTTATTGCCAAATGATTTGATTAAGGCCTTATCTGTTGTTAAAACTTCCTTTTTAGTCAGTTTTTTAATATACCCTATATCAAATATATCTGATTTGTGATAGTCAATTGTATTAGAAAATAAATCAAGCCCTGGTACTTCAATTTCGTTTTCTAACGCAAGTATTTGCGAAAGATTTATTGAATCATACCTAATTAATTCTCGCTTATTAAAGCTAAATGCGGCATACTGATTAACAAAAGAATCATATAACGCATTGTATTCCCCATTAGCCAGTTCTAATTTGTTCCAATTTTCAATAGTATCCTTTTCTCTGTAGTTTTTTATTAACAATGAATATTCTAAATGCTTCTGAAGAAAAGAAAAATACGCCTTGATCTTTTCAACATTCTTTATTTCAATCTTTTCAATTTCAAGAATATCATCTTGGTTGAGAACTTCGATAATTCCATTGACTCTCCAAACAGTATCATTATAGATAAAATGCTCATTTTGTACAATTTCTTGGATATTTCCTCTATTATCAAAATACGGGATATCCTTGTAATCTTTGTAATAATATTTCAGTTGTGGTTGAGTAAATTTTCCTAAAAACCATTCTTTAAATGATACAGAATCACTTAAAGCAGCATTATTTTGCACGCTAATTTCTAGTGCATACTCTTTTGAGAATGAAACTAAACTAGTAAGATATAAATCAAACTCAGATTTGTAACCTTTTGCCGTTAACAGTTCCCTTTTGGGAATATAGAGATCCTGGTTATCTATATAGCTATCTAAAATATACCTAGTAACAAATTTGTTCTCTTCAACAAAAACCGTTTTAGCCATTGAAGCTAATACAATACTTTTCCCTTTGTAATTCGCTTTTATAAGACCAAGTAAACTAAAATTTTTCTTTTGCTCCGAATTTAATGTGTCAATGCGTAAATATTTCAGTTCCTCTTCTCTTTCTAGTTCTGTTAATTCTTTCGAATCACAGTATTCATAGTTAATTTTCTTTCCCTTGAATTCTTCTTGAATGTCAATTGCTTGTAAATTTTTAAATCCAAGATTATCCTTATTCATAAAATTCACTAGTTCTTCCAAGTTTTCAACTTTATAAGCGTATTCAAACTCTCCATAAGGATTGGATACTGCACTCGGAGTTTTATAGAAACTTAAATTCTCATAACGATGGATATAATTATTTAGAGTAATATTATCGTCATTTTTAATTGAAGGAATAAAAATAGAATTGATTTCTTGTTCAGTAACACTCATTCCAGTGTTCGCAATTGCATTGACAAGATGTGAGGTAACTTCAGTTCCAGCAGACCTAAACAAATTACTTGGCAAGGTCATGAGCTTAGTAATTTGAAGTTTATCAGTAAGTAACTGTTTTCTAAACTCCATATTTCCTCTTGAATTAAATACTCCTGAAGAAGTAATGAAGCTCAATTGTCCATTCTCTTTTAATAGATTGCGAGAATGAAAGAAAAAGAAGTTGTGAATCTTACTTGTAACTTCTTTAGAATATTCCTTATAGTTGACAGTAAATTCTCCAAAAGGGATATTAGAGGCGATTAAATCAAATCGCTGATTTTTAAAATCCACTTCTTCAAACCCCCTATTGATTACTTTGACTCTTTCATTATTAGCATATTTTGCTTGTAACATATAGGCTGTCAAGGTATCTTTTTCAATAGCAGTTATGAGCTCTATATTTGGAAAATGTTTCAAAGCTGAATCAACAAATACTCCATTACCGGCCGAAGGTTCTAAAAAGTGTATTGGTTCGTTTGTATTGTAAACCTTATAATTGCTAAAAATGGCATCGACTATACTTCTATCTGTATAAAAACTAGTCAATACACTTTCCTTTATACTTTGTTCAATCTTAAAAAACTCGTCCCCAAATAGAGTTTTTAAACTTGAATAGAATGATTTCACATCTTTCTCTATTTCAAGATCTGCTTTAGAGATATTTGAGATTGATATCCAATGTTCAATATTAGTTGGAATCAAAAGAGCTTTAATACCTCCGAATCCCTTAAAGGAATTTATCAGGTCAACATCTTCTTCGGTAAGTGATCTCATTTTACTATTCACCTCATAAGCTGCTGTAATGGCTTGTATTGCTCTCTCTAATTGCTTTCTAATATTATAAGTCATTTTTCTATTATTTAAGAAGGTTTAATCCATAAAATAACTTTAAAAAAGCAACAAAAAAGCAATATGTGAAAACTTCATATACAAAAAAGGCAACACTGCGTAGTGTTGCCTTAATTATGAAAAATATAATTGTAAGAATTATCTTACAGTGTTGCAAGATGAGTATCTATATAACCTTGTATTACATTTAAATCATATTCACCTAACGAATTTGGCAAGATCTCATCTTTAGAAATATTATGTAATATGGTAGCTATCTCGGATTTGTAAATACCCAAGCTTTTCCACTCTTCAACTTGATCGTTTTGATTATCTAAAAGATAGTCTTCAATTAATGTCATCAACTGATTACTATAGTTTAATGCTAAAAATTGAGACAACACAATTTTAATCGCTGCTGGTTCTAAATTTTCAACTTGATCTTTAACTTGACTATGAATATAATCAATGCTTTGATTACTGTGGTCAAATGAAGGATTGTTCTCTAACAACCAATTTTTTATATATTTTTTTGAGTAACCCATATTGTGATATTTTAATTAAAAGGCTTTTTCTTTTCAATAGACTATTAGTCTTCTTTTACTTTTTCTTTTTGGATATAATAATCCATTAAAAACTCAATGGCATCCGTGTTTTTCATTAAAACATTTTTCTTCTTGAGTATATCTTTTTGAATTAAAATCAACTTTTCAATTTTATCTTCGTTTAATCCTACAGAAGTAGATGTTTTTTTTGGGGTGTCTTTCTTGTTTTTCATATCTATTGATTTTATATCTTTTTTAAGTCTTAATTTAAAATCTATGTAAAAATATAAAAAATAAAACTAGGAAAAAATAAAACTAGGAAAAATAAAAAAAGCATAAAGGATGATTTATAGAAAGTTTTCACATTTTTACAAAATGTGACATTTTAAATTTACATTCGCTCTAGTTTAGAAAACATAAAAATGAAGCATCTAGATTCAATACATAACCAATTATTAGATTTACAGAATTATAATTCTGACAAGTTTTTTATAAATCCTCCTATAGTAAATGGAGCGGTTGTAATAAATATTAATTCTTTGAATTTAACTTTATATTCTGTATTAAATGAGGTTAGTGAAGAATTTTATAGCATTGATTATTTAAGAAATAATAATTTAGATATTGATACTCAAAAAGGTTACTTCAAATTAAATCTGGTAGAAAATTATCGTGAGGTAGATAATATTTTATGTTTTAAAGATGATTTACTTGATTATTTCAAAGAATCTGAACTTGATAATTTGACACCTGAATTTTTTAGTGAATTAAAAAATTTACTGAGCAATAAAGAAATTCCTAGTTACACCCATTCATCAAATTTAAAAGTAAGATCACCTAAGTTCAAAGCTATCAAGACGCCTTTTCCTATGGCAAAATATAAAACAATTGAATGTTTTAACAAGTCAATGGTCAAGGTAAATCAAGCTAAAAAGGTAATGATAGGAGAACAAACTTCTCTGAGAGAGATTGAACCTTTATTGCCAATTAAACAACCCTTTAAAGAGCTTATTTACTATTTTTATTGTTTGCAATTAAACATCCCAATTAAAATAGAAGAGTTGAAAAAAATTAAAAAATCAGATTTGACAATGAACAATATAAATGAAAGCATCTTAATCAGTGCAGCTCTTACACAATCAAAATCTTTTAACTTAAAATTATAGCCCCAAATGATTAAAGTAATTTTTTACAATGATAAATCAAATGTTGGAAAATCCTTTCTAACTATGCGCATTGGACAATATTTAAAAGAACGTTTTGAAGAAAAGATTCTAATAATAGATTGCACAACAAATCGAATGCTTTCAAAAACAAGAGAATCTGAATCCTCATTTTTTCCAATATCAGAAAGTTCTAAAGATTTAATCCCTATTAAATTTCATTCCTCTTATTCTAGTTATTTAGAAGAAGAAGAAAACTACATAAATGAAGGATATGATATTGCTCTATTTGATTTACAAAATGTGGATGATGAAGATGTAAACTATATCATGCAAAGCCATTTTATTTTTATTGTTTCGGATTTTAAAAGAGTAGAAGATAAAGATTTTAAACTAGATCGAATGTTCTTCTTAAAGCTTACAGAAGCCAAAGTGTCTAACCTTTTTCCTTTAAAAGAAGTAAAGCTTTTAATTAATATGAAGGACAATACTTATGATATTAAAGATTGTGATATTGATATATTGGATTCGAAAATCCCTTATAATAAAAAGGATTTTGGAACTATTAGTACCATTGGCAAACTTCCCCAAAGTGCAAATAAAAGCTTCAAAGTTCTGGTGAGTGAAATCTATCATATAATAAAAGAAATGGATACAATAGAAGTATTATAGAGTATGAGTAAGAAAATTTTCGAGAAAACCATTCAAGAAAAATATAACATTAGCGAAGAACTCTTCGACGCGATTGTTTATTCTTCTAAAGTTGTAGATGTAAGTAATAAAAAAATGATACGTATATCGGATGAAAATATCAAAGAGCTTGAGCCTTTTATACAAGACTTACGTAGCATCAATCACAAAGTTTCTTTACCAAAAGTGGTTAATGCAATTGTTGAATTCCATTTAAAACCCAAAAAAGAATAATATGAGTCTATTTGCAAAAATTTTAAACATAGTAACACCATATAAAAGAACGTTTTTAACAGTAGAATTAGAGCCAAAAAGACACCTAATTTTACCCGCCCGTAATTCAGCTGTATGCTTTTTACAAAGAGAAGATCTATTCAACTTAAACTATGCTGAAATTGATTCAGTCTCTTTTTTAGATTATGATTTAATCAATTCGGTAGAAGAATATCGCAACAATTTCAACAGCTTTAAAGAATACATCAAGGAAGTAAATTATGAAAGTCAAGAAGCAATGTTTGTGATGGATGGACGAATGGTAAAAAACAGTGTAATAATTATTTATTTAAAAGCAACGACCCGATGAGAGATATTTATGACGACAATATATTTGATGTAAACTCAACTTATGATTTAGATAATAAGAAGAGTTTTGACATTTTAGCAAAAACAGATAAACATATACTGTTTGAATACGGAAATGATTTTTTCAAATTAGATCGATTGACAAATGAACTTGTTCAATTTGCGGATTTCAAAAGTTTAAAAGATGAAAATAATGGAAAGACAATTAACAGTAGTGAAATCACTGTTGATTATGCTCCACCTTTAGTTAATGCTATAAAACAAAATAAAGAATTAAATAACATTGACAACTTCTCCCTAAAGGACAGAACAGAATACATCAAGGGAAGTATTAAAGATTTCCACTATTCATTTTATTCGAATAGAGATTTAAAAGACAAATCCTATAAGAAAAGAGAAATAGATCAAAGTTTAGAAGCCGTAGGAAGTGCGATTGAAACAAAAGAAACAAAAGCACTGACAGATATTTATAAGGCGACTATTAGTATGGTTAGTACACTTTTACTTTTTTGGAAACCAGTTAAAATAGAGAAGGAAAAAAACCGAATAATCAAAGATGTAAAGAGACGATTAGAAAACAAAGAACTTAATATACAAGACCTTTATTCTAATAAAACCTTGCTGTCATTAGTTCCAGAGCTCAACGAATTATTGGAAAAATATGCTAATAAAACCTTTTCAGGAACAATAGATTTATCAATAAGTGATATATTAAATGATCCTGATGTAATCAATGTAGCCAATAAAGTAGCAAATGAGCATGCAGATGAGATAGCGAATACATTATATGATAATTTGACTACTCATTTCAATAAAGATTATGATGATATAGAACAATTAATACGTGACTCACACGACAAATCAGGTTTAAGTATTGATGATTTCATTCAAGAGAAAGCAATTCTTAATTGCAAATCAGTATTAGAAAATAATCCAAAAGTAGAGGTTTCCGATTTTGAGATATATACTAAATACTTGTATAGTATTTTAGACCCAAGTAAAAAAGATGAGATTAATACATCCACCTTGAGTGAAGATCAAAACTTCGAATTAGCGAATCTTA
The DNA here is from genome assembly GCF_024722315.1 of Myroides albus. Classification (NCBI taxonomy): domain Bacteria; kingdom Pseudomonadati; phylum Bacteroidota; class Flavobacteriia; order Flavobacteriales; family Flavobacteriaceae; genus Myroides; species Myroides albus. Next base: position 51,501 of record NZ_CP102755.1, read on the forward strand.
CTTCAATCGTAGAAATTACTTTTGAACAAGAGTTTAAAATTACAAAGACACAATCATTATAATGGGAAAATTAGGCATCATAACCTTTGTCATTATCATATTAGTTATTTGTTTCTTTTTTTATTTGTTTTATCTGTATTCACATAAAAAAGAAGCAATGAAAGGTAACAACAAAGAAGAAATAAGCCCCTTTGCCGAGGACCTAGAGTTAATAAAAAAGGCAACTATTAAACCCAAACAAAGTGCATCGACTGAGATTGATTCTTCAGAAAAGAAGATACAAGATTTTGAAATTGCATATGAGCGGTATAATAAGAAAAATAGGTTTTTTGATACAGATGAAAAGGATATTGGAAGAGAAAAAAGAGAGAATCCAATCTTTGTAGAAGCAAAGAAAACTCCTCAAAAAATTGAAAAGGAAGGTAAGAGTCAGCTTGAAGAAAAAGAAACTTTAGAAGAAAAAGTTAGTCGTTATCAAAACAAAATTTTAGAAACGATAAACTTCATCAAAGAACAACGCGATAAATAAAAAACATTATGGTTGATGGATATAATAACTCGGATGAATTTAAAAAGATAAGTCATGTCTTAATGTACTTAACACTCTTCGTGTTCTTTTTTGTTATGTACGTAGTTTATTTACCTGTTATCAAAACAATTGTCGATATAAAACCACTAAATACATTCTTGTATAAATTATATGATAATGATGCTGTTTTATTCACATTGAAATTTATATTGTTGTTGTTGACAATTTCTGCAATTTTCACCTATACTAGTCCAACACCAATCGAAGAAGAAGAAAAGAGGAAATATGGTATTAAAGGTTTTTTATGGGCGGTTATTTTCTTTCTGACCATCTTTGTAGACATCATCGCATACAAAAAAAATCTATATACTTTGTTAGTTGTTTTATTTGCAATTAGCATCATCAGTTATTTAATAGCTTTCTTTTATTTCTTAAAATTCAAGAGAACTAAAGTTCGAGACCTGAAAAAGGATAGACGTCAACTGATTGAATCGCAATTTGATCAAGAGAGAGAGTTAATTGAAAATGAATATTCTATTCACTTTCATTATAGATATTCATATCTAGGAGATGTCAAAGAATCTGTAATCAATATAGTGAATCCTTTCCGCTCAATTTTGGTTGGGGGATCACCAGGCTCAGGTAAGAGTTTTGCAATATTGGAAGAAATGGTTCGTCAAATGATAAAAAAGCGATTCACTGGTCTTTTTTATGATTTTAAAACCCCTACTCTTACTAAAAAATTTTATAACTATTATTTGTGGTATCGAGATTTATTTGCAATTCCCCCTAAATTTTTCATCATAAATTTCGATGATCCAGAATACAGTCACCGTTGTAATCCTTTGTCTATTGACAATTTAAGAACAATTGCGGATGCAGATGAATCGACAAGGATTATTATGTTGAACATCAATAGAACATGGATTGAAAAAGAAGGTGATTTCTTTACTGACTCGGCTAATGTGTTTACTAGTATGTTACTTTGGTATTTAAAATTAATGACAGAAAAGTACAATTACAATGTCTGCAGTTACCCTCATTTAGTAGCTCTTTCAACATTTGAGAGCTCTGAATTACTGTTCTTAATTTTAAATGAATATGGAGATTTAAAAAATAAAATGAAGCCTTTTTCTGATGCATTAGAAAGTGGAGCCCTAGAGCAATTAGCGGGGCAAGTTGCTTCAGCTGGAATTGCCTTGGCAAAAGCAACGAGTAAGGAAATGAACTATTTGTTAACTGGAAGTGATTTTAGCTTTGATTTGAATAATCCAATTAATCCTAAAATTTTATCTATTGGAAACAATATAGAACGACAAGATGTCTATTCTGCTGCATTGGGTCTTATTATATCAAAGACAATGCAACAATTAAACAAACAAAACAAATTACCTAGTTTTGTTCATTTAGATGAGTTTCCAACAGTATATGTAAGAGGAATTGAGAATACTATTGCAACGGGTAGAAGTAATAAGATTTCCACTATTTTAGGTTTTCAGAATTTTTCCCAAATAGAAGATGAATATGGAGATAAATTAGCTGCCAAAGTAACTAAAGGATGCGGATCTCGAATTATGGGCCAAATGTTGGATGATGATGCAGAAAAAATATCAAAGACAATTGGAAAACAAAAAGTGTTGACACGTCAATATACTTACTCTGCTTCTGACACGTCAGAAACACAACAAGTAAGTATGGATGACATCGCACCTCCTTCTGTTATTTCACACTTTTCTCAAGGGACCTTTTGTGGATTAATTGCAGATGATTTTAAAGATAAAGAAGAAAATAAAGTATTCTTAGGCGAAATTATCGTCCCTTTAGAGTTGAAAAAACATGAAGAAGAAGTAGAACTTCCTAAACTATATGATTTTAGACCTAAAGACTATGAAGCAGTAATAGATGATTATTACATGTCTCATAAGAAAACTGTTATTCAATTAAAATCAATTTTAATCAGTACAAGCTATAAAGATTTAATAGAACTATGTGGCAACTTTGAATACAGTATGGATTTTAATAATGCTCTCATTAAAATGTTTGATATGGATTATGATAGTTTTATTGATTTCGCAATTGATAATAATTTGTATTTATACTTGAAAGAATATCTTTCAGATAAGTTCAAACTTGAAAATGCAAAAATCATTACAGAAGAATTATCAGAGGAACTTTTTCAATGTTATTCGTCTGAAGAAGCAGAAGATTTCATTAATTCACTTATAGAAGCTGGTATAACTGAAAGAAATAAACAGAAAATTTTGACAGAAGTAACTCAAGAAATTTACAATGATATCTATAGAATCATCGCAATGGAACTAAGGGATCCTAATTTGGACATTATCTCAATGGTTAAAGGCAATCCTAAATTAGCAAAAAAGACAATCCCATTTTTTAGTCGTTTAGCTAAATCAGACAAATTTACCGATTCAAAAACAAGAGAATTATATAATTCAACTTGCATGGAATTACAAGAACAAGAATAAAATAAAATATAATATAAATAATTAATTATGAATACATCAATGTTTCTATTCTTGCCACTTCAAATTGGCGATTATGCATCTGCACTACAATCTCAAACATCTGGGATACAATCAACAGTTAATACTATTCTCTCTTGGGTAACAGGAATTATGGGATTAGTTTGTTTAGTTCAATTAATACTTGTACTTACATCCGACGGAGAAGGAGCAACTAAAGTTAAGAGAGTGGGTACATGGTTATTTTTAGTAGTTGCTTGTGCTGTTGGGTTTGCAATTACAACTAGTTTATTTAGTTAATAAGTATGTGGTATGATTACATATTAGGGCTAGCTTGTATAGTTGCTATTATACGACTAGCTCTATTACTAACCAATAACAGAAACTACGAAAACAAAGTTGGGCGAGTCGTTGCATGGTTTGTTGGACTAGCCCTATTTGTAATTTCTTGGGGGGTAATAAGAGGTGTATTCCCTTCAGTAGATTTGGGAAATAAATTGAACAGTGATGAGACCTATTTTAGGCCTCAAGATAAAGAAGAACAAAACAAAAAAGATAATTCAATACCTATTATTATTAAGTAAAGTATTATGAGTAAAAAACGTCTATATCTAAGAAACTATGATGAGTATAGACTTCTTAGGAACGTCAGTGATCCTCTCCTTTTTTTAGGAGTTCCTCTTAAGATTAGTATTATCAGTCTTATGTGTATTGTTTTCTCTATTGGAATTGGTTTTTTTCTTCATCTCATTCACATACCTGGTATAATAGCAATTATAGTTTCAGTTGCTTTACTCACGCTATGTACAGTAGGTGTACGAGTTTTTTATAAAAAATATGGGGTTTATGGATATGAACTAAAAAGAAGAGAGAAATTGTTAACTAATGCAATAATAGCTGATATACCATTAGCTGTATTGCTTAAAAAGCGTTTAAAATGAAAACACCATTAAGTAAGATTTTTCCAATCTACAGTATTAATAAAAATGGAGCCATCGTTGGTGACAATAAGGGTTGTGTTACTTACTGTTTTAAAATGAGTCTTCCAATTATTTTAAGTCAAGATACTGCTGATAAGAAAAAAAATGTAGAAGGCCTTAATGATTTTATTGAAATGTTAGGAGATGAAGTTGTACTGCATTTTCAATCGTTTTATTTCAAGGAATTATTCAATGTAGCTGAAGAAAGAACTAAGACGGATCAAGAAGGCGATATTAAAGAATATCTAAATAGAAGTTATAATCTTCATTTTAATGAACGTTTATTTTATAAAGGATATTTTTATCTCTATATCTCAAAATATACTACGTCAAATTTACTTGATCCAAAATTCGATGAAGACGCCTTTTTAAATCGAATTCTAAATGCAAGTCAAATCTTGAAGGATAGTGATATCGTTCTAACCAAAATAGATAGAGAAGATCTTGTTGCCACAAATTCGCCTATTATGAAATACTTTAATCTAAACGATTTAGGTTTAGACACTTCTAAAGATATTTCATTTGAAAACAACAGTGTATTTGTTGGAAATAAAAAAATGAAAATATTCGGGCTATTAAATGAACACCAACTACCGTCTAGAAATATAGGTTATGGATACAATGTCAACGATGTACCAGTAGATAACATGTATGAGTTTTCATATAATCTAAATGTACCTCATATAACTAATATGGTTATCTACGTTCCAAGTCAAAATATATTTAAAGAACGCTTAGACAATCAATCTAAACAGCTATCTAATTTTAATGTAAAAGGAGCTAATGACACTGCTATTAGTCATATTTCTGAGTTCACTCAAAGAATGAACGACTTCAGTTGTAAAGGGGTCTATTATCATTTTAATGTTATGTGCTTCAATGAAGATGAAAATTTAATTGATGGTAGAATAATGTCTGCTTTTTCTGAATCTAAGATGAAATTTAAAGAGATCTCAGTAGAAAGAAAAGATCTATTTTTAGGGTCCATTCCTTCAAATGCTACTTTTTTGGTTAACAATTTGAAATTTTATTTTTCTAAATTACTTAATATTGAAGCCTGTTCTTTCGTTAATCTTGAACAATTAAATGACAATATAGCGTACTCTCATCAAGTTAATTGTCTAAGACTTTGTGATAGACAATATGGTATTCCTTTAAACGTAGATCTTTATGATTTACCAAAGCAAAAGGGATTAATTCAAAACTTCAATACACTAGTATTAGGAAACACTGGAGGGGGTAAATCTTTCTTTTGTAACGCATTGTACAATAATTTTTATGAGCAAGGTGCACATATTTTTATCATTGATGCGTCATATTCATACAAGTTACAAACACAATTACACGGTGGTGTTTACTTGAGCTTTACAGATAACAATAAGATTACCTTTAATCCCTTTCACATTGACTGGCTAAATGCAGATGATGTAACAGAAGATCTTTTTGATCACACCGTACAACAAGAGATTGATGATTTGGATGCTTTAATTGATGAAGAAACAGAAATAGATCTAAAATCTGAAAGAGTTGGTCTTATTGCACAAAAGATTAATATGTTAAGTGGAGTTTTAATAACTATTTTGACTGATAATGACAAAGTAGTCACTAGAATTGAAGAAAGAATTTATAGAAAACTTCTCTTTATGTACTACAAAGAGAAAGTAGTTACAAAAACAAGTGATGAATGCTGTTTCGACGATTTTTATTTTTTTATGAAAGCAAACGTAAAAGAAGTCTTAGAAGCAAACAACATCGCACTAAGTGATTTTAACTACAACAATGCACTAATGATTTTAGAAGATTTCGTGAGTGGTCAACCTTATGGATATCTTTTAAACAGTCAGGACAATCAAATTAAAAACTTAGCTAAAGAAAGATTTATTGTAATCGACGTACAAGATATTCGTCAAACCCCTTTATTGTTTAATTTAATATCGTTGTTAGCGCTGGATATCTTCAATGAAAAAGTTTCAACGTTACCTCTAAACGTAAATAAAATTTTAGGACTAGACGAAGCTTGGCAAGCTATATCATCTCCTAATATGGCAACATTCATTCGAACACAAATTAAAATTATTCGTAAATATGGTGGTCGAACTGTTTTTGCATCCCAAGAGGTAGAAGATTTTATTGCATCAGATATAATTAAAAACTCAATCATAAAACTGAGTCATGTTAAAATTTTTACGGCAATGAATGACTACAAAGAAGACTTTAGTTTAATAAAATCAACTTTATCAATAACTGACAGTGTTGAAAATAAAATTTTCTCGATTGGATCTTTCCAAAAAAATGCGATAAAAGCAAGAGAAGTGTGTATCAATTGGGGAAGTAAAGCAGAAGTATATTCGGTTGAACTACCAACAGAATTTAGAGCCATCTACGAAACTGATCCAGAAAAAGTAACTCCGATATACAATAACAATAACAAATATGGTATGGAATATACCATTAAAGATTTTGCAGAAAAACACCGTTAAAAAAAAAACAAAATGAAAAAATTAAACCTTTTAATATTGATTACAATATCATTTATAATGATTAGTCACAAATCGAATGCACAAGGCGATGCCGCTGTTTTAGGTCCCTTAATTGCCCAAACAAATATTTTATTAGGAGCAATTGAAACCTCTTCAGTAACAATGCAGTCTAGTATTGCTAATTTACAAGCAATACAAAATCAAGAATACACTACGAACCAAATTAATGATGATATCATGTGGAAAGTAAGTGACATTGTAAAGAAAAGTAAAGAAGCGGTTGAAATCTATGAAAAAGAAAAAAGAATTTTCAATAAGCTACAAAATATAAACTCAATGAGTTCTTCCATTGGAGGGAATTCATACAACGAAATAAACAATGTTGTTCGAAAGAGTCTAGATACAACATCATCGCTTATTAGTATGTCTAACACTATCCTTTCCGATAAATCTACAAGACAAACAGATGGAGAAAGAAAAGAATTCCTAAATAATATCCTATCTAATTTGAATGCAATTGAAATGATGATTAATAAATTGAATAGAAGCATTTCTTCATACAATAAAGCATTAACTAGGAGTAAAGAAAACGAACAGAAATACCAAGAAGCACTCAATTCTTCTAAGACAGCTAAGGATCGATTAAAATCAAAAAACTAGGCCATGAAATATATTATAGAACAACTCAGTAACCAAAAGAAATCGAAATTTTCTTTGCTTCGTACTATATGGCAAAACTTTAGTTCTAAACAAAAATTAGGAGTTATACTCTTTGCCGTATGTCTCATTTTTACCCCTATTGTTGCTCAAACTAGTAATTATATTACGGGTAATCCCAATTCTCAAAAACAACCTTTAGAAACCATTATTGCTGAAGGAAGTGAAGACAGTATATCTGCAATAAATATATTAAACGAAAATTTTTTTGGAGCTAAAATTATTTTAAACATTATTGGATATATTACAGATTCGCAAATAGACTCTATAAAGACAGTCGCTGAAGTACCTTTAGAAACAGAAGGTGTCTTTGACCATATTTTAAAGGGGTTAACCATTTTTGCGTGCATTGGCTGCGTTTATAAACTTATTACTGCATACATAAAGACTGAAGGCTTTGACAATGTTGGATCTATCTTAGGATTCTTTAGTTATATTCCTCTTCTAGTCCTTTTTATTTTTAGCGAACCAATTGTAGATCACCTAATTGGTCTTAACCAAAATATAGATGGATCCTCTTTAAGAGAAATTGTTGCAAAAATTGATTCGGAGGTAGTTAGAGAAGTAGCCAAAGATGTAGCTGAATTACAAGAAAAGCAAAAAGCTTTGAACCAAGAATATGATGATTTAAATTCCTATGAAGTAGGAAATATTATTGCAAATCGAAGTGAGTATTTAGCTTCAGAAGCTTCTCATGTTGTTAACACCCAAATAAAGTTTGCGTATTTCGGATTCTTTGCAGTTATCCTAGTTTCAGTGCTTGCAATTCCCACATTTCTTATGACATTTCTAGTAAAAGTATTGTTGACTTTAATGGTTGCTGGTACCAAAATAGTTTTCTTACTAGCTTTCATACCAGGATTTGAGGACATATGGAAAAGTTTCTTAAAAAACATTTTAAATATTTTGCTTTGGATCCCTATATTCAATGTTATTGTGGGTTTTATTGTTGCGTTAGTAACAGCTACAATAACTGATGGTTCAATGATGACAGGGCAAATTGTATGGTTGTCCATTGTGGCCGTTGTCTGTGCTTTTCAAGCTGTTGGTTTAACTACATCAACTGCAACTGCTATTGTTCAAGGTTCTGGAGCTGGAATGGCTGGAGCTATGGGAGCAATAGGAGGTATGAATGCTTCAAGTATGGTTTCTCAAACTGTTATTGGTGCTGGTAAAGCAGCATTAGCTGTTAAGACAGCTGGTGTTGGTGCTGCTGCTGCAAGTGCAGCCAAAAAATAAATAAATAAAATTCAATAAGATTATATTATGAAAGAATTAATGTCTATTAGAGCAACTCAAACGACTTATAGGGTAATAATCGTTTGTCTTTCTGTGGCTTTAATTGTAATTACTTTAGGGAGTATTTATTATGCAAATGAAACTATTCAAGCTGGCAAACGCAATATCTATGTAAAAACAGATAACAATAATATCCAAGAATATATATTGACAGACATCAACAATTCTGCGGGAATTTTAATGAAAAGTCAAGTCGATGAAATAATGAAATTAATATACCAACATATACCAGACTCTGACAATATGAATAAACAATTAAATAGAGCTGTTTCTCTATCTGATGTATCAGTTGTACGTGTAATTGATGCTTTAAAAGAAAATGATTATTATACCTCTCTATTAAACCAAAACTTTTACAGTCAACTATTAACAGATAGTATATTAGTAGGAAACAAAGATGGGAAAAACATTTTTGAGTATTATGGAAAGTTAAAAATGACAAGAGGAAATAACAGTTACTTCAGACAAATTGTGAGTAAAGGAACAATGGAATATATGGGTAGTATATCTGAGACTAATCAAAGAGGAACTCTAATACGAGATCTAAAAATAGTACAAGACAATCCAATCGAATAAATTATGAAAGATTTTTTTAAAATATTAGCAAGTGATGAAGCCCTAAAACGAAAAGTTATTAGAGCTTCTCTCTTCTTCATCTTGGCCATAATTATTGTTGTCGTAATTGTCGTTTTCTATTTACCTAGTAATGAAAAAATTGTAGATAATGAAAATAACCAGGTATCAAAGAATCATATTCCAAATAAAAAGCCAATAATAGAAGATAAAAAAACGGTTTATTCATTTGCACAGAATGAAAAAAACCGATTGAGTAAAGAGCAACGAGTTGCAGCACAAGAAAGGTATTTTAACTTAGGTGAAGGAGAAACTGAAACGAAAGAAGATAGTAATCCTTTTCCAAATCCAACCACTACATCAAATACTGTTGTAGCAGATTCAGATCCCTTTGCGGAATATGTGAAACAACGTAATGCCACAACTTCGACCACCAACACACAAAGTCAAAACAATTCCACAGTACCCCATAATCAATATGGAACGAAGGATATGTGGTCTGTTACTCCCACTAATCAAACAACACCAGGATCACAAACTCCTACTAACACCTTTCAAAATGAAGGAGCCAAATCTTCTGAACCAGTAGTAGTAGCTCAATCAAAAAAAGATTTGTTTGAAAGAGGCTCAAAAGCAAGATCTAAAAATTCTAACTTCTCGGCATCAATTCGAGGAACCCAAGATTTAAAAGCTGGACAAATATTGAGGTTTCAGACAGATGAGGAGTTTTTTATTAATGGACAGAAAATACCTAAAAACACCGCTTTATTTGGAGTTTTAAGTTTAAGTAAATATAGAGCTGAGATATTCATTGAAAACGCAAATATCAATGGAAAAATTGTTGCTGTGAATCTATCTGTGTATGGAAATGATGGAATCAAAGGAATTCCAGTCTTCACAGATGAGCCTGTACGCGATGCAAAAGATAAAACAGTCAATGAAGCAGCTAGACATACAACCGGTTCAGGAATTATAGGAACAGCAACCTCAATTTTAAGTGGAGTTGCATCAAGCAAAGCTAAAGATCCCGTTGTAAAATTTATAGATAACCAAAAAGTTATTTTAGTACAAGATAAAACCCGTTAAACATTCTGCTATGAAAACCATAAATTTATTTTTACTTATATTTTTCTTATTCACTGGAAGCATATTTGCTCAGCCACGTATTATAGAGGCTAGTGTGGATAAATTTGTAGCCATACAATTTCCTACTAAAATTGATATGTTTCAAAACAGCGTTTCAGTAGATGAAGTTCTAGGCATAAAAAGTATGGATGATATTCTCTTCCTACAATTTGTAGACGATGAGAACATTCCTGAGACCAATTTATTTGTTAAGACAATCGATAATAAAACGTATCAATTTTTACTTAGATACAATCCTGATCCCAAAAACTTACATATTATTATTGGTAATGAATCAACTAACACAGAACTTGGAATTACAAACAGTAGTCCATTGGTTGCAGATTACTCAACTATTGCTTCTAAAGTGGCTAAAGAAAAAGGCTACATAAGAAGTAGAAATTACACCACTTACAAAAACATAAATGTATTTTTAAAAGGAATATACATCTATCAAAACAGAGTGTACTTCTTCATGCAAGTGGAAAACAAAACTAACCTTAATTACGATATAAACGCATTTAAATTCTTTGTAACAAACAAATCGGGGATAGCAAATTCAGAACAAACACTTGATGTTGCGATCTTAGAAACCTTTCCAAATATTACCCAATTAAAACGAGGTACATATGATTTCGTTTTTTCTATGGCCAAGTTTACTGTTGGAGCAGATAAAAAACTTTTGTTTGAAATGACAGAATCTAATGGAGATAGAAATATATCAATGGAGATCAATGCGCAACTATTAGACAAAGCAAGACCTATAAACAGTAAATAAAACAACAGAGAAACTTTAACAAAAAGTGAAGTTTCTCTGTTGTTTTATTTTTTCTAGTTTTATTTTTTCTAGTTTTATTGTATTTTATTTTTTCTAGTTTTATTTTTTACTATTTTTACTAAGAATTTAAAATAAATGCTATGATTATAAAAAACACGCCCCAAATTATTTTATTGAAAAGAATTATCGAAAAAGAAAAAGCAAAATGAAAAGAATCTATTTATTACTAGGCTTTTGTATCATCAGTCTAACAACAACAACATTTGCACAAGGTCACTTTGGTGGCCAGAAAAGTATCGGACTATCCTATTTAGGAGTTGATAAAGGATATGGTGCAAATTTAAACTATCAACAATTTATAGGTAGTCAATATTTTGGTTATCGAATTGATGCTGACTATTTATCTAAAAAACATAATCTAACAGTATTGGATTATACTTTCAAAACAGATTTAGAGCGATATAGCTTAGGTTCTGCATTAGTATATAGTTTTGAGGACCTTATGTTCTACCCATTATATTTACAAGCTTATGTTGGTGCTATGATAGGACAAGAAAAGATAAATAAGGGAAGGAAAGAGATTGATACAATCCCTTATTCAAAACCTAGAACAAATCTATTTGGCGGCTATATCGGTGCTGAATTAGAAGTTGCATTTAATCGAAGATCTTCTCTTATTATTAATGCAAAAAACACCTTCTCAAATTCAGATATTAAAAAGTCAATGTTCACATACAACATTGGATTCAAATACATTTTAAACGATTAATAAAGGAGCATTATGAAGCAGAAAATACTTTTTATACTAACAATTTTAGGAAGCTTCTTAGCCTTAAATTGTTCTTCAGATGATAACTTTAGGCCAAAGACTGATTTTCAATTTCCATTTACTGTAAAAGTTGAAAAAAATGATACTTTCTATGCAAATGACAAAGGTTATATTAGCTTACTTCCTGAAGTAACACAAGGAGCACATATTGCTCGTTTAGACTATGAAATTAGCGTTAAAACCACTAACGCAGATAACGTAGTGATATATGATAAAGAAAATGTATTAAAACAAGAGGAGTTTTATCCTTGGAGCTTTGATAGGTTTTCATTTCTATTCAAAAAAATAGGAAAATATGATGTAATCTTTACAATTAAAAATCAGTATGGATATGAACTAGAACACAAAGAGGTTATAGATGTACAAGAAATAGATTTCTTAGTTTCATTAAATCACTCAGATAATGTATATCCTTTGATTTCTAAATCGTTTATTCTTGACATAGATGCGAAAGAAGATGAAGACGAGGAAGTAGCAAAAAATGTTACTTACAAATTTGCATACGAATATGCAAACTTGGACGATGATAAACTTGAAGTTGTTTACAACAGTAGAAAGCTCGCTAGCAAACAACAAGTACCCTATAATGGACGTGATATAACATTGAAATTTCCACGTTCAGGAGAATATGAAATTATTTTATATGTGGAATCATCTCAAGGAAAAAAGGTAGAAAAGCGCGAGGTAATTTTTGTAGATGACGTCAAATTTGATTTTACTTTCTCAACAGAAAGTAAAACATACCCTACGGTTCGAAAACTGTTCAAAATAAGAACAGAAAATATCACAGAAGATATTCACCAAAAGTGGACCTTCAAGTATGAAATATCAAGCAGTCAACGACCAGATATAACTTACAACAACAATGTTCTTTCTGCCTCAAGGGATATTATATATAGTGGAGAAGATATGTACATTACTTTTCCAGTACCAGCTCAATATGACTTTAAAATTACCATGACCAACCAATATGGTTTTAGTGTTATCAAAGAACATTTTTTTGATATCAACTTTGCGAATTTTGAAGTTGATCTCAAAGAGATTCCTAATGAATTATTCCTTTCTCAACAGTATAATATAATGGTAGAACCATTGCTGGTAGAAGAAATTGAAAATGAAGATAACATTAGTTATCAAATGAAAATAAAATACAATAGCTCAGATGTTAGAGTCATGTATGATGATTCTAATATTTCTTCTGATAGTTATGTAAGATATAGAAGCAATAGAGTAAAACTAATTCCTTTGAGAGAAGGAAATGCAGAGGTTACTTTTTACCTGAAAAACAACCAAGGATTAGAAGTCAGTCAAAAAGTAATCCTAAATCAAAAGATGTTAAAATTCAATTTAGCCTTGAATGTTCCTGAAGAGATATATCCGAATGTTCCTGCGACTATAAAATTGAATCTCACAGAGGAAAATAGTGTAAGCAATATTAATTACACAGTAAAGGTAAAATCAACCAATAGTCGATTCTCTGTGAACTATAATAATTCCCGTTTAGTCTTAGATTACGCATACACATTTGATCCAGCGACAAAAGACTTTTCATTTAATTTTCAAGAAGCTGGAAATTATGTGGTGATTTTTCAAGTAGAGAATAATTTTGGATCTAGAAAAGAGATTGTAGCTAATATCGATGTTATTGATACCAGTTATGAAGTGCGAATTGAAACTCCAACTGGAGCTATTTACCCAACAAACGAAGCGGATATAAAATATACAATACTAGATAATATTACTTCCACTTATAAATACAAGTACACAATAAGTGGTGGAACTGGCGAAGTTGTTGAAGTAAGACAAGGGGGACGATATCAATACCCTGAAGAGTGGATTAATTATGTCAACCAACCAGTACAATTTAAATTTCCAAGAGCGGGATTATATATCTTAAATGTGGAATTTGAAAATCAATATGGTAAGAAGATAACAGCTAGAAAAGACATTAGAGTAGATGCCCCTACGTTTACAGCTAACGTTACAGCGTCAAATAGAAATGTAGATCAAAATGCTGAATTGAACTTTAATATGGCAGTAGTCAAGATGCCAACAGACCAAAATATAACATTTAAAGTATTAGCAGATCGAAGAGAATCCATTGCTTATGCAAAATACAACAACCGAAATATTAGCTTAGGTGATGAACTCATCTATGATAGTAATAATTTAGTGATTGGATTTGCCCAACCAGGCAACGTTCAATTATCATTTGAGTTTAAAAATGAAAACAATGTTCGAATTACTAAAAATGTAGATATCGTTGTAGATCAAGTAGATTATCAAACGCAAATATCTGCTCGAGTAATGGATACACAAATACCAGGTTATACTGGAGTATTCTATCAAAATCCCGTAAATTTGGCGGTTAATGTTTCGAGTCTATTGCCGACAAGTAATTTACAAATCAAAATAAGTAACCCTTACTTATTGGATATCAATAATACAATCTCTCCAGATATGTATTTTAGACTTCCTAGTGACAATAATCAATTCAATTTGAGATTTGATACTACAATACTTGGGAATGTTCGAAACAATGTCACAATAGAAATTAAAGACAATTATGGTAATGTAACTGAGCACATTGTTAATGTGCCAATTAACAAAATGCCTGATGCTCCTTTTATCTCTGATTTTACAGGAGCTGTTGAATATGATAAAAGTGGTAGAAATCGTGGATACACTCTTCATAATCTATGGATAAAAACATTCACTATACAAACAACATTAAATCTACGATCTGTTCAGGCTAAGTATGATTTCACAAACAATCACGAAAGAAGAACGACCGATGCTGTTTTTACAAGAGTAAATGCAAATACATATGAAGTTACAGTAAACCCAGACCCTGCTTTCTACTATTATAATAGAGATCACAACGACGATTGGGGAGAAATAACAATCATAGCTGTTGATGAATTAGGACAAGAAACAAGCCGAAAAATTCCGTTTCAAATACGATAAACATTAAATTAAATACAAAAAATCATGAAAAAAATTCTTTTAACTTTAACTCTTACAGCAATATTTATGTCTTGTTCATCTGATGACAATACAGACAGAAATCCTGTAGACATTATTGATAAAGACAATACCATTTTAAAGGGCAATTGGGAATTTGTAGAATATTTATATATGGACAGTGCCAATAATATCATACAAGAAGTACCAGCTTCAAATAATGGAGGATGCGGAAAAGACAAATTAGAAATAAAAGATGAATTTTTTATTTACAATTTTCCTGTCTTAATAGAAGAGGAATGTAAAGAAGAAAGTTTAGCATTTCAATATGAAATAAAAGGAAAAGAAATTATCAATTTAACACACCCAAAAGTTGGAACACACGTCGAAGAAGTTGTAGTCGTAAACGAAGCTTGGTTAAGTATTAGAGAGTCGGGAGACGATGTTGATTACAGAGTATTCAAAGGAGAATTACCACCGAATACAAAGTACATAAGATATGAGTATAAAAAAATTATAAATTAAAGTAAAATTAAGCATCCTTATTAAAGGGTGCTTTCATATGAAAAAGGGAGGTCCAATATTGGTCCTCCCTTTTTTTGTTCAACTAAATTGAATAACAAATTTTAAAAGGTAAAAAAACACACACTAAATGGTCTTTAAGGGAAGAGCATACTATTTATATATAAAAACAAAAAAATATGAAACAGTTGAAATCCCTTATGAACCTTTTAATGAATGTAACAGAATTAATTTTAGCAATTACAGCCTCTTTAACACCACTTACAATAACCAATATAGTTTTAATAGCAATGTTAGGTGCTCTAAGCTTATACTCTTCTATTTTACCTAACAATAAGTATCAGAACAGATTATCATTTATAATTAAATCGGTGGCTTGTTCTTTATCTTTTATATCAATTTTGATAATTCCCATACATCCAATCCTATTAATACTCCAGCTAATAATATTCCAAGTCAATATACGAATCCTAATAGCCTCTTTTCAAAAAAAAACTTCTCTATTATAAAATAGAGAAGTCACCAATTTTAAAAGACAATTCTTAAATTGTCGGGTTGCAGTGTTATTGCTATTATGAAAAATTAAATATAAAACTTTATAGCGGATTCACCATACTTATAATAATTTCGACACTTCATTATTTGGTTCCATCCTTCCCTACTTCTTTCAATAGTACGCATTATTTATCAGTATCTAGAGTGTCGAAATTATTATAACTTTTTAATTTGATCAGCAAAAACAACGTTATAAGCCATTCACCATACATTTCACACTATCTTAAACACATTCTTTTATTCTAAATTTGGATAGAATTCTAATATTTTACTTTAATATTAATTCAATTATAAGCTATATTAAGACTATTTTTTCTTTTGAAAGGAAAATGATATTTGAATAAAAAAAACTTCTATTAACTTTGTTTAACCCCCGTAATTACTATATTTGTAACCAATATTATATTAAATATTATATTTGATATTTTATTAAAAGGTTTGGGGGAGTATCTAAATTAGATGCTCCCCTTTTTTTGTTCTTATTATTTTTCAACTGTCGAAATTATTATAATTCCTTTTTCACATAAATATGTACACCACTAGGAATATCTTGCTTTAAAAGATGTGGGTTAGCAAATTTGAAAAAATCATTTTGTCTTAATTTTGCATCGAAATTTTTATCTTTGATAATAATGTCGTTGTCAAAAAAATTATATTTAAAATAGCTTGGATAGATCTCGTGTTGTTGGTAAAACTCAAACATATACAGCACAGCAATAATTGAAGGATAATAACTCTTTGTTTCTTCAGGAAGATACATTCTCACTTTCCAATAATCAGTTGATTTCGCTTTTCGAATTGCTTTTCGAACATTACCAGCACCACAATTATACGCAGAAATTGCCAAACCCCAATCCTCAAATTCTTTATACAAATCACTTAAAAATCTACAAGCTGCATCTGTAGATGCAACTGGATCATAATATAGACTGACAATATTATTGTGCATTAAATTATAATGTGCGCCTGTTGCTGGCATAAATTGCCATAAACCTTTTGCTCCCATATGAGAAGTAGCACGCGGATTTAAATTACTTTCAACAATAGCAAGATACTTGAGTTCTGAAGGCAAATTATACTGTTGCAATTTAGCCTCAAACAAAGGGAAATAGTACCAGGACAATCCGATTATTTTCTCAAACCACTTATAAGATAAATACTTATTTACATACGGATAAAGCAGCGCATTATAATGGATGTCAAATGTACTATTTTGGTTGTGCAAATAAACATAGTCAAACATCCGCTTTTCAAATTCTTCATACCCTATCTTTAAATAAAGACTCTTCTTCTTTGTTGGCTGAGTTTTTATACTTTCAACAAACTCCATATCAATAGGCCTAAAAATAGTATCAGAAGTAATCTGCCCATAGAAAAAACCTGAACTTAAAATGGCACAAAAAAATATTACTTTCTTCATTACTTCATTTTTTTAATAACATTTTCAACTGCTATTTGAACTGCTTTAGTTTTGTCATTTAGCACTTCTTTTTCAAGATTTCGATTGTCTTGAATCAATTCGTTTTTATATCTACTTGAATATGATACAACATTATCATACGATTTAAAATCATGCTTAGTATCTTGAAGATCGTTTAGCAGCAATACATTTTCTTTTGTATAAGAAGTCCCTTTGTACTTTAAATAATTAAGATAGTCAGTCAAATTGTCAAATACAATTAAATTATTTCTATCCTTATCACCCTTTATAAAACTACTTCCTCTTGCTCCTTTATAAATTAAGCTGTCTTTTGATAAAGCGACAATCCCCCCCTCATCTGTTGCTAAACCAATAGATAAAAACCGTTTCCCTTCACTTAAATAACGAAGTTGATTCAGGTTATTTTTAAGTAACAATTTAGAATAACTCGGATTATTTTCAAATAAGAAATCAACATGAGCTGGTTTGACTTGATACAATTCAATTCCTTTTTTATAGATAATTGCACTAGATAAATTCTTCACTTGAATAACTCTATTAAGAGAATCAATCCAGTTCAATTCTTCTACAGATCGTATCAAATTAATAACGTTTCCACTTTGTTTAGTATCCTCGCATAAAAATCCATTCTCATAAATAATATACTTTCTATCAGTATTTTTATCTAAAAAAATACGCCTATCTCCCTTCTCTCCTATTATTTTTAAACGGTTATTCTTTACTAAAAAACTCACGTAATCATCTAAGCTAATTTGGTCAACAATATCTTTTGCTTCCTCCTTTGTAAAGAACTTTTTCTTTCTTCTCAATACAATATTAACTTTAGATGAAGTAGAGTTTTCTTTTTTCTTTTTCTGCGCATTTTGATAATCAAAAGTGTTTTCTTCAGATCTATTATAACCCGTATGAATATCGAATGTCATTTCTATTTTATTATAAAAACTCACTCTATCAAATCCAGTATTAGCACCTATATTATTTTTATTCACATTCTTTCCCGTACGCAACGGACTAATTTTAGAATGAAAACCGTTGTTAGCTAACCTACCCTGTATAACATGAATATGAGTATTAAATCCTCTTTTAGCTGTTCTAGATTTTACTAAATTATTCTTTACATCTTCATCGTGGCCAGTATACAATCTCTTATTTTCTACAACAGCTATATAAAATAAATCATTTCCAGAATTGACATTTTTATCTTGTAAATTAAAAGAAAGAGCCATATCATCCATAAACTTCTTTCCTAAATCTACTATATACTCATTGTACTTTTTCTTTTCAACGGAAGATAATTCATTATAATCAAAGTAACTTTTATTGAACAATAATCTACATATATGTTGTGCCTCATCTTCAGCTAAATTATAAATAGGTGCAAACCATTTATCATCATTTTTACCAAGACCCTTTTTATTATTTGCATCAATTATCTTTACTGCTTCATCTAAGTTAATTTGATCATTAGAGTGATTAAAAAAGTATGTATTGTCTTTCAATAAATACTGTGCGTACTTTTTACAGCTTCCTTTTTTATCACCACTTTCACTAGAGGGATTTAACTCAACGAACATATTTTAATTAATTCTTTTCGATACAATTGAATTGTAACTATTAATAAAAAACTCTAATTCATCTCTGGTAGTAATATCTTTTAATCTTACTGCAAGATCCTTTTCTTCTACTCCATTAATCTTCAAAAGCATCAATAAATTTTTTATTACGAAATCATAATGAAATTCTAAGGGATGAGAAATAGTATCATCATCAGGGTCGATTTTAAAAATAATATCACGTCTAGTGCTTTCCACTTTTTTATCTAGAGTTTTAATAAACCCAATAGATGTATTCGTTCTTTCAATCAAAGATTTTTTAATTCTTTCTTCTTGCTCCTTTAATAATTTATTGACTTCATCTATGAAATTTATTTTCAAAATTTTCTTACTATTATCTACTTTCAACTCAAAGCCGTTCTCAATATAGTTCTGAACTATATAAGAAAATATATCTTGTATACTGGTACCACTTGCTTTAGACAACTTTGATATTTCTTTATGTGTATCTGAAAATATTTTCACACTTTTAAGCTGTTTTCTACTCATAACTGTTTGTTATTCAATATTTTAATATATTTTTTCTACTTTATTGATTTTAAAAAACCAATAAAAAAAGTTCCAATTAATTGATTTTCAATCAATTACCTCCCGAATGGGCAAGATTGCATCGAACTTTAGTACGACTCCGTCTTGCTCCGATTAAAAATCGGAATTTTTTGGAAAACCGCAAACTCAAATGTACGTAAAAATGTTAGGGTTTTATCCAAACCAAGAGTTTAAAAACAAAAAAACTACGTTTTTTTTTTACAAAGGAATTTGTTATTTTTGTTTTTAATAAATTAAAAAATATACAACTATGTCAGAAGAAGAAAAAAACATTCTAAGTCATTCTCTAGACTTGCTAGATATTGAAAAAACAGTAAAGGGACTTACAGTAAACAACATTGAAAAAACAAAAGAAAGTATACTAAAACAGCTGGATAAGGCTAATACTTCTTTACTAAAGAGTTTTAAAATTTCTTTCCCTCAAAAAGAAAGAGAAAGAGCATTTGAATTTAGAAACATGAAATAAAAAAAGAGGCTGTATTAAATACAGCCTCTTTTTTAATAATCATTAAAAACTAATTCTATGTCATAATTTACATGTGGTTCATGTGGCATTTCCATTTCAATATAATTACCTAGTTCATCATAAGCTTCAACATCATAGAAGAACGTTTTTCCTATAATCTTAAATTGATGTGTTCCAAAGTCTTCAAAGAAACTCCTAGATAATATTTTATTATCATACAAAGTATCACAAAATAAAACATAGACAGTATCACCTATATTATACTTATCAGAATTAGGAAAGTAATTTAAAAAAAATCTGTTATCACCTTCTATCCATTCTAATTTAATATCTTCAAACTCTTCATCCTCTCCTTTTATATTTCTATTAACTATACTATCAATAAGTACATTTCTTGTTATTTTTCTATTGATATTTATCTAATTTTAATATTTTTATTATTTGAATTTTGCATTTCAGATTTAAGCATTTCGTTATAATCAACATATCCATCATATAAATTTCTTTGATCATGTATATCAGAAAAAGAAAAAGCTTCTTTAAAACAAATCACTGCCCTATCTCCAGCTTCATCGTTATCAAGTAACAAATGATATTCCTTATAAGGAATATTTTCTATTAAGTTTTTGTAAATATCAATTTCATATTTAACCTTGTCATCAAGGTTTTTTAATTCGTCTTTAAAAACGTTTCTCAACTTATTTAAAGCGATTGAATAGTTATCCTCCTCTTCAAAATTCAAATAAGATACTGTATTTAAAATTTTGAAAGTATAAGCTTCTTCTGCATTTGGATACTTAGTAATAAATGATAAAAAATCAAACATTCCCTCAAAAATAGCAACTTTATCTTTTCCTTTATTTATGGTTGTAACAGCCTTATCCCCTATGCTTGATTTCAATAGTTTATTTCGTAATTCAAATCCGCCTTTATCATTTTTTAAACCCAATGCAAACTGTTTTCTACCTTTCAATTCAAACTCGATTTCTTTAAAGTATTTAGAAGCTATCTCTAAATTTATTCCGCGTTCTTCAACATAATTTTTCAAAGGAAAAGAAAATAAATTTTTTACTTTTAGTAACACCATCGAACTTTGCTGTTTAGCAACATCTTTAAAAACAGTAGTCGATATAGTAGATAAAGTTCCCTTTCTATTTTCTAACTCTAACATAGCATGATGGAAATCATAACCGTGAATCAATTGAACTAAATCAATAATATTTCCACCCTTTCCGATTCCAAAATCGTACCAGACATTTTCTTTTGTATCAATTTTAAATGAAGGCGTTTTATCATCTTCTCTGAGCGAAAACCATAAATTATTTCCAACAGATTTTGCTACTTGGATTCCTATAGAAGATAGATAATCTTCAATTTTAATTTGCAATGCTTCATCTCTTGTCATTTACTATTTCTTTTACTTGAGAAAAAAAGTCATAGAAATAAAAACTATTTCCATACGATCTCAAATTAGACAATTCGTTTTTGTAAAACGTATTCATAAGTTGAATATAACGTTCATAATAATCACTCGTAATAGTAAACATAATTGGTTTAATATCTGTGTGATTATAGCGACTTAATGTATCTCTATCAGCTGGACCTCGTTTAGCAAAAAATTTTTTATCTGACTCACTAGGCTCCAAAAGTTCTCCATATTTTTTAATATAGAGCTCTTCTACCATCTCAATCGCTACACATAAAAAAGATGAAGTTGAATACACTCCAATCTGTCCTATGCTTTTAAAATAATTAAAAGCCATATCCATATATTCAGTAATAACTTCCTTATTAACATTAACTGTTCTCAAGGATTTTTTTGCCTTTTCTTTTATTGTTGGTGCAGCTGCTAATTCTGTAAATTCAGTTTTTGTATTTTTAAATCTGCTTTGTACAGCAGATTCTTTTTTCTTTTTATCAGTCATGATTTTTAAGCAATTTTTTCAATTCGTTCTATTAATTCTTTCCCTACTTTATCAAAGTCTTTACATGATTTTGATTTATTATCAAAGGAGTATATCGTTTGTCCTATCGCGCTCGCATGTTTAATTTGAGTGTTCTTTCTAATGTAATTTTTCATTAAGAAATCGCCCGCTGTATCTTCAACCACTTTGTATGTATCTTTAAATATTGTTTCATTTTCAGATACAATTGAAAAGACAATCCCCGCAATTTGCAAATTAGGATTGCTCTCCGTTTTAATTCTGTTGATAGAAGTTGAAATTTTAAATACAGCTGATACTGAATTTGTATTTGGGTCAGTTGGTATGCAAACGTAATCTACTGCATTCAATACAATCTCATTTAATGTCAATCTACTTTTTATAATAGGTTGTGGTTGACAATCAATCAAGATATAATCAAAATTATGTTCTATATTTTCAATTGCCTTAGATAGCATTTTTTTTGTCAAGGTCACCTCTAACAATTCTGAATACCCGTCAACCAGGTGCAAGTTCTTTTCTATACCTACTGGAGAAAAACTTCCCTCGCCTAGCAGAAAATTATAAATGGAATAATTGTCAACCTCTTCATCAAATAGCCCTAAATTTTGACTTAAATCACGTTGTGGATCCGCATCAATTAAAAGCACTTTATTTCCCTTCTTCGCCAAGTATGCACCTATATGTGTAGTTAAGGTTGATTTTCCTACCCCTCCTTTTTGATTAATAAAAGCAATCTTTCTCGCCATCATTTTTATTGTTCAGTATTGCCCCGCTGTCCCCCGTTTGTTGATATTTTTTAAAAGGTTATAAGTACAAATTTATACAATTTTATAATTACTTACAAATATATAACAAATTAAAACTATATAAATTAATTAATTCGAAATACAAAGAAAATCAAACAAACAAAACATATAAAACATTAATAACCAACAGTTTAATTTTGAATAATTTATATAACAAATTTAATTGTTTTTAATTATATAAATTATTATATTTGCTCATAACCTTTTAATAAAATACAATATATGAATACCACAAAATTATATGAGTTTAATGTCATTTGTAAGAAAAATGAAGAATATCAAGCCATTGATATAGTATGCAATTCTAGCGATGCTTCATATCAAATATTAAAGAGAATATTCGATAAAGTATCAATTAATATTAAAGAATATTTCTTCGCTCTCTATGTATCCAATTCAAACCAAATAATTGGATACAGTATGCTTTCGATGGGTGGAATGGCAGGAACGGTAGTAGATATTAGAATTCTTTTTAGAGAAGCGATATTAGCAAATGCAACGGCAATAATCATCGCCCATAATCACCCAAGTGGAAAACTAACACCTAGTGAAGCTGACAAAAAACTCACTCAAAAAATAAAAGATGCTAGTCTGTTTTTAGACATCAAACTATTAGACCATCTTATCATCTCAGAATACGGCTATTTCAGCTTCTTAGATGAAGCTTTCCTATAAAATTATAGTACAGACTGCTTATAATCTAATAATGGTTTTAAGCAGTCTTTAAAAGACTTCTTTTCCTTATGAAAAGAAAAATAATTTATCTAACAAATTTAATTCTATATAATATAACAATTTAATATAAAACCCTTTTAATAAATATCAAGATGAAAAAAGCATACATTTTAGGCGTATTCTTTCTCTGTCTGTATTTAGGTTTTGCCATATACAAAACCAATAATAGAGAAGGAATACTCCCCAAGCCTCCCACACCAGCTGAAGCAGCAGTAAAACTGCAAAAGGTAAAAGCGGAGAAAGAAGCCAAATGGCGGAGAAAGAGTAAACTACAAGATTTAAAAATAGAAGTAGAACAAAATCCAACACTGAAAATAGTTACTTCAATACTTGGTGGTCTAATCCTATTTATTTTACTTGTAAAATATTTTAAAGATCCTAAATTCAAATTTAGTGGCTTGTTCTTTAGCACAGCACTATCAATACTGATACTTTATATAATGTATCGAATATTAATCCACCTCACAGCACTATCGCTTGTGGACTACATGTAATAAAATAACCTTTTAATAAAATACAATATGGAATCGAATAATAACAAGCGTGCAGTATATCTCAGAAAGATAACTGACGATGTTTTAGCGATAATTGACAAACACAGAGAAGAGAAATCAATTAAAACAAAAACAGAAGCAGTAATTGACATAGTAAAGAAATACCCTATGCAACAAATCGTACTCGAAAAGCAACGAAAAGAAATTCAAGCTCTCCAATATGAACTTGATATACTACGTGAGCACTTCGAATCATTAGAAAATATAATTGCCTATATCAAATCAAAATAACAACCTGGTCTACAACAAATCAATTACAAAGAGTCTAGAAATAGGCTCTTTTTCTTTTCGAAAGAACCCTTAATCCTAGTCAATGAATAATTTTTATTTTGTTGATTACAACTTTCAACAATGCTTTTGAAATCACAAACAATTAAAGCTGTATTGGATTTATCTTCTAATTATTACTACATTAAAAACTAAAATAATTATTGCGATTAAAAGAATAGCAAAAACTCCTCCTTTTGCTGCTGTCGGATATTGTCTAGTTCTAGTTGCTTGCATATATTTTGAGATAGTAATGTAAACTAAGAAAACCAACCCCAAAAAAAAGAAAAAGTTTATTAATGAATATATATTAATGTTTTCGAATATTTTCATGATAAATAAATATTAAGGTTTATAATTGTTGTAGTTATCTCTTCATAATGATTATGATAATTGAAGTTATTAGCTTATCAAATATAATACCATAATCTACTCTATACAATAAAATTACAATTCAATAATTTATCTAACAAATTATTTAAAAAAGGGCGTCAAAACTATAATCTACACTGAGTAATGAAAAGCAACAAATTAAAGATTTAGCAGCTGTACTGTAGCCGATTTTTGTATACAAACCTCATTATTAGCTAAACAAAAAAAGAGTCCATTGCTGGACTCTCTTCTACTCTTCTACTGTTCTAATACATCAAATATTGTCATTTGGAGAGGAATTTTCTTTTTGGTTTTTGAAATAATTGGATTATTTTCTTTTTTCTCTTCCCTTTCTTTCATTTTCTCAACAAATTTTGGGTCATTGGATGCTACTGAAGTTGTAAAATTAACTTTGGTAAATTCCAATTTATCATTGGAATAATACTCTTTAGCCAATCCTATTAATTCAACTTCATTGATAAATCCCCTTTTCATTTTTTTTACTTCAGAAGCTATGTATTGACAACACTCCTTGATTGTCTTTTTTTCCTTTTGAAAGATAACGGCAAATTCTTGGTTGTTATCTGCAAGATTGCACAATACCTGTTCTATTGCTAATTCTGTTGGGTTCATATTGTATTTTATTAAAGGTTAGTTATTTGTTGTATTTGAGGAATACAGTTTAAAAATAGTTTTTCTATCTCTTGATGGTAGATACTTTTGCAATTACCGTATCCTCTTTGCTGAATAATTGTATTAGTGTATAAATCAAATTCTATTGTTTCAGTAGGTTTAGAATTGACCTTAGCCGAGAACAGTAATCGACTTTCTTTTTTATAATAGCCATTGACATAAACACAGTGATTTAAAGTATTTCCTTTCATTTTAACTTCTTCAATGCTCTTTAGCGGTTCAATGCTAATATTCTTATTTTGAAAATGAAGAGGAAAATATTTTTTTAACCTATCAATATATATCACATTTTCAGCTATCGTTTTATTGATTGTTGCTCCCTCCATTCCCTCTTTTTCTAATTTTTCATATCGTTTCAACATATATTTATTATGTTCTAAAATTAGATTTTTGGGAAGTATATATTTTGGAGAAAGCACATCTTTATTGAGTTCTCGTAGATTTTCAAGGTAATCAAACCAAACTTGAATATCTAATGGTGTATAATTGTTTTTAAGCGCTATTTTAATACTTCTCCAATTTTTCTTAACCTCCATTGGGTTTTTGATAAACTCCTTTAAAAACCTAGTATTTTTGCGTTTAATAAAGGTTTCTGCAACTGAAGCTGAACTACTCTGAATAACATCAATCAAATCAATGTTTTTTAATTTTCGAATGAAATCAAAATTTATTCCCTTTTGCAACAAATCTCCTCGTATTCCCCCTTTATCATAGTAAAAAATACTGTCCATATATCTCAGAATAGACTCCCTCCTATCGATATTCCTCAACTCCAAATCATTCGTCCAAATTCCTTTATCGTAATAGAATCCCACAGTAAAGACTCTTGCTACAAATTCCCTATCTAAATCGGGAGATATCCAATCTTCGAACACACAATACATATTACATTTAGGAATTTCCCCTTTTTTGAAAAAGACTTTAATATAATAAAATCGTAAAACTTGATATTCTTCAACTTGTTCCATTTTCCCTACATAAACAAGTTGGTCATACTTCATTTTTCTAGTTCGAACCAACTCTAACTTTCTCTTACACTTAGGACACCTTACAACGTGCATAGATTTCTTCACGGAAAAATCTTCAGCACAACACAAACAAGTCGCTATATCCTTTGCTACATACCCAAAATGCTTAATACAGTTATTAAGCGCCCACTTATAAATATTTTTATAAGTAGGCTTTAGTCTTTTGTGTAAAAACATTACTCTCTTTTGTCGTTCTGTTTTTGGTTTCATATTGTATTTTATTAAAAGGTTTTTTACTATTCATTCACATTCCAATCCTCTAAAAAAGTAAGCAGATCTTTAAAGGTTTCTAACGTTTGAGTTAACACAGAAGTTTGTAAATCATATTCCTCCCCTTCTTTTGATTTTCGCCAAATTTCTTGGCTGTTGTCAAAAAACAATCTTCTCTTCTCAGCTATCTCATAAAATTCCTTAAAACTGTTTTTTAAAGGATTTAAGTTTAAAATATCTTCCATATTATATTTGATGTATTAAAAGGTTTTTAAATTATTTATTGCTCTTGTTCCAATCCTCTAAACAGCTAATTAAATTGCTTAAAGTATCCAAAGTATGGTCTAACTCAATTGTCTTAGTATCAAATTGATATCCCTTATCCGATTTCAACCATACATCACTACTATTATAGAGGATGTTTCTTCTTCTTTCCACTATCACAGAGAACTCTTTAAAACTACTTTCGAGGGAACTTAAATTTAAAATATCAGTCATAACATTAAGGTTTTATTTACTTGATTTTGATACTCAAATATACGGAAAATCATAATTTTATACAATTATATAATTACAATAATTTATATAACAAATTAATTTATAATAATTACAAAATACTATTAATCAGTATTTTAACTTTTAAGTTTCTTGCTGTTATTTTATTTTTTTCTTTTCAAAAGAGAACAAAAAACGAAGTGAAGCGGAGTTTGCAAAAGGGATAGAGCTGGCATCCTTTTTATGATCTCGAAGAGTCATAAAAAGATAAAAGCGAAAGCCCGACCCGAAGGGATTTGCCCTAATAAAAAGGATAGTAAACTCATTTGTAATATCGTTTATTTTATTTAAATAATTTATATAACAAATTTAATTGTTTTTAATTATATAAATTATTACATTTGCTCATAACCTTTTAATAAAATACAATTATGCAACAACCAAACATCTACTGGATAGATCTATTTTGCGGTGGTGGTGGTACAACAACAGGCATCCACTTAGTAAATAAAAACACAAAAGTATTGGCGTGTGTAAATCACGATAAAAACGCCATAGCTTCCCACAAAGTCAATCATCCTTTTGCGATCCATTTTACAGAAGATATTCGCGATTGGAAAGTAATTGAAAAGATCAAAATATTAGTAGAAAACACAAGACGTAAAGATCCTGGATGTATTATAAATTTATGGGCTTCCTTAGAATGTACTAATTTTTCAATTGCAAAGGGGGGTGGTCCAAAAAATGCAGATAGTCGATCATTGGCCAATCACATGAAGTATTACATTGAATCAATTAATCCAGATTATTTTTATGTTGAAAACGTGCGTGAATTTCTTACATGGGGTCCTTTAGACAAAAACAAAAACCCGATAAAAGAGAAAAAAGGAATTCTATATCACAGATGGGAAAAAAAAATATGTACTTACGGATACCATGTATCAAAAAAAATATTGAATTCCGCTGATTTCGGCAGCTATCAAGCGAGAAGACGACTGTTCATAATATTTGCAAAAAAAGATTTATCAATATTATGGCCAGAGCAAACCCACGCAGAAAATGGAAGTAAAGAAGATCTGTTTGGATTAAAAAAATGGAAACCCGTAAAAGAAATTTTAGATCTCGGAGAAAAGGGAAATTCAATATTTACGAGAAAAAAAGCATTAGCAGAAAATACCCTAAAACGAATCTTAGCTGGGCTAATAAAATTTGTTCCAAATCAAGAAACTAATGTATTTATTTCCAACTATAAAAGCGGTCATTCCTCAAGTAAAAATCATACAGTAGAGAAGCCTATAGGCACTATTTCAACAATCCCTACTCAATCTATCGTCTCACTGCAAACATACTATGGAAAAGGCGGGATATACGATCTAGACGGTCCCTCACCAACTGTAACCACAAAAGATAGAATAGCCAAGGTAGAAGTAAATTTTTTAGATCAACAGTTTACTCGTAGTAAACCAATTAGTTTGAACCAACCTTGTAATGCACTAACTACAGTTCCAAAATTCAGTTTAGTTAGTACAACACAATTTTTATATAACCCTCAATATAGTGACAAGGGTAGGGGAATAGAAGAACCATGCTTTACATTAATTGCCCGAATGGATAAGAAACCGCCAAGTATTATAACAGTCGAGCAAGGCGAAATAAAAATTCATATTGAAGAACAAGACAGTCAAACGATGATACAAATAAAAGAGTTCATGGTAAAATACAATATCATTGATATCAAAATGAGAATGTTGAATATTGACGAATTAAAACAAATACAAGGATTTCCCAAAAACTATGTGTTGATAGGTACTTCAGCGGAACAAAAAAAATTTATTGGGAATGCAGTTGATGTAAACGTTTCAACTGCTTTGGCAAGAGCCAATAGCCAAATAATTGAAAAACAACATAGAGAATACTACCAAAATCTAGCTTAATAAAAAAAGCGTCGAATATCGACGCTTTTTTACATGCACAACATACTTATTTAGCAGCTTCTATTTCCTTCAGAGCGTTTCTACAATTATCAAGATAATTTTTATTCTCAGGAGTAATTGTCCCATTTTTTTCTTCAATCTCATATCCATTGATCAAAGTGATAATAGTAGCCTCTACAAAAAGAGGATATTCAATATACCAAGTGGGACTGGCTCCTTGTCTTGGAAAATTATCATTCCATCTTTTACCCATTGTTCGAGGATTTTTTTCATACATTCCCCAACAGACAGAGTATTCCCCGTCGTCATAAAGAACAATAACTTGTTGCCACTTCTTTGGCCATACGTCTTTTGCTTTGTGCATAATGTGTTTGTTTGTGTAGCTAGCTGTATTGCTAGCTATACAAATATATAGAGAAATTCTACCTTGTGCAATACAATCATTATTCTAATAATTTACATAACAAATTTAATTGTTATAATTAAAATAAATTGTTTTAAAAAGGGCGTCAAAACTATAATTTACACTGAGTAATGAAAAGCAACAAATTAAAGACTTAGCAGCTGTACTGAAGCTAATTTTTGTATACAAATACTCCTAAGTTTTCACAAAAAGGTTTCCCTTTTACTTAAATATGTAGTTTTAGGAGAAATAAAAAATCAATCACATGAACTATCCCATTCCAAAAGAAGTAATCGACTTTAGAAAAAGGTATGCATTGGATATCAAAGCATATAATGAACTATCTATTGCACTACCTGAAAATGTATTAAGCAAACTTAAAGAAGTCATAAAACTAATGCCTGAGCAATTAGAAGGTATGATATTAGATTATTATGCAACACAAGATCTAGTCTTGAAAAAAGAAGGAATATTGCTTCCCTCAAATGGAATACAGTACATTATAGAAAATGAACTTCTTCAAAAAAAACAGATTGAACCCAACAATAAATTAAAGGAACTAGGCAATAAACTTGTAGAACAAATTGCAATAAACAACAACGAAGAAACAAGTATTAATTTTAATAGCAAAAAGAATCAAGATCTACTATCAAGTGCAATGTACATACATACATTTCCAATGTATATTCAAGAAATATTAATCAATTATGTCAATCTAGTACCTCTTTATCCTGTAACTTGGGCCGACTTCAAAGACGATAGTTATGATCAAGGAGAAGAAGTGTATACTCAAGCATTAATGCATTATGAAAAGGTAGAACTTCCTGAATATGAAAAAGAAGTGGTCTTTTATGAAGCATATCTAATCAAATACAATGTTGATGAAGAAATACTGCTCCCTCTAAAAGCAATAGCAAATGAAAGTAATATCGCAAGGGATTTGATTTACGCATTACGGTCTCCTGGTTTAGAAGAGTCAATAAAGGAAATCATTCCGATTAGAGAGATCTCTTTAGAAGAAGAGAAAACATATGAACTTGTAAACCATTTAGAAAATCTAGTTAATAATGGCCTTAACAGTTTAGCTTTTTCCATAAGTACGGTAAAACTAGATACCTACTTAGATGCTGAATCGGGTCCAATAACAACTAAACTTTCCAATTACATAGTAAGTCCAAATGCAGATGCATTTAAAGAACCTATAAGTGAAAGAACTCTTACTAAAGAGGAGCATAACAGTTTACACAAGACAGTTGAATTTGTAAAATATAACTATATTAGTATCAAGCAACTAATAAGCAATATTAGCACCCATTATATTTTTGATGCTAAAGAGTATGAAGATCTTGAAATAGAATATTCCTTAGATAGTCTTGAAAAATTCAAAGAAAAACTTCAGCGGTTAAAAGAAAAAGAACAGCAAGAAAATGTACGTGAGGAAACAATTCAAAATGACGAGATAAAACGACAATTAATAGAAAATCACAACATCACTTGGAATCGCCGAATGTAAAACAAAAAGAGTCTAGAAATGGACTCTTTTTTTATAGTTGAATTTTATTTTAATAATTTATATGACAAATTTAATTGTTATAATTAAAATAAATTTATCGTCTTAAAAAGGGCGTCAAAACTATAATCTATACTAAGTAATGAAAAGCAACAAATTAAGTAAAGATCCCCTGGAGAATGTTTCCATATTGTATACAATATAGAACCAAGTTTTCACATATTGAACTATTTTCTAGCTAAAATCTTATTTTTAGAAAAATATAAATCAACTATTATGAGTAAATATGTACTTGATTCAAAGCTTCTTGAATTTTTAAAGAATAATGCCTTAGACATAACTGCATACAATAATTTTAATACCCCTTTGCCTCAAAATGTAAAAGGAGAATTAAATCAAATCTTAGAATATTTCCCTGATCGAGTAGATGGAATGATTTTGGATGAAGTAGCTAAAGAAAAACTTTTTCTCTCAAGAGAAGGAATCGAATTACAAACATTAGGTCTTCAATATACTATCGAGGGTAATAATATTATAAAAAAAGATACAATCACGAACTCAAATGAACCTATTATTTTTCCTTTATCAAAAGAAGTTGTTCAATACAGTAGAGTAGAGGATTTAAAAATATTCAATGTAGAATTACATGGCCAAGAATTAGAGCTCCTATTAACTGAGGACCAATTAATCCAAATAGATGAGATTTTAAATACTTTAAATACTCTTGAAAGAGAGGGAATACAATCAATTTATTATGGAAAACATATTCAATCTATTCCAGTTAATCCAAGAGGATATCAACTAAATAATATCTATGTGAAAACAGCAAAGACTCCCAATACTTTAATACATACAAATGACAGTGTAAATTTTGAAATTTACAATACTACCAATATACAAGAGTTGAAAGAACTTTTTAAAAGTAAAAGTATATTATATCCGGGAACACCAAAATATGCTAATACAACTCTTTTAACACCTCAAGATCTAGCAGCATTCCATACAAAACTAAAAAACAGTTATAACCTTGATCAAGCTCCAATTCATAAATTCTCTCAAACTAAGGACTTCGAACTTCTACAATTTACTAAACCAGGTTATATAAAAGACGCACTTTGTCTAGGAGTTAAATTTCAAATACCAGTTGAAGATGATTTTATCACAGTATCATATAATGCAGAAGATTTATTTACAATAGAATCTGAACAAAAAGGAAAATTAACCAATGAAGTTTTATACAATTCCCTTGAGCAAAAAATAGATAATATAATTGCTGGAGATTATTTAGAACAACAACACTCCAATCGAAGAAAAATATAAAACAAAAAGAGTCTAGAAATGGACTCTTTTTTTATAGTTGAATTTTATTTAAATAATTTATATAAAAAATTTAATTATAACAATTAAAATAAATTTATCATTTAAAAAGGGCGTCAAAACTATAATTTACACTGAGTAATGAAAAGCAACAAATTAAAGATTTAACAGCTGTGCTGAAGCAATTATTGTATACAAAAGAAGAGTCTAAATAGACTCTTCTTCGTTAATACCCTCTTGTAATTGATACATACTAGGAAAAAAGGAATTTCCTTTTTTGATTAACTGGCAAGCATCATTATTGTTAATCAAACATAACCACTTTTCTAAATCCTCAGGATTATTAGATTCTCCTAATGCCCATACTTCGCCTTCTTCAGTTTCATACATGCAGAAATAACAAAAAATATCCTCATCGCATTCCTTCTTTTCTCTTAAATTATCTTCATCAGTCAAACCAATGACAAAAGCTTCGGTATTATTTATCTCAAATCTTAAACAATTAAAATAAGATAAATCACCTACAATATTATATTTACTCTTTGCCTTTTCAGTCCATTTGTCATAAGCTTTAGTCACTTTTTTAATTTGCTTTTTCTTCATCTTGATATCGTTCAGAATTATCCCGCTGTTCCCCGATTTGATATTTATTAAAAGGTTATAAGCAAATATAGTGATTTATATAATTATATACAATTAAATTTGTTATATAAATTATTTAAATTAATAATCAAATTTCGAATCAATACTTTCCTCATCATTCAAAGAGGTGTCAAGTTCTTGCATAAGTATTTTAATTTC